>CAVSCZ010000007.1:0-199755 GCA_963726635.1 uncultured Nitrospiraceae bacterium
GCGGGCTCGATCTGGTTGCCGGCCAGACTGTGAGGCTCGTGACGACTCTGCTCCGGTCCGGCGGTCAACTCGGCGCACAGTCTATCGCTCCATCCGGCATGCGTGAGATTCCGGTGTCGTACCAATACCTGGTGCGGGATGTTCAGCCAGGCGCCCGCATCCTGATTGACGACGGGTTAATCGAGCTGATTGCTGATCGGATTACCGGCGGCGCCGTCGAATGCGGAGTCGTGAGCGGAGGGCGACTCACCTCGCACAAGGGCATGAACCTGCCGGATACTCGTATCAGCGCTCCCACTCTGACAGATAAGGATCGGGACGATCTCCGGTTCGGTATCGCGCAGGGGGTAGACTATGTAGCCCTCTCATTTGTCAGAGGGCCCGATGACGTGGTGGCCGCAAAGAAGTTAGTGGCCGACTGGGGCGGCGACGTGCCGATTATTGCAAAGATCGAAAGGCCCGAAGCGGTTGAGTGCTTGGACGCGATTCTTGATCAGGCGGACGGCGTGATGGTTGCGCGGGGCGATCTGGGAGTGGAGATGGGGCCGGAGGCGGTTCCGCTCCTACAGAAGCGCATTATCGCCGAAGCCAACCGCCGCGGCCGCCTCGTGATCACGGCCACTCAGATGTTGGAGTCCATGACGCACCACACGCGCCCGACAAGGGCCGAAGCGTCGGATGTGGCCAACGCCGTGTTCGATGGGACTGACGCCGTCATGCTTTCCGCAGAAACGGCCATCGGACAGTACCCGGTTGAAACAGTCCGTGTCATGGACCGAATCGTTCGAGCCGCAGAAGAAGGGGCTCGAACGTGGTGTGCGCGCTCGTCCGACGCGCCACAGGGGGAAGGCTCATTCCCGGAAGCCATTTGCCATTCGGCCTCTTCGGCAGCCTCAGTCATCGGGGCGAGCGTCATCGTGGCATTTAGCGAACGGGGTACGACTGCGCGCTTGCTGTCGAAGCAGCGACCTGACGCATCAATTATTTCGCTGACTCCTTTTGAGGCCGTACGGCAGCGGATGGCACTGTACTGGGGTGTGATCCCTCACACGATGCGGCAGATCGCTCAAACCGATGAGCGGATCGATGAAGCGGAACGCCGCCTGAAGACCGAGGGACTGGCGACGACGGGGCAGCGGATCGTGATTCTGTCTGGGACCAGGATTGGTCAGCCAGGGGAGACCAATTTGATGAAGTTACACAAAGTCGGGTGAGCTGAAGCGGCTGAGCGGGACCTGTGCCCGCACAGCGCCCACGGACTGAGAGCGCCCATTGCCGGATGCGTGCAAGGGAGGCTTACTCAGTTTCCTCAGGAGGTAGTAGAGATTGGAAGAAAAGTGCAGACGATGACACCCAACGTAGTGGGGCGATCAGTGTTTTTTCTGTGTCAGTTGCTCGCCCTGCTGTTTTTAGCCGGAGATGGGCTCGCGCAAACCGGATCCCTCGACCACTCACCGGCAGATGTGGTGAAACGATATCTGGCGCTCGATTATAAGGGGGCTCGGCTCGATGCCATGTCGGTCGAGGCGGTCGCGTCCTATACGAGTTGGCATGAGGAGCCGACGTGGGGGCACGTCGTCGTGACGCGGGGCTTTGTGGTGGCGGAGCAGTATCGCCAATGGGAGGTGATCGATAGGCTGGAAGTCGTCATTCCGGTCACCTTTCAAGTCATAGGCCTCGTGTATCTGGAAACCGCCGGTTTCGTCCAGGAGGCCGGGACAGAAGTAGTTCGGTTTCGCGTGAAAGCCGTCAAGAATCGATGGAGGATTGTCGAGCCGATGCTTCCCCCTCACGTGGGGCAGAAGCGGATGGTGAATATCGTGCGCGAAGCCTGGGTGAAGGAAACCGACCAGGCGAAGCGAGACAGTCTCGGATCGTTGCAGGACGAGTTGCGAAAGGTAAAATGATGGGAAAGACCTCGGTCGAGTTGTTAATTTTCGATCTGGACGGGACGCTCATCGAGTCCAAGTGGGATATTGCCACGTCGGTGAACCTTACGTTGGCTGAGCTGGGGCTGTCGCAGCGGCCACTCGAGGAAATCTTCGGGTTTGTGGGGGATGGGGTGAAACAATTGCTGCGCTTGTCGGTCGGCGAGAGCAGTCGGGTCACCTTCGAGGAGGCCTTGCGGGTGTTCAGGGGCCAGTATTTGGCCCATTGCCTCGATCGCACGACGTTCTATCCCGGCATTGGAGAGATGCTGACGCATTTCGCAGGCAAGCGAAAGGCCGTGGCCACCAACAAGTCGATCGAGTACACGAACGTGATTCTCCAAGGGCTGGGGGCGAATCATTTTCAGTACGTCGTCGGAGGCGATCACGGGTTTGGATTGAAGCCGGAACCGGGCATGCTGTTGCATGTGATGGAACAATTGAATGTGCCGAGAGAACATACTGTGCTCGTCGGGGACAGTACCAATGATATCAACGGCGGGCATAACGCCGGGATTCGTGTCTGTGCGGTCGGGTACGGCATGGGGAATCGCGCCAAGATGGAGGCCTGTCGACCGGACTGGTTTATCGAACGACCGGAAGAATTAATGGAGCTATTCGCATGAAAAACAGGTTGAGGCTAAGGTTGAGGTTGAGTAAGGACGCTATGAAAAATGGTCGCTGCTTTCTGATTCTCTGTCGTAGGCCTTGGCCTGAACCTTAGCCTCAACCTCGACCTGCTCTATGCGGCATCGTTCGGTCTGGCGGATCGTGTGGTGGAACAGAAACTGGCGAACGGATTGACCGTGCTCATGGTCGAGCGGCATCAGACGCCGGTGGTCTCCCTCAACATGACCTTTAGGGTCGGGGGGGTGAACGAACAGATCGGTCAAACCGGCCTGGCGCACCTCTACGAACATATGGCGTTCAAGGGCACGAGGACGGTAGGGACGAAGGACTACGAGAAAGAACGCCCCATTCTCGAAGAGCTGTATCGGGTGGGGACCGAGTTGGAGCAGCGGCAACGGGAACTCGCAAGGAGGAGCCTGGAGAGATCGGCCAGTCCTGAGGATCGCGCAGCGATCGAGGCGCTGCAGAAACGATTCACGGAACTACAGGAACAGGCGGGACAGTTCGTGGCGGGCAATGAGATGGCCTTACTCTACCAACGCCACGGGGGGGTTGGGCTCAATGCGGCGACCGGCAAGGACCTGACTCGCTATATGATCAGCCTCCCGGCGAATCGTCTGCCTCTGTGGGCCGCGCTCGAAGCTGATCGAATGGCGCATCCGGTCCTCCGCGAATTCTACAAAGAACGCGGAGTGGTCATGGAGGAGCGGCGGTTGCGGAATGACGACAGCCCCAACGGGCTGTTGTTTGAAACCTTCACCTCGGCAGCCTTTCGCGCACATCAATATGGTATTCCGACGATCGGCTGGGAGTCGGACATCCTGTCGCTCACGCCGGCCGACACCGAAGCCTTCTTCAAAGCCTATTACGGCCCCGGCAATGCGACGATTGCCATCGTGGGCGATATTAATCCGAAGGACGTCATGACGTTGATCGAGCAGACGTTCGGCAAGATACCGGCTGCACCTCCGCAGCCTCCGATCGTCACTGTCGAGCCGCCTCAACGGGGGGAGCGCCGCGTGGAGGTGGAGTTCGATGCCGAACCGTCGGTGGCCATCGGGTTTCACAAGCCGGCGTTGGGCCATCCCGATGACTATGTCTTCGACGTGATCGATGCGGTGCTGAGCGACGGACTCACCTCCCGGCTCTATGCGAATCTGGTCCGCGAGAAACGGATCGCCGCCTCGGTGAACTCCGATTCGAATTATCCCGGGGTCCGCTCCCCGAATCTATTCGTGCTCAATGCCACACCGCTTGCGCCCCATACGACGGCAGAAGTCGAGGCGGCCATCTATGCCGAACTCGAACGGCTCAAAACGGAGCCGGTCTCTGCCAAGGAACTTGAGAAAGTACTGAATAACCTCGATGCCGACTTGGTGCGGGCCCTCCGATCTAACGGAGGTCTTGCTTCTCAGTTAGCGCTCTATCAGACGGTGGCAGGGGACTGGCGCTATGTGTTAAAGGCCCGGGACAAAATTGCAGCCGTGACGACGGCGGATATCCAGCGTGTGGCGGCTGAGTATTTCACGAAGTCGAACCGAACGGTGGCCACGTTGGTGAAGAAGGCCGGCGAGAAAAAGGTCGCGACGGCGCCGCAACATCATGAGGTGGCGCGATGAGGGGCGTGAAACGTGAAACGCGAAATGTGATGCGATGGAGTTTCGTTCTGTGCTCGATGATCATGGCGGTCGCCATCCCGGTGCTGACCGCCTGGGCGGCGGAACTTGCGCTGGGCGATCCCAGGCAGATGACGTTTAAACCGGTTGAGTTCACCCCGCCGGAACCGGATCGCGTGGTGCTGGAGAACGGGATGGTCGTGTATCTTCTGGAGGACCATGAGCTGCCCTTGATCAGCATGACTGCGACAATGAAAACGGGCAGCTGGCTCGATCCGGCCGATAAGATCGGCCTGGCTTCGTTGACCGGTTCCATCATGCGGACCGGCGGGGGCGGCGGTCTGTCGTCCGAGCAGGTGGACGAGGAACTCGAACAGTTTGCCGGGGATGTGGGCATCTCGATTGGACGGCAATCCGGTTCCGCGTCGCTCGATGTGCTCAGCAAGGACTTGAAGCGGGGGCTCCAGATTTTCGCGGGACTCATTCGGACACCCGCTTTTGAGCCGGCACGGGTTGAACTGGCCAAGCTGCAGGCCATCGAAGGGATTCGCCGGAGGCAAGATAACCCCGGTTCGATCGTCGGACGCGAGTTCGTGAAGCTCCTGTATGGCGCGGACCATCCGACGGCGCGTGAAAGCAGCGTCGAATCCATCAGCCGCATTACCAGAGATGATCTGGTCGCCTTTCACGGGAAGACCATTTATCCGAACGGCATGATGCTGGGGGTGACGGGAGACTTCGACAAGTCCGCGATGCTGGCCCTGCTGCGCGAAGTATTTGGCGATTGGAAAAAAGGCGAGGTGCCGGTGCTGTCGATTGCCGATGTGCCCCAGAGCCTGACGGCGAAGCCCGTCGTACGGTTCGCGAACAAGGATACCTCGCAAACGCATCTCCGCGTCGGTCATCTGTCGATTAAAGAAAACGATCCAGACTATGTCGCCTTAGCGATCGCGAACGACATTCTGGGGGGCAGTTCCTTTCGCAGCCGTCTCTTCAACGATGTGCGGACGAAGCGGGGCTTGGCCTATTCGGTCGGCAGCAGGTTGAACACCGGGGTGCACGATCAAGGCGTCTGGCTGATGCGGGCAGAGACGAAGCTGCCATCGACGCAAGAGGTCATCAGCTCGGTTTATTGCGAACATGGAACGGATGCGGACCGAGTTGGTGACAGACAGCGAGCTGGCAGAAGCGAAAGAGGCCTATGTGAACTCGTTTGTGTTCTCCTTCGCCAGTTCGTCGGCGATTGTGGGGCGGTTGATGGAACTGGAATATGATGGGCTTCCCAAAGATTTTCTCCAGCAATTGCGGGCCCGTGTGATCGCATTGACGAAAGATGAAATCCTGGCGGCGGCGAAGAAACATTTCCACCCCGAGCGACTGACCATTGTCGCAGTCGGGGCCGGTGAGGCCCTGCCGAAGTTGCTGTCGGGATTTGGAGAGGTGAAGGAGATCACGCTCGCGTCGGAGAATTGATTCAGCGGGCTCCTGCTCGCCGGAGAATCTGGTTGTCCACGTCCAACCACCAACCAAGGAGGTCGTCATGGTGACCTATCTGATGCTGCTCAATTGGACGGATCAGGGAATCAAGAATGTGAAGGATTCGCCGAAACGGTTGGATGGGGTGAAGAAGCTCGCGAAGGATATGGGCGGCGAAGTAAAGGCGTTCTATATGACGCTGGGGGCGTATGATCTTGTTCTCATCGTTGATATGCCGAACAACGACAAGCTGGCGAGTTTCGGCCTCAAAGTGGGATCACTCGGCAATGTGCGGTCCACGACTCTCAGAGCCTACTCCGAGGATGACTATCGCCGCATCATTGGCGGCCTAAGCTAAGATGGATGGACGTAGCACAATCATAGCGTCTGAGGCTTGGGCCAAGAGGCTATAGGTGAAGACTTATTTACCCCTCGCCACCTGCCTCATGTCACTCGCCTGAAGAGTTTCGTATGCCCTTAGAAGACGATTTCTGTGACATTATCAAGAAGGCCCGCATCGGACAGGCGTGGTCCGTGGAAGATGTGGCGCGCATCACCGGCCTTCCCGGGGCCGATATCACCGCACTCGAACGAGGCGATCAGCCGCGCGATCGGGCGGAAGTGCGCGCCCTCGCCACCGCGTTAGGGCTCCGTCTCGGTCCGTTGGAACAGATCGTCCTAGAGAAGTGGGTTCCTCAACCGATTCCCTCGATTCCGGGGATCGAAACCATACAGGGCGAGATCAACGGCTACGCGGTCAACGGCTATATCGTGCACGACTCCGGTGAGGCGCTCCTCGTCGATACGGCGTACAACGCTCCGGCCATGATCGCCTGGCTCGAATCCCATCGAGTCCGGCTGACCGGCATCTGTCTGACGCATGGGCATGCGGACCACGCCGAGGGGATTCAGCAGCTCCTGGCACGATGGCAAGTTCCAGTCTATCTGGGGGTTGACGATGTCAGTCTGCTACGCTGGAAGCCATCGGAGGATCGTCTTACTGCCCCGAACGACGGTCGTGCCATCTCGGTCGGGCGTCTCAGCGTCCATTGTCTGACCACGCCAGGCCATACGCCTGGCGGCATCTGCTATCGGATGGATACCGAGTCACGGCCCGTCTGTTTCGTTGGTGACACCCTGTTTGCCGGATCGATCGGAAAGTCCCTTCCGCAGAACCTTTTCTCGACCCATCTGGACTCCGTGCGGCAGCGCGTGTTGAAATTACCTCACGACTGTATCCTGTTGCCTGGTCACGGCCCGGCCACGACGGTTCGCGAAGAACTCGACCATAACCCCTTCGCTGCGGATCATTGAAGAAGGCGCCATGAATCTCGACCAGCGGAGCGACGATCAGCCGATCCGCAGCGGAGAGCTGCCGGTTGTGGCAGGACCGTCCGAGGACCTCAGTGCTCTCTCCGCGGACGACGAATTGGAGGAGACGCCCTTCTCGAAATGGACCCTGCCCATCAGCCTCTTTGTGGCAACGGTCTTCACCACACTGTGGGCCGGGGCCTATCAGGCCTACAACGGACCGATCCATGGACCGGTGAACTTTCTGCTCGAACATCCAGAGACGCTCTGGCGCGGGATTCCCTTCGCCGCCACGCTGCTGGTGATTCTGGTGACCCATGAGTGCGGCCACTATGTGCTCTCCCGCATCCACCGTGTCCCGGCATCACTGCCGTTGTTCATCCCTGGCCCTCCGTATTTCATTGGCACGTTCGGGGCGATCATCCGCCTGCGCGGGCCGATCTTGAATCGGCGCGCGCTCTTCGACATCGGCGTGGCTGGTCCGCTCGCCGGCTTTGTTGTTGCGGTGGCGGCACTGGTCATCGGTCTGAACCTGTCAACGGTTGTTGATCGGACGGCGACCTACGGATTACAGTTGGGCGAACCTTTGCTCTTGCAGTTCATCTCCTGGCTTGTCGTCGGGTCCCTCCCTCCCCAGGCTGACATCGTCTTGCACCCCATCGGTTTCGCCGCCTGGTTCGGTCTGTTCGTGACGTCACTGAATCTCATTCCCATCGGTCAACTGGACGGAGGCCATGTGGCCTATGCGCTCTGGGGAGCTCCGGCAACGCACCGTGGCCTTCGCCATCGTGCCGGTCCTGATCGTGCTGGGATTCGTTGGATGGCCCGGCTGGTGGCTCTGGGCCTTCATGGCAGGACTATGGGGTTTCGGGCATCCGCCGGTGCGCGATCCTCACGTGCCGCTGGGAAGGGGGCGGGTACTTGTCGGATGGATTGCACTCGCCGTGTTTGTGCTTACCTTTGCTCCCATTCCTTTCTCATTCCACTAGCGGGATGCTGAAAAAGGCTGCCAGCTTCGTTCTCGCCTCGAAAGCATCCTCAACGTAGCCAGGGGCTACGCCTCCGGTGCTTTCATCGGCTGCGGCCTCGCTGCCAGCCTTTTTGAGCATCCCGCAAACGAACTCCATTCAGCTACCAGGATCAATCCTGAGATTTTCTTGTCCGATTGTGCACTCAGCCCTACAGTGGGGCTATGGCATCCACCGTAACCTCGACCCTGCTCTGCCCCAAGTGTCAGGCTGACCAGCCGGACGGAGAGACGGAGTGCTCGAAGTGCGGGATCATTTTTGCGAAGTATCGACCGCTTGCCCCGCTGCAGCCTGTGCTGCGGGTTCGCTCCCGTTGGGTGGCCCTCGCTAAAGAGTGGCTCGTTGATTCAGATATGTCGACCGACTCGATGACGTTCTGCTGGCCGGGTCGCGGTGTTTCTGTTGATTCTCTGGTGGGGCCGAACGTTTATTTTCACGCCGCTCGAAACCAACTACACAGGGGAATCGTTCCTCCATCTGATCAATCTGCCGTTCCACGAAGCGGGCCATCTTCTGTTTATCCCGTTGGGACGCTTCATGATGATTCTGGGCGGGAGTCTCGGTCAGATCCTGATGCCGCTCGTTTGCCTGGCTACCTTTCTCATCAAGACGCGCGATCCCTTCGGCGCGTCGGTGGCCCTCTGGTGGACGGCGGAAAGTATCATGGACATTGCCCCCTACATCAACGATGCCCGGGCGCTGGATCTCATGCTGCTTGGTGGGGTGACCGGGAAGGAAACGGACGGGCATGACTGGAACAATATCCTGACCATGTTGGGCTGGCTGGAGTATGACCATCGCCTGGCCCACCTCGCCTACAACCTCGGCATTCTCCTGATGCTGGCCTCGCTCGCCTGGGGCGGGCTGCTTCTCCTGAAACATTACCGCCGGCTCTCGCCGTAAACGTGCTTGCACGACCGCAGCTACTCTCATACGATAGGCGTTCACTGGATCAGGAGGTGCTCACATGCAAAGCCTGCAGGCAGCTCGTGCTTGTCTCATCGTGGTCGGCATTGTATCGTTGACCAATCAGGCCTTCGCAGCCGATTCCATTGCCTCCTCTCGATTTACGTTGCTGTTGAACGGTGCGGGCGTCAAGGACAACAGCACCGGCCTGATCTGGGAACAGGAACCGGATCGGGAGCACGATGTGTGGGGGGCGTCGGTGGCTCGTTGTGCGACGAAAGCGGTTGGTAGCCAATCCGGATGGCGCGCACCGTCAGTGGACGAACTCAAGACCTTGATCGACACCTCTCAACATGATCCGGCCTTACCGGCAGGCCATCTCTTCTCCAACATCAAGTCGGAGATCTATTGGACGGCTACGCCCCATCCCACCGACGATATGGTGGCCTGGCAAGTCAGCTTCTTTAGCGGCGAGCCGGTGACCGATCAAAAGTCCGGCACGCGCCGCATGTGGTGCGTGCTCGGGCAGCCCCGCAAGTAGAGGCCTTTATCACCTGCGTCAGCGTCCGCTGCCGGTCTTCGCGAAATCATCTCGCAGTTTCTCCATCAGCTTGGTGAGTGCCTGTCGGCGTGCCGCCGTGACCCCCTCTCCATCCTTCACTCGGGCGGCTGGACCGACGATCTTCGATAATCCCTGCGCCTCTTCCTCAACCAGCTTGGTTTCTCCACGGACATCCCACAAGGCACCTCGCACAAGACAGAGTGCGTCGCTCTGGGTACCGTCGGCTAAGTACGCTCCGAGAATCGTCCAATAGAGCAGAGTCCCCTTATAGTTGTTGTAGCGATCGACTGCCGCTGCCCCGTCCACGATGAGCAAGAGGTCCGCGCCGTGCCGTATGGCGGATTCGCGCAACTGTACCAGCTGGTTTCCCTTGATCGAAGAGATTTGAAGGAAGGAAGTGCCGCTGATGAGGCCGTCACTTTTCAACCCCTTGGTCCAAGCCAGCAGGGTCTCCCGATCGGCATCAGTCCACTCGAACTCATGACGAAGGAATCCGGTTGGCATGACATACAGCCCCAACTTCGGAGGGTCTTGCCTGGTCGAGGGGTTCGTCGTTGATTTTGAGGGCAGAGCACCGACGAAGCGAGCCTCTTCTTCTTGGAGTGTCTGTTGGAGCGAATCCAGATGCAATCCCTGACTGCTCGCGCAGGCAGTGAAGAAGAGCAAGACGGCGAGTGCTATGTATGCGAGGGGATTCATGTCGGTGACGCACTCACCTGGACTTTGCAGAGGTCTTCAAGCGCGAGCATCAGCGCGTGCGTTCCGCTCCGGCCATGTCCGAGCGTTTGGACGGTTTGGTAGAGTTGGTGCACCAACGTGAGACCGGGCAGCACGAGCCCCATTCGTTTCGCTTCCTCCAGCGCGAGGCCCATGTCTTTGACGAAGTGCTCGACGAAAAATCCCGGGTCGAAGTTTCGTTGAATAATACGTGGAGCGAGATGGTCCAAGGTCCAACAGGCTGCGGCTCCGCCACGGATGGAGTCCAGCATCCGATTCAGATCGAGCCCTGCCTTGTGGCCATAGAGCAAACTCTCGCAGACACCGACCATCGTGCCGGCGATCACGATCTGGTTACAGAGTTTCGCCTGTTGCCCGGTGCCGGGCCCTCCCTGATGCACGATCTTTTTACCCAATAGCTCGAAGAGGGGCATCACGGCTTGCACTGCTTCGCTGTCGCCTCCCGCCATGATCGAGAGGGTGGCGTTGCGCGCGCCGACATCGCCACCGGATACAGGGGCATCAATCGCCGAGAGACCCTTGGCCGTCGCACCTTCGGCAATCTCGCGGCTGAGCGCTGGGTCTGTGGTCGTCATGTCGACGAGCACCGTGCCTGGTTGTGCGCCAGCCAGGATTCCAGTCTCGCCGAAGTAGACGGTTCGCACGTCCCGGGGAAAGCCCACCATTGTAAAGAGCATATCGGAATCAGCAGCGACGGCGTGAGGGTTTTCGGCCCACGTGGCGCCGAGGTCGAGCAGCGGCTTGGCTTTGGCTTTCGTGCGGCTGTGCAGGGTCACGCGATACCCCGCGGCCAGGAGATGGCCACACATCGACGACCCCATCACGCCAGTGCCGATCCAGCCGATTCTGGTCCTTGACGGAGTGACCCTCTGTGGAGCCTTCGTCATTGGGGCTTTGCCTCATCGAGTAAAGGAGTGATCCGGTCAGCCACAGCCTGCACCACACCTTCTCGCTCTCCGACCACCTTGAGTCCCTGGAAACTCAGGTAGTATCCTCCGTGGCTCGGCGCTTGGACGGTTGCGTGGAGTTCGATGCGTGCGCCGTCCTCCACGTCGGGATCTTTGACCATGGGGATGCCGCAGAGGCCGAACGCGGCAACATTGATTGAGGCGGTCTCGTCTTCCAAATAAAACAGATAGGCGCCGTAACAGGTGGTGCCGGCCGGTAAGGTATAGGGATCGAGAGGCTGCACGTTCCGAACGGTTCCTTGCAGCGTCACTTGCCGGAGGTGGAAACGACTAGGTTCGTCCAGGATCTCGCGAACAGTGATGGGATCAGAGGCCAGGGCAAGGGAAGGCAGCGCGGCCCAGCCGAGCCAGAAACCGAGGAAGATCGAAACCAGTTTCATGGGCCTGCGAGGCCATCCAATTGTCATAGGCGGTGCCATTCTACCATTCTTGCGTCGCGGTTCGTGCTTGCCATGATAATTCCTGCTGGCGAGGCAATCCCTTTCGCAGTCGCGGCACTGTCGGTATAATCCGCGGTTGCTTTTTGGAGGACCTACAATGAGCGTGAATGAACGACAACTTGGTACCTATGTGACAGAGATCCGCCGACGATTTGAAGATCTGCTTGGCCAGATGGTGGAGATTCCTTCGATTAGCATGGATCCGGCCAAGGCCCCCGACATCCGGCGCATGGCAGACTTTGCGCGGCAGGTCCTGACAGACCTGGGGGCTGAGGCCCAGATTGTAGAGACCGGCGGGCTATCCGATTGTGTCCGGCGGCTGGATGACCGGAGCCCATCATCCGACGGTCACCATCTATAACCATATGGATGTGCAGCCGGCGCAGGAGCCGGAATGGAAGCAGGCACCGTTTGCATTTAAGAACGAGAACGGGCTGTACCATGGCCGTGGTGCGACGGATGACAAGGGTCCGGCGCTCTCGGCCTTGTTTGGCGCGCGGTACGCAATCGAGCAAGGAGTACCGATCAACGTTCGGTTTCTCTGGGAGCTGGAAGAAGAAATCGGCAGTCCGCATTTTGCTGCTGGGCTGAAGAACCGAACGGCCATTCCTCGACCGGACTCAGTCGTGGTGTCGGACACCATCTGGCTTGCAAAAGGAAAACCCGCCATGCCCTATGGTCTGCGCGGTCTGCTGGGCGCGCGTCTCACGCTTCGCACTGGCACGAAAGACGCTCATTCAGGCGTGACCGGAGGCGCTGCGCGTAATCCGCTCGCGGAACTGATGGAAGTGGCGCAAGCCTGCGTCGATGCCAAGTCAGGCAAGGTGAAGATTCCCGGGTTCTATCAGGATGTGGTCGAACCAACTAAAGCGGAGATCAAGAGCTTCCTTGCGTCAGGTTTCCAGGTCAAGAGCTTCAAGCAGGCCTATGGATTTCAGACGCTGCGCACGCAGGATCCCGCCGAGATCATGCGCCGAATCTGGGCCGCGCCGACGTTTGAGGTGCATGGTCTGACCGGCGGCTATCACGGGCCCGGGGTGAAGACGGTCGTGCCGGGCCATGGCGAACTCAAAGTGAGTATGAGGTTGGTGCCGAATCAAACTCCAGAAAAGGCCTTTGCGTTGCTCAAGCGCCACGTGGCCAAGATCAACCAAAATGTGAAGGTGGAGCGGGAAGGGATGCTTCAGCCGTTCAAAGGACTGTTTGAGGGGCCCTATGTCGAAGCGGTGAAGCGGGCGGCGAAGGCTGGGTTTGGGAAAGAACCGGCGTTCATCCGCGAAGGCGGATCAATCGGTGCAGTGGTCACCATGCAGAAAGCCTGGAAGGTGCCTATCCTGTTCATGGGATTGAGTCTGCCGGAGCATGGGTACCATGCGCCGAACGAATACTTCGACTGGGGCCAGGCCTCCGGTGGAATGAAAGCCTTCGCGCATTACTTTGCAGAACTGGCTACGATGAGTAAGAAGTGAAGCCTAAGAAAGCTATAAGGGAGTCGAACTGCCAGCGTCCGCGTCGTTCGGTCATCGCAAGTGCGGCGGTCACATGATCAAGAAAATCGAGGCGGGGGATGGATTCGGCGCCGAGGGCCATAACGTGGGGGGAGGATTGCTGGCAGTCCATGAGGCGAAATCCCCAGGCCTGCAGTTGGCGCACGAGCGAGACCAGCGCCACTTTCGAGGCATCGGATGTACGGGTGAACATCGACTCTGCGAAAAAGGCGCCACCGAGCGCCACGCCATAGAGCCCGCCAACCAACTCTCCTTCCTGCCAGGTTTCAACGGAATGGGCGTATCCGAGTTCGTGTAAGCGCGTGTAGGCTTCAAGCATTTCCGAAGTGATCCACGTGCCGCCATCTGGATATTGCGATCGTGGTCCTGCGCAATGCCGCATCACGTCGCGAAAGCACCGGTCGAGCGTGACGCTGAATATGCCGGGACGAAGGCTTCTTTTCAGGCTGCGGGAAATGTGGAGTTTGTCGGGAAAGAGTACGGTCCGGGGATTGGGCGACCACCACAAGATGGGCTGATCTTCGTTGTACCAGGGAAAGATGCCGTGGCGGTAGGCTTCGAGCAACCTTTCTGATCGCAGATCGCCGCCGACGGCCAGCAAACCTTCCGGTGAGGCTAGCTCAACAGGAGGGAAGCGCAGATCATCGGCACGTGGATTCAGCCGAAACATTCCGCAACACGATATCGCACGCGGCGAGAAAAAACTATGGCCCCAGGATTTTCGCTCGTCCGACAGTGCCCATATCGGTGTGACAACCGAATCGACTCCGAGGATGGCTTCGAGCAATTGAGGAGAGAGCTGGTCCTGTCGTGCTTCATCGGTGTTTCCGGTTATCTCGCCGAGCCGGGGCTTCGCACTTGTCTGGTGACAGAGCGGCGCGATCTTGTCACCATAGTCCGACCTTGGTGTGCGGGGTCTTGTTGATTGCAGTCGCGATACCGGGCGCTTGTACAGGCCCTTCCTTACAATTTTCAGAATCCAGCTTGAATAGTCCTCGGCTAGAGGTAGAAATGAAGACCGATGCCGAACCATTCTGTGGTATGGAAGAGGAAGTCTCCATTGGGAGAGGGGCCGCCGTAGTATTCGAACAGAATCTGGATGTGGCGATCCATGATTTCCAGGTGTTCGAACTGCACGCCGGCCATAATGGAACTCCCGAGCGACCAGCTGGTCCGCGCATTCGCCTGGAAATCGCCGTAGGCGACCGGGCGAATGGTGCCGCCGAAGAATGTTCGAGGGCAGCTAAACTCGATGCCAAACTGGGTGGTCCATCTCTTGATATCTTCTGGTGCTGTGTTTAGAAGAAGCCCGGCGCCCCCGTAGACACGCAGCCACTCGAGCATGTCGTACGATAGTTTGACATCGACTCCTTCGTACGAGAAGCCGAGTCGAGTCACCGGCACCGGGCTGTGTAAGATAAATTCGTCGCCCAGGTGTGAGCTTTGATGCTGCAGACGAACGAAGCCAGAAAGCGGCCCAGTTCGGTAGCTCGCCATCAGGGCGATTACATAGTCCGCATTGACGAGGTCCTGAGACCCATCGGCTGAGCCGTAGTCGAAAATGCTGAACACGCCAGCCTGCAAACCGAATTCCCACTGGCCGTTGAACGGAGCCGCGTGCCGATAGAGTGCAAATGTCTCGCCGAAATTACCGGCGAAGGTGCGGCCGGTATCCGCCCCAGCGGTTCCAGTCCGATAGGCCGCGGAGAAATGCGGCCAGCGCGGGTCGGCATGGAGCGGCTCGAATAGTAGTCCCCGGGGGAGAATTTCGCTCCGTGGCGGAGAAACGGATATCTCAACGGCATTGATTCCGATTGCTGGCGGCGGGGGACTGGTGAGGTCGGTGTGCACAAGTTCTGCCCGGACGACCCCGGGAATTTTTTCCAGAGCCGTGAGCATTTTGCGTCGATCTCCCGGCGTGGTGGGGGAGGTGTACACCGTCACGACTCCGTCCGCGACGCGGATAGTGGCCGCCAGTTCGAATTCTCGCTCGAGGAGCGAGGCTGCATAGCCTGCGATGTACGAGTCGTCCGCCGCGGCCAAGTCGATTACGCCGCTGAAAGAAGCCAGCAGGAGGAGAACAATTGCGACCATGCGAGGCGAGAGTCTCTGTCTGTCTTGAAAGGAGACCAACCGGTCACACACAGGCGATCAGCCTTTCTTCTCTTCCGTTGATGCCAGCAGTGGTTGGAAGATCGGATCAGCGTCCAGGACCGCCTTCAATGATTCTGCCCCGATGAAGAATTTCCAGATGTCCGGTGTCTGCCCGGGAATTTCAGCAAACCATCGCTCGGCTTCCGTCAGTCGCTCCAAGAGCGCCTTATTGTCTCGGTCTGGAGTGAACAGCAAGCTGTAGGCTTTGGTGTATTCGGCCATGAATTTATCGAGCGGCAGATCGGCGAGCGCGAGCGCCTCGTCGGCATCCTGATAGGCGACCCGAATATCAGAGTCGTCGAAGTTGCGGTTCCAGGCCACTTTATTGACGCGGGACCAGGCCAGTTGGAGCAAGGCTTCGGCTCTGCCGGCTCTTCGCTCAGCCGGGATGGCTTTGACCAAGGATTGGTGGGTCTCGATCGCGGCTTCTTGATCGTTGTTCCACCGAAGGGCCACCCCTAAGCGAAATCGGTTATCGAGTTGTTCCGGACGTACCACGGCCAAGGTTCGCATGGCTGAGATCATGCGGTACAGGTAGTCGGCGGTCGTCGGCTTGTCGAACCCACCCATCTCCATCCCCAGCGACAGGTCCATGCGCGTCGCTTGGGCGTAGATGTTCCAAAAATGCTCGTTCACCACCAAGGCCAGCGCCGGATCCTTCACCGTGAGTTTGTGGAACGGGATGGCCTCGCGCAGGACGACGGCATAGAGGTGTCGGCTCAGCACCATGAGGGCCTCGGCCTGGTTGGGATCGATGATGAGCACACGATTCAACATGGCAACGCGGTCACGCAGTTCTGGAAAGGTGGCCGCGCGAGCTGCCGCGGCGGTCAAGAGCCCCGGGACATCCGTCGGTCCCCACCAGACCAGCGAGTCGGGGAGGGCACGGCTCGCCTCCGTGACAAACGGAATCTTTTCCTGGATGCCACTGCCGGAGACGGCTCCGCTGGTGACGGGAAGGTTCACGACCGCCGTGTCGCCCGCGAAGCCGTGTTTCTTGAGTCCGGAGAGGACGACCCACTGAGTGGTGATTTCCTTCAGCGCACGCCTGGTCCGCTTAATCGTAGTCGTCCATTTGACCGAACCAGCTGCATAGGTCAATGGAGCTGTCAGGGGATCCTGGTAGCTGACGGCCAATTTTACTAGGGTGGTCGGCACCGCCACGATCGGGCCATTCGGTCGAAGACGGAACGAGGCCGAAGGGAGCGGCGCGCTTCCGACAATGCGAACATGGAATCCGGTTCCCGGCGGCGTCAGGCCCAGCGCGTCGGTCACAAACGCCGAGGCGGGGTAGTGGTTCAGGTCTTCACTGAAAAAGACCAGGTCGCCATTACTGGGCCACAAGACCTCCATGCCGACATCGCTTCTGACGAGGGTGGAGGCATGGGCCTCTCGCAACCGTTGCCAGCAGGAATCGTAGACGAGGTCGGAGTCGGCCGGATAGGTCTTGATGCCATGGGGAGCTGCAGCGACGAGGGGATACTGACAGGCGAAGTCGAGCTGGCCGACGCCCACCTTGTTTCCCGTTCCCATGGCTTCGGCGTAACGTTGAGCCGTCGCTTCAGCTGAAGTGACAGCCTTCTTCGACTTTTTCGCAGCGGCAGCTGATGCCGATGAGGCTTCGATCAGGGTCATTGCAGTGACAATCGACAGGGTTCCTGCGAGGAACAGGATCGTGAACCGGCTACGTTGGAGGATCTGCAGGCGCATCATGTCGTAGGCTCCCCTAGGATGAAGGACGAGAAGAAGCCGGTACTGTACCACGCTGCTTTGATTATCTGAAAGGGGCCAGGGACGCCGATTCACCGGCTAGGGGGCGGGCGGAGGCGGGGTCGCGGAACGAGTGAATTTCACCAGTGAGCGAATGTAGGTGAGGACCGCTTGTTGGTCCTCTTCCGACAAGTGGCCCTTCCAGGCCGGCATGGCAGTATGCGGGCGCCCGTTGGCGATGATCCTTAGCAGGTCCTGATCGGACTTGGCCGACGTGTGGGCAGACACAAGATTGCCTGGCCGAGGGGACAGTGAGATGGCCTTGCTCCCATCGCCTCGGCCCTCTGGTCCGTGACAGTCCAGACAGTGTTGCTCGTAGATGGCGCGCCCCTGTTCAAGCGTGGTCGGGGCCGGCGGGCTGGCGAACGACAGACCGGTCAGGCCAATGGCCATGGTGCCGCCGATGATGGCCCACAAACCTACCGGACCTTTCATTGCAAGGCTCATGTCTCTTTCTTACTCGACCACGATCACGGCCTGCATGTCATGACCCGGCATGTCGCACAGATAAGAGAAAGTTCCGGTACGCGTCGGGGTGAACTGAATCTCAATGAGGCCCTCAGGAGGGATGATCACCCGCTTGAGTCCGTCTGGACCGAACTCCGGGGCCCCGTTACCGCCCACGTTGAGGCTGACGCCAAGGAAGAGCTCCTTGGCTACCACAGCATGGAGTTCCGTATCGTGGTTGCGGAACCGTAGCACTGTCTTGTGTTCATGATGTAACAGGACGTGATTCGGAATGAACTTCCGTCCGCGGATATCTACGGTGACCGATTCCACCTCGACCTCGGTTGGGAGCGCGCGAGTGGGAGCTGCTAGCATCAGAGCCAGGAATATGAACCCGAGCGTCCCTCTCACCGAGCGTTGGCCTCATTGAGGATTGCGAGGCGCATGGCAATCCGGTCGGCCGATTTCAACGGTGGGACTGGACGATGTCTACAGAGCGTGACGGTTTGCTGGAGGGATGCGATGAAAACTTCACAATTCGGACAGGCGCCAAGATGCCGGCGTATCTCCTTGCAAATGTCGGATGGGAGTTCGTTATCGATATAGGCGGACAATTGCCGGAGAAGATCCACGCAATGGCCTTGGCCATGCGTATGGCGGTGAGACGATGGCCCGGACTGTTTCTTTGGCGCCGCCGTCTTTTTCTTGGTCATGAGCGTAAGCCTCCAGCCTTGTGGTCATCGTGGTTGGTGATGCCGCGGGCGCTGAGTTCCCGCCGCACGAACAAGCGTGCTCGGTGCAGTCGCGATTTTACGGCGCGCTCATTCAAGCCCATGATGTTCCCCACTTCTTTGGCACTCAACCCTTCCATGTCGCGGAGCACCAGAGCCATCCGATATTTCTTGGGCAGTTTGTCGATCGCCTGGTCGAGAGCCTGCCGGAGTTCCTTGTTCTGCAGCGCCTCTTCGGGAGTGAGCCCGTCCATCGGGATCTGGAGTCGAAACTCCCCTTCCGAGGTGGGCACAAATTCATCCAACGACAGTTCGTGTTCGGGCTCTCCTTTTCGTTTGCGCCGCATCCGTATGCAGGCCCGTGAGGCAATGGTGTAAAGCCAGGTGGAGACCCGCGCCTCGCCTCGAAAATCTTTGAGTCCTCGGTAGGCATTGAGAAAGGTTTCTTGAACGAGATCCTTTGCCGACTCCGCTTCGCCGCAGAGGCGGTGTGCGTACCGATAAATCAGATCGACATGGTCTCGATACAGCCTATCAAATCCGTCAGGCTCTTGCATGGCTGGGCGTTGGGGAGGCGTCTTGGGGGCAGTGGCGCGCATGGCTGGCGCGAAGTCTAGGGGCTTGGCTGAGGCCTGTCAAGCAAACCTGGCAGGATGCTCAGATAGGCCGACAGCTTCGTTCTTGCTCCACTCCCAGGAACCATGAAACGTGAATCGAGGGTTAACCGCGGAGCTGGAGCATTGCTTGGGGCCAGGCTCGTCTCAGGGCGAAGAGTCTGTCTTGGCAGACTCGGGGCGGGAGGGTGAAATACCCGCCAGGGTTGGGCGGGTGAGAAGTCTAGCCTTTTGAGCATCCTGCTCGGTCAGGGCCGCTATGTAATGGCTGTCGGTTAGGGGATTGGTGAGGCACTGCGTCGGGGAGTTGGGGCCTCAGTCGATGGGAACGTGACGGCCACATGCTCATGGTCGATCTGCAACGTCAAGGGTTGTCCCACCTTCACACGAGGGATCCCGATCTTCGAATTGAGCATGACCAGGCCGATGGGGGTGCGGATAAAGACGAAATTGGATTTGAGCTTGGACACGGTTCCCGAGAGGAGGAGATACACGTCGGCGCCGGCTGGCGGGGTTTGGCTGACCTGCAGGTCGAATTGTAGGTCGTGCACCCCGCGGATGGTATTCGTTTCATCGACTTCGACGGTCAGGGGATCTCCCTCGTGATAGTCCGTGAGGCGCTTTTCCTCTGTGCCAACGTGGACGGTCTGGTCACCGTCGGGCCCCCACCAGCGTAACGTTCTCGGAGCATCGGTCCCAGACGTCATTGGCCCGCTGAGGTAGCGATGGACCAACGATCCGTCGGCCCTCTTTCGGATCTCGACGACGGAATGGCGCTCGTGCACCCAAAAGTGTACTTCCTGCGAGGATTTGAGGTCCTTCAGCGTTGTTTTGGAAGTGAGGGTCAGCAGTCCGATCGGAGTCTTGAGAAAGACGATCCCGGCCTTGGTCCGCCACACCGATCCCCGCAACTTTATGAAGGGGTCAATCGTGACTGGGTCAACGGCGGCAGATGTTGGAGCAGGGGTTTCAGCGGCTGGGAGCGAGAGCATTCCGGCTGGCGCAGGTGGTTCCTCGGCACGGACGGGGCCGAGGAGGGTGACGATGACCACCCCGGCGCAGAGGGTCTCGATCACACGTTGCTGCAGCCTGTGAAGAGAGGACTCCCGCATCGCGGAGGTCTGCGGGTTGTCGCGAACCGCAGGGAGATGAGTCTCTGTATGTGCGGAATCCATCATCAGCCTGAGCGAATAACATGATGCCTACGAGGAGTCAAGGCGAAAGCCGCCACGACAGTGACTCGAAAGGCGATGCCTTTACGAAATTGCTCGACTGACGGGAGCGTGTACGTTGGCTGGCGGGTGGAGATGCGGTGAGTCTGCGGCTGCGCAACGAGTGGAGGACAGGGGGTTGATGGTCAGGATGACCCGGAGCTCACGGTTGGTAGAATTCGGGACACCGAACCCTGTGAGCAAGAGAGATGGTGTGACCATGTGGCAGATGCGGCGCATTTCGAATTGTGCCCAGTCCTGGGTCTCGATTCGACGTCGGAGTTCTGCCAGTACGTCGTGACAGAACTCCGTGAGGATGGAGGGCATGGACTCTGGTGCCATCTGCGGCCAGAGCTCATAGGACTTACCGAACAATGCCATCAGTGCACGCAGCTGGTCCATTCATGTGCAGGATGCAAGCGGATGAGGAAAACACGATCATGCCCGTGTCTGGGGAAGAGAGAAGGGGTTGTTGCATCGCACGAGTTCCGTGGGGGGGCGATTCCTCAATCCCAGAGACATCATCCTGCGGGGAGTTGGCTTGGTGCTGCGGAGATGATTGTGGCATGCGTATCCTTTCGGGGAAATGCTCACCAGACTGTGCAAGAGTTGCACCGATGCGCCAGGTGCAGGAAGCGCGACTATCCCTCGAATACCGATCACAACGTGGCATTCAGAGCTAGGTCGCGTACAAATAGGGTCGAGGAGCGGCGGAAATTGAACCAGCTATTTTTTCCGAACCAGCATGCGAATCGGGGTTCCCTCGAATCCATATTCCTCGCGGAGTTGGTTCTCGAGAAAGCGGAGGTAGGCGGGCGTGATATTGTCCGGGTGACCGACAAACAAGGCAAAGACCGGTGGTTGTGTCGCAACCTGGGTCATGAAGGCAGACTTCGTGATCTTCGTCGGTTTGCCTTTCCGCACCGGCAGGGGGTGGGTCGCGAGAATCTCCTGGAGGAATTTGTTCAACGCTCCGGTCGGGATCCGTTTTGAAAAAGCCGCGAATACCCTATCAATGGTAGGAAAGAGCTGGTCAAGCGAATCGGGGTTGGCCGCGGATGCGAAGAGGACCGGTGCCCAGGTCAAGAAGGGAAAGCGCCGCCGAAGTTCAAGTTCGACCTCCTGCCGGGCCTGGCTATCGCCTTCCCGGAGGTCCCATTTATTGACCAGGAGGAAGCAGGCCCGTCCTTGCTTGATGATGATCCCGGCGATCTTGGTGTCCTGCTCGGTCACGCCTTCAGTGGCATCGATTAACAAGATCCCGAGGTCGGACCGGCCGATGGCTAAGTGCGATCGGACCACGCTATAGCCTTCGATCCCCCGGTCAATCTTTCCGCGCCGACGAATACCGGCCGTATCAGTGAAGAGATATCGGCGTCCTTGATGGAGGGCGATCGAATCGATCGAATCCCTGGTAGTTCCCGGTACATCGCTGACCACCACTCGGTCTTCTCCGAGCACAGCATTCACCAGCGTGGATTTGCCGACATTCGGCCGTCCCACGACGGCAATGCGGGGCATCGTCGTCTGCTCAGGGTTCTCATCCGGGATCGGGAGGAGTGGATAGATCGCATCCAGGAGGTCGGAGACGCCGATGCCATGCTCGGCAGAGATAGGATAGAGCGTCTCCGTGCCCAACTGATAGAAATCCGCCACAAGCGGTTCGACCTTAGGCGTGTCGATCTTGTTAATCACGACAAACAAGGGCTTCGGCGTTCCGCGCAAGAGACGGACCACTGCATGGTCCGGGGTCGTGAGCCCGGTCCGGCCGTCCATCAGCAGGATCAAAATGTCCGCTTCCGCAATGGCGAGTTCCGATTGACGTTTGATGAGGACCAACATGCCTTCCGAGGCAGATGGGTCCAGACCTCCTGTATCTACCAGGCGGTACGGCCGATTCCGATAGGTTGCGTCGGCGTAGTTACGATCCCGCGTGACGCCCGGGACGTCGTCCACGATGGCCGTTCTCTTGCCGAGCATGCGATTAAAGAGCGTCGACTTGCCGACGTTGGGGCGACCGATTATGGCCACAATGGGCGGGTGAGCCGTCGGGGCTAACGGTACCGGTACTGTCTCTAAAGGGGTGTTTTTGGTGCGTGGCATGGACGATTGTCTGGTGACCGTAACATAAGAATTTTGGCAAACACAACCATCGTCGGGTACACTCTCATCAAGATGACGCCATTTCAGTTGAATTGGGACGAGATCGACGATGTCCTGCTCGATATGGACGGGACCCTGTTGGACCGTCACTTCGACAACTTCTTTTTCGAAGAGGAACTGCCGCGTCGTTATGCCTTGATGCACGGGCTGTCCTGTGCGGGGTCACGCGATCGATTAATGGCCATGTACCGGTCGGTCGAAGGGGAGCTGGCCTGGACCGATTTAGACTACTGGACCGAGCGGGTGGGAATCGATGTGGTGGCCATGCACAGGGAACTGGACCACATGATGGGGTTCTTGCCGAGTACAGAGGCATTCCTCCGGGATCTCAAGACTCTTGGACGACGTGTGACGATTCTCACGAACGCGCATCAATCGGCCGTGGAGGTGAAAGTCGCCAAGACCGGTCTCGATCGGCATGTGGATCGGATCGTGACGGCCTCTGAGGTGGGTTACTTGAAAATGCGGCCTGCGTACTGGCCGACCTGCCAGCGATTGGTTGGCTTCAATCCCACACGCGCTCTTTTTATCGACGACGATGAAAGCTGTCTGGCGGCCGCCCAGCAGTTCGGCATCGCGCATCTCGTCCACAGTGCGAAGTCCAGTTCTCAGCTGCCACCGGCCCCCTCTGCATCGTTTGTGTCGGTCGAGAATTTGTCGACCCTCATGAACGGACCTCTACTGCCTCATCGTGATCGAATTATGAAGGAGTCGGCACCGCCGACCCTCTGTACATTTCTCCGGCAAGTCGCGGGACGTGCTGCATCTGGAATCGATCCAGTTGCGTGATCACGAGTCCCGCCTGTCCCATGAGCTGATCAATCTTCCGGTTCAGGTTGCATCCACATCCGATCATTCGCTGAAGCGGGTTCAAGCGGTCTTGCCAGGCCGCAATTTTTGCATTGTCGCTCCGGCCATGCTCTAGGAACAAGAATACTCCGTCAGGTTTGAGGACTCGACGGACTTCTCGGAGCGCCTTCACCGGATCGGGAATCGTACAGAGCGTCCAGGTGCTGACGACGTAGTCGAAGGTTCGATCGTCGAAGGGGAGGATTTCGGCGCTGACCCGCTTGATCTGAATCGGAAAGGCAACGGCTCGACTCCGTCGTGTCACTCGGTCTGGTAGGAGCAGCGCCGGGTCCACGGCATGTAAACACGACACTCCTCCAGGGTAGTGGGGCAGGTTGAGCCCGGTGCCAAGCCCGATTTCCAAGACCTCCCCACGTGTGCCCTGCAACAGCAACCTTCTGAGTTGTTGAAATTCGTCGCCGCTCATGACCCAGTCCATCACGCGGGGAAAGATTTGTGTGGCGTAGAGTTCCATCGTTCCTTTGTCGGATGTCCGTCGCTCCATCGAGGAATGGCCAGTACAGACCCTGGGTCTCTATTCTACTAGCAGGCTGTTTTGAAAGTCCGCCAGCTTCGTTCTCGACACCCGTGAAGCGTATATCGCTGGAGGATGGAACTGATAGCGAATGGCGTTAGCAGGGTCAACGACAATCCTGAACTTGTTCGAGGAGCGTACTATCGGTCATATGCCATAGACTAGATTCTTCAGCCGAGCGATGCTTCGCGAACGACGGATGAAGAGGACTGCCTACTCTGATATCAGCGAACTGGTTTTCTTGCGAAGACGACCTCGTTTGTGTCAGCCGCTCCCTGCGTCGATTCTTGTTGCTCCCGCGGGTCTATGCTAGAGTCCTTCCTCTTTTTCGAGACGAGAGCGATTCATTGCCAACATGAGCAAGACCTACGATCACCACGCCCTTGAAGTGAAGTGGCAGGCCTATTGGGAGCAGCACCGGACATTCCGCGTGGCTGACGACCAGACCAAGCCAAAATTCTACTGCCTCGACATGTTCCCCTATCCCTCCGGATCGGGCCTCCACGTCGGCCATCTGGAAGGCTATACCGCGACGGATATCGTGTCCCGCTATAAGCGTATGCGGGGCTTCAATGTGCTGCATCCGATGGGGTGGGATGCGTTCGGCTTGCCCGCCGAACAGTATGCGGTGAAGACCGGAATTCATCCGGTTGTCACGACAGCCCAGAACATCGCGACGTTCAAACGTCAGATGAAACGTGTCGGTCTGTCCTACGACTGGGAACGTGAGATCAGCACGATCGACCCCGATTATTATCGCTGGACACAGTGGATCTTTTTGAAACTGTTCGAGCGAGGGTTGGCCTACGTGGCGGAAGTACCGGTGAATTGGTGCCCCGCGCTGGGGACGGTGCTCGCTAATGAAGAAATTATCGATGGGAAGAGCGAAGTCGGCGGGTTCGACGTGGTGCGCAAGCCGATGCGCCAATGGGTGTTGAAGATCACGGCCTACGCCGATCGCCTCCTCGAAGATTTAAAGCTGGTCGAATGGCCGGCCAGTACATTGGAGATGCAGAAGAATTGGATCGGCCGATCGATTGGCGCGGAAGTCGAGTTTGATTTGGCCGGCGTCCCTGGCACGGTTCGGATCTTTACGACGAGGCCCGATACCTTATTCGGCGCGACCTATATGGTGCTGGCCCCGGAGCATCCATTAGTGGAGGCCGCCACGACCGCCGACCGCCGCGTCGCGGTCGCCGCCTATCGCGAGGCGGCGGCGAGAAAGAGCGATCTGCAACGGCAGGAACTCGAAAAGGAAAAGACCGGGGTCTTCACCGGTGGCTATGCGGTGAATCCGGTGAACAACGAGCCCCTGCCCATTTGGATTGCTGACTACGTGTTGATGGGCTATGGGACCGGGGCCATTATGGCTGTGCCCGCGCATGACGAGCGCGACTGGGCCTTTGCGAGGACCTATGCCTTGCCGATTTGCGAAGTGATCGCGGGCGGTCAGGTTGAACAAGAGGCCTTCGTCGCGACCGACAAGGGTACCGTCGTCAATTCCACGACGCCAGATGGAAGCTTTACCATTAATGGGCTGACACCGGGTGACGCGATTCCGAAAATCACGGCCTGGTTAGAATCGCACGGCAAGGGTCGCAAGGCCGTGAACTACAAGTTGCGGGACTGGCTGTTTGCCCGTCAGCGGTATTGGGGCGAGCCCTTTCCGATTGTGTGGGTCGATGGCCAGGCCCTTCCGCTTCCGGAAGAGCAGCTGCCGCTGCTGTTGCCGGAGACCAACAACTTCAAACCGTCCGGGAGCGGCGAAAGCCCGCTCGCGAATTTAACCGACTGGCTGACGACCACCGACCCGATCAGTGGGGCGCCGGCACGCCGTGAAACCAACACGATGCCTCAGTGGGCCGGCTCCTGCTGGTATTATCTGCGATTTATTGATCCGAAGAATCAGGGCCAGCTCGTCGACCCGGCAAAGGAGCGCTATTGGATGCCGGTGGATCTCTACATCGGCGGCAGCGAACATGCCGTGCTGCATTTGCTCTATGCGCGGTTTTGGCACAAGATTCTGTATGACGTTGGGGTGGTCAGTACGCCGGAGCCGTTCAAGAAGCTGGTGCATCAGGGAATTGTGCTGGGAGAAGACAATCAGAAGATGTCGAAATCCCGCGGCAACGTCGTCAATCCCGACGAGATCATGGACCAGTTCGGGGCTGATGCGGTGCGGCTCTATGAAATGTTCATGGGTCCGCTGGAGGCCGTGAAGCCCTGGAGTACGAGAGGCGTAGAAGGGGTCACGCGGTTTCTCGAACGGGCCTGGCGACTCATGGTGAATGAAGAAGGTCGGCTTTCAAGTACCGTGGTGGGGACGGTTCCTACTCTCGAACACCAGCGGTTGCTCCATCAGACGATCAAGAAGGTGACCGAGGATATCGAAGCATTGCGGTTCAACACCGCGATCTCCCAGATGATGGTGTTTACGAACGAGATGACGAAGGCCGAGCAGCGCTCACGGGCCTTACTCGAACCCTTCGTCCTGATCCTGGCACCCTTCGCCCCCCATCTGGCGGAAGAATTATGGGAGGTGCTCGGTCACAAACCGAGCGTCTCTCAGCAGCCTTGGCCGATCTTCGATCCGGCCCTGACGGTGAGCGATCGGTTGACGATTCCTGTCCAGGTGAATGGGAAGTTGCGGACCAAACTCGACGTGGGAGCCGACGCCACTCGCGAGCAGGTCGAAGGGCTGGCTCGTGCGCAGGTCGCGGAGTGGCTGCAGGGCAAGGAGCCGAAGAAGATTGTGTACGTCGAAAAGAAGCTGATGAATTTTGTGATCTAGCGGAGCAAATAAGGGGCAAGAGGCGATGGGCGAGAGGCAATGGGTCGAAAGTGTGAAGAGAAGCAAAGCTCCATCAGGCCTGGCGCCTTTTGCCCCTCGCCTGTTGCCTCTCGCCTGCTGTTTTCTTCTATTCGGCTGCGGCTATCAATTCCGTGTGGAGGGAGCCGGGCCCACCGTCGGGAGTTCGACGGCGACCCCCTCTTCCACGTCACCGCCACCGCGGTTGGTAGTCCGGACCTTGGAGAATAAGAGTTTTGAACCCAACCTGGAAGCTCGCTACACCAACTATCTACGCCACGAGTTTTCGTCTGGCAGTGGGGCCCAGATCGTTCCGGAGACTGAGGCGGCCGACCTTGTGCTGTCCGGGCAAATTCTCTCGGTCAGTCTACCGACGCTCAGCTTCACCCAGACAACCACGCTCGAAAGTCGCGCAGAGGTTGTGGTGATGGTCAAGGTGGAGGAGACCAGGACGAAACGTCTCGTGTGGGCGCAAACGTCGCAGGGCGCCTCGGAGTTCTTCGTGACGAGCGACCTGCAATTCAACCGCGTCCTGCAGAACAGGGCCTTGGAACAAGCCGGTCGTTTCATCGCCGAGGACTTGGCTTCCCGCTTTCTGCTCCAGTTGGAATCGGGGCAGCTGGCAAAGCCGACCGTGCGTCCGGCGTCGAACAACGCGGATACAAGCGTAAAATAATTCGGATATCCACTATGGCCTCAGCCATCTCTCATGCCCAACTCAACGCGCAGCTTGCGCAAGGAACGGTCGCGCCGCTGTACGTAGTTGTCGGCGAGGAAGATTTGTTGCGCGATATGGCCCTGGGTGCGCTGAAGACCGCGTTATTGGGAGAGGGCGAGAGTGACTTCAATTGCGACCTGTTCTATGGAGACGACGTGAGCGGGGCGGAGATTGTCACCTGTGCCTCGGAGGTAGCTGTGTTCGCGGCTCGGCGGGTGGTGGTGGTGAAAGCGGCCGATAAACTTCCGGCGCGGGAGTGCGACGCGATCCTTCCCTATCTGAAGAAGCCGAATGACTCCACGGCTGTGATCTTTGTCGCGCCGAAGCTTGACGGACGACTCAAGTTCACACAGGCCTTAGCGCAGACCGCGGTGACGGTCGATTGTTCACCCCTCAGAGAGGCGCAATGGCTTCCTTGGCTCAAGCAGGATGCGGAACGGGTCGGGATCCAGCTCAACGAGGAAGCAATTGAGTTGCTCAAAGAGGCCTGTGGGGGCTCGCTCTATTCGATCCGGCGTGAATTGGAAAAGCTGGCGGCGTACGTCTCGCCCGGCCAGGCTGTCACCGCCTGCGACGTGGCTACGTTGCGCGGAACGGAGCCGGGCGCCTCGGTTTTTGATTTGACGTTGGCGATCGGCGCGAGAGACCGCGGGCGGGTGTTGGCGATCCTGGCCAGGAATCTTGAAGCGGGGGAGGCTCCACTGAGAATTCTTGGTTCATTGGCCTGGCAATATCGGAGATTGTGGAAGGTGAAGGACGTCGTACGGCAGGGAGGCCGCGAAGGGGAGGCCGCTCGGACGTTGCGCATGGATCCCTACAAGGTGCGAGCATTTCTCGAACAGTTTCCCGACGCCCATTTACAGGAGGCGCTTGGGTTGCTCTTGGATGCCGATGCCAAGCTGAAGGGTGGAAGTGGTGGGCGTCCCGCGAGAATTCTTGAAGGCGTGTTGCTGCGGTTATGCGATCGCGCACAAGTCAACGCACGTCCACCCTCCCCGAGCCGTGGCGCCGAGGTGCCGCAACCGGTGAGGGCGAGAACCATCTCGAACGTGCGAACGATTACTAGCGGGAAGCGGACAAGGAGTTGACGTGGCGCGTAAGGCGAGCTATCCGGCGCGAGGCCGTGTTCGGTTTCATCACACCTTTCGTCACGGCCTTGCCGAGGGCCGACGTGGCTTTGCGCAGGGATACCGTCGCATCCTCGACCTTCTTCTCAGCCACGGCCGCTTGGACTTTCTTTACGAGGCTCTTGAGGGCACCCAGCGTCGCACGGTTACGGTCGTGCCGCTTCACGGACTGGCGGGCTCGGCGAATCGTCGATTTATGTACAACCGGCATAGTAGACTCCTATAGTAGAAAAGAGTGCATTTGTATCATGCGGCTCAATGAAGCGTCAAGGTGAGCCATTCTTCAAAAGGACAAGCCTGTGTCAACCATCATCGCCCGTGACCGCTTAATATTGGCCCTCGACGTTCCCTCAAGCGACGAGGCCGAGCGGCTTCTCGATCGAGTGCAGGATCAGATCGTGTTCGTGAAGGTCGGGCTCGAATTGTACACTGCCGCCGGACCGGAGATGGTTCAACGCCTGATCACGCGAGGCAAGCGGGTGTTTCTGGATCTCAAGTTTCTCGATATCGAGGAAACGGTTCGTCGGGCCACTGCGCGGGTTGCGGCGATGGGCGTGGAATTTTTAACGGTTCATGCAAACCGGAAGGCGTTGGCTGCAGCCGTCCAAGGCCGTGGAGAGTCCCCGCTGAAACTGTTGGCGGTGACAGTCTTGACCAACTTTGACAGCCACGATCTCCGCGATATGGGCATTCAGCGGAGCGTCCATGACTTGGTCACCGCGCGCGCCTTATTGGCGTCCGAGGTGGGCTGTGACGGAGTCGTGGCCTCAGGCGAAGAACCGGCGATCCTCCGTCCCAAGGTCGGTCCGCGATTTCTGATCGTCACGCCCGGCGTGCGTCCAGCCGGCAAAGATGTCGATGATCATGCCAGAGCGACCACGCCGACCCAGGCCATTTCCGCGGGCGCTGACTACTTGGTGATCGGCCGACCCATCAGAGATGCATCGAATCCCGCCGCCGCCGCCGCTGCAATTCTCACCGAAATGCAGGCGGCCTTCGATGCACGAGGCTGAACAGGCCGACTGCGAGTTGCGGGTCTTCTGCTCTCTTTGCTAGAATCCCCTCCGTCATCGAGACAGGTTCCTGTGTTTTCTCCGTATGGTGGGTGTAGCTCAGCTGGTTAGAGCGCCGGATTGTGGATCCGGAGGTCGCGGGTTCGAAACCCGTCACTCACCCCATACCTTCCCTTTATAACTCCTTGATCTGCTATGCCCTCTCGCTCTCTCGCCCGCGTCGCTTCCATGCGTGGTTGCGCGGGGGTTGCGGAATGGAGCCATAAACTGGGCTTATCAACAGGCAGGTCCAGACGATCTACAGCCTGTTTGTTCCCCCCTGGAATCAGGTGTCCGTAGAGATCAACTGTCACTTGAATCGAGGAATGGCCCATCTGATCTTTCACGTACACCGGACTTTCGCCGTTCTGGAGTAACAGCGAAGCGAAGCTATGCCGGAGATCGTGGAACCGGACCTTTCGAAGCTTGGCCTTGGTCAACAAGCCGTAGAAAATTCGATCACGGACGTTATGCGGATGGAGCAGTCCCCCCACTTCGCTACAGAACACCCAGGAGGGAATTTCAGGCCATGCTCTGGCCGCTGCCTCAATCTGTTGTTCGGTCTGGAGGTCCTTGAGCGCTTGCGCCAGTTCCCGCGACATATCCACGCGGCGGCTCTCGCCACTCTTTGGCGTGGTGATGCGAAAATGCGTATAGTTTCGTTGCACTTCAATAAAGCGGCTCTGCCAATCAATATCGCCCCACTGAAGCGCCAACAACTCACCCATCCGCAACCCGGTACGGACAGCACACAGAAAGAGGGGATAGTAGCGCGGGAGTTTGTCCTTCGTCGTGGCGAGCAACAGGCTCACTTCCTCGCGGGTCAATGGGTTGACCTTCCGGCGCTTGCTGATCTTCGGGAGGAACTTGCCTGGCTTGAGTGCGGCATTCACTGTGAGCAATTCATCTTCCACGGCATGGCTCAAGAGGCTACTGAGACAGCGGATGATATTTTGAACCGTCTTCGGTGACTGGCCTTTTTGTAAGCACGCGAGGGCCAGAGATTTCACTTTCTCGCGTGTAACGTCCTGCAAATCCAAACCACGGAAGACCGGCAGGAGGTCTTTGTTCACAATTTTGCGATAGTCAGCAAGCGTGGTGTGCTTTCTCGTGTGCTCAATCCGCTGGAGAAACGTCTCCGAGTAGCTGTCAAACGTCACGCCTGCCTTCTGGCTATCAAAGGCGGCTTGGCCCAATGCCAGGCGAGCCTGAATCTGTTGCGCGGCTGACTTCGCGGCTTTTTTCCCCAGCTCCCCAACGCCCACCCGCTTGGCCTTGCGCGTGCCGTGATGATTGATAAAGATCCACCACGCCCCTTTCCATTCCTTGACCTTGACGGCCATTAGGTCCTCCTCGGGCGTGTGGGGGGCTCTTTAACGAGCTCACTCACGCTCACGCCAAGGGCTGAGGCCAGTCGCTTCAATGTGCTCAACGAGGGGTCCGCCTTGCCCGTCTCCACATTCGACAAGAAGGTATAGGACATGTTCCCCGCCTTTTTGGCCAGCGCCTGAAGGGTAAGCTTTTTTCGGTGACGGATCGCCCTGATTTTCATTTACTTGATACAGTACGTTATTCCGAGAGGCATATCAAGCCCTGCTTTTGACGGGAGACAGGCCTTGAAGCATCTCATCCACCATCCGGTCGAGTTCGCCAGGCTGTCGGCACACTCGATAGTGATCAATCCAGCGGTCAAAATCCTCTCGTTTGACGAGCAGTTTCCCTTCCACGCGATGATAGGGCAGGGGATGTGTACGATCAGTCAAACGATCCCGCAGCCAGCGCACCGAACAGCACGAGAATGCCGCGAGGGCCTGGAGATCAAAATAGCCCGTTTTCGAGAAAGGCTGCTCCATTTTGACTAAGACGCTTGCACAGTATCCATACAGTTTGCCAACGGCCTGCTTGGTCTGCTACCCATACCCCCCGCGGGATCTCGCTTCTTTTACGCACTCAGCGTCACTCAGCCGCACTCAACCCCACCGATCATAGACCTAGAGCCCTGCCAGCAAGGTCGGCCGATGATACCGTCTGAGGCGACCAGCCCCTAGGCACGGGAGCCCCCTCTTCCGCCAGCGTCTCCTTGGGTGGCGGCGCGGGCGCGACAGCGCATCGAGCGGGCCTTCCTGCAGCCGTCCAGGCCTGCCCGCTGCAATTCGCCCCGCCCCGCGACTCGAATTCATCCCTGCCCCGGACTGTGGTGGGGGGCAGGGAACCATTGTCGTTATCGGACTAGGGCCTTCAATTGGTCTTTGTCCAAGTGCACCCCACACTGCCGTTGGAGCTCTTGCCCCATCTCCGTCCAACTCCGCCCCATGGCCTTCAGCCCTCGAAGCATCTCCAACGTTTTCGCGAAGGACACGGGCTCGGCTGTTTCGGTGGCCGAATCGGTTGATGCGGCGATGACCGTACCCCTCTCCACCCGGGGATTGTTCCTCGCCTGTGGGTCCGTCCGCCGCGGGCGATCCCAATAGGGACTCTTGCACTTCGGACACCGGAGCGTCCGGGTCGGGCTCCGGGGCCACCAGCGATGTGCACATCGCAGACACTGGTGCTCCCGAAGGGTGCTCTTATGCAGGGACCCGCTGCGATCCGGACCGGCCACGACGTCAGGTGTCCTTATGGGGGCATGGGTGGTCATCGTAACCGCGTGGTCTTTCATGGGAACCGCTCAGGTCTCGTCGAGACCCCTCTGCGATACACGCCCCCGTATTACCGAACGGGGGCTGGTCGTCCTGCGCGCGGCCGGCCCTGCCGCCCGGCGCGCTGGACGTGCGTGTCCCAAACTTGGCCTCCGCGTTCCGCTGCATACAGGTACGAACTTCCTGTAGATCAAACCGTAACGCGGTCCCGACCCGTGTCGCCGGAATCTCCCCGTTGCGAACCGCCCGCCGAATGGTGTCCGTACTCACGCCAATGAAAGCCGCGAGTGCTGTAACCGACAGATCCGATGTCTTCATGCGGTCTCCTCAGTGGTAGAACGTGGCCCCACCTTACGCCGGAGCTCCCGCCCTGGGGATTAGGCAGATGTCTGCTTATGGATGCTTTGGTGCGCTCTAGTGTGCATCTCATCGCGCTCAGATGATCAAGCCTGCATCCGCTCAGCGCGGTCACGAGCGTAGGGCAAAGAGGAGGAGAAGGGAATTAGGCAGTTTGGGGCTGTTTAGGGCAGTTAACGCCGAGTAGTCCTCCATCGAGCAACGGACCATTGATCTTGTGAGGCGGCGCAGGGGCATGGTTGCCTTGCCTCGGAACGTATTACGAGACATCGATGGCATCCATAGCCTATCTGGCGGTTGATTTGAGCTTGCGTCATGGCTTGGCGATGGCCGATGCGATCGTGTAGGCCACCGCAAGAGTTCAGGAAGCTAAAGTGATCACGAGTGATGCCGATCTCAAGGATCTACCGGAAGTGGTCTACGTCAAATAGGTGGCTAAGGCAGTTCTCTTTTTCAGAGTCAACAAAGACTCCCGACCCGTTCCCTTCCCCTGACGCGGTAGAAGTCAGAGGGCCCTAACCCGTCCCCTGTAAGCTAGGTCGGTCAAGGAGTTACGATGCAACGTCAGTGGTGCTTGAGCTGTAAAACGATCCTCTGATATACAACACTCAAATGAGAATGTCTTCGTTCCATTCCGGCACACCGTTCCTTATCTTAGAGTCCTTCATCGTGGTTGGCTTTGTCTGGCTGGTTGGCTGTGCTGCGCCTCAGCCGATGGAACCGTACCCCGTCGGGAAAGCTCTGATTGGGAAAAGCAAACAAGACCTCGTCTTTTGTGCAGGTAACCCTCTTGAGGAAACGACGACGGCTGCGGGGACAGTACTGACATACTACAAAGAAGCGCCCATGTTTGAGGAATCGTTTTACTCCTCCAAGGGCAGTGTATCAAGAGTGCATCACGGGTGTTGGGCGCACCTCCTCATGGAAGAGGATCGCGTGGTGGGGGTAGAGTATCGGTCGGTGCCCCCATCGGTTGATGCGACGGATCACTGCGAGGAGATTTTTCGCACGTGTGTTCCATAAAGACGGTTCTGTCGATCTTGGGCCATAGGGTCGACCTTTCTCGTTGACACATCTTGTTCATTGGGGTAGAAGGCCTGAGCGTTCTGCTGTTTGAACGCTGCTACGCGTCCGCGTATAGAGACGAGCAATCATATTGGCAGGGGAGGAGAGACATGGATGCAGGTGGCAGCAGTAGTCAATCTGATATAGCTGGCTTGAATCCCATACCCTCGAGTGTTTACCGGTGTTCCCGCGTAGCCTCACCTCTGGTGGCCTAATCCAACGAGCGTGATGATGGCTCCGGCCCGGTCCTCGGGGACAGGGAGAAAGGAGTACATCATGACGTCTCTCATCGTCCGTCACACACAGTTCCACCTCGTCGTTTATTCAATTTCTCTTGTTACTCGGACAGGAACAGGGAAAACTCTAGAGCGGCGTCAGATCACCACCCTCGCCCGTGCGGTCGGCCTTCTGGTCCTGAGTATCATTGGGCTTCTGGCCGCACCTTCTTTGTCCCTTGCCTTGGAAAAGTACGGTCGTCCGTTGCCGTCGATGGAACAGGCGGACGACGCGGCAGCACGGGAAGCCGAAGAGACCCTCTTCGGGGGATACTTCCTCGAAGGGGTCTTCGTGTCCAACCCGACCTTTGCTGCCCGTCCCGATAATACGGGATTGGTCGGCCTCCGGCACATGGCTCATCTGGAAACCGACCTCTATAAGCAGTACCTGACCTTCTACACCGATCAAAATTTCTTCTCTGATCGGGACAAGGGCTGGATCATCTTAACCGAGTGGGATATGACCTATGCCCTGACGGGATTGATTGATCGTTTTGGCTGGCGGATCCAATATGAACGTGATGCGCCGCTCGACAAGAGCGGTCTCAAACAAATCTATGCGGATACCTTGCTGACCGTTCGATTTCAAGCCATACAAGACTCAAGCTGGTGGCGGCGCACCTTGCCTAATCAGAACCTGACCGCCTATGCGGGCCCCGGCGCGCTATTTTACAACAGCAACTACTTTGCGCGCCCTGATAATACCGGAAGAGCTCTTTTTCGCTATGTGGCCCATGCGGATCTCGATCTCTACAAAAATACAGTCGTGCTGTACGGAGATATGAATTTCTTTACAGACCGGGAGGCAAGTAACAAGCTCAACCCTTCCGAGCTCGATTGGATTGTGGGCCTCGCGTTTCGCTGGAGGGACCAGTATGAATTCAGTGTGTATCGAGAACAGGATCTTTCGCTCGACCGTCCAGGCACTCTGGTTCAGCAGTATGTCGCTGTGCAACTCCGGTACGCGTTCGATGTGTCCAAGGGGTTCTGGGAGAAGAAGTCAGGCAGTCGATAAGGCGCTCTCTCCTGCGCCCTGTTCTAGGTAGAGGTGAAGGACATGGTGGTTCGTTCCCAGTCTGATATGAATGAAATTCTGCGGAAATGCGATGTTGGTGCACTGCACGAGCCGTTCAGGCACTGGGCTGCGCCCGCGGCTCGTGCCGAGTATCACCATCGCGAAATAGCGTCGTAGCCGCTCGTTCAATGCCTTGTGCTGACCTCAGACGATTCCCAAGAAGCTCTATCCGCGACATATCGGGAATCAACGGGACCAGGGAGCCGGTAGGCGCACGACATACAACCATTCCCCGCCACTCGGCTCTTGCACCCCCTTCACTGCCCTCCTAGAATACGCCACCCCGCGAGGCCCCCATGCAATTCTCGATTCGCCCCTTCCGTCGCTTCCCCGTCTGTTGCCCTGTGACCTACCAATGCTGCCTCTTTGAGGGCTACGGCACCGTGTGGAATCTCTCCGCTACGGGCTGGCGTCTCTCAGGAGACCTGCCGATGCGTCCAGGGGAAAGCCTCTCGCTCGCTGTCACGCTTCCGAATGAGCAACGGATCGACATTCCCGAAGCCGTAGTTCGGTGGTCGAGAGGGGGTACTTGTAAAGTTTGAATGTCTCAATTGAGAGGTGCAACATGGCAGTAACCTTAATTAACGTGTTTTCAGTCCCGAAGGGCAAGGAAGACGAGTTCGTGAAGTGGTGGCAAGACGTGAAGGCCAATATCACTACGCAACCTGGGTTCATCAGCGGAAAGTTTCAAAGAAGCATCAAGCCAGACAGCAAATTCAACTTCATTAACGTCGCGATCTGGGAAAATGAAGATGTGTACTGGAAGGCCTATGAAAAGAGCGTAACGCCCATGAAGTCGAAGTTAGCGCAGTTAGGGGTTGAAATGGTCCCGGCTCTCTATAACGTTGTTTTCGAGTACTGATTGAACCTTTCCCAGTATGACCTGCCCGGGCAAATTCGGTCCAGTGTGAATGGTAGACTGGGCCGCAACCAGGGAGGTGATGGTCATGCCCAAGAAACGGTATACGCCCAATGATCTCTTCCGCCGTATACCGTTTCCGTGCCATCCCCCCTCCTTCCGTCCGCCGGAAACCCTAACTCCGGACTTGACCTTGTTAAAGGGGACAGTTCACCTAGAATTCGCCCCCCCACCCTCCACTAAAGGAGACCGTCATGGCTGTCTACCTCATTTCCTATGATCTCATGAGCCCGGGACACAATTACGGCCCACTCATAGAGGCATTGAAGAAACAGGGAGCAAAAAAGGTCATCCTTTCAGCCTGGGCGATCAGCACTACATCTACTGCCGTTACTGCCGTTCAGATTCGAGATTGGGTACAGAGTTATGTAGATTCTAACGATCGCATCGTCGTCACCGAGCTACAGAATTGGGCCACTTGGAATGCCATGTTCGACCTCAATCAGATTTAGGACTATTATCTCCTGGACAGCCTGTCACCGTGCGGTCCTCCGTGATGGAGGTAAGCCCGTCATGAATTATTTTTATGGCGTCCCGCTCGTCCTTGGTTTCGCCTCTCAGACTTCATGCATCATTCAGCCATAGAAATTTCATTCACAATTCTCCTTTCAAAATCAAAATAGCCCACGAGCCCTGACGGCATGTCGCTTGCTACATCGTGGCTTTCGGAGTTAGGCTGAGCCTTCCAGCGGAATACTGAAGGGCACCAACGTCGAGGTGAACCACACCGCCGTGCCTTACAAAAGGAGGAGTTCCATGTCCGTCGCGAAGATCATCGAGATCAGTTCCGAATCGCCGAAGAGTTTCGAAGATGCCATTCAGGATGGGATCACCCGGGCATCCAAGACCGTTCACAACATCAAATCGGCTTGGGTGAAGGAGCAACATGTGGTGGTTGACAACGGCAAGGTCGCCTTGTATCGTGTGGACCTAAAAGTAACGTTCGTGCTGGATTGACGCGTCTTGGAGGTAGTTGGGTTCTCCTGTCACAGGCTGTTCATGCAGAAGGTCTCCGGTCGCCGCGGCGACCCTCGCGGGATCAGCCTATGCCACTCCCCCCTCTTTAAGCCATCACCAACATGCGGGTTCCATAGCCGTCGCTCACGCTTATGGCGATTTTTGACAGCGTGCTACTGACAGCCTAATCTAACAGTATCTTTTGGAGGAGTCGGACAACCCATGATAACGAAGAAATCGAATAAAAGCCGGACACCCGCTCAGCCGACGCCGAGGGCTGAACCATCTACGAGCGATCTCCATCAGCAGATTGCCGAGCGAGCCTACGAGATTTACCAGGAAGGTACCCACCAAGGGGCTTTGGATCACTGGCTACAGGCAGAGCGGGAGATACTTCAACGAGAGAACCAGGCCGCCGCTTGATCTGTCGCCCTTGCCGGGGAAGCTTCCTCCGCACACAATTGTGTTGCTATTTCCCCCCATTCCGCTATGGTCGGAACATGCACACCCACAAGGCCGTTGAATCGCGTCACTGTATGGGATGCGGAGAGAGGGATTGGGAAGAAAACCCCCATCTTCGGTGCCGCTGTGGGGCGCAGTTCTGCGATCAGTGTATTCAGGCACATTGCTGTTCAGGTTTCGATGCGTCTCCAAGAACGGCCCGCGTATAACGCCTAGGCCGCTGCAAGTATTCTCTGTACCGAGCAGTTGCCAATCCCCCCATCCTTCCCCTCTTTAAGAGATCAACAACACGCGGGTCCCATACCCAGTACCCTCTATGCGAAGGGGGTGGTTCCCCCGAACAACCCCCCTTCATACTGGTTGCGTCTGGTTGCGGATTTGCGGAAATTCTGCCGTGTTTTTCACTCTTCTGCATCGCCAAGTGCTTGATCTTCTTGACTGTCCTGAGGGTCAGATGAAATTCGAAACCCGTCACTCACCCCATACCCTTGGCCGACCAATCCTTACAGTCATTGCGTTGACTTGTTGACGTCACGGTGCGTTCACGCCACCTTAAAGAGCCTTGCCTTTGAAGAGGGAGTGGGTGATGGACTTATGGAAGGAGCGCGCCAAGGCAGCGATCGCCGACGATATTATTCAGGTCGCACGGGTGGACGGAGCGGAGCGGATGGATCTACTGTATTCGGCAGGGGGCGGGGAGTTCCATTCGGGCGTTCAAGTTTTTCTAAGATATCTTGCTTGAGCTTCGTGGGTTCCTCAATCCGATTTTCTCGCTGCAGTGTCCCCAATTCTGCTGACTTGCGGGCGTTCAACTCCGCAATGTCTGCTTCATCCCTGACTAAGGTCGGGGTCAGGAACACAAGCAGGTTAAGCTTCTCGGATTGTCGGCTTTGGGATTTGAAGAGCCAACCTATGAGTGGAATATCTCCAAAGAAAGGGACTTTATTTTCGTTGAGGATAATGTTATCCCGCACGAGCCCGCCGACGACGATTGTCTGTTGATCTTTCACGATGGTGGTCGTCTCCATCGACCGTTTGGTCGTGGTGGGTCCGACCGGGACGCTGGATGTCCCGGTCCCGATCGTTTGTGCGACATTTTCTTCGATCGCGGTAATCTCCTGCTTGATTTCTAATCGGATCAAGTCATTCTCTAAGACCTGTGGAGTGAATTCGAGGGTGACGCCGACATCTTTTCGCTCGATCGTGACGAGAGTCCCGCCCGTGATTCCCTGGGCTTGACCCGTGGGGAACGGACGATTTTCACCCACGACGATCTTGGCCTTTTGGTTATCTGCGGCGAGCACTTGGGGGGTCGACAGGATATTCGTGTCCGTGAGGCTCAACAACAGTTGTAAGAATGCGCGCACGTTAACCGTGTTGAGGATCGACACCGTTCCCCCAGTCGCAGCGCCCGCAGCGACCCCAGCGATGAGTTGCGCGATGGATGCCGCATCTTCTGGCGAGCGGTTCAATGAACCGACGCCTTGCACTGAACCGCTCTTGCCTGCGGCCAGTACCTGAACAGGATCGGTACCGAGCTGTCTGAGCCGGCTGACCTGCACCTCCAAGATGACGGCTTCGACAAAGACCTGCTTCCGGCGCGTATCCAAGTCCCGAATGACTGACTGTAACTTGGTGTAGGCGCTTTTGGTCGAACTGATGATGATCGAGTTCGTGGCCTTATCCGCAAAGACCTGGACGGGGGCTTCGAATTCGCTCAAGGGCCTGAATAGTGGTCGTGCGCCTGGTGCCGTCTGTGCGACTGTCTGTGATCGGGCGACGAGATTGGTCAAGATCGCGGCAAGGTCGGTCGCATTGGCGTTTTTGAGTTTGTAGACGAATGCCCCTCGCTCCGGAGGAAGGTCCCCCATCGCCACGATCTGATAGACGCTTCCTTTGGGAACGACAGCCATACGACTGACCTCGAGCGCCGCCACGAACATGCTGTACGCTTGATCGTGCGTGACCTTGGTAGGGGAATACACACTGATTTTCCCCCCGGCTTTCTTGACGACATCGTCCAAGACGAAGTTCTTACCGGTCAACTCGCTGATGAAGCGAACAAAAACAGAGAGTTCGACATCATTGAAGTCGAGGGAGACGCGTCCGGAGGAGCTTCCTCCAGATTCAGCACGCGGGGCGGAAGGAAGCAGAAATCCACTCAGCACTGCCAGCAGACAGACGAGAGAGGCCTGCCTGATCCACCTATATTGTCCGAAAGAGAAAAAATCCATAATTCACAAACAATGCCTGCGGAGGGACCGATAATCCACCCAGACCACGTCGAGCATGAAAAGGAAGTATAGAACCGTACCATAAGGCTCGTCATCCACACAACCAGACTAGCGTTTCCGCCTCATCATGATGGCTGCTACTGCAATCACCGATTAGCACCAGGTTTCCGCGACCAGACGGCTGGCCTTGCCGCTTGGTCGCTCGACATTCCGTTCAAGGGTGACTCCCTTGGCCACTAAACCCTGGCTCCTGCTTCGTAGGGCTCCTACAGAGAGGACCACCCCTTGCTTAGACTCTCCCCGTAGTTGCTCCGCGAGATGGCTCTCCCACGGCGATTCTTGGCGGGCTTGTTCATTTTTGAAGAGGAGGCGATGAAGAGGGGGAGGAGGCTCTCGACTAATACCTTAATAATCAAGGATGTTCAAATTCAGAGTGAAGCCCACGATGGCACTAGGATTGCACTTCTCCGTCCAGTTTGCCCCCTCAAGATCATGAGAAACCACACGGAAGAGAAATCTGGTGCAAAGTGGCCAAGTGAGCCACTTTTCATCTTTAGATGATCTGCTAAGGTTGTAATGTGCGGACCGACAAGAAACCCCCTCAAAAAGCTGACAAAAAGTCTCCCTCCCGGGCGCACAAACGGGGCGTTGTCGGCTACAGCAAGAAAAGCGCGCTTCTAGAGGAAGCCATCACCCACATGAACGCCGGCAAGTACGGCCGGTCGTCTGCTTCCCTGAAAGAACTGCTCACACTTGATCCTCATAACATGGAAGCCCGTCGGCTTTTCGCCACTCTCCATTTGCGACTAGGCAGTCTCGTCACAGCTCGGCAGGCATTTGAATCTCTCACCAATGAAGCGATTGGGCGACAAGACTTCTGGTTGGCCGAATCGTTGTTGCGCGAATACTTGGCTGCCGGACCTCGCTGTGTCCCGTTCCTCGAACTCTTAGCCCATGTGTACGAGGAGAAGGGGGACACCATGGCCGCGGTGGCCGAATTAGGCAAGGCAATTGACATTCTCATCGAGGATCCAGACTCTGAGAATCCCAAGAAACCTTCTCAGCTCTACGCCAAGGTAAGAGAGCTTGCGCCAGCCAGCTCCGTGGCCTTTCAGTTTGCCTCTCTCTTCGACATACAAACCGGTGATTTTCTCGGGCCTCATCCCGTGGCTCCTGCCGAAGTGACTTCATCGGAAGTCGACGCCTCCAGGCCCCAGGACGTAATCCTTGCCACCACTGAAGAATCCAGAGCTTTTGAAGTGATGCCGTGGGAACAGTTTGATGGGGCTCCCCCGAGTCCTGAGGCTCCGCCACACACTTCGTCGAATCCCGTCATCGAATCGATCGCCGTTCCGGACGTTCTTATAGACCCGGCATCGGTCGGTCCGGCTTCACAGGGGCTGCGGGTTCCGTCGCCCGGATCTACAGGGCCAATCCCGGAGGCCGATTGCCTCAGGCAGGATATTCTGCCTGAGGTGTCGGACCTGCCGAGTACGGAGGGGGAGCAGGCTGTTACTCCAATATTGGCCGAGTCACCGCTTCCGTCTAGTGAACATCCTGATGATGGGATGGGGGATCCGATTGTCAAACTTTCGCCCTTTGTAGGTGAGGGACTTACCTCCAGCTCCTCAGAGGAGCGCATAGCGGACGTCGGGATCGCCACCACGTCTTCAGGCGGATCGCCGGGAATATCCGCTCCCATGCCCTGGGAGCAGATAGAGAATGCCACCATCAGGATCGAGGAGGCGGCACCGTCGACGGCTCCATTCGCTCAATCGGAGGAAACACCACTACTCGGCAGTGATTCCGATCTTGTCCCTTCCGCCCCCAGTCAGCCTGAGTCGGTGGCAGAGCAGTTGGCGAGTCCCGTTCCTGCGCCAGGGCTGCCGGAGGCGAGTGAGTCAATCCTTGCGGTGGATCCGCCGGCGAGCCCCGCGGTGTTTCCAAAGCCTGAAGTCCCAGCCCCGTCCGTCGCTGATTCCTCTCCCACGGTCCCATTTTCATGGAACACTGTCTTCGACGGCGCATGGAAGTTTGCCGCAGGAACTTCGTCGTCGAGTTCGCCTGCCGCATTCTCCAAGCCGGATGCGATTTCACAGGATGCGAGGGAATTAGAATCAGTTCAACCAGAATCAGCGCCAGAACCAGAGCTCTCAGCCCCCCTTATTACATCAACTCCTGAACCACCCTTCTCATCCAGCGATCCCGGGCCGTTGCCAGCGGCTCATCCTTCGATCTTGAGTGAGGTGAGTGAATCGATTGCAGAAACAGAGGCGATCAGAGAGTCCGATCTGCCACGGCCAGCTGCGGTTCTCCTTCCGGAAGAACCCTCGCGGCCAGAGGAGCCACCGACTTTTTCGAGCGACGCCCCAAGCTTCTTAAAGGTGGACCTTCCAGTGCCGCCTCTGTCAGAGCCGGTCGAACCAGCTCGTGAATCTGAATCTGTTTCGTCCCCCTCTTTTATGGAGCTGCAGCCAGCGTCGCCATCTGCGGAAGCCTCCGCTCCGGAGCCTTCACTTTCAGCGGTGATCCCGGAAGCAACACCCGCGCCTGAACCGGTTTCCACAGAGCACCATGAAATACCCATCACACTCTTCCAGGCCGCAGCGGCTCCCCCGCCCTCCGCAGCGCCAAGTGATGCGCCATCGGCATCTCCCGCTTCGATGGATACTTTGTCGCATTGGAGCACTGGAGAAGCCGAGGTTCAGCCACATCGTCCGTCTGAGAAGAAACGAAATTGGGACAGGGAGAAGGGGGAGGCTATAGTCGTTCCACCGACTCCGTTACCGCTGGTGGAGGAATCTCCTGAAGTGGTCGCTGAGCTGTCGCGTAGTGGTGGATGGGAATCGGCTCCCCCGGAGGTGGTAGCCCCTGTCGTTGAGCCGGTGGCCCCCGTCGTGGAAAAGGTTGTCCTTCAGGAAGATACGAGACCGGAGTGGGTTCGGGCGAGTGAATCGATTACGTTTGTGAATCTTCCCCCAGTGTCTTCGTCTTCCGCAACGTGGCAGGATTCCGGCATCGAATCTACCCCTTCGATGCCAGACGCTACTCTCTCGGTCGCTGCGTCTGCCGTTGATGTCCTTTTTGACTCAACGGGGCAGAAAGGCCAGGTTCACACGCAGGATCGATTGGCGTCGCCAAGACCGCATCCTCGGTTTGCCGCGCGAGTGGCTCGGGTCCGCATTGGCATCTCGTCGTTTATCGGATCCTGTTTTTCGACGACGCGATCAATTGCCTTGTTGTGTTTGGGATTGGCGCTTTCCTGTGTTGCGCTGGTGGCGGTTGGTATCGGGGCGGTTGGACTGGCCTGGATGGTTATGGAAGCTCCCCCGTCGTCGGCGTATCACAACCTTACAAAAAGTCCTCCACGGGCACTCACTGATTCAAGAAAAAACGGGTATCTCCTGCTGCTCGGCTTCGACGCTTCTGCGGAACGGGATCCGCTCCAAGCGGGTTACGAGCGCAAGAGTGGAAGGGAGCGATCTCCAGGCTGCGAACGCCTGCATGGTTGGTGATGAAGGTAAAGGGATGACGACGGCTGGGGCCTCCGCCAGCGTGGTCCGAGGATGGTTCACCAGTGCCGACCCGGCGGCGCAGCTGAAGCGGCAGGCTGAAGCCGTACGATCATGGGCGGCTCAAGAATCGGTTGGCCTCAGGCGTTACCAACAATGGCTTTCGATGTCGTTTGAAGATATAGGATACGGACAAATCCTGAGCCCGAACTGCGCCCATATTCTGCTGGCCCATCGGTTATACCTGGCAGAAGGGTTTGCTCAGGATCTCAGCACCGGTCTCGAACGACTTGAGACCGATATGGGATCCTGGCGCGCCGCGTTGGGACAGTCGAAGACGTTAATGGTGAAGATGTTGGCAGCGACGGCAGTCCAGGATGATGTCGCAATCGCGTCCGGTCTCTTGACCCGTCAGGATCTCGATGGGACAGCGATTGGTCGACTCGGTAAGATCGTTCGCCCCCTTGATCAAGTCGAGCTGTCCCTTCGATGGCCGATGCAGAGCCATTTCGTGTGGGCGACTAAGGTCGTGACGACCAGTCTGAAGACCGACAACGCCGGCGAGCGTCCTTTTTATGTTGCCCTGGCGGCGGCGATGCCCCTTCCCGTGCAGCGGCGATCCAATGCCTATGCGGACTATTACGAGGCGGCGAGCAAAGCAGTGTCGGAAGGGCGCTACACCAACTTACCGAAACCGTCCAGCTTCATTCGGACTCCCGCTGTCAGCGCGGTGGACTACTTGGCGAATCCGATCGAGAATATCATCGGAATCGAGCCACTCCCCTCATGGGATCCCTATGTTGGGCGTATAGTGGAGACCGATGCACGGCTTCGCCTGGCGAGCCTGCAAGTCTGGATCAGACGAGGGCCACAAGAGGGGAATCTGCTCACGCGCCTCGCAAAGGCAGGACAGACCCACTACGATCCTTTTACCGGTCTTCCTATGCTGGTCAATCAGCAGAAGGGTGTGATGTATAGTGTCGGGCAAGACGGCAAGGATCAAGAAGGTGATCCCCTGCGCGATGTCGTCGCAACAATTCCCACGACTCAATCGGTCGTGCTCGAGAGCAGCCGCTCCGCGTCCCCGCGTCGGTCCAAATAGTCCGCAGTACCCCTCCGTGGTCAGAGATTTCTGACTCCTCCACCCGTTCAATCCACCGGTTCTCTACAAACCTCTCCCCCGTCCATCGGTTGATCGTTGCGTGAAGAGATCGGAGGGTCGGGAGGCCGATCATGAACTCGTACCCCAGGTGCAAATCTTTGGATTGCCGCTCTTCCTTTTCCTTGGAGATTCGGATTGACCGCGGAGGCGTTCAGGTGAACATTCCCAGGGACTATGGGAACCAACAGCTCAGCCAGGATTAGGCCGGCGCATAGCGGTAGGGCCGGCTGCGCATGGATCGTCCGATGCAATTCAGATGTCTGGGAGGGGAACGACCCTGCATCGAACCCAGCCCCTAGATCGGTTCCCAGCCGGTGTCGGGGGCGCGAAGATCGCCACTGGCGATGCCGATGAGGTGATGGATTTCGTCCAAGTCTGCCGATCAGCCGCATGCCGACGACCGGCCACTTTGTCCGGGCCGCTCATCGAGTCTCGATCTTCTCTGACAGCATAATCTTGGTCTCCTTGGTTGCTTGACACTGCCGGTGGTATTCCACAGAATCGCTTGCGCAGTGGATGGGAGATCAGGAGTAATCCGGGAAAACAGATTCGGATACCCATTCCAAAGACTTCACACGTGAGGGAGAGACGAAGACATGAAAAGCGAAATCTTATATCCAGGTGCATTTCCGATGGTGCGGGTGGACCTGGCAGCGGGTGAGCATATCAAGGCCGAGTCGGGCGCGATGGTGGCTTGTTCCCCGACCATCGACATTGAAAGCAAGATGGAAGGCGGGTTTCTCGGAGCCCTGTCGCGAAAGTTCCTGACGGGAGAAAAATTCTTTTTCCAGACGCTGCGAGCCAGCCGTGGTCCCGGCGAAGTGTTGCTGGCTCCTACGGTGCCGGGCGAAATTGTCATCATGGAACTCGATGGAGTGAACGAGTACATGGTGCAGAAAGACGGCTTCCTCGCGGGTGCCGACGGGATCGTCATCGAAAGCAAGATGCAGAGCCTGAGCCGTGGATTACTGGGGGGAGAGGGGTTCTTCATTCTGAAAATCAGCGGGAAAGGAACGCTCGTCCTGAACAGCTTCGGGGCCATTCACAAGATCGAGTTGAAGCCCGATCAGGAATACATCGTGGACAACAGCCATCTGGTGGCCTGGTCCGCCACGACCTCTTACAATATCGAAAAGGCCACCTCTGGCTGGGTCGCCAGTTTTACCTCGGGCGAAGGGTTTGTCTGCCGGTTTCGAGGGCCTGGACTCGTGTACATTCAAAGCCGGAATCCTGGCAGTTTCGGAGCGTGGATACGTCAGTTCATTCCCGTTTCCGAGTAGCGGATGCTGAAAACGCCCGCCAACTTCGTTCTCAACTCGCAGGAAATCCTCTACGTACCCCAGAGGGTACGCCTCCGGTTTCTGCTCGTCTGCGACCCGAGATGACCACTATGAGTTCCAATGCCCTCTGTTTCGGCAACGACTTTCCAGCCAGTGGCGCGCCTTGTTTCGTGCAGGTCGACAGGGACGGGCTGACGATTACCTTCGAACCCGAGGGGGGCGAGGGCGCACGAGAGGCCGTGCCGTTTTCTGCACTTACCGTCTCGGCAGGCGGACTCGATCATGACCATCTCGTGGTGAAATGGGCTAGCGTGCGGGGGGACCGGACGCTGTATCTCAAGAATCCCGACGTGATACGCGCCTTTCGCCAAGCGTCGCCGGATCATTTGAACGCCCCGTTTGAACAAGCGGCCGAGCGGGTGCGCCAGATCCGACATCGTCATCGAGTTATGTGGGCTGCTATCGCCGGCTCGATCCTGGCCGTGGTGCTTGGCCTGTGGTTTGGGGCCGATCTATTGGTCGAGCTTGCAGTGAGCCGGATTCCGGTGGAGTGGGAGCAGAAGTTGGGGGAATCGGCCTATCGGGATTTTCTCACTCACCAGGAGGTGATGAAAGTGGGTCCCGCGGTTACAGCCCTGGAAGAGATGACGCAACGTCTGACCGAACAGATTCCAAATAGTCCCTACAAGTTTGAAGTGACCGTGGTGAACAGCGACGTCGTCAATGCCTTCGCGCTGCCTGGTGGGTATGTGGTGGTGTTCACCGGGCTCATGAAAAAAGCAGAAAGCGGTGAAGAAGTGGCAGGCGTGCTGAGCCATGAGCTCAACCACGTGCTACAGCGGCATGGGCTTGAACGGATCGTCAAAAGTCTTGGGCTGCTTACGGTGGTGGCCATAGTGCTTGGTGATCAACAGGGCCTCGTCGGGATGATGAAACAGCTCGGAGTCGAGCTGCTCACCCTCAAGTTCGGCCGGGAGCAAGAGACCGAAGCCGATCTGACGGGATTGCAACTGCTCCAGCGGGCGAAGATCGATCCTTCCGGGATGATCCGGTTTTTCGAACGGCTCTCGGAGAAAGACGAGGGTCGGATGGAATGGCTCTCTACGCATCCGATGAGCACAGCCAGGGCCGAACGATTGAAAATGGAGCTTGCTGCCCTGCCCAAGAAATCGCCGGAGCCTTTTACGTTTGACTGGAAACAGGTGCAGGCTTCACTCGGATCCCAGCCGGTCGCCGCCCCGTGAACCAGCGAAGAGCCATTTGGATCGGAGTGATTGCCGATACCCATGGCCTGTTCGATCCGGCGGTTCGACGACATTTTAAAGGGGTCGATCACATTCTCCACGCCGGGGACATTGGCGATCAGTCCGTGATCGAACAGCTCGAGCAGATCGCTCCGGTCACCGCCGTCTCCGGCAACGTCGACGATGATAAACAGAGCGGATTTCCGTCCGAGGCAGTGATCGAGCTGGCCGGCCTCCGCATCGCCATCCGTCATATTGTCTATAAAGGCGGGAAGCTCACGAAAGACGGGCGAGCCTTTTTGGATCGCGAACAACCTGACATCTGCATCTTTGGTCACACACACCAGCCGAAGAATGTATGGCTAGGTGACACGCTGCTCTTCAATCCAGGCTCGGCGGGGCCGAAGCGGTTCAAGCTTCCCCGTGGTCTTGGTCTTCTATGTCTCTGCGACGCCGAAGTAAAGCCGCGTCTTATTTCCTTGCCTGATAAGGCCGAGTCTCACATGGTGGTATAGACGCAGAGACAATTTTCCTGGCAAGAACCATCAGTTCGCCTATATGGAAAAAAATGGATCGAGTGGGAAGTCATGCTGTGGAGAGATGAAACAGGGAGGTGCTGGTGATGAATGTATGGAAGGTAGTAATGGCCATGGCTCTCGTGGGTGTTAGCCATACAGGGATTGTTATGGGGGCTGGAAATCCCGATACCGGTCCTGGCTGCGGGTTGGGTAAGATGTTGTGGGAGGGCTGGAAAGGCCAAAAGCAAATTGCACCGCAGATGTTTATGGCCACCACCAATGTGACCGGTAGTTATTCGTTTACCATCCCTTCTGGAACATCTGGCTGCAGTCATGACAGCAGAATATGGGATAGCGAGAGGGCGAGTCTATTCATTGGAATCAATTACGCGAGCCTTTCAGAGGATATGGCTCGTGGAGGGGGCGAGCACCTTGCGTCATTGGCAACGCTCTTAAACGTGCCGGAGGAATACCAGCAGGAATTCTTCGCGATGGCCCAAGAACGTTATGTGTCCTTGGTTCACTATGGAGAAGATGATCCCGCCTCGATCCAGGAAGCTCTGCGCGAGGCGAGCATCGCTCACCCAGTGCTTGCCAAGCTGCAGGTCGGGCGCTGATGTATTTGGACGAGTGTTTGTCTGCCGATCTGTAGCCAGGGATCTCTCGCCTTTACGAAACTTTTTCTGGCCGTGGTTTTGCTTTTTGTATATAGTGCGAAATAGTGGGATCTATTAAAAGCCCACAGTTATGAAGGAGGATACTCTATGTCTAAGGGATTAATTGTCGTCCAGATTGTCGTGGCATTTCTTGTTGCCCAAGTAGGGGTAGCTTTAGCGGGTGGAACATCTGACACGGGGCCTGGCTGTGGATTGGGAAAAGTTGCGTGGCAGGACGCGAAGATAGATACCAACACAGTAGGAGCCCAACTCCTAATCTCTACAACGAATAACACTATCCTCCCATGGCAGGCATTTGGGATCACTACCGGAATCTTCGGCTGCAAGAACAATGGTAAGGTGTGGGCCGAGGAGAAGACGAATATGTTTGCCGCCATCAACTTCGAGAATCTCTCGCAGGAGATGGCCCAAGGGCAGGGCGAGCACCTGGCTTCGCTGGCGACCCTGATGGGCGTAGCGGCAGAGCATCAGGCTGAGTTCTTTTCGATGACTCAGGATCGATATATCTCTTTGGTGAAGGCAGGGGAAGCCTCTCCAGTCGCGATGGTGAAGGCGATTAATGATGCGATCGCGACCCATCCGGTGCTCGCCCAGGTTTCTGCTCGCTAATAATCAGCGCAGGGCTTCGACTGCACAGTCGAAGCCCTGTGTCTTTCTGACCCGCTGCTTGTACGCTGTTCTCATCCTTATCAGCCTGTTATTGGTTCACCCCTCATCGGTAAACGCTGAGGAGGCAGAGGGCAACCCATACCTGGATCAACTAATCAGTCAGGCTGTTCAGTTACAACTCGCCGAGGAACGCGAATGGCATCTCTTGCTGCATTATCGCGAGAACCTCTTTGGCGGTTACACGAGTGAAGCGGACGATCCGCAGTTCTTTCTGTCTCCCAGTGGCAGATCGGACCCGCAAGCGGAGCTGGAAAGCACGATTACATCGTTGTTTTCCGAAGAGCCGGTCGGAAGTTCCAAGCAGCCTGCCCAATGTGCATTCATCGCCCGCTATCATTGGCTGAAAGAGCGGCTCGCTATCGACGAAACAAAACTTCCCCTCATTCGCTGTGAACGATTCGACATGTGGTTCAAGGAACTCAATGCCGAGTCCGTCACGCTGATCTTCGCCTCGGCCTTCCTCGATAACCCAGCTTCGATGTTTGGTCACACGTTCTTGAGAGTTGACCAAAAAGGACAAACCGAACAGACGCGGCTGCTTGCCTATACCATCAATTATGCGGCGGAAGTGCCTCCCGATGAAGGCGTCTTGTATCCCATCAAGGGTATTTTAGGCGGATTCAAGGGCTACTTCACGACGCCGCCCTACTATCTCAAGGTGCAGGAGTATCGGGACATTGAGAATCGCGACATCTGGGAATATCGCTTGCACTTCTCGGAATCGCAGGTACGTCGGTTGCTCGAACATGCATGGGAATTGGGAAGTACGTATTTCGACTATTTCTTCTTCAAAGAGAATTGTTCCTATCACATTCTCTCTCTTCTTGAATATGCGGACCCGACTCTCCGTTTGACAGACCGATTTCATGTGTGGACGGTCCCGGCGGACACTGTGCGTCTGATTGCGACTCATCCGCGACTCGTGGAGGAGGTTGTCTACCGGCCCTCGAGACGGACGATGATTCGCCGAAAATGGGAACGGCTCTCTGCACCCGAACGACGGATGGCGAAGGAGATCGTAAACGATCGGTCACCCGAAGCCATCGCAGAGCTCAAAACTCTTCCGTCCAAGCAACAGGCATTTCTCTTGGATGTGGCATCGGACTACCTTCGATATCAGAGCGAGACGGATAAGAAACATGCTGCCGATTACAAGGAGCGTAATCGAATGGTGCTGGTTGAGCGCAGTGCGCTCAGAATACCGTCTGAGGACATGAAGATTCTGCCATTCGCAGACCATCCAGATGCGGGGCATAGCACCTCGCGAGCGGGCGTGGGGGGCGGATGGCGCAACAATGACACCTTCGAGGAAGTTACGGTTCGCGCGGGGTACCATGATCTGCTCGACCCCGAAATCGGTCACACGCCCGATGCGCAGGTCGAAATTGCATCGCTCAGCGTGCGGCATTACAACCGGGCCGATCAAACCAGAGTTGAACGAGCCACGTTGGTCAATGTGGTGTCGCTCTCGCCGATGGACTCGCTGTTCCATTCGCCGTCCTGGAAGTTCAACGCCGGGATGAATACGATTCGATTCAATACCTGCCAGCTCTGCAGCAACGGCGTACTGAACGGCGGCATTGGCGCGGCGGTCGAATCGCACTGGCTCCGTCGGGAAGTTGTCTTTGCATTTGCCGAGGCCGAGGGAGACTACAGCAAGGCATACGAGGATGATTACCGCGTGGGGGGAGGCGGCACGGTGGGGCTATACGGCGATCTGGCAGACCGGTGGCGGCTCATGGTATCGGGTTCCTATCTACGATTCGCGCTGGGAGACAAATCTGAAGACATTCGGTGGTTTGTCGGGTCGCGCTATACACTGGCCCAGAATTGGGCGCTCAGGCTGGAGTACAACCACCGCGATCACGATAACGATGTGCTTTTCAGTCTGCAGGGCTTTTTCTAATCAGTTCAATGTTTTGTGGAACCATCGATTTTGTAGGGGGTTTCACCTTTCCGATGCTCGCATCGCGAATTGACAGATCATGTAAGCCTCACTATACTTCGCGCCGAGTGATTCCCACAAAAAGGACGGGTGGGTGAATTACACAATCTATTAATTTCTTTCACAAGGAGGAACCATGAAGCAGGCATACCTAGTGTTGTCCCTTGCATTGATTACAGCGGTCGGTCTGAGCTTGACCGGTTGCCAGATCGTCGCCACTCCGGCGCTGGGCTGGATCGTCACCGATGTGAAGTATGGCGATACTGCGACGACTGCGACCGCTGCAACCAAAGAGGGAAAAGCTTGCACCCAATCGATCCTCGGATGGGTTTCGAGCGGTGATGGGAGCGTCGCAGCGGCGAAAGCGGCCGGCGGGATCACCACGGTGGCTTCGGTTGACCACACGGCCCACCAGATCCTCGGCATCGTCGGCGAATGGTGCACGGTCGTCAAGGGCAGCTGATCTTCGATCGTCTGCAATCGAAGGGGCCTTTGGGGCGTAAGTCCCAGAGGCCCTTTTATTTTGATGGGCGCTGCTGGACCAATGCGGTGAGGGGCAGCTTCGAGATCTGGCCACTCCCCCTGGTGCTCCCGGCTTTCCTCCCGTTGTCGCTCGCCCTCATAATTGTATTCCTGCAAGCCGGCCTGGTCTCAGCCACTGAGACCGCCGACGTACATATAGGCCTGTATGCACTCGGTGCATTTCCATCAGATCAAGGTCTCTTTGCTCAAGGTGGCAACCCCTCGGATACCAGGATTACCAATGGAATTGGAGCCGGAATCAAGGTCGCGGTGTTCCCGCACTATTTTGACAACTTCATCGGGATCGAGCTGGAATCTTTCGGTCACGGGAGTGAGATCACATTTTCTTCGCCGACGAGCGCGGGGTCCCTTGCCAGTACAAACCTCTGGGTCTTTAATTCGATGGTCAATCTGATTCTTCGCTACCCAGGGAAGGCGCTTGTTCCTTACATCGGTGTCGGGGGCGGCCTTTCGGACGGAATGCTCACCCATGCCAACATTCCTGGTCGGTCGGACCAGGATTTTGAAGGTTCATGGACATTCGGCTATCAGTTCTTGGGCGGGGTGCAAGGCAATCTGACCGAAAAAATGTTTCTGTTCAGCGAGTACAAGTATTTTTCGGCCAACTATCACTGGCAGCAGCTCGCGCTGGATTTTCGCTCCCAGTACGTCCTCTTTGGCATCGGGCTGCGCTTCTAAGTCGCCGTTCTCCGAAATCAGACACGATGGGCATCCTCGATCAATTCTTCGTCTACCATCCAGATCCGTGGAAGGATCAGGACTGGAAAGCCCTCAGCGGCTTGCCGCTGGAAGACGTCTGGTTTGTAGCAGCCGATGGGACAAACCTGTTTGGTTGGTATGTGGAGAACCGTGCGACAACAGCCGTGATTTTATGGTGTCATGGGAATGCGGGGAATATCATCAACCGGCTGGAGAATCTGCGCGAACTCTACCGCCTCGGACTGTCGGTCTTCCTGTTCGACTATCGCGGCTATGGTCGGAGCCAGGGGCGCCCGTCGGAAGAGGGGCTCTATCAGGATGCGCTCGGGGCGCACGATTATCTCACGCGGACCAGGATGATTCGCCCTGAGCGCATCGTCCTATTCGGGCGCTCGCTCGGTGCGGCTGTGGCAGGGGAGCTTGCGGCACAGAAGCCTGCCGCTGGTCTGATCCTCGAATCCTCGTTCCCGTCGATCGAAGCGGTGGCCAAGTTCCATTACGGCGGGTTGCCGGTCCATTGGCTGCTCGGGGCAGACTTCAAATTGATCGATCGCATTCCGCAGCTCTCGCTGCCGAAGCTGATCATTCACGGTGACAACGACGATATCATTCCGCTCGAATTGGGCCGGCAGGTCTTCGATGCAGCCAAGCCACCCAAGTCTTTCTATCTCATCGAGGGCGCCGATCATAACAACACCTACCAGGTTGGGGGTGCGGCCTATTTCCGACGGTGGGCCGAGTTTGTTCAGACCGCCGTCCGATCTTAGCAGGATGCTGAAGCGAGACGCGCGAGAGTTGCGGAGCGGATAGGTTGGGTGAGGGCTTCGCAAGTCGCGCTCCTCGCCTGCCATTCCACAATTGTATAGGAATTGATTGGAGATTGCCCCGGCATTTGATAGAGTGCGCGTCGGCTGAGCCGAAGACCTGCTTAGAGGAGCAGCTTACTGGCGGTCGGAGTAGACGTCTTCGTGGGTAATATGGGTTAAGGAGGCCTGGTTGGTGATTCCCTCTCGTCTGCTGACGTGCGGTCTGCTGGGTTTTGTGATGATGCTTGCCTACTGGCTGTGCGGGGAGAACCGGTACAGCGCAGCCACAGGGGGTGAGCGAGGCGATACCGGTTGGGAACCAGACTCCTGCGCCGGTTGCCTCGGCACTGCAAGATACTGATACTGCTCCGGACGAACTGCTCGATCCTTTTGCCGGGGCCCATGAAGAAGCCGGTGAGGAGTACGATCCCTGGGAACCGGTGAACGTCTACTTCTTCGAGTTCAACCGCCAGTTCGATCGATTTTTGCTCAAGCCGGTCGCGAGGGGGTACAATTTCCTCTTGCCGGACTGGGTGCAGCTCAGTGTCAGCAATCTCTTTTACCACGTCCGTTTCCCACAGCGATTTTTGAATAATGTGTTTCAGGGCAAGTTCAAGGGGGCAGGCATCGAAGTGGGACGGTTAGTCGTGAACAGCACGATTGGCGGGGCGGGGCTCATCGACGTGGCCAAGGATATGGGATTGCAGACGCCCGAAGAGGATACGGGGCAAACACTTGGGTTTTATGGGGTCAAGCCGGGGCCTTATCTGGTGTTGCCGCTGCTGCCTCCCTATAGCCTCAGGGACGCCATCGGCTTCGGTGTCGACATTTTCATGAACCCGCTCAACTGGCTGGTCGCTCCGATCATCAAGGTCAACAACGTTCCTTCACTCATCTCCCACAATAATGATACGACGATCAGCGTGGTCCAAATCGGCGCCCGAGCCGGGGAGCTTGTGAATGAGCGTGCGCGAAACCTTGAAAAATTTGAGGGAGTCGAGGAAGCCACTCTCGATCTCTATACCTCCGTCCGCAACGCCTATCTGCAGAAGCGTGCAAGGGCGATCCGGGAATGAGCGAGGCAGGGTTCGTTTAGTTCATCTTGTTGGTCTGGTTTGTTTGGTTTTGAACGAGAGAAATCAGATGAATCCAATAGACCGGATAGACGCATCTATTGGATGACGCCCAGTTCCCGACCGACGGTTGCGAAGGCGGCGCTGGCTCGCACAAGCTGTTCGTGCTGGTGGGCCGCCGACATCTGTACACGAATCCGTGCCTGGCCTTCCGGCACAACCGGGTAACTGAATCCCACGACATAGATCCCTTCCTCCAAAAGCCGCTCTGCCATCCTGGTGGCGAGTGAGGCGTCACCCAACATGATCGGGATAATGGGATGCTCGCCGGGAATGAGACGGAATCCGAGGGCGGTGAGTTGCGCGCGGAAGAAGGCCGCGTTCTCGCGCAGTCTGGCCCGCAACTGGTCGCCTTGGGCCACGAGGATCACGGCCCGTCGAGCAGCCGCGGCGATGACCGGGGGCAGTGAATTCGAAAACAAGTAGGGTCGGGACCGCTGCCGCAACAGCTCGACGATTTCCTTTCGTCCGGAAGTAAACCCGCCTGCCGCGCCGCCCAAAGTCTTGCCCAGCGTGCTGGTGACGATCTCAATCCGGTCCGCGACGCCGAAATGGTCCGGCGTGCCGCGTCCGTTGCGCCCGAGCACACCGGTCGCGTGACTGTCGTCCACGATCACCGCCGCATCGTACCGATCCGCCAGTTCGACGATCCGATCGAGTTTCGCAAGATCGCCATCCATGGAGAAGACCCCGTCCGTCGCGATCAGGCGAAGCCGGCAGCTTGCCGCGTCGCGCAGCTTGGCTTCCAGGTCTGCCATATCGGAGTGCGCATAGCGGAGCCTGGTGGCCTTGCAGAGCCGGATGCCATCGATCAGGCTTGCGTGGTTCAGGGCGTCGCTGATGACGGCGTCTTGCTCGCCGAGTAGCACCTCAAAGAGTCCGCCGTTGGCGTCGAAGCAGGAGCTATAGAGGATCGTGTCCTCAGTGCCCAGGAAGGTGCTGACCGTCTGTTCGAGTTGTTTGTGGAGATCCTGCGTGCCGCAGATGAACCGGACGGAGGCCATGCCGTAGCCATGCTCTTGCAGTCCGGCGACGGCGGCCTGTCTGATGTCAGGGTGGTTGGCGAGCCCCAGATAGTTGTTGGCGCAGAGATTGAGGACCTCACCTTGCGCCACACGAATCTCGGCCCCCTGCGGACCGAGGATCTGCCGCTCAGATTTGTAGAGGCCTGCCGCGTGGATTTCAGCGAGTCGCTCTGAAACAGTTTTTTTGAGTGAGTGGTAGGCCATAACTATCCGGTATCGGGCGTAGGGAGCGTGGGGTGGAGGCTAGAGGGTTTCTTCGCATGAACCTCTTGCCCTGTAGCCTGAGGCTGACCGCTGAAAGCCTTTCTACGGAATCAAGACCACCTTCCCGCACTGGCCGGAATTGATCAACTCGAATCCCCGCGCGAAGTCTTTCATGGCAAAGGTATGGGTGATCACCGGCTTGATATTGAGTCCGGCCTGGAAGAGCCCGGCCAGGCGATACCAGGTTTTGAAAAGTCGGCGGCCAGTAATGCCGTAGACGCGAATTCCCTTGAAAATAATGTCATTCGCGAGATCGCAATTGATCGGGCCGGTTGGAATGCCGAAGAGTGTCACGCGTCCGCCGTTCTTTACGGCACTGAAGGCTTGATGCAATGCCGTAGGGTTCCCCGACATTTCGAGCGAGGCGTCGACGCCTTCGCCGTCGGTGATCTCGAGAATGGCGGCGGCGATGCGGTCCGCTGTCTCGACCTTGGCGTTGAGCAGGTGATCGACACCGACCTGTTTGGCAAGGTCCAGGCGGTAGGCACTGACATCCGTGGCGATGATCATGGCGGCACCGGCCGTTCGTGCGACGGCGGCCGCGAACAGTCCGGTCGGACCACAGCCGGTGATCAAGACCGTTTGTCCGGTGAGGTCTTCAACTAAGGCGGCGTCGACGGCGTTGCCGAGCGGTTCTTGGACGCAGGCGAGTTCCGGTGGAATGGTGGGCGAGGTCTTCCAGAGCACAGTTTCAGGCAAGACGACATACTCCGCGAACGACCCGTCACGATCGACCCCGAGGATGCGGTAATTCTTGCACACATGCGCCTGTCCGGTGCGACATTGGAAGCATTGGCCACAGGTCAGGTGCGATTCCGCTGCGACATAGTCCCCGACCTTGACCAACGTGACCTCGGCTCCGGTTTCCACCACCTCACCGCACATTTCATGACCGATGATCCGGGGGGGATGGATGCGGCTGTGGGCCCAAGGATCCCAATTATAAATATGGGCATCCGTCCCGCAGAGAGAGGTGGCTTTGACGCGGATGATTGCATCGGTGAGGCCCGGTCTCGGATCAGGCCTGTCGGTGGCGGTCAACCCTGGTTGCGCCGATGTTTTGACGAGCGCACGCATGGGCCCATTGTATACCAGGTGTTCGATCCCGCCTACCCGGTTCAAGAAAAAAACGGGTTGCGCCTTGGTCCGCGAGATCGGTAGGATGCGATCTATGAAGGCTCTGCACCAGCGAGGCCTTGTGCTGTTGGCGGGGATGTGTTGCGTTGCACTCTTCTGTCCCGGCCTCATCTCACCCGCGCGCTCCGCATCGTCGCCACAGACTGCTTCCTCGTCCGGCCCCACAAAGCGGTGGGCGCAGTTCGAGTTGAGCCAATCTGAGTCGATGGGAGATCCGCAAACCGGCAAGCCCGTCACGCTGACGATTTTCCTAGGAGGCGTGACAGTTGGTACGACTCCGGTGGTGGCGACCTGTGAATCGATTGTGTTTCAAGCCCAAACGGTCACGCTTGAGCCAGATGCGGAGTCGATGGCGCTGAAGGGGACGGTGACGCTCGAGCCGTTCCCGATGAGTCGGACCTCCGTGCCACCCAGGGTGGCGCGAATCCAAGTGACGTTTGCTCGACCCCGTCAGGACAAACTCGAACGGTTCATGCGGCGGGTCGTGTATGTGACCATGGATCGTTCGGAGCCGGCCAATGAGAATAGTGAGTTGCCGCCCGTTCGTCCGGAGGAATCGCAGAGCGAGGATGTCATCTTGGATGAGGTGCAACCGGCCGTGGAGCCGGTCTCGACGGGCGCCTTGGCCGAGGAAGATCTGCTTCCGTTTGCTTCCCCAGGGGAGGGGAAGGCGTACTGGCAGCATGTGAGTCACCTCATCAGCAGGAGTTGGGCCCGCCAGGTCCGCGGAATCCGGCGCGCGCCAAGCAGCGAAACGGTGAAGGTCCGTTTCAAGATGTTTCCCAACGGCCGCGCCCAGCTGATTGAGATAGAGAAAGGTTCCGGCGCGCGCGAAATCGATGAAGCCGGAATTTATGCGGTGGTCAATGCTCAACCGTTCCTGCCGTTCCCCGGCGAGCTGGGGGAGGACGCGGTGGACGTGCATGTCCGGATGCGAACCGGTAGTCGGGCGCGGCCCCTTGAGGTGCAGTCGGTCGGGAATCCTTCACAGAGCAAGCCTGATGCGTCGGGCCAGCCATCGAAGAAGTAAGTTGCAACCCATTCAGACCCCGTCTGCGATACGTTCGACCCAGGAGGAGTGATTCATGCTGAAGAGGAGAGGGCAGAGTTGGTGCGTGCTCCTGCTGCTCGGAGCGACGGTCTGGTTCCCGTTGGTGGTTTGCGCGGAACCAGCTCGTTGGAACGTGGATCCTGAACATTCGACGATCGAGTTTCGCGTCACGCACATGGTCGTGTCCAAGACTACAGGCCGGTTCATGGACTATGTCGGGTTTATCGACATGGATGCCGAAGCCGGCACAGTGAAGACCATTGAGGCCACGATCAAGACCGGGTCGGTGAATACGAATCATGAAAAACGGGATGCCCACTTGCGGAATACCGACTTTTTTGACGTGGAACAGTATCCGACGATGACCTTCAAGATGAAGAGCTACAAGAAAACCGCAGAGGGCTATACGGCGCTGGGAGACCTCACGTTGCGCGGGGTGACCAAGGAAATCACCCTGGTGGGCCACTATAACGGGGCGACGAAGGACCCCTTGGGCAATACCAGGGCCGGCTTCAGCGCGGAGGGGAAACTCAACCGCAAAGACTTCGGCATGGTCTGGAACAAGACGTTGGATAGTGGCGGGCTCGTCGTCGGCGACGAGGTTCAGATCCGGCTCGATGTTGAATGTATCAAGGCGAAATCCTAGCAAGCTGTTGAAAAAGTCCGCCAGCAGGGGGAGGGACGGCCCGGTGAGTCCCCTGTGCTCGCGCAACGCGCGGTCTCAGAATAACAGGAGGGGAGCAGCCTGACCATCCTTTGTGCTCGCAGAACGCGTACGATAAAACTGTGCTCGTCCGATGCGCGTAGTGAAGGACGGTCTGGCTGCTCCCCTGGGGGCAAAGTGGGGAAGATCGGAGGACCCTCGCCCGGGCGTATGGCACGTCTCGGCGTGCCAGTGGGTGGGCGGATGAAAAGGTTGTGCGCAGCGGGGGACTCATCCGGGCCATCATGGGGCAACGTAAACAAGCAAGCTTGAAAGAGCCATCCTTGGTCGTTCGCCGCGACATTGCTGGGGACAAGGCGCGTCCCAGGGTGAAGAGGCTGTCTTGGCAGACTCAGGGCGGGAGGGTGGAATATCCGCAGGGGTTGGGCGGGTGGAAGTCTGGCCTTTTTGAACAGTCTGCTGAGAGCAGAAAGACTGCTCCCTGTCGCGAGACGATTCGTCGTCGGTTCATCTTCCTGAGAGCACTTAAATAATGAAGGCGATGGTTCTGGCGCGCACAGCGGACGTGGGAACCGCCCCGCTGCAGCTTCGCGAGCTTCCAATGCCAGAGCCAGGCCCTGGGGAGGTTTTGGTTTGCATCACTGTCTGCGGGATCTGTCGGACGGATCTTCACGTCATCGAAGGCGAGTTGGCCAATCCCACGCTTCCGCTCATTCCCGGCCACCAAGCCGTCGGGGTCGTGAGTCAGGTTGGTGTTGGCGTGAGTGAGCGGACGGTCGGCGAGCGAGTCGGCATCGCCTGGCTGCAGCACACGTGCGGGGTTTGTGAATTTTGTACGAGCGGGCGAGAGAACCTGTGCGAGCGCGCCAGGTTTACCGGCTATCAGGTCGATGGCGGATACGCGGAGTACGCGCTCGTGCCGGCAGCGTTTGCTTATCCGATTCCACCGGTCTTCAGTGATGAAGAAGCGGCCCCCCTCCTCTGTGCCGGGATCATCGGCTACCGCGCATTGCGCCTGAGCGGAATCCAGCCAGGCCAACGGCTCGGTCTCTACGGGTTTGGCGCGTCCGCTCACATTGCCATACAGATTGCTCGTCATTGGGGCTGTCAGGTCTATGTCAGCTCGTTGAAACCGGAGCATCAACGTCTTGCACGTGAGTTGGGCGCTGCATGGGTGGGCGGGGCGACCGACGGGCCGCCGGACAAGCTCCATGGCTCGATTATCTTTGCCCCGGCCGGGGAATTGGTCCCGGTGGCCTTGCGCGCATTGGAGCGCGGCGGCACGCTCGCCCTCGCCGGTATTCACATGACGCCGATTCCCTCGCTCGATTACGATCGGGAGGTCTTTGGAGAGAAGGTCATTCGAAGCGTCACGGCCAATACGAAGCAGGACGGCCTCGATCTTCTGCGCGAGGCGGCTGCGATTCCCATCAAACCCCACACGCAGTCCTTTCCCCTCGCCGATGCCAATCGCGCCCTGCAAGAGTTGAAAGCCGGACGCTATTCAGGAGCCGGCGTGCTTGTCCTCTCGTAACCGACCAGAAGAAAATGAGCGTAGGCCTATGGTAGGATTTCCCGCGATGCGTCAGACCTGTCTCGTCCTCTGGATTGCTTGTAGCCTGCTGCTCGTCGGCCTGCCGGCCCGGGCGCTGGAGTTTACTGCCGATCAAGTGACGAAGATCGATGGCAAATCGCACAAAGCGAACATCTATTACCGCGATACGATGTGGCGCATCGAGCACCAATCGATGGGGCCGGTCAACGTGAGTATCGTGCGCAAGGACAAGCAGGTCGTCTGGTTGCTGCTCTCGCGGATGAAGCACTTCAAAACAATGCCCTATAGTCCGGAGCAGGATCTCATGGTGAGTGAAAAGCTGGACGGAGAAGTGTCGCGGCAGGAGATCGGCACGGAAGTGCGCGAAGGGCACCCGACGGTCCTGTACGAAGTCACCACGAAGCAAGGAGAGCACGTCGAGGTGTACTATCAGTGGGTCGCCACGGATATTCATTTTCCGATGAAGCTGGCGAAGAAAGACGGGAGTTGGATCGTGGAATACCAACATGTGAAGCTGCGGTCTGTCTCGGACTACCTCTTCAACCTGCCGGTCAATTTTCAGCCGCTGGAAGACTTCGATAAACAAGAAACACCCGGGCAGACCGGTCCGGGCATGTAACACAACAAGGAGGACGTGACGTGCGAGTTTTCGGAATCATCGCGGGCACTGTGATAACAGGATTGATGGCAATGGGCGGAGTGGTTCATGCGTTGGACGTTGCCGACGTCGTCCGGGAATGGACCCCCGAAGGAAAGAAACTCGCCGCCGAGCGCGCAAAGCTGCCGGCTCACGACGAGATGGTCCTCATTCCGGCCGGCTCGTTCATCATGGGAAGCGACAAGAAGGTGGATCGCAACGCCTATCAGGCGGAGTTCCCCCAGCGGAAGGTCTATCTGGATGCATACGAGATCGACAAGTTCGAAGTGACCACCGTGCAATATTTAAAGTTCATCCTCGCCAAGGATCTGGCGCCGCTGATCGATTGGCAGTACGACGGTGGCAACTTCCAAGAGACCATGGTCAACCATCCTGTGATGCACGTGTCGTGGGATGATGCCGATGCCTACTGCAAATGGGCGGGGAAGCGCCTGCCTACCTCGGCAGAGTGGGAAAAGGCCGCCAGGGGAGAGGATGGACGCATCTATCCCTGGGGGAGTCAGCCGGCGGGATTGAGCCGGGCCAACTTCGGCCGCACGGGATTGTCCGGACCGGTCCGCGACCGGCCGGAGCGACTGCTGCTCTACCCGCCGATCGTCTCCGTAGACAAGTACGAAAACGCGGTTAGCCCGTACGGTGTCTATCAAATGTCTGGCAATGTGGCTGAATGGACCAACGATTGGTACGACCAGAACTATTACAAGACGGCGCCGGACAAGAATCCCAAGGGGCCGGCACGCGGGACACAAAAAGCCTTTCGTGGTGGCGGGTGGATCGACAGTACGCCCTCCGTGCGGCCTGCTCAACGAAATGGGGCTGATCCCAGCACGAAAATGAATTGGCTCGGTTTTCGCTGCGCGCGGGATGTGAAAGAAGCGGGAGAGACGCCGGGACTCACTCCTCCCCCCACCAGTCTACGCTGATTGCTTCTGTTGAAGCAGCGTGTGAACCTGCTCGCTGGTTTCTTTGACCAGGACGCCCATCTTCGGGTGGGAGGGTTCGAAGTCGATGGAGAGATCGTAATGGCGGAGACATTCGCTGGCGGTGGGGCCGATGGAGGCGACGACCATCTTTCTGCAGGCCTCTTTGAACTGCGCGGTTGTGCCTTCCTGTTCGAGTAACTGCATGACATGATCGATCTGCGCGGCGTTGGTGACCAGCATGACATGAAAGTTTCCCGCGATGATTTCGCCGAGCACCTGCTTCAACGGGCCTGTGTCTTCCGGGAGCGCCCAACGGTAAATGGGCACGGGAAAGACCTCTGCGCCACGTTGTCTCAGGGCTTCCAAGAGCTCCGGATTGGATATGCCATATTCCTGCACGGCGACGCGGAGACCCTTGACGGGACGGTACTCGTCGAGCGTAGAGACGACCTCTACCCATGTGTTCGGTTCCGGCACGGTGATGTTCGGCTCCAGGTCGAGTACCTTCTTGAGGGCCGCGAGGGGTTTCGGTCCTCGCGTGACCACGAAGGTTTTTTTCAGCGCCTCGACCAGATCGGTCAGGGGATAGCGAGTCTGGAGAATGTCGAAGAGGGCTGTGGTGCCGGTGCCGGTCAGTAGAATCACAATGTCGATCTGTTCGAGGATGAGCTTGACGCCCAGGCGTAAGACGGCCCCATTCTCCTGAAGGGGAATCGGGAGTTCCCGTAAGGCCGGGACCACAACCGGTGTCCCTCCGTTTCGTTCGATCAGCCGCGTCATTTCCGGTGCCATGCGACTTTCGAACGACACGACGCGCAGGCGGTTGAAGTCGGTCGGTACCGTCGGCGTCGGCGGAGGTTCCTGGGTGGCTGGGGAGGCAGGTGTCGCCGCGTCCGGTGCGCCACAGTTTGAAAGAGTGGCGAGGATGTCAGCCGCTTCGTCCAGCAGTTGATGGACTGGCGCTTGCTCTCCGAGGTCTGCCGCGCGGAGGAGATCGAGCCAAAATACGGCGTCATCGGCGTCCGCGGTTGCGATGGTGAGCTTAGCTTGTCGCTCCTCGTCCGATTGCGCGCGCGCGACCGCGCGGCAACTTGCGGCCAATACGGTTGCCGTCTTCACCAGCTGCGGTTCAATGGCGGTGGTTTCTGCGGTTTTTGGAAGAGCGCCGAACAGTTTGAGCACGCCGATGGCAAACTGCTTGGTTTTGGCCTTGAGTTGTTCGGTCTGATCCGACTCGGTCATGGGATTGTTCTACCATGCAGGCGAGACAGATCTTCAGCGCAAACGACTATTTCGCATCGAGGGCGCAACGGAAACCGGTCGATTCGTTCCGAATCGTCGGATCGCTGTCCACGCGGGTAAAGATGCGAACCGTGGGGGTCTCGTTCTGCCATCCTGCACCCCGAATGACTTTCTTGATACCGCTGTCAGGGCCTTTGGGATTTTTCGCCGGGCTCTTCTCGTAGTAGCGGGCGTCGTACCAGTCGTTGACCCATTCCCATACGTTGCCGGCCATGTCGTAGGCGCCGAACGGGCTCTTGCCCAATTCATAGCTCCCGACGGGCATGAGGGTCTTCTCGCCGATCCACTGTTGATTGAAGTTGAGATGTTTCACTGTGGGCTCGACATTGCCCCAGGGGAATCGTCGATCGGCGGTGCCCTTTGCCGCCTTTTCCCATTCGGCTTCGGTCGGGAGTCGTTTGCCCGCCCACTTGCAGTAGGTCTCGGCATCAAACCAATCCACATTGATCACGGGCCGGTCGGTCAGTGATTCAGCGATGGTGTCTCCTTGCCAGAGGTTTCGCGTCGGGTTCTTGGGATTTTGTGGGACACGATGGCCTGTGGCTTTGACGAATTCCAGATAGCGACCGTTTGTCACTTCGAATTTGTCGATAAAGAAGGTGTCCACAAACACGTCATGGCGTGGATATTCATCGCGTCCACCATCCCGGTCTCCGTGAGGGACACCCATCGGAAACGAGCCGGCCGGGACCACGACCATCGGCGCACCGTCTTTGCCAGTCGGTGGCGTGAGCGGGGCCTGAGGCGGTTGGTCGGCTGCGAAGAGCGGGGACAGATTGAACAGGACACAGAGCACAGTCGAAACAAGCAATGGTCGGACAGCCATCGTGGTGGACTCCTTGTTCAAGATCGGAAGCGTGGATATCGTATCATAGCCGGGAGAGGAAGCGCAGCCGCCTGATTGTGCGCCCAGGTCCGTGGATTTTTAATTGACGGAGCCGAGGTGGCTCCCTACTATACGGACGGGATTGAGGCTGACTATGAGTGTTCCGCTCCATCGAGGATTACGACATGTGGCGCTGCGCGTCACGAATCTCGCGCGCTCTCGCACGTTCTATGAACAGTTGTTGGGGATGAAGGTGGTATGGGAGCCCGACTCCGACAATGTGTATTTCAGCTCCGGCTCGGATAATTTTGCCTTACACCAGATTCCGTCGTCCGAGCTCGCATCGTATCAGCCCTTGACGGGTCAATTGTTGGATCACGTCGGCGTGATCCTTGAGAGCCCTGAGGCAGTCGATCGGATGTATCGGGAAGTCGAACCGAGGCTACAGCAGTTAGGCGGGCGGGTCGTGAAACTGCCGAAGCAGCATCGCGACGGCAGCTATTCCTTTTACTTTTCCGATCCCGACGGGAATGTTATTCAAGCGTTGTATGAACCCACCATCAGCAAGCTCAAATGGGACGTGACGAGTGACCGGTGATGAGTGATCAGTTAAAAGACAAGCAAAAGCCCGCTCCGCACCCATCACTCTCCACACTTCATGCATCACAATCATGAAGATCTGGGACAGTCTGCCGAAACATCAGTATCTCAGTCTTGCGCCCTGGACCTGGGTTCAATTGGAGAGCGCTGACCCTCCCGGTCCCTTTCCCTTTGTCGCAGGGGTGGCGCCTGAAGTGGTCGCGAGTCTCCATGAAGCACATGGCCTCCTCTCCAGCGCGGTCGATACGGCCATCAGCGATGTCTTTTCCAAGCGGGCTCCGGTCGACGATCCCGATCGCCAGCGACGATTGGAAGATGCCTACGCGGAGGTGATCAGCGCCCGCCCCTATCTGCAGCAACACATTCATTGTGGGCGAAAGCCGGACGGGACGTTTCAATGGGAGTTTCCGACCGACCCCACTAAATCCGCTACGGTCACCAACGGCGGACTCAGGATTTTCCATTCCGTAAAGAGGCAGGCCATTCCTATCGGGTTCGACCAGCGACAGCTGGGGCCGCTGGTGGGAAGGGTCTTGGGGTTCTTAGACGGCACGCATCAGACCGACGAAATCAAAACGGTGGTGGCGACCGCGGGGCGAGATGGGGAACGTCTGCTCACGCGACTGATCGAATCCCTCCACCAGCATGAGTGCTTGGTCAGTTCGAGCACCTCCTCCGTCAGGTCCCGCTGGTTCGAGACGCTACAAGATAAAGACACGGTTCATCTCGGCCATGCCGCGTTGCTGTATCGGCAACAGGACCAAGCGCTGTTGTTCGATCCCTGGCTGCTCCCCTGGTTTGCGGAATCCTCCATCCCGTCGCTCTGGGGATCGCTGTTGCCCAAGCCGGCTGCCGTTTTTTTGACCCATGATCACGACGATCACGTGGATCCGCGGACGCTCTTGCACCTGCCCAAAGACACGCCGATCATCGTGCCGAGCCGAAGGAATCGGCGTACGCTCTCTTACGATTATCTGTCGCTCTTGCGAGAACTTGGGTTTGGTCGCGTGATCGAATTGGCGCATGGAGAAAGTTGGGCCTTCGAAGGAGGGGCCGTGTACTCCGTGCCGTTCTACGGCGAAGACCCCTGCGATCTGGAGATGCCGCGCAACTGTTATCTCATCGCCGATCGTGGCTATAACGTGCTCGTGCATGCGGACAGCGGGCCGACAAATAGCGGCAAGTCCGCCCTCAAGGACGGAGTGATCCAGTCACTCGTGCAGAAGCATGGGCCGATCCCGCTGGTGTTTGCTTCGCAACAACAACTGCTCGAAGTTCGTGGCCATGCGGCCCACGCACCCTTGTCTCATCCTGGGAAATGGCTCGACGTGGGAGAAAACGGCTATCTCACGAATGCGTATCTTGCCGATGTGTGTGCGGCGGCGCAGGCCAAACTCTTCGTGTCATATGCCACCGGCGGCGCAGATTGGTATCCGGACCATCTCTCGTTCATGTTCAGCCAACGGAATCCCGCGCGCACAGCGCTGCTGACGGCCCACTGGGAACGGCCGGAAATCCTCAAAGAACTTCTCGTCAAGAATGGATGCGGGTATCATTACGGTCATGCGTTGGATCTGTTTCGTCGCACGACTGACGGGCTGGTGGAACCGCTGACGACAGGGGAAGCCCTGACACCCCTGTCGCTCTACCGGCTTGACCACGGCGATCCTCCGTTCATGAAAGCCAGTAGCCGCACGACACCATCTCGATAACTCGACAAGGACCAACTATGACCACGCGCAACAGACCGCAAGCCCCGATCCTCGTCACCGGTGTCGCCGGATTCATCGGCTTTCATACAGCGACCAGATTGCTGGAGCGAGGCGAGCGGGTGATCGGACTCGATAACGTCAACGACTACTACGACGTGCGACTGAAGAAGGCGAGGCTGGCGAAGTTGAAACCTTTCAAGCAGTTCACCTTCACCAAGACCGATCTGGCCGACCGAGTGAAAATGCGTCGGCTCTTTGCCACGCAGCCGATTGCGAAGGTGGTCCATCTGGCGGCGCAAGCCGGCGTGCGCTATTCGCTGGTGAACCCGCATGCCTATACGGACAGCAACATCGAAGGGTTTCTGAACATTCTGGAAGGCTGCCGGCACGCGAAGGTGAAGCACCTCGTCTACGCCTCGTCGAGTTCCGTCTATGGCGGCAATACTCAGATGCCGTTTTCGATTCATGACAACGTGGATCATCCGGTCTCTCTCTATGCGGCCAGCAAGAAGGCCAACGAACTCATGGCCCATTGCTATGCGCATCTCTATCGGATTCCCTGCACGGGTTTGCGGTTCTTTACCGTCTATGGGCCCTGGGGAAGGCCTGATATGGCCCTGTTCATTTTCACCAAGGCGATTCTGGAGGGGAAACCGATTGAGGTCTACAACCACGGAAAGATGCGCCGCGACTTTACCTATGTCGATGACATCGTCGAAGGAGTGATCCGAACCCTCGATCATCCGGCCACGCCGAACCAAGCCTGGTCTGGTGACAGGCCCGATCCCGGAACCAGTTCAGCGCCGGCCAGGATTTACAATATCGGTAATCATCAGCCAGTCGAGCTGATGCGCTTTATCGAGGTGTTGGAGCAGGCGATTGGGAAAAGTGCCAAGAAGAAGCTGTTGCCCATCCAGCCTGGTGACGTGCCAGCCACCTATGCCGACATCGAGGATCTGTCACGGGATGTCGGGTTCAAGCCAACGACACCCATCGAGGTGGGGATTCCCCGGTTCGTGCAGTGGTATCGGGAGTTCTATAAAAAATGAGGGGTGCCAAGCCCTTCAGATAGCCTGACACCCCCGGTCTCTCGCCCTGGACTGACTCGTTACGGACAGCCGACCGGGACGAATCCTGTCCCAAACATTCTCGATAGAGTCAGGAAGCGCGCGTTGTCGTAGAAGGAATAGCTCGGACCGCGCTGATTTCTTCCAGAAAGATCTCCGCCATACGAGGGATCTGTCCCGTAAAAGAACCCGCCACGGGTTTTCTGATTGAGGTGGAGCCACTCTCCATACATGGAGCAGACTTCAGCTTGAACGGACCCGGACGAGGCGATACTGGCGTGCCAATCTTTGGCCCAATCGGGGACGGTCTGTCCTCCGCCGGTCATACCAGCCTGATTGCGGTCGGGGTACGGAGGAATATCGTACTGAGGAGCCATGGCCACGGTGGGGCGATAGGTTGGCATATCATCCAGCGAGGGCACGACCGACAGAGGCTTGAGGGTCATCAGGGTGCAACCGGGCAGGTCCTTATTCGTGTACAGAGTGCTCCCGTCTGCCTGAGGACATTCGCGCATCTGCAACGGATCGAAGCTGATCGTGTTATCGGAGAATGCCGACGTCGAGGACAGGGTGAGGATCGTTGCGACGATCACGAGCATGCGGGCGGGCTGCATAGAGCACCTCCCCTGAGAAGGTGGAACAGACAGGGTTTGCATCATCGTTCACCTTTTTTAAATTGTACTCACCGATGGTACAGACAAGCTATTCCACCGGAGAGAAAGCCGTCTATTCATCTTTCGAGGGGGGTCTTGCTACCGACGTGGGACCTGGCCAGATGGCTCAGCTGGCCGATTAGCCGAGAGTAACGGCTCAATCGCTTCGGGCCGCAGCCCTGCCAAATTCGGCAGCACAAGATCAGCTTCGGTCAGTTGCTCGGGGCGATAGGTGGTGGCCAGCGCGAGGACCCTCATGCCGGCTGCCTTGGCTGCGCGGATGCCGGCTCGGGAGTCCTCCACCACCACACATTGCGCGGCGGTGAGCAGCGGCGGGCGGGGATCCACTGCGGTCAATCGTTTGAGGGTCGCATGATAGATGGCCGGATCGGGCTTGCCGGTGGCGACGTCGTCTGCCGACACAACTACCACGAAGTCCCGCTCGATCGCGGTCCCGCGCAGTGCATGGTCGATTTGTTCCCGCCTGCCTCCTGTGGCAATGGCTAATCGATATTGCGCCCCGGCTCGTTTCACGAACTCGACGATGCCGGGGAAGAGGGCCGGTTTGTGGATGGCCTGGTACTCCCGGAAGAGCGTCGCTTTCCGGTCCATCATCGCCCGCAGCAGGTCTCGATCACAAGTGCCGTCGCGTGTTGCGAGGAGCGCCGCTGCACAGGTGCGTTCATCCATACCCAGGTACGTGCCATAGTAGTCATCCTTCGTGAGCGAGAGGCCGTGCTCAGCCAACGCCTGCTGGAAGCAACGCAGATGCGGCGTCTCGTCGTCGGCGATGACGCCGTTGAAGTCGAATATTATGGCACGGATCATGGTCTGGCCTCGCTCGTTCGTCTCGTGAAGCCACTGTAGCGAAACGGTTTCCGTTGAACAAGCAGCTTTGCCTTGTTCCATCCTCGCTGCTGGGGTATTCTCCGCCCCAGGTTTACTGGCCCTGTCTTTCTATGACTGACTACGGCGTGCTTGCAAATCTGCTCGTGATCTTCACGGTGTCGATCGCCGTCGTGTTCGTATTCCACCAGTTCCGGCTTCCCTCGATCGCGGGGTTCTTGGTGGCCGGCGCACTCATCGGCCCCCACGGGTTGAACCTCATCTCGGACATCGCCACGGTCCAAGTGTTGGCGGAAATCGGGGTCGTCCTGCTCCTCTTCACCATCGGCATCGAATTCTCGTTGGTGCAAATGGCCTCCTTACGCCGACTCATGTTTCTGGCCGCACCGATTCAGGTCGGCGGCGTGCTGTTGATCGCGTGGCTCGGGGCGATGCTCGTCGGACTGTCCTGGCGGCAGGGGCTGTTCTGGGGATTCCTCTTCTCCCTGAGCAGCACGGCGATCGTGTTGAAGACCTTGGCCGAACGGGGGGACAGCGACTCGATCCATGGCCGAGCCACGATCGGGATTCTCGTCTTTCAGGATTTGGCCGTCGTACCCATGATGCTGCTGACGCCGATTCTTGCCAGCCAATCGGATGGAGGCGGGATTGCGATTCTGCTCACCTTGGGGGAGTCGATTCTTGTCGTCGCGCTCGTCATTGTAGCCGCCTGGTATCTGGTCCCTAAGCTGTTGGAACATATCGTCCGCAGCCGCAGCCGCGAGCTGTTCTTGCTCACGATCATCGTCCTCTGTCTCGGCATCGCGTGGCTCACCTCGCTCGGCGGTCTCTCGTTGGCGTTGGGCGCATTCATCGCCGGGTTGGTCATTTCTGAATCGGAGTACAGCCATCAGGCCATGGCCGAAGTGCTGCCGTTCCGCGACAGTTTCAATAGTCTCTTCTTCGTGTCGATCGGCATCCTCATGGACTGGCGGGTGTTGCTGAATCATCCGCTGCCGGTGGCCGGACTACTGGTGACGATTCTGTTGGTGAAGTTTGTTACCGGGGCTGGAGCGGTCTTGTTGGCGGAGGTCCCTCCACGTTCGGCGATTATGGTGGGCATCGCCCTGGCCCAGGTCGGGGAGTTTAGTTTCTTGCTGGCGCAGCAAGGGCAGGAGACCGGTTTCCTGCGGGGCGATCCGTATCAGATCTTTCTTGCGGTTTCGGTGCTCTCAATGATCGTGACGCCCTTTCTCATGCAGTGGTCGCCGCACCTGGCCCGCCGTGTGGAAGCGTGGCAGCGGCTTCGTCATTGGCTGCCTCGTCGTACCACCGCCCACGTCCTGCAGACCGAAGGGAAGCAGATTCGGATGAAGGACCACGTCATTATTGTGGGGTATGGGTTGAACGGGAGGAATCTCGCTCGCGTCCTCGGCGACACGGAGATCCCGTACCTGGCCTTGGATCTCGACGGCGATACCGTCAGCCGCGAAGCAAAACACGGGGTGCCCGTCTATTACGGTGATGCCACGAATCCGAATGTGTTGCGGCACATGAGGATCGAGGACGCGAAGGTGCTGGTGGTCGCCATCTCGGATCCGTTTATCACCCGGCGGACCGTGCAGATCGCCAAGGGACTAAATCCCAAACTCCATGTCGTTGTGCGGACTCGCTATTTGCGCGAATTGGAGGAACTGCACCAGCTCGGCGCGGATGATGTGGTGCCGGAGGAATTCGAAACCTCCATCGAGATCTTTGCCTTGGTGCTCCGCACCTACAAACTGCCGCATGACTATGTGATGCAAAAGGCTGAACAAGTTCGCCGTGAGGGGTACGCTTTGCTTCGTCGCAGCGAATTGCCGGAACTCGCGCATCATCTTCGTGGCGGGACCTTGACCGATGCAGAAGTCGAAACCTGCCGCATCGACGACGATTCGCCTGCGCGGGGGAAGACCTTGGCTGAGCTTTCTCTCCGTCCCCGCACTGGCGCTTCGGTGATCGCCTGGACGCGTGCCGGGGTGACGCAATCGAATCCGTCTGAGAAGACTCGGTTGATGACGGGCGATATTGTGGTACTACTCGGTTCGCGCGCCCAGATTCGGCAGGCGATGGGGCTTTTGGTGGAGACGGGTGCGGAATGAGCAGCTAGCGTCCTGCCGTCGTCATGAGCTGGTAGGCTTCGTCCAAGGTTGTCACTTCGAGAACTTTGATGTTCCATTCGGCTGCCAGTTGGGAGAGATCCCAGTCAGCCGTGTATAGTTGCCCGCGAGGCACCAGTATGGTCTTAAACTGCGCGCGGGCCGCCGCTTCGACTTTGACGGGGAGTGCAGCAACCGGCTCGATCTGACCGTCCGGCATGATTTTCCCGGTCAGGGCGACGTCTGGGTTGACGTCGTCGCCTCGCCAGGCTGCCACGATGCCGACCGCGACGGCGCTGCTGGCGCTCGTTCCCTCGGTCAACGCATTGTATGACCGGTTCTTGATCGTGACGACCCACTCTCGTCCGTCCTCTCCCACTTCTTTCGTGGCAGCAGCGACGGCTTGCCTGACGCCTTCTTTCCAATCCTCGCTGACGATTGACCCGCCGCCCAGGTTAATCTCATTGAATTGGATTGTCGGTCCCTCTTGTTGTTGAGGATCTTCGTCGATTTGGAGGACGATGTAGTGGACGATTCCAGTCTGTCCTTCGGCGACCACACCCAGTGCCGGCACCGTTGCAAGACGATGACTGTCTGCTGACCAGAGCGGGGAGGCTTGCGTGCAAAGCATGATCGCCGAGAGAAGGAGAACAAGGCGAGGTGTCTTCCGAGTCGCGCTCCTGCCTGTTAAGGTCCTGGGTGCGCGTAACTCCTCCATCGGAGCATCACCGGTCCTTTGAGTGGATCATCGAGGCTATCCAGTTTGCGCCGACGCGAGATGTGCGGCTCTCAACTTGTAGTGCCATTATAGCCCGCGTATCGGCATCGTCAATGTGTATCATCCGATAGGGGGACGAGGGGAGCGGCAGCGGCCTGCATGGTCTCCCATTGCGCGTGTCCAACGAGCACATTGTGCTGATCTTCCCATCATTTCCTGAGGCACCTATGCTGGTTCAACTGAGGCCATCAAATCCCATCCTCCACTCAATTTTCAGGCCGGGTTGCCTGGGTGGTCTCAACTGCGCGCATCGAGGGAGCACCTTCTGAGCGTGCGGCCTCTGCGAGCATAGAGACCATCCATAGAGCCTGGCCCGCTCCCCTTCCTTGACAAGAAAAAGAAGCGGGGACTATAGTCAAAATCCCATTGAAATTGCCATATTCATGCGGACCTGACAGGAAAGAGGGCGTCATGACAATCACGCAGATGGATCCAGCCGTGGCGTTGGCCGACTTACAGGCCACCAAGCCTGACAAGGTGACGATCGTGCTGCTGAGCGGCGACATGGACCGAGCGATGGCGGCGTTCATCATCGCCACCGGGGCCGCCGCCATGGGGATGCAGGTCACCGTCTTTTTCACCTTCTGGGGCCTCAATACCATTCGCCGGAAAGGCGCGGCCAGCTCTGCCAAGGACTGGCTTCGTCGGATGTTCGGCCTGCTGAATAAAGGGGGCGCAGACAGCCTTCCCCTCTCGCGGTTCCATTTCTGGGGGCTGGGCACGAAGATGATGCAAAAGGTCATGAAGCAGAACCGGATGCCGGGTGTGCCGGAACTCATGGAGACGGCGCTGGACCTTGGGGTTCGCTTCATTGCCTGCACGACGACCATGGGGCTGATGGGAATCTCGAAAGATACGCTCATCGAGGGTATCGATCAGTTCGCGGGGGTGACCACTTACCTCGCGGAAGCCAGACAGGGCAGTGTGAACTTGTTTATTTGAGCGAGCAAGACAAGTGCGAAGGGCATGAAAGGCGAGATGGGTAGTGACCAAATCGCCTGAGTCCCGCGCCTCTTTTGTGGAGTCAAGAAATGATTCAAGCCGATGTGAAGCTCGATACACTCGGGTACTTTTGCCCGATGCCGATTATCATGACCTTGAAGAAGATCAAGGATCTGACGTTGGGCCAGGTCCTTGAAGTCGTCTCAGACGACGAAGGTATCAAGAAGGACATGCCGGCCTGGTGCGACACGACCGGCCATCAGATGGTAGGGCTCGAAGAAGAACAGACGAAGGCGGGAATTATCTATAAAGCGTTTGTGAAAAAGACGAAGTAACCGCACAGACACGGACTTAGTCGAGAGAGAGAAGCCGGAGGGATGATGATCAGACCTCCGGCTTCGTTGTTTTAGTTCTTGAGGGGGCAATAATTTCGTGGACCGAATCGTCGAATGTGTGCCGAACTTCAGTGAGGGACGAAACCAGACGACGGTGCGTGCGCTGGTGAATGCCGTGGAGTCGGTGCCAGGGGTCTGGCTGTTGGACCAGACGATGGATCGGGATCACCATCGCTCAGTCCTGAGCTTTGCCGGAGAACCGGACGCCGTCGCTGAAGCGGCCTTTCGCGCCATTCGCATGGCGACCGATCTCATCGATCTTCGGAAGCACAAGGGCGTCCATCCGCGGGTGGGGGCAACGGATGTCGTTCCCTTCGTGCCGGTGCATGGCGCGACGATGCAGGATTGTATCCATCTGGCGAAGCGATTGGGACAACGGGTAGGGACAGAGCTGGAGATCCCGGTGTTCCTCTACGAACAAGCGGCCACGCACCGCGATCATGCCCCGCTCGAATCAGTCCGTCGAGGAGGGCTGCAAGGCCTCGGCTTCCGCATGGCCTCCGATCCGGACTGGACACCGGATTTTGGCCCTCCCCATCTCCATAAGACGGCCGGTGCCATGGTGATCGGCGCGCGACCTCCCTTGATCGCCTTCAATGTGAATCTCCGCTCGACGGATCTGGCGCTGGCTCGATCCATCGCGAAGGACATTCGCCAATCGAACGGCGGGCTGCCCCATCTCAAAGCAATCGGGGTGGAGTTGGCCAGTCGAAAGCTGGTTCAGGTCGCTATGAATCTGACTGATTACATCGTCACACCTATCCATGTTGCATTTGAAGCGGTCCGAACCCGCGCAGCCGAACAAGGCGTGGCGGTAGCGGGGAGCGAAGTGATCGGGCTTGTGCCCCAAGCGGCGCTGGTTCAGGCAGCCGCTCATAGCCTGGCACTTGAACAGTTCGATGCAACGCAGGTGCTGGAGACGAGATTGGAGACTCGGCTGTCAGGTGAGTCGGCACGACATGCACCGTCTCGCGAACAGGAGCCGGTTGATCTGCAAGCGCAATCGCTAGCGGACTTTTTGGACGCTGTGGCAGCGACGACCCCGATTCCTGCCGGCGGCACGGTCGCGGCCTTGGTGGGAGCCCTCGCGGCTTCGCTGGGGATCATGGGGGCGCGACTCAGCCGGCAACGAGGAGTGGAACTTCGGCTGAGTGAGATTAGCCGGCGGCTTCGCGAGCTGATGCAAGCGGATGGCGATGCGTATCAGCGATTTATCCGGGCCACGAGGCTCGCGAAGACAGACCGGACTCGTCCCGCCGTCTTGTCGTCCGCGCTCCATCTGGCGACGGAGATTCCGCTTGAAATCGCCGAACAGGCGACGGAGGCTGGAGCCCTTCTTCATGCCTGCTCGGCAGAGGTGAAGCCACGTGTTCGGTCTGATCTAACCGTAGGACTGGTGCTGGCGATCGCCGCGGCCGAGGCGGGACGTCATACGGTCGCAGAAAACATAAACATTCAAAACAATCAACGGCTTAAGTCCTCTCTTCTTGATCGGATTCAGCAAATGACAAACCGTCTTGAGGAACTCAGGGGGCTATGTTACACTGCGCCCCTTGGTCAGGGTCGGGCTGGCACGAGAAAAAAACCTGTACAGGCATCGCCTGGGAAAGTAGATAGACGGGAAGAATGGAAATCAAAGTCTTCAATAATAACGTCGAGAAAGCCCTCAAAGTTGCGAAGAAAAAGCTCGCGGGGGAAGGACTCTTCCGCGAACTGAAGCGTCGGCGGTTTTACGAGAAGCCGAGTGTCAGGAAGAAAGCCAAGGAACGCGAGGCGCAGCGGCGGCGTCAAAAGTGGTTGGCAAAGCGTAAGCCAGAGTAAGCGTCCTTGCCACGGGCTCGCCCGTTCGGTTGATCGCATCTCTCACAAGGCCTCCGTATCCCTTCCTTGTCCATGCGCCAGGATCAGATCACTGCTGCGCTTCGAATCGTGAAGCGCGAGATTCGGCAGTGGGAGGAGCCGGTCCTCGGCTTGGTGGCGCGCGAGTCGAACCGGGACCCATTTCGCATCCTCATTTCCTGCCTCCTCAGCCTCCGGACCAAAGACAAGACGACAAGTGAAGCCAGTGCCAGACTGTTCGCGCTGGCGCATCAGCCAGCCACGATGCTGACCCTCCCGCTCCAGAAGATCGAACGCGCCATCTATCCTGTCGGCTTCTACCGGACGAAAGCCAAATCCATTCATGCAATTTGCCGGCGCCTTCTGGACGTCTATGGAGGAACGGTTCCCGACTCCATCGAGGAGCTGGTCACTCTGTCAGGCGTCGGCCGGAAAACGGCGAACCTGGTGGTGACGGTCGGATATGGCAAGCCCGGCATCTGCGTGGATATCCACGTGCATCGAATCAGTAATCGCTGGGGCTACGTCAAGACGAAGACGCCGGAGGAAACTGAGCAGGCGCTACGCCGGAAATTGCCAAAGCCGCATTGGATCACCTTCAACGATCTACTTGTCCCCTACGGGCAGAACCTCTGCCAACCAGTCTCGCCGTTCTGCAGCCAGTGCAAACTCATCAAATACTGTGATCGGGTCGGCGTGACGCGCTCACGATGATCCGGCGCAGCGAGAGGCAGGTCTCGTCCTAGCTGGCCGCTGGAGAACGAACTATTGTGGCAGAATAGGAAACTATTCCAGCGGGATGCTCAAAAAGGCCGTCCAGCAAGGCCGCAGCGAGTGAAGACCTGAGGCGCACCCTTGGGGTACGTTGAGGGTCTGAATGATGCGAGAACGAAGCTGGCGGACTTTTCCAGCATCCCGCTATATGAACAGCTTTGTTTCCGCGTCCGAGGTAAGAGCGATAATGGCAGGTAGCCCCATGACTTCGTCGACGTTCTTTTCGACGACGGCACTGTCCACGCCCATGTATTCCAGGCCGGCACTGCAGGCGATCAGACGAAACTTTCCGACGTGTTTTGCGTCCTGAAACATCTCGGAAATCTTCGGGACCTTCTTCTCTTTCAACAGACGAGCGACTTCGTTTGCCGATGAGGCATATTCAGGCGGAAAGTCGATCACGTCGATCTTTCCCTCTGCCAGCTTCTTGATCGTCCAGAACAATAAGATCACGATCACGTCCTTTCCCATTGCCGCGGCCGTGAGGCCCAGGGTTGCGACCTGGTGCAGCGTATCGTAGGTGGCGTGATGGGCGAAGATGACGAACTTGGGTTGAGGTGGCATGTTGGTGGCTACTTCTGTGAGGCGCGTGCTTTGACGCTGTTTACATAATCAGTAATGGCTGCATCGACTTCGCCCGCGGTCATGGGACGGTCATGCGTTTCACTCTCGTCCACGAGATACTTATCGTGGTCTTTTTCCTGCCGCAGGACCACGGAATTCTCCGGCGTCACCTCGATCAGCATGAACCACTCGCGTGCCCCCTGCGTGATGACGACCTCCTTGCCCAGACCTTTCTTCGTAATCTCGATATGAAGATCATCGGATGCGCAGACGGAGGAGGGAATCGTAAGGAGTCCCACGCCAAGGACCGCGATCCCTAGCAAGGTGCTGATCCGACGTGTGAGGGGCGAACGACGGGACATGGTTGAGAGATTATAGCCCGTTGAGAAACGTGCCGTAAACACTCCATGCTGCTCGGTCGTTGGCTTGAGTGCCCCCAGGTCGCATGTTAGGATGCGCGTCCCATGGATGGTTTACTCGCAACAGTTCAGCAATGGATTCCAGTCGATGTGCTCATCGGTCTCACCGTGGTCTCGGTCATCGGTTTTATCGGATCCCTGGTCGCCATCCCGCTGATTCTGGTCCGTTTGCCGGCCGACTATTTTGACACGCGTGCTCCCCGCCATTGGATGAAAGACCATCATCCCGTGCTGCGCCTGTTGGGGGTGGTCGTCAAGAACGTCGTCGGCGTCGTGTTTTTCTTGGTCGGCTTTGCCATGCTTTTTTTGCCGGGGCAGGGCCTGCTGACGATGCTGGTCGGGGTGTCGCTCATGGATTTCCCAAGAAAGCGCGAGCTGGAAGCCAAAATGGTCGGCCAGCCGACCCTGCTGGGCGTCATCAATGCCATGCGCAAGAAGTTTGATAAGCCACCACTGACATTGGCTCCCGATCCCTAACGCCGACTCCCAACACCATGCCGAGCACCGAATCCAGCCGCAAGACGCTCTACCTGATCGACGGGAGCGCCTATATCTATCGTGCGTTCTTCGCCCTGCCGGCGATGAATAATTCCAAAGGCCTCCAGACCAACGCCATCCTCGGCTTCACGACGATGTTGCTGAAGATTGTTCGCGAGAAGAAGCCGGACGGCCTCGTCGTGGCGTTTGACGAAAAGGGTCCGACGTTGCGCCACGCGGAGTTCAAGGCCTACAAAGCGCAGCGGCCGCCGATGCCGGAAGGCATGAGCGCCCAGATTCCTTACATCCATCGCGTGGTAGATGCCCTCAACATTCCCGCCGTCCGGCAGTCCGGCCACGAGGCGGACGATTTGATCGGCACGCTGGCGCACCAGGCCGAGCGGGCCGGGTTCGATGTCGCCATCGTCACCGGCGACAAGGACATGTTCCAGCTCCTGACGCCCCACGTGCGCATCTACGATCCTGTGAAAGACAGGTGGTTCGGCGAAGCGGAATGCCGCGAACGCTTCGGTGTGGAGCCGGCGCGCGTCGTGGAGATCATGGGGCTCATGGGCGATGCGACGGACAATATTCCCGGCGTGAAGGGCATCGGTGAGAAGACGGCGATGAAGCTGATCGCCCAATTCGGCACGATTGAAGAGGTCTTGCGTCGTGTAGAGGAGGTCACGCCGCCCCGGATAAAAGCCCTGTTGATCGACCAGGCCGAGAACGCCCGCCTCAGCCGACGGCTGGCAATTATCCAGCTGGATAGTCCCGTGGCATTCGATCCCGAGACCTATCACATTAAGCCGCCACATCAGGACCGGCTTACTGATCTATTGCGCGAGCTGGAGTTCACCTCACTCCTCAAATCCTTTCAGCCATCGTTCAAACAAGCTGAGAAGGATGTTGTTGAGACGGAGCTCGTTCAGGATGAACCGTCCGCGCAGCGATTTGTGGAGGGATTGCCGAAGGGCGGCGTCCTCGGCCTGCAGTGTCTGCTTTCCCCTGGGCCAGGTGTGCAGGCGGATGTGCAGGGGATCGCGCTGTCTGCGGGAGACAAGACCGCGTTCATTCCGCTCGACGTCCATGCCTATATGCGGCCCATCATTGCCTTACTGCACGATCCTACGAGAACCAAGGTAGTCCACGATCTGAAATCGACCCTGCTGGCCTTTCACCGCATTGGAGTGACGCTCGCGGGCCCCTATCTGGACACCATGGTGGCGGACTATCTGCTCAATCCCAACCGCCGCGATCACCAGCTTGAAACCATCGCCCTGGAAGTGCTGGACCATCGGCTTGGTACCGGGAAGAAGAACAACGATGCCCCGAAATCACTTTTCGATGAGGATACAGGCTCACGAGAGGAGGCAACGGAGGTCGCGTCGGTGTTGGCCAAGCTCGCCCAGCCCATGACGGAGCGGCTGTCGGAACAGGGAAGCCTCACGCTCTTCACCGACGTTGAAATGCCGCTGGTGCCGGTGCTGGCCGAGATCGAGCGGAACGGATTTTTATTGGATGTCGAGGGCCTGCACCGGCTCAGCAAAGAGTTGGACCGAGATCTCGACAAGATGATCAAGACGATCGAAGGATTGGCCGGCGGAGAGTTCAACATCAATTCGCCGAAGCAGCTCGCCACGGTGCTCTTCGAGAAGCTGGGACTCAAACCGATCAGGAAAACCAAGACCGGCTACTCGACCGATGAAGACACGCTGACGCAGCTCGCCACGCAACACGAATTACCCGCGCAGATTGTGAACTATCGGAGCCTCAGTAAACTTAAATCGACCTACGTGGATGCGTTACCTGAATTGGTGAATCCGGAGACCAAGCGGCTCCATACGTCGCTCAATCAGACCGTCGCGGCGACCGGCCGGCTTTCCTCCACCGAGCCGAATTTGCAAAATATTCCGGTGAAGGGCGAGTACGGATTACGGATCAGAGAAGCCTTTATCGCGCCTGCAGGCCACACCTTACTCTGCGCCGACTATAGCCAGATCGAACCACGTATCCTCGCGCACCTGTCGCAAGATCCGCGCTTGCTCGCCGTGTTTGCGAAGGGGGAGGACATCCACATGGCGACGGCCATGGAGATTTTCGGTCTGCCTTCCAGTCAGATCACGAGAGACATGCGACGCGTGGCCAAGACGGTCGTCTTTGGGATTGTGTATGGGATCAGTCCGTTCGGGCTGGCCTCGAATATCGGCGTGTCGCAGGCGGACGCGAAGAAGTACATCGAAACGTTCTTTGAGAAGTTTTCGGCCGTGCGCGCGTTGATGGACCGGAATATCGAAGAAGGAAAAACGAAAGGCTACACGACGACGATCCTCGGTCGGCGGCGTCCGATTCCCGAGTTGCAGAGCGGCGATCCGGTGCAGCGCGGATTCGGGGAACGCATAGCCGTGAACAGCCCGATCCAGGGCTCAGCCGCGGATCTCATCAAAGTGGCGATGATCGATGTGAATCAGTTACTGCATCACGAGCTGCCGCATACCAAGATGATCCTGCAAGTGCACGACGAATTGATCTTCGAAGTGCCGGAGAAGGAATTGGAAGAGGCAAAGCAGCTCGTGAAGACAGAGATGGAAGCGACGGGGAAGAAGCTGGGATTGTCGGTGCCCTTAAAAGTCGATCTAGGGACGGGCCACAACTGGCGAGTGGCGCATCCATAATAGTGAACAAAGCGAGGTGAGAGATGCAGAGCGTACGTCGTTCTGGGGCGTGGTTGATAGCAGGAGTCAGTCTTGGCGTGTTGGGGTTCCTGTTGGTGACGGGGCAGCCGTTTGCAGCGAAGGCGCAAGAGCCGAAACGGTTTCAGTACAGAATCGTTGAGGTGCTTCCTGACACCCAGAATTATGCAAACCACGCTGAACGAGTTCGGAGCGAGCGGGTGGGAACTGGTGGCGGTCTCGATGGGGAATATGACGGAGCCGAGGCTGATCTTTAAGAAGTGAGAGAAGGGGATGGAGGCTGATGATCTTCTGTGCTCGCGCAACGCGCGGCCTCAGAAGGCCCTCGTTGGACGCGCGCAGTGGAAGATCAATCAGCCCCCATCCCTGAAGAGATAGCGAGCGAGCTTGGAGGGATCATTCGTACGATAAAAACGTTGATCGCTCGATGCGCGCAGTAAAGGACAGACTGGCTGCGCCCGATGAAGGATGAGGTGGGGGATAGAACCAGAGGGAAGAATATCGTTCGGCGGCCGCAGTTGGGATCTGCTTTCAATACCCTTGGGAGTCAGTGTCCAAAGTGCGCTATTGAGAGCATTCGCGAGTTTCCTCAAACTTTTAGTGAGTTTGATCTTCATTCTGTCCTGCTTCGAAGTGGCCGCTTAAAGTCTCAGGCTATGCAGGACCCTAGGGCTGAGGCCATGAGGCCGATTTACGCGAAATCCCACCCTCTAATTCGATAATCTCGTCTTTCAGAAACGTGCAATTCGGCTGCCCTTCTCTATCACGACCAACAGCGGTAGTAAGATCCGTACCTGTGAATTGAATGCCGTTGGTCTCACAGGGGTTCACAGCTTCTAACCGGCCGTTGTCCTTGAGTATCACGATGTCCTCCTTCAGAAGTTCGTTTTATTACAGCTGTGCGCTAACCTCAGTTTACGTTAGGTCGTCAACGGGCCGGTGTCAAGATGGGCAGACCGTGAGCCTCGGATGAGGCAGAAGACCGCGATAATGTTTCCGGCACAGCGGTCGGTTGAGTGCTTTCCTGTCCTGAACTGGAAGAATGAAAAAGTGTCAGGAGCCATTTCTCGGAAATAGATAGCGCTTCCAAAGCAGGAGCAGGAACGAGCTGCGTTACCAGACTGCGCTATCTAGTTTTGCAAGTTTCATGACCCCCTCATCGCCGCTCCCATCTCTATAGGCATTTAGCGTTCGATCGCCCACTTGACAGCGTCGGCTATGGTATGTAACATTTTGTGACATGACGGCCAAACAGTTCAAACAGGTGCGGGTTCGGTTGGGGTACACGCAGGCGAAGCTGGCGGAGGTGCTGCAACTGAGCCGGATGACGATCAGCCGCTATGAGGCCGGCACGTGGGAGGTGCCCTTGTCGGTTGAGATGGCGTTGGACCAGTTAGGGTCAGCGCAGATTCCTATGTTGGGGATGGTGGCGGCCGGGGCGCCGATTGAACCGATCACGCAAGCTGAACTGGTCGCGGTGCTGCCGCCGTTGCTGCGCGGGGGAGAGACCTTCGCGCTGCGGGTGAAAGGCGAGTCGATGAAGGACGATGGCATTCTCCCCGGCGATCTGGTGGTGGTGCGGAAGCAGGGGACCGCGCGGAACGGGCAGACGGTGGTGGCCTTGGTCAACAATGAAGCGACGATCAAGAAGTACTACCGCAAGGACGGCCGGATCGAACTGCATCCGGCGAATGCAGCGATGAAGCCGATCATCGTGTCGTCAGAGGACGAGTTTTGCATTCAGGGAATTGTCGCGGGCGTGATCCGCCACTTCAACGAATCGTGAGGTGCGCTATGGCTCAGGTACAGCAACAGGCGATGGAGTTTCCGTTTCGCACAGAGGATGGCGGCGCGGTCATCGATGCGCCTCGCCATCTGTTGGCCGAGTTACGGCGGAGTGCGGTGTCGACCGATCAGCCGAAGGGGTTGGTGCTGTTGTCCGGACCGCCGGCAGTCTATCGACTGGGCCTCTGTGCCGCGGTCGATCGCGCGTTGGCCGGCGAACCGGTGTTGTATCTGGCCGGCGCCAATGTTTTCGACCCGTTCTTGGTGGGACGGCTGGCTCGGGCCAGTCGGGTGGCGCCGGCCCACGTACTGCAACAGATTCACGTCTCACGGGCCTTCACCTGTCATCAGATGGTCCGGTTGGTCACGGACTGTCTCCCGTCGGCGTTGCGCACCTATGATGCGCGATTCGTCATTCTCGCCGGTCCGCTCGACACCTTGTACGATCAGTCGGTGCCGGAGCCTGAAGCGATGCGCCTCTTTCGTGCCATGACGGAGGCCCTGCAGCACATGGCCGAGTAGGGTGTGCAGGTGCTGTGCGTGAGCCCGCTCGCGCCACCTGAATCCGGCGGACGCAGTCGATTTGTGGCGACGCTCCGTGCGCAGGCTCGTCGGGTGATCGACCTGTGCGAGGCCGAGGAGGGGCTATGGCTCCAGGAAGAGGGAGGGCCTGAGCCCAGACGATGGATGATTCCGCGTCTGCTCTGGAATCGGTTGTAAGCATGGGGCGCACGCTTGCCACATTCACGCAATTGGTCCAGCAGGAGATCGATTCGTGGAGCCGCTACCGGCGTGCGTTGCGGGGTGAGGATCAGCAGGCGCTCGATGTGTTGTTTGCCGCTGCCCGCCACCATGCGTCGGCCGGCGCCTATCTCGCGCGTGAGACACCGTTCGAGGTGATGCTGCTGTCCATGTTGATTGAACAACAGAAACACGTCGTCACGTTGCAACAGAAAGTGATGACTCTTGAAACCCGCCTGCCCCACGACTCGACTCAAGGGATGGCTTCTTGATGTGTACCCGGCACAAGAGGGCATGGTCGTCTGGCTCCTCGGCGAGGACGGTCGCCGCATCAGGGCCGTCGATCCTTTTGTGCCGACCTGTTATCTGGCGGCTCCGCCGTCCATCCGCGAGCAGGCGTCCCGGTTACTCCGCCGCGCTTCCTGTCGTATCAGCACCAGAGAGGTGGAGCGATACGAACTCGGCGCGCCTCGTCCGATCCCGGTGCTGGAAGTCTCGGTTCACGCTCCCGCGCAGTTCTCGTCTATCACGCAACAGCTGATCCGCGCCTGTCCCGACGCGCAGTTCTTTCACGTGGATGTGTCGCTGCCACAGCGCTACTTTTACGACCGGGAACTCTTTCCTCTCGTCCATTGCGAAGCTGACCTCTCCGTCGAAGGCCTGATCCAGTCGATTCAGGCGCTGGAGTCGCCCTGGGACACGGACTATAGTTTCCCACCGCTCACGATCATGGAGCTGTCGCCGGACAGTCCGTCGCCCAACCCGAATCATGGCGGGCGTGGCTCGCTCGTGGTGCGGATAGACGGGGAGGAGCGTGTGTTGGAAGGCGATGATGCCGACGTGATTCAGCGCCTCAACCAGCTGCTCGTGCGAGAGGACCCCGATATTCTATTAACGGACTGGGGCGATTCCTATCTTCTGCCGCGCCTCATGATCATGGCGGATCGGCTGCGCATGCCGCTCGCGCTCAATCGCGATCCCTATCGATCCATCGGCAGCAGGAAACCCCATTCGTATTTTTCGTACGGCCGCATCCTGTCTCATGCTGGTGCCCGCACCCTGTCGGGACGGTTGCACCTCGATCGGCACAATTCCTTTGCGCTGGCGGAGATGGGCCTGGCCGGGCTCATCGAGCAGGCCCGTGTCGCGAAGGTCGATCTGCAACAGATGGCCCGCACGACGACAGGGACGGGGATCACCTCGATGCAGCTCGAAACGGCTTGTCGCGACGGGCTGCTGATTCCCTATCGGAAGCAGGAGCCGGAAGCTTTCAAAACCGCGCTCGAGTTGCTGCAGACCGATCAGGGCGGATTGGTCTTCGCGCCGATCATCGGCTATCACGAACAGGTCGGTGAGCTGGATTTTTCTTCGATGTATCCCTCCATCATGACGCGTTTCAACATCTCACCCGAGACGGTCAATTGCCGGTGCTGCCGCGATGATCCGACTGCGCGGGTGCCGGAGATCGGCCATCACACCTGCCGCCATCGCCAGGGATTGGTGCCTCGCACGCTGGCCCCGTTACTCGACAAGCGCGCGCGGTACAAACGGCTCATGGCCGCGGCGACACAGCCGGCGGCGAGGGCCGTGCTCGATCAACGGCAAACGGCGCTCAAGTGGCTGCTCGTCGTCTCGTTCGGTTATTTGGGGTACAAGAATGCCCGGTTCGGTCGGATTGAAGCGCATGAGTCCGTCACCGCCTACAGCCGTGATATTTTGCTGCAGGCGAAGGAGGTTGCCGAGCGGCAGGGCTATCGCATGCTCCATGCGATTGTCGATTCGCTCTGGCTCGTCAAACCAGGCGCGGTCAGGGCAGACTACGACAGGCTCGCGCAGGCGATCGCCGAGCGGACGGGGCTCTCGATCGGCGTGGAAGGGCTCTATCACTGGATTGGGTTTCTTCCGTCACGGGTCAATCCGCTCATGCCGGTGCCGAATCAGTTCGTGGGCCTCTTTGATCATGGCGCCATGAAAATCCGCGGCATCGAAATCCGTCGCAGCGATGCCCCGCTCCTCGTCAAGCGGGCACAGGCGGAGGTATTGCGTTGTCTGAGTGAGGCACGAACGCTGGCCGAGTTGCGTGAACAGATTCCGCAGGCATTGGAGATCGTCCGTACCTATCGGCGCTATCTTCAAGATGGTCTCGCCACCGTTGAGGAACTGGCCATCACGAAATCGCTCTCGAAAGAGCCGCAGGCCTATCTCCATCAGACCTTGTCGATGGTTGCCGCACAGGAACTTTTGGCTCGGGGCGTTCCACTGCAAGCGGGGGACACGATTCACTACATCATTACGGATGCCGATGCGGCCTATCCGCCAGACCGGGCGCGCGCGGTGGCCGGACTCGATGGGACCTGGAGCTACGATGTCTCGGCCTATGACAACCTGCTTCTGAAGGCAGCTCTCGTGCTGTTGACGCCCTTGGGCGTGACGGCGACCTCGCTGAACGAATCTACTGCAGGATGCTGAAAAAGTCCGCCAGCGGCGTTCTCGCCTCGTTCAGATCCTGCAACGTGACCCCAGAGGGTAGCCGGCCTGCGGCCCTTGCACGGCGCTGCGCGCCGGGGTTGGCGGTGGACGAACTTTTTGAGCATCCTGCCCGGTATTCTCCCATTGCCCCAGCCAAGCGACGGACCATTGAATGTCCATCGTGCCACAATAGTTCTTCCGGAGCCTGCTAGCAGGCTCCGTTCAAACCTGTCCAGACCGTCGGGCTTTGCCTGCGGGTAGAGATTACCGAGAGCCGGTTTGTGCGGGGTTAGCCATGGCACCCATCTTGCGGAATCCCTTGGGTTCCATGTGTAGGAGAGGGCGTTACATGAAAATGAAAAGGGGGATCCGATGGCACCAGTGTTGGAACTCGATCGGCAGACAGCCTCGTTTGTGCGGCAACTCGAAGAACAACGGAAACTCGAAAAGACTCTTTTGGTCGAACGGGTCCGCGGAACGAAGGAAGGGCTGGAGTCGGTCTTCAGCGACATCAAGAGCCGTGTGGCGGTGCTGGAGAAGCTGAACGGGTCGGCGAGTGCCAGCTGCATTGCGCCGATTGGCTGGAGCAAGCTGATCTTTACCGGAGCGGATAGTGTCTCGGCGCCGAATACCATCGGATTCGGCGATCGGGATGAAACGCTGTGCAAGCTCGATCAAATCAAATACCTTGAAGACACGCACTATCTCCGTCTTGCTGCGAATCCCCACTATGTGGAGCATGCGCTGCCGAATAAATCGGTCCAGGCGCGCGTCGGGGCGAATCCTTCGCTCTGGGATACGCTCGGGTATGTCCACGCTGGCTACACGACCCTGCTGCAGATTCCCGCCTCGTTGGAACCGACGACGGTCTCGATCATGTCACGGGTGAACACCCTGTTTAATTGGGTTGAAACGAATGCGGTCGGAGACGAGTGGTACGCCCATGTGTCGGCCGCCGCGCGACTGTGGGTGACCTATGATGGCGAGTTTCGTCAGGCGCCGCCCGCCCAGTTCGTGAATCTTCTCGCCTCGCCAAAACAATTGCGGACGCATCAGGACATTGCGTCACCCGCGCCGAGCGCGGCACTCACAATACAAGTCTTGGCCTCAGCCGGCAGCGGCACGACGATCAGCGTGTACGAATCCATCGAACTCGTCGCCACCACGCCGAACGGCCATGCCTACCTGGACGGCATATTTTCCTGGGAACCTCTTGCGGTGCAGCTGCGCGAAGGGTAGCGGATGTTGAAAAGGGCTTCCAGCTGCGTTCTCGCGTCGCTCAATCCCTCGACGTACCAGAAATGTACGCCTCGGGCTCTCGCTTGCTGCGGCCTTGCCGGACAGCCCTTTTGAACATCCTTGGGGAGATGAGCGGCCGAGGATGGTCCTCTATGAATAGAGGGTGCGTACGATTTCAGTCGTGTTGAAGAGCATCGTGTTGAGGCGAGTATACACTGCGTGGCCGAAATAGTGGTCGCGCACATTCGTTGACCCGGTGGAATCTTTGTAGTCGGCGAGAATCCCCAGCCCCTCACTCGGGATACGGACGGCACGGCGGGCACATTCGAGCCATCGTTCGAATCCGTCAAACGGCTCCACGAGTTCCCACAGGGCTTTATTGACCGCCTTGGCTGTTTCGGTCGCCGGCACGGCATCGCTGCCGGCCACGGCCAGCTCCTGGACATAATCTCCGCCCCACGCGATCGGCATTTCCATCGTGATCTGGGGCAACTCCATCTTCGAGAGCCAGGTCTTTCCATCGGTCCGAAGATTTCGATGGTTGACGATGTGCAGCAGTTTGCCCAATCCGGACGGATCCCACCCGTAGCGAACCGGCATGCCAAACGTGACGACGTCCAGCGTCGCTCCGTTGAGGAGGGTGCCATTCGACAGCGATGGAGCGACCCGTTGGATCGTCGAGGTGATGTCTGGTTGATTGACCTGCGAGGCAAAAGCCAACAACTGGTCGAGCAGTCGCGTCCGGCTACTGGTCGAGGTCACACATAAGAGGTTCGAGACGAGGGCGAGGGCTAGCGCGGCCTGCCCATGTGCCTGCACGAGGATCCGATCTCCTTGGCCCAGCTTGTGGGCCTCGCTCCAGTCGCGAAGCCGTCCGAGCAGCGAGACGGCCGCCATGGCACGGCCCAAGTGATGGTGTTCACAGGACCAGAGTTCCCGGACGCAATGGATCGGACGATCGAGGCCTCGGTTGAGCGACTGTCTCATCAGCTCCACGTAGGCGTTCGTGAAATTGCCGGCATCTCCGATCTGCTCATCGAGTAGTCTCTTGGTGGCGTCATCGTTCACGAGCGGCGGTTTCACCCCGCCCGGCAGCGGTGAAATGCCATTACTGCTTTCGCGCATCAGAGCCAATAAGGCATCGAGGCCCGCCACGCCGCGCGAGTAGCCACGCTTGAGCCCGCCGAGGTCATCTAACCGCTGTACCCCAAAAACGTCTGTGCCCATGATGGAGCCGTGCAGCAAGACGATCACGCGAACCCCAGCCTGCGAGAGGCGCTTACCGAGGGCCGCCATCGCGTCCTGCCCGGAGGACGACTCTGATAGACCAGTCGGGGTGACCTCACGAACGGTGAGTCGCTCGCCAGGATTTTTCCGGGACATCTCGTCGTGCTGAAAACTGTTTTCGATCGGCATGGGGAGTTACATACCCGATGTTGGTGATGGACTGCAACGGAAGATCACAAGGGGAATGGCTTATCGAATGACTGCCGGGGTTGGTTCGAGGCGGTCGGGTGCTGGTTTGGGCTGGATCTGGCTCTTGGGCATGACGGCGGTCGCGCTGCACGTCTTGCCGTTCTCGTCGATCTGGCGATCCACGATCTTTACGTCTTGGAGATATTCCTGGACGATTTCTTCCCTGGTGAGTTCGATGTCCTGTTCCGCCTCTCGTCCAGTCCGCTCGCGAACTCGGTCGACCATGTGTTCCTTGACCATCACACGGATTTGTTTCGCGATATCAGTCCGGGCCGAGAGTTCCGACACCCGCTGGCAGACCATCTTGCCTTTACTCAGATCCCCCTGGCCTTTTCCGATGAGGTACTGTTCCGTGGGGTAGTGGCCACCGTTTTCGGCGACGGTGGTCCTGGCGCCCGCTTGTTCGTTCGTCTTGCCGCCTCGTTCGGCCTGTTGCAGCTGTTGGAATGACTGCTCGGCATGTTGGCTGACCGGAGGCGAGCCAGCGCCTGACTCAGCCAATGCGATGCCCGCCGGCCACAAGCATGCTAGGGCAACCAGGCCGCAAGAAATGGGCACGAAGACCGTTCTGTCGTTCACGAGCTACCTCCCCCTCCCTCTGCCGCCCCCTCCACCGCTGTACCCTCCGCCTCCCTGTGTGCGCGGCGCAATCTGATAGGGGACTCGTGGGACCTGGTGTGGGGTTGGCGGATGGATCTGGTTGATGGTCGGAGGAAGCCGTCTGGTTATCGGAGGCTGTCCGGTTTGTGACTGCTGCTGCATAAATTGCTGGAGCGCACGCGCTGATCGTGAATCCGGCGGTGCACCGTTGGATGGCGGCAGCAGCGGATTCAACTGGTGGATGTCCGTCAAGGTCCGTGAGCCCGTCTGGGGTGTCGATTGGCCTGCCGGTGGTTGATTGCCGATCTGCGGCGGAGCTGTCGGGGTGGTATGGGAGATCTCGTTCAGCGTCAACGGAACCGGTCGCGATCCAGGTTGGTGGGGCACAATCTCATGGCTCGGCATGGTGGTCGGCTGCCTCGTTCCCGACGCAGGGGGAACGGGTGGTTGTGGCGGTGCCGGCGGCTGTCTCGTGGTAATCACTTGTTGCGCTACTAGGACATGCGGGCTTGCGGGATATAAGCCGCGTGCGACGTTCAGGAGCGCCTGGGTCTGGGCCAGCCCCACCCAGGGAGAGGGATAGACAGCCGGCGAAACGAGCACCCAGTCCGTCCAGGCCTGCGAGACCATGGCGTTGGATTGCACCCGATTCAAGATGTCTTGGCGTTGCTGGGATGCCTGCAGCGCCTGCTCTACGGTCGAGGCGTTTGCCAGTGCTTGATTCGCCGCGTCGAGGTCCTGCTGTAGTTGATCATTTTCCTGATGCAGCGCGACGAGTTGATGCCGGGCGTCCTCATTCTCCCGCAAGGCCGCGATGGCTTGGCCCACTTCTTCCGTATCGATCTGGGCTACAAGATCCGTTCTGACAACGATGGTGTCGCCATCAAGCGTTGTGTTGGTGTCTTGTACCAGGACAAGGACCAAACCAGCGGTATAGGTTCGAATCTCGTCTTTCGTCACATCCAGACCGTCCACGATCGTGACGCTTTCGAGATAGGTCGCGACCTGTTCCAGGGCATTTCGTTTGGCTGCTTCTGTGGCCAGGCGGATGGCGTCTTCCCTGGTGTCACGGTCTCCCATCCGGTGTTCCCCCTGGGCGGTCACGATTCGGACCTCTGCCAGAGTCACTGACGGCCAGACTGACAGGATAACGAACAGTGCAAGAAGGCTCAGGCCCGACGGTGTGATGCGAGGGAACGCCCCGCGAGTGGCAGTATGCGGAGTAAAGGTCTGTGGCATCGCCCTCACCTTCTGGATAGGACAGACGCGCCAGGGGCCGATTCGTTGACCGCCACGAGTCTAAGATAAAGCATATCACCGACATCGACCGTTGTGCCAGGAGCTTTCCCAGCCGCATGAACCCTGATGAATCATGCGGGTGAGGCCTTGCCTCCCTTGCCTTGGCCGAAAACGCCATGATAGCTTAGAAGTTCCCTGGAATAGAAAGGACTGATCTGTGAACATGTCACTCAGCCTCAATCGCGGATGGTCGTTTCGGATACTGGCCGCATCATTTTTCTTTCTCTGTTTACTTCTCCAGAGCAGGGCGGCGGTTGCTGCTACATCGGCGACGCCGGAAGCTCCTGCCTTAACGGCTCCGACCGAACACGTGATTCTCTTTGTCCTCGAAGGGTTCGGCCAGGACTCCCTGAAGGGCGGCACGATGCCGACCCTCAGCCGGTTGATCAAGGAAGGGTCTGTCACCTGGTCTGCCACGGCGGTCAAGCCCGCGTTACGGCTGCCGACGATGGCGTCATTGATTACGGGGATGCCGGTCGAAAAACACGGCATTACCTGGAACACCTTTGAATTCAGCCGCGGCTATCCACGCGCCCCGAGCGTGTTCGACTATCTCGATTTGAGCGGGGGGCGCGACAGCGCGATTTTCCTCATGGACGAGTCGCTCTATCAGTTGGCGAGACCGGAGCCCTACACGGATTACCAGATGTGCGGGCCTCTGAAGCCTGAGTGCAGCACGGATCGGATCGTGTCCTACATCCGTCAATACTTCAAGAAAGCGACCAGCGGCCATGGCTACGGGCATGCCATTCTTTCGCTGCCGCATTTCCTGGTCGTGCATCTTCCTGAGGCTGGTCGAGTGGGCGCGTCCAAAGGTTGGAGTTCGAAGGAGTACCGTGAGGCCCTTCGCACAGTGGATAAGGCCATCAATTCCATATTAGATATCTATAAAGAGCAGGGGCTGACCAAGGGGACGACCCTGTTCGTGACGTCGCTCAGTGCCGAAGGCAGAGATGCGGGCCAGGAACAGGCTGACGCGGCCATTCCGATGGTTCCGTGGATCGCCTCGGGGGTGGGGATTAAACATGGTTACGCGATTCACCAGCCGGTCTCCATTTTAGATACAGGCGCGACGGTGATGCGGACGTTGGGATTACAGACCCATACCGAATGGGAGAGTCGTGCCGTGGAAGAAATCTTTCAAGCTGCCTTTGTCGCGGCCCCACGGGGATCCTTGGAATAAGTCACATGATGCAGAGGGTTAAACGGTACATGATCCGTTGTCTGGTCGGAGGGTTGCTGGGCTCCGCGACGGTCATCTCGGCGGCCGCGGCCGGTCCGCCGGCTGCTTATACCCAGGAACATGCGATCACCATCGACGCCACCACCATTAATCCTCAGTCCTGGTGGCATGTGCCCGGCGTCACCCCGTCCATCTATGCCTCGGACCCCGAGTCCATGGATGCCTACAAGACGACCGAGTCCCGTGCCCTTAAACTGAAACCGGGCAAATATAAATTTGGGAGTTTTACGTTTGATTTTCCGTTCACGGTGAACTTGGATGGGAAGTTGGAGTATGCCCACGTCGCTCGACCAATGTGTGGAGGGACGAGGGACCCAGACCTTAACCATCCGCTGCAGCCGGACCTATCCGCACGGCGGCCAGCGCGATAACTACTATCAGTAGAGGAGCGGTACCAATGGCCCAGGCGCTTGATGATCTGTTAGAAGCACTCGAGGATGTCGACGACGCGACCCGCGAGGAGGCGTCCAAGGCACTCGCCGAACTTGCCGATCCCACCACGTTGGACGCGCTGGTCGGTGCCTGTGGAGACGAATATTGGACTGTGCGGGCCCATGCTGGTTGGGGCGTGGCCAGGATCGGCGGGGCCAAAGCGGTCGAAGCGCTCATCGTCCTGTTTAACGATTCCATCATGGATGTGCGAAACGATGCCGTGGCGGCCATGGGCTCGATGGGAGCCGCAGTCGTTGATCGCCTGATCACCGCATTGAAGGATGAGCGGTGGCGTGTCCGTGAACATGCCGCAAAAACCTGTGGAGAAATAAAGGATCGGAAGGCCGTCGAGGCCCTCATGCTCGTCTGTCGAGATCGCGATGGCGCCGTGAAGAGTGCGGCGGCAGAGGCCCTGGGCAAGATCGGCGATCCGAGGGCGATCCCAGTCCTGATCAAACTCTTCCGTGATCCTTCGAAAACGGTGCGAGAAACAGCCGGGACTGCACTCATCTCTATCGGCCAGCCTTCCGTCGATCCACTGATGGAGTGTCTCAAGGATAAAGATTTTGTGGTCCGATGCCACGCCGCCCGTGCACTCGGTGGGATGACCACCGACTATCAAATCGGCCGAACCTGGGTGCGGGATTCCAAAGTCGTCGACGTCCTGATTGCCGCTCTGAAAGATCCGGATCGGGCCGTCCGCGAAGATGCCACGATCGCCCTGGGCCAGATCGGCGATCCACGGGCCATCGATGCCTTGATCGAGGCGATGAAGGATGGCGTGGTGAAGCGGCATGCCATTGCGTCGCTCGGCATGATCGGCGATCCTCGCGCCTTGCCTCCGGTGCTGGATGCGTTGAAGGGGAAGGGCATCCGACAGGATGGGACCCCGACCCCGGGCTGTATCGTCAGCGAAGACGCCTTCATCAAGGAAGCGGCGGCGACGGCGCTCGGCCAGTTCCGTGATCCGCGCGTCATTCCCGACTTGATCATGCTGTTGAAGGACGGCGTCTTGCGCGAAAAGGCCAGTGCCGCCCTGGCCACCATCGGTGATACGGCGATCGAGCCGTTGATTGCCTTTCTGTATGATCCGAAAGCGTCCGAAGTCATCGCAGAAGGGGAGCGGGTGCTTTCCTACGCGTCGGTCCGACTCACGGCGAAAGATGCCTTGCGGCAATTGACGCTTGAGACACTTGAAAAATTGGGCTGGATGCCGGCGCCGGAAGACATCATCGTCAACTCGAGCGTGGTCGACAATGCCCGGGTGGACATGCCCCTTGGCGACACAGGCCGATTTGGCCCTTCAGGGGATTTTGCCCAACGGGGCTAGCAGGCTGCGGAAAAACATGGCAGACGCGGTAGCCGAACAGATCGCTGCTCTCAAGGACGAGGATTGGGCGATTCGCGAAGAGGCCGCCACTATGCTTGGCACGCTTCGGGATCCGAGGGCTGTGGCGCCGTTGGTCTCTGTGCTTCGTGACGGCGATCGCGCGGTTCGCGATGCGGCGATTGGTGCCCTCTTGGCCATCGGAGAGCCGGCTGTGACGACGCTGGGTGCCTGCCTCTCCGATCCGGTGCTCACGGTTCAGGAGTTGGCCTCGTCGGTATTGGCCACCATTGCCGATGAGCGAGTCCTCACCCCGCTGATGGCAGCGCTCAAGAGTCCCGACTGGATCGTGCGGATGCATGCGGCCAAGGCGTTAGGTCGGATTAAAGACCCTGGAGCGGTGGCACCGCTGGTGCCGCTCCTACAAGATTCGGTAAAGGCCGTACGCGAGGAGACATCGACAGCCCTCGCGGCCATCGGAGAAGCGGCGCTATCGTCGCTGCTCGCCGCTCTGACCCATGCTGAATGGCTGGTGCGGCTGCATGCGGTAGAGGCCTTGGGGAAAACGCGGTCGCCGGAAGCTGTGGACCCGCTGTTGTCGGTGCTCTTCAACGATCGGGACAGGGCGGTTCGCGAGGACGCAGTCCGCGCGCTTGGTCAGATCGGGGATGCCCGCGCTGTGGAGTTCCTCGTGACGGCGATGAAAGAGCCGGGGCTGCGGCCGCTGGCGGTTGAAGCGCTAGGTCGGATTGGCGATCGTTGCGCTGTGCCGGTGCTGATCACTGTCCTCGAGGGAGTGGACCGACCGGAGGCCTCGCGACCGATCGACGGCTGCGGCGATCATTGGGATGAAGAAATACTGACATTGGGCGAGGCAGTTCGGGCCTTGGGCGCGATCCGAGACGAGGCGGCCATCCCGTCGCTTATGAAGGCGCTCCGCTATACGGTGACGCGGGCGGAAGCAGCCGACGCGCTGACTCGATTCGGGGGCGCCGTGATTGCGCCGTTGCTGGCCCTGCTGGCACGCGAGTCGGATGACAACATCCGTTACCATGTCAAAGACACGCTGGCCAAGGTGGGTTGGCGGGCTGGTCGTATCTAGCAGGCTGCAGAAGAACTATGTCGGCACGCGAGATTTTTGATGGTCCGCACCTGTAGCAAAGAAGAGAATACTCCCGCAGTCTGCTAGACGCAGGTTGTTCGAGTGACGGAACTGTTTCTATGGCAAAGGAAAGTATTGAAACGCTGGTCTCTGAGCTGGTCCATGAAGAGGACTGGCGACGGATGCGAGCGACAGCAGCCTGTCTGTCTGGCGGACCGCGCGCAGTCCAGACATTGGTGCAGGTGTTGGAGACCGGCTCGCCGGCGTTGAAAGCCGAGGCAGCTGCCATGCTGGCTCGTGTGAACGATCCCCAGGCCGGCGTGCCCTTGGTCGGCTTACTCCGCGATGAGGATGAGGCTGTCCGCAAGGCTGGCGCGTCAGCCTTAGAACACATGGCGGGGGTGCTTGACGAGACGACCGCAGCGGCGCTGACCTCGCTGCTCTATGCTTCGAAGGATGAGGGGATTCGCCTGGTGGCCTCGCAGTTGTTGGGGGTCATCCCGAATGCGATCGCACCACTGAGCGAGATGTTAACCCATCAGGACCCAGAGGCGCAGGTGATGGCTGCGACGATGCTGGAGCATCTGCTCGATCCCCGTTCGGCGGACGCGTTCATCAATGCCATGGGGCAGCCGGCCGTTCGCGACATTGCCGTGCGGACGCTCAAGAAGTTGAGCGCCATTCGTGAGCGCATCAACGAGGTGTTTGACGAGCTTCGCGCGATTGAGGAGTTGAGCGAACGGGAAGAGGCTCGCATGAGCACCGTGATCAATCTTCTGGCCATCGGGCGTCCGAGCGTGGAGATTTTGATCGAGTATCTGGAAGATGACGATTGGGTAGTGCGCGAAGCAGCCGCCGACTTGCTGGGAAAGATCGGCGATGTTCGCGCGGTCGAGCCTTTGATGGAGCGGTTGCGGGTCGATAAAGATACGGGTGTCAAGGAACTGGCGATGAAATCATTGGGTTTGATCGGCGATGCCAGGCCTGCCCAACTCTATATCGAGGCCATTCCCATTCGCCCCCTGCGGGTCTATGCCATGGAAGCCTTGGCCAAAGTGAAAGATGTGGATGTGTTGCGGCCGCATAAGGAGCTGTTCGATCGGTTGAGGACGGACCGAGACGGCTTGGTCGCCTACAATGCCGGGTTGATCGCCGACAAACTGGAAGCGCTCCAGGGGACCCCTATCGAGAGTCAGGGAGGGCAGGACGACGATGAGTGACGATGTGCAGGCTGAACGGATCGAACAACTGATCGGAGCCCTTCGGGACGACAATGAAGCGCTCCGCAATCATGCGATTGCCAGTTTGAGTCAGGTGGGTGAGGACGCAGTGGGGCCGCTGATCGGGCTCATGGCGGACGAAGATGTCCTGATTCGGGAGGCGGCGACCAGCGCCATCGTGCGGATCGGTCCGTCCGTCGTCGATCCGTTGATCGAGGCGTTGGAGGACGATGAATGGGCGATTCGCGAGCAGGCTGCGTCGGGATTGGGCAAGCTGAAGGACCCGCGGGGCGTCGACCCTCTCGTGAAGGCGCTCAAGGACAAAGATGGTGCGGTGCGAACCGCCGCCGTGTGGGCGCTTGAGCGTGTCGGCGATGCGCGCGCGGTGCCTGGGTTGATCGAGGCGCTGACCGATAATACGGTGCGTGAGGACGTGGCGCGTGTGCTGAAAAAGATCGGCGATGCGCGGGCCGTGGATGCCTTGATCGACGGGCTTCTGGGCAATAATTGGATGGTGCGGCGCCATGCGGCCGAAGCCTTGGGCAAGATCGGCGATGCCCGCGGAGTCGGCCCCTTGATCGAATCGCTCAAGGATGAAGACTGGCTTGTGCGGCGGAATGCGGCGGAGTCGCTCGCGCGGCTCGGGGCGAAGCAGGCCATCGACCCCTTGCTTCCGCTGCTCGAAGATGAGAATACGATGGTGCAGGAAACGGTAGAAGGTGTGTTGGCGAGTCTCGGATGGAAAGCGAAGCCGTAATCTTTATTTCGACGTAAAGGATACACATCATGGCGGATGAAGCTCCTCCAAAGCTTATTCAGATCGGTCCGAAGGGCGGCGCGAAGAAGGACGGATTCAATCTCGTCACGGAACGAGTCGTCGCGGTGAACCCTGAGGCGAAACAACTTGAAGTCGAACTGTTGGCCTACGACGGTAAGACGGTCGTGCTGGACGTCGATGACGAGGCGCTTGAAGAGCTGAAGCAGCTCAAGGTGGGGGACGGTGCTACGATTCGCGTCGTCGAAGAAGGCGGGCGGAGGATCGCCAAGAGCTTTCGGATTCGTGCGAAGGATCCCAATGCGGCGCGAGCTGACGCGATGCTCATGGATCTCAAGGACAGCCACTGGCTCAATCGAAAGTATGCGGCTGAAGTGCTGGGTGAGCTGAAAGAAGTTCGCGCCGTGCGGCCGTTGGTCGATGCGTTGGCGGACGAAGTCGGCGATGTCCGGCAGCGCGCCTATGATTCCTTGATCAAGATCGGCGGCCCAGCGGTGTCGTCGCTCGTGCCCTTGCTGGTTTCGGAGGAAGATGAGCTCAGGCAATCCGTGACGGAAATCATCCGTAAAATCGGAAAGCCCGCCGTCGAGCCGTTGGCCACGGCGCTTGCCGAGGCCGACGACCGACTGAAGACGCGGGTGATGAAGGTGTTGGACCGGATGGGCTACAAACCGAAAGTCAAAGATGAGGCCAAGGCCGAAGCGCCGCGGCTCACATAAGACCGCTGTTACTTGGCTTGGGAGGGAGCCTTACTGGGCCTCCCAACCGAAATGTGACGGAAACCAAAAGCTGCGACCCGGTCTGGCTCATAGACATTGCGCAAGTCGAAGAAGATGGGCTGGCGCAATGCGGTTTTCAGTTTATCGAAGTCGAGGTTCCTGAACTCGTTCCATTCGGTCATGAGGATCAACGCGTCTGCTCCCTGTGCAGTTTCATAGGCATCCTTGCAGGGGATGAGGCCGGGGATCATACGACAGGCCTCTTCCAGCGCGGCGGGATCGTAGGTGCGAACCGTGGCGCCCTGTTTCATGAGTTCCTGTGCGATGGCCAGGGCCGGCGCATCCCGTAGGTCGTTCGTATTGGGCTTGAAGGACAACCCTAACATCGCGAACGTCTTTCCCTTGAGTTCCCCGACCGAATCCTTGATCTTTTCAACCATCCTGCCGCGTTGCTGTTCGTTGACGAGGGCGGCGGCGCCGGCGATCTGCATGGGATAGCCGACTCGTTCACCCGTCTGTACGAGAGCGGCCAGATCCTTCGGGAAGCACGATCCACCGAACCCCGGTCCTGCGTGGAGAAACTTCGATCCGATCCGGTTGTCGAGCCCCATCCCTTTCGCCACCATCTGCACGTCGGCGCCGACCCGTTCACAGACTGTCGCAATTTCATTGATGAACGAAATTTTGGTGGCAAGGAAGGCGTTGGAGGCGTACTTGATCATCTCGGCAGTCGGGATGTCAGTCACGACGAACGGAGTTTCGATGAGGTACAGCGGACGATAGAGATCCTTCATGATCGCAATCGCCTGCTCGCTGTCTGCGCCGATGACGACCCGGTTCGGTCGCATAAAATCTTCGATGGCGGACCCTTCACGTAGAAACTCCGGGTTGGAGACAATGTCGAACCGGAACTTGCCTGCTTGATTGGCGTTGATCACCTCACGCAGCTTCTCCCCGGTTCCCACCGGGACGGTCGACTTGGTGACGATGACTTTGTACCCGGTCATGGTTCTGGCGATGCCGCGGCCGACTTCTTCTACGTAAGAGAGATCAGCTGATCCGTCCGGTCGCGGCGGGGTTCCGACCGCAATGAAGATGACGAGGGCCTTGTCGACGGCTTTGGCGACGTCGGTGGTAAAGCTGATCCGGTTCTCGCGAATTCCTTTGGCGACGAGCTCCGTGATCCCCGGCTCATAGAAGGGCACGTCGCCCTTCTCAAGCCTGGCGATTCGTTTGGCGTCGGTATCCATGCAGGTCACGCTGACACCGAACTCCGAAAAACAGGCTCCTGTTACCAACCCGACATAGCCGGTTCCAATCACACTGATATGCATGGGTCTCTCTCCTCCTGTAGCCAAGAACGATCTGGGCCGAGTATAGCAACGGTACTGGGGGCGAGCAACGAAGTTATGAAAAGTAGTGTTCATCGGGAGGAGCCCCGCTCGTTGACAGGTGCATGAGGGCTGAGTACTATTTGCTCCCTCCAACGGACGGATTTTGTCGTATGGCAATACAGAGTGGACCTCTTCAGAGACCTCTCGCCGTGATGATGTGCCGGACCTTGTGCACGATCAGTCCGGACGCGACGCTGTTCGAGGCGGCCCGGCTGATGCGTGACGCGAAGGTCGGCGCATTGCTGGTGCGCGAGGGTGGCCGCTACAGTGGTCTAGTCAGCGAATCGGACTTGGTTCGCAAGGGGATGGCTGAATCGCGTCCGGCACAAGAGACGTTGGTCCGTGCCGTCATGAGCAGCCCACTGTTGTCGATCGATAGTGCGAGTTCGGCCCATGAGGCGAGCGACAAAATGGCGGAACATGGGATTCGGCATCTGGCGGTCTCCGACGACGGGGAGATCATCGGGATCATCTCCGTCCGCGATCTCTTACGCTACTTCAAAAACTGGGGCGGTCTGTGATTCCGTGGGAGCGTGGGGCAGCGCCGGATCGATTGCGTACCATGTGTGATGCTTCTGCATGAGGTTTGTGAACCGGCCGACTCATACCCCTCGATGGTTTCTTCTGATGACGGCGCTGGCGACCGGTGCGGTGGTCATGGCGCTCGAAATTTTGGGAAGCCGGCTCTTGGCTCCCGTCTTCGGAAACTCACTGTTTGTCTGGGGCGCATTGATCGGAGTGATTCTTGCCGCCATGAGTGGCGGGTATGCGTTTGGCGGCTGGGTCTCCGACCGTTACCCCGGCGCACAGGTGCTGGCAGGTCTGCTGCTTGTTCTCCGGAGCCTGGACGTTTCTTATCGCGTGGCTTGGCCAGCCGGTGCTCTTTATGGTGGCGGCGGCGATCGAGGATCCTCGGTGGGGCCCCTGTGTCGCCGCGGCGCTTCTCCTGGGGCCGCCGGCCTTTGGCTTGAGCGGCGTGCTGCCGGCCATGTTGCGATTGGCCGTGTCAGACCTTGAGTATTTCGGGCGGCATACCGGTCGGATGATCGCACTCTCGACGATGGGGAGCTTGGCGGGAACCTGGGGGACGGCATTTTTCTTTCTGTCCTGGATCGGCAGTCAGGCGCTTGTTGCGTGGCTCGGCGCCATTCAAGTGGGGCTTGGCCTGTGTTGGTTGATCAGCGGGACGACCGCACGGCCTTTGGTGATTGGAATCCTCATCCTCTGCGTCGGAGGTCTGGGGGCCGGTGCGTTGTCTCCGATTCAGAAGTTAAAGGCGCCGGTCTATCAGGAAGACAGCCCCTATCAACAAGTCCGAATTCGCGATGACGACCTCTTCCGCTACCTCGTGTTGGATCGGACGTTCCATGCGGTCATGTGGAAGGCGGATCCAGTCACGCTGTTTCTCCCCTATAGCCAATTGATGGTCGCGTCGCTGGCCTTGGTGCAAGAGCCGAAACGAGGCCTGATTCTTGGTCACGGAGGCGGATCGCTTGGCGAAGTGGCTCGCCCATCGATGGCCTGAACTCGAGCTTGGATGTGGTCGAGTTCGATCCCGTGGTCGTCCGCATGGCCGAAGAGTATTTCTCCTATCAGCCTCCTCCCCAGCATCACGTGCACGTCCGGGACGCCCGGGTCTTTCTGAATTCCACGGAGCGGACCTATGACTTCATTTGGGTTGATGCGTTTGCCCGACACATGATTCCGTTTCACCTGACCACCGTGGAGTTCTTTGCAGAGTTGCGTGCCCATCTGGCACCGAACGGAATCCTGGCAGTGAATTTGGCCTCGTCTGGCGAGGGAGGAGATCTGTTGCGGGCCAATGCGGTCGTGCAGACGATGAGACGGTCTTTTCCCAACGTCGAGTCCTTTGCGGTCAAGGGGCCATGGAAGTCTGCTCAGACGCGATCGGAGAATCTGATTTTTTTTGCCGGTGCGCCGCTCGAACAGCACACGCTCTCCACCATTGTGGCCAATGTGAACAGATTGGTTGAGCAACAGCGTCTTCCATTCGAGGCCATTGCCTTGCTGGGTGCCCATCGCACGCAACCCTGGGAGGCAGGTGTCGTGTTAACTGACAACTACGCGCCGTACGATCTCTTGATCGGGTCCACGGTGCAAGAGGTGCCGCCTGAGACGGGGGCTGCGCACTAAGTTATTGAAATAATTGTGACTAGCCTGTTGATGCGAGCGTCTTCATGGAAGGTGCACTTCAGGAAAGGGCTAGATTAACATTCTTGCTTCCGTTTTCGTCGCTGTGCTATAAGGTTGCCTCTCGAAGAGAATACATGCTGTTACGGCGGGATTGGCACAGGCAGAGAAGTAGTTGTCAGCAAGGTCAAGGCTACCAGCGCTTGGCGGTAGTTATTCACCAACCTAATCACATCTCTTCTTCTTTCTTAAGGAGGTAGGTCATGGGCAAGACGATGTTAGGGGTCTTCTTCGGCCTCGTGATGGTCGTGGCTGGGGCATCTGCAGCATTTGCGCTCCAGGCAGGCGGAGTCGAAATCGGGGATTTGGAGACTGGGTCCGTTGTAGGCCAGTCGTTCAAGGAATTGGATGTCGATGCCCAGCTGTTCGCGATCGAAGATTGGAATCTTAAAGGTGCTGGTATCCACCAGTCACGATCATCGATTTCAAAGTTCGGCCTGGTCGTCCCGTCCTGCTCAAGGTGACGAACAATTCCACTGCTGACCATGGATTCTCAGATGACCGATGCGACGAATTGGCGCGGCTCCGACCGTGATGAAAGCCGAAGTTGGTGTTGAAGCCTGGGCGAAACCAAATATATCGGGATCCCGACCAGTGACATGTTCTATGCCACGCAGGGAAATACGCTGATCTATCGCTGTCACCTGCATCCGGGGCATCGTCGGCGGCAAGATTCTCATGATCAAGTAATAGGTCTTGATCGCACGATGTGTGTGACCATCGCCCCCTCTGCGACATCCGCGGAGAGGGCGGTGGTTTTTATGCATGGACGATGGATTGCTCGGAAAATCTGCCTTTATGCCTCTTCTTCGGCTCGGCAGTCAGCCCCTGGCTCAAGCGGAATATCTCTGAACCCCTCTGAGTTCTCCTGCCACGATCAGCAGCAAGAAATGGCTAAGTGTCGGCTCCGTCTCGCGCCGTTCGTTCACGATGGTGTGTACGTCCACGATCATTTCATCCCCGTCCCACCGGGTCTCATTGATCACCCAATAGTGGCCGGCTGCATCGGGGAACTGTCGAGCCACAAATGTTTCGATGATGGTCCCCACGTCGCCGGTATTGGCCTGCGCTAGCGTAGGTATTGTGAGGATTCCGCAGAGCGCGCCAATGATGACCCACTGATGCCGCATGTTTCACCTCCATGGAAGGGCGAGAAAACACGGGCGGCTCCATCGAGAAAAGAGGGAGCCGGATGGTCACTCAACATTTCAGTTAATTCTACTCTTGGGGGGGGAGGAAATCTATGAAAGGGCCGGTTGTGGACATGACAGTAGAAACAGGAAGGCCCTGCTTCTCACGAGAAAAGCAGGGCCTTCATTGTTGGACTAAGAGCGATGAGATGATTAGTTGCGCACGCCGCTCCAGACTTTCGCCGCATCGATCGCCTTATCCGGATTAAGCGTCCTCGCCTTTTCAAGCAGAACTTCCGTCGTTTCGGGATAAACAGGGTCAGCAATGCAGCAATTATCGACCGGGCAGACCGCGGCGCACTGCGGTTCGTCGAAGTGTCCGACGCACTCGGTACAGCGGTCGTGCGTAATCACATAAATACTATCGCCGACTCCCTGGCCATCGCCTACATGATTGCCCTTCGTTTCCGCGTCGCTGCGAGTTTCAAAGATCGCCTCGTTCGGACATTCGGGCAAGCAGGCCCCACAGGAAATACATTCATCGGTAATCAGCAGCGCCATGACCCTCGCCTCCTTCTCACTACAATAGAAGAGACACACACGGTTGACAAATCCGCCCCGTCACGACCATTATGCGTGCCGCGACGTGAAGGCCATTCTAGTCTGCTGCTCTTTTCCAAGTCAACAGAACGGCGCTTGCTCAGAAGGCCTAGATTCCCTGTATTAATGGGCCTTTGGGCCCAGGGAATCATCACGAGTCGTGAGATGGAATGTCTATGGCCACCCCACCGGTTAGCGATCGGGAACTGAAGAAGAAGCGCATCATCACGCTCGTCCTCATGGCAATTTTCTTGATGAGCGCCTCGTTCTTTCTCATCGATCGAAAAGACGAGACCATCATCATCGTCTCCTTTCCGAGCGGACGTGAGCTCGAGACTGAAGTGGCGGATACGCCGGAGAAGCTGCTTTTCGGTCTCGCCTTTCGCGAGACGTTGCCAGCGAATAGTGGAATGCTTTATATCTTCGAGTCGACCGGCCAGAACCATATCTGGACGAAGGAGTATCGGTTTCCGGTGGACATGATGTGGATTGATGAAAGCCATCATATTGTGGGGCTCAAGGAAAATGTTGCTCCCTGCCGGGAAGATGATTGCCCCAAGTATAGTTCCTCTCCCGACGCGGTCCGCTACGCGATTCAAACAGAAGCGGGCTTCATCAAGCGGGAAGGGATCACCATAGGGCTGGAGTTAAAATACACGCTTCGGATGTAATGCGAGCGGCTTGGTGGAAAGTATGGAGAGAGGTGTTGGTGCAGCATGCTAGAGGGGTTTCAATCCGTCGCCCGCGTCGAGGAGCTACCGCCCGGGCAATCAAAAGCCGTTATGGTGAACAATCGAGAGATTGCACTCTTCAACATCGACGGGACGTATTTTGCCATCCATAATCTTTGTCCCCATGAAGGCGGTCCTTTGTGTGAAGGGCGGGTGAAGGGTTTTGTCGTGGCCTGTCCGTGGCACGATCTGGCATTCGACATTCGAAACGGGCAAGGGACGGACGGGGGTGGATACTGTGTGGGAAGTTATGACGTGCGGGTGGAAGGAGCGGAGATTTTTGTCGGGCCTCGGCGAAAACCATAGCATGATCAGGCGAATAATTAAGGAGCGGGTTGCCGCGTAATTGACGATGAGTACGACATCCATCCACGACCATGACGGCGCTACGCACTCGGATGGGGCCAAGGCTATTGAGGCGACCCTTGAGGATCCCATCCAGATACATCTCTGGGAAGACCGAACGCGAGGGGAGCTCTGGGTTCCGACTTATGATCCTACGGGGCTCGCGTTGCTAGCCGACGACTACCTTCGCATTGCCGGGAACAATGCGGTCGACAATGGGCAGCGGACTTTCGAGTTTAAAGCGGTCAGGCCGGGAACCCATCGGGTGCTGTTTGAAAAACGCATGGGGTGGAAATTCACCGCCGAAGATCGGCGTGTCTTTGACGTGACGGCTTCTGATTCCTCGTCTCGGAGGAGTGCGTAATCGTGCCGGATGTGGCCTTCGTCAATGGAACGTTTGTGCCGCTGGCCGAGGCAAAGGTATCGATCGAAGATCGAGGTTTTCAGTTCGGCGATGGCGTCTACGAAGTGATCCGCACATACAGGGGGCATCCGTTCGCACTCGATGCCCATCTGGCTCGACTCGAGCGTAGCGCCACAGCGCTTGATCTGGCGCAACCCCATTCCCGCATTGAATGGACCCGCCATGTCTTAGAAGGGATTAAACGGGCTGCCTATCCTGAGGCCAAAATTTACATTCAGCTTACTCGGGGTGTCGCTCCCCGTGACCACACCTACTCAGCTGAATTGGCGCCCACGGTCGTCATGACGGTTCGTGAGTTCCACTTGCTCGACAGGTCAGTACAAGCTGCTGGCGTGGAAACGATGACGACCGAAGACATCCGATGGGGCCGTTGCGATATCAAGAGCGTGAATCTTTTGGCCAATGTGCTCGCGCGCCAGCAGGCCAAACAGGCCCAGGTCTTCGAAGCCATTTTGGTCAAAGAGGGATTGGTCACTGAAGGAGCCGTCAGCAACGTGATGGTGGTCCGGGGAGGGACGGTGATGACGGCCCCGGAAGGGCCGCGCATTTTGTCCGGGGTCACGAGGGCCGTCGTGTTGGAGCTGGCGCGGAACGAGGGCCTGCCGATTCAGGAACGCTTTATCTCGCAAGCGGAACTGTATGGCGCTGACGAAGTTTTTCTCACGGGAACCACGGTCGAGGTCTTAGCCGTCGTCCGGGTGGATGGAAAGGTCATTAAGGATGGGCTGCCTGGACCGATCACTCAACGACTCGCCGCAGGCTTCACGAGTCGGGTCGGCTAGCCCCTTGCTTTGGTATAGGGGGCATGCTATGGTTCCGCTACTGGAAGTGGGCTCAGGCCCACTTTTTTGTTTGAACTCTTGAAAGAGCTATCCAAAGAAGCAGGGCTAGGGGTGTCGGTGAAGGAGTCCCGACCGGTCGTCGATCGCATCAGCGAGGTGGTATCGCCCATCCTCTGGGCATTGGGCTTAGAATTGGTCGACGTCGTGTGTGTGGGGCAAGGTACGCGGTCAGTCGTTCGCGTGTACATCGATAAGTCGGGCGGCGTCACGGTAGACGATTGTGGGCGTGCACATCTCGCGATCGGTCCGGCCTTGGATGTAGCTGATCCGTTCCCCCATACCTATACGCTGGAAGTCTCCTCGCCTGGGCTGGATCGGGCCTTCAAACGGATTCAGGATTATCGCCGTGCAGTGGGGAAGCAAGTGAGCGTGAAGCTCAGGCAGCCGATCGACGGACAGTGGCGTGTGGTCGGGCTGTTGACGGAAGTGAATGAACAGGGAATCACGGTCGTGGTGAGCGATCCGCGTCCTGAGCGGACGGTTATCCTTGATTTCGACTCGATCGCTGAAGCGCGTCGTGTCGTCACCTTTTAGGCCGTACCGGAGTCGATCACCGCGGTATTAAACATACCGCTTGCTTGGAGTGTGGCTGCAGAGGCAGTCGTTGGAGAGTGAGCTATGAATCGAGAATTGATTTCGGTCATCGACGAACTTGGTCGGCAAAAGGGCATCGAGAAGAGCCGAGTGATCGGGGCGATCGAATCGGCCCTTCAAATGGCCGCCAAGAAGCGTTTCGGGCAGGCTGAGAATATTCAGGTCGAGATCGATTCCAAGACCGGTGAGATCTCCGTCGTGTCGAAGAAGACCATTGTCGATGCGGTCACCAATCCAAAAACCGAAGTCTCTCTTCAGGAAGCCCGCCAGTTCGACAGCGAGGCAGAGGTCGGCGACGAGATAGGGTCGGTCATCGAGATGAGCGACCTGGGACGGATTGCCGCGCAAACCGCCAAGCAAGTGATCTTCCAGAAGGTCCGTGAGGCCGAATGGGAAGCGGTTCAAAAAGAGTACTCTACGAGGCAGGGAGATCTGGTCAACGGCATCATTCTCGGGATGGAGCGCCGGAACTACCTGGTGGATCTTGGTAAGACCGAGGCGGTACTGCCGATTCAGGAGCAGATTCCACGGGAAACCTATCGCCGCGGTGATCGGGTGAAGGCCATGCTCTTGGAAGTGCGCCGGACGCCGAAGGATGTCCAGGTCATATTAACGCGGAGTCACCCGCAGTTTGTCTCGAAACTCTTTGAGTTGGAAGTGCCAGAAGTGCTCGAGAAAATCGTCGAAATCAAGTCCATTGTACGGGAACCTGGTGATCGGACGAAGATTGCCGTGACGTCTCGCGAGAAAGCGGTCGATCCGGTCGGGGCCTGCGTGGGGATTAAGGGTTCGCGGGTTCAAGCGGTTGTTCGCGAGCTGCGCGGAGAGAAAATCGACATCATTACCTGGACCTCCGACCCACGCGTCTTCATTGCGGAGGCCTTGAACCCCGCAAGCATTGAAAAGGTCGGCGTCGATGAGGAGAAGAAGTCGGCGTTGGTCGTGGTTGCGGATTCCCAGCTGTCGTTAGCGATCGGGAAGAATGGCCAGAATGTGCGCTTGGCTGCCCGTCTGACCGGCTGGAAGATCGACATTATCAGCGCGACGGAATACGAAAAGGAAAAGGCCGAGCGGGATAAAGATATCAAGGCGGCGCTGGCGGAGGAAACCGAGGCGCTGCATCAGCAAGAAGAAGCCCGGGAACAGGAATTAAAAGCTCGGGCAGAGTCGGAGTCGGATGCCGAGTAAAGAAGAACAGGTGTCAAATCCTCATGCGCGTTTACGAATTGGCTAAGCAGCTCGGGATGGAAAACCGTGAACTCATTCCGGAATTGAAGCGGATGGGTATCACTGTCGCATCGCACAGTAGTGCGTTGGATGACGACGTGGTGCAGAAGGCGTTGGAGAAGCTCAGCCAGAAAGTCAAGGCTCCCGCGAAAGCGACGGGCAAGGAGGCTGATGCAGGTCGGGGCGAGCGGAGCAAGACCGCTGCTCCGGTGGCAGAGGAGTCCTCTAAGTCCGACAAGCGCCGCATTCTAATCAAGCGCAAGCGCACCGATGAGGCTTCATCGGAAGAGTTCGCGTCCCTACCCGCAGCTGAGGCAGTCGGTACAGGCGGAGCGGCTGTCGATACGTTAGTAGTTAGCCCGCCTTCGGTGCATCCTCAAGCTGAGAAATCAGCCGTCGCGCACGTTGACCTGACGGCTACACCGGCCGTGACGCCTCCTGTAGGAAGCACGATCGCTCCACCTCCAATCACCGCCGTCAAGCCCCCCGTCGTGCCAAGCATCGATTTGATTACAGGAAAAAAGAAGGCCCTCTCACTTGAAGAGATTCAAGCCGAGGGCTTGAAAGAGAAAGCGAAGAAAGCTCGTAAGCCAGGCAGGACGCGGGAAGAAGAAGAACTTCGGCTTCGTGAGGATGCGGCTCGCTGGCAGGATCTTCGCGCCATTCCACTGCACCAGCGCCGTGACGACCGCAGCAGGCACGTGCATCACGCCACGCCCGGGGAAGTCACCAAGCCACGGAGGAAGGGCTTCAAGCTCACGCCCGGCATGACGGTGAAGGAGTTTGCCGAGTTGATCGGGCAGCGCCCGGCCGACATCATGCGCAAGTTGATGGACATGGGCCAGATGCTTACATTCAATCAGACGATGAACGTTGACGCGGCCGTGATCATTGCGGAGGAAAACGGCGTCAAGATCGATGTCTCGACGGAGAAGGCCGGAGAAGAGTTGCTGGAGTCCGTCGTGCAGACGGAGGAAGAGGCCCAGCTCGAGCCGCGGCCACCGGTCGTGACGATCATGGGCCATGTCGATCACGGCAAGACATCGCTGCTCGATGCCATCAGGCAAACGAAAGTGGCGGAAGGCGAGGCCGGTGGGATTACGCAGCATATCGGCGCCTACACGGTTGCGGTACGCGGGAAACAGGTGACGTTTCTGGACACGCCGGGTCACGAAGCCTTCACTGCCATGCGAGGTCGTGGTGCCAAGATCACCGATATCGTGATCCTGGTCGTGGCAGCAGACGATGGAGTGATGCCGCAAACGATCGAAGCGATTAATCACGCCAAAGCCGCGTCCGTTCCGATTATTGTGGCAATCAATAAGATCGACAAGCCCGGCGCCAATTCCGATCGTGTCAAAAACGCCCTGTCTGAACATGGGCTCATTTCCGAGTCCTGGGGCGGTGACACGATTATGGTTGAGGTCTCGGCCAAGGAGAAGACCGGCCTGGATACCTTGCTGGAGATGATCCTGCTGCAATCCGAAGTGTTGGAACTCAAGGCCGACCCGCATCGGCCGGCCAAGGGTGTTGTGGTGGAAGCCAGGCTGGAGCGAGGGCGTGGCCCGGTGGCGACGGTGCTGGTTCAGAGCGGGACGCTTCGCGTCGGCGATGTGTTCGTCGTCGGGATTTTTAGCGGGAAAGTTCGCGCGCTGATCACGCATACGGGAGCAAAGGTGCAAGAGGCCGGTCCTTCTATTCCGGTCGAAGTAGCTGGGCTCCCGGGTGTGCCGTCTGCGGGTGATGTATTTCAGGTCGTCAAGGACGAGCGGGTCGCACGAGAGATTGCAGAAGATCGAGCTCGTAAGCAGCGAACAGCTGATTTGTCCGGGTCAGCGAAGGTCACACTCGACGACTTGTTTGCCAAGATTAAGGAAGGGTCTGTCAAGGAGCTGGCACTGGTGATCAAGTCTGACGTCCAGGGGTCGGCTGAAGCGCTGACGGCCGGCGTCGAAAAACTTGCGACCGCCGCAGTCAAACTGCGCGTCATTCACAGCGGCGTCGGCGGGATCACGGAATCCGACGTGTTGCTGGCTGCCGCGTCGAATGCCATTGTTATCGGGTTCAATGTCAGGCCGGAGCCGAAGGCTGCTGCCCTGGCCGAACAGCAAGGTGTCGACATCCGCCTGTACACCATTATTTACGATGCTATGGCCGAGATTAAGGCCGCGATGGAAGGACTGCTCGAACCGACGCTCAAGGAACGGACATTGGGTCGGGCCGAGGTACGACAGGTCTTCACGGTGTCTAAAGCGGGCGTCATTGCGGGGGCTTATGTGGTGGACGGCACGATCACCCGTGCGGCGGTTGGAGTTCGTGTGCTTCGCGACAACGTAGTGGTCTACGAAGGGAAGCTCGGGTCGTTGCGCCGCTTCAAGGACGACGTCCGTGAAGTGCAGCAGGGCTATGAATGCGGGATCAGCGTCGAGAATTTCAACGATATCAAGGCCGGGGACATCATCGAAGCCTATGCGGTCGACAAGATTGCCGCAAAGCTCTAAGGCGTGAGTCTGCCCTGTGGGTATCATCGTCGGACTTTGTACGGTCGAGCTGTTCCTCCCAGAAAGTCAGTCGTTGAAGGACAAGCGGCAGGTGCTGTTGAGTCTCAAAGATCGATTGCGGGAGAAGTTCAATCTCTCCGTAGCCGAGGTTGATGGACAGGAATTGTGGCAGAAGGCCGTATTGGGACTTGCCTGCGTGGCGAACGAAGGACGATACGTCAACCAAGTGTGTGACCAGGCGCTGAACCTGATTCGGCGCGTCCCGGCGGTGGAAATCGTCCAGTCTCGAGTGGAACTATTGTGACGGCGGTACGCCCTGGTGGAGTGCACAGTGGCCAAGACGGGATATCATCGGGCCGATCGTGTGGCCGATCAAATCCGCATGGAAGTGGCCGATATCCTCATGCGGAAGATCAAGGATCCGCGCGTGCAGTCCGTGACCGTGACCGACGTCAAGCTGACCAGTGACCTGCGGATCGCTCGCGTGTTTGTGACGACCATGGGCACGGAAGAAGAAGAGCGGAACGTCTTCGCCGGGCTGGAGCAAGCCAACGGGTTTGTGCGCGGTGAGCTGGGTCGTCGGCTCTCGCTCCGGTATCTGCCGGAGATCGTCTTTGCCAAGGATGTCAGCGGGCCGAGAGGCGATCGCGTGTTGAAGTTGTTGGACGAGCTCCACGTCAAGACGGAGGCCGAGGGCGGGTCGTCCGAAGAGAAGACGAGTTCGTAGCATCGGGGACGTGATGATGGATCTCGCACAGAACTGTGCCGTCGTCGACGGCGTTCTGACAATCAACAAGGAAGCCGGCTGGACCTCCCACGATGTCGTAGCGAAGGTGCGGCATCTTCTCGGCGGAGTCAAGGTCGGTCATGCCGGTACCCTCGATCCTGCCGCAACGGGAGTCTTGCCCGTGCTCATCGGGCGGGGAACCCGCATTGCTGAATATCTTGTTGAGTGGGATAAAGAATATTGTGCCGTGCTTCGCCTCGGCGAAACCACTGACACGCAGGATGCAACAGGAACGGTCCTGGCGAGCCAGGCGACAGATCAGGTGACATCAGAGGCGATTCATGAGGCGGTCGGTCGATTCCGCGGGCCGATTGAGCAAGTTCCTCCGATGTATTCAGCGGTGAAAGTCGCAGGGGTTCCCCTCTATAAGTCTGCTCGCGCGGGCAAAACGATTGCACGGGACGCGCGAACCATCGTCATCCATACCCTTGAGGTGCTGGCGATTCAGGGGCGGGATGTGACGTTGCGCATCGTCTGCTCCAAAGGGACCTATGTGCGGACGCTCTGTGCCGGCATAGGAGAAGCCTTAGGTGTCGGCGGCCACATGTCGGCGTTGGAGCGAAGGCGGGTGGGGCCCTTGACGATCGATCAGGCGTTGACAGTCGATGAGGTGGTTACCCGTCATGCCCTCGGTCGGTTGGGAAACGATCTGTTGTCGCTGGATTTGGCGTTGGACCGATTTGCGATTGCGGTGGTGGATGAACAGACCGCCGACCGTGTGCGACACGGGGCTCCGGTGCCTGCGGCCAAGATCCTTCGTTGGGAGGGGGCGGCAGATGGCGACGCGTGTGCCAAACGCGCCGATCCGTATCCATGATATCGACGGACGTCTGGTGGCGATCGGGAAGTGTCCGGAGACTTCGGGAGATGCGCTCAAGGTTGAAAAGGTGTTGATCGATCAGGACGTATGATCCTCCGTTGCGGATGAAGGAAAGGAACAGGAAGGAAGGAACCCATGGCATTACTCAAAGAAGCAAAGACTGAGTTGATCAAGCAGTATCGGCAGCATGAGACGGATTCCGGCTCGCCGGAAGTCCAGATCGCGGTATTGACCAACCGGATCACGTATTTGACGGAACATTTCAAGCTCCACAAGAAAGATCATCACTCGCGGCGCGGCCTGCTCCTCTTGGTCGGGCGTCGTCGTCGTTTGCTCGACTATCTTCGTGGCGTCAGTGACGCACGTTATCGTGCCGTGATCGAACGATTGGGCATCAGAAAGTAGAATCCCGTCTCGCTGTCGCGCCAGGGGGCGCAACAGCGGGCAGTAGTCGTCAGTCACACAGGTGAACACGGACAGAGGCTGGAGTGTCCCGTATCGCTCGAGTCTCTCTCTGTGGGCATCTGTGGGGCCTAACCAGAGGAGACTCAGATGGTACACACAGTTGAAATAGAGGTTGCCGGTCGCACTCTGCGACTCGAGACCGGTCGTGTGGCACGACAAGCAGACGGTTCGATTTGGGCCACGTACGGTGACACAGTCGTGTTGGCAACGGCCGTCGCGTCACAGGTCGCAAAGCCGGGTATCGATTTTCTTCCCCTCACGGTCGATTATCAGGAAAAATCCTTCGCAGCCGGGAAGATCCCCGGCGGGTATTTCAAGCGGGAAGCGCGTCCGTCGGAAAAGGCTGTGCTGACCAGCCGGCAGATCGATCGGGGGCTCCGGCCGCTCTTTCCTGAGGGCTATTACTTCGAGACCCAAGTCATCGCTTCAGTCCTCTCAGCCGATCAGACAGGCTCGTCCGATATCCTCGCCATTATCGCCTCCTCTGCTGCCCTGACCGTCTCGAATATTCCGTTCGACAATCCTATCGCAGGTGTGAGGATCGGTCGGCTGGACGGCAAGTTCGTGGTCAATCCGGATCTTGAGACAGTGGCGAAGAGCGAGCTGCAACTTGTCGTGGCGGGGACGGCAGATGCGGTCATGATGGTCGAAGCAGGGGCGAACGAACTGTCCGAAGCCATCATGCTCGAGGCGATCGAACTCGCCCATGCCGAGATCAAGAAGATTGTGGCGAAGATTCGCGAACTGCAAACCGTCGCCGGCAAGCCTAAGCGGAAGGTGTCGAAGGAGCAGATCGACTCCGCGCTCGCCGCTCAAGTGAAGTCCCTGGTGGCACAGGGGATCCGCGAGGCCATCATGATTCCGAACAAAGCGGCCAGGCAGGAGCGCTTGGACGAGGTTAAAAACGACGCCGTCCAAAAACTCAAGAACGCAGACGATCCGAATCGGGAGCGGCACGTCAAGTTGGTATTCCATGAACTGGAATATACGGAAGTCCGGAACATGATCCTGGAGAAAGGGTCGCGAGCGGATGGACGTGGCCCGGCGGATATTCGTCCGATCACCTGCGAAGTCAGCGCTCTGCCACGGACACACGGTTCCGCGATCTTCACCAGGGGCGAGACCCAAAGTTTGGCCGTGGTGACCTTGGGGACCTCGGACGACGAACAGCGGATCGATGCGTTGGAAGGGGAGTACATGAGGACGTTCATGCTCCATTACAATTTTCCTCCGTTCAGTGTCGGCGAGGCGCGGCCGCTTCGCTCACCGGGACGCCGGGAAGTGGGCCATGGTGCATTGGCGGAACGGGCGTTGGCCCCGGTGGTTCCCAGCAAGGAAGCGTTCCCCTACACGCTTCGCATCGTGTCCGACATCCTCGAATCCAACGGGTCCTCTTCGATGGCGACCGTCTGTGGCGGGAGTCTCGCAATGATGGATGCCGGCGTGCCGATCAGAGAAGCCGTTGCCGGGATCGCGATGGGACTGATCAAGGAAGGCGATCGGGTCATGATCCTCTCCGATATTCTCGGGCTGGAGGATCACCTGGGCGACATGGACTTTAAGGTCTGCGGCACCAAGCAGGGTGTTACGGCATTGCAGATGGATATCAAGATCGGCGGCATTACGTCGGCCCTGATGCAGAAGGCCTTGGAACAGGCGAAAGCCGGCCGGTTGCACATTTTGGGTTGTATGGAGAAAGCACTCCGAGCGCCAAGAACCACCCTGTCGGCCTACGCGCCACGGATCTTCACGATGAAGGTGAAGCAGGACAAGATCCGCGAGATCATCGGTCCGGGCGGCAAAACGATCCGGGGCATCATTGCGGATTGCGGGGTCAAGATTAATGTCGATGACAGTGGAACCGTCACGATCGCGTCGGTTGACGGAGCCTCGGCCGAGAAGGCCAAAGAAATGATCAGTCGGATTACCGAAGAGGTCGAGATCGGGAAGATCTACATGGGCACGGTTCGGAAAATCATGGACTTCGGCGCGTTTGTCGAGGTCCTGCCGGGAACCGATGGGCTGGTGCACATCTCGCAGTTGGCGCACCATCGAGTCCAGGCGGTGTCCGACGAGGTGAAGGAAGGCGATCAAATCCTGGTGAAGGTCCTGGAAGTGGATCGGCAAGGAAAGATCCGCCTCAGTCGCAAGGAAGCCATGCCGGCTCCGACCGGGGCTGGTGCGCCGGATCCGTCCGCCGGGTAACTGTCTTGTATCGCAAGCTCGTCCTGGACAACGGGGTGCGGGTGGTGACCGAACGGATGCCGACGCTCAAGTCGGTCACCGTCGGCGTGTGGATCAATGCCGGGTCGCGGGACGAGCAGCCTTCCCAGGCAGGATATTCCCACTTCATCGAACATATGCTCTTCAAGGGAACGCGTACGCGTTCCTCTGCCGAAATTTCGCGCGAAATCGACGCGCTTGGCGGAGAGATGAATGCCTTCACCTCGCGTGAGACGACGACCTATTATGTGAAAGTGTTGGATCAGCAGTTGCAGCGAGCGGTCGAACTCCTCTCCGATCTGTTTCACCATTCCCGTTTCGCACCTAAAGAAATTGAGAAAGAAAAACAGGTCGTCCTGGAAGAAATTCGCATGGTCCTGGACGATCCGGAAGATCTCGTGCAAGAGATTCACTCGGGTCAAGTGCTGGGACGTCACCCGCTCGGCCGCCCTATTCTGGGTCGGGAGAAGACGATCAGAGGGCTGCGTCGTCAGGATCTGCTGAACTATGTTGAGACCTACTACGATCCGGGGCAGACCGTGGTTTCGATTGCCGGGAACTTCGATCAGGCCCATCTTGATCCGATGGTCGCGCGGTATTTCGGCAAGGGTCGAGGGGTAAAGGCGAGCCACGCCAATGGCCGCCGCCCTCCTGACGTGCACAGTGGCGTCTTGTTGAGGAAGAAGCGGTTGGAACAGGTGCATTTGTGCCTCGGGCTCAAAGGTATCGCTGCCGGCCATAAGGATCGGTATGCACTGTATGCGCTCAACAGCGTGTTGGGCGGCAGTGTGAGTTCTCGACTGTTCCAGGAAATACGAGAGAAACGGGGACTCGCTTACTCGATTTACTCCTTCTTGTCCGGCTATTCGGACGGTGGCATGATCACTGTGTATGCGGCGACGAGGCCGAAAGAGGTGGACCGCGTCGTGGATCTCGTCTGCCGAGAGATCCGGCGGATCGGCATCAAAGGCGTCGAACGGAAAGAACTTGAGCGGGCGAAGACCCAGATGAAGGGCAGCCTGATGCTGAGCTTGGAGAGTTCCCACAGCCGCATGAGCAAGTTGGCGAAGGATGAACTCACGCATGGTCGGCACATATCACTGGAAGACATGCTGGTTCATATCGATCGCGTGAATGAGGAGCAGGTCTTCAACGTGGGCCGCCAATTTTTCAATCTGGACTCCCTCGCGATCACCGGGCTCGGGCCTCTCGCCTCGCGCAGTCTGCAGGCCTATAGATGAGAATCTTCTAATAGAAACTCATCTGGCGCTCAAAAGTACATCAAATAATGCTCGACATGGCTACGTGTAATACATTGATTACTTTACAGATTTTACAATTTATTCGAAGCTATCCACAGGGCAAACAATTTCTTGACACAGTTTCATGATTTCAGTACCATGACCGAACTTTTTGACAACGATTCTCAATCGAAGGGATGCAGCACGAAGATGAGCAAAGGAGGTGGCCGAAATACCTTCACTCGTGGCCGCATGATCCCGGAAACAGTTTCGTAGCTTTTATCGTCCTTAAAAAACTAAGTGTCCATCGGTTATTTTGGTTGTTATTTTTATGAAGGAGGGACTAGGTATGAAAAGGGTCGTACTTATAGCCGCCGTTGCCGTGCTCTCCGGGGTCGGCTTTCTAACGGCTGAGTTCGCCGTTGCTGCCGATGCACCTGGGGCTGCTGGTCCAACTGACAACATCGTCGGTGGGAAGCCCATGAAGGGTGAGGTCACCAAGACTCTCAAGGGCCGGGTGTGGTCACAGTGGGCCGACAATCCAGATGGAGAGTTGCTCTTCGGGATTCAATATTGGAACACCGGTGAGCCAGCTTCAGGAACCCCGAACGGCCGTTCGTCTTCCGATCTCGATGTGAAACCGCCAGATCCATTATTCACCTGCTGCGGTTGGGGCTTTGTGGGTGGCACCGATAAGAACAACCCCTACTCCGGTTGGTACCATGCCGCCACGACCGTGCGGTTGGCTGTGAAGGATAAGGCCCTCATGGACCAGATCATCAAGGCCTCCCAGGAACTCGTGGCTATGGAAGTGAGCCTGGATGGTCGGACGATCACCGGGTTTAAGGTTATTAAGTAATCGACCTTGACAAGCTTTCATTCTTTCATGCTGTTGAAGGAGGACGCGATTATGAAGTTTCATACGAAAGGCTGGGCCGTGATGGCCGCCCTAGCGCTGGTGGTCTCTGTGGCCTCCACCGCACTGGCGATTGAATCATTCCAGGAGCGTTTTGAATGGGGAGATTTGAGCAAGCCGACGACCTTGCAGGGTCGAGTGATCGTGCTCGATCACTACGATGAGGCGGTCTGGATCAACGTCGCCGTGTTCGGCGGCAATGCCGAGAGCGGCTTCTTCTGGCAGAAGATTCACCCAGGCAAGACCCTGAAGTTCTACGCCGACAAGGGAGCATGGGAAGAGCTGAAGAAGATGGGCCGTCCCCATGCAGGACCGGCTGCCGCGAAGGAAGTGCCACCGTCCAGCACGACCGACTTGATCGAGTTTACCGTGACAGAACCGGAGCAGAATCACCGCGTGATTTCCTCGGTCAAGAAGCTTCCGGAAGTGGCCGGTTCCATGGGGAAGACGCTCAGCATCTCTGCGCTTCGCTTGAAGGAATGTGCAGGGAAGAGCGAAGGCGAGGCAGGTTGTGCTACAGCGAAGCAGGGCTTGAACACTTCTCCAAAGGGAGAGGGTGCCGTGGCCATGCAGTATGATGTGTTGATCCCAGGTGGTCAGCCCGTTGCAGGGCTCATCCCCTGGACCGCGCAGTACAACACTGGCGCCAAAGGCGCTGCTCACTGAACTGAGCCAGTCTCTGTTTCTAAAGGCGGCATCTCCGAAAGGGGATGCCGCCTTTTCATTTTTCGCGATCGTCTTGGCCGGCTGGACCGATCCGGCGCTGGAGATCAGCGAGGCGATTGAGCGCATCGAGCGGGGTCATGGAAAAGAGGTCGATTTGTTTCATTTCCTCGATGATTGGATGAGGTTGGGGGAGCGAGGCCTGTGGTGCCTCTTTCTCCAAAGATACGGGTGTGCCTTCGATGGATGTATCCGGTTGTTCCAACTGGGCCAGGACTTGTTGCGCCCGAGCGATCACCGATGGAGGGAGTCCCGCTAGTTTGGCGACATGAATACCGTAACTGCGGTCTGCGCCGCCCGGCACAATTTTACGCAAGAAGACCACGTCTCCATCCCGTTCCTGGACCGCCACGCAATAGTTTCTGATCCCCTCCCGTAACCCTTCCAGTTGCGTCATCTCGTGATAGTGAGTGGCGAACAATGTCCTGGCTCCCAAATGCCGGCGGTCCTGGATATGTTCCGCAATGGCCCAGGCGATGCTCAGTCCATCGTACGTGCTGGTCCCTCGGCCGATCTCATCCAGGAGAATCAAGCTGCGGGAGGTCGCACTGTTCAAGATGTGAGCGGACTCGATCATCTCCACCATGAAGGTGCTCTGGCCTGCGGCCAAGTTGTCCGAGGCTCCGACACGCGTGAAAATCCGATCGACCAGTCCAATGCGGGCCTCGGTCGCCGGCACGAAGCTCCCGATTTGCGCCAAGAGGACGATCAGCGCGACCTGGCGGAGATAGGTGCTTTTCCCAGCCATATTAGGCCCGGTGAGGATGACAAGTCGGTTGCCCTCACAGTCGAGGGCCGTGTCGTTGGGCACGAAGGTCAGATCACTGCTGAGTTGCTCTACCACAGGGTGCCGGCCTTCCCGAATGAGGATGGCGCTGCTCTCGTCGACGAGAGGTTTGACATAGCGATGTAGCGCGGCGGTCTCGGCTAAGCCGGCGAGAACGTCGAGCAACGCGACGGTGCGGGCCATGGTTTGGAGCCGGGGCACCTCGTTCGCCAAGCGTACACGCAATTGTTCGAACAGGTCCTGCTCGAGCGCCAGCAGTTTTGTTTCCGCCCCCGTGACACGCTCTTCTAGCTCTCTCAGCTCCGGCGTCATGAACCGTTCGGCATTGACCAGCGTCTGCTTGCGAATGTAATCAGGCGGGACACGTGAGAGGTTTGTCTTGGTAATTTCGATGTAGTAGCCGAATACCTGGTTGTAGCGAACCTTCAACGAGTCAATCCCTGTTCGCTCACGTTCTTTGGCTTCCAACGAGGCGATCCAGCCCTTGCCTTCCGTGCTCGCCTTGCGCAGTTCATCGACCCCGGCATGGTACCCCTCCCGAATGATGCCGCCGTCACGGAGCGACATCGGGGCGTCCGGCTTGATGGCCTGCTCAATCGCGTCATGTACATCGCGACAGTCGTCCCACGACTCACGAACACCGGCCAGCAACGAGGCGTGGAACGGTAGGAGGTGGGACCGTAACTCCGGCAGGGCGCTCACGGACTGTTTCAATGCGAGTAACTCGCGAGGTCCTGCGACGCCGAGCGTCACGCGGCTGCTCAAGCGGGCGATATCTTGCACATCGCGGAGGGTGGTCCGGAGCGAGACGCGTGGTTGAATCAGGTCTTTCAACTCGCCGACCGCTTCGAGCCGAGCGTGAATGGCGCTACGATCGAGGAGCGGCCTGACGAGCCACTCCCGTAACAAGCGGCTGCCCATGGCCGTCGCAGTACGGTCCAGCACCGACAGGACCGTCGGCTGGTCCTGCCCCGATCGTTGTTCACCGGCTCCCAATGGTCGCACGAGTTCGAGATTACGAATCGTGGCGCTATCCAGATGCATGGCGTCGCCACTCCAGCGTGTCTGCAGACGGCGGAGATGGGCGAGGGAGGCGGTTGGCTGGGTTTCACGAAAGTACCGCAGGACCGCTCCGGCAGCTCCGATCCCGGCGGTCAGCCCGCGACAGCCGAATCCGTCGAGCGAGTGCACTGCAAACTGTGTCTGGAGCAGTTGTGCGGCATCTTTGGGATTGAAGGAGGCCGAGGGTTGTGCGCAGAGGCGTGGTCCATGCAGGCGAGCCAGGCAGGATCCGGCATTCGTGTTGGAATCGGGGTGAAGTACTTCCCGCGGTTCCAGCCGAGCCAGTTCATCCATGAGCTGGGTCTCTGCCTGTGCCCCTTGAAATTCCGTAATCCAAAACTCCCCTGTGGAGACGTCCACACAGGCCAGCCCAATGACGGATTGTCCCTTGACAGATGGGGCCGTGGCGTCGGAGAAGGCGACGGCGACCAGGAAATGTGATTCGCCAGGAGAGAGGAATTCAGTATCGACCAACGTGCCAGGGGTATAGAGACGGACGACTTCGCGGCGCACAAGACCTTTCGCGAGTTTTGGGTCTTCCACCTGTTCACAGAGTGCCACGGTACGCCCGGCCTTGAGGAGCTTCGCGATATAGCCCTGCGCGGCATGGTACGGCACGCCACACAACGGAATTGGGTTGGTGCTGGATTTGTCGCGAGAGGTGAGGGCAATGGAGAGCAGCTTGGAGGCGATTTGCGCATCCTCGTAAAACATTTCGTAGAAGTCGCCGACGCGGAACAATAGAACGGCGTCAGGATAGCCGCGCTTGATTTCGCGGTATTGCCGCATCAACGGTGAGGCGTCTGCGTCACTCATCGCGCCGCTCTCGATGTGGTTCGCCGGTCAGGGCGGGGGATAGACGGCCGGTGACTTTTTCGAGCGAGTGGCGTAATCGTTCCAAGTCCACCTCAGCTTCTTGCAGCGCTTTGGTTTTTCGACGGAGTTCGATCCGGCCCCGCACCCATGGGGGGAAGAGAAGAATCCCGGAGACCAGCAGTCCCACCGCGAACCCCGTAAGAATGGGCTTATAGATCGGCGTCGAGGCTTCGAGCAGACCAAAGAAGTACCGGAGCGTGACTTCCTGTTCCTGGTTTTGAAGGAAAAATGCCAGGGAGAGGAGCAGAAGGACTCCGACCAGAATCAGCCTAATCATGACCTCGTTGTCCCCTTCTTGTCCGAGACTCGGTGCGGTGACGCTTGATGTGCCCTGCGCGTTTTGCTGTGCTGTCTGCGCGCTCGCGCGAGGAATTCGGTAGACGTCGGCCCCGTCGCCCTCAACTGAATCGTTCGGCTCTGCGCGGCACGATGGCTCAGTGAAATCTCGATCCGGTCTTGCGGCAGCAGGGCAAGGCCCTTGTCGGCCCATTCTATTGCCGTCACGGTCTGGCCGGAGAAATATTCGATTAAGCCTGTCGATTCAAGCTCGCGGAGTGAGCTGATTCGATACAAATCCATGTGGGCCAGCGGCAGGCGCCCTTGGTATTCGTGAATCACGACAAATGTCGGGCTGGTCACTGCCGTCGGCGAGGCGCCCAGACCCTGGGCGATTCCGCGGACGAGCGCTGTCTTGCCGGCTCCGAGCGGTCCGTTGAGCGCGATCGTTTCTCCCCCGCGAAGCGCGCGGCCGAGCACTTGGCCTAACCGATCGGTGTGCTGGTGCGATGAGGACACCAGCTCCCACGGCAGGCTCGACGTGGCGCTGCAGTGAGCGGCAGGCTGTTTCGTCTTGGCTGGCTTGGTGACGTTAGGTCGTTTTCGTTCGCTGGAGCGCATAAGGAATATGAGCAATCAGGTCACTCGCGAGCATTCCGGCCTGTCCGAGGTGTTGGGCCGCCAAGTCGCCGGCTGACCCATGAAAATAGGTTGCGGCACATGCGGCGTCCCATGCGGGGACCCCTTGCGCCAGTAAGCCGACGATCATGCCGGTCAATACATCACCGGTTCCGGCAGTGGCCATGCCCGGATTACCGGTCGGGCAAATGGCGACAAGCCCATCGGGGCGGGCGATGACGGTTCTTGCGCCTTTTAAAACGACGAACACGCCTCGTTCTCTGGCAAACCGTCTGGCCGTGCCGATGCGGTCTGCGTTGACGCTCTGTGTGGTGGCATCGACTTCGAGCCGGGCCATCTCACCGGGGTGCGGGGTGAGAATGGGCGGAATTTTACATTCGGTCAACAACGAGGCCCGTCCGGCCAAGGCGTTCAATGCATCGGCATCGAGGACGGAGGGTCGATCCAGGTGTTTCATGAGCGACTGCACGAGTTCGACGGTCTCGTGATGCGTAGAGAGACCAGGACCAATGGCGATCGCCGTGCGGCCCTGGATAAAGGCTAAGACACGATCGAGTCCTGAGCGGGCCAGTGTCCGGGCCTTCGTTTCCGGGAGAGGCATCGTCATCACTTCCAGTAGCTTTGCTTCCAGCACATCGTTGACGCTGCTGGGGGTGGCCACGGTCACTAGGCCGGCTCCGACGCGGAGTGCCGCCCGGGCCGCTAACGCCGCCGCGCCGGTTTTTCCTACGGACCCTGCAATAATCCCCGCATGGCCAAAGGTTCCTTTATGGGCGGAGAGCCGGCGCTCCGGGAGGGTCTTAAAGGCGCTGTCGCTTGTCAGGAGCATCGTCCGGCTCTCGATATCGTCTACATAGGAGGGGGGAATGCCGATATCGACGACGTGGATTGCGCCAGCCTGGTCAATCCCTGCATCGACATAGAGGCCGAGTTTCGGGAGGCCAAACGTAATGGTCAAGGTGGCGCGGATCGCTTGTCCTAGGATAGCCCCGGTGTCGGCATGGAGGCCGGACGGGATATCAACCGCGATGACTGGTTTCCCGGCCCCGTTGATGAGTTCGATGGCCTCACGATAGGTTCCGGTCACCTCGGAGGACAATCCAGTACCAAGGAGGGCATCGACGAGGATGTCGCTGGAGGCGAGGAGGGTCCGCGCCTGGTCAGCAGACCGGAATCGAACGACCGCTGCTCGTCCCGCAACCCGAACAAGCCGACGATACATGGCCGCGGTATCGCGACTCAGGTCGGTGATCGGTGTGAGGAGCAGCACGTGAACCCGAGCACGTCGGCGGTGCAGCAGGCGGGCCACAACCAATCCGTCTCCTCCGTTGTTCCCTTTTCCGCAGAGGATGGTAATGGTCTTGCCTCGTGCTGGTCCACAGTGCTCCTCCAGATGCCTGACAATTCCCTCGCCGGCCCGCTCCATCAAGACGGCCACGGGGACATGCGCTTCAGTAATCGTGCGGCGATCGAGTGTCTGCATCTCGGTTCCGGTCACGATCTTCATCAGTGGCCTTGCGTGCGGGGTTGATACCTCATGAGGAATCGGGTGACCGCGGGGAGGAGAGAGATCTGTTGCCTACGTCGCAATGTCATGGCAAGGGCGAATCACGTTGTCCATGGAGGAACGCAGGGTGCCGCACCGGCACGATGGGTCAACTCAGCAACGCTTTCATTTCCCTGACGGCCTGGTCGAGGCCCACCAGAACCGCTCGGGCAATGATGCTGTGACCAATGTTGTATTCGACGATTTCAGGAATGTGCAGCAACCGCGTCACGTTGCGATAGTCTAACCCGTGCCCGGCGTTGACGCCCATTCCCAGCTTGTACGAGAGTTTCGCGGCCTGCGTAATGGCCTCCACTTCCGCATCAGCTTCTTTCGAGCGCCGGGCATTCGCATAGCGGCCGGTATGGAGCTCAACGAAATCCGCTGAGACTCTGTGCGCAGCCTTGACCTGGGCCAAATCCGGTTCGATGAAGAGACTGACGGGAATGCCGCCATCGTGGAGCAGGGTCACGACCTGTTGGATACGATCTCGGTGGGCAGCCACGTCCAGGCCGCCTTCAGTCGTGAGTTCCTGACGCTGTTCCGGGACGAGCGTGACCATGTCAGGTTTTATGGTCAGGGCAATTTTGGCCATCGTCTCATCGGCGGCCATCTCCAGATCGAGCTTGGTGCGGACGAGTTCCCGCAAGAGGCGCAGATCGTGGTCTTGAATATGCCGCCGATCTTCTCTGAGGTGGACGACAATGCCGTCGGCGCCGGCCAATTCCACCAGCACGGCGGCGGCAAGAGGGTCCGGGTGAGTTCCACCACGGGCCTGCCGCAACGTGGCCACATGGTCGATGTTCACCCCAAGTCGTGGCACGGATCCTCCGATCTGGCAATGTGAAGCAAGGAGAAACTGAGTTGCGTGATAAGTGCGAAAGGCTTTGCAGTTGTAACAGAAATTGACTGGGATGGGCAAGGACTGGGAGGGGGGAGTTGGTGCCAGGTTGCCTCAGTCAGTCTGTAGGGTAGGAATGTCGAACCCCACAGAATCACGGCATAATTTGACTCGACGCGCCCCCCGCCATTAGAATAGGCCCCCTGACAGGGAGGCGGGTGGTTTCTTCGTGCCTCCTTGCGCAGGTGGATTATTAACAGGGGACAGGATGGGACTGGGCGACGGATTTTATCGTATCAAACGGCTACCTCCCTATGTCTTCGCCCAGGTACAGAGTCTCAAGCTCGAGGCTCGTCAAAAAGGCGAAGACATTATCGATTTCGGAATGGGAAATCCTGACCAACCGACGCCAAGCCATATTGTCGAGAAGATGATCGAGGCGGCGCGGAAGGGGAAGAATCATCGCTACTCGGCCTCGCGCGGGATTACCAAACTGCGGCATGCGATCGCTGGTTGGTACAAGCGGAATTACAACGTCGATCTGGATCCTGAGACCGAGACCATCGTGACGATCGGTTCCAAAGAAGGGTTGGCACATTTGGCGCTGGCTTTGATCGGGCCCGGCGACGTCGTCCTGACGCCGACGCCGACCTATCCCATTCATATGTACAGTTTTATTATCGCGGGGGGAGAAGTCCGCGGGATCGAGTTACGTCAGGACAGTGACTTCTTCGACGACTTACAAAGGGTCTATCGCCAGACCTTCCCGCGGCCTAAGATCTTGGTCATCAATTTCCCCCATAATCCCACCACCGCCGTGGTGGATCTCGATTTTTTCAAGAAAATCGTTGCCTTTGCCAAAGAGCACAACGTGATTATCATTCACGACCTGGCCTACGCGGACTTGGTGTTCGACGGATATAAGGCGCCGAGCTTCCTGCAGGTTCCCGGGGCCAAAGATGTCGGCGTGGAGTTCTATACCCTCTCCAAGGCTTATAATATGCCCGGTTGGCGCGTGGGCTTCTGTTGTGGCAATCGCGAGGTCGTTGGAGCCCTGGCGAAGATCAAGAGTTACCTCGACTACGGCATTTTCCAGCCCTTGCAGATCGCCAGCGTCATTGCCCTCAATGGGCCACAAGAGTGTGTCAAGGAGACGGTGATGCGCTATCAGAAGCGTCGTGATGTGTTGGTGAGCGGACTGAATCGCATCGGGTGGCAGGTGAACAAGCCCGTGGCGACCATGTTCGTCTGGGCCAGGATTCCGTTGCCCTATCGGTCGATGGGATCGTTGGAGTTTTCGAAGCTCCTGCTCCGCGAGGCTAAAGTGGCTGTGTCTCCCGGGATCGGCTTCGGTGAAGGCGGGGACGAATATGTGCGTTTCGGACTCGTTGAAAACGAACATCGCACGAGGCAAGCCGTTCGAGGCATTCGCAAGGCCTTGAAGCTTGAGGGGCCGGAAGAATGATCTCGCGCGTGGGCGTCGGCATCATTGGGTACGGAACGGTCGGGACGGGCGTCGCGAAGATTCTCTTGGAGAATGCCGACTTGATTACCCGCCGGGTTGGTGTGCCGATCGAGATCGTTCGGATTGCAGACCTCGATGTGACACGTGACCGAGGTCTTACCCTGCCCCCCGGCCTACTCACGACCGATGTTAAGCAGATTCTCACCGATCCGTCGATCGACATCGTCGTTGAGTTGATCGGGGGCTGCGATTTTGCCAAACGCCTCATCCTGGAGGCCATTGCAGCAGGCAAACATGCCGTCACCGCTAATAAGGCCCTGCTCGCGTTACACGGAGAAGAAATATTTGCTGCGGCTTCCCGCAAGGGCGTCGACCTGGGTTTCGAAGCGAGCGTGGGAGGGGGGATTCCCGTCATCCAGGCATTGAGGGAAGGGCTGGCGGCCAACACCATCCAATCCATTTATGGGATCATCAACGGCACGGCCAATTACATTCTCTCCCGCATGACCCATGAAGGCCAAAGTTTTGAGACGGTACTCGACGAAGCGAAGCAGGCCGGTTATGCCGAAACGGATCCGACATTCGATGTCGCCGGTATTGATTCGGCGCACAAGCTGGCGATCCTGGTGGCTCTGGCCTATGGAACACCGGTCAATTTTAAAGATGTGTATACCGAGGGGATTACACACATTACGCCGCTCGACATCGCGTACGCCAAAGAGTTCGGTTGTACGATCAAGCTGCTGGGCATTGCCAAACTGGTTGGCAACGAAGTTGAAGCCCGAGTGCATCCCACGATGCTGCCTTCCTCGTCTCCGATCGCCCAAGTAGAAGGCGTCTACAACGCGATTCAACTCGTCGGCGATGCCGTAGGCGACGTGGTACTCTATGGCCGGGGTGCGGGGTCCATGCCGACCGGCAGTGCGGTAGTCAGCGATCTCATCGCCATCGCACGCAATCTGTTGAAAGGAGCGGTTGGGCGAGTGCCGCCCGCCTCGTTCCAGCAGGATCAACGTCGTCCACTTCGTATGCGGCCAATGGAAGAGATCAGCTCGCTCTATTACCTCCGCTTTATGGTGTTGGACCGCCCAGGGGTTTTGTCGCAGATCGCAGGGGAACTGGGCCGGTGCGGCATCAGTATCTCGTCCGTCCTCCAACAGGGACGACGCGAAGGGCAGACGGTTCCGGTCGTGATCAAGACCCATACCGCCACGGAGCGCGATGTCCAAACGGCATTGCGAGCGATCAATGGCATGGCTTTCATCTCCGAGCCCACCACCTTGATCCGGGTCGAGGGCAAGGACGAGTGATGTGATGAATCGCTGGCGTGGGGTGATCGAAGAATATCGGAAGTTTCTGCCGGTGACCGACCGTACCCCCGTGGTGACGCTCGGTGAAGGCAACACTCCGCTCATCAGGGCAACGCGGCTGGCTAAGCAGATCGCTCCCGGCATCGATCTCTATCTCAAATTCGAAGGCATGAATCCGACGGGATCGTTCAAGGATCGCGGCATGACGCTGGCCATCTCCAAGGCCGTTGAGTCCGGCTCCAAGGCGGTGATCTGTGCCTCCACGGGGAATACGTCTGCTTCTGCTGCGGCCTATGGTGCGCGGGCTGGATTGGCGGTCTATGTGTTGATTCCTGCCGGGAAGATTGCCATGGGTAAGCTGTCCCAGGCCATGATGCACCAAGCCACGGTCATCCAGATTGAAGGAAACTTCGACCAGGCCTTGACCATCGTGAAGGAATTGTCTGCGTCCCACCACATCGAGCTGGTCAACTCGCTAAACCCCTATCGGATCGAGGGGCAGAAAACCGCCGCGATGGAGGTCTGCGATCAGCTTGGCGATGCCCCGACCATTCATGTGCTGCCGGTCGGGAATGCTGGCAACATTACCGCCTATTGGAAGGGATATCAGGAGTACCGTGCAGCCAATCAATCCACGAGACTCCCACGCATGATCGGGTTTCAGGCGTCCGGTGCGGCGCCCATCGTGCTTGGTCACATTGTGGAGAATCCGCAGACAGTGGCCACCGCGATTCGGATCGGCAATCCGGCCAGCTGGCAATCAGCCTTGAATGCCGTGAAGGAATCGTCGGGGGCGATCGATTCGGTAACGGATGAGGAAATTCTCCAGGCCTATAGGGCGGTGGCGGCGACGGAAGGAGTCTTTTGCGAGCCGGCGTCCGCTGCGTCGGTCGCCGGCGTCATGAAGTTGAGCAGGCAGGGCGGGCTCCACGAAGGCGAGACTGTGGTCTGCACCTTGACCGGCCATGGATTGAAAGATGCCGATACTGCAATCAGTGTATCGGTCCAACCGAAAACCGTTAGAGCGACGCGGGAGGATGTCGCTCGTCTTTTAAAGGTGTAGACACAATGCGAGCAGGGCTTCGATGAAATATGTAATTCTCCATGCCGATGGAATGGCAGATCATCCCCGGCAGGAATTGGGCGGACGGACTCCTCTTCAAGCGGCTTCGACCCCTCACCTCGATCGCCTCGCGCAAGATGGAGAGCTTGGACTCCTGTCCGCGGCGCCTGAGAACGTGCGACAGGGGAGCGGTCTGATGGGAACTGCCATCCTCGGATACGACCCCAAAAAATACTACCAGGGTCCTGGTCCGCTCGAAGCGGCCAGTCTGGGGGTCGCCGTCGGCGAGCATGATGTGGTCTATCGTTGTACGATGGTCACGCTGCGGGCAGACGCCCGGTCCGGGGGTAAAGGTGGATTGCATGAGATCAAGAAACTGGGGCCGCACGTCGTGATGGACGATGCGACCGCCGGCCTGATTTCGACAGAAGAGGCCCGCGAATTGATCGAGGCGATCAATGAACAACTCGGGTCGGAGATGATTCAGTTCTATCCCGGGTTAGGACACCGCCATCTTATGGTGTGGGTCAACGGGAAGTCGCGCGCGGTCTGTCAGGATCCGCAATCGTTAGTCGGTCGACCGATCGCTAATGCGTTGCCAGCGGGGGACGGATCCGACATTCTCTGGAAACTCATGGACGCCTCGTTTCAGATCTTGCGCGATCATTCCCTCAACGATGAACGTAGTAAAGCGGGGCAGAAGCAGGCCAATTGTCTCTGGCTCTGGGGCCAAGGACGGGCCGTTTTCTGGCCAAGCTTCTCTGAGCGATTTAAGACAGCCGGTGTGGTGGTCTCGCAGAGCGATGTCCATCGTGGACTCGGCATCATGGCCGGGCTCGAAGCAGTGGACGGTGTGCGATTGGCCGGTGCGGATCTTCGTGCCCAAGCGGCGGTCGCCCTGGAAGAACTGAAGAACAAGGATTTTGCATACGTGCATGTGGATTTGCCGGACGAGGTGGTCTACGGGTCCGATGCAGCGGCCAAGGTGAAGGGTATCGAAGCAGTTGATCGCGAACTGGTAGGGCCGCTGCTCGAAGGCCTGGCTAAGTCGGGCTCCCATCGTATTGTGGCCTTCTGCGATTCGGGCAACGTGCATCATGGACAGGCGGCGGAGAGTCCGGGGTTTTTCGCCTATCGTGACAGTGCCGCAGCCCCCTCAGCCGGGGCCGGACGGAGATTTACCGAGGCCGATGCTCAGGCCTCGACTGTGCCCCCTCGTGATGCGACGAAGTTCGTCGTGCGACTTTTCGCAAAAGGATCCTGACGGTCGTGGCGCTGATTGTCCAGAAATATGGGGGGACATCCGTCGGCACAATCGAGCGGATCCACTGCGTGGCTGATCGCGTCGAGAGGGCCCACAAGGATGGACATCGCGTCGTGGTAGTCCTATCCGCGATGAGTGGAGAAACGGATCGGTTGCTTCGGTTGGCGCATGACGTGACATCGCTTCCGGACGATCGCGAACTCGATATGCTCCTGTCGACCGGAGAGCGGGTGACCATCGCCTTGTTGGCGATGGCCTTGCGGGCCCGTGGGCTCGATGCTCGATCTTTTACGGGACGCCAAGTCGGGATCATGACCGATAGCGCCCATACGAAAGCGCGTATTACCAAGGTGAGTGCCGATCGAATCCGCGAGGCCCTGCTCAAGGGGGTCATCCCAGTGGTCGCCGGCTTTCAAGGGATCAATGAACAGTCGGATGTCACGACGTTGGGCCGAGGAGGTTCCGATCTCACCGCGGTCGCGCTGGCGGCGGCGCTGAAGGCCGATCGGTGTATCATCTTTACCGACGTCGATGGCGTCTACACGTCGGACCCCAACATTGTGCCCTCGGCTCGGCGCATCGACAAGATTTCCTATGAGGAAATGCTGGAAATGGCCAGTTTGGGTGCTAAAGTGCTGCAGAGTCGCTCGGTCGAATTTGCCGCGAAGTTCAATGTGCCCGTGGAGGTGAACTCCAGCTTCAAAGAGGGAAAGGGGACGCTCGTGACGCGTGAAGATGAGGATATGGAGGCGGTCGCGGTGTCGGGAGTCACCGGCGATCGGAATCAGGCCAAAATCACGATCGTGGGCGTGCCGGACAAACCAGGTATTGCATCGAAACTCTTCGGGCCGGTGGCCAAGGCCAATATCAATGTCGACATGATCATCCAGAATATGAGTCAGTCGGGCATGACCGATATTTCCTTCACGATTCCACGGGCGGACATTAAGAAAGCCCTGCCGCTGATTCAGGGCGTCGCGAAGGGTATCGACGCGAAATCTGTTGCTGTGACCGAGGCGATCGCAAAGGTCTCGCTGGTCGGCGTCGGGATGCGTTCCCATTCGGGCGTCGCCGCCAAGATGTTCGACGTCTTGGCGCGGGAGGGCGTGAATATCATCATGATCAGCACATCTGAGATCAAGATCTCCTGTGTCATCGATGAAAAGTATGTTGAGCTCGCGATGCGTTCGCTCCATACCGCATTCGGATTGGATCAGCCGTCGGCAGAGGACCGGGCCGCGAAATAACGAATTTCCGATGATGTGAGCCTCGACAGGTTCATCCTGCTCCTGGTACCCTTCTCCTATGGCTCGAAAAGCACCCCAGTCAAGATCCTCACAGGGCAAGCCGATCGGTTCTTCCTTGCCCGACACGTTCCCTCCTGCCTCCAGCCCGGGGGCATTAGAAATCTATGACACAACCTTACGCGATGGAGCCCAGGCCGAGGATGTCAGTTTCTCGGCTGAAGACAAGGTTCGGGTCGCGCAACAATTGGACGGGCTGGGCGTACAGTTCATCGAAGGCGGGTGGCCCGGAGCGAATCCCAAAGACATCGAGTTCTTTCGGATGATCAAGACTATCCCGTTGCAGACGGCGACGGTCGTGGCGTTCGGGTCGACCAGAAAAGCCAGCAATCCGGTACAGAAAGACCCGAATATCAAATCGTTGCTGGATGCCGAGACCAAGGTTATTACGCTCTTCGGGAAAAGCTGGTCCCTGCACGTTACCGACGCGCTCGGTATTTCCCTCGCGAAAAATCTCGAACTCATCAGCGATTCCGTGGCCCATCTGCGCTCAAAAGGTCGGAGTCTGTTCTACGATGCAGAACATTTTTTCGATGGGTATAAGACGAATCCGGACTACGCACTAGAGACCATTCGCCAAGCTGTGGCAGCCGGCGCCGAACGGGTGATTCTCTGCGATACCAATGGCGGCACGATGCCATGGGAAATCAAAGAGATCTGCCAGGTCGTTCGGCGGGAATGTTCAGTGCCCTTGGGGATTCACGCTCACAACGATTGTGAAATGGCCGTTGCGAATTCACTGGTGGCGATCGAGACCGGCGTAATACAAGTACAGGGGACGATTAACGGGATTGGCGAGCGGTGCGGCAATGCCAATCTCTGTTCGATCATTCCCAATCTTGAACTGAAGATGAAGCGTCCGGTGTTGAGGGACCGTTTGAGCCATCTCAAGCGGGTTTCTGGATTCGTGACCGAAATCGCGAACCTCATGCCTAATACGCATCAGCCTTATGTGGGAGATTCAGCGTTTGCCCATAAGGGTGGGGTCCATATCCATGCTGTCCTAAAGAATCCTGCAACTTATGAACATGTGATTCCTGGGTTAGTCGGGAACCGTCAACGTATGTTGGTGTCAGATGCGGCAGGTCGGAGTGGGTTGCTGGAGAAGGTCGAGGCCTACGGGATCAAATTGGACAAGGATCACGCTAAGTTGCAGGAATTGATCGATACGCTGAAGGAGCGTGAAAGTCAGGGCTACCAATTTGAGGCGGCGGAAGGCTCCTTCGAGTTGCTCATGCGGAAAGCGATGGGGACCCACAAGCCGTCCTTCCAACTCCTGGGATTTCGGGTGGTTGTCGAGAAAAAGCAGGACCAGGGAGCCATGTTATCGGAGGCCACAGTCATGGTGAAGGTCGGCGACGTGGTGGAGCATGCAGCAGCTGCCGGAGCCGGTCCGGTCAATGCACTCGACCATGCGTTGCGGAAAGCCTTGGAGAAGTTCTATCCCCAGCTCCGAGAAGTCAAACTGCTCGACTATAAAGTGCGGGTGCTGTCGGCCAATCGTGGGACGGAGTCCAAGGTCCGGGTGTTGATCGAATCAGGCGATCATAAGGATAAATGGGGCACCGTCGGCGTGTCTGAGAACATCATGGAGGCGAGCTGGCAAGCGCTGGCTGACAGCATCGAATATAAGTTACTTGCCAAAGATTAATGAGTACAGGTTGATTTTGCACATTTGTCCTTGACAGCCCCCGTAACCTCACGTAACTTATAGCGAAACTGCCCATTGGGCGAGTCGGGCTTGGAGCCGGCCGTTTGAGAGGCTTGTAGAGGCATCGGAGGGGGAAGCATGAGGAAGGCGGATATCGCGAACGAAATCTACAAGCAGGTCGGTATTTCGAAGAACGAGGCCGCAGACATTGTCGAACTTGTGTTGAACATGCTGAAAGAGGTGCTGCATAAGGGAGAGTCGGTCAAGATTGCCGGATTTGGAAACTTTGTAGTGCGCAGTAAAGGGGCACGGAAGGGCCGGAATCCTCGGACCGGCGAAGAAATCGGGATCACGCCCCGTCGGGTGGTGACCTTTCGTCCCAGTCAAGTGTTTAAGAAATACGTCAATTCATAGCCGCGTTCACTCACCTTAACTTATCCCACCACGAGGACCGGTCATGGGGAACGAGCCCAGGCTGGGCAGCAAAGTTTTCTATAAAATCGGCGAAGTCAGCCAGATCGCCAAACTGCCAGCGTACGTGCTGCGATTCTGGGAATCAGAATTCCCGTTTCTCAAGCCGAAGAAAAGTCGTGGGAATCAGCGGCTCTATGTCAGACGTGAAATCGAAACGGTGTTGGAGATCAAGCGGATGCTCTACGAAGAGGGGCACACCCTCGCAGGTGTTAAACGATATTGGGCCAGGCGAGGCCGAGTGGCAAGCCAGCAGGTACGACCCAAAGAGCTCGCGCAGAAGCTGCGAGGGAATCTTCAGGCGATTCTCAAAATTTTGGAGTCGCATTCAGACTGATGACCGTCCCGATTCGTCTCTTCCAAGCCGGTTGCATTCCAGCCGCCTCCAGGGAGACAATGCGGCAGAGGGTAAAATTGAATAGAGCGTGTCGGGGCGTGGCGCAGCCCGGTAGCGTACTCGCTTGGGGTGCGAGTGGTCGGCCGTTCAAATCGGCTCGCCCCGACCAAATATATCGTGAAGGGTAAGGGTTCAGGCGTGGCAGGAGACGTCGGACAGATCTCCTGGCTCATCGCCTGAGCCAACACCGATCGAAGAAGCTGCCGCCGGCAGCTTTTTTTGTTTCTGACAGACCTATGCGCATTTTGGTCACCAACGATGATGGGATTCTCTCGCCTGGGTTGACGGCGCTTGCCAAGGCCTTGTCCAAGGTGGGCGAGGTATGGGTGGTCGCGCCGGATCGTGAGCGGACTGCGGTGGCCCATGCCGTGACGCTCCACAAACCGCTGCGAGCACAGCAGCTTGGGAAGCGGATTTATGCCATCAACGGAACGCCGGTCGATTGTGTGAATCTTGCCGTGCTGAAGCTTCTGCCTGCACCGCCCGATCTCCTCGTGTCAGGAATCAATAAAGGCGTGAATCTGGGCGACGACGTGTTGTATTCCGGAACGGTCTCGGCAGCGATGGAAGGGACGATCCTCGGTGTTCCCTCCATGGCTGTGTCACAGGAGGGGCAGGAACATTTTTATTTCGATGCGGGAGCTCGGTATGCCGTTCGTATCGCTCGCTTGATCCTGAAAGAGGGTTTGCCGGAGGAAACACTGGTGAATCTGAATATACCGAACCGGCCGTTCACGTCCATTACCGGAGTCCGAGTCACCTGTCTCAGCCGCAGGCGCTTTGACAATCCGATCATCGAGAAGGTCGATCCTCATGGCAGAAGCTACTATTGGATTGCCGGGACCCGTGTGTCGTGGAGCCGAAGCAAAGATGCCGACCACGAGGCGCTTGAGCAAGGGGCAGTCTCGCTCACGCCCATTCACCTCGATACGACTAATCATGGGGTGTTGGATCGATTCCGGAAGTGGGAAACGGTGCGTCGACCAAGGGCGCGTCTGGTGGCTGCAACGTCGAAGCCGAAGGGCAAAAAAAGGAGCTAGGGTGTTGTGGGGAATCTGATCGAAGCGATTATTACGGAGCTCAGCCGGTTTGTCGTGTCGATGATCTCGATGTTCGGCTACACCGGCATTTTCCTCACCATGGCCATTGAAAGCGCCTGCATTCCCTTGCCCAGCGAAATCATCATGCCCTTTGCCGGGTATCTCGTGGCGACGGGACAGTTCACGATGCTCGGCGTGACATTGGCCGGCGCCATTGGGAACGTCGCGGGGTCGATTGTGGCCTACTACGTCGGTGTATGGGGCGGTCGGCCGTTTGTCGAACGGTACGGGCCGTACTTCTTGGTTTCGCACCACGATCTCGACGTGGCCGATCGGTGGTTTGCGAAATACGGCGAGGCAGCTGTTTTCTTCAGCCGGATGCTTCCGGTGGTGCGGACGTTTATTTCATTGCCGGCGGGAGTTGCGCGGATGAATTTCCCGCGGTTCGTGCTGTTCACCTTTGTCGGAGCCTTGCCCTGGTGCTACCTCCTGGCCTACATCGGTGTGAAGATGGGCGAACGGTGGGACCAGTTGCGGGACTATTTCCATCAAATCGATATCGTGATCGGCATCGTGCTTGCCATCACGGTGGGTTACTTTGTCTGGTCCCATTGGCCGAGGCGCCGCATCACTCCGGAGTTGTAACCAGCCCATGCTCTCGATCTACAACACGCTCACAGGGAAAAAGGAGCCGTTCCACTCGCTCCAGCCGAAGACCGTTCGGATGTATGTCTGCGGCGTGACCGTCTACGACTACTGCCATATCGGCCATGCACGCAGCGCGCTCGTGTTCGATGTGATCCGGCGCTATCTGGAGTTCAGCGGCTACCGGGTTGAATTCGTCAAGAACTTCACCGATGTGGATGACAAGATCATCAAGCGGGCGAATGAACGAGGCGTATCGTGCGACGCGATCACCGCCGAGTACATCGAGGCCTACTATCAGGACATGGGGAAGCTTGGGATTCGACGGGCGACGAACGAGCCGAAAGCGACCGAGCATATGGCCGAGATCATTGAGCTGGTCAGCAAGCTGATTCAGAAAGGCCTCGCCTATCAAGTGGCCGGCGATGTCTATTTCCAGGTCGAGAAATACCAGGCCTATGGCCGCCTCTCGAAACGAAAGCTCGAGGATTTGCAGGCCGGCGCACGGGTGGACGTGGATGAACGGAAGCGCCATCCGATGGATTTCGCTCTCTGGAAGAGCAGCAAGCCAGGCGAGCCGTCATGGGAGAGTCCCTGGGGCCCGGGGCGCCCAGGCTGGCATATCGAATGTTCTGCCATGTCGATGCGCCATTTGGGTGAGACTTTCGATATTCACGGCGGGGGGATGGATCTCATTTTCCCTCACCACGAAAACGAAATCGCTCAGTCCTGTGGCGCCACCGGGAAAGAATTTGCGCGTTACTGGGTCCACAATGGTTTCGTGCAGATCAACCAGGAGAAGATGTCCAAATCCCTGGGGAACTTCTTTACTATTCGTGAAATTTTTGAGAAATCTAAATGGCCTGAGGCGGAAACTGGAGAGATGTTGCGGTATTTCCTGCTCGGGACCCATTACCGCAGCCCATTGGATTTTTCCGATCAGGCCATAGAGGAAGCGAAACTGGCCTTGGATGGGTTTTACGATCTGTTCAACCGCCTGGCTGAACCTGAGGTGCGCATGTCTGGGTGATCAGGAGCTCTCGTCGGTCATTGAACGTGCGCGAGAGGCTTTTTGCCAAGCCATGGATGACGATTTGAATACGTCCGTCGCGTTGGCTGCATTCCAGAAGCTACGGGGGGATGTGAACAAGCTTGTCGAACAGGGGCTCTCGACCGAGGCGAGGGAGGTGGCGAGACAGAGTTTTCGATTGATTGGCAACATTCTGGGGGTATTCCAGCTAGAGGATTGGAAATTCAAGCAGGGCCTGGGCTTAAAGGCCGGGTCAGTCAGCTATCAAATCTCAGGTGGGGACGTAGACCTTAAGGTTGCGGAACGTAATGAAGCCAGGAAACAGAAAGATTTCAAGAAGGCCGACGAGATTCGTCAGTTCCTCGCGTCCCACGGCATCGTCATCGAGGACAAGCCCGATGGCACCAGCCGGTGGAAGCGATAGTCCGCCGGAGCTGATTTACGGGCTGCATGCCGTGCGCGAAGCCTTGCGAGCCGGGTCGCGTCCGCTTCAGCGGCTGCTCATGCTGCGGACCGATCGGCAATTTGCCGATCTCGTGCAGCTGGCTAAGGCGCAGCGAGTCCCTGTTCACATCGAACCTCCACCTGCCTTCGCTCGATTAGTGCCGAACGGAAACCATCAGGGTGTGATCGCGTTCATCGCTGCGAAGTCCTACAACACGACAGAGCAGATTCTCGAACGGGCGAAATCGCGAGATGAGAAGCCCTTTGTGGTGCTCCTCGACGGGGTCGAAGATCCCCACAATTTAGGAGCGGTCTTGCGGACGGCCGAAGCTGCGGGTGTCCACGGGGTATTCATCCCGGAACGTCGCGCAGTCGGCCTGACGCCAGTGGTGGCGAAAGTATCAGCCGGGGCGCTCGATCACATCTTTGTCGGGTGCGTGGGCAATCTGATTCGTCTGATTCAGGACCTCAAAAAAGCCGGCCTGTGGGTCTACGGCATCGACCCACAGGCGGAGAAGCTTCATACCGATATCGACATGACCGGGCCGATCGCGCTAGTGCTTGGAGGTGAAGGGGAAGGCATTCGTCCAGGTGTGCTGGGGGAGTGCGACGACCGCATCAGAATTCCGATGCAGGGCCGCGTACAATCGTTAAATGTCTCGGCGGCAGCAGCCGTTACTCTGTTCGAAGTGGTCCGTCAGCGGCGCAGGGGCATCGTGCCAGCGGCGCAGCCTACCGAATCTTGATCGTCCCGTCTTGGATCGCGGTTTTGAGCAGCTGGGCGGTGTTCGACACGCGCATCTTTTTCATCATGTTTGCCCGATGCGCCTCGACGGTCTTGACGCTGATCTTGAGTCGTTGACCGATTTCCTTGTTTTTAAACCCGGCCCAAATCAGTTCAAGAATCTCCTGCTCCCGACTGGTGAGCGATTCAGGCCGCTTCTTGCGAGGTGGCGGGGCGAGATTAGCCAGGGAAGGTTTAGTTTTCCTCTTTGCAGTCCGCGCTATCCGTGCCATTATCTTGTTCTCCTTTAACGAATAAAATATTACGGTGTCATTCAACTTGACGGAGAAACGCGCAAGAACAAACCCTCGCTAAGTAGGCAGCGGATTATAGAAACTCTCTTGCCGTAAGTAAACTGCAGGAGATAGGCCCTAGTGAAACTGCCTAGCTTATTTCATTTGGCATACGAAGTGACTCGGGTGTTCCGAGCCTGCGCCTGGTCCTGGGTCGATTATGCATGAATGGTCTCTCTATCTTGTGGCCGGCATCCTAGGCGCGCTGATCGGCAGTTTTCTCAACGTCTGTATCTTCAGACTGCCTCGAGGCGAATCGATTGTCTGGCCCGGTTCCCATTGCCCCTCGTGCGCTCACCCCATCGAGTTCTACGACAATATTCCTCTGCTTAGCTACCTGTGGCTTGGTGGACGCTGTCGGGCTTGCCGCGCGCGAATTTCGATAGGCTATCCCCTCGTAGAAGCCGCCAATGCGCTTGGCTATCTGGCCATCCTGTGGTCCTTCGGTCCCAGCTGGACTGCCGCCCTCTATGCCTTATTGTTTTCAGCGTTGGTCGTGGTGACGGGAACGGATCTCGCCCATAAGATGATCCCCAATGTCATTACTGTTCCTGGCGTTGTCATCGGACTTCTTGGGGCGGCAACTGTCTTGCCGGTGGGTTTTATCAATGCGGTGCTTGGCATTGCCATTGGAGGAGGCATTCTCTGGCTCCTGGCCTGGTTGAGCCCCTATCTCTTCGGCAAGGAGGGAATGGGAGGGGGTGATATCAAGTTGCTGGCGATGATCGGTGCGTTTCTTGGCTGGAAGCCTGCGCTCCTCACCATCATGATTGGTTCGCTCACCGGTTCTGTCATCGGCATCAGCTTGATCGCTCTACGTATCATCAAACGTGATGACTATATTCCCTTTGGGCCCTTCCTTGTGTTGGGAGCCCTCCTCTCCATGTTTTTCTCCCAGCCGCTCCTCGATTGGTATCAAGGTCTCCTCGGCCCTGGCTATTAACTAACACCGCTCCCTGTATCTCTTCGGATGAATCCCTGTATCTAAATAGTGAGGCACTTTTCTAGCTTTCCTCCTCTTTCTTGGCCCCTGTACGGGCCTCCTCCGCCTCCATGTTTCCTCGTGACAACGCGAAATCGTGCGAACTTACGATGTATTCCGCTCCCGCTGCTCACAAAGCATTCAGCCATCTGGGCGTGGACCAGCGTGGGCACGGGTCTTGGAGACCTCGTTCTGGGGAACTCGTCTGCGAGAGGGGGGCATGGCACGAGAATCACAGATACAGGAACAAGGCTGGAGTCTGACGGAACTCCTCATCGTAGTGGCGATTATGGGCATCATGAGTATTTTGGCCGGGCCGAGTTATCAGACAATGACCGCAAGGGTCCAGGCGCGCAGCGCCACCACAGAGATTGCTTCGGAGCTTCGGCTCGCCAGACAACTGGCGATGGCCAGGCGCGAGCGGCTTCGGGTCATATTCGATCGAGAGCGCCGCACGATCACGGTCCGACGTGCGGATGCCGAGGGCATCCTGCACGTCTATCAGTATGAGGATAAGGGGGTGATTGTAGAGGAACCAACCGCCGGCCCTGAACTTCTGTTTCATCCCAGCGGTCGGTCGGCGACCCCTACCACCGTTCGCGTGCGAGACAGTCAGGGCAGGGAAACCACATTCACTGTGAGCATCACTGGAAGAGTGTCTGCCTCATGACACGGGATCGATTATTTCATTCAGAGGACGGAGCTAGTTTTGCCGAAGTGCTTGTGGCCATGGCGCTCACGTTGATTGGCCTCGTCGGGGCGATGGGAGCGTTTGAGGCAGCAGAACGGAATCTTCGAGCGGGCATGTTGGCAACGCGTGCCCTGGCGATGGCGGAATCACGGATTGAGGCCAAGCGATCTGCGCGATGGGATCGTCTCTTGCTGGATGATCTGAATCACGATGGTGTTCCGGACCTTGTCATGCGTGACGATGGAGTAGGCGGCGATGTGCTGGCCGGTGATGGGGTGTACTCCGGGAGTTGGGACCAGGATGGGGTCCAACTAATCTGGACGGTGACGCCGAGCCGTTCCGGTTCGCTGTCGGCCTCAGGGCATGTCCTGATTGAGGCTCGCGCAGTCTACGAAGCCGGCGAGGGCCAGCGTGAAGTGAGAGTCGGGACCCTGCGGGCTAATCCAGTGTTTGTTGGGAGCCAGTAACGTGTTCTCACGCGGAGGAGACAGGGTGCGGACAGGACGGCATACAAGAGACGCGCACCACAGTATATGGATGGAGGCAGGAACCAGCCTGACCGAGGTGATGATTGCCATGGCGGCCGGGCTGGTCGTCTTGGGCGCCACGCTTCAGGCCCTGTCCTACTTCCAGAAACAGTTCATGCGGCAACAACGTGAGGTCGCGCAACAACAAGATCTTCGCCTTGGTTTGGAAGTGCTTGAGCAGGAATTGCGGCTCGCAGGGTCCGGCTCTCTCACCGCGGCGGATTCGGACTCAGTGGAGTTTTCGGCGAATCTGCAAGGGCTCTCGACGACGGTCACGTCGGAGGCGGCGATCGGCCAAACAGCTCTGTCAGTCGAAGAGGGGCGGGGGTGGGATGATCGAAAAACCATTGTTGCCTGTTGGGCTGAACAGTGCGAGACGCTTGCCCTGGGTCGTGATGGACAACGGCGCCTGCTCACGGTGACGCAGCCACTGACAAGAGCGATTCCATCTGGGGCATTTGTCTTCCTCCTGAATCGTGTCCGCTACTACAGCCGTCCTGATGACCAGGGTGTTCTTAGGTTGCTGCGACAGGTCGATGGCGGCGCGAGTGTCCTGGTCGGAGATATCAAGGAGGCGCGGTTCTCCTACTGGGATGAAAACGGGCAGGCCGTGACACAACCTGCCCTCGTCAGACTGGTCGTCGTTGAGGTGAAGATGTCCGATCAAGGAATTCGCGCGGTCCGAGAAATTAGCCTCAGGACATGACGGAGGCTCCTCCAATAACAAAGGGAGTGAGGATATGGGTATGGGAGAACGGCGCGCATCAGAAATCATGAATCTTTGCGACAAGGGTCACGTGCTCCTCGCGGCGCTCATGCTGATCTTCCTGCTTGGGATCGCCGGCATGACGTCTCTCTATCTGGTAGGTCAGGATAGACCGGGCATCAGCGCCATGAAAGAGGACAACGTCGCGCAACAGCTAGCCGACGGTGCGGCGGATGTGGTGATGAGTTGGTTTCACGATCCCTCAGCCACTCCAACAGCCATTGCCGGACTGCTCGCCAAGCGTCAAGGAGACCTTGCGAGCGGGCCGTCGTTTTTCGACGCGGCCGGCCGCTCGCAATTTATCGGAACCGCCGATCGGCCAGATGTCTTCCTCAGCGCATCGAACCCCACGGACGATCAGGTCTTGAATCGGGCTCCCGGCGGCCTGTTGACGTCGGTGCGAGGCCTCGGGCGCATGCTGAGCATGAAGCTCTATGGTCCGCTCCAACCGGGATTGCTCGGCACGCTCGAAGTGACGGCCACGACGGTTGATAGCAGGCCTGTCGCAAGAACAGTTCAGCTTCAGCTTGGGGCTCTGTCGATTCCCGCGGTTCGCGCGGCAGTGCAAGTCGGACAGGCGCTCGGAACTCCGCAGCCTGGTGGTGAATCCCCCGTGCTGGTGCATTGGGGAGACCAGCGAGTGACGGGGGATCTTTCGGTCAAGCGAGTCGAGGACCTTGTGAACAAGAGCAGCGGAGCCCCGGTCACAGGCCAGTCCTATGACCAGATGATGCAGGCGCAGGATCGCTGGACGGAATATTGGATTGGTGGAGCAGTCACGGTGACATCGCCGCCACCCGGTCAGGCTGCAAATCCTCCGCTTCCTGAAAACGTGCACCTGCACCAATATCCGACGCCTGGGGTGAGGCTCGATCGGTGGGACTACGACTCGCTCAAGAAGATCGCGCTGCGCTGGGGGACCTATTATCGACTTGATCATATGGGGCAGCTCCATCCGCAGGGGGCTTCGGACTCGGATCAGGGAGTCACGCCCGCATACGTGCTGGAATCTCAGGCCATCGGAGACCATCGTGGATTGGTCTTCATCGACACAGTCGATGGGCAACCGCCGCGTGTCGATAATATGGGAACGCTGGTGCTGGATACGGACTACGTCGAAGGGCTGCTGGTCGTGCAAGGACATGTGGTGTTCAGGCCCCGTGCACTAGGGAAATCTGTTCCGGTCCTCAGTCCATCTCAGCCGGGGACACAGTCGCTCGGGACAAGGGTGCCGGTACAATTGTCCGGCATCCACGTCAACGGCCTGCTGTCTGCGGCGGGTGCGATCAGGATTGAACGATCCGCTCGCCTGTACGGGGCGATGATGGCAGGACAGAGCGTGACGTCGATCGGAGCAGGTACGGTTATCGAGGTGTGGTACAACGCCGATTTGGCGCAGGGACTGTATCGAGGGGTTCCCGTTGTCTACCGAGCGCCGGGAACCTGGCTGGCGAAGTACTAGACGCTGGGAACTGGGACGAGGCATTGGATATGACCGTCGAGACCGACATCCTGAGCGGAGGAAGGGCGGGCAAGACGGAGGGGAGTGAAGGCTTCTCCAAGAAATGGAACCGTGGGGCAAAACCGTCTCGCACGATTGAGCAGAACGTGCTGGATGCGCTGGTCTATCGCGGAATAATCAGTCAGGACGACGTACTGGCGGCGGTCGACGATTCAAAGGATGGCAGCCTCGATCTCGAAACGGTACTCCTCGACCGCTATCGTGTTCCGAAGGAGGCCTTAGGGTCCGCCCTGAGCGACTTTTATCAATGTCCCTACCTGCCGTATGACGAACGAACGGTCATCGATGCCGACCTGGTGAAAACCCTCAACCTCGATTATCTCAAGAAGAACCTCTGGCTGCCGATTGCGCGTCGAGGCTCACTGATCGATGTCCTCACCAGCGATCCGCACGATCTCGACAAGGGCTGGGACGTGCGGCGCACATTTCCTGGAATGACCATTCGCTATGCCGTAGGTCTGCGCCGGGACATCGAGCAATTTCTCCATCTGGCCAGGGGTCAGGGAACGAGCGGGTCCATCGGTGCAATTCTCGGTGAGTTGGTCAACGAAGTCCATCTTGAGCGTGCCATCGCTCCCGTATCCGGCGGGATCGACGAGAACGACTCAGCCATTGTGCGGCTGACCAACCAAGTGATCCTCGAAGCCGACCGCCTCGGTGCGTCGGACATTCACATCGAACCATATGCGGATCGTAAAGACATGGCCGTGCGTCTGCGCGTCGACGGCACCTGCTTCACCTACATGAAGATTCCCGCTGCCTATCGGCGTGCTGTCGTGTCACGCATCAAGGTCATGGCCAACCTCGACATCGCCGAGCGACGCAAACCCCAAGACGGCAAGATCCGATACCGGTTGGCGAAGGACCGAGAGATCGAATTGCGCGTCGCGACCCTGCCCACTTCAGGGCAGGACGAAGATGTGGTACTACGCCTCCTGACTGCCAAGCAACCAATGTCGCTTGAGGCGATGGAATTTGTCCCCGCCACCTTGCAGGCCATTCAAGCCATCGCGGAGAAATCGCACGGAATCATCTTGTGCGTCGGACCGACTGGGTCCGGCAAAACGACGACCCTGCACGCCATCCTGAAGCACATCAATACCGACGAACGAAAGATTTGGACGGCAGAAGACCCCATTGAAATCACGCAGGAAGGACTCCGTCAGCTGCAAGTCCATCCGAAGATCGACCTCACTTTCGCGACCGCGATGCGGGCGTTTCTGCGTGCCGACCCCGACGTCATCATGATCGGCGAGATGCGCGACAAAGAAACAGCCGACATCGCGATTGAGGCCTCGCTCACAGGCCACTTGGTGCTCAGTACCCTCCATACGAACAGTGCGGTCGAAACGGTGATCCGTTTGTTGGATCTCGGCTGTGACTCGTTCAACTTTGCCGACGCCATGTTGGGAGTGCTCGCCCAACGCCTATGCAAACGGATCTGCGTCCAGTGCAAGGAGACCTATCATCCTAGTCGACAGGAGTATGACGAACTGGTGCAGGGGTATGGCACGCAGGATTGGCCTGCACTCGGCATCGAGCACAATGCCGACTGGCGCCTCTATCGTGGACGAGGATGTGAGGCCTGCAACCGAACCGGCTTCAAGGGGCGAGTGCCCTTGCACGAACTGTTAAGAGGATCGGAAGAGATGAAGCGGCTCATCCAATCAAGAGCCAGGACCGTTGACATGCTCAGCCTTGCAATGAAAGAAGGGATGTCGACCCTGGTCCAAGACGGGATACTAAAAGTCCTCCGCGGAGAGACCACCTACCAGCAGGTCAGGGCCGTGGCGATGAAATGAGGGGAAGTCTCACCCTGTGACCATAGCCAAACGGTCATAATATTTTGCAGTACAGATTGCAATCACCCCCCTTATAACAGGATCGGGTCCGCGCTCCAGTGAACGAACATTTCACAATGGGTACAATTTTAGCCTGTAAGCGACACAAAGGCTCTCACTCCGAGTCCTCCTGACTGCTTCTAAGAATCGTTCCAACTCCCTGCATGTGGTCTCTCCAACGAGGGGGCGGCACAAAATGTGCGCCCGCTGCGACGCAAATTGTCGATCTCCTGCCAAAATCAGCATAATTCTGCTCCTCAACAAGTCGCAGGATAGATTTAAAATCAATGAGTTGAGCTTGTAAGGCCAAGCGAGATGGTCGGCATGCCAATTGCTCAATTGGCGGCCAGCTATGGGTGCATCTAATAAGACAAGACGCGATGGGACCCTCTCACGGCAGACAGGGTTTACGTTGATCGAGGTCCTAATCGCCGTGGCGATTATCGGGATTGCAGCCACGATAGCCATGCCGAATTTCACGCGGATGTACATAGACTATCAAGCAAAAGTCACGGCCTCCGAGATCACTCGCCATCTTGTGCTTGTCCGGACCAGAGCGATGACGTCGAATCAGACTCTGTCCGTCCAAATCGTACTTGTGAATGGGGGTGTCCAGTTAACCACGACCAATCCCGCCGCTGCTGCGGCCCTTCAAATGAACAGGATTGAGGCGGTACAGATGACGACATTAGCCTTCAACAACGGTGGCATCCTCCCGAACGGAGGGGTCGTCCAGTTTAATTCCTATGGGCTCAGAACGAGCGTGCCTGGTACGGGAGTACAGACGATCACGGTTGGAGGGGCTATCGCAGGGGCTCCAACTCAACAATATCTCATTAACATCGCGCCGAGCGGCACCAGCGGGCTTGTGAGGTTGTGAGGTGTTCTGCGATGGGCGACAACGTGCACGATAGAAACTTGATGACCAGCAGGATTCGACAAGAGCATGGGTTCACGCTCATCGAGGCCATGCTGTCGGCGGTCATTCTTGCTATTGGTTTGCTCGCGTTATTAGGGATGACGACAATGTCGTTCACGCGCAACAGCGACGGCAACGAAGTGACGGTCGCCACGAATCTTGCGGCGGAGCTCGTCGAACGGATGCAATTCAATCGGCGGAACCTTGTGAATGGTTATAACGGAATTAATTTGACCACAGTGAATCCCGTACTCTGCACCCAGAATGCACTGACTCAGCCGGTGGCGAGAGGAGATTGTCTGCAGTGGCAAGCCCGCCTCTTTGCGTCAGGTTTGGCAGGGGTCCAAGCCCAGGTGGCGGTGGTGGCCGTGGGGCCGGTGACGCTCAATCAAAACAACATTAGTGTGACGGTCACCTGGACCGGATCAAGTCGAAGCACAATTACTGGGGGGAGCGCAGCCTGGGTACCAGGGACTAAACAAGTCCTGTTGAACACGATGATTGCACCAGAGTGAGAAGGCGACAGGGAAAGGGGCGGACGCAGGATATGAGATCGCAGGACAAGCAAAATGAGCGGGGGTTCACACTTGTCGAGATCATAGTGGCGACCGCGGTGACGTCCGTGATCGTGTTAGCCGGCATGGTAGCGCTGACGACAACCGGCAAGGCCGTGCGGGCTAATGAGCAAATTTCCGATGCCCAACAGAACGCGCGTATGGCCATGGAGATGATTACCCACGACATCAAGATGGCAGGCTTTGGGCCGCCCATTGACCCCTCAAGGAATCCGCCCCCGGTCGGAAACTGTGGAATTGGCGGGACTCCAGTGCCGATTCTTCCGGGGGATAACAATCCGACCGTCGGGGCCCCTGATACTGGACCGGATCAACTCTCGCTCGTGGTGCCCCTCACATTTTATGGCGCGCCAGCAACCCCCACGTGGCAGACCACCGCTCCAGTTGGTGTAGGCGGAGGGGGCTTTGCCACTGTACCGATCAACGCAGCCATTCTTCCCAATATGGTTGCGGCGGGGCTCGGTGCCAACTCCTTCATTTCGCTCGGCGGTGTCGTCGCTGCTCAGGTGGGCGGCGCGGCTGCTCCCCTTGTGTTGACGGTTCCCGATCCTGGACCAACACAGATTCCGACGGGGACCCAAGTATTTATTCTTCAGTGCATTACCTATCAAGTCATTCCGCAGCTTGCAGGTGGCGCTCCCGGTGCAGATCTCAACAACGTCTGTGGCGGCAATGCTCCCTGCCTGGTCCGCGGGGTAGCGAATGCCACGGTCAATACCTTCGGGCGCGTTCTGCCGAACTGCAATGTCCCGAACAGCCCCTGTTTGCCGATCGTCAATGGGATCGAGGATATCCAGTTCGCCTATGCCTGCGATGGCTGCCTGTTGCCGGCACCAGGCCTTTCCGAGCCAGATGGTCGGTTAGACGACGTGAGTCTGAATCTGATCTTCGACCAGCCGGATTACATCTCGAATCAAATCTGGAACAACCCGCCCATGACACCGTCGGCCATCAAAATGGTTCAAGTCACGATCGTCGCCCGGCAACAATTGGTGGATACTGGGCTTGGAGAAGGGAATCCGCAGGCAGGAGCGGGAACCTTGTCCACCACCTTTCTCACGGCCGATGACCATGCCCATGCCAACGGGGTCTTCCTGGCCGGCGATACGGGAGCCCAGGTTCCTCCCTATGCATCGGTACGCCGGCGGGTGGTGACCAGGACCGTGGAAACGAGAAATGCGAGACCGTGGTCCTGAACCGGGAAGGAAGACGACGATGATTGAGCGGCACGATTGGTCACAGGTAAGGGGCGAAGGGGGGGTGAGTCTGATCACCGTCATGATGGTGCTCTTCATCATGACCCTCATGGGGATTTCGATCCTCGCCGTCACGGGATTTGAGCGGCAGATTGCAAGTTCAGTCAGTTCCAGTGAAGCCTCGACGGACGCGGCGGAGTCTTGTGTGAGCACCGGCGCGAATGTGCTCCAGCAAAGTCTTCAAGCCCATGTCGTGCCGGCAGCATTGCTCTCCAACGCGGTTCCCCCTGGCCCGGTGCCAGTCGCGAATCTAGCTGTCTTAAGTGGTGAGATCATCAACGATGGGGGCAACCCGGACTTCCCGAGCGGAGCGGGCTCTGCGCCGAACCTGGCGATGACCATAGGCAACTACCAGGTGTTTGGCGACATTGATCGACTGTATCTCAAATGCGAAGGCAATTGTGATGGGAGCAGCGGGGACGTCCAGCTCGATATTTTTTATCAAATCACCTGTGTGGCGCAAAACCTGGCTACAGGGATCACCAGTCAAGTCGGGGCGTTGTACGCCTGCCGCAATACCGGCTCGTTTTGTCAGCCCAGGCCCTACTAGATTTGTGGCCGCTAGATGAGGAGGATCACCATGAGGGACGACGCTCGCACAGAGGAAGAGAGGAAGGGCCTTGCCCGAGATAGCCAGATGGGTGGGCATCGCCGATTGTTCGTGCGCGCCGGGATAACGGTGTTGGCAGTGACCTTCTTATCCGTCATGACCGTCGGCCTCACGCTGGCCGACGACCAGTCCCTTCCCTCGATGACGATCGGCTATCAGAAGGGCACGATCACCGCCATCTATGAGAAAACGCTCGACATCGATGGGCGGACCTATGGCTTGATGCCGGATGTCGTCATGCTCGACGACCATGGAAGGGTGTTGGATCCCGGTCGTGTGGTGGTGACTGCCGAGGTGAAGTTTCACGTCAAGAAAGAGCAAAGCAATAAAATCGACAAGATGATCGTGACGCTCCCCAGGTAACAAGGAAACGGTGGATACGATGGTTTGTGCAACAAGAACGGAGGGTGCCATGAATAGCCGGAATATCGCCACTCGTGGAACCGTCATGCTGGCGTTAGTGGGTTGTCTCGTGGGGCCCAGTGCCTTGCAGGCCCAAACGATGGACCAGTACTATGCCGTGCCGCCCTTCGTCAGCGACCAGGTCGCGCCCAACATCATGCTGCTGCTCGATAACTCGGGCAGTATGTCGGGCCTGGCTTGTGACCGCAATGACGATGGAGACTGCGTCGATGTGGGCACGGACCTTACGTTCACGAATACAACCAGTTATTCCGGCTACTTCGATACTTTGACCTGTTACACCTACAATACAACCGACACGCGCTTCGTAACTGGCACGGTGAAGGCCACCTTAGCGACGGCTTGTTCTACGACCGAATGGGATGGCAACTTCTTGAATTGGGCGACTTTCAGACGGTTCGATGCGCTCAAAAGATCGATGATCGGGGGCGACTGTTTTGTCGCTCGTGCAGCGGACGGGACCTGTCCCACGAATGGGACGCCAGCCCTGAAGACGATCCGTGCACAGGCGACAGGAATCAACACACAGCTCGCGAGAGTTGACTACAATGCCGGAGCTGGCGCCAATACCTATGTAGGAAGAATTCCTTTAGCTGATAGGGGGGCCAACCCCACTATCTACATTGGCACCGATGCCGCCTATTTCTGTATCGACAACGACAACTCATTTAATAGCAACTGCGGAGATGGGTACAGCGTAAGAAAGTATGAACTTAAGATTGGACTCAGTGCCGAGCCAACGGGGGTCATTCAGCAGATTGGTTCCCAGGCGCGGTTCGGGCTCTTTGAATTCAAACCGGCCGGCGACGGAGCCCGGATGCTTGTCGGCCTCGGTTCTCGCCAATCGATCGATTTTTCCGGAGCGACCGTGGAGACCTTCACCACCAATATGGCGGCCATGGTGGATGCGGTCCAGGAGTCGTTCCCCTCGACCTGGACGCCTCTGTCCGAGTCGTTGTACGAAACGACCCGCTATATTGCACAGATCAATTCCACGTATGTGGCCGGTTCCTATGTCTATCCCATTGCCTTTGCCGGAGGCATCTCAAACGGGGCCAACTTTGGGACGGCGGGGGTGGGATCGATAGGAGCGTCTGAAATCAGCGCGCTGACCGGCAGCGAAACCTGCACGGCCGGAGCCGGCTATATCACCAACGCCTGTGGACGGGATCCATACTTTTTTGGAAGCAACCACACGCCCGCTTGGGCAACGACGTCCACGCAGGTCCGCTGCTGTAAAACGTTCGTCATCCTCGTGACGGACGGGGCACCGACGCAGGATACCAATATTCCAGCAGGGATCCGGGATTACGCGCATGGGCAACATGGCCTCCACTGTACAGGTGGGAATGCGACCATCCACGCGCCCAATGGCATCTGTAATACGAACGCTGCCACTACTGCTGCCACGCTGCTGGGGGAACACAAGACCGATTACGCGGACAGCGGGAATCACTATCTGGATGACGTGGCCTATTGGGCACACACGAATGACCTCCGGCCCTGTACCGCGGCCGGGACTGATGGGACGATTGCCGTCCTCAACGTGACGGGCCATTGTCTGCAGGGGCTCCAGAACGTGTCGGTCTATACGTTTTTCGCCTTCGGCAACATCGCGGGCAGAGAGATCTTGATGCACACTGCCAAGCTGGGTGGGTTCGAGGACAGCAACAACAATAACCTTCCGGACCTGGTGAGTGAGTGGGACAAGGTCATCAACGCGACCGGCGCGCCGGGGACCGACGGAATTCCCGATAACTACTTCGAGTCCTCCAACGTGGACGACTTACAAGATAGGCTGATGGCGACCATCACGGCGATCTTGCGGAAGAGTTCGTCCGGAACGGCCATTTCCGTGTTGGCCACCTCTGCCAGCGGTGAGGGGAGTGTCTATCAAGCCTACTTCTATACCAGCAACGTCGGGCAGGGTGGAGCCAATGTGAGATGGACCGGGTATGCGCAGGGGTTGTTTATCGACCACCTTGGGAATTTTCGGGAAGATACGGATCAGGATGGAAAATTAGTCTATGAAAACGATTACATCGTGAGGACCCGGTACGATAACAATGCGGCTAGTCTCACCTTTGGGACAGTGCTCGTGGACAAGTTCGGGGACACCAACGGCGACGGGAGCGCCGACAGCACGACTGCGACAATCTCGGGTCTGGGATTGAAAGATATTCTTCCCTTCTGGGAAGGGGGCAAGCAGCTGGCCAACACCGCTTCCACGGCGAGAAACCTGCTCACGTGGGTGGACTCGAACAACGATGGACTCGTGCAGGCGGGCGAGCAGATGCCATTCAGCACCGCGAATTCTGGAACGTTGAGTCAGTACCTGCGGGCCGGCGCCGCCCCCTACACGGCGAACAACATCATCAACTTCGTCCGCGGGGACGAGATCGCGGGGCTTCGCACGCGCATGCTGGAGGTGCCGATCGGCAGCGGCACTTACAAAGTGTGGAAATTGGGCGACCCTATCCACTCGACGCCCACCATTGTGGCTGCGCCGCGAACAAACTACGATCTCATTTATGGAGATTCTTCCTACACGGCGTTTTTTCAGCAGTACCAAAATCGTCGCGAAGTCGTCTATGTCGGCGCGAACGACGGGATGTTGCACGCCTTCAACGGTGGGTACTACCACAAGAGCGACGATTCCACGACGACGACCGTGGTCGAGCATGGGTGGTACACGAAGAACCCCACCGACAACAGCAGCGGCCGTCCGCTCGGGGACGAGATTTGGGGGTTTATTCCCTATCAACTCCTGCCGCAGTTGCAGTGGTTGACGAGGGCCGATTATACCCATGTGTATTACGTGGATCTCAAACCCACAGTGGCGGATGTACGGATCTTCACGCCGGACGCAGACCATCCGAACGGCTGGGGCACGGTTCTGATCGGGGGCTTCCGTATGGGAGGGAGCTGTGGAAACTGTGCTTCCGGCACGGGCGCTCCTCCGATGATTGTCAATATCGGCGGGACGAACCGCACGTTCTACAGCGCGTACTTTGTGCTCGATATCACCAATCCGGAGGTCGATCCAAAACTCCTCTGGAACTTCAGCGATGTCGGGTTGGGGCTTTCGATCGGTACTCCGTCGGTGATGCGGGTGAGTCCCACGGCGGATGCGAAGATCGATAACACCAATGCGAAGTGGATGGTCTTGTTCGGCTCAGGTCCGAACGGCTATGCAGCAGACTTGCCTGCCGCTCCGGCGCAATCAGCCACACTGTATGCCGTGGACTTGAAGGTCGGGCCTGGCGCCGGGAACTGCGCAGGTGACCACGATGCCGGTCGGCTCCCTGGCGGTCGTTTCTCGGTAACATTGCGGTGCTGGATCGGAATTTCGACTACCGGCACGACGTCGCCTATTTCGGGCGCACGATGCACGACGGATCTCTGCCCTGGAGGGGCAAGATGTATCGGTTGACTACCAGCGGTTGCACGAATGCTCCCTGCAGCACCTCGACCTGGGGTGTTGCCAACGGAGCCAACCGATCAGCCACGGAAATGATCGATACCTTCTATGACTACAATGCAGTGAGCGGAGTCACGGTGGAAATGGGGCCGATGACGACCGCACCGTCGGTGACTATCGACGATGCGAATAAGGTCTGGGTCTTCTTCGGAACGGGCCGTTACTTGAGTAATTCCGACAAGACCGACGCTGCTCAACAGTACCTGTTCGGAATTAAAGACAACGTGTTGAACTCAGGGTGCACCCAGACAAATACCGTAAATTGCAATACCGTTGATCTGGTGAACACCACGAATGCGGTGGTCTGTGTCGTCTGTTCGTCCGGGACTAACCAAATGACAGACCCGAATAACCCGACGGTCACTGGCGTCAATACGGGTCTCAACTCGATGGCGGGGTTGATCCAGAGCAAGGATGGATGGTACGTCAAGCTGGTGACTGCGGCCGGCACGTCGGCAGAGCGGTCCGTGTCCAGCCCCGTCGTGCTTGCTGGAGCAGTATTTCTCCCGACGCTCGTTCCCACGAATGATTTCTGCTCCTCTACAGGGACGAGCTATCTCTACGCGTTGTATTACAAGACCGGGTCGGCCTACTCGTCTCCGATCATCGGAACTGCCGCCTCCGGTGCGAATACGAACAACAGCACTCGGATTACTCTTGGCGAGGGGGTGGCCTCGCAAGTCGCTATCCATATCGACGGGCCTGGCACGTCGACTGGTTCCAGTACCCCTGGATCCCCAGCCAAGCCGCCGATCAAGTACTGCAGCCAGATGAGCACGGGGAGCAGTGAATGTAAGGATGCAAATGGGCCGAATCCTCCCTGGAGTCGGTATATGTCTTGGGTGCGTCAGCGAGGCTGAGTGAAGGCTGAGAAGAGCCGGGGGAGCCATCGTTTTGGTTCCTCCAGGCTCGACCGGCAGGGGCAAAGTAGCGTTTGGCAACGAACGGGATCGTCGCGTCGAGTGATGTACAGAAGATTCTTCCCATCCCTATGTGTTGTTCTCTCCCTCCTGTTCATCGGGTGTAATTCGAGTTCTGCCCCGGGCAACGGGTCCTCCTCTCCAAGTGCTACCCCCCCACAGCGCCTCGCGACCATCCGTTTAGCGACGATTACGCCGGACCCCATTAGGCTGAACGAGACGGTTAAGGTGATGATCGAGACCGATGATGTCCGGTCCGATACGGCTGGATTTAGGTACCAGTGGATGGTCAACGGCGACCCCCTCCGAGATCAGACGGGACCCACGTTGACGCCGAGTATGCTGAAGCGTGGTGACCGTGTGACGGTCGACCTTGTACCCACGAGCGGTACGGTTCAAGGAACTCGTTACCAGGCTGGTCCCGTAGTGGTCGGCAATACTCCCCCTGTCATTGCCCATATCTCCATCGAACGGCCGGCTGACTCGCATGCGCCGGTCTTTGCGAAGCTGGAGGTCGTGGATGCAGATCAGGACGAGATGCAGTTCGACTTTCGTTGGTGGCGCAACAACACAGTCGTGAAACAGGGATCGGAACCAACGTTGGATACCACGGGATTTCAGGCCAAAGATACGCTTGAGGTGGAAGTTACCCCGCGGGACCAAACGTCTGTCGGAAAGCCGGTTCGTTCTGAATCGGTCTATGTCGGGAATAGTTCTCCGAAAATCGTCTCTGCCCCCGCGGACCTGATCGGCCGTGAACGGTACGAGTATACGGTGAAAGCTGTCGATGCAGACGGCGACCCCGTCAGCTTCCTACTGGAAGTGGCGCCACCGGGGATGGCGATTGACAAAGGAACAGGGCATCTCGTCTGGCAGATTCCCCCGGACCAACTCGGCAGCCATCGAGTGCGCATCGTCGCTGAAGATGGGCAAGGGGGAAAAGCCTTTCAGGAATTCGACTTCACCCTTCCTGCTCCTGGCAAGCTCGCTAAACCCGAAGGCGCGTGAAGGTGTCCGCGCCGCTCGCTTCTTTCTTCTGCTTGTCACACCTTTCCTCTATTTGTTAGAATCACCCCACTACCGCTACAGGGAGGGAGAACGCCTTAGCGCTTGTGCGTAAACTTAAACTCAGAGAAGGCACCAATACCGCCGTTCTGTTCGGTCACCACGACCGGCACCTCAAGCTGATCGAAGAAGACCTCGGTGTGCGCCTCTCGGCGCGCGGAGAAGAACTCACACTCGACGGCACGCCAGACGCCACTCGTCACGCGGAACGCGTCCTCACGGAACTCGCCACCCTCGCCAACGACGGGATGGTGCTCCAGCCAGACGACATTACCCACGCCTTGAGCGCGCTCCGGCAGAGTCCCGAGTCTCCGATCAAAGAACTCCTCTCCAACGCGGCGACCATCGTCACCAAGAAACGCTTCGTCGCGCCAAAAACGCCGACGCAAAAACTATATATCGAAGCCATCGAGACGCACGACATCGTAATCGGTATCGGCCCGGCTGGAACTGGTAAGACCTATCTGGCGATGGCGATGGCGGTGAGCGCGTTGATGAAGAAAGAAGTGAGCCGCATCATTCTCGCGCGGCCGGCCGTTGAAGCGGGCGAGAAGCTCGGCTTTTTACCCGGCGATATGTATGCCAAGGTGAATCCCTATCTCCGTCCTCTGTACGACGCGCTGTTCGACATGATGGATATGGATCGGGCTGCGCGCGCGATCGAGCGGGGCGACATCGAAATTGCGCCACTCGGTTTTATGCGAGGCCGCACGTTGAACGATTCGTTCGTCATCCTCGACGAAGCGCAGAATGCCACGGCGGAACAAATGAAGATGTTCCTCACGCGACTCGGGTTCCATTCCAAGGTGGTCGTCACTGGTGATATCACCCAGGTGGATCTGCCGCCCGAACGGGTCTCCGGCCTGATTGAGGTGCGGGAGATTCTGCGCGACGTCGAGGGGATCGAATTTGTTTACTTCGACGAGCGCGACGTGGTCCGTCACAAGCTGGTGCAGGACATTATCAAAGCCTACGATCAGCATCAGAACCCCAATCAGTCTTCCGGTTCCTCATCTGGCGCGACGGGACGCCGACCGTCGCCGGTGCCGCACAATAAGCAGCCGAAGCCTTCCACCCCTCCCTCCCCGCTCACGGACTCCTGGGGCCAGTCGCATTAATGCCGGTCCACATGCAGAGTTACGTTCGACGTGTGACGTTTGACCAGGCGCGCCTGGATCGACTGGCACGGTCGATTCTTTCCGATGTCGGGGAAGCGTCGGCGGAACTGGGCATCCTGTTCGTGGGCGATCAGCGGATGCGGAGTCTCAATCGTCAGTATCGGGGCAAGGATCGCACAACCGACGTGCTGGCCTTTGCCATGCGGGAGGCGCCCCATTCCTCCGCAAGCCTGCTTGGAGATGTGGTGATTGCCGTGCCGACGGCAGTCCGCCAAGCGAAAGAGGGCCATCGATCGCTGGATGAGGAGCTGACGGTGCTCTTGGTCCATGGCATTCTGCATCTCTGTGGCTACGATCATGAGCGGAGTGAGAAAGAAGCGCGCCGGATGCATCGACGTGAACGGATGATTTTGCGGTCGATCGGGTCGTTGCCGAATCGAGTGAAGCGAACGCGTCACGTATCACACGGCGCGCATCACGAGTAGATCTATGGGATGGCTGCAGCGACTGAGTGACGGGCTCACCAAAACACGTGATGTAGTTCGCGGGTCCTTGGATCGGCTGCTTGGTCGTGCGGCGGATCCTGCCCTCTTGGAGGAATTCGAAGAAGCGCTCATAGCCTCCGATCTCGGTGCTCGCGTCGTGGAACGCGTGATGGAGCGCCTCAAGAAACAGCTTCAAGGGACCGATGCTTCGCAGGCAGGACAGGTACAGAAAGTGTTGCGAGACACCTTGCTCGACGTGCTGACACCGGTGCAAGGGCTGCCGTTGGAGTCCCTGCTCGCGAAAAACGCAAAGCCGTTCGTCATTCTGGCGGTGGGCGTGAACGGCGTAGGCAAGACCACCACGATCGCCAAGATCGCGCAACGGCTCGTGCAGGCAGGGAAGGTGCCGTTGCTGGTGGCAGCCGATACCTTTCGCGCGGCGGCAATCGATCAGCTGCAAGTTTGGGCCGATCGAGTCGGCGTCGACGTGATCCGTCACCGCCATGGAGCCGATCCAGCCGCGGTAGCGTTCGATGGGATTGCTGCCGCGAAAGCTCGGCAGGTGGACGTGGTCTTGATCGATACGGCCGGCCGGCTGCACACGAAATCGAATCTCATGGACGAACTCCGCAAGATTACGCGCGTCATCGCGCAGGAATGTCCTGGTGCACCGCATGAAGTGCTCCTCGTGCTGGACGCCACGGTCGGGCAGAACGCGCTGTCCCAAGCCCGTCAATTCCATCAGGCGGTCGGCGTTACCGGCTTGGTCCTGACGAAGCTCGACGGCACCGCTCGCGGAGGAATCGTCGTCGCGATCGCAGAGGAACTCAAGTTGCCGGTGAGGCTGATCGGAGTCGGAGAGTCGGTCGAGGATCTGCAGGATTTTCAGAGCGATGCTTTCGTGGACGCGCTCCTCGGGACATCGGCGCCGCCCTCTGCCTAGCAGGATGCTGAAACAGTCCGCCAGCGTTATTGGAAGCCCGCCTTTTTGAGTATCCGCGTAGCCCCCGGTGAGATTCCGTCATTTTCTTCTTAGCCGGCATCGCCTGTGTTAGGCTGAATTTGCGAATTATCTCGACGCGGCGCGCAACACATTCCTGCCGGTGAGGCTGAGGTATGATCAAGATTTTGGTTATCGATGATGATCGCATGAACTGCGAGCTGATCCAGTCCGTCTTCACCCGACATGGGTATCAGGTGCTGTCGGCGACGAGCGGGATCGAAGGTCTGACCCTCTTCCGCCAGCACGCTCCGCGCGTCACCATTCTTGATCTTCGCATGCCTGAAATGGATGGGCTGACCGTCCTCAAAGAAATCCGTGCCTACGATCCCCATGCGCCGGTGATCATCCTGGGCGGCGGAGCGACCGAGGTGCAGGAAAATCAAGCGCGGGGGTTACGCGTCACCGATTTTATCCGAAAGGGCCTGTCGCTCGATGTGCTGGTCGAATGTGTCAACCGGGTCGTGCAGCTTCCGGCTAAATCTGTTCCTGCCCTGCCGGGGATGGCGGGCAGCGTTCCCGTGGCCGATACGGGGGAAACGATCCTCGTCGTCGATGACGAGCCGTTGGTCCGTGACTTGCTCGTCCAGTTTCTCAGTCTGCGCGGTTATCGGGCTCTCGGCGTGAAAGACGGCGCTGAGGCCCTCTCGATGGTGGAGCACACGCCGCCCGACCTGATTCTTCTCGATCTGCTCATGCCCGGCATGGATGGTGTCGAAGTGCTCCGGCAACTCCGCCAACGAGAATACCGCGGCGGAGTGATCATCATCACCGGGAGTCACAACGAAGAGAGTCTCGACGAAGCCTGGGCCATGGGGCCGCAAGAAGTCATCGGGAAGCCGATCGACTTGGAGCAATTGCTGACGTCCATCCAGCTTGTGCTCGTCTGTCGCGAATGCTAAAACCCTTCCGATGTCTATCGGAAGCAGGATTCTCTCTTTCCCCTGTCTCTTTCTTCTCGTGCTATTCAACCACGGGGCTCTCGGTATAGCCTGCGCCGCCGACCCAGTCCTGCCGCGAGTCGTCATTCGGCATCACGATTTATTCGTACAGATCGTCCCCGAGCAACATACACTCATCGCCAAGGACCGGCTGACCCTTGAGGTGCCGCAGCCGCAGACCCCGATTCGTTTCTCCCTCGCCCCCACGCTCCAGATCGACCGCATTGCGCTTGTGCAAGAAGCGGCCGGGATGGAAGCCTCGATTCACGATGTGCCGTTTGAACTCGAGCATGGTTCCACGCCGGAGTCGGTCCAGGAGGTCAGCATTCCCTCGCAGGTTGCGGCTGCAGGACTGGTGACTCTGGATGTTCACTACCATGGCGTCATCAACGATCCGCCGCGAGATCCCCGCCATCTTCGTTTTGTGACGCCCAGCGAGACTGCCGGACATATCGGGCCTGAAGGCGTCTATGTGAGCAGCGAGAGCCACTGGTATCCGGATGTCCAGGAATCACTCAGCACCTATGCGCTGCTGGTCGCCGTGCCAACGGGGTGGACCGTAGTGACCCAAGGGAAGGCGGGTGAATCGCGCGCCTGCCCAGCCGGGCTCTGTCGCAGCGATCAGATGGTGATGACGGAATGGGCCGTGACGCAGCCAAGCGAGGCGGTCACGCTCGTGGCGAATAGATTTGTCACAACGTTTCGCGACTGGACGGCCAAGACTGGTCAGAGGATTCAGCTCTCGACGTATCTTTTTCCTGACGATGCTCAGCTGGCGGATGAATATCTTGATGCCACTGTTCGCTACCTGGACGCCTATATCCCCCTCCTGGGCCCCTATCCGTTCGAGAAGTTTGCCGTGGTGGAGAATTTCTTTGCGAGCGGGCTCGGCATGCCCTCGTTCACCCTGCTGGGGAGCGGCATCATCAAGCGGCATTATGTGCAACCCTATGCGCTCGGTCACGAGATCGTGCATTCGTGGATCGGCAATGATGTGTTCAATCGCGTCGATCGCGGGAATTGGGTGGAAGGTCTGACGACCTATCTGGCCAATTATTACTGGCACGAACTGATGGGAGATCACGCGCAGGCGCGGGACCAACGCCGTCTGATGGTGCAGGGCTACAATCTCCATGTGACTCCGGAGCGGGACTACCCGGTTGGGCAGTTCACGCAGAAACAGGATGAGCATGACAATGCCATCGGCTATCAAAAGGCCGCCATGCTGTTTCACCTCCTGCGCCAGGAAGTGGGAGAGGAGACGTTCTGGCGGGCCCTGAAGGGCTTGGTGGCACAATATCGTGGCAGGCATGCGGAATGGCGCGATCTCGAGCGGGTCTTTGCAGAAGAGAGCCGCCAGGATCTCCGGTGGTTTTTCGCGCAATGGGTGGAACAGGATGGGGCGCCGGTGCTGTCGTTGTTGGAGGCCGTCACCCGTCCGGTGGCGGGGGAGCCGGCGCAGACCTTTCAGCTTGAGGCCACGATTGTCCAATCGAACAAGCCCTTTCGTCTTCCCCTTCAGCTGCTGATTCGCATGGAGGGTGACCGTGAGCATGTTCTGACTGTGCCGCTGCGTTCGCTGCGCGAGGCGATCTCCATTGCCTTGCCCGCGCGACCGATCGCGATTGATCTCGATCCCGAGTTCATGGCCTTCCGACGGATCGCCCGGCAATCGTTATCCCCGGTGCTTAATCATTATGTCACCGATCGGCGGCGATCGGTGCTGACAGGGTTTACGGATGAGCCGGACCATCCCTCGCCGTTTCGGGACGTGATCACGCGCATCGAAGCCCAGGAGCAGCAGAAACCGATCGGCGAGCGAACGGTGATCGCTTCGATGGCTCAGGATGGGCTGTTGCCTCAGGAAGGTTCGGTGTTAGTATTGGGCGGCCCGGAATTCCGTTCGGGGATTCAATCGATCCTGGCCCGGCACTGCGGTGAGCGCGCGACCCTGAACGAGAGGGGTGTCACGGTGATGGGGACGGCGCACGAAGGGGCTGGGCTGGCCCTGCTGGTCAGTTGCCACCGGGTCGATCGTCCAGGCAGCGTCGTGACGGTGTTGTATGCTGCCACGCAACAGGCCGTGGCGAAGGTGGCGCGGCTGCTCTTTTTTTACGGCTGGAATAGTTTCGTGTTGTTCAAAGATGGAGCGGTGGTTACCCGCGGGGACTGGCCACTCGCGAGTGATCGTACGGAGGTGCGTCTCGATGCAAGCAATCCCATTCGGTAAGTGGTGCATGATCGGACTCGTCTGTCTGTTGCTGGGTGAGCAGACAGGACAGGCAGAGGGCCTTGCGTCGAAGGCTCGGGCGGTTCCCGCTCACCAGGCTGAGCGGCATCTGAAGAATATTCGCCAGCTGACGGTGGGCCGGCAGAATGCCGAAGCCTACTTTTCCTTCAGCGGGAACAAATTGATTTTCCAATCCACGAACAATTGGATGAAAGATACCTACGCGGCCATGCTCAAGCCGGCCGACGCCGGGCTGGGTTGTTATCAGATGTACGTGATGGATCTGGAAAGCGACACCGTTCGATTGGTGAGCACCGGTACGGGCGCCACTACGTGTGGCTACTTTTTCCCGGGCGATCGCCGCGTGCTCTATTCGTCGACCTATGCAGCCGGGGCCGAACTGTCCCCCGAAGCCGAAGCGGGAGGGGGCCTACCGCTGGGCCTTGGACGACTATGATCTCTATGCCGTACGCCTTGATGGTCAGGAGATGCAGCGGCTGACCTCCACGTCAGGCTACGATGCGGAAGCGACCGTGTCGCCGGACGGCAAGACGATTGTCTGGACGTCGGTCAAAGACGGGGACCTGGATATCTATGCCATGAATCTCGATGGCTCGAAGACCCGGCGGCTGACGGACGAAGTCGGCTACGACGGGGGGGCCTTCTTCTCGCCGGACAGCAAGCGCATTGTCTACCGGGCGTCGCATCCGACCGATCAGGCGGAGATTGACAAGTACAAGGACTTGCTCACCCAGCGGCTGGTGGAGCCGGGGCAGCTTGAAATTTTCGTGATGAATGCGGATGGAAGCGGCAAGCGACAGGTCACGTCGAACGGCGCCTCGAATTTCTCGCCTTTCTATTTTCCCGATGGCAAGAGGATCATCTTCTCGTCGAATATTGAAACGAAAGGCGAAGGAGGCCGACCAAGTTTTCATCTCTATGCGATCGGTGAAGACGGCCAAGGTCTCGAGCGGCTTACGTTCGACGGACAATTCAACAGTTTCCCCATGTTCTCGCCGGATGGTACCAGCCTGGTCTGGGTGTCGGATCGCCAGGCCAAGACGCCTGGTGAATTCAATGTCTTTCTCGCCGACTGGGTTCCCTGACAGGATGCTGAAAAAGTCCGCCAGCGGCGTCCTCGCCGCGCTCAGAGGCTCAACGTACCGAAGCGTACGTCGCGCCTCTTCGCTTGCTGCGGTCTTGCACGGGGCAAGGTGCGTCTCGGCGCGCCAGGGTTGGGCGGGTGAGAAGTCTGGCCTTTTTGAGCCTCCTGCTGACGCCGTTAATCGTTGAACGTGTAGACCGATTCTCATGGCTCTCCCGCGATTCACGATTCACGATTCACGATTCAGGCCCGCTGCAGCCGTCCTCTTTTCCCTCTGCGCGCTCATCCTTACGTTCGTAGGGTTGTGTGAGTGGGATGTGCCGCTGACAAGGTTCGTCCGCTCCCTCTATCCCCCGGTCGGCTCTGTCCCCAATCCCTGGCTGGTTCAGTTCAGCGATCTCGGTGACCGCCTCGGCAAGGGGGACTCTCTGGTGATCCTGAGCCTCGTGTTGCTGGCGGTCGGGTATGGATTGAAACATCCGCAGTGGAAAGACGCCGGCTGGCAGAGCCTCATCGCGCACGGTCTCGCCGGGTTGACCGCCAACATATTGAAACATGTCATTGGCCGTGCTCGCCCCAAGTTCATGCATGCCGGCAACCTCGAGTTTTCCCCGGCAGGCGGGAGCGGATGGGACTCGTTCCCGTCCGGGCATGCGGCGGCAGCGATCGCAGTCGCAACCGTGCTGGCCGCAAAGTTTCCGCGAGCGCGATGGCCCATTCTCGTTGCGGCAGTGATCATTGCCGCCAGTCGGATTCTCCGCGGGTCTCATTATCTGACCGACGTGGCCGGAGGAGCAGCGCTCGGTTGTGTCATGGGAGTGATTGCAGCCCATCCCTGGCGCGAATGGCGCTCATCCGCTAGAAGGGCTGTCTGTCGGATGACGCCCTTCTTTGTGGCGACGCTCGCGCTCGTCTGGACGATCGTGCATCTCCCGTCGGAGGCCTGGCCGTTTCAACAGCTCTGGTGGGGCGGCCTGTTGCTCACCCTGGCGGGACTCGTGGGCCATATCTTGTGGACGGCGCAGTCGTCATGGTGCCCGGCCTGGCTGTCTGGACCGCTGACTCGCGGTCTCGTGGGACTAGGGCTAGGGATGACGACCGGCTCTCTGTTTGTCACGACCATCGTGCTGCTCGTCTGTATCGCACATTGGTTGGATGGTTCCCATGGTCAGCCCGGGTCCATGGCAGATGGCTATGTGGGATTATGGGCGACTATGAGAGAGGGTCTATTCGTCGCGGCTATGCTGCTGGTGCTGGTGGCGAGCTATGCCCTGAAAGGGATCTTTCCGATTTAGCAGGATAACGAAAAAGTCCACCGGAGCTGCGGAGCGTGACGCGCGAGATTTGAGAGAAAAGCGCGACCAGAAGTTCGAAGTTCCGAAAACTTCAGACTTCGGACCTCGAACCCTCGCCCGTCCCGCGCGGCTATCCGTTCAATGGCCGAGAATGCTGGGCGGAGGTGGCGGCGCTGCTCCTTCCGGAATCGCTACCATCGGCTGGTTGGACAGCAGCACGTAGCCGTAGCGTTTGAGAATGGGGACCAGTGCGACTGCCTCTGCCGGCAATTTCGACTGTGCACTTTCCTGCAACAGGATTATCACTCTCTTTGGCTCTTTCAGGGCCGCCCGTATCTTGTCCTCTTCCCCGATGGGCACGAAGAGCGTCTTGCGTTTCGCGTAAAAAACGGACGACGGTCTCGTGGTTCCATAGGCAATGAATTGATCCTGGGGATCCAGGTTCAGTCCCGCGGCATAGGCGAGTTCCTGCGGGGGCGCGATCACATATCGATTGATCTGTGGGGTCACGATCACGATGACGATGAGAACCAGACTGGCCAAGGTCCCTCCCGCCGCCCAGAACGCTCCTCCGCGCCGTTCGTCGTTCAAACCAAGATATCCCACCAACGCCATTCCGAGTAATAACACGGTCGCTGCCAGATAGGGACCGCTGCCGAGACCCACCTGTCCGGCCAAGGGGAACTCCCGCACCATCTTGGAGGCGTAGGTTGCGTAGAGCGTGGGGAGGCAGGCAAAGCCGATCGCCAAGAGATATCCCAGCCCAGTCATGAGGTGAATGGAGACTCGAATCCCTTTCGTGGTCGGGTCTTGCAGGCACCGCGACCAGTACGAGGCTGTCAACAGGGCGGCGGCTGGAAACAAGGGGCCGATATAGTGGGGTAGGCGGGTCGAAGAGGCCGTGAAGAAAACGAAGACGCCTACGACCCACAGCGCCGCGAAAAGTTCGAGTTCCGCCGGCATCGAGGGATGGGGAAGATCTGGGTCAGGGGATATCCCGCTATCCCTCTGCCCCGCTACCCCGCTGCTCCGCCAGTTCTTGAACGCTTGGTAGAGCGGGACAGGAAGGAGCGCGCTCCAAGGGAAGAAGCCTAAGAGCAGGACCGGGAGATAGAAGAAGATGGAACCGTGGTGTCCTTCCATCGGACTCAGGAATCGGCCGATCGTATGGGCCTTCGCGCCTGTTGCATAGGCGTCGCCATGCACGAGGAACATGGCCGCATACCAGGGGGCGGCGAGCAGAATGAACAAGACGGTGCCTGCAAGAGGAACTCCATGTTGCCAGTACAGGGGCCATCGGCGCGTCCAGGTGAGGTAGAGCGCCGCCGCGATGAGGGGCACCGCGAACCCGACCGGTCCCTTCGTCAGGGTGGCGAGAGCCATACCGATATAGAATGCCCAGATCCATCGGCGTACGCCGCCTTCTCCATGCAGTCCCAACCAGAATCCGTACAGTGATGCCGTGGTGAAGAAAATCAACACACTGTCGGTCAACGCCATGCGCCCGAGTCCGAGGATTTCAAGGTTGAGCAAGAGCATCAAGGCGCCGAAGAGCGCGATCGTTCGGTCGCGCTGGTGCACAAGAAACAGGTAGTGGATGAGGATCAAGCCCACACCGAAGAGGGCTGAAGGGAATCGTGCGGCGAACTCGTTGACGCCGAACAGGCGATAGGATTGATCCATCAACCAATAGAGAAAGACCGGTTTCGCGACGCGCAGCTCACCGTTGAACGTCGGCGTCAGGCGGTCTCCCGATTCGAACATTTCGCGCCCGGCTTCGGCGTTCCGTCCCTCGTCACGGTCGGTCAGCCCCATGTCGCCGAGTCCCAGGAAGAACAACAGTCCCGACAGAGCCAGGAGCGCGAGGAGGAGCAGGGCGTGGTGAGAGCGGCCGGTCGTGGTCATAGAGGCGTCAGGATCGTGTGATGACTGAATCAGATGAGAGTGTCGAACTCCTGGCAGTCATGATGGTGGAGAAGATGGGCCGGCGAGATGTTTCGCCTGGTTTGCACGAGAGATGAGTACCAGGTTGCGAAGGTAGACGAACGTGCCGATGCCTTGTCCCGAGATAAAGACCGGGTCTTTCCGGTAGATCGCATACGCCAGCGTGATGAGCCCGCCGATCAGGCTCATGTACCAGAACGCGATCGGGACCTGACTCTCCGCTTTCCGTTCAGAGGCAATCCATTGGATCACCCAGCGGCCGAAAAACAGCCCTTGACCGAGGAACCCGATGGCGAGCCAGATAGCCTCGATGCTCATAATGATGTAGTGATGAGTGATGAGTTATGAGTGATGAGTTTCTTTTTCAAAGAGCGGAGTAGGCCAAGGAGCAGTTTTCTGACTTTCTCGATATGGGGAATAACGCTGTCACCGGAAATGAACCCCATTCGTATGGCCAAAAGAAGCTGCGTTTCTAATTCAGCGACCGAACCCGAAGCGATGTGAAGAAACTGGATAAATTCCTTTCTGGATTGTCTTGCTGCGCCTTCCGCTATAGTACTTGGTATCGAAACAGCGGAGCGCCTCACCTGCGAGGTTAAGCCGTAGAGTTCTTCTTTGGGGAATTGCAGAGTAAGCGAATATATATTTGCAGCCAAATCCATGGCTTTTCTCCATACCTCTAAGTCTTTATGGGTGACTATTTTTTTCATCCACTCATCACCAATCACTGATCACTCGGCGTTATTTGTTACGAAATGTATAACGCAGCACTCTGGTTTGCATCCACCGCACCGCGATCAGGTCATAGAGAGATTTGAATAATCGGTTGCCCATGCCGTACTTGGAGACGCCGTGAATGCGCGGATAATGCCGGACCGGCACCTCGGTGACGGTGAATCCATGCATCAGCGCAAGGGCGGGAAAAAATCGGTGCATGCCTTCGAAGAGATACAGTCGCTCCAGCACAGGTCGTCGGAATATCTTAAGCGGGCATCCCGTGTCGTGGACGCCGTCGTGGGTAAAGAGATTCCGCACACGGTTGGCGATTCGGGACGACATTTTTTTAACCAGGCCATCCTGCCGCTGTTGCCTCCATCCACACACGAGATCGTAGGTGGCGGTATGGGGGAGGAGTTTCAAAATGTCTTCGCTGTCCTGCTGAAGATCGCCGTCAATTTCGATGATGATGTCACCGGAAGACTGCTTAAAGCCCGCGTCGAGCGCGCAGGTCTTGCCGTAGTTTCGGTCGAGGTGGAAGACCAGCAGTTGCCGGTGCTGTGTCGCCAGGCGATCCAGTTCCTCACTGCTCCCATCGGTGCTGCCATCATCCACGAAGATGATTTCGAACGGCCGAGTCTGCGAGGCCGCATGTGAACTCATGACGGCCAGCAACCCCTCAAGCAGTGGAACGAGATTGTCTCGCTCATCCTTGATGGGAACGATGACGGAAGCCCATGGATGGATTGGCACGGTCATGCGGGGTAGATATTCCTGACGCAGAAGGGGAACCACACAATCACGCGGGCATTCTACAGAATGCCGGAGGGAGCGTCAAACGATGGACGTGATCAGTGATGAGTGAACAGTGATAAGAGGGGTTCGGTCTTTTTTCATCCCTCATCACCTCTTCATGTCCGCCACGATCGTGAACCGCATCGTGCCCATCAGACTCATCTCGTTGACCTCTTCTCCCACGTGAATTTCCACCCTGTATCGGCCGGGTTTCCACGCGCCCTGTGGGGGGGAGAGCGTGAGGTAGCCGCTTTCGTCTTCGAGCGCAATATGCATGGCATCTTGTCCGATCATCACGGTGGGATCGAGGCCTGCTACCGCTTCCGGGAAGCAGCGCCCGAACACCTGGAACCCCTGATAATGCTGGTGCAGGTGGAACACAATGAAGACGGTCGGGGTATCGGGACGGAACCGGTCGGTCGGTTTCACCGGCACGATCTCGTGTGTGCGGCGAAAGCCGAGTTCCTCGTCGAATCCTTCCGCCGTCGTAATGGTGAGGAACAGGCCTTGCGGCGGGGCGTCGAAGTCGTAGGGGATGACGTCCTGGGGGCGATTCTGATAGTCCGGGATCGGGGGATTCTTGGTGATCGGCAGCTCCGCCGCCTGGGCCGGGTTTCCCGCAAGGCTGCAGAAGACTATGAATAGTGCGATGAAAAGTGTAGGCATGGCTGTTTTCGTACACCGGTCGATGGGAGCTGTCAAGGTAACGAACCCGAGGTGAGAGGCTAGAGGCAAGGGGCGAGAGGTGCGGAAGAGGCGGTTGCGACTAAATTTCCGGTTCTGTTAGAATCCGTCTCCTTTGACGAAGCCCGTCTGGCGAGGGATACGAGGCAGTGGGCAAGAAGGGATTTAAGGATCTACTCGTGTGGCAGACGGCAAAGGACTTGGCGGTGAGAGTGTATCGTGTATCGGAAAGCCAAGACCTCAAGAAAGACTTCGGCCTTTGCGATCAGATTCGGCGGAGTGCCGTCAGTGTCGCGAGCAATCTGGCTGAGGGAGATGAGCGTAGCTCGGATCGAGACTCGGTGCGCTTCTTTTACATGGCGAAGGGTTCCGTTGCTGAAGTGCGGACGCAAATCCAAATCGCTTGCGAAACTGGCCATCTAAGGAAACTGGAGTACGAAAGCCTTGAAGCGGAGTATGAACAGCTAGCTAAGATGATCGGGAGTCTCATCAGGGCTCGGAGCCAAGCCCCTAGCCACTAACCAACCCTTTGCCCCTAGCCTGGATTTTATTATGTTGCAGGACGCAGACGCCTTACCTCAGCTCATCGGCGACTATAAGCCGGTCGATCAGTGGCAAGTCCACATCAATACGCTCTTCTACCGCTTCCGAGGCGATCAGATCCGTAGCTTCTACCAAACGTTTGCCTCAGCCGATTATCGGCTGGCCCATGCCCTCGCGGCGGACTATTACGCTCGCGTCGTACGACGCGAGAAGGCACGAGGCGAGGGGCATGAGGCTAGAGGTAAAAGCAAAGATTCTCCGACCCCTTGCCCCTTGCCTCTAGCCCCTAGCCTGGTTGTGCACGAATGGGGCCCAGGCAACGGCAACCTCGCCGCCTGTTTTCTGAGCCATCTCAAGGTTCTCGATAAAGACGGAGCGATCTATCCCCGCATTCGATATGTGCTGGTCGATTGGGAGCAAGCAGTGCTCGATGCAGCCCTGGCTCACCCGGAGCTCGCGTCCCACCGCGACTTGGTCGAGACGCATCGAGGGACCGTGGACCGGCTCGACGGTGTCGCGGATGGCAGCGTGGATCGCATCATCTGTAACGAACTGTGGAACGATCTCCCGACGAAACTGATGTCGCGCCAGGCAAACGAGATTGAAGAAGAGTTCCTGCGACCGAACTTAAGCGAAGCCTTGCATGCGAAAATTTCTGACTGGGCGGCCTTTGTCCGGGCGTTTGACTGCCATGGATATGGAGGCGCTCAAGGGCTTTCCCCCGTTCCTCGACGACCTGGTGTGGGAGCGTGAGTATCGGACGGTCGAATGGAAAGAGGTCCCCTACCGGAAGACGATTACGGAGTTCCTCAAGCGAATCGATGAGCAAGTAGTCGTTCCCGTCAATCTGGGGGCCTATGCCACGATCAAGGAAGCCAAGCGCCTGTTGGCTTCCGATGCGATCGGGTTCAGCAGTTTCGACGCGGGCACGGCTGATATGAAGGTGCTGAACGATCCGGAGAAGCCCTGCTATGGCCAATTCGGGGGGCAACAGAGTTTCATGGTCAACTTTGCGTTGGCCGAAGCGGTCGCCAAGCAGTTGGAGGCCGGCACGATGACAATAGAAAGCCAGCGTGAGTTCGTGGGGCGCAGCTTAGGAACCAACGTCTTGACCCTCATGGATCTCATCGCCACCCATCCTTCCGCCGGTACGAGAATGGCGCCGTGGGAACAGGACCGTCTGATGCTCAAGACCCTTCGCGCATTGAACGAGACCTATCGGAGCCCCTATGCGCGCCATCTGGACTTCCCCATTTCGTTGGAGATGCCGCCGGATGAGCGTGAATCGCTCCAGGCCCTCGTGCATTCTCTGAAACCGACAGGCATGCCGGACACCGTCGCCTATCTCACAGAGGAAGAGCTGACGCTGGCCTCGAAGGACCTCGAAGACATCGGCTACGATCCCCAGTCGTTCATGATTGCCCTGACCGCACCACCGAGTCCTGTGGATTACTTTCACGCCTTCATCCGACCTCGCTGATTCTTCCAGGCCGAACGGCCTGATTACGTACTTTCCTCTTGACTAATCCCTTGTTCTTATATAGCCTTCCCCCCGTTTGGGGAATGTCCCCCACCTTTCGACTGGTTCAGCGCCACAGGGCGAGCGGGCCTGGGTGGGACAAAAAGAGAAAGCGAGTAATTGATGTTTGGATCATTCGGATGGATGGAATTGGTACTGATTCTGATCATTGTCTTGATCATTTTCGGCGCCGGCAAGATTCCGCAGTTGGGTGAGGGGCTCGGGAAGGCGATTAAAGGATTTAAGAAGAGCGTCAACGAGGCCGATGCCATCGACGTGACGCCTCCTCCGTCCGATGCGCCTGAAGCGCCGCCGACTCAGATCGCGCAAACGCAGGCCGCCCCGCCGCCTAATGCGCCGGTTCAATCAGGGCAGCAGGTCAAGCAAGGGTAGCAACGGTTGGGCGAGAGACAAGAGGCGAGAGGCTATGGGCTGTGAGGATGTGGGACGAGACAGTGAGCATGACGAGATCTTCCGAACCCCTTGCCCTTTGCCTCACGCCCTTCGCCGAGGTCTAAAAGATGTTCGGATTGGGCGCCGGCGAAATTCTCATCATTTTGGTGATCGGGTTCTTGCTGTTCGGCCCCAAGCAGTTGCCTGAAGTCGGTCGCCAGATTGGGAAAGCGGTCAAGGGGTTCAAGGAAACGGCGGAAGACCTGCGGAAGTCGGTGGAGCCTGAAATCAACATGATTCAGCAGGAAGTGAAGATGGTCGAGCAGGACTTTCAATCCTCGATCAAAGACGCAGAAGAGCAGATCAACGCCGCGACCACACCTAGCGAGAAACAGGCTGATTCAAAAGGGTCAGCCAATCAGGCGTGAAGAGTGCGGCGAGACAGACAAGCCCTGGGTCGGTGGGCCCTCTGTCAGATATCGAAGAAAAGCTTGTCAGAAAAGGCAGGTTGAGGAAGGATGGGGCTTGGTACAACGGCCTCAGGACAGAAACGAGAAGAAGAGAGTGGGTCAATGATCGTGTGGGCGGTTGGATGTCAAGTCGGCGGCCTGAAGGAAGGCGCGAGGCAAGTGGCGAAAGGCAAGGGGGTCATTCCTCTAGCCTCAAGCCTCGAACCCCGTGCCTGCCGTGAAGCCGTTATCCAATTCACAGGAGGATCTCTATGAGAATCATCAGACAGACAGGGTGGGCCGGTATAGCCACCTTCTTTAGTGCGGCCGTCATGGCAGCGGGGATGTCATTCGTGACAGCCCCGGCCCAAGCCGCGTTTGAATTGCCGGAAGGTGAGAAGATCACCAACGTCCCGGCCATTCCTCGCGCGATTCCGCAGAAGGAAGGGTACGAACTCTACGATCCCAAGATCGGAAAGAACTTCGACATCAAGAATTTCTGGATACGCGCCGATCTCCGCGTGCGGCCGGAAATGCGGAACGGGGGTTGCTTTGGCAGCAACAGCCACGGGGGCGGCACTTGTAATACGGGCCCTGCAGCTGGACAAGCTACGAACGGGGTAAAAGGCAAATCGAACGACTTCTTCGTCCAGCAGATGGGCGCGGTTGGGCATCGGCTATGACCTCTCGCCGGACGTGAATTTCTACATGGAAATCATCGATTCGGCCGTCTGGGGCGCCAACGGTGCCAATGGCACCGGGGGAGCCCAAGTCGATGCGTTGAACCATAACGGGTGTTCGACGGCGAATGGCGGCGGGAACGGCGGCGCTTGGGCGTCCGGGCTGCCTACATGTTGGTCCGGAACTTTGCCGGCATACAGGGATTCAGCGTGAAGGCCGGTCGTCAATATCTGGTGTTCGGTAACCACTCCCTGTTCGGCCACTTCGATTGGGCCAATACGGGCTTCTCCCATGACGGTATCATGTTGCAGTACAGCACCAAGGCCTTTGATAGCTACCTGGGTTGGTTCCGCACCTCAGAGTCCGATCTGGGACAGGCAGCGCCGGTCGGCAGTCTCGCGCCAAACATTGGCCCGACCGCAGTCAATAACGGCAGCGCGAACACCGATGCCGACATGATCATTTTCTACAACCAGATCAAGTCGGTGCCAGGATTCCTGATCGAGCCCTACTATTTCCTCTACTCGAACCGGTACAACTCGCTGGACAACCGGGGCCAGGGTCTCGGGACGGCGAAACACTCGAACCAGACCCGTCATAACGATCGGAAACCGGATCGAGATGCGCAAGGGCAACTTTGACGCGATCAACGAATTGACCTACCAGTTCGGTGAAATGGGCGACACCGGCCAGCCTGGCGGTGCGACTTACGGCAACCAGAAGAACATTCACATCAACGCCTTTGCAACCAGAAACTGGATCGGCTACACCCATTACCAGTCAGCCTGGAAGCCGCGGTTGGCCTTCAACTTCGACTATGCTACTGGTGACGGCCGCTCGAACTGTACCCTCGGCGGCGCCGCCGCTGCGACGGGCTGTAAAACAGCCAATACGTTTGAGAACATGTTCCCGACAAATCACATCCACATGGGCTACATGGATGTCCAGGCCTGGAAGAACATGATGAGCCCTTCGATTAACTTCCAGTTCCGTCCGAGCAAGGATGACCACGTCGAATTCTGGTTGACCAGCCTGAATCTGGCCAATTCGAAGGACAACTGGTATCGTGGCGCCCAGGGCGTCTATGTCTTTTCAAAGACTGGCAACACCAAGAAGCACATCGGCGACGAGTTGGACATTTCCTGGACGCACATGTTCATGGATGGCAAGTTGGCCTTCCAGGCGACCTGGGGTCATATGTGGGCCGGCGGGTACATCGCAGAGAACCTGGGCACCAGCTCCGACCAGGATTGGGCCTATGTCCAGCTTTGGATGAACTTCTAGAAAGAAGGCAAGAGACATAAGGCAAAGGGCGAGAGGATCTCTCGGCCCTGCTAAGAAAGAAAGCCCCGCTGGGAGATCCCCGGCGGGGCTTCTTTTTGTTTCGTTGTCAGGTGTCTGTCAGGACCTAGCGTGGCTCGTCATGGTGAGTGGTTCTCTCTCACCGTGCATCTTCAACTCCGGATGAACTTCTAGGAAAAACTCATCGCTGAAGGCTGAGATCTGATTGCTACACGTCTGCTTATCCGACTTGCCCGCAGTGGGTCAGTCGTCTATACTCTGTTCGCTCTCACGCTTCACCACCATCCTTCTTTCTGATTTACCTCACCGTGGATGATCTGACCAGACAGCTCAGCGAACAGTTCGGCTTTGCGAAGTTTCGGCCTGGCCAGGAGGAGGTCATTCGCGCGGTGCTGGCTGGGCGCGATGCGATGACGGTCATGCCGACCGGGCAGGGCAAATCGCTCTGCTATCAATTGCCTGCGACCCTCTTGCCCGGGTTGACCCTGGTCATTTCTCCGCTCATCGCACTCATGCAAGATCAGGTGGCTGGCTTAAGGCAGCGAAACATCAAAGCGGCTGCGTTTCACTCGGGCCTCACCGGGTCTGAAAAGAACCGCGTGATTCAGGATCTCAATCAGAAGCGGCTTCAGTTGCTCTATCTGGCGCCGGAACGGATGCAGCATGAGGGGTTTCTCCAGCTCTTGCGGTCGCTCTGGGTCTCCTTGCTGGTGGTCGACGAAGCGCATTGCATTTCCCAGTGGGGCCACGATTTCAGGCCCGACTATCTTAAAATCGGTCGCCTCCGCCAGGAACTCACCAATCCTCCCTGCCTTGCCCTGACCGCCACGGCCACCACCCGCGTTCAAATTGATCTGTGCAAACGGTTGTCGCTCCGCGATCCTCTCCGATTGGTCGCGGGTTTCCGTCGGCCCAATCTCGCCTTGTCTGTCCGTCTCTGTCAGTCCCGCCAGGAGAAACTGGCGACGTTGGAGCGTCTGGTTCGCGAGACGGAGAAAGGCACGATCCTGGTCTATTGCGCCACGCGCCGGGCGGTCGAAGAGGTTGCGGAATGGCTGGGACAGTCTCACCAGTCGGTCGGCTACTACCATGCCGGTCTCTCGGATGAGGAGCGGCGACTTGTGCATGATGACTTTCGCCGGGGGACTGTGAGGATTCTGGCTGCGACGAATGCCTTCGGCATGGGTATCGATAAGTCGGATGTCCGGCTGGTCGTCCATTTCGACATTCCGGGAAGTTTGGAGGCCTATTATCAAGAGGTCGGGCGGGCCGGGCGAGACGGACAGCCAGCTGCCTGCTGTGTTGTTGTTCCATGAGCGGGATCTGGCTACGCAGGAATACTTCATTCAGCTGGCGTCAAAAGATCCAGAAGGGTCAGATCGCGCAGCGCGGATGAGGACGCTACTCCAAGAAATGCTGGGATACGTGTCGGTATCGACCTGCCGGCAACTCGCGATTCTTGACTACTTCAGCGATGAAGCCGAGCGGGCCTTGGGCCCCTGCGGTCTTTGCGATCGCTGTGTCGCTCCGCGTGCAGCAGGCGAGCAGGGAGGTCCCCCATGATGACGTTGCTTCCGCGAAGGCTGTCTTGGCAGACTGTGTCGTGGTGCGGGGGGCGGTTCGGTGTGAGTCGCATCGTCGAGATTCTCCGCGGAAGCCGTTCGAAGGCGCTGTTGGCCTATGGCGCGGAAGACTGTCCGACATACGGGACTTGTCGTGCTCTCTCGAAGCCGTCCATGACCGGTCTGGTGAAGGGTCTGATCGACTCAGGGTATCTTCAGGTCGAAGGCACGGAATATCCCACTCTCGATGTGACGAGCAAAGGACAGGAGGCCCTGCAAGGGGTCAGCGCAGTAACTTTGAAGGATGCGGAGGAGCGCCGGCGAGATGTGCCGGTGAAGAAGCCGTCCCGCGAGAGGGCCGCGTCTGTGGTTGCTCTGGGAATGTCGCCGGCGGACCCGCAGCTCTTTGAACGGCTCCGGCAACTCCGCACAGAGCTTGCCGAGGAAGAGAACGTCGCGCCCTTCGTGATTTTTCACGACAAGACGTTGAAGGCCATTGCCAGCCACAAGCCTGTGACGCCCGCTGCTCTGCTGGAGATTCCCGGCATCGGCGATCTGAAGGCGGAACGGTATGGCCGGCGAGTGCTGGAAGTGGTGAATGGGGAGAAGTAGCTGTCAGCGATCAGCTTCTTCACCCCTCCTTCGTAAGGAGGGGTAAGGGGAGGTCGATCCTGACGATAACTTCTCGGCTAAATCTTCCAGAACCCCGTCCAGGTTCTTCACAATATCGTCGTTGAAGTATCGAATCACGCGAAGGCCAAGGGACTGAAAGTATCTGTCTCGCAACTTCATCACATCTGATCGCATCAGCATGGCTGTCGCCGTCTACTTCAATAATGACGAGAGACTGTTCTGGGCAGTAGAAGTCCACAATGTATGGCCCGATGCCATGTTGCCGACGAAACTTGAGTCCCTCAAGTTGTCGTGCTCGCAGCCTTGACCACAGCCGCGTTTCAGGGCCGGTCATGTCAGAACGAAGCCGGCGTTTGAGATCGAGATAGCCGGCCTCTCCTCGGATGGCTCTGGGCATGAGTCCTCTACCCCTCCTAGCCTCCCCTTACAATGGGGAGGAACCGTTTAGAAGCTGACAGCTACTTCAGGTTTCCCGCCTCCGCGAAGCGTGCTTGCAGCTCCCCGTACGTCTTCGTCACTGGAAACTGCGGGAACTCCTTGGGAAGGTGATCGGGGGGACAGAAGAAAAATCCCGCGTGGGCTTCTCCTAACATGGCGGTGTCGTTGTAGGCATCGCCTGCGGCCAGGACGTGAAAGTTGAGGGACTTCAGCGCCGCCACCGAATGTTTCTTCTGGTTCTGCATCCGCATGTGGTAATTGACGATGCGGCCGGCTTGATCGATCTCCAGCTGATTGCAAAAGAGCGTCGGGAATCCCAGCTGGCGCATCAGCGGTTGGGCGAACTGATAGAACGTATCAGACAAGATGATCACCTGGCATCGTTCGCGGAGCCAGGCCACAAAGTCGTTGGCCCCTTCCAGCGGGCCCATCTTGTCGATGACGCTTTGGATATCGTGAATCGGTGAGCTTGTGCTGATCCAGAATGGCCAGCCGTCGTTTCATCAAGGCATCGTAATCCGGCATCTCGCGGGTGGTGACTTTCAATTCGTCGATGCCGGTCTTGAGCGCAACGTTGATCCAGATCTCCGGCACCAACACTCCTTCGAGATCCAAGCAAACGATTACGGGTTTTTGCATTTCTTTTCCCTCTTGTTCTGTTTGTGTTGAATCGACCTCAGGCTTGTGGCGAGGGGTGAGAGGCTAGAGGTGGGAGCGAGGATCCGTTTCATTGCCCGGTACCCCTTGCCCCTCGCCTCTCGCCCCACGCCTATTCGTGAACTCCTGGCTCAGAAACCGCCACATGTTATCGAGGACCTGGTCCAAGAGGGATGAGCCGGGCCAGGTCCGTCGGGATTCCTCTTCGTGCCGCTCGGCCCACTCCAAGGCCATCGGGAGCGGGATGAGTCGAGGAGGAGAGCTGGTCAAGGTTCCCCAGACCAGTCCCAGGATGGAACCAATTCGCATCGAGACCGGCAGGGGCATGACCGGATTCTGCACCAGATCCTGACAGAGTTCCGCCGGTGATGTGACGAGGAGCTCCCGGCAGGCGGCCGGTCGTGCCTCGTAAATCGAACACATTTCGTTCTCTAAATAGGGACAAGGGATTCTCAATGCATAGTAGGACCGGTTGATCGGGTCGAGTTCTTCATCCGGCACCGACCTGGAGGCCTCTGCCACGTCGTTGAGCCGATTCCACAGACCCGCTCGCTCCAGGCGATCCTTCGTGTCGCTGAGGCGGTTCAGTATATGGGTTCGTCGGTCCGTCGGCAGCTGCTCCACATACTCTCGCAGCGCGAACGCTTCCGGTGCGGAGAGCGGAACCAACATGCGGCAACAGGCGGCACAGCCCATCTGGCAGGAAATGGTCTGGCCTGCTGCGATGGCGTGCTGAACTTCCATCTGTGCGGCCTCCTCTCCCAGGCGTCGCGTGACCGGGACAATTGCGGTGATGGGGATGAAGCCCGTCGGGACGTCGATGGCCGTGGTCAGCCGTCCGGCGGGGGTGTTCAGCGCCACCTCAAATCGTTCAACCATAACAACTCTTCCTCGTCCTCTTGGCCTCGTGCCCTTTTCTTGCCGGCATCATAGAGAACCGTTCAGCGGCTGGTCAACCGCACGGCCCTAGCGAGATAGCCGCGCGAGACAGGCGGGACGGGCGAGGGTTCGAGGTCCGAAGTTCGAACTTCTGGTCGCACCTTTCTCGCCCGTCCTCCCCCGCGCGCCGGTTCTTGCTCCCCCTCCGGCACATCCGCATAATGTGGGCAAAGGAGAATCGGAATGGCTCTGTCCGGTCATGTGGTGGGCTTGCTCAAAGAATACATGCAGGATCTGGTCGAGCAGGCGAAGCAAGAGACGACGGCCCATGCATCCTTTGGCTTTTCCGATGTGCCCTATCGGGCGGATCAGGCCCTGTCGGACTTGTTGGCCATTCTGGACGATCGCATCGAATCCGAAGGGGTGCAAGTCGGATTGCCGGACGGGTTTCTCCACCAGATGTGGGGGCTCTGCAACGATGCCAGTGCCCAGGTGACGGAACGTGTATGGTTGGATATGAACAGCAGCGACCAGCCGTCCTCGAAGGCCAGAGTTCGAGAGCTGACCTATCGCGCGCTGCTCGCCGTTCTCGAGGCTCCAGGCTAGGAGGAGCGATCAATGAAGTGTGCAATCCTGTCCGGTGGCCCCGTGACGCTGTTTCTAGGTCTACTGCTGTGTTGGCCCGTGGGAGCGGCTGAGCCGGGTGGCCGTGTGACGGAACCGGAGTTCGATCTCGTGCCAGTCGTTGCCCAAGGTCTTCAGTCGCCGCTCTATGTGACCCATGCAGGCGATGGGTCAGGGCAGCTCTTTGTCGTCGAGCAGCCTGGAACGATTCGGGTCATCGTGCAGGGCATCCTTCAGGATAAGCCGTTTCTCGACATCACGAATCGAGTCTTGTCGGGGGGAGAGCGCGGGTTGCTCGGGCTCGCGTTTCACCCGAACCACCGGAAGAACGGCCGATTCTTCGTGAACTATACCAGGCGAGACGATGGCGCCACGGTCCTTGCCGAGTATCGTCGGCAGGGTCTGAGTCTGCAGGCCTTGACCGAGGAGCGAACGCTGATGGTCGTGCCTCAGCCCTATGCGAATCACAATGGGGGGATGGTGGCGTTTGGACCGGATGGGTTTCTGTACATCGGGCGAGGCGACGGCGGCTCAGGCGGCGATCCGCAGAATCGTGCACAGAATCTGGCAGAGCTGCTGGGGAAAATTCTCCGCATCGATGTGGACGGCGCGCCGCCCTATGCCATTCCAGCGGACAATCCGTTCGCGCGTGCGGGTGGCCGTCCTGAAATCTTTGCCTCCGGGGTTCGAAATCCCTGGCGATTCTCCTTCGATCGTGAAAAGGGAACACTCTGGCTTGCCGACGTCGGCCAGCACAAGTGGGAAGAGATCGATCTCGTCACGCGAGGGGGCAACTATGGCTGGCATATCATGGAGGGAAGACATTGTTTCCTCCCGGAGAAGAACTGTCACGTTGAGGGGCTGATCATGCCGGTCTCCGAGTATGGCCATGACCACGGGCGATGTTCAGTGACGGGAGGCTATGTCTATCGAGGCAAGAATCTCCCTGCGCTCCAGGGGCGCTACCTATTCGGGGACTACTGCAGCGGAGAGCTTTTCAGTTTTCCTGTTGGGGACGGCATTGCCGGAGGCGGTGAGCCGCGCCTGCTTCGAAAGAGCGGAATGAGGATTTCTTCGTTCGGCGAAGACGAAGCGGGCGAAGTCTATGTGGTCGATCACAGAGGAGGCCTGTACCGTCTCGGTCCTTCTCCTGCACCGCCTGGTCGTTAGCAGGATGCTCGAAGGGCGGCCTTCTCACCAACCCAACCCTGGCGGATTTTTTCAGCATCCTCTTAGAGTTTCCCTGCCAGCCAATAGATCGCCATGCCGGCCACTTCCGCCACTACTTCCCTGGTCTGTTGTAACGCGGTATCGTTCGGCAAGAAATCAAACAGGTCGATGTCGTCCCAGCTCTCTCGCGGCAGGTTCTGTGAGACGTAATCGCAGGGGGCCGGCGTGACGCGGAAGCCCTGTTTGGTGAACACCGGGACGGCACGTGGCAGATGGCTGGCGGAACTGACGAGGAGAATCGAGGCAGGTCCGAGCAGTCGCTTGGTTCCCGTCGCGTTCTCATAGGTGTTTCTCGCTTCTGTCTCGATTTTCGTGGCGGACTCGGGAACGCCGAGGCGAACCGCCCATCGTCTCATTTCGACCGCTTCTTGGGGACCCGTGCCGAAGATCCTGCCGTCTCCCCCTGTCAGCACCAAGGTGGGGGCATAGCCTTGCTGGTAGAGGTCCACGCCGCAGGTGGTTCGATTTCTGGAATAGGACGACGGCTCGGTAGTTGGTCGAAGAGAGCCCTTCTCATTGATGCCTCCCCCCAAGACCACGATCGCATCAAAGCGATCGGATGGCGTCAGCTGTGGCGGTTGGTACCAGGATTCCAGTGAGCCGATCAGCGGATTGGCGACCAACGGACTGGAAAGCATCACGAGGAGGAGGAGGGAGGACATGACGAGCAGGCGCACCCACCGAAGGCGTTTTGGCGAGAAAGGGAAGAGGGCCAAGACCGTCGCCGCGCCAAGCAGCAGTACTACCCACGTCAGTGGATAGAGGCCGTACTTGACGAACTTATACAGACCAAAGAAGAATGGAGTCAGTTCCATCGGTAGACCTCAATGGGAAATGAGATATCGCAGGCAGCATACACGGAGTGAGACGAATGACCAAGCAGGAAGAGGTGCCGCGATGACACAAGGGCGCCGCTATTGGCTGATGAAATCGGAACCACGCGTCTTTTCGATCGAGGATCTTGCGCAATCTCCAAAGCAGACCACCTGTTGGGATGGGGTGCGGAACTATCAGGCGCGCAACTTCATGCGTGCGATGGCCGTCGGCGACCAAGTGCTTTTTTACCATAGTAATGCCGAGCCGCCGGCTGTGGTGGGGATTGCGGAGGTCGTGCGGGCGGCCTATCCAGACGGGACGCAGTTCGACAAGACCAGCCATCACTATGACCCAGCCAGCGTTCCCTCTGCTCCACGGTGGGACATGGTGGACATTCGGTATCGTCGGACGTTCAAGACCAGTGTGCCGCTCGACCGACTGAAGCAGGAATCTAAGCTGAAGGACATGGCCTTGTTGCGAAAAGGTTCCCGCCTCTCGGTCCAGCCTGTGACGGAGGCGGAATGGGCTGTGGTGCTGAAGCTTGCCGGGGCCAAGCAGGCAGCGGAAAAATGACTGTTGGGCATGGGGGAAATCTTGATGGTGCCGCATGTCTGAGACAAGCAGAACACGACTTCGCAGGATGCTCAAAAAGTTCGTCCAGCAAGGCCGCAGGCGAGTGAAGGCCGGAGGCGTACCCTCTGGGGTACGTTGAGGGTCTGAACGATGCGAGAACGAAGCTGGCGGACTTTTTCAGCATCCTGCTAGGTCTTGGCCTTGCCGTTATCCAGATGCCGGTGCTGCCAGTCCAGCCAGGCATGGCCCAGTTCGTGAGCCAGAATGTACCGCCGCCTCGTCAGGGGTAATCGCTTGCGAAGATAAATGGTCTTGGTGGCGTCATCCCAGATGCCATCGGCATTGGGGTCTCGACTGTCCATCTCCGTATCGGAAATCTGGCGTACGGAGATCCGATAGCCGAAGGGGAGCACGACTCGAGAAGGCATGCGCAACATAACCATAACCGCTGCTCCTGCTAGGCTGTTAGCCTATCACAAACTCTTCCCCTGCTTCACGGCTGTCTGTCAGTAGAAAAATCAACGAGTTAGACTACTTTCTCACTCAAGTGTTTGGTGACATCAGCTGTCTGCTCTAGTCGAAATGTCCAGACTATCCCCGCTGTGGCCGGGTCTCGATCCCTCCCGTCGATGCTGGTTTTTCAAGCGAGCGGGAAGACCTTCGCCGACTGATGGCGCGCGTGACCCAGCAACCAACGTCACCGAAAACGAGATGTTCATTGGTGGCCTGAGGCAGGATATACTGGATATTAAGTGAGGCCTGCCATGCAGCGCGTGCTCGTCCTGGGTGCTGGAAAGATCGGATCTCTGGTCGCCTGCCTCTTGTCAGAGAGCGGGGACTATGAGGTTTGTCTTGGTGACACTAGCCTCGACGCCTCCAAGCGGTTAGTCGAAGACCTCGGTCTCTCGCGAGTGACGCCCCTGCTTCTCGACGTCCGACATCCCGACTCCATCAGTGCCTATCTGACGGCGCATCGATTCGATGCGGTCCTATCGAGCCTCCCGTATTTCTGCAACCCCATTGTCGCCGGATTGGCTCGGGAGCACCGGCTTCACTATTTTGACCTCACGGAGGACGTCGAGGTCACAAGTCAGGTCAAAGTCCTGAGCACCGACTCACCGCAAGCCTTTGTGCCGCAATGTGGTCTGGCCCCCGGTTTCATCAGCATTGTCACGCACGACTTGATCACCCACTTCGATACGGTAGATACGGTCAAAATGCGGGTCGGAGCCTTGCCGGTCCATCCCAGTAATGCCCTCAAGTATTCGCTGACCTGGTCTACCGATGGGTTAATCAACGAGTACGGCAACATCTGTTACGGAATTGAGGGAGGGGAGAAGGTGCCCCTCCAGCCCCTCGAAGGCTATGAGACGATCGAGGTGGATGGACTCCTGTACGAAGCGTTCAACACGTCCGGTGGATTGGGAACGTTGGCGGATACCTATGCGGGAAAAGTCCGGACCATGAACTACAAGACGTTACGGTATCCGGGCCATTGCGAGAAAATTCACCTCTTGATGAACGATCTCAAGCTGAATGAGGATCGTGAGACGCTCAAGCGAATCCTTGAGCAGGCGGTTCCCCAGACATTACAGGATGTCGTGTTGATCTATGCCTCCGTGACGGGGACGAGGGAAGGCACCTTGTTCGAGGAGAACTACGTGAAGAAGATCTATCCCCAATGCATTAAAGGGAAACTGTGGTCCGCCATTCAAGTGACCACCGCCTCGAGCCTCTGTGCTGTCGTCGATCTCGTGCTCCATGCTCCGGAGCGGTACAAGGGATTCGTGACTCAGGAATCGTTCCCGCTACAAGATTTCCTCGCGAACCGGTTTGGAGCCTGTTTCCGATGAAACAGCCGCTGGAGATCGTGACAGAACTGGGGCTCAGTGCGGTGAATCCCGGGGCCAGCACGGGAGCCGGCTGGTGGTCGTCCGCTTCAACCGCGAACACACTCGAGTCCGTGAATCCTGCTACGGGAGAAGTGATCGCCAAGGTGACTCTGGCCACGGCGACTGACTACGAGAAAGTGGTAGGAGATGCGCAGCGATCGTTCGCACAATGGCGCCTGGTGCCGGCGCCGAAGCGGGGCGAGGTGATCCGTTTGATCGGACAAGCCCTCCGGGAAAAGAAAGATGCGCTGGGCAGCCTCGTGTCGATGGAGGTCGGCAAGATCAAAGCCGAGGGTGACGGCGAGGTGCAAGAGATGATCGACATGGCCGACTTCGCGGTCGGCCAATCGCGCATGTTGTATGGCCAGACCATGCATTCCGAACGGTCCCGCCATCGCATGTATGAGCAGTGGCATCCCCTTGGACCGATCGGCGTCATTACGGCCTTCAATTTTCCCGTGGCAGTCTGGGCCTGGAATGCCTTCATTGCGGCGATCGCCGGGGATCCCACGATCTGGAAGCCCTCGCCGAAAGCCCCGCTCTGCGCGATGTGCCATCCAGCGGATCTGCAATCATGTCATGGAGCAGCAGGGGTTATCGGGAATATTTTCGCTCTTCATCACGGATCGTACTGATCTGGCCGAGACGATGGTGCGGGATGTCAGGCTCCCCTTAATCTCGTTCACCGGGTCGGTTCCGGTCGGTCGGCATGTCGCACAAATGGTGGGAGAACGTCTCGGGCGTACGCTGTTGGAACTCAGCGGCAACAACGCAGTCATCGTCGACGAAACCGCCGATCTGGATCTGGCGATACGGGCCATCCTGTTCGGCGCAGTCGGCACAGCCGGCCAGCGTTGCACGACCACGCGACGGCTCTTCGTGCATGAAACGAGGTATGGTGAATTGGTCCCCCGGTTGCTATCGGCCTACAAACAGGTGCAGATCGGCGATCCGCTCAAGCCGGAGGTGCTGATGGGGCCCCTGATCGATCAGGCAGCAGTGCACAGGTATCGAGAGGCCATCGAGGAGATTCAGAAGGAAGGGGGAGAGATTCTCTGTGGCGGTCGTGTGCTTCCTGGGCCAGGCTATTTTGTCGAGCCGACGATCGTGTTGGCGCAGAACCGGTGGCCTGTCGTACAGCGGGAAACCTTTGCTCCGATTCTCTACCTCATGACCTATAAGACGCTCGATGAAGCGATTGCGATGCAGAACGATGTGCCGCAAGGCCTCTCTTCAGCGCTGTTCACCAACCACCTCAGACATAGCGAGCAGTTTCTTTCCGCAGTCGGAAGTGATTGCGGGATCGCCAATATCAACATTGGGACCTCTGGTGCTGAAATCGGCGGCGCGTTCGGCGGAGAGAAAACAACCGGCGGAGGACGCGAGGCCGGCTCGGATGCCTGGAAAGCCTACATGCGGCGTCAGACGAACACGATCAACTGGGGGAGCGATGTGCCGTTGGCCCAGGGCATTCAGTTCGGCTCATAGCAGGCTGTTGAAAAAGTCCGCCAGCTTCGTTCTCGCGTCGTTCAGAGGCTCAACGTACAGCGGAGAGTACGTTTCGCCTTTTCGCTCACTGCGGCCTTGCCGTACCGCCTTTTTGAACAGCCTGCGGGGCTGTGGGGGGGGGCCGTCAGTGACCACTTGCACTCTACGTTTCACTGAGTCCCGAATCGTTTGTCAACATCCTGATAGTGTCCCTGTCTGATCAACAAGGAGCGTGGACCATGGAACCAGGCGTAGAGTTGGATGCACTGATCGCCAGAATGATTGAGGACTATGTGTCGCGCAACCGGGCAGCCAAGGTGCTGCGGCAGTCGCTGGACGAAGCGGGAGTCGGCTTCTACCCGGTCGCGGACCATCTGACGCTGCGGACGTTGAATATCGACCGGCGTGCGGAGGAATTCACGAGGCTCGGATATGGGTACAGCGAAACGATCGAGTATGAAGACTGGTACGCGAAGGTCTATCGGAAGGTTGGGTACCCGCGCTCTTCGTGGATCAAGCCTATCCCGATGATCGGGGCCGCACCAGCATCATCCCTGGTTGGGTCAAGACATTCGGCGATCAGGTGTTCCATCATGTGGCGGTGCGGGTGGAAGACATCGAACAGGCGATTGAACGGTTGAAGACACAAGGGGTGGTCTTTACCGGCCAGATCGTCGGTGCCCGCGGTGGCCAGTTACGGCAAATCTTCACGGTGCCGGAAATGGTGGACGGTCAGCCTTTTTCCGTGTTGGAACTCGCCGAGCGCCACAGAGGATACCAGGGGTTCTCGCCTCCTCAGGCAGACAGTTTGATGAAATCTACTGTGGTCCGGTAGTTCTCTGCCCAAACAAATCGGTCTGTGGTATGTTCCGGCGAAATACAGTCGATGGGATCCTGATTGACCCGAGCCGTGGAGGAATGATCATGACGAAGAAGAGAGCGTTGGCGGTCGAGCCTGGTTGGGCTGATGGTCTCTGCAACAGGGCTCTGTGTCTTCGACGATCTGAAGTCGGCGCAGGCGTCACCCTCCGGCTATGCACCGCACGGAACTGTGACGATTGATGGGATGACGGTCCCGGATATCGGCCCGCTCCCGACGTCGATTCCGATTCCTTCCACGAATCTGAACTACAAGGCGAAAGTCGAGCTCGGCAAGCAACTCTACTTTGACGGCCGTCTGTCGAAGAGCGGCGCGATCTCCTGTGCCTTCTGTCATAACCCTGGGACCGGATTTGCCGATCCGCGCCAAACGTCCATCGGGATCGGAGGCGGTGTGGGTGGGCGTCAGGCGCCTACTGTCTATAATACGGCATTCAATCACCTGCAATTCTGGGATGGCCGTGCTCGCTCGCTGGAAGAGCAGGCCATCGGGCCGATCCAGAATCCGATCGAGATGGGAGAAACGCACGAGAACGTCGTGAGGAAGCTCGGCAAGCTCAAGGGCTACCAGCAGCAGTTTCGAGCCGTCTTCGGGACCGAGGTGAATCTGCAAGGGATTGCCGAGGCGATCGCCGCCTATGAGCGCACCGTCATTTCAACGAATTCCTCCTTCGACAAGTACGTTGCCGGTGACAGCAAAGCCATGGATGAAGCAGCTGTGCGAGGTATGGCGCTGTTCAAAGGCAAGGCCCGCTGCGTCCTCTGTCACAACGGGCCGAACTTCACCGACAATCAGTTCCACAATCTTGGGGTCCCTCAAGTAGGACCGCTGAAGGAAGACCTGGGCCGCTACAATGTCACCAAGGCGGAGAAGGACAAGGCTGCTTTTAAGACGCCGACGCTACGGAGCATTACCGAGACCGCTCCCTATATGCATGACGGCGCATTGAAGACTCTCGAAGAAGTGGTGGACTTTCTCAACGCTGGAGGCGGAGCCAATCCGAATCTCAGTCCGCTCGTCAAACCGCTCAACCTGACCCCCGAAGAGAAAACCGATCTCGTGGCCTTCTTGAAGGCTCTGACCGGAGAGCCGATACCATTTCAGTTTCCCAAACTCCCTAAAAATTAGTTGAATCCTTTCGAAACCACGCGTCTCCTACAATCAGTCGGATGCGGAGGGTTTTTGTCGGCCTAGATGAACTAGGCGCGGACCCTCGTCTCTCAACCTAAATTTCAGGAGGTCGCTGTGATGAGAAAAGAACTGCTAGCCGTTGTCGCGGTTGCTGCCATCGGATTTAGCGGAGTCGCTCTCCAAAAGGCAGTCAGCGGGGAACCCACAAGCCCTAACCTCGGATATGATATCCACGTGCAGGCGCCACACATGATGCCGGACGGCACGCCGGGCGGGCCGTTCCATCACTATTGCAAGGGGATTTCAGACAAAATCCTGCAGTGCTTGCTCTTTGAGTCTACGGATCCCAAGGCGCCGTTGGTGGCCATCGAGTACTTCGTCTCCAAAGATTTAACCAGAAAGATGCCGTCCATTCAGTGGCATCGGTTCTTCCATGATCACAAGGTTGAAATTGCCACGGGCCGCGTTCAGGTTCTCGACCTGCCGCCTGACCAGGCTGCCAAAGTTGCAGAAGCAGCCTCTAAGACAGACGGTGTGATCTATCATCTGTGGCAGAAGGGGCTGGAGTTTCCCGACGGGTCGGTCAGCTTCCCGCAGTCACTGGGACATGAGTTCCCCGGGCATGCCCAGCCGCCAGCGACGCGCATGCCTTGAAGGGCATGTGTGATGAGGGATGACTGGATCAGGACAGGCTTCGAGGAGGACAGCGGGGCTTGTCCCGGTCCATCGTTCCGTCACACTGGAACGACGGAGGGAACATTGAGTCGTCAGCGAGCCTTCGTGGCGCTCTGGATGATACTCCAGGGGGCGGTGGCGGCCTCGGCTTTCGGAGCCGATGCCGAGGTGTTGAAACCGCGGGTGTTGCCAGATCAGATCGAAGAAGCCAAGACCTGGAAGAATCCATTCGAGGCGACTGCGGACAACATCGAAAAAGGGAAGGTCCTCTTTCAGGGGAAGGCCTTCTGCGTCACCTGCCACGGCAAGGATGGGAAGGGGTTCGGGGACATTCCGGGTCTCGTCGGCAAGCTGCCACGGAATTTCACTGACAAAGTGTGGCAGGCAGCGAGAACGGACGGCGAACTCATCTGGATCCTCAGGAACGGCAGTCCCGGGACAGATATGGCCTCGTTCATCCCACTGATCCTCACCGAAGAAGAAGCCTGGCACGTGCTGCTCTACGTGCGGTCATTCGGTCAACAATAATCGGGCCTTCATGGCCCGATGCTCTTGCTTCACCAGTCTCTTGTTCTTCCCGGGCCTCTTGGCACTGGTTCGCTTCCCGCGCAATGTCATGTCGCAATGGTCCGCCCTTGCCGAGGGCAAGGTCTCGTACACTGATGACGTGACCATTTTCTCCGCGGTCCGCCGCCTGAAATTCAGCGAAGCCCCCGAGGCAACCATCCGGCCTCCCGAGCAGCTGTTCGATGTCATCAGACCCTACCGAAGACCCTACCGAGAGAAGAGGCTACTTGGTTGGGGCCAAATCAGCCGAGTATTGCGTGCCATCCTTCGTCGCCCCCTCAACCTTTAGCATCCGCCGAGCCCCATCCTCGTAGAGCGTGACCAGGGCCCATCCTCGCTCGGTCTCCGTTCTGAGTTTGCCATCGATGAGCGTGAATGTCCCCTTCCCGTGGAAGATGCCGATCGTCCGAACGCTCACAAAATCGTACGCTCCGTCGTCGCGGACCGTCAACGTCACCCAATCATCATCTCTTGACGGAGGTATCGCCTTCAATATTCCGGCCCACTTCCCTGCGGCACTCTTGAATGTCGAAATGGAAACCGGGGTTGAGGGGGGAGGCGGCAGAGGTTCGACCGGCGCGCATCCGATAAACCCGGTGAATCCCCACACCAGCATTCCATAACACAGAGCACGAAGCCGCTCTTTCATCATCGTCTCCTCTTTTGCATCAGCGTTCCGTGAACACCATAGGTGTGTTCAACGAGCCACTTATCTACATCACTCGCCCCTATGCTGTCCATGTGATAACGGCTGGCACGGCCCGCGAGACACTCATATACTTGCGGTCGACTGCGAAGGTTCCGTACGATGCGCGCCATGAACCACCGATGGATAGTGACGACGATCGCCATTCTTGCTCTTGCGGCGGGGGCACTGTCGTTCCTTGTGTGGGAAGGGCCCACGCGTGAACGCGAGAAGCCTGGTGAACGGGGAGAAAGCGCCGACCCGATGGCGTCTCCGGCCGCCTATGTCGGCAGACAGGCCTGCGCCGGCTGCCACCAGCGGGAACATGACCTCTGGACAGGCTCGCATCATGATCTGGCCATGCAAGTGGCCGATGAGACGACCGTCCTGGGGAACTTCACCAACGCGACGATCACGCATTTCGGCATCACGTCGACCTTTTATACGCGAGGCGGGAAGTTCTACGTCCGCACCGAGGGCCCTGATGGGACGCTGCAGGAGTACGAAGTCTTGTATACGTTCGGAGTCGCGCCGCTTCAGCAATACCTGGTCGAGCTCCCCGGCGGCCGCTATCAAGCGCTCAGTCTTGCGTGGGACAGCCGTCCGAAGGGGCAGGGAGGGCAGCGGTGGTTTCATCTATATCCTCATGAAAAAATCGCGCATGACGACGAACTTCACTGGACGGGGCGCAACCAGAACTGGAATTTCATGTGTGCCGACTGTCACTCGACCAATCTTCAGAAGAAGTACGATCTGAAACAGGATGCCTATCAGACAACCTGGTCGGAGATGGACGTGTCTTGCGAGGCCTGTCACGGCCCCGGGTCCCGTCACGTGCAATGGGCCACGTCCGGAGCCTATCGCAATGAGACACGCAAGCCCGGTTCGAACGGGTTCCTGGTGCAGTTGCGCGAACCTGAACCGCCGGTTTGGGCAGCAGATCCGGAAAAAGGGACAGCCAAGCGCCTCACGCAGCGCGTCTCACATGACGAAATCGAAACCTGTGCGCAGTGCCACTCGCGTCGCGCCGTGATTCGCGACGCGAAGGACCCTGGCCGCCCGTTCTTGGATTCCTACCTGCCAGTGCTTCTCGAGCCGAACCTATACCACGCCGATGGACAGATTGATGGGGAGGTCTATGAGTATGGGTCCTTTCTTCAGAGCAAGATGTATCGGGCCGGAGTCACCTGTGGCGACTGCCATGAGCCGCACAGTCTGAAGATTCGCGCGCCGGGGAACGTGCTCTGCACCCGTTGTCATGCCGCCGAACTCTTCGACCGGCCCGGGCACACATTCCACACACCGGCTTCGACAGGCGCCCAGTGCGTCGCCTGTCATATGCCGGAGAAGACCTACATGGTGGTCGATCCGCGGCGCGACCACAGCATTCGCATTCCGCGACCGGATCTCACGGTGCAGCGGGGAACGCCGAATGCCTGCACGCAATGCCATCAAAATAAGTCTGCCCAATGGGCTGCCGGGGCCATTGCAAAATGGAATGGCCAGGTACGCCGGCAAGAGCCGCATTACGGGCAGAACCTGCATGCGGGGCAGGAGCATGAAGCTGGAGCCGCCGGGCAGCTGGCGTCACTGGCCCGCGACATGACGCAAGCGGGGATCGTGCGCGCGACAAGCCTCAGCCTCCTGCGCGAGCATGCAAATCGTCCCGCGCTGGAGGCCATTCGGGAGGGACTCTTCGATAGTGACCCGCTCGTCCGAATCGGCGCGCTCAGGGGGGTGGAATCGCTCGCTCCGGCTTCGAGGATGGGGCTGGCGGAGGCAGCACTCAGCGATCCCCTCCGCGCCGTCCGTCTCGAAGCGGCGCGGGCCCTGGCCCCTGTACCACGGACGGACCTGACGGCGGCGCAGCACAGCGCGCTCAACCGGGCGACGGCGGAATACATCGATGCGCAGCTGGCCAACGCCGAACGCCCGGAAGCCCACGTGAACCTGGGCACGCTCTACACGGAGCTGGGGAAACTGTCAGAAGCAGAAGAATCCTATCGGACGGCGTTGCGGCTTGCCCCCGCCCATGTCTCGGCGCTGGTGAATCTTGCCGATCTCTACCGCCTGCAACAGAAGGATGAACAGGGCGAGCCGCTGCTCCGCCAGGCCGCGCGAGTCGCGCCGGACAATCCGGACGTCCAGCAGGCCCTCGGGTTCCTGTTGGTCCGGCAGGGCAGGCGGGCTGAAGCGTTGAGCCAGTTCGAGAAGGCCGCACGACTGAGGCCGCAGGATCCTTCCTATAGTTATATCTATGGACTCGCGCTCAACTCATCCGATAAGACGCCACAAGCCATCACCGTTCTGGAACTCGCGCACCGCCGCCATCCGAAGAACGGCCAGATCCTCCAGGCACTCGCGACCATCAATCGGGATATCGGGCGGCGCGACGATGCCATTCGCTATGCGGAGCAACTGGTCGCCCTCGCGCCGGAAGAGCCGGAGGCCCGGCAGCTGTTGGAACACCTGCGTTCGCCCAGGCAGGCGCAATAGGAAGAGCGGCACGTGTAGTCGGCAGTGCATGGTGAGGCTCGCCGGCAGAGACGGGCGAGAAGAAATCCCTGCCGTTGATCACCATGAGGGCGGCAGGTCCGGCTAGCTCTCGAGTTCCTTCAGGCGGGCGCGTGCCCGTTCAATTCGTTGGTGGGTATCGGGAGTATCGTTCTCTTTGGCGAGATAATCGCGCAACGCCGCTGCCGCTTCCTTGCGCTGTCCCTTCTGCGCCAAGACCTCTCCCAGCGCATAGAAGCCTGGCGCATAGTCCTGCCGCAGATTGACGAGCACCCGGTACTGCTCGAGGGCCGCATCCAACTCGCCTTTGGCTTGGAGTGCCACGCCCAGATTATAACGGGCGCGCGCGCGTTCCGGCTGCAAGCTGAGCAGATGACGGTACATCGCAATCGCCCCGTCGAGATCGCCGTTCGCCTGCAACGCCGCGCCCAGGTTCAACAGCGCGGCAGCGTGAGTCGGCTGGAGGCGCAGCACGGTCCGATACTCCGCAATCGCGCCATTGAGATCACCCTTTTCCTGAAGCGTGTCGGCAAGACTCTGGTGCGCGTTCACGTAATCGGGCTCAAGTTTGATCGAATCGCGGAACGCGGCGATGGCTCCATCCAGATCGCGGGCGTCACGCCGCGCGATTCCCAGATTGTAATGGGCTTTGACGTGGTTGGGCTTGAGAGAGATCGCGGTCTGGTACTCGGCGATCGCACCCTTGAAGTCGCCCGTCGCTTGTAAGGCGATGCCCAGGTTGTTGTGGGCCCCTATGTGAGCCGGCTGGAGTCGGATGGCAGTCCGATACTCCGCAATGGCGGCAACGAGATCACCTTTCGTGTGGAGCGCAGTGCCGAGACTGTAATGGGCGTTGACGTTGTCGGGCTGCACCCGGACCGCTTCGCGGTACTGCTCAATCGCCTCATCGATTTGACCTTGGCCCTGCAGAAGAATGCCTAAATTATTCCGGGCGCTCACGTCGTTTGGCTGTACCCTGATCGCTTCGCGATATTCCGCAATGGCGCCGGCCAGATCTCCTTTCGCCTTCAACGCGATCGCCAGATTGTAGTGGATGCTGGGATGGTCGGGATCCAGCCGGAGTGCCGTGCGGTAGGCTTCGACCGCTGCATCAAGGTTCCCCTTCGCTTTCAGTGCGTTGCCGAGGTTCCCGTAGACGTCCGGTTCATCCGGTGTCAGCGTCAGGACCGCGCGGTACTGCGCAATGGCGCTGTCCAAATCGCCTTTGGCCTGGAGGGCCACACCCAGGTTATACATCGCTTCCGGAAAGTCTGGCTTGAGTTTCAAAGCCTCGCGATAATTTTGAATGGCACCGTCCAGGTCTCCTTTGCTCTGCTGCACGATGCCCATATCGTTATAGGCCGTCGCGTCCATGAGGAGTGCGTCGGAGTTGGTGGGGAGCGACCAGAGGCACAGTCCGAGCAGGAACAGAAGGCCGACAGACTGAAATCTACATCGCGTCGTACGACTTGCGAGTACTGGCATCGTCTCTCTCCCGGGGACCGTCGCGGATTGGCAACCGATCGTGTGAAGCGGTGCTGGATCGAGCACGGAGCACGTGCTGCAGAATACACCGAAGGCGAACGGGAAATCGAGCGCGCGCCCGGCGCCAGCCGTTCATCTATTGCGATTGCCTTATGCCCATGGTATCCGTCATCTATTTCTATCGAACTGTATGGTTCGCCTCGTCACCGCACATGAGACGCAATCCCTCGCCTCCTAGCAGACAGAACGGCCGGCTGGCTGCAGTGAGCCTGGGAATCCTCCTCCTCTCCTACATGACAACGTGGCCGGTACTGGCTCAGGACCTGGAGCTCGACCTGCCAGAGGAATCAGGCCCGGCAGTCGTTCACCCAGCGCAGCCGTCCGCAGGGAAGCCGGAGGGAAAAGTGCCGCAGGAGGAGGAACCGGTAGCCGAGGCGGCACGAGAGGCACCGCAGGAAACCCCTCAGGTGCAATACGAGCGGCGCCCCGAGAAAGGCGTGCTCGGCAACCTCTCCGACCGTCTCTTGAACATCCTCTCGGGGGACAACGGTACAAACCGGACTGCGGTCATCGGTCGTTTCCAAATCACGGGGGAATACCGTGAGCGGCGAGACGGCTCCTCCCAGCTGGTGAATGTGGAGCGGCTTGATATTCCATTGGGAGAGCGAATGATCTTCCGGACGGACGTCCCCTTTTTACGGTACTATCCGCAGGTGTCCGGAAGCACGTCCCTGTCCGGTCTCGGCGATATCTCGGCGAGAATCGGGGGACAGGTATGGACCAGACCCGCATTCACCGCGTTCCTCGAAGGCCAGGTGATGTTTCCCACGGCGAGCGACTCGAACCAGGGAGGAGGCAAATACCAGTTCGTCCCAGGGCTGACGTTCTCCATTCCGATTCGACGCCTGGATACTGTGTTTATTCCGGTGGTGCAGCAAACCGTCTCATTTGGGGGGGATCCGAGCCGGACCGATTTGAATTTCACGAAGCTTAGCCTGGAGTTTACGACAACATGGGCCAGCAACCTCTGGTGGACGTCGATCGAACCAGACCTGTATGTGGATTGGAATCAAAAAGGCAAAACTGCGATGAACCTGGAGTTCGAAGTGGGGAGAAGACTGGGTGACCACTTCCGTGTGTGGTTCCGCCCGGCAGTGGGATTGTGGGGCACCGGCGTTCCCGGGGCCTATGACTGGTTTACGCAATTTGGAATTCAGGTATATGTTCTGAGTCTGTGCTGTCTGCACAAGATCTCAGGAGGAGGGAGACAGAAGATGAACATCAGATGTCTGATCGTAGGGCTGGCGCTGGGGCTGCTCGCCGCCGGAGGTTGTGTGGGGCCGAAGGTCCTCACAGATTTCGATCCGTCCGCCGAGTTCTCCGCGTTTCGCACCTTTGCCTTCGCGGGGCTGACGGACCGGAGATCAGGGCGGGGTGTTGGACAATTCACTCTTGCAGAAGCGAATTGAAGAGATGGTCGGCCGGCAACTCACCGCCAAGGGACTTCGGCAAGTCGGTATGGAAGACCGTTCCGGACCTGCTGGTACATTTTTGGGTCGGTGTGAAGGACAAGCAACGTGTCGAAAGCACTGGCGGGGCCTATGGTGGTAGGTACGGGCGGGGGGCCGGCTATTCTGGTGGCGTGACCACGTATGACTATCAGGAAGGCACCTTGATCGTGGATCTGGTTGAGTCGTCGAAAAAAGAGTTGGTGTGGCGAGCCACGATCGTGGAAACCCTGGGGGCCAAGCCGGAGGAGAATCTCGAAATGGTCAACAAGGGGGTCGTGAAAGCGTTCGAAGCCTACCCCCCGTCCAAGAAGAAGTGATCGGATCGTGCACGTCAGCCGCGAGAGGATGAGCCATGTCTCCGCGCTGTTCAGACATGATCCAGTCTGGGATGTAGCTAAAGGGAGGGCTGCGATGCCGAGCCATCTTGTTCGAGTCCTGGGCCTGTTCACGGTTTTCTTGTTGCCGGTGAGTTCGCTCGCGATGCACGTCAGATTCCTGATCGCAGGGCTGGCGCTGGGGCTGCTCGCCGCCGGAGGCTGTGCTGGGCCGAAGGTGCTCACAGATTTCGATCCGTCCGCCGAGTTCTCCGCGTTTCGCACGTTTGCCTTCGCGGGGCTGACGGACCGGGATCAGGGCGGGGTGTTGGACAATTCGCTCATGCGGAAGCGGATCGAAGAGATGGTCGGCCAGCAGCTCATCGCCAAGGGACTCCGGCAAGTCGGCCTGGAAGACCGTTCCGACCTCCTGGTCCATTTCTGGGTCGGTGTGAAGGACAAGCAACATGTCGAGAGCACGGGCATGACAGCGGGCGCCTATGGGGGCAGGTACGGATGGGGTGCCGGCGCTTCCTATGGAGGCAGGTATGGGGCGGGTGCCGGCTATGCTGGTAGTGGCGTGACCACCTATGAGTACCAGGAAGGCACCTTGATCGTGGATTTGGCTGAGTCGTCGAAAAAGGAGTTGGTGTGGCGGGCCACAATCGTGGCAATATTGCGGGGCAGTCCGGAGGAGAATCTCGAACTGGCCAACAAGGGAGTCGCCAAGGCGTTCGAGGACTTTCCTCCGGTCAAAAAGAAGTGATCGGATCGTGGCGGTAGGCGGTCATGTCATCACATATGACCGGGGCATCCTGCCAGGGAGAAATGTGAGATGACGAATGAGAGACGGGCGACCGGGTAGATCGGCGTCGAGCCGATCGTTCAATTGGCGGAGAGTCGCACTGGCTGTGTGTGGCGGCATCGGCCTCGGGCTGGTCTGTCTTTCGCCTGCCAGGGCAGGCGATGTCAGGGAGCAACAACAGCTGGTCGATCAGGCCAAGCTTACCTTTGAGCGGTTCCAGGATGATCCGAGGATTGCATCCAAGTATCGAGCTGCGGCGAAGGACGTGAAGGCCATCTTTATTGTCCCGAAACTCTTGCGCGGAGCCATCGTGGTGGGCGGGTCGGGCGGCAGCGGCGTCCTCCTGGCGCGGGATATCGTCAAGGGCGGGTGGTCTCCACCGGCCTTCTATACGATGAGTGCCGCCAGCGTCGGGTTCCAGATCGGAGCGGACGCCTCGGAGGTGGTGCTCGTGGTGCAGACCTTCTCCGGCCTGGAACGGTTCCATGGAACGGGGACCGTCAAGCTGGGCGTTGATAGCGGCCTCTCGGTCGGCTCCTTCGGTGAAGGAGGGACTGCCGGTCTTGATGTGGTCTCGATTGCCTGGTCCCGAGGAGGGTTTCTCGGCATGTCGCTCGAAGGCTTCAATATCAGCGCGTCACCCGGTGCGAACGAAACGTACTACGGCAGAGCCGTTGAACCGGAGCAGATTCTCGCCAATGGTCCGATCACCAACCCCGGTGCTGATGAGCTGCGGGCCGCCGTGAGCCGCGCCACGAGGTAGCGTTCCGTATCCATCAATGACGTTTCATTCAGTGGGAGGAAGGCAGCATGAACCAGGCAGAGAACAGGATGGTGTCACACCTCGGGCTGCTGCTGGTGGGAGCCGTCCTCCTTGGTGCGACAGTCGCACCCCTGGCGACTCCGGCGAGCGCGGCTGAGATCGCCGAGCAACAACGGCTCGTGGACAAGGCCAGGCTCACGCTGATGGCCTTTGCCGCAGATCCCGGCCTGCAAGCGGCGCTCCGCGAATGGTCACCTGAGACCAGAGCCCTCTTCATCGTGCCGCAATTCCTCAGGGGCGCGTTGGTGTTCGGCGGTGCAGGAGGCAGCGGCCTGCTGCTGGTGCGCGATGAGAAGACCGGAAACTGGGGCGACCCGGTGTTCTATACCATCGGGTCTGCAAGCTTCGGCCTGCAAGTCGGGGGAGATGTGTCGGAGATCGTCCTGCTGGTAAGGACTCCCAAAGGCCTGGAGGAGTTCTACCGTTCCGACTTCAAGCTCGGCGTCAACGCGGGAATGGCAGTCGGACCGGTTGGCGAAGGGTCCTCCGTACACGGCCTCGCGGCGGACATTATCGCCTATGCCAGGAAGAAGGGTGTGTTTGCCGGCATCGCGATCGATGGCGCCTTAGTGGCCGTGGCGGATGAGGCCAACGAGGCCTACTACGGAAAACCGGCGAGACCGACCGATATCGCGATCAAACAGAGTGCCTACAACCCTCAATCGCTCGACCTGCGCAACACCGCGACGGCGGTGATGAAGTAGCCCAAGCCCGAAGTTGGGAATGCCGCGCTCACACCACAGGAGGAGGTTCCAGTCGCATGGCCACCATCCCACCCGATCTTCCGCGCACGACACTCGCGGTGCTTTTCATCGTAGGGCTCATTGCCGCCTCGTTGTGGATCTTGCGGCCCTTCCTGTCCGCGCTGATCTGGGCGACCATGGTTGTCGTTGCGACGTGGCCCATCATGCTGCGTGTGGAGCAGGTATTGTGGGGGCGTCGGTCGCTCGCCGTGACGGTGATGACCGTGGCCATGCTGCTGGTGTTCGTCATTCCCTTCTCGCTCGCGATCGGCACGATTGTCGCCAACGCCGCCGAAATCGCCGGGTGGGCCGGTTCTCTTGGCGCGATCAAATTGCCTGCGCCTCCCGACTGGCTACAGGGGGTGCCGCTTGTCGGCCGAAAAGCCGCGTCGACCTGGCGTGAGTTCGCTGCCTCCGGGCCCGAAGATCTCAGCCTGAAACTCGCCCCCTATGCGCGGGATGTAGGTGGTTGGCTTCTGGCGGAGGTGGGGAGCTTTGGCGCGGTGACCGTAAAATTCCTGCTCGCGGTGGTCATTGCCGCGATCCTCTTTGCCCACGGCGAGACCGCTGCCATGGGTGTGCGTCGATTTGGACGGCGGCTTGCCGGTGAACACGGGGATCAAGTGGTCCGCATCGCCGGGCAGGCGATTCGTGGCGTCGCGCTCGGCGTGGTGGTGACCGCATTTGTCCAATCCGCCATGGGCGGCATCGGCCTCGCCGTCGCGGGTATTCCGTTTGCTGCAATCATGACGGCCATCATGTTCCTCCTCGCGCTTGCGCAGATCGGGGCCGTTCCGGTCATGGTCGTCGCGATCGTATGGCTCTATTGGAAGGGAGCAGTGGGCTGGGCGATCGCGTTGCTCCTCTGGTCGCTCGTGGTCGGCAGTCTCGATAACGTACTGCGTCCGATCTTGATCAAGAGGGGAGCCGATCTGCCGTTGCTCCTGATCCTGGTGGGAGTCCTCGGCGGCTTGATCGCGTTCGGCCTTGTCGGCATCTTTGTCGGGCCGGTGGTGCTTGCTGTGGCCTACATGCTGCTCGAAGCATGGGTGCGTCAGGAGCCGGTTGAAGGGGCAGTAATGGGTCTAGCAGGGTATTGAAAACAATTCCGGACTCAGGGAAACGTAGGGCTGCCTGCCGCTTACTCGGACGAGTAGCAACGCTTCCATTGCGTGCTGACCATTCGGAAATGTACAGCGCCTACTTCACTGTGTACCCTTTCCCTTCCATACAGGCTCCAAAAGCTCGCTGGTAGCCTTCCACGCTCGCCTCCTGCTTTTGCGCCGCTTGCTGCTGAGCCGCCGCTTGCTGTTTTTCACCTTTTCGTTTTTTGTGAGCGCCGGCTGCCGCACCGACCCCGGCGCCGACCGCGGCGCCCTTTCCGGCGTCTCCGCCGATAGCTCCACCGATGGCCCCGACCGCCGCGCCCTTTGCAGCTCCGGAGGCAGCTCCACCCTTGGGAGCGGTTGCGCCGGCCTGTTCGACCGGCTTGTTCGGGTCGAAACCTGTCTGCTCTTTGGCCCATTTATAACAGGTAAACTCGTCCTGCTCCTGCTGCTCCTTGGTCTGCCCACTCTTGGGAAACACGAATTGTTCTGCTGCCACCGCGAGGCCGGTGCTGACTACAATGAACGCGCCCACCATGACCGCTGCCAGTATGCGTTTCATGCCACACCTCCAATTGAGAATGTTGCGCACTGTGTACTGTGTATTGACCACTCGTTGATGCAAACGTGACATCGTTTCCATACTCTACTAGTGAGAATAACGATTTGGTTGTGCGATCGCAAACGGATGAATAAGAACTATGCCCGAACACTCATCGCATCGCAAGACGTCCGCGGACAAGGAACTTCAGGCGTTCTATCTGGGGCTGCTAAGAGCCATGAAGCGAAGTGGAATGCGGGACGGCTCCGGTCTCCAGAACAGCGGGCTCTACGTCGGCTTGGAGGCCTGGGCATGCCATGTACTGAATTTCTGAGCCGCCCTCTCGACTTATCCATCGCCTGTCCTTAGAATGACCGCCGATGCTGATAAGTCGTGCCGTGCGTACTCTTCAGAGAGAGCGGGTATTGTCCCGTTCACAGCATCTCACGCAGCTCATGTCGGTCGATACCAGACTTACACAAACGCAAGCCATCGGCTACTTCGGACAGGACCGCTGGAAAAAACCATATGGCTGCATTGTTTAGGAGGGAAGTACATGAAGATGTTTGGGAAGAATGGCTGGATGCATAGGCTCCATGGGCGCAGTTGGCTCCTCTCCTGTCTGCTGCTGACGAGTCTGCAGGCCACGGCTTGCTCGATCAATCCGGTCAGCGGAATGCCCGAGGTCACACTCATCTCGGTTGAACAGGAAAAGAAGATTGGAGAGGAGGAGGCCAAGAAGGTCGAGGCAGAGATGGGCCTGCTCGACGACGCGCAATTCCTCCCGTACCTGGATGCTGTCGGCCAGCGGCTGGCGAAGGAGTCTCCGCGCCAGGACGTGACGCACCAGTTCCACATCGCGGATATGGCGGAGCCGAACGCCTTCGCCCTTCCGGGGGGGTACGTCTATGTGACTCGTGGATTGCTCGCCCTGGTGAATTCCGAAGATGAACTTGCGGGCGTGGTGGGACATGAGATCGGTCACGTCGCTGCGCGGCACACAGTACAAAAGATTTCCAAGCAGGGTCCCTTTGCGGTGGTCTTCGGGATTGCGTCCGGGATCACGGGGCTGTTCGTTCCAGTGGCGGGAAATATCATAGGGGGAGTCGGCGATCTGACGCAGGGCCTGCTCTTTTCGCCGTACAGCCGCAGCCAGGAAACTGAGGCGGATCGAGTGGGACAGGAGATGGCGGCGAAGGCCGGGTGGGACCCGGCAGCCTTGTCCGCCTTCTTGAGCACCCTTGAACGCGAAGTTGATCTCATGAGTAAGGAGCCGCGGAAGCCCAGTTTTTTTGACTCTCACCCCGCGACACCCGATCGAGTGAAAAAGACCGCGGAGCATGCCAAGGAACTGACGCGTGTGATCCGGGCGCCGATCAGCGCCACGCACGAATCGTTTCTCGCTCGCCTGGACGGCATGGTGTACGGCCAGCGGGCCGCGAACGGCATCTTTGAGGGGCACACGTTCCTGCATCCCGACATGAACTTCCACGTGCAGTTTCCGGAGAAATGGCAGCACGACAATACGCCGCAGAAGATCGTGGCGGCAGCGCCGAATGGAGATGCGGCCGTGGTCGTGGGGGCCGTGGCGGAAGGGACCGATCCCCTGGATGGCGCGCGCGAGCTCGATAAGAAGACCAAGTCCGACTTGGTCGCCAAGACGGAGAAGGTGACCATCGGAGATCTCTCTGCCGCCCACACGCAAATCAAGGCGGACGGCAACGTGACGATCGACATCACCTGGATAGCGCATGGCGGGCTCATCTATCAGGTCGTCGGCCTGGCCCCAACCAGGCAGTTCGACACCCTGCAGGCCCTGTTCCATTCAGTCGCCCACAGTTTCAGGCCGCTGTCTGCATCCGAACGTGCCGGGATCAAGGAGAAGCGTATCCGTCTAGTGAAGGCACGGGCGGGAGAGTCGATCGAGGCTCTGGCAACTCGCACTAATTCGGCCTGGAAGAAGGAACAGATTGCGGTCATGAACAATCTCGCGGTAGGGGACCAGCTCAAGGAAGGGCAGCTCATGAAGGTGGCCATCGCCGAACAGTATGAATCGAAGAAGAGCCGGTAGCACGGGTGGGCGCGATGATTGGCGTGCTTCGGGCGCAGCCCTATTCGATCGAGTAGGAAGAGAAGGAAGCCGGGTTCGTCATACACAATCACACACACCATAGAAAGGAGGATGCCGACCAAATCATTTTCGATCGACCAGGAAGAGAAGAGTGCCGGGTTCGTTGTTCTTAATCACATCACACCAAGGAGGATTCTGATGAAATCATTTGCAAGCGTTGTCGTAGCTGGAGCGATCTTGTTTGCCGTGCCGGCGTTCGCCCAAACTGGGAGCAGTGCCGACACCAACATGGAAATCCTGATGCAGAAGCTCAAGGCGGACAAGAAGTTGCTGGTCGCCAGCAACATGGAGCTGACCGACGCGGAAAGCAAGGCCTTTTGGCCCTTGTACGACTCGTACCAGAAGGATCTTCAGAAAGTGAACGAGCGGCTTGGCAAGGTCATCTCTGAGTACGCTGATGCCTACAACCAAGGCAAGGGCACAATCTCAAACGACTTAGCGAAGAAGTTGATCCATGAAGCGATTTCAGCGGATGAGGAAGAGTTAAAAATGAAGCACGCCATTGCAGACAAGGTCGGCAAAGTGCTGCCGGCCGCCAAAATGGCGCGGTATATCCAGATCGAAAACAAAATCCGTGCGGTCATCAAGATGGAACTCGCGAGACAGATTCCGTTGGTGTACTAGCAGACGGACCGACCTGGCGGGGTGCTTTGTTTAGGCGCCCCGCCAGGCCAGTTGGTCGTTCGTTCTTGGTCAAGGCAGGAGACTGCGAGGGGGCGAACGCGCTCAGGATCTAACTAGACACGTGTGGGCCTCGCTCTTGGGCACAGTGGAACGGTGGACGGTGTCGATCGCGGCCCGGGACCACGTGGACTTCAATCCTGCATACACTCCGGAAACCTTCACGGCCTCGCAGATGTGGTTTGTCTGGTTTCTCTCGTTTGCCTGATTGGCGTAGTTCAACCGAATAAACGAGATAAACCAAATAAACCAGAGCAAGCAGCCGGCTCTCGCGCTTCCCGCTGCACCGCCTACGTCCGCAGGCGGACGTTTTCAGGATCCGGCTAGCGTGCAGAGAGAGCACCCTTCGCTGAGGTGAGACCTGGTGAGGACATCACGAGCCACGGCTCATGGCTGATCCGGAATAGATCTCAGATGGGAAGGATGTCTGTGCCACGGAGAAGGTTTATCGGTTATGCGTGCTGTTTTGGTTGGGTGCTTGCCTGCGTGTTCCTGGTTGCCTGTTCGGTGGCCAAAGAGCGGGAGGCGCTTCCACCCCCACCGGCGCCGGGACCGCTCGGATGGGAAGTTCCTCCCCCGTTGTCCGCACAAGGGCTGCTGTCGCCGGACTGGCTCAAGGGGCCACACCACCTGGTCCAGGACGAAGTCGTGAACGATGGCGCCCAGCACCACTTTGTCGTGACCTCTGACTTCGGGACGTTTCCAGCCACCGGTGCGTCCATGCTTCGAACTCGTGTCATAGAGAGCGAGGCCATTGCGGCATTGAAGGATGCGCGCAAATCGGAGGTGTTCGCCGATGCCCTTTCGTTTCAGATTCTCCACCCCTTGCGCGGCGTGAAGATGCTGATCATGGAGCCCGGACGCGTTGTTGGTAGTGTTGGCGGGGGGCTCTTGGAGTTTCTCGCCATGCCCGGACGCGCTAGCAAGTTTGAATGGAGCGATCGGGAAGATTCTGTGACGAAAGCGACGATTGGTTTTTCTTATCTGAAGCGAAAACTCGCGTTTCAGTTCGGGGTGGATCCCTATTCGTCCAATGCCGTGCTGCAGGACGAACTGAACGAACTGACCTGGATCGCCTTCACCGCCGATTTGGCCCCTCAGTTCGGGTATCTCTTTATGCCTGGAGGCGCCGTCCTCTGGATGACTTTTAGCGCGACCCGCTGGACCTCGTACCTCGATGAGCAAGTCCGCGACTATTCACCGAGCGATCTGCGTGCCCGCGACCGGGACAAATTGGAGAAGATGGGAGTCAGTGAGGAGGACATCCACCGGTTCTTCCTCAATGCGGTCTATTCTCCGCGACACTCGACCATCATTACCACGGCGCTCGATGAACTGACCGGTGTCGACGACCGTGAGGCCTTCCTCGCGGTGGCGAGGGAAGCACCTTCCGAGGAAATGGTCCTGTTTTACCAGCACGTGGCGGAGATGATGCGCGGCTATCACCTCCACGTAGGCGCCGTTGACCGGCTGCTTGCGCTGCCGCGTATCCCGGCTCTCTATACCAAGGATCAGGCGCTCGTCGTGATGCTACCCGTCGATTACCTGTTTTGGACCTCGCGCGTCGCTCGTGTCGCGCAGGCCCTGACGGCCTATGTGCCAAGCCGGCCGCGTATCGCCCGGCGCGAACTCTGGATCGCCGGAAATGTCTCGCCTCGCGCCAGACAGGAATTCGAAGCGCTGGGGTGGACGGTGCATGAGCAGGTATTCGCACAGCTGAATCCGCCGGCGTGAGATGAGGAACGCTCTATGACCCACGTTGGAATGAGACGGGTGATGTCGTGCGCGATTGGGATGCTCGCGAGATCTGTCTTCGCCGGTGGGACCAGGTGAGGACATCACGAGATACTCTCGCGTGGGGATGCGCCTGGCTTCTGGCGGCCATGGGATTGTTCACGGCCTGCCCCTTCGCAGCGCTGGCACAAGAAACACTGCCCGAGCCACCGGTGAGGAGTGAGCCTGAGTCAGCCCCGAAGGTGGAGATGGACAGCCCCGCAGAAGAGCCGGATGTCGCGCCCAAGAAACGCCGCATCCTCAGTAGGGTGGGACCTCAGCCAGTGACGCCGGAGCAGCAGGAAGAAGCGGAGCGTCTCAGAAAATTGGGCGCCAAGTATGGGACCGACCCCACGGCCATCGTGGGACGGCTGCAGCTGTCATCCCAATACCTCGACCTCCCTCAGGGGGCGCGAGCCGCCGCTACCGTGGCCCGTGTCGATCTGCCGTTCCGGAAAGACTTCCTGCTCCGGGTGGATGAGCCGTTCGTGCAATGGAACGATCCGAATCGTCCCGGCACTACCAGCGCGCAAGGCTCCAGCGATCTTGCCGTCACGGCCGCGTGGCGTGCCTATAACACGCCCTGAATATGCGTTACTCGTCGGCGTGGTCTCGACCATGCCGACCGCCGCTTTGCCAGACATTGGGCACCGGCAAGTATACGGTCGGCCCGACCATCGCGACGGCCCGGTTTGTCCCCCGATGGGATTCCTTCCTGATAGGGTTGTTCACGCAACAATTTTCCGTCGGCGGCGATCCTGCTCGAAACCCCGTGAATCTTTCGAAGCTAGCAGGGCAAGTCAATTCGTTTTGGGGCGAGAAGTGGTGGAGCATTGTGAATGCTGTGTGGCAGGTCGATTGGGAACGGAGCGCGAAAAGCAGTATGACTCTTGAACTCGAAGTCGGTCGGAGTCGTGGTGGGACGATTGGGTGTGTTTGTCCGTCCGGGCGTTGGAATTTGGGGACAGAGTCTTCCCGGTGCGTACGACTGGAATGTCAGGAGGCCGGCATTCGCTATATATTCCCGAGTTTCTAGCCTGCGCCAGGTCCTGCACACGTTCAGTCAGAACCCGGGCCCATGTCATCCATACTCATGACGGGCTGGGCAGCCCCTCGCGAATTCGCCGGGAGAAGTCGGGGGCCGTGCCGGCAGCCTTCGCCTTCTCGGTGATATCGCTCTTTGCCTTCAGTTCCTGGAAACGGCATGCTGGTATCGATCCGTCCCCGTTCATACCCCATCTCATCGAGACGACCGTTCAGCAGAAATCGCAAGTCCCAAGGCCGTATCTCCCCGATATGCTGGCCATGGTGGCGGATCGAGGTCGTGCAGTTATAGATCAGAGTGTTGTACCACTGCGGCTGGTCCGCCAGACCATTGATCTCCTTGAAATAATCGAGCAACAGCGCTCGCGCATGCTCCGGAGGCACCCGTATCCGATAGAGGTAGGTGCGCGCTCCAGGGTACTTCATCCGTATACCGATCACGTCGCGCTCGTCCGCCACCACGTAGTACAACTCGAATTGACGGAAGAACCCGCGGAGCACGTCGTAGGACTCACGCTTCTCCTTGCGGGTTTCGATCGAGATGGCGAGTGGCGGCGCGTCCTCGAACTCCCAGCTTGCGATGGTGTGAGCGATGAGTGTGGGCCCCCAGAACGAGAGAAACATGTCGAAACTGCGGACCCTTTCCAGATCGTAGGTGCGCGTTTCCCATCGCTCTGTATAGTCTGTCTCGCTCCGGTACTCGAAGTTGCGCACGTTTTCGATCGTGATGCGGTTTCCCACGATCGTGGCACGGGGTAGCCGGGCCACATCGGGGGTCCAGTCGCGGTCGTTACGCGGCGCAATCTGGCTCCACCACGCGACGACCACCATCAACCCGATCGATCGACCAGCAGCAACGCACGGGAAAAGGGACGGAACAGGATCAGCACCGTCATACAGCCGGCCACGAACGTGATAGAGAGAATCGCGGCCAGCCAGGGAGTCGACGGGCCGTCGATCCACAGCGCGAGCCCCGCCCAGGCGATGCCCATCACGACCAGCGGCCAGGCCAGTGCCTTGACAATCACACTTCCTCGCCGGGTTCTTGTCCTACTCATGGCTTTCTCTTATACCGGTACTGGTCCGCCTGTGCCGAAGGGATGAATGGCTGAGGGGGAGCGCTCAGATTGGAAAATTGATCTCCCGCAGGAGGAGCCTGATTGACGACCGGTGGCAGTGTACTCTCAGGTCATTGACAGATCAATCGAGAGCGGACATGATGGCGCCCACCAATAGTCTGCACTAAGTAACAGGCTCTGGTTGGTTTGTGTTTTGAGTTCGTAACGAGCCTGACTCTTGACATCTTCAGCCCTCAGGGCTTGGCTGCAACGCGCGTCGATGCGTCAGCTGGTAAGGCCAGGCCGCGTTGAACACAGCCGCAGGTCGGGGTCAAACCACGAACGGGAGAGTGAGACAATGGCGCGACAAGGATGTTCCGATCCCGATTGTTCATGGGGAGATCCGCATTGGTCTGTTGCTGCCGGCCGCGCCGGTCTGTTGAACTCGCGGCGCGCGCACCTTCGCTGGGAACCGAGAGACGGCAATTGGGCCATCCTCCTCGGGGCCCTGTGTCTGCTCCTGGCGGCTTGTGCAGGCCCGATAGAAGCCGTCCGGGCTGATCCCAAGGACGTCCGGAAAGATCTCGCGCGAAGCGCCGTCTCGACAGGGGAACCGAGTTGGCCGACGCGCAATGCCCTCTACGAGCACGGTCTCTTCGACACCTTCGAGAAGAACCCCGAGCCCACCATCACCGGATTGCACCGGGTCATGGTTGAGGAACGTGGTGATCCCGACCTCCTCTTTGCCTTGGCAGAGCTGTCCTTCCTCCATGGGCAGAAGGCCAAGAAACCGGACTATGATCTGGCAGCTGCTGTGTACGCGTACGCCTTCCTGTTTCCGGAGGGAACCGGCCTGGCCCCCGGGCGGTTCGATCCCCGCCTGCGCATTGCCGCGGATTTGTACAACTGGGCGCTGACGAGCGCGTTCGCGTCCGAGGACGGGGTGGAGGTCCTCCCGCGAGGCGGGACGTTCAAACTGCCCTTCGGGCAAATCGAAGTGGCCTACGATCCCGCCGCCGCGCGTGCCGGAGATCGCGAGCTCTATGGGTTCATTCCCAGTTCGCAACTCAAAGTTCACGGTCTGGCGATGCGGTATCGCACGGCGGGCCTCGGCGTCCCGCTTGCTGCGCCCACGAAACTCATCGACGCCTCAAAACCGGGCCGGGATCTGGTGGCCCCGCGGCTCAAGGTCCCGTTGACCCTCCTGCTCCGGATGCCCGGGGCCCGACAAAATCTCGTGCAGGGAGGCCCCCTGACCGGGACAATCGAGCTGCATCTGGCTTGGGACAAGGAGTCGGTCGCGATCGCCGGCGAGGAGGTTCCCCTCGAGAACGAACCGTCGGCGGCACTGGCCCAGACGTTTACCGGCGTCCCGATCATGGACCTCGAACTCCTCGGGTTCTTAGGCCGGCTCACTGGGGCCGGCAAGGAGCGGCCTCCGCTCGTGTCCGCCTCGGCCTATCATCCTGGGCTTATCCCGGTGGTCTTCGTGCACGGGACGGCGTCCAGCGCGATCCGCTGGGGGGAGATGTACAACCGTCTTCTCGGCGACCACGAACTCCGGAGCCGCTTTCAGTTCTGGTTCTTCCAGTACGATTCCGGCAATCCGATCCCGCTGTCCGCGCTCCACTTGCGCGAGGCCCTGACCGCGGCGGTGGCACGGCTGGATCCGGAGGGGAAGGACCCGGCTCTGCGCCGGATGGTGCTGATCGGGCACAGTCAGGGAGGCCTGTTGGTCAAAATGCAGGCCATCAGCACCGGGGATCGCCTCTGGAACGCAATGAGTCGGAAGCCGCTCCAGGAGTTGGATCTGTCGGACGCGACCCGCGAATTACTCCAAAAAGGGTTCTTCCTCGAACCGCTGCCCGAAGTCTCTCGCGTGCTGTTCATTTGCACCCCGCATCGCGGCAGCTATATTGCGGGTTATAAATTTCTCGGCAACTTCATTCATCGGCTCATGACCCCGTCCCCATTACCCCCGAGATGGGCGATGAAATCTTCAAGAATCGGGACGCTCTTGTGGGTCTCCCGGTCGTCCCGACAGCCGTCGACAATATGTCGCCGAGCCATCCCTTCATCCAGGGCCTGCAGAAGATTCCGGTCGCCTCGTCGGTCAAGGCCCATTCGATCATCGCGGTCGAAGGGGACGGGCCGGTCGAGGAGGGCAAAGACGGCGTCGTCGCAT
>CAVSCZ010000008.1:0-22692 GCA_963726635.1 uncultured Nitrospiraceae bacterium
CTCTTAAGTTCCAAAGGCTTGTGGTCTTGTCCCGAGGCCAATGGGCTTTCCCAGGGATAAACGATCCACTATTTATTTGGTGGTCTGTGATGAACGACGAACATAGCGGTCGACCGCTGTTAGGAGCGATCCTCGAAGAGCAAGTTCGGCTTGTCCGAAGCCAAATTGATTGAGGCGCTTAATATTCAAGGGATCAAGGGGGGCCGCCTCGGAGAGATCTTGGTCCGACTCCGATCGGTTACCGAAGAGTCCTTCTACAGGCGTTAGCGATTCAGTTCGAACTGCCCTGGCTTCCTCAACTTGATGTGAGCCAGGTCGACCATGAATGGGTCAAGAAGGTTCCGATTCACTTCGCTCGCCGCTATCACGTGCTCCCTCTCAAAACAGAGGACGGAGCGGTGCTTGTGGCGACGACCGATCCCATGGAAACGGCTGCATTGGACGATCTTCGACTGTTGCTCGGGTTTCCGATCAAACCGGTGCTGACGAGCAGCTTGTCGCTCCTGGCCTGCCTGAATCGTGTGTATGACGAAGCGGCGAGTCCTGCAGGCGCAGAGCAGGTGATGGAGGATATCGCGGCCAGTGAGAGCCTGGACCAAATTGCTCACGAATTGGATGAACCGCAAGACCTCCTTGATGCCACAGACGAAGCCCCCATCATTCGGTTAGTCAACTCCGTGCTCTTCCAAGCGGTCAGGCAGCGAGCGAGCGATATCCATTTCGAATCGTTCGAACGGGGGCTGGTTATTCGGTATCGCATTGACGGGGTGCTCTATCCTGTCTTAACACCCCCCAAACATCTGCAGGCGAGTATTATTGCGCGATTGAAAATCATGGCGGGTCTGAATATCGCGGAGAAACGATTGCCCCAGGATGGCCGATTTCGGATTCGGACGGCGGGTAAGGATGTCGATCTGCGTGTCTCGGTGTTGCCGACCTCACATGGCGAACGGGTGGTCCTGCGTCTGTTGGAGAAAGAAAACCGTCTCCTGAATCTGTCGGAGATGGGTTTTGCGCAGGATCGGTTGGGGATCATCCAACAACTGATCCACTTGTCACACGGCATCATTCTTGTGACCGGGCCGACCGGGAGCGGGAAGACGACGACGCTCTATGCGGCGTTGACGCAGATCAATGCGCCGGACAAGAACATCATTACCGTCGAGGATCCGGTGGAATATCAGCTGCTCGGCGTGGGCCAGATGCAAGTGAATCCCAAGATCAACCTGACGTTTGCCGCGGGGCTGCGGTCGATTCTCAGGCAAGATCCCGATGTCATCATGATCGGCGAAATCCGCGATCGGGAAACCGCCGAAATCGCCATTCATGCCTCTCTCACGGGGCATTTGGTCTTCTCCACGCTCCATACCAACGATGCCGCGAGCGCAGCCACACGATTGATCGACATGGGCATCGAACCGTTTCTCGTCGCCTCCTCGGTGGTGGCCGTCCTGGCGCAACGTTTGCTGCGGCAGGTCTGTTCGGACTGCAAGCAGCCCTATCACCCGACCGATGAAGAACTGATTCGGCTCGGTATCGTCCCGCCGAGGGTGCGCCCCACATTCTATCGGGGAGCCGGGTGCCCGGCCTGTTCCCAAACCGGCTATCGAGGTCGAACAGGCATTTTTGAACTCCTCGTGCTGGACGATGAGATCCGCCGCCTCATCGGTAGCAAGGCAGACTCGGCGTCGATTCGCCAAGCGGCGATGGCGAAGGGGATGGTGACGTTGAAAGATGAAGGTACAGAGAAAGTGTTTCACGGGGTGACGACGACCGAGGAGTTGATGCGGGTTACCCAACAGGAAGTCGAGATCTAGCAGGATGCCCGTCTATCACTATAAAGGGTATCGGAACGACGGCGGGGCCGCGACCGGCATCATCGATGCCGAGAGCCCGAAGGTTGCGCGCGTGAAACTGCGCAAGGTCGGCGTGTTTCCCACCGATATGGTGGAACAGGGCTCTGCCACAACCGGCTCGACCACGGGTACTCCCGGCAGATCCTCTGCCGGGATCGGCCGCGCCCCTGCCCTCAGCACGACCGACGTGGCGATGATGACCCGACAGTTGGCGACATTGCTGGTGGCCGGTCTGCCGCTGGTCGAGGCGCTCGGGGTGATGGTGGATCAAACCGAGAAGAAATCCGTGAAGAGCCTCATGGCCGATATCCGCGAAGAAATCCGTGGAGGGGCTTCCTATAGTGCGGTGCTGGAGCGCTATCCGCGCGAGTTCTCCCAGATCTACGTGCACATGGTACGGGCCGGTGAAGCCAGCGGAGCGTTGGATCAGATCTTGTTCCGCCTCGCAGAGTTTCTGGAAAAGCAGTTGGCGCTCAAGCATAAAGTGACGAATGCCGTTCTCTATCCTGCCCTGATGTTGATCGTCGGGGTCTCGGTGCTCTTTTTCCTCATGACCTTTGTCGTGCCGAAAATCACCGCCGTCTTTACGAGTTTGAAGCAGGCCCTCCCCTGGCCCACCGTCGTCCTGATGAGCATCAGCCATTTTCTTGCAGACTATTGGGTGGTGATTCTTGGCGGGGTGGTTCTGATTGTGTGGGTGGCGCGTCGGGCCATGAAGACAGAAGCGGGGCAGCTCACGGCCGACCGATGGCTGCTCAAGATTCCACTCATCGGCGAGGTCGCCCGTATGGTCGCCATCTCGCGGCTCACGAGCACGCTGGCCACCATGTTGGCGAGCGGTGTGCAGTTGTTGGATGCCATGGATGTCGCGAAGCGTGTGATGAACAATCGAGTGCTGGAACATGCGGTTGAGGGGGCCAGACAGAATATTCGCGAAGGGGAAACGATTGCCGAACCGCTGAAGCGCAGCGGAGAATTTCCCGCGCTGGTCACCCACATGATTGCGGTCGGCGAGCGGAGCGGTGAAATGGAAGAGATGCTGCGTCGAATCGGACAAATTTATGATGGAGAAGTGGATCGGGTCATTACGCGGTTCACGTCACTGTTGGAACCCATCATGATTCTGGTCATGGGTGTTTTGGTGTTCTTTATCGTGGTGGCCATCCTGTTGCCCATCTTTGAGATGGGACAGATGGTGCGGTAGATGGGTTTCACCCAAGGAGGCGGGATGGTGCAGGACCGACATGAGAGGGAACGGACAGCTAGCCGGGGGTTTCGGTCAGACAGGGGGTTTACCTTTATCGAGATCATGGTCGTGGTGGCCATTCTCGCGATCCTCGCGGCCTTGGTCGTTCCTCGCATCATGGGACGAACCGATGATGCCAAGCGTACGGCGGCAAAGGTTCAAATTCGAAATATCGAAGGGGCCTTACAGCTCTACAAGCTCGACAACGGTGTCTATCCCTCAACGGAACAAGGATTGAAGGCCTTGATCGAAAAACCTTCGGTCGGGGTAATTCCGAAGAAGTGGAAGATCGGTGGGTATCTTCCAAAACTTCCGGAAGATCCCTGGGCAAACCCCTACAAGTACCTGAGTCCCAGCCAGAAAGGTGATTACGAGATCATCTCCCTCGGGACCGATGGCGAAGTGGGTGGCGAAGGAATCAATGCCGATATCACCAATTGGAATCTGGACAAGGATTAGCAGGATGCTGAAAAAGCCTGCCAGCTTCGTTCTCGCATCGTTCAGACCCTCAACGTACCCCAGAGGGTACGCCTCGGGTCATCACTCGCTGCGGCCTTGCTGGACAGCCTTTTTGAGCCTCCTGCGGGATAGTCCTTCGTCATCCGGTGAAACACACCGATTGCGCACGTCTCGCCTTTCACGCTTATCCCTCGCCTCGCGCCTCGCGCCTCATGCCTGCTTGGCTACGGCAGGATTCACTATCCTAGAGATCATCCTTGTGCTCTTCTTGCTCGTAGGTTTGCTGGGAATCGTCCTGCCTCGAATTTCGCTGGAGGAAAATCTCGGCTCTGTTGGCCGGCGGATAGTTGGGACCGTGCGGTCCCTTCAGAGCCTGGCCATGTCGACCCAGAAGACGGTCCGCCTATACGTTGATATGGATCGAGGGGTTTACTGGCCGGTAATCCTGGATGGGAACCAGGAAAAAGTACCGACCGACGCCACCTGGGCCACGCCGTTGAACCTCCCGGAAACTATTCGCTTTTCAGATATCCTGGTGGGCAGGGGGAAAAAGAATCTGGTCGGGTCGATTTGTTCTTCTACCCCACGGGAAGGATCGATCCGGCGACGATGCATTTGGTGGATGCGAGCAACAACATTCTGGCCATTGCCATTGAGCCGGTCACAGGAGCGATCCGTATGAGCGATGAACGGATTGAGCCCCCCAAGCCGCTCACAATTCCCGATCGTGTGAGACCGTTGCTACAGACTCCAGGGGCAGTCAGGTAATCACGTGTTGAGAAAGCTGTGTCATAGCAGAGTGATCTATGGGGAGTGAACGGGGTTTCACGTTGATGGAAGTGCTGATCGCCCTCGGCATTCTCGCGCTGGCGCTGCCGATCTTGCTGGGACTCCGCAATTGGGACCTCGATCTCCACGCGAGAGCCAATGAACTCACGACTGCCACGATCCTCGCTCAGGAAAAGTTGATCGAGACGGAGTTGGGTGCGCTCTTGCCCCTCGGTGAAACGGGTGGAGAATTTCTGTCGACCCCCCTGGGATCGCAAGCCACTGCCGAGCAGACGAATCGTCCGCCCAATTATCGATGGAAGCGGATTGTGTCGCCCACGCCATTGCCGATCGTACGGGAAGTGAAGATTCAGGTCCTTTGGCCGCGAGGGACAACGGATGAAATGGTCGAGGTCAGTACCTATGTCTTTTCGACAGGCTCCACGACATTCTGAGGACGGGTTTACTCTGATCGAGGTTCTGCTGGCGGTGTCTCTGGTCGCCATGATGGCCACCTTGGTATTTGGGTCGCTCTATGTCACGACGAGTGCGATCGACGCGGCACGAGCGAACTCGGCTAATGAGCAGATCGTTCGCAGTAGCTTACGTGTCATGACCGATGAATTGTCGGTCGGTGTAGCTCGTGCGACCGGTCCTTGGATGGGGATCAACGGCCAGCAGGACGGTCAGCCGGCCGATTCGGTCGCCTTTCTCACAATGGGCCAGTTTCGAGGGGCGGAGTCGACCAAAGATACCGAGCTGGTTCGTATTGTCTACACCAGAGAAGGCGATCGCCTCCTTCGATTCGTGCGAAGGAATCTTTACGGTCTGACAGACGAATCCGTCGAGCAAGTCGAGCTAGCCACCAGGGTCAAAGGGTTCAACGTGCGCTATTACGACGGTAGGAGCCATCTCTGGCTGGATGAGTGGGATGGTCGTGGGCGACCCGGGATTCCAAGAGCGCTCTTGATCGAACTGACGCTGCTCCAAGAGAATGCGGAACTCCAGACCGTCCGCCAGTGGGTGGCGGTGGGGGCATCATGATGACGTGGCCGTTTGCCTGGCCTGAGACACTGAAGCGTAAGGGTCCCCTGGGCTGGGGGCTGGCGTCGTTGGCCTGCTTCGTCGCATTTCTGTTCCTGACTTTTCCCTACGGCCCACTCCAGAATCGCCTGTTGACCGAACTCAATCGGGCGAGCGGATGGGAGGTGCGTGCCGCGGATTGGTCGGTGGGCTTTCCTGCGGCCATTGAGTGGCGTGATGTCGTCCTCGCCGGACCGACGATCGGGGCGATTCCAGTTGAAGCCGTGCGGACAACAATTGGAGTCTTTCAGGCATTTTTAGGGCGACTGGTGATAGACTATACCGTCCAGTTACCGGGAGCGGCGCAAGCTGGTGCTGGACGAGCCACAGGATCTCTGACAACGGCTTCGTGGTCCTTACGAGGTCCTGTTGTCGTCAAAGGCCATCTCCAGCAGATGGATTTAGCGGCATTGCTGAAACCCTACGTGACCAGAGGCATGGTTCAGGGAGATTTTATGCATCGATGGGACAGCGCACAAAGCGCGAATGCTGCCTTCAAGGGTGAAGGGACCCTGAAGGTTGAAATTAAAGACCTCATAGTCGAACGGATCGCTGCCGGCACCTCCTTGATCCCGTCGCTCACGTTCGGCCGCATCCAAGCCGCGCTCACCTGCCGCGATGCAGCATGCGACGTCACGGAGTTGAAGGGAGACGGCGTGGATGGATCGTTTACGGCCCAGGGGCGTGTGACGTTGCGGCAGCCGCTGCAACAGAGCCTTCTGGATCTCACGGTCACCGTGGTTCCCGGCGCCGGGTTTGCCCAAAAGGCGGCGAGCCTCTCGTTGCCACCGTTCCAGCCCGGGACCCCCTTGACGTTCAAGCTGGTGGGGCCGATCATGAATGCACGAGTGGCGCTCTAATCGTGCGGCAGATTCAAGGACCACGCGATGAGGATGAGGAGCACAGGTAGTTGTCGATGATTGCTGAATGTGTCGGGCTCGATATCGGACAGACGGCCTTCAAGGCCGTGCGGTTTCGCCGTCGTCTGACAGGGCGTGAATCGGTGGAATATTTCCACCTGCCCGTTCCCTATGGGCGTCCGGAGCAGACGGAGCCGGCGCATCGCGCGGCCATGCTCAGAAATTTTCTGTGGCAGCACGGTTTGTATGGCAGCGGGGAGATTGTCACCGCGCTCGCCTGCCAGGATGTGTTTGTCAGAACCCTCTCCTTCCCCTTTCGCGATGCCTCGAAGCTGGCGCAGGTCGTCCCGTTCGAAATGGAAAATCTGATTCCCATGCCCTTGGAGGACGTCACCGTCGGCAGTCTGTTGCTGCCGGCGCGAGAATCTCAGGATGGGACCACGAAAGCCAAAGGGTCCGACGTCCTCGTCACCGCGGCGCCCAATGAAAAGATTGCTGAGCATTTGCGGTTCATGGCCTCCGCTGATCTGAACCCCTCTGCGATCACGGTCGACGGCATGGCCCTGTTTTCTGTCAGCCAATTTCTGAAAGAGGAAGGGGCCCAAGTTCCCGGCGACATGGCGATTATCGATGTCGGGGCCTCGAAGACGACCTTGTGCCTTGTGCATGAAGGTCGTCCGGTGCTGTTGCGGACCGTGCTGTGGGGCGGGAATCATCTCACCCATGCGCTCGCCGTGCGCTATGCCTGCAGCTTCGCCGAAGCGGAACGACGGAAGCGGGCCATGGCCGTACAAGAAGTCGATGCCTGGCTCGAACCGGTCCTCAAGGAATTGCGCGTCTCCCTTCATGCCTATGAAGGCACCGTCCAGCAACGGTTGACCCATTGTTGGGTATCGGGCGGCGGGTCCAAGCTGAAAGAGCTGAGCGGGCATATGGCGCATCAACTGGGCTTGCTCCCGGTCGGCCCGCGGCAAGGATTTGGATCGAGCTGTCCCCGCGCGTTTTCCATTGCATTCGGATTGTCGATCCATCCGAATATCGTCCGGCCCCGCTGGAAGTCGAGGCTGGTGGGATCGGGTCTCGCCCTGGACTTCAAAGCCGGCAGCGATGCCGCATCGGCCACATCAGATGTCTCAAGACAGGATCGACGGTTGGCCTTGTGGGGCGGGCTCATCCTGGCGGTTCTCGCGCTGATGGATCTCTCCGCCCGCGTGATGCTGAAAGACTCGACGGTCAAGGGCCTCAAGCGGGGGCTCCAGGCGCAATACGAGCAAACATTTGGTCCAGGCGCCAGCCCTGGTGAGGAGTTGGACCAGGCGCGCTATCGAGTCTCGCAGGTAGAGAAAGGTCTCTCGATTGTCGACGGCACACGTTACAACGTCCTTGCCGGCCTTGCGGAATTGGTGAAACATGTGCCGCCAGGCGCACCGTTGAAGGTACGAGAACTGACGATCGACGGGACCAGCATCCATCTGGAGGGGGAAACAACGACCTTCGATGCGGTCGAGAAGATCAAGCAGGCCTTCGCTGCAGCCGAGACGTTTCATGACGTGTCCATTAGTGATACCCGTGTCGGGGCTGTGCCGAACCAAGTCGTGTTTCGACTCACCTATACGGTGCAACGGCCATGATGCAGATGCTGAAAGAACGGTGGCAGCAGTTCTCACAACGCGAGCGCATCATCGTGGCTGCCGGCGGGGCCGTGGTCGCAGCAGCACTCGTCTTCCTGCTGATCATCGATCCGCTCATGGCGACGATCGACAAGCTCGATCGACAAGCGCGACGGAAAGCGAAAGACAGCCAGGAACTTGCGCTCGTGGCGCAGGAGTATGTGGTCAAACAGGCGCGTATCGCCAAGCTCGAACAGCGCATGCCGATCCCGCCGGCCCAGTTTTCGCTGCTGGCGTTCATGGAAGAAGCGACGACGACGGCGCAGATTCGCGACCGCATCGTCGGCATGCAGCCACAGGCCCCGATCGTCGTTCAGGGCTATCAGGAGACCGCGGTCGACCTTCGGCTCGACGGCGTGTCGCTCCCCCAGATCCTCGCGCTGCTGGTTGCGATCGAACAGGCACCCTATGACGTTCAGGTGCACCATCTGCAGATGAAACCGAAATACGACAATCCGGTCAATCTCGACGCCACGCTGAGAATCGTGACCTATGCGAAGGTCTGATGAACGAGGTATTGCACTTCTTCTCACCCTCCTGGTTCTTTCCCTCCTGGTTGCGCTGATCCTCGAGTTCGATGCCGAGGCGAGGCGGGAATACCGCGATGCGGCGGCCTTCCGCGACAATTTCAAAGCGACTGTGCTCGCGCGCGCGGCAGTGCAGGCAGCCCGTGGCGTATTGCAACAAGACATCTTCAAGGACAAGCAAACAGGACAGTTCTTCGACGCCCCCACCGACTTGTGGGCCTTTCCCATCACGAATTATGCCATCGGCGATGGCCTGCTGAGCGCGCAGATCGAGGATGAACGAGGGAAGCTCAACCTCAACGACCTGGCCGCCGGCGGAGATCCCACTGCCAGGAAGATCAAGGTCCTGAGGGTCAAGCGACTCTTCGAACTCGTTCAGGTCAATCCGGATCTTGTGGATGCTATCGTCGATTGGGTCGATCAGGATGAGGTGCCGGAAGCGGCCGGCGCAGAGAGCCTCTACTATCAAACGCTGCGTCCCTCCTACCGGGCGGCGAACGCTCCTCTGCAGACGCTCCTAGAGTTACGGCTGATCAAGGGGATCACGCCCGATATCATCGAGAAGCTCTCGAAGGTGGTGACCGTCTATCCGCAAGAAGGAGAAAGCCGGGTGAATGTGAACACGGCCGACCCCCTCGTGCTTCAGGCCCTCGATCCTCGTATCACGCAAAGCGTGGCTGGGGATATTGTCCAGGCTCGTCCCTTCAAGACCATTCAAGAGTTGGATCGCGTCAGCAGCTTTGAAGCAGTTGGGAAGGAACTCCGGCTCCAAAACCTGTACGATATCAAGAGTGATCTGTTCTTGGCCCGCATGATCGTGGGCGTGAACGAAGTGACCAGGAATGCGACGGTGGTGCTCCGGCGCGATTCGAGCACCGGAATGAGCTCGGTGCTCTATTACCGCGTCCTCTAATTGCTTACTCGAAGTTTTTCGATTCCCCCTGCAAAGTTTAACAATTCTGTAACACATCTGTTATATCGCCACAATCTATCGGGGCTATCGTTCAAGTCAGACAAGGCATGGGATAACCCAAACAGGAGGAACAAGGGCATGATGATTCATGGTGGAACAAGAACCTGGCCGAGGCAGGCAAGCATCCTCAACGTGGTTGTGACGCTACTGATCGCACTTTTGCTCACGGCTCCTGGCGTTCGTGCTGAGCAAGGCGGTCCCTTTGCCAGCCTGACAGGTAGACGCAGGTCTTGCCCCGTACAGCCCGCAAGCCCAGGTGTCAGGCGCCTTGAAAATTCAGGGTTCGGATACAATGTCTCCGCTGATGACTCGTCTTGCCGCTGAATTCCAACGACGTCAACCGCAAGTCACGATTAACGTAAAAGGCGGCGGGTCAACCAAGGCTGTGTCAGAGTTCTTGGAGCCCCCCCCGATACCCGGCAGGATTGTCCTCAAGGAAGAGCGGACAAACCATTTCCTGCTTCTAGCCACTTCGCGTGAATTGCTGGACTCAGAGATCAAACAGTTCGCCACGCAACATGGCTATGAACCATTGGCGATCCCGGTGGCTGTCGATGCGGTCGCTCTGTATGTCCACAAGGACAATCCATTGCCAGGCCTAACTTTAGATCAAGTCGATGCGATCTTCTCGACGACTCGCAAACGCGGTTACAAGACCGAGATTAAACAGTGGGGACAGCTCGGGTTGGGCAATGGTTGGGAGAAGGCCGAGATCCAGCTCTATGGTCGCGATCGGAAATCTGGCACCAGGGCATTTTTTCAGGAGCATGTCCTTGCTGGTGGGGAGTTCGCGCCAAAGTTACAGGAACAACCTGGCGCCGCCTCCGTTATCTTATCGTTAAGCCGCGACCAGTTGGGTATTGGATACAGCGGATTTGGGCTGCAGGCCTCCGCTGTGCGCATGGTTCCCCTTGCCGAGAACGAAGGGATGCCCTTCATTACTGCTTCGTCCGCGACCGTCGCGGACCAAACCTACCCACTGCATCGCATTCTGTATGTGTATCTCGATAAGTCGCCGAAATCCACGCTTCCTCCAGCGGCGCAAGAGTTTCTCATGTTTATCACGAGCCGCGAGGGACAAGAGGCAGTGGTGCGGGCAGGTTTTTTTCCACTCCCCATGAACCAAGTCACGAAGAGCTTCGTGTCACTCGGTGCCACGCGAACGCCTGGCACATCTGCCGGCCAGTAGCTGACAGCTCTCCTTAAACGGCCCGACCATGTATGTGCTTTGGTCGGGCCGAGAGGAAGGCCGTATGCCACCTCTCCGTAACACCGTCGAACAAATTCTGCCAAACTATGTGAAGCCTAGGTCACGCTGGGCAAGGGCAAGTCGTCGCGAAAGCTTGCCAGAATCGCGCCCTTATCGAACACACACATATTACCGCTGGCATAATGAATACGGCGGCCTCAACGTTAATTAGGTCAAACGACTCAAAGGCCTGAAACGAGCCATCGCCGACCTCTCCCTTTATCCATTAATCCTGAAACAGGCTGCCGAGCAGAACCTTTAAGCCCAGCGCGCGTGCCCAAGCATATTCGGTCAAACAACGGACCAGAGTTTACGGCCAACGCTGTTTGCCACTGGTTGCAGCGAATCGCTTCCAGACCTTGTCCCTGACCCCCTGGAGTTCGTGGGAAAATGATTATATCGAGAGTGTCAGCGGCAAGTTACTCGATGAACTGTTGGATCCGGAGCTGTTTGATACACATTGGTGTTGATGTCACGCGAACGTTTGGCACATCTGCCGGCCAGTACGGTCTGGAAGGGATTGAGTCAGCGGGAACCGAGAGATTATGGGGTCGGCGATTTACGTGGCATCCGGCTTTTTGACTTCGTTTTCTCAAGCTCCTGCTGCAGGCGCGCCAGCTCGTCTTGTAGCTCCTTCATCTGCTTGCTCTGCTCGTCCAGGCGATCACGGAGATCGAGATTGGAGCGAGTCAGTTCTCGGATTTGTGATCGCTGGTCTTCAGCGGCGGTTGGCGCAGTGGCGGGACTTGTTTGGGGCGAGAGCTGGGCGGGCAGGGCCGCCTGAGGTAGCACGAGCACTCGGTCGGCTCGTGCCGGGGCTGCTGTTTTCATCAGGCAGCGACCTCGCTCGTGTTCAGCGAAATATGGACGGTCTCGAAGGGGGCCCATCGAGGCTCCTCAACCACCGGAACCACTGCGGCTTGAGCGGGAGGTGCGACCCAGAGCTTCATACCTTTGTTATCCCTGAGGTCTTTATAATCCTCCCCTCCCCCTGTGTCTGCACGCGTGAAGGCGGCATGGTCGGTCACCACGATATGCAGATAGGGACTGCGCACAAACAGCGCGCCCTCTGTTCGATCATTGCTATAGGGTGCCTCTTTGTTCGGCAGAGAGAAAAATACGCGCTCATCCGAACCGGCCTGGCGCAGCGCCGTCGCCAATAGGCCTGAGAGCGCAATCAGCTCTTCTTCTTTGAACAACGGGATTGGCCGGGGACTGGCGAATACCCCTACGATGGTGCCGCTCCAGCCAGTGACGTGGAGTGTCCCCAGCATGACGCGTACCTCGTCAGGACTAAACTGCGCTGGATGATTATTGAGTGCAGGAGGCGATGCCCGATATACTGTTGGATCGACTTGGATCCCTACTCGAGTCCCTTGTTGGTCATACACGAGCCGTTCGCTGGTGAGATTCGCACAGGCTGAAAGCGCGAAGACGAAAAAAAGGAGCTGAAGTTTCCTGAGCACATTCTTCATTTGCACGTGAATTGGATCCCCCACAAACGATCAGTGCCCATCTGGCCGCGCCATGCTCGATCTGCTGTCTGACTCACCTTCGGAACCTCACCTTCTTTGACGATCCGTTCCCCTTGTGGACATGTGTCCTTGATGATGTCCAGGGCTTTTCGTCGATTCGTTGAGGACAGGACATCGGCCTCTGTCTCGATAGAATATGCCACAACGTAACCGGCAGGGTCGTTCCGGATAAGTTTGGCCTCTTGTCCGCAACCTACAAGCCCACTGGCAACAATGAAGCAGACCAAGGCGGGAACGACATTCCCTATGCGAGTCATAGCTCCTAATCTAGCGCAATGCCAGAAATCTTGAAGTAACAATGGACCCAGGTGTTTTATATATTCTCTAGTTATTGGTGAGGGACGCAATAGGTATTTTCTTCCAGAGGTTCATAGCCTCCGCCGGTATTGAAGGGAAACTCGTCGATCTCTTTTCCTCTCGTCACCCACACATGAAGGCACTGCGCCTTGAGCGAGGGCAGGCTTCGCTTCATGTCATCCACGACGACCACCTTCGCTTGTTCTATCGTACCTACCACGATCAATCTGTTACCCACGGAAAGGGACTTTTGCTCGATAGTGCCCTGATAAAAAAGGGCGAACTCGCCTGTTCGCTTACCCATATCTTTAGGACCATAGGTCGGGTGCTCGGCAATGGGGAGTTGCGCAGCAACAATGATGAGTCCACCCTCTTTCGACTCAGCTTGAATGATCCGTCCTCCCAATTCAATCTTCTTTCCCCCTCCGGCGTTCGGGGCCATGCGCCAGGCTGTAAAGTCGAAGTTTTGGTCCAGGCCTTCTATCACCTCAGATGGAAACATTTGGTTTGACGCACAGGAGCCGAGGGTAGAAGCCAACAAGAGAACTGCCGCTCCACGTGTGATGTTCATTTTATTTCTCCCCGTTTCTGCCAGCCGCCGTTCGAACGGCAGGCCGATAAGTCGATGGCAATTGTAAACGTTGTGACTACATGAAGCGAACCTGGAACTGTATCAGAATCGCATTATGATCGAATGGATCAGTCGCCGAATTGTACGGCACTCCGGGGCCGAATCCCTGATGGTGCCGGAATTCATAGTTGAACTGCACCTTGGACTGAACCTTCGGGGGAAAGTTCTCGAAGTAGTAGGTCAACCCCAGAATGGTGCGTTCGTACAAGTCGCCGGAGACCCCCATGCTCGGATCGAACTGCTCATACATGATCGTCGGTTCGAGGTTCTGAAAGAAGCCGTCCGAGATCAGGTACTTGGCTAGCACGTACCAGGTGCGACGCTGCTCTCCGGGGGCTCCCGACCCGCCGCATTGCGTCTGCACTTGACAAGCCCCGTTCGCCGGCGTGCCCACGGTTGTGGCGTTTGGCGCGTCATGCCCTTGCCAGAACTCACCCTGGGCCATAAAGCCCGGCAGGATCTTCGAGGTGTATCGGGCATCAACCCCGTACCGATCCATGTTTCCCTTGCCACGACCGCCAATCTGGGTGTTGGCATTGTTGCTTTCCCCTGCGATCATCGAGAAGCTGACAAACGAAACATCGCTGGCGAAGAAGCGGACGCGCCCATATCCGGCCTTCGGCCCGTTGGAGCCGGCACCTTGGGATAGATAGTTATTGTTGTTCATAATGCCGCCTACATACTCGAGACGATTAGCGATCTTTCCCCTGACATCAATGAACAGGTCACGTTCCTGGATAAAGTCAATCGTTCCACCGGTACCGTTCTTGTTTTGTGAGGTGCCGGCTCCTACTTGGGTCAAGTAGGGACTACTGACAATGTCCCGCAGACCGCCGGACGTTTCAGTGAAGATGCCGAAGGGCATTCGGAAGGTTCCCATCCGGATGACGTTTAAAATAGGTGCCCAGGCGACGACAGGGCGGAAATCGATGTAGGATTCGCGGAAGAAGGTCGCAAAGGTAGGCGCCCCGGCCGGGGTGCTGCTGTTACCAGTTGGCGTCACAGGGGAACTCGTGATGCTTTGAAACTCAAACAGCGCGTGCCACCGCGGGATGTGCTCGCTGATTTTACCCCAGAACAAGAGCTCAGACCGCCGGATCGAGAGGTTGTCCTGACTTTTCCCTTCCGGCTGTTGAGCATCTGAGTGGGCGTAGAGAAATTGTAGAGCGTTCAAACCGAAATTCACCTTGTCGCGGAGTATTGGCAACAACTCCGTCTTCGTTTTCCATTCATCCATCGCATCAATGCGCTTCGCTTGATCGGCTGATTTATATTCCTGCTCCGCCTTGATCTGAATCCAGTCATCCATTGTGATCGTGCCCTTTTGGAGCATGATATCCTCGATTGACGTGCCCCCTGGAGGCAACTCTCTCGTCCCGGGCAGTCCTTGTCCAGACCCGGCAGCAGGCTCGGCAGTCTGCGCGACCAATACCTGTGATCGCATAGGACCTTGGCTGTTCAGTACCTCGCCGGCCCACGCGGAACTCATGCATGTGCTGAGCAACATGACTCCGACGAGGCCCCTGATGACGGTCACGCGCTGAGGGGTCTCCATACCTGTATCCTCCATTTTGTAGGTGTGCCCTGTGTGCTGGATACAGGTGTAGCGAGGCGACATCACGGCGGTATTGCCGCTGTGTTACAGACTTGTAAAGATTTGGGGCGGTCTCCTTGCAGGCAGAAGTCCTCGTGGAGTAAAGACAATCGGGTGGAGAAGCAGCCACTTCTCTTGCGAGTTAACAGAAAGTTTACACATCCGTGACAGTACCGGAATGCACGGTCTGTAGGCTCACGAGCAGATGAAGCGACGGCTTGCAATAGATCTGCGTCATGATGGTCTGTCGCAGGGCCATGAGATAAAGATAGGTTCATTGGGGATGGGAGGAGCACAGATGCTGGTTGCACGGTTGGTGGGGTGTATGGCGATGGCCGGATTTCTCGGGGTCTCGGGCTCAGGGAGTCACCTGGCGCAGGCCGACCAAACGGCTCTCGTTAAAGTCGATGGGTCGAGTACGGTGTATCCCCTCACGGAGGCGGTGGCGGAAGAATTTCAGAAAGCGAACCGGGGTCGCGTACGAGTGACCGTGGGCATTGCAGGGACAGGCGGGGGGTTCAAGAAGTTCTGTCGAGGTGAGACGGACATCGCGGATGCCTCCCGACCGATCCTTAAGGAAGAAATGGACCTCTGTCAGAAGAACGGCATTGCCTATTACGAACTGCCCATCGCCTTCGATGCCTTGACGGTGGCGGTGAGCCCGAAGAATACCTGGATCACCTCGATGACGGTGGAAGAGTTGAAGAAAATCTGGGAACCGGCGGCCCAGAGCAAAATCACCAGATGGAACCAGATCCACTCTGACTGGCCGGACGCACCGCTCGTGCTCTTTGGCGCTGGCTCCGATTCCGGCACCTTCGATTACTTTACCGATGCCATTGTGGGAAAGCCCAAGTCCAGCCGTGGCGATTACACCGCCAGCGAAGACGATAACGTGATTGTACAGGGGATCGAGAACAATAAGAATGCGTTGGGGTACATACCATTTGCCTATTACGCAGCGCAGATGAAGAAGCTGAAAGCGGTTGCCATTGTCGGAAAGAATGGACCGGTGCTGCCCAGTGCCGAGAATGTCATCAAAGGCACCTATCAGCCGCTCTCACGTCCCCTCTTCATCTATGTCAGCGAGGCGTGCAGCCAAGCGGGAAGAGGTGAAAGACTTCGTCGACTACTACCTGACGGAAGGCCCCAAGCTGATCGCAGAAGTCCGGTATATTCCTTTACCGGAGCAAGCATATAGTCTGGCGCGTGAGCGGTTCAAAAAAGGCGTCGTGGGAACCGGATTTGGCGGTGTGCCTGAAGTCGGACTGGCGGTTGAAGAAATCATGAGTCGTCCCCCCAAACGGTAGATCTCCATGGGGCTCCTGTTCTGGCTCGGATTCCAGGGAGGTCGTGCATAGGAAGAGGTCAGTCTGTTGATGAGTAAGTCCATTGTGGTGATGCAGGAGGCGATTCGTATCAAGAAGCCAGACGCCATAGCGGAGGCCGCTGCACGCCGCCGTGGACGTCAGCGACGCGAAGGGGCGATCGAAGGCGGACTGTTTCTTGCCGCGCTCACTCCGTGGCCACGACCGTGACGATCATCGCCGTGCTCCTCTCTGAGTCGGTCGGATTTTTCAGGACGGTGCCGCTCACGGACTTTTTTACTGATACACTCTGGACTCCCCTCTTTGCCAATCCTCACTACGGGATCCTGCCCCTGCTCGCCGGCACGCTCGTCACCAGCGGGGTCGGTCTGCTCGTTGCGATTCCTCTCGGAACGGTGGCGGCGATCTATCTCTCCGAATTCTCCTCGTCTCGTGTGCGGGAAGTCATGAAGCCTACGTTAGAACTGCTGGGCGCCGTCCCGACCGTCGTGTACGGGTATTTTGCGCTGATCGTCGTCACCCCCGCACTCCAACATCTCTGGCCGGATCTGCCGGGGTTCAACATGCTCGGTCCCGGTATCGTCATCGGCATTATGATCATGCCCTTCGTGATCTCGCTCAGCGAGGATGCGATGCGCGCTGTGCCGATGGTGCTTGCGGGAAGGTTCCTATGCGATGGGAGCGACCCGCCTGCAGACGGCCTGGCGAGTGGTGGTGCCGGCTGCCACGTCCGGCCTCGTGGCCGCCTATGTGCTCGGGATCTCGCGTGCGGTCGGCGAAACCATGGTGGTGGCGATCGCGGCGGGGCAAAACCCGAACTTGACCTGGAATCCTCTGGAGCCGGCGGCCACCATTACCGCCTACATTGTCCAAGTGGCTCTCGGTGATCTGCCCCATGGCAGCATTGGCTACCAGAGCATTTTTGCAGCAGGGCTCGTGCTGGCCGTGATGACCTTCGTCTTCAACATCCTTGGCCATATGATGCGGAAGCGGTTTCGGGAGGTGTATTGATGTCGGCACAGTCCTCTCCACATCCCCACCAATCCATCGCACGGCGCAAGATCGCCGAGGCACTGTTCAAGGTATTGGGTCTCTGCTCACTCGCCATCGCAGTCGGAACGCTGGTGTTGTTGTTCGGGGCGCTCGTGTTCCAAGGTGTCACGCGAATCGACTGGCAGTTCCTCATGTCATTTCCGTCTCGTCATGCCGCACAAGCGGGCATCCTTCCGGCGTGGGTCGGTTCGACCTTGATCATGCTGGTCACGGCGGTCGTGGGCGTGCCGCTGGGCGTCGCAGCGGCGATCTACCTGGAAGAGTACGCGCGGAAAACGTGGATGACCGAATTGATCGAGGTGACGGTCACGAACCTGGCCGGCGTGCCATCGATCATCTATGGCTTGCTGGCGCTCGGGCTGTTCGTCTACATCTTGGGCCTGGGCGAGAGCATTCTTGTGGCGGGCCTCACGTTGGCACTCTTGATTCTCCCGGTGGTGATCGTCACGACGCGTGAAGCGATTCGCGCGATTCCGGTGGAGATCCGCGAAGCGGCCTACGCGTTGGGCGCCACCAAGTGGCAGACGGTCGCACATCACGTGCTGCCCTATTCCTCGGCTGGCATCCTCACCGGCATTATCCTGGCCTTGAGCCGAGCAATCGGTGAAACGGCCCCCATTGTCACAATCGGCGCCCTCACCTTTATTGCCTTTCTGCCTCCGGCTCCGATTCACGACGCACCCGCCGTATCTCTCGTTTGACTGGCTCCATGTCCCCTTTTACGGTCATGCCGATTCAGATGTTCGGATGGGTTTCGAGGCCCGGCGAGGACTTCGTCGGCAACGCGGCGGCTGCCGGCGTGCTGTTGGTCGGGATGACCCTCACCATGAACGGGCTGGCCATCTATTTGCGATATCGTATGCGAAAGCAGGTCACCTGGTAGCATGAATCTCATCGACTCACCCCACGCTCAGGATTGGCCCAAGTCTCTCAAGGCGGAGACACGAGCTCTCAGTTTCTCCTACGGGAGCCGGCTGGCACTGAAGAACTTGTCGATCCCCATCGCCGAATACCAGATCACATCATTGATCGGGCCGTCCGGCTGCGGAAAATCTACCTTTCTCCGCTGTTTTAACCGGATGCACGATCTCTATGATGGGAACCGCTATGAGGGTGAAATTCTGCTCTATCCCGATCGCCGCAATATCCTGGCACGCGAGGTCGATCCCATCGAGGTGCGGATGCGGGTCGCCATGGTGTTTCAAAAGCCGAACCCCTTTCCCAAGTCCATTTATGAGAACGTCGCGTACGGCCTGAGGGTTCGAGGGACCACCGAACGGCAGATATTGGATGAGAAGGTCGAACAGGCTTTGCGGAGCGCGGCCTTGTGGGAAGAAGTCAAGGATCGGTTGCTCGCGCGGGCGACGTCTCTATCCGGCGGCCAGCAGCAACGACTCTGTATCGCCCGTGCCTTGGCCACTGACCCGGAACTGCTCTTGTTGGATGAGCCGACGTCGGCGCTCGACCCGATGGCCACGGCCAGTATCGAGGAATTGTTGCTCGACTTGAAAAGTCGTGTGACAATCCTGATCGTGACGCACAATATGCAGCAGGCGGCCCGGGTGTCCGATTGGACGGCGTTCATGTACCTCGGCGAACTGGTGGAGTTTGGCCTCACGAAGCAGCTCTTTACCACGCCTTCCAAGAAGCAGACCGAAGACTACATCACCGGACGATTTGGTTGACCCCTATGACACAACGCCACTTTGACGAAGAACTCGCAGCCTTGAAGAGCAAACTCTTGCGAATGGCCGGTCTGGCGGAAGATCAGATCGACAAGGCCCTCACCGCGCTGGTGACGCGCGACTCGACCCTGGCAAGCCAGGTGATCGAGCGGGACCACCAGGTCAACGCGTTGGATGTGGAGATCGATGAAGACAGTATCCGGTTGCTGGCCCTCCATCAGCCTGCCGCACGAGACTTGCGGTTGGTGACGACCGCGATGAAAATCGCCACCGAACTCGAGCGAATCAGTGACCTGGCGGAGAATGTCTGCGAGCGGGCGATCGAGTTGAACGAAGAGCCGCAGCTCAAACCCTACATCGATATCCCGCAGATGGGTAATCTGGCACGGATGATGGTGAAGGAAAGCATTGATGCCTTCGTCAAGGATGATTCCACGCTCGCGCGGAAGGTGCTCACGGACGACGATTTCGTCGATGACCTGATGGAGCAGTTATTCCGTGAGCTGCTCTCATTCATGCTCGAGGACACTCACACGATTTCACGTGCCATTCGCTTGAGCTTCATAGCCAAATACCTCGAACGGATGGCCGATCATGCCACCAACATCGCCGAACTGGTGGTCTACCTCGTGGAGGGCAAGATCATTCGCCACACCACTCCGCCAGGATCTATTAAGAACGGCCTTATACAAAAGTAGGCCTCGCTGATCGCTCAGGTTCGCGGTTGATCTTTCCTTGTCGAGAAGAGTCAGCGCGATGCCCCGCTCCGTGACACAGCAGGTTCAACCGCCCCAAAATTCACAAGACAGCTAAGAACGGCGGGCTTTCTTTGTCTGAGGAGTTAGGCAAGAAGCTATCATCGTTCGACCAGCCGCCGGCTTATCGATACGGACTCCCGTTCCGTGCCGTTCCGGATCAGTAGCTGCCTGTCCGGAAGGTGAATGGAGCGCAGGGTGAGGGTAGTGAGGGTGTGCCTGGAAGGACGTGGTTATGCCACGAAATTAGTCGAGAAGAGCGTGTACTCAAATCGGTGTCGGCGAAGGACGATCTTGTTGCATCGGGCGAGTTGGTCGACGCTGTGGAAGATTTGATTCCAGGTGTATTGGGGCATGAGGCAGATGAGCGTATCCAGACTGATGACGGTCTGCTCATTGAGATGGTCGAGAATGGTTTCCGTAAGAGCATCGCCATGGGGGCGCTCCCGTTGTACAGGATGAACATCCGGATCTGCTTCAAGAAGAGAACTCATAGACATAGGTACCTCCTGGTTAGATTAGAGAAATGATAGCCCCGGTTGATTGGCCTGTTGCGTAAACGTCGTCGGCGCCGGGCTGTATCGGACGGCCACGATGCGAATGAGCCCCAGCGTGAGTAAGATGCCTCCCAGTATCGCGAATTGATGCCACTCCCCGCCCGTGAACCATCGTGAGATGACCTCCGTCAGCATCACGACAAGCACTGTGTCGACGATAAACGTGACCCGGACGCGCCCGTCAGAGCAGTATGTGAGAGTGGTCTTCAGCACTTCGACGACGGCCAGCAGGGTCAGGGTGTCGACCAATACCTGCCGAAGGGCCACTTCCACGTTGGCGGACAGAAGAAGCCGCAGGTCGAGAAACGTTTTCACGACGCCGCCTGCCAGGCCAAGGAGGATCGTCAGGGTAAGGAGGCTCAGAATGAATCGCGTGCCCGCTTCCCAGACACGTGTGATGTCGTAGGCCGTGAGCGTGATGATGAATCGCTTGGGCCAGCCGTTCGACAGAGTCTGTTCCATGGTGGTTTGTGTCATGGTCCTATTCGGGTCTCGAAAAGACATTCCAGGCATCTCGACCGAGTGAAACGATGAACAGCATGACGCCGAGCACGAGAGTGAAACGCACGCCCATTGCAAAGAGTGATGTGAAGAGATCAATTGCCATGTCTACGAGCCCCCTTTCTTGTGACGCTGGCCACGAACGCTTAAAACTCATCGATTGAAACCGGGTGCAGCAGGTCGCGCACCGACAAGATCCCCACAATCGCGTCGTCCTTGAATACGGCCAAATGGCGTGTCCCGTGCTGTTCCATCAGATCGGCCGCTTCGGTCACAGATCGGCGTCCGTCGATGCCGATGACGGGGCTGCTCATGATCTCTTCCACGGGGATGTAATAGGGCACCCGCTCCGCCCCGACGACTTTCCGGACAATATCCGGCTCCGTCACGATGCCGACGATGCGGTCATGCTTTGTCACGAACACACTTCCTATTTTGTGGTTCTTCATGAGCTTCGCCGCCTCAATGGCTGAGGTTCCTGCTTCGATATTGACTATTTGGCGAGTCATGAGCCGATCGACTGTGATCATAGAGCTCTCCTTGGTTGCGTAAATGTGGTCATGGTTCGAATCGATGTGGCGATCAAAGGACGATGCGCAGTGTGGACAGATGATGGATTCCATGCTTCGTGCGGATGTGATTAACGTGCTGTAGTGGTGCCCTGTTTCTAGACGCAGGAGAGGGAAGATAACTCGTGCGCGCATGGCCAGTAATGTCTGAATGGCCCGAACGATGGGCGCGGCGAGCAAGAGAGAGATCGTGAGCACGAACAGATAGGCCTCTGTGTTCTTCATGACCTGCTCCAGGGTTGGTGTGAATGTGTCCTGCATGTTCTTGTGCCTCTACCTTACCCAACGCACATGCCAGTCCTGTGAATTCCTCGTAAAATGTGTGTAAATTGTGTATCGCGCGGAGCGATTGGGTTGTTCTGGGTGCTGAGTGGAATTTGCCGGTCACACCGGCTCACGCCGGAGTGGTTAGGGTCAGGAATTGACGCACATGAGTGTGAGCGGAGGATTCTCGGCGAAGAGGAGAACGAGGAAGGGAGGAACTGCTTCTAGTGTTCGACCAACCGCCAGCCTTCCTTTTGGATGCAGCGTTCTGTGGCGTTGACGATTAGGAGCTGACTTCCCTGCTGTAACTTGGGGTCCCGCGATACGGCCATCCCGCAATTGTTGTAATCCTTGGTGAATTCTGACGAGGGCTTGTTGGGGTGGACCCATTCGGTTGAGGAGCAGGCGGTGAGTAGGAATCCAGCCACGACCAGGGTCCATCTTGACATGTTACGCATCAGCCCCCTCCTCCGTGAATCAATCGTACAATGCAAGATAAACCACTTCTCGGCGAACCGTCAAGCCGGAGAGACGCCTCGTTTCTCGGAATGCGCAGGACTGAACAGGCGGATGCTTTAGATGCGGCGATGGAAGTAGGATGGTCAGCCTTCAACAGTATGTCGCTGGCGTGTAAATTATGCAAAAATATATACTTGAGCGTAATAGTTAATGTGGTACATGATCCACCCGTTCGTATCATTGTGGTGTAGCTATAGGGTCTGTTACCGTGCGGACTCGATCACACGAATGGGAGGCAACTGTGACAGCCGTCGATAGTCTCATGCTGGATGCGAAGCAAGCGATCATGGATGAACATCATCGCCGTTTTCAAACCCTCCAGCAGGAAGGGCGATGGGAGGAGGCTCTCCAACAAATTCACGTCACCCTGAGCTGTGCAGCAGACCTCCTCAATGAGTCGCTCCGAGTCCTCGACGAAGCCCTTGAGACTCACAACCATACTCCTGCCGACGGCTCCACTCCCCCTCCCACAACCACGTAGTCATCGGGTCGTGCCTCTTCCTCTCCTCTCTCACACGATGGGGGTTCAGTCGACTCGACGACGTCCGATGGCGACGATCCCTGCTATGACCGGAGCGTGGCAGCAGTCAGGTCACACCACGAGTTCGCCTGACAGGCTCATCCGCAGTTGCTAGGTTTTTGCTCAGGAGTCTCGGGAAGGGTTTGCAGACCGATACGATCAGGCAGGCGTGGCTCAGAATGGCAGAGCAGCT
>CAVSCZ010000009.1:0-105598 GCA_963726635.1 uncultured Nitrospiraceae bacterium
ATCCTCCATCTCAGCAGACGCCCCAGCCCTGTTTCCCCTCGCCCCGCCGACTGAGGTCGAAGTCGAACTGCTGGAATCAGACATGGTGTGGTCGGTAGAATCTCCGGCTACTACACCCGCGTCTATTGATCTCCTCGAGTCGTATCAGTTCGTCCGCCAACTGGGTGGCTCGTTGGATTTGTCGGCGCCGATGCAGGGCCCCCTTCGTATGATCCTCCGTCTGCCGGTCGCCTCTCGCCCCCCCCTCGAGATGCTCCCGCTGCCGATTGCCGTCTCTGCCGCCCCGCCCGCACTCGCTCCTGAAACGAAGAGCGCCACGACGGCACCTGCTCCGATAGCCGTTCCTGGAAGTCCACAACAGGAACGGCGCCATTCAGCTCGAATTCCAACCACTCTGCCTGCCACGATTACTGTCGGGGCAGCGACGTGGGATGGCACCATTTCCAATCTCAGCCTCGGCGGCACCTGCATTACACTCCCCAACGACTTCCCCACCATTGCGCCACAGGATGCCTATGTTGTCCTCAAGACTGCCGTGGGGATCCTCGAATTGCACGGGGAGGCGCAGGAACGGCCCATCTCGCTCTCTTCCGGGACACCGGTCTCCCAGCTCGTCATCACATTTGCTTCGCCCAAGCGAGAAGAAGCCGCCATCCTGGCCTCGTTGATCCAGGCTGCGCAGGAACAGACTTTACCTTTCTCCCTTGAAGTACTGCTTGCAGCAGGGCCACATGTCGAACTGACTGCCACCACTCCCCTCGTACCAAGAGAGCGGGCAGATTACGACCCCCGCGAGGCAGTTCGGGTGGCCGTAAGACTTCCGGTCCAGCTCGATGCGATGGACCCTACCGGTCACCCTCACCGTCTGACGGCGCTGACAATCAACCTCAGCCGCGACGGTGCCTGTCTTCAGCTCAATGCTCGCCCAGAACTCCTGACCGGCCTCGCCACACTACACTTCGCTGCCACACAGACTCAGAGCCACCCTGGGACCCATGAGCCGGGCGCGCCGGACTCCGCGCTTCCCGCCCGGATCATCTGGTCGGCTCCGGATCCCACAACGCCCGGTGAGTTCCGCCAGCAAGGCTCCAACCCTGCCCTACGTGTCGGCCTCCGCTTTCAGGGCCTCACACCCTACGCTGAGCGCGAAGTGAACCGTGTCGTCCGCCAATACCTAACGTCCCCTGGCGAATCGAACTCCTCCTCGCAGCAGACGTCGGTCGTCAGTATTCCGCGAGAGTGCCGGAATCCACGTGGCCAGGCAATTATGATCACCGACGACCACCTTGGCCAATCGCTCGCACCGAGCACACCGGTCGTCATCATCGCTCCCGGCTATGGCCAGACCGCGTTGGACGCCATTACCTTGTCGTACTACTTGGCGCATCACCGACTCCGCGTCTTGCGGTACGACCACACCAACCACGTGGGGCTGAGCGACGGCGAGCTGCAACAGACGACCTTACGGAGCATGCAAGCCGACCTCCTTAAAGTCGTGGAGCTTGTGCAACATACGTGGCCGACCGCTCCCCTGATCGTCATGGCGAGCGACATAGCTGCACGCGTCGCGCTCAAGATGGCGGTGCAATCCCGCCCCCTCGACCTGCTTCTCCTGATCAATCCGGTCGTCGATGTTCAGTCCATGCTCATGACTGTCCATGGTCATGACCTCGTGGCCGACCACCGATACGGACTCCGACGCGGCATCGCCAATCTGCTCGGGCTCAACGTCAATGTCGATCGCTTTGTCGGCGATATCGTCGCAGGTCACTTTACGGATCTGGCCTCCACGATTGCGGATTTGCGCCTCCTTCGCTCTCCATCAGCTATTCTCACAATTCCCACCAGCCCGCTCGGGCCGTTGCCTCCGGCTGACCTCCCGCAGGCTTTTCTCACCGCACTGGGAGCCCATACCCGTCTGGCAACCGTCCCCGCACCGCTGACCGGCCAGGATCTCCCGCTCAACGAGCCACACCCCCTGGCCTTCCGACAGATCGTGGAGCAGATCGCCGCAACCGTCTCGCTGCCAACCATTCCGGCTGAATTCCGCGCACAGACCCGTCAGATGCTGGCCCGTCAACAGCGCATCGAGATCGAGCGCAGCCGTCTTCGCCACAATCTTTCCCAGGTCACGCGTGGGGCCTTGAGGGTCGCGCACCTGCAGCAGCTTCCCCAACTCGGGAACCTCCATGAGTATTGGAAGCTGTTGGACGATCTCTACCGGCTACTCAGCCCGCTCGAACCGGGCTTCATGCTCGTGGAAGTGGGAGTCGGCCATGGCGATTTGCTAAGGGCCACAATGGTCAACCAGGCCTACCGCTCGCGACAGCGTGGATGGAATCCGGAGCGTCCCGTTCACGTGATCGGGCTGGGACATTCTCACGACTCGCTGACGCAGGCCCGACAGAGTCTTCGTGCCTTGCATCGAGAACTCGACAGCGACTTTGCAGGTACCCTCACTATCCACCCCCCCCTGATCACCGATTGGGTGCAAGCGGATTGGACGCAGGGGCTTCCCTTCAAGGACCACTCCCTCCACCGCATCGTCTGCAATCTGTCGCTCCCGTTCGTCCCCTCTCCACTGATCACGATTCGTGAGCTATACCGCATGCTCCATCCGCAGGGGCGCCTGGTCCTCACGATCTTCCACCCCGGAACCGATCTCTCGGTGCTCTATCGCCGGCATCTGCACAGAGCGAATCAGGATGAATTTAGTCCACAAACCCAAATCGTCCTGCACTACCTGGGGCGACTCCGAGAGGCCATCCGGCATGGCTTGCTCCACACCTTCGACCGACCTTCACTGGCCTCATTTCTCCAGCAAGCCGGCATCCTCACACCCCGCATCCTTCCTGCGCTCGATGGGCATGCCCTCATCGCCGTCATCGAAAAAGGTAAATCCGCTAGCTGAACGTGCCCATGCCGTGTATACTCCCACCCGTACATCTTTGAACACATAAACTTTCCTTGCTCAATCCGCATTTCCGCTGGCGGATTGGAGGGTGCTTCTGCGCTCGCTGTTCGTTATGACATCACGCCCATCGAATACCGACATCTTGCCGCCTTCTTCCAGCGAGCTATTGAGCATCGTCACACGGTTTGCGGCCGACCTGGGAACGATGACCGACCTGACGACACTCGGGAATCGCATTATCCAAGAGCTGTGTCGCGCCGGTGCCACAACCCAAGGGACGTTGTTCCTGCTGGATCGCGAGCACGAATGCTATCGCCGCGCCAGCATGGTTGGCCCGGTTGCCCTCACGCTTGTTCCTCCGACGCTGGCCGTGAGCCATCCTCTTCCCCACCACCTGCTTGCAACCAATCGAATCATGACACGGGCCGATTCGCCTGCAGACCTCCAAAAATCTGAATCAGGAGCCGGCGCACGCGCGGCCATGGAATCCATGCAGGCCACACGCATCGTGCCGCACCTCAATAAAGGTCGTCTCATCGCCTTCTCACTCCTCGGCGCGGCACAACCTTTTGCTGAAGAAAATGCACTGACCAGGTCCGTGCTCGCCGCGCTGGCACAAACCGCCACGAATGCGCTCGACACCATTGTGCTGTACGAGGACCTCCATCGCTCACACACGCTCATGAAGCGCACAGATCGGCTGAAATCTCTTGAGACGATCGCCGGCGGCTTCGCCCATGAAATCAGAAACCCCCTCACGTCGATTAAAACTTTTATCCAATTGGCTCCTGAACGAAAAGACGATCCCGAATTTATTCAGGAATTCAGCAAAGTGGTGCTCGACGACGTGTATCGGATCGAACGGCTGATCCAGGAAATTCTCGACTACGCCCGATATATGGAGCCCAAGCTGACGGACGAGGACTTCAACGACATTGTCGCCTCATGCCTCTATTTCATCGACGTCACGGCAGACAGCCGTGGGATCAAGATTGAAAAAGAGTTGGCGCCTGACCTGCCTCGTGTCATGCTGGACCGACAACAGATCAAGCAGGTCCTGCTCAATCTCCTCCTCAATGCCATGGACTCGATGGCAGGAGCAGGTGGGCGTTTACGCGTTCAGACCAGCAAACTGGTGAAGCCGGGAGGGAAAGTCTGGGCCCACATCGAAATCGAGGATACCGGTGAGGGAATCCAGGATGCGAATCTCGAGCACATTTTCGACCCGTTTTTCACGACCAAACACGAGAGTGGAGAACACGAAGGAACGGGACTTGGCTTGACGATTGTCCATCAAATTATTCAAGAGCATCACGGCGAGATCCGAGTGAAGAGCTCGGTTGGTGTCGGCACCACGTTTTTCGTGAGCTTACCCGCCTTACCCACATAGCCACCAACACCCTATGGACACCAGTATGAAAAAACGAGTGCTGTTGATCGATGATGAGGCCCGGGTTCGGGCCTCATTGAAAGCGGTGCTAGAGCCGACCTACGAAACGATCCAGGCCGCCGATGCCCAGGAGGGCCTCGAGCTGTTTCGCAAGGAAGCCCCCCATCTGGTCCTCCTGGACGTGATCCTGCCGGGCACCGACGGGCTGTCGGTACTCCAAACCATACGCGCCGAGGACCGAACAGCACCGGTCATCATGCTGACGGGAACGAAATCTGTCAAAACCGCTGTCGATGCAATGAAGTTCGGCGCGGCCGACTATCTCTCAAAACCTTTCGATGTGGAAGAACTGCGCATCATCGTCGAGCGCGCGATCAAGGACCAGGAACTCCAACGGGAGGTGAAACAACTCCGTGCACAAGTCGTTCGGCGCTATGCCTTTCACAACCTGATCGGCAAGAGCCCGTCGATGCAGGACATCTATACCAAGATCGAACAAGTCGCCGACAGCCGCACGACCGTCCTGATCACCGGCGAGAGCGGCACGGGGAAGGAACTGGTCGCCAAGGCGCTCCACTATAATAGCGGCCGGCGCGAGCGCCCCTTCATCGCGCTGAACTGCGCAGCCCTTCCTGAAACGCTCATCGAGAGTGAGCTGTTCGGCCATGAAAAAGGCTCGTTCACGGACGCCACGGCTCGTCGAGTCGGGCAATTTGAACTCGCCAATACCGGCACGCTCTTCCTCGACGAGATCGGCGACCTTAGCGCCATGACGCAGGCCAAGCTGCTGCGCGTCTTGCAAGAACGAGAATTCACCAGAGTCGGTGGGGTGCAATCCATCAAGGTGGATGTGCGTATTGTGACGGCGACGAACAAGAACCTCGAGGAGCTCGTTCGCAAAGGGCAATTCCGCGAAGACCTATACTACCGCATCAACGTCATTGCGCTGTATTTACCCCCGCTCCGGGAACGTGGCGAAGACGTTCCCCTCCTCGCCAAACATTTTCTGGCGAAACGAATCGAAGAAGACAACCGGCCGCCCCAAGAGTTTTCCAAGGATGCCGTCGATCTTCTGTCCCGCTATCCCTGGCCGGGCAATGTGCGAGAGATGGAGAACATCATCGAACAGGCGTTCATCTGGTCCAAGGGATCGGACACCATCACCCCCGAACATCTCCCGACCATTCTCAAGAACGACACCCGATCCTCTTCACTTCGCGACGACACCCTTGCTGGTCGCCTGTCGCTCGAGAAAGCCGTGATGGAATTCGAGCGCGAGATTATCTTGGATGCCTTGAAACGCACCAGCTACATCCAAACCCATGCCGCCAATCTGCTGGGAATCAGCCGCCGAATGCTCAAATACCGCATGGATACGCTGGGAATCGGCCGACCAGACCAGGAAGTGAGTACCGAACCTCAGGCGGTAGTGCAGGAATAGCACACCAACTTCCCCCTACTGCGTCTTTTTTGCACAAATGGGCTTAGGATTTCCTCGCTGATATACGTATTGTTTCGTTCAAGAAAACTACATATGGGTCTCCATCATGCCCAAGCCACATTCCCTTGAGACAAGGATGCTAAGTTACTGAAACGGAACAAGTATTGCTTTACAAAGTAAGTAATTAGCGGTAGAAGACACCCTATGAACTTTCCTGTGACTCCTGAGCCGTCGAAGAATAAGCCAACCTTGCTCGTCGTTGACGATGAGGCAGGACCCCGTGACGCACTGAAAGTTATTCTCCGCCCCTTTTTCAATATCCAGACAGCGGAGTCAGCCAGTGCAGCGATTGACGTGCTGAACTCCCAGCCGATCGACCTCATCACACTCGACCAGAAGCTTCCAGATCGCCAGGGCTTAGATCTCCTTCAGGACATCAAGCATCATCACGCCGACGTTGAGGTCATCATCATCACCGGTTACGGGAGCTTAAAGTCAGCCATGGAAGGGATACGCCATGGCGCCGCCGGCTACCTGCTCAAACCCTTCAACGTCACGGAATTGCTTTCCCTCGTCAACCAGACACTCGAAAAGAAGCAGCGGCTCGACTTCCTCAGACATTTCATCGAGACGTCGACGGACCTCTGGGGATCAGAAACCGAAAGCGCGCAGGCGTGGAAGGAATTGCTCGCGGGATACCAGGCGATCGGGAAACCGACGTCAGACCATACGTCCAGCTCCGAATCCCTGCCGGACCTTCTCCCTCTGCTCTCCGACCTGCTTGAAGCCAAGGATCGCCAGTTACTCAACCACTGCAGCCGAGTCAGTTTCTACGCCACACTCTTGGCCAACCGCATCGACCTGACACTCGCTGAACAGAAATCGTTGGCGCTGGGGGCCTTCCTCCATGACATCGGTAAGATCGGGCCTGAGACCTATCAGTTTGCCGACGATGAAATCGCTGTGACCGGGGAGTCTGGCGGCAATCGGCACCACCCGGAGCAGGGTGCGAAACTCGTGTTACCGTTGGGCCTTCCGGCTGAGGTAGGACAGATTATTGCTTATCACCATGAACGGTGGGATGGCTCAGGCTATCCATTTGGACTTCAGGAAGAAGGAATTCCTCAACTGGCCCGTATCGTCTGTCTGGCCCAAACGTTCGACCATCTGACCGCGGAACTCCCTGGCCGGGTGCCCCTCTCGATTGATGACGCCTGCCAACAAATGCTTTCATACGCTGGCACCCACTTCGAACCAAAGTTGACCGAACTCTTTGCGCGCGTGATCCAGCAATGCAAGGGATCCCTTCCTGCCATGGCGATGGCTACCATCCCCACCGACCGATCCGACTCCTAACCGGCCAACTCACTCAGACCGCTTCCCCTTCGCCCCCGCGATGAGTTCCGCTGCTGTTTCACGCACTTTTTTCGTAATGGTCAGGCCGCCCAACATTCGGGCGATTTCCTCTTCACGCCCTATCCCCTTGAGCGCTCTGACCGACGTGGATGTCCGTTGGCTCTCCAGCCCCTTCTCCACCAGCAGATGATGCTCAGCTTGGGACGCGACCTGAGGAAGATGGGTGATACAAAACACTTGATGGAACGCACCGAGCTTGCGCAATCTCGTTCCCATGGCGGCAGCAACTGCCCCTCCGACCCCCGTATCGATTTCGTCAAATACCAGGACCGGAACCTGGTCCATCTCGGCCAACACCGTCTTGAGCGCCAGCATGATGCGCGAGAGCTCTCCCCCAGACGCCACGCGCGCCAAAGGTCTCGGCGGTTCGCCAGGATTGCTTGAGAGAAGGAACTCCGCTCGATCGCGCCCAGTCGGTCCGAGCCCCTCGGCCGACTCATCGCTCGAGACCGTTATCTGAAAGATCGCCTGCTCCAATTTCAACGCTATCAGCTCCGCTCCCACAAGCGTCGTCATTCGCTTGGCCGCGTCAATTCGCTTCTTGGATAGCTGCTGTGCCAGCGTGCGGAGACGTCGGACCTCTTCGTCCACCCGCGCGGTCAGCTCAGCAGTTCTCTCTTCACGATTGTCCAATAGCTGAAGCTCCTCCTGGACCCGTGTGCCCGTCGCTAATACCGCCTCAACCGACCCTCCGTACTTTTTCTTCAACCGTTGGATCAGATCGAGGCGGTCCTCCACGATAGCCTGTCGGTCAGGATTGGCCTCTAACTGTTGGGCATAGTCGCGCAACCGCCCGGCAAGTTCTTTCAGTTGGATCGCCGACTCCGTAGCCGCCTGTTCACAATCACCCATCGCCGGATCGGTCTGGGCCAACTCTGCAAGGGTCCGCCCGATCCGTCCCAGCCTGGTCAGGACAGCTTGCTCATCCGCCTGCAACTCGACATGAGCCTCGTGGGCCAATTCCCTGAGCCGATGCGCATGCACCAGTCGTTGCCGCTCGCTACGGAGCCGCTCTTCTTCATCAGGCAGCAGGCAAGCTTGTTCGATCTCCTGGGCCTGGAATCGCAACATATCCTCGAGTCTTGCACGATCGACGACGTCACTCTGCAACGCATCCAACTGCGTACGGAGGTCCTTCCATCCCTGATAGGCCTGCTCGTACCTCCCGCGTAGCTCGTAGACGCGTCCGAACGCATCGAGGGCGTCTAATTGATTAGTGGTAGCCAACAGGGATTGCTGCTCATGCTGGCCATGGATATCGACGAGGGTGCCCCCAAGTTCTTCGAGCACGCGCAAGGGGCAGAGGCTGCCGTTGACGTACACCCGATGGCGACCCGATCGGGACAGCACACGCCGAAGAATCAGCTCCGACTCGTTCTGACCGATGATGTCTTGTCGTCGCAGGCGTTGAATGAGCGGATGGGTGTCTGGAAGGTGGAAGGCGGCTTCGAGCTGCGCCTCGTCTTCTCCGGAACGGATCTGGTCGGTCGAGGCGCGCCCGCCGACTAACAAGGCAATGGCATCGATGAGGAGCGATTTACCGGCCCCGGTCTCTCCGGTCAGGACCGTAAACCCGGACTGGAATTGGAGACTGAGCTGCTCAATGAGCGCGAAATTGACAATGCGCAACTCGGCGAGCATTGCGGGGGGTGGCTACATTCCTTAGGCTGAGCCGGCCGGTTGGGCCAGCAGGGAATCGATCATTTCCTTGAACTGCCGCTTCGGTCGCGCCCCAACGAGTTTCTCCACGACCTGACCCTTCTTGAAAAACAGAATCGTCGGGATACTCATGACCTGATAGCGGCCTGCGACTTCTGGATTTTCATCGGTATTGAGCTTCCGTACCTTTATTTTCCCCGCATACTCTTTGGCCAATTCCTCGATGATCGGAGCGACCATTTGGCAGGGACCGCACCAGACGGCCCAGAAGTCCACCATCACGAGCTCAGAGGCTTTCATGACGTCTGCGTCCCACGTTGCATCTTCGACCTTCAATGCATCACCTGCCACGTCACAATCCTCCTTGGCTGAGCACACCGTGAACTTTGGAATCGGTAGCGCATCGTATACCAGCCCTCTTTGAGGAGTCAAATCCCCAGGACCGGCGCATGACATGACCAGCCGGACGGGGGCGGAACCCCGCAGCTCACCTACTGGGATACGGCATCGAGAACCAGCCTTTGACTGAGCATCACACGAGCCATTCTGCAGACAATCCGTTCATTGTCCAATCGGACCCATCCCAGGCTGGGACATGGGCGTGAGCGATTGTGGCCTCCCGTAATGCCCTCCCGGCGCAGCCCAGGGCAGACCTCTCTCCCCGATAAGCAGCGGACTCAGAATACTTCGAACCACCGCCGTGCCGTAGTTTTCCGTCCAGCCGATCCCGGTCAGGCTCAACATGAAATTGTACTGGGCACGGTCTGGGAACTGCAGGTAGTAGAGCCCCAGCGACCAGCATTTGCAGGGATTCTGGTAGAGGGCGACGACATCATACTCCGAGCTCTTGCCGACCTTCACGTCGTAGTAGCTCTTGGCCCCGATGGTCCACCCCCACGGTGTTCGAAACCCACCGCCCGCTGTGACAAACTGAATCCCAGAGGTTGGGGCATAGACCTCATTGAACGAAATCGGATTCCACACGTCTCCGCGACGTGGACGATTGCCATCGTGCGTGTAGCGCTGCCCCACTTCGAGATACCAATAGTTGGACTGCTGGACTCGGAGGTCAGTGTTGAATTGACTCATCATCGGTTGGTAGGGATCGAAAAACGCATCGATGGTCAGATACTGGTTGATCGAAGGCTGCTGACCGGTGCCGGTGCCGGCCCCGGCGCCTCGGCCAAACGCGGCAGCCGCTAACTGAGCCTGCGTGAACTGAGGGGTCGTATTGCCGATCACGGCCCGCATCCAGAGGTCGGAAAATTTCTTGCCGTCAACGGCCACCGTTGCCGGCTGTAACGGCTGCGTCACCGTCCCGGCAGCCGGAGGAACATTTGGGTTAAAATTGGCGGCTGAAGTTTGCACGGCGCCAACGCGATAGCTCTGGGCGAGCGTCAGGTCCAACCAGTTAAACGTGCGTCCGTTGATCTCCTGCTCGAGGAGCCGGCTGTGCAGGGAGTACGTCAATAAATTTTTCATCGGTAGATCGTCCACCTGATCGATCTGGTTGATGTTCGACTGGTTTGTCGCCGGAACATACTCATAGATGACGCCCGGTTCGATTGTGTGGAGCATGCCCCCGCCGTCCGGAAGGCTGAACCGGCGGCTTAACTTGGATGTCGCATCTAACGACGCCCAAAACGTCTCGCGAGTGAGAGATTGGTCCGTGGAGACGCCTCGCGAGTAGTACACCTCCCGGAACTTCACTTGGGGGGTAAATCCCACCACATGTCCAATATCTAGAACATCGGTCGAAAGGCCCGGCACCAGATCGACCCGACTTTCCTTGAAGCCTTCCTCCCGATTGAAATAGACGAAATTGGTGTCCAGTCCAAACAGGACTGGCCCGCCCAATGGCGCTGTATTCGGTAGCGCATAGCCGATTTCAGGAAGTCGCTGAAACGTATCTTTGCCGCCCGACTGTAACGGTTGCAAATACTGGCCAAGGAAATACGCATTGCCGTAAGCCAACCGTTGAGTCGCCAGGAGGTTCGATTCCCCACTGGGCGACGCACGCAGCGCTCCCGAGTTACTGAGCTGTTGGTAGTATTGCGCATCCGATACGAGTGCAACCTGGGCGCGAACCAAAAGATCCGGCGTCACCTGTTGCGTATGGCTGCCGCTCAGAAGCCCTCGCAGTTCTCTCGCTTTGGTATCGTTGGGATCCCCTGCATTGTTTTTCGGCACCTGGGTTTGTTGCAGTGCGCTCAGAAACCACTGCCCCCTCGATTTCTGATCCAGCACATAGCGATATTCGAAATCGCTCCCGTAGCCGAGGCTAGTGTAATAGTACGGAGAGATCGTCAGGTCCTGGCTAGGATTGATAGCCCAATAGTAACTTTCTTGGAGGTGGGTGCCGAATCGATTGTCAAACCCGACATTCGGAATGAGGAACCCGCTATGGCGATTGGAGAGCGGATAGGTCAACGTGGGAATTGGAATCACCGGGACATCGTTCACACAGAGCCATCCGCCGGTAAAGGCCAGGCTGTCGCCGGCGTTCAGATCCAGATCCTTGAACTGAAACCGCCAGGCCGGTGTCTCACCTTCCTGCGCATCGCAGTTCGTAAACCGGCCCTCTTTCACCCGATAATGGTCCTCTGAAAACCGCTGCAGGAGGCGACCCTCCACCGAGGTATTCGAGGATTTGAGATACACCCGTCCGTGCGTGACCACCCCGGCCTCGGTATTCACGTTGAGTTCCAACCGTTCGGTCGCGAGATCGGCTTGCGGGTCGGTGAGTCGTACGTGGCCCGTGGCAATCAATACCCCCGGCAAAGCCTGGATGGTCATGTGATCGGCCGTCAGACGCAGGGTGCCCTGGTTGACCACCACTGAGCCATCGGCTTCGTAGATTTCTTGTTCCTGTAGATAATCGATTCGTTCTGCAGTGATATCGAGCGGGAGCGCACCGGGGGATGTCGCCGTCGCTGCAGACCCTCCCCCATTCCCTGCAGCAGCCCCTACAGGCGGAAGCAGCATCCCCAGCAGCAACCAACCAACCAGGCACATCCACAGCCGCGTCGCGATGCCTGCCATGTCAGCCCCGAAGCGGCGAAAGCCCACAGCCACGGAACCATGCCTTGTACTCTCCCACGAGCATGAGCGATCCCGTGACACAGACCAGACCATCCGGCGTCGCGAGCTGTCTGGCCAACGCCATCGCATCACTGAGCGACGGCACGACATACGGGTGAGGCAGCAGACCTTCGAGCGAGGCTCGGAGTTCCTGAGCGGTGGCAGACCGTGGAAGATCCGCCTGCGTCAACACCACCTCATCGACAAGGCTCATGAGCGGTTCGACAAAGCCTCGATGGTCCTTGTCGCGCATCATTCCCAGGACAAGGACCACAGGGCGGGACGGATGAGGTCGGTCGGAGTGCGTGAGGTAGTCGGCCAAGACTGTTGCGGCAGCAGGATTATGTGCGCCATCCAGCAGGATCGTCGGACGGCGATCAACCACCTCCAATCGTCCGGCCCAGTTGACCACACGCAAGCCCGCTCGCACCGCTTCGGCCGTGACAGCAATCCCCTGAGGGGCCGCCGCCCCTAACAGCGCCAGTGCACAGGCGGCGTTATCCAGTTGGTGGCGACCCTCCAGTGCACAGGTCAGTCCGTCATACTGCATACCCAGACCGCGATAGGAAAATTGCGCGGGCCACTCTCCCTCCGTGCGAAAGTCCTCATTCAATCGAAACACCGGGGCCTGCCGCTCCCTTGCTACCTGTTCGATCGTCCGCCACGTGTCATCTTCGAGTCGCCCCAGCACCACCGGTACCCCGCGCTTGATAATGCCGGCCTTCTCGAAGGCGATCGAGGAGAGGGTGGTCCCCAAATAGTTCTGATGATCGAGGGAAATCGTCGTCACCGCACAGGCCATGGGCGTGACCACGTTGGTCGCATCGAATCTGCCGCCTAACCCAACCTCCAACACGGCCACATCGACCCCTGAATCGGCAAAGTGCTGAAACGCCATCGCTGTCGTAAATTCGAAGAAAGTCGGCGACAGATCCGGTTGGCAGAGGGTCTGAAGTTGTTCGGTCAATCGTGCCACCTGCGATTCAGCAATCATCTCGCCGTTCACGCGGATCCGCTCCCGGAACTCCACGAGATGGGGCGAGGTATAGAGCCCCACCCGAAAGCCTGCCGCCTGCAAAATAGCGGCGGCCATGGCCGCGGTGGATCCTTTTCCATTCGTGCCGGCGATGTGCAGCGTACGGTACCGGGCCTGCGGCATGCCGAGTCGCACCATCAACGCCGTCATCGTCTCAAGACCCAGCTTGATGCCATGCTTTTGCAGGCGATACAAATAGGCCACGGCAGAGAAATAGGTCATGGTGCAACCAGGCAGGCAGGAGGTTAGCCAGGATTCTTCATGAACGTCGTGACGAGGAGGTCGGGACCGAAGCCCACCGAGACTTCTCGAAAGCAAGGACTACGCAGGCGCACGCCCTGGGGCCCGTCGAGGAGTCTGAGCGAGAACAGGCTCGCTGCGCGAGAGGACCGGCTGCCGCAGTACACGTTCATGAAAGGTCCCGGCTTAAAAGTGGGCGACGAGGGTGCTCAAGGTTTCTTTCAGCTGTTTGCGCTCCACGATCATATCGATCATGCCATGCTCCAACAGAAATTCCGCTCGCTGAAACTGATCCGGCAGCTGCTGTTTAATGGTCTGCTCGATCACGCGGGGACCGGCAAAGCCGATCAACGCTTTCGGTTCGGCCAGAATCACATCGCCCAACATGGCGACGCTGGCGGTGACGCCCCCGAATGTGGGGTCTGCTAACAGGCAAATAAACGGGAGTTTGGCCTCGCCCAGCTTGGCGACAGCGGCAGAGGTCTTGGCCATCTGCATCAGGGAGAGAATCCCCTCTTGCATCCTGGCTCCTCCGGAGGTTGTGACCAAAATGACCGGCAACCGGGCCTCCAGTGCACGATCGATTGCCCGGCAGATCTTTTCCCCGACGACCGACCCCATGCTGCCCCCCATAAAACTGAAGTCAAACACGCAGAGCACCACACGACGGCTGTTGAGCATTCCTTCGCCGATCACCATGGCATCTTTGCGACCGGTCTTCTCCTGGTGCGCCTTTACCCGATCCTTATACGATTTTGTGTCCTGAAAACTCAGCGGATCCTGGGGGCCGAGCTCCGCATCCCACTCTTTGAACGTCCCGAAGTCGACCAAGAGCGCAATACGCTCCATGACGGAAATCGGGAAATGGTAGTCGCACTTCGGACAGACCTTGTTATTACGTTCGACTTCTTTGCGATAGACGATTTCCCGGCAGTGGTTACACTTGAGCCACATCCCTTCCGCAATCTTGGATCGCTTCGGGGGTTCAGGCTCGGTCGTTTTCTCTTTTTTAAACCAGGCCATTGTGCGCTCCTTTTAGTCCGGCACAGGACCACCACGCCCCACTAGCAGTGCTGTTGAGAAAGCCCCCCCGGTGGCGTTCTCGCATCGTTCAGACCCTCAACGTACCCCAGAGGGCCGCCTCGGCCCTTCGCTCGCTGCGGCGGCCTAGATGGACGACCTTTTTGAACAGCCTGCGGGGTCTGTGGAAGCCGCCCAGATCTCCCTCAGCCCTATATTTCTTCGTGACCAAAATGGGTTTTTGACAGCCTGCTAGGGTTTGAGGACGGCAGAATACCATAGCCACCGTCATGACGCACGTAGATTTCCCATCGAGGATGGTGACGGTGCGGACGTCAGAAGAGCTGACCGCCGAATGCGATGTGAAGCATCATGGTGAGTCCGACGGCAACGCTCCCAAGGCTTGCCAGCCCCTGCACCGCAAGAAAGACGGGACGTCCGAGATTCAGCGACCACAATACCGGAAGGCTCACGACCATCCCGACCAGCATCATCCCTAAGATCGAGCCAAACCCGAACACCGCAATATACGTCAACCCTTCCGACACCGATCGCGCAGACGACAGCACGATCAACAACAGCGCCGCCGAGCCGGCCAGACCATGGGCCATGCCGATACAGAACGGTCGAACGGAATCACGCCACCAGTGTCCATGCCCGTGATCCTCGACCAGCGCATGACTGTGCAGATGCACATGCCGTTCACCGTCATGGTCATGCGTATGCACATGCCAACGTTCTTGGACCAATCGCACCCCGAGCATTCCCCCGAGGAGCACGAGCATAGCGCCGACGCCGAACTCGGCCGCCAACGCAAATGGTTCAGGGATCGGCATGCGGAACACCAACACCACCGCCCCGACCAGCAATAAGACCACCGTATGTCCGAGCCCCCAGCTGAATCCAATCACGCCGGAGGCGCGAAGCGAGGGTCGCTGCGCAAGCACCGTGGATACGGCAGCCAAATGGTCCGTGTCCAAGGCGTGGCGAAGCCCCAGCACGAGCCCAAGTCCTAAAATGGTGAGAAATTCAGTATCCAGCATGCATGCATCAACAGGGACCGGCCCTGTGGCACAGGTGTCGGCGACAAGGTGGGACGTCAGCCGCCGCGAGCGTGCATTTCGAGATGGGGGTCTTCGCGAAGCTTCTCGATACCGATGAGTCCCCCGACACGCAATCCATCACGCTCAAGCGCCTTGCGCTCCTCTGCGCCCCGGTCGCGACGGCCTTCCCAGCCGGCACGGATCAAGGCCCGCATCTCGTCCGCGGAAGCACCTGCGCGGAGGGACTTGCGCAGATCCGTTCCCGTCGTCGCGTACAGACAGCGGTACCACATACCGTCAGCGGTCACCCGGCTGCGGTCGCAGGTCGCGCAGAACGGCGTGGTCGTTGAAGGAATAATCCCAAAGGTCGTCCCATCCGGCAACAGAAATCGTTGAGCCGGCGCAGCCCCCCGCTCAGGCATCGGCTCAATCGTCCCATAGTGTTCGCTCAGCATCGTGAGCATCGCCGCTCGGGAAAACACTTTTTGTTGCGACCACTCGTTCGCACCACCGACGTCCATATACTCGATAAACCGAACTTCCGCCTGTACCTGCTTGCTGAACTCGATCAGCGCAACCAGCTCATCGTCATTGAACCCCCGAATCGCCACCGTATCGAGCTTCAACCCGGTGAATCCCGCGCGAGCCACCGACTCAATCCCTTCCATCACGCGCGCATACTCATCACGGCGGGTCAGTTGACGAAATCGTTCCGGTCTCAGCGTATCGAGGCTGACCGTCACACGGTGAAGCCCCGCCTCATACAACGCCTGTGCCTGGTCCGCGAGAAGAATCCCGTTCGTCGTGAGCGCGATATCCGTCACCCGACGGTTCTGCAGCAACAGATGAACCAACCGGGGCAGATCGCGTCGAAGCAACGGCTCTCCGCCGGTCAGCCGCACACGATCCACGCCGAGGTCGGTGAAATAGCCCGTCAGCGTTGCCATTTCCTCATGGGTCAGCACATCCTCGCGCGGCAGCCAGACATAATCCTCTTCCGGCATGCAGTACTTGCAGCGGAGATTGCATCGATCCGTCACGGACAGACGCAAGCTGCGAAGCGGCCGGCCGAAGGTATCGCCGACCGGCACCACAGAATCGCTGGTTACTGCTGGATTCACAAGCATCCCCTTCACCTCAGAAAACGATTCACGCCTTACCCCTTACGCCTCACATCCCTACGGGTGTTCCTCTACCCAGACTTCGCCTTCCGGCGTGTGTTCGAGTTTCCAGATCGGGGTGATCTGCTTCAATTCATCAATCGCCCACTTGCAAGCGCGAAACGCTTCTGCCCGGTGCTCAGCTCCCACGACAATCAGCACGATGTTTTCGCCGATGCCGATTTCGCCATAGCGGTGGAGGATCGCGACCTCGATGATGTCAAAATCCTTCAACGCCCGTTCACGGATCTCGCGGAGCTTCTTCTGCGCCATTCCCTCGTAATGTTCGAACGTGATGCTATCCACATCCCGCCCCTTGGACCGGTCGCGCGCCGTCCCGAGAAAAATCGAAATGCCGCCGATGCGCTTCGACCGATCTCGCACCCGGTTGATCTCCGCATCCACGGAAAAGTCTTCCCGTTGCACGCGGACAAACTGAGCATCATCGTTGACCTGGTCCATTGGTGCTCCACCGGCAAAAGGAGGTAACAGGGCCACCTCGTCGCCGTCTTGAATCGTCGTCTCTTCGTGTGCGATTTCGTGATTGACCGAGACGAGGACTTTTTTCTTCTGAATCAGTTCCCCGATCTGCGGATACTGCGCCTCCAGCAGCACAACGAGGTCTTTCACCCGCCGCGCACCGTTTAGCTCCAGCGACAACTCGCTGAGATTCTTCGCGAGCGACTTGGTCATGCCGAACAATCGAACGGTAATCATGGCTGGCTAGACTTTGGTGAACGTGCCGGACTTGCCGCCGGACTTTGAAAGCAAACAGATGTCGCTGAAACTCATCCCGCGATCAATGGCCTTACACATATCGTAGATCGTGAGCGCCGCCACCGAGGCCGCGGTCATCGCTTCCATCTCTACCCCGGTCGGGCCCGTTGTCTTGGCCGTAGCCAGAATGGTGATCGAACAGCGACCTTCGCGATCCGGCTGAGAGTTCTTCTTTGAATGAGATGTCGACGCTGGTGAGGAGAATCGGATGGCACATGGGAATGAGGTCCGGGGTCTTCTTGGCTCCCATCACGCCGGCAACCTGCGCAACGGACAGGACATCGCCCTTGGCAATCTTGCCCCGTTGAATCTTTTCAAGGGTTTCTGGGAGGAGAAAGACTGTGGCCTGAGCTGTCGCGGCCCGTTCGGTCGAGTCTTTAGCGCTGACATCGACCATGCGCGCCCGCCCCGACTCATTGAAGTGCGTAAATTCTGCCATTTTCTTAGCTGAATCAGCGCGTTGCAACCCAATCCGTAGCGGGGATTATAGGGGCCGGTGGAAAGGGCAGTCAATAGAGGGGCAGGGTAGCCTGGATGGTCCCTTTCGCTCGCAGAGTGCGCACGATCAGAATGTGCTCCCTCGATGCGCGCGGTGGGGACCAATCCAGGCTACCCTTGCGAGGGAGGGAAAAACAAGCTCGGAAAGATGGGAAGAGGAAAGCCACCTGGGCGCACCTATCCCCCTCCGATGGTAGGTTGACAGCCTGAAATCCAATCCTTGAGAATGATCCAATGGCTGGGAAAATCATCATCGAACGGCTGGAGTTTCAAGGGCGCTGCGGCGTGACTCCTGAGGAGCGACGGCGGCCTCAGCCGTTGGCGGTGGACTTGGAACTGGATTGCCAGACTGAACCGGCAGCGACTTCGGATGACATCCACCACGCGGTCGACTATGCGCAGGTGGCAGATCGGGTTGTCGAGATCGCGGCAACGCAGGACTGTGCGCTGTTGGAAACCTTCGCGGAACGGCTCCTCACCATGCTCTTTGCGGAGTTTCCCATCGATCGGGCCAAGATTTGGTTGCGGAAGCTTGCGCCTCCGCTGCAGCATATGACCGGTTCGGTGGGCGTGCAGCTCGAACGATCGCGCATGGCTCACCAGATTCAGGATGCGGAACCAGCCCCGGCTCGGTTTCTGACTCAGCAACTCCACCGATTGCCGAAGGGGAAGGCGCTCGACGTCGCGGCTGGGTCCGGACGCAATGCGCTCTATCTCGCCTCGCACGGATTTCAGGTCGATGCGATGGACCGCGATGAACAGGCCATGGCGCAGCTCGCTGCTACGGCGAAACAACGGAACCTCCCGAATCTCACGGTCCGTACGGTGGACCTCGAACGAACCACGGATGAACGGCCGGAATTTCCGAAACAGGAATATGACGTGATCGTCGTATTCTTCTATCTCCATCGCGCACTATTTCCCGCACTCATCGAATCACTGAAGCCGAACGGGGTCTTGATCTACGAAACCTTTACCATCGACAACTACTTGCGCCATCGCCATCCTCGCCGATGGGAATTTTGCCTCGCGCAGAACGAATTGCTCCGGCTCACGTCCAATCTGCGCCTGCTGTCGTACGACGAAGGCGAACACGACGGCAGCCATGGACCCGGTTCTATCTTCACCGCGCAACTCGTCGCCCAACAAGCGGGCCCCAGCAGCCTGCCGCACGAGTCGGCATGAGTCGCATCGATCTCCATCTCCATACGACCCACTCCGATGGAAGCCTCTCGCCGACCGAAGTGCTGCGACTCGCCCATACGGCAAAGGTCACCGCGCTGGCCATCACAGACCACGACATTGTGTCCGGCATTCCCGAAGCCATAGCAGCCGGGGCTGAGCTGGGAATTGAAATCATTCCCGGAGTGGAAATCAGCTCCCGCCTTGGCAACAGTGAGCTCCATATCCTTGGCTATTGCGTAAACTGGCAAGACCCTGAGCTCAATCAACGCTTGGCTTCCTTGCGCCAGAGTCGGCATAGCCGCAACCCGCAGATCATCGATCGGCTGCGCTTATTGGGGCTGGACGTGACCTATGAAGAAGTGCGGGCTCTGGCCGGCACAGACTCGGTCGGCCGACCGCACATTGCGCGGCTCTTGATGGAGAAAAAGTATGTCACGTCCGCCAAAGACGCCTTTGACCGCTATCTGGCAGAGGGGCGCCCGGCCTTTGTGCCACGTGAACTGCCCAAGCCGGCGGATGCCATCGCCTGGATCAGAGCCGCCGGCGGCGTGGCCGTGCTGGCTCATCCAACCTGGGCCAAGGTGTCTGGAGAAGGGCTGAACACTCTCTTAACGACATTGAAAGCCGAGGGCCTCGGCGGCATCGAAGTCCACTACAGTACTCACACGAAACGACAGACGAGGGAGTACCTCGACCTGGCCAAGCGGCTGAACTTGCTGGTGACCGGTGGAAGCGATTTCCACGGCATCACTAAGCCCGACATCGAAGTGGGCACAGGCCGGGGTGATTTGAAAGTTCCCGAGAAGTTGCTCGAGCCGCTCAAAAAAGCCGCCCTCGTCATCCCTCATTCGTAACTCGTATCTCGTCGTTCGCAGACAATCATGCTGTCTGGCTTGCGAGATACGCTTCACGATTCACGTTTCACTGTTGTCGAGAGCGCCGCCGCTCATTTCTCCCAATTCGTTGACTCTCCCATCCCATCCGCTACACTTTGAGACGTTCACGGAAAGCCTCAAAGATTCTTATGTCGAAATCCTGGACTTGGATCGCTCCCTATACCTTTGCCATCTTGGCTGTGCTCCTGACCGGCCCCTTGCTGAGCAGCCTGGCATTGGTCCAATCTGTCTCGGTTCCCTATCTGCAGCTCAGTGGGCCTCACGCCGTTCGATTGATCGCAGACCTCCTCGCACTCGCCATCCTCTGGATCCTCGCCTTCGCTGCCTCTCAGCAGATCCCGGACAATGGCCGAGGATCAAGCTTCCTCCGTAACCTCGTCCTTCCGCTCACGACCCTCATTGTCATCCTCTTCAGCGACAAGGCGTTCAGGTCCGTGGGCCTACCACTGGTCGAACAGATTGGCCCTTCTCGATTCGCCTCGGGTTATGCAATCGGTCTCGCCGGTTCCGGTCTCTGGCTCACGGCAGCCTGGCTCCTTAACCAGAGTGCGCTGCGCGAAGCCTTCACTCCCCCCAGCCTGGCACGACGCCGAGGGGCCCAGACTCTCTCCGAGGACGAGGACGCAGGACAAGAAGGAGAGGCAGCGGTACCGTCAGAAGCAAAGAGTACGGCCGTCACCTCGATGGTCAATAGCTCCACTCCAGGCATGCTCGGACGCTACAGAGTGTTGAAAGAACTCGGACGCGGCGCGATGGGACTTGTCTACCTGGGAAAAGACCCGACGATCCAGCGTTTCGTAGCCATCAAGACCATGCGACTCGATCACATCGACAACGACGACAAACTGCAAGACTTCAAGACACGGTTTTTCCGTGAAGCAGAATCCACCGGGCGTCTCTCCCACCCTAACATCGTGACCATCTATGACGCAGGGGAAGAAGGCGACCTGGGCTATATCGCGATGGAACTCATCGAGGGAACCCCCCTGAAAGAGTGGGCACGGAAACCCAATTTGATGCCGGTCAACGAGGTCCTCCTGACCGTGGCCACCGTCGCAGACGCCCTGGACCACGCCCATCAACAAGGCGTCGTCCATCGGGACATCAAGCCGGCTAACATCATGCTCACGAAGGATCGCGTCGTCAAAGTCATGGATTTCGGTATTGCGAAGATGGCCTCGAGCAGCAAGACGCAAACGAATATGGTGTTGGGCACGCCGACGTACATGTCACCGGAACAAATCTCGGGGAAGAAAGTGGACGGTCGGTCGGACATCTTTTCACTCGGCGTCGTCCTGTTCGAACTCCTCACGGGGCAGCCGCCGTTCACTGCGGACAACTTGTCGGCCCTGCTGTTCAGCATCGCCCATCATCCGCATCCCGCCATTCAAACCTTGAGGCCGGATCTTCCCCCGATGGTGCAAGAGATCGTGGATCGCGCGCTCCAGAAAGAGTTGCCTCACCGCTATCGGCGCGCGGAAGAATTCGCGCGCGAGCTCCAGGCCTGTATTCAGAGTCTCGCAGCCTGAGGGAGGTGTCGTCTGGCTCTCGAAAGATTGCATAGCGCCAAATCCGATACCGGCCTCAAACGACCGCACAACGAGGACCGCTATGTGGCCGACCCTCCGCTCGGACTCTATGTCGTCTGTGACGGCATGGGCGGCGGCAATGCCGGCGAGATTGCCAGCGCCCTCGCAGTCGAAGCGATTCACGCACATCTGGCCGAGGCAGCCCGGCACGCAGACCTGCCGCTGATCGGCCCCTGCGATGCCACGGTGTCTGCACCGGCCAACCGTCTCGCCAGCGCGATTCGTGCAGCGAACGATGTCGTTCATCGCGAGTCCTGGAGCAGGCCTGACTATGCCGGAATGGGTACCACTGTGGTCGCCGCACTGCTCCGTGAGGAAGTGCTCGCCATCGCCCATGTCGGAGACAGCCGGCTCTATCTCGTTCGAAACGGGACAATCCAAGCCCTCACCACAGACCATTCCTGGGTCGCCGAACAGATCCTCAAGGGGCTCATGACGGAAGAAGAGGCCGAAGGCTCCCCCCGCAGGAACATCGTGACGAGAGCCCTCGGCGTCGAGAGCAGCGTCGACGTGGAACTGACGGAGGTTCCGGTCAAGAGCGGGGACATGCTGCTGCTATGCTCAGACGGACTCACCCGTGGTGTCCGCCCAGACGATATTCTTCACATCCTCAAGGGATCGGAAGACCTCCCCACCCTGTCCGATCGCCTCATCGCCATGGCGAATGAAGCCGGCGGCAATGACAACACGACCGTGGTCGTCGTGGCCCTGCGGGATGAACTCCAAGCCGGACTGTGGGAGCGGCTAAAAAAACGATTCGTCGCATAACCAATCATAGGGACCTTGCACAGGAGGGAACATCATGCCAGAAATTCTGACACAACCAGCCAAACTGCTCGTCAAACTTCACGGGAAAGGCTCGCGGCATATCGAGCTGACCCTTGAGACCTTCACGATCGGGCGGAAGGCCGACAATACCCTCGCGATCGAGGATCCCGCCGTCTCGGGGCATCATGCGCGAATCGTCAAGGTTCAGGCGGTCTTCTTTCTCGAAGACTTGAAGAGCACGAACGGCACCGCCATCAACGGCAAACCGATCACGCGCCACCAACTTCATGACGCGGACGTGATCACCATCGGCCAACACCGGCTCGTCTTCCAAGAGAGTACGACGGCCAGTACGGCGGCGCCTACTCCCTCTGTCGATCTGGATCGAACCATGGTGCTCAGAGGAACGGACCGTACACCTGACGAACCGGCGCTCACCGCCAAGGTCCTGATTGTTGCTGGGAAAACCGATCGGTTGGAATACCCACTCACCAAACAGGTGAACGTCATCGGGTCACAAGACGGAGCGGTCATTCGGTTGACCGGATGGTTTGCCCCCAAATCTGCGGCCACGATCGCCCGACGAGGTCACAGCTACTCCATCAGCCCTTCCCAGGGTACGAAGTCTCTGCTCGTCAACAGCAAGGATGTTGTGGGACAAGAGGACCTGAAGGATGGGGACCAGATCGAGGTGGCGGGCGTAAAGCTGACGTTCTATGCGCTCTCCGGAACCAAGAAGGCCTCTCGCTAACGCCCATACGACTATTTGAAGAAGAACGTCTCCTTCGGAAGGGTCTGGTAGCATCGGTCGGAGACCTCCTGGGCATGCGATTGGAGACACTGAAGAATCTGCCCGCTCCCAGGTTTGACTGATCTGCAGAACTGCTTGGCATCCTCGTCGCACGCCGCCATCAAGCGACTTCGATCTTCCTTCCACTTCACAAACCGCTCCTGCAACTGGTTTTGGCACAACGGAGGAAGTTGTTTGGCACGCTGTTTCAGGCAGCGCGTACGGGCAGAACCGTCGAAAGAGTCGGGGCATAATTGTTCGATCTCGGCTTCGCATTTCAGACGGGACGCCTGCAGCGCACGAGGATCCAACCGCGTTACCACCGGAGCTTCAGCACTTGAGTCGCGCAACCGATCATCGTCCAACGTCGATCCTGCCTCATCTGAAGGCAGCGGAGGAGAGATGGGAATGGTTAAATCCAGTGTGGGTGGCGCAGACAGGGAAGACGAAGGACGTGCCGCCTGATGAAGCTCAGCAGGTGCCGCAGCCGAAAACAGCTCTTCTTGTGACGGGAAATTGGTGACCACCGTCACCCACACCAGCCCAAGGCCAAGGATGGTGATCGCACCGGCAATGATACCGCTCGAAGACTGCTGCTGAGTCATGACTGCTCCCTATCTGACCAGACCCAGCATAGGATAAGCCGTCAAAAAAATCGACGAATTGTCCGGTTTCTACCAGACGTCTGTCCGAGATTGCGGTTCGTCCCGAGGCGAAGGAGGAGCCGGCAGATGCACGACCGCAGGCCCTGAAAAACCCGAGGCGTATTCGCTGGAATCCGTTGAGGATCGTGCAGGACCATGAACAAAGCAGATGTCTGTGCATTATTCCCCGCAGTAGAACGGTCAATGTCGGACAGGCTCCTAGCCCGTAATATTCATGACGGTTCGTCGCGACATCGCGGCTCCGCGCGCCCGCCTCGCCACCCGACTCCGCGGGCGGCGGTTAATTTTCTGGAGTTTCGACGATGTGATTCTCGAACCTGGTGCAGCCCTCGGCGAGCAGCCGATTGGTGAGCATTTCTCCAGGCCATTCGATGGGCAAATCGGCCGTGAAGACCCACACATCGGGAGAGGTCCACACGGGACCGTGGTCTTCAGGAAGTTCCGGATCAAACAGATCGGTCCAGACCGGCATGTACACGCCATTCCCGCATTGCGTATGCAGGTGGACGATCGTGCGGGCACGGACGAGCGGGTCCAGATCGCGCCAGACTGCCGCGGTCTCATCCGCCAGCCGATGGAGCCGCACGGCATTTTGCGCGTCGAACATGGCATAGGCGGCATAGACCGGTGCTTCGATCATATCGGGAGCCAGCGCCAACTCGGGACATTGCTCCACGAGGCCTTCAAGGAGGGCCCGGCGATGCCGGTCCTCCAGCGAATCGGGCAATCCCGAATCCGGGACACCGATCAATTCAAAGAAGAGAAAGGCCGTACTCTCAACGGGTGGATAGAGCCGAGCGGCAATTGAGGTGGCCCGCTGGGAGTCCGCGACCGTGCTCAAATGGTCATTCAAGCCCTGGAGGCTGAGCGGCTCCAGCGTCGAATCGGTCAACAGGCGCGACTCTACACGTACCACCGTCCCGGAAGAGAGCCGGAGATGTCGATGCAACAGATCCGCCGTCGCAACCGGGTCGATCTTCAACTTGAGTGGATGGGACAGATTTGCTTGGAGAGGAAGCTCCAAGGCCGCCATGATGGCATAGGACAGTTTTTCATCGGCCGGCCCGTCGAGAATCACGGAGCAGGATGCCTCTGCGAGAAGATCGAAGAGCCATTCCGCCATGTCTTCATCCAGCGCCGCCAGTACCGTTAAGAGATCATACTCCCGTCCCTGCTCCAAGAAGGCTTGCAACGTATCGATCGCCGCATCGGTATCGCCATGGTCATGGCGCCGGGCATTGATCAAATGAACGAGATCTCTTGTGAGAGGGTCAGGACGAGACCAACTCAACATATAGACAAACTCCTACAGCACAGTCGTGCTTCACTGCTATCCATGTTGCCAAACTTTCCCTGTGGTAGCAAGCGCCGGAACAGTTTATCCCCACAGGGTCCGGGCCACCGATCGGATGACATCAGGCTCACGCTCCAATCACCTTCACCAATACGCGTTTTCGTCTCAGCCCGTCGAACTCCCCGTAGAAAATTTGCTCCCACGGGCCGAAGTCCAATCGGCCTTCGGTAATCGCGACGACGACTTCTCGCCCCATCAGCTGGCGCTTGATATGAGCGTCGCCGTTATCTTCTCCCGTTTCATTGTGCCGATAAGTCGCGCCCTGCGGAACGAGTGTTTCTAAGAAACGGTCATAGTCCTTGAGTAAGCCTGGTTCATCATCATTAATATAGACGCTGGCCGTGATATGCATGGCGTTGACCAGCACGAGCCCCTCTTGAACGCCGCTCTTTTTGACCGCCGCCTCAACCTGCTGCGTGATGTTGAGGTAGGCGCGCCGCGTCTTGGTCTCGAACCAGAGCTCTTCGCGATAGGATTTCATGTTCGTCGGTCAGTGGACGCTCATTCTGCCGAACTGGACGCTCAAGATGCAAGCAGGACAAAACCCTGCACCCCATCGATCAATCAGGCTGATGCCTGTATATAATGGTGCCATGTCCGGCAAGAAGATGACCACGTCCTCACGCTCGCCGCAATCTCCACGACTTCGACTCTCAGACCATGCCAAGATCGTCCTCCGCGGGCGCTATCTGGCCAAGAACGCTGCGGGAACGATCGTCGAGTCTCCGGCGCAGCTGTTTTGGCGCGTTGCCACCGACATCGCAAAGGCTGAACGACTCTACCCCAGCGCCAGCCGGCTGCCCCACGCTGCCCGTCGCTGGTACGACTGCATGACCCGCCTCGACTTTCTTCCCAATTCTCCCACGCTGATGAACGCCGGGCGACGCCTCCAGCAACTCTCCGCCTGTTTCGTCCTCCCGGTCGAAGACTCTCTCGTATCCATTTATGACATCCTGAAAGATCAGGCCCTCATCCACCAATCAGGCGGCGGCACGGGATTCTCATTTAGCCACGTGCGGCCTCACAACGACCGGGTCGCATCGTCGAGCGGCGTGGCCTCCGGGCCCATTTCCTTCATGCGCCTGTTCAACCTCTCGACGGACGTCATCAAACAAGGCGGGACCAGACGTGGCGCGAATATGGGCATCCTCCGTGTTGACCACCCGGATATCCTCGACTTCATCGCACTCAAACAGACGCCAACCGAGATGACGAATTTCAACCTATCCGTCGGCATCACCGATTCGTTCATGCAGGCACTCTCACGCCGTCGCACTTTCGCCCTGATCAATCCCCACAGCAACAAACCGACCAGGCGACTCCCGGCACAGCTTGTGTTCGATCGGCTCGTCGAAGCGGCTTGGAGTAGCGGCGAACCAGGCCTGGTCTTCTTAGACACAATCAATCGGGCCAATCCTACCCCTCGCCTTGGCACCATCGAGTCGACGAACCCCTGCGGTGAACAACCACTTCTGGCCTATGAATCTTGTACCCTCGGCTCCATCAACGTGGCCAACTTCGTCGCACGACCGGCTGCACGACCCAGCATCGACTTCGTCCGATTGGCCGAAACCATTTCCATCGCCGTACGCTTCCTCGACAATGTGATCGATCGCAACCACTTCCCACTTCCTCACATCGACCACATCACGAAACAAACGAGGAAAATTGGCCTGGGCATCATGGGCTTCGCCGACTTGCTGATCGCCCTCAATATCCCCTACGACACCGAAGCCGCGCTCCAAACAGCTATGACACTGATGGAATTCCTTCGATCTCGTGCCCATCTTGCATCGACAGAGCTGGCTGCCGAACGTGGGGTTTTTCCTGCCTATCAAGGCAGCCGGCTACAGACACTTCACCAGCGGCGTCGAAACGCGACCGTGACCACCATCGCACCGACTGGCAGCATCAGCATTATCGCCGACTGCTCGCCTGGCATTGAACCGATATACGGCGTACAGGAAGTCCGCCGTGTCATGGACGGCGTCGTGCTCACCTCGCTGCATCCAGCCTTCGTCCGTCGCGCACGCGCACTCGGTCTCGATCTCAACTCCCTCCAGCCTGACCTGGCAGCTCATCCTTCCATTCAACATCTGACTCAAATCCCCGAAGAGCTACGTCGACTGTTTGTCACGGCGCATGATGTCTCACCCGAACATCATGTGCGTATGCAAGCAATGTTTCAGCGATACAGCGACAGCGGAGTCTCGAAAACCATCAATTTGCCGGCCACGGCGACTAAAGCCGAAGTGGCCGCGGCATTTCTGCTCGCGTACGAACTCGGATGCAAAGGCCTTACCGTCTTCAGATCAGGTAGTCGGGAACGACAAGTCTTTTCCTGCAGCCCCTCACATCCCTGCTGAACCTCGTCGCTCGCATATGCAATTCCTCAACAAAATTGACACCACTCGGGGATGGTGATAAGTATTTTCACAGATTAGCCCATGGGGGATCGAATCGCTCAGTAGGGAGGTGCTCGATGGCTGCGCTCGTTGGGAACCTGACATCAGTCGGGAATTCTTTTGATGTTAATTGGACGCTCTTCTTCGCCCGCCAACCGGAACCGGATTTGGAGTTCACGGAAGAGGAACTCGATCAAACGACTGCCACGAGAGCAACGGGCCCGCTGACCCCCCGCAAGAAATCCGGTGGGGGACGCCCGATCCTCTGGATACTTCTCCTGGCTCTTGTCGGCGGCATTGCCTATGTCTCAATGGAACCGGAGATGTTGACAGAATGGTTGAGCCCCTACCTGGGTGAGAGCACTCCACCACCGATGGCCATGAAACCGAAGCCGTTGGCCCCGACGCCCGTGGCTCCAGCGGCACCCGCGCCACAAGCCGCTCCAAGCCCGAGTAACGAGGCCTCAGCCCCCTTAACTCCGGCAACCTCCCCCGCCACTGCCGTCGCCCCTGCAGCCCCAGCAGTCGTTCCACCCCAAACGGCAGCGAGACCCACTGCACCAGTCGCGCCTCCTCCCGCCCCGATGTTCAGCGAAGGACAGAGAGTGGCCGTCACGGTAGACGAAACGGCTCCCGGCGGAAACATTCCGTTGTTCGCAGACTCATCGAGCAGCAAGCCTGGGCCAATCGTCCGTCCAGGGGTCATACTGATCGTCCTGGACGGTGATCTGCAGCCGGGCGGCTGGATGTATTTGGTTCGCACCGAGGAAGGTACAACGGGTTGGGTATCGGAGAAACGCCTTCGCTTGAAGTTCTGACCCTTCGATATTCTCTCACGCGATTGGCCTACCGAGCGAGACACATTCTCGCCTGTTCAGGCGATCTCCCTGTGCTATAATCCGCCCGTTTATATCCCGTAACCAAACCCACAGTATCGAGACGATCCCATGGACACACTCGCAGCGATCATCTTTGACTTTGATGGCGTGATCGCGGACACCGAACCCCTCCATTTCGCTGGTTTTCGTCAGACACTGGCTGAAATCGGCATCAGCCTGACTGAATCCGACTACTACGCTAACTACCTGGGGTACGATGATCGAGGTTGCTTTATCGCGGCACTCACCGCACACCAGCGCCCCACCGACCCATCGACACTCGCGCAACTGATGCAGCGGAAAGCGCATGCTTATCTGGAATCGGTGAAGGATCATCTGCTCATTTTCCCCGGTGTGCGCGAGTTCGTGCGTGATGCCGCCGCTGCCTACCCATTGGCCATTGCGTCCGGTGCCCTCCGCCATGAAATTGAATTCATCCTTGAACAGTCTGGGCTCCGAAAAGAATTTCTCCACATCACCGGCGCAGAAGACGTCACCAAAGGGAAACCTGACCCGCAACCGTTTCTCCATGCCCTCGATGCATTGAATCGACAACGCCAGGATCAGACCATCGCCCCCGGCTCCTGTTTGGTCATCGAGGATTCCATTCCCGGCCTTCGCGGGGCGAAAACTGCCGGGATGAAGGTCCTCGCCGTGGCGAATACACACACGATCCAGGATCTGCATGAAGCCCATGCAGTCGCCCAGAGCCTTTCACAGGTTCGCCTCAGCGAACTCCGTGAACGCTTGTGGCCTGCTCCATAAGAACCGAGTGGTATGAGAATCTGCTCTCTGCTTCCCAGTGCGACCGAAGTGATTGCCTCTCTCGGCCTGAGCGATGAGTTGGTCGGGATCAGCCACGAGTGCGACTACCCGCCATCGGTCAGAAGCATACCCATCATGGTTGAACCGATGATTCCTCCTCATGGACTGGCCAGCGCCGACATCGATCGACAAGTCCATCAACTAGTGATGTCGGGACAACGGCTCTATCGGCTGAAAGACGATCTGTTGCGGCAGGCGCAACCGGATCTGATCGTGTCCCAAGACCTCTGTCATGTCTGTGCCGTCACACCGGACCAATTGCATGATGCCCTCCGTTCCATGCCTCACCAACCGACCGTCCTCACATTGAACCCCGGTACGGTCCATGATGTAATCGATGATGTCGTACGGATCGGCGACGCCGCCGGCCGGTCGGCGGAGGGCCATCGTCTCGCCGCGCACTTGCGTGGCCGACTCGAGGCCGTTCGCACTCGCGTCCAGGGCATCTCACATCGCCCTCGCGTGGCCTGTATCGAATGGCTCTCTCCACTCTACGTCGCAGGTCATTGGGTTCCTGAGATGGTCCAACTCGCCGGCGGCCGGGATGTCCTCTCGCAACCGGGTAGCCCCTCGCGGGTTGTGACGTGGGACGAGGTCCTGGCTGCGGCTCCGGACGTTCTCATCGTGATGCCCTGCGGTTTTTCCGTTGAACGGACGCAAACAGAGCTGTTCCAACTGATGCAGCAACCGGGTCAATGGCGCCTTTCTCCTGCCCTGGAGGAGCACACGTACCTGGTCGACGCCTCCTCCTATTTCAGCAGACCAGGCCCTCGCCTGATTGACGGCATCGAACTCTTGGCGGCTCTCCTGCACCCGTCAGACCACGACCACATTCACGAATCCATGGCCTGCCGCCTTGGACCACTGCCGATCCACCAATACCCATGACCTCACTCTCCGTCACTGACGCGCAAGCCTACTGCACGGCTCTCACCAAGAAGAGCGGAAGCAATTTCTATTATTCCTTCCTCTTCCTCCCGAGAAAACGGCGCGCCGCCATGTACACGGTCTATGCCTTCTGTAAGGAAGTCGACAATGCGGTCGATGAGCCCCCGGCAGGAAGCAACCCCCGGGAGGAACTGCAACGGTGGCGGACCGAGCTTGAAGCGGCCTACCGCGGCAGCCCGACATTCCCCGTGACCATCAGTCTGGCCAACCATGTGAGGCAACTGTCTATCCCACAGGCCTATTTCGATGAGCTGATTAAAGGGGTCGAAATGGATCTCACGGCGTCACGCTACGCCTCGTTTCAAGAACTCTCGCTCTACTGCTATCGTGTCGCGTCGGTCGTGGGACTGATCTGTCTCCATATCTTCGGACCCACATCGGCCAGGGCACAAGACTATGCCGTCGATCTCGGGATGGCGTTCCAGCTGACAAACATTCTACGGGACATCGGGGCAGATGCAGCCCAAGGTCGCATCTATCTGCCGCAAGACGATCTCATGAAATTCGGCTGCACCGATCAGGCAATCCTCCAGCGGCAGGAGAGCGAAGAACTCCGCAAGTTGCTCCACTTCGAAACCGCGAGGGCCCATCTGTACTACGCAAAAGCACAGGCGGCGTTCGAGGCCCTACCGGCACGATCGACCGGCGGGCACTGACTGTTTCTGAAATCATGCGCGCCGTGTATTTCCGCATTTTGAAAAAGATCGAGGAGCCGGGGTATCAGATATTCGGCCCCCGGGCCCGGCTCTCAACGAATCATCGACTGGCCGTGGCCGCGGGAGTCTGGCTCCGCTCCCGATTCTCGTGACGATCCACTAGCGCTCAGTCCGTTGTGATTCTTGGTGGAGGCCCGGCCGGTCTCACCGCCGCCTACCGCCTCACCGGTCATGGCTATCGAGTCACGATCATCGATCGTCAGCCCCCCGCTCGGAGGCGCCCGCACAAGCGAAAGCCTCTGTCACGACGCCTGAGCCCTTCACCATCCTCGGCTGCCATCACGCGACACAAGCCTTGCTGCACTCGCTGCATCCCGATCTACAGCAGCCGGCAGGGATCGAGATCCCGCTAGAATTTCGTCTCCGTGACGACTCCCTCGTTCGTTACCCGCGTGCCTGGCTCCCCGCCCCCCTTCACACTTGGGTGAACCTCCTGAGGTTTGCCGGCATCCCCTGGAAAGAACGATGGCAATTGGCATCCTGGCTGGAACGGCTGTGGGAGAGCGACGAGCGGCTACCTGCCGATCTGGAGCAGCGCACCGCCGACGAGTGGCTTGAGTCAATCGGACAAAGCGCGCAGACGCGCCGAGTTGTCTGGAATCCTCTCGCGCAATGGCTGACCGGCAACGATCTTCGCACTCTGTCCGCCGATGCCTTCGTGACATCGATGAGACCCTTGTTCCTGAGAATTCGTTCAGATAGCCGCATCTCGGTTGTCCAGGACTCGTTTCAAACCTGTCTCGTGCAACCGATCACCGAGGCCTTGACCGAGGCGGGCGCCACCATCTTGCGCAATACTGAAGCCTCACAGCTTCGTTATGAACGAGATCACATCTCGGGCGTCCTGCTGCGGGATGGTTCCCTGCTGCAGGCCGATTGGTATATAGCAGCCCTGCCCCCGCAGCAACTCACGCCCTTGCTTCCAGAGCGATGGCTGACCCGCTACGCCTATTTTCAACAACTCGCGGAATTGCGATCGATCGACAGCACAATCCTCCACCTGCATGCCGAGCAACCCTGTGCCACCCCTCGCTTCGTCCTGTTGGGTGACACAGCATTTCACTCGGTACTCGCCACAGCGACAGCGCCTGATCGCACAGGCTTCTCTCTCATCACGACCGACAGTCAATTCACACAGGCGCGACCGGACTCCAACCTTGATATACTCATCCCTGACCTGCTCAGATCGTTGAGGCTCCTCATGCCTGAAAGCACGATCGCATCGACCCACCGTCGGACAATTCCTAACGCCATCCTCTCACTCAGTCCTGGAACAAAATTGCATCGGCCCATCCAACGCAGTCCGATTGCCAACTTGCTCGTAGCAGGAGCCTGGACCGATACAGGATGGCCTCCCAACCTCGAGAGCGCCATCGTCAGTGGCAACCACTGCGCCGATGCCATCGCTCTCCGATAGGTTAGCTTGGCGATGACCGATCCACCGAGCCGAATCGCTGTGGCTCGAACTCTTCTCCGCTCGCTGCCTATGCAGTGATTGACAAGCCTTCCGGAGCCCTCATAAAATGATCTCGCATTTGTCGTGATGCCAGCCATGACGCTCCAAGACCTCGCCAAATCGCTGCACAACTGCCAACGCTGCAAGCTCGCGAAGATGGGCCGAACCCAAGTGGTGTTTGGTGTGGGAAATCCGCACGCGGACGTGATGTTTGTAGGGGAAGCGCCTGGTTTCAACGAAGACCGGCAGGGGGAGCCGTTCGTCGGGGCTGCGGGAAAACTCTTGAACGATCTCCTGCAATCGGCGGGATTGTTACGCAGTGACATCTACATCGCGAACGTGATCAAGTGCCGGCCCCCGAACAACCGGGACCCGGAACCGGATGAAGTCGAGACGTGCAAACCGTTTCTGATGCAACAGATCGCGATGATCCGTCCGAAACTCGTCTGCACGTTGGGGAATTGGGCGACGCAAACATTGCTGGAACGGAAGGTGGGGATTACAAAGGTTCGCGGCCAGGCGTTCTACTTGAAGGACTTTGTCCTTTTCCCCTTACTGCATCCCGCCGCAGCCTTGCACCAGGGCGGCATGCTCGAACCCCTTCGTGAGGACTTTAAAAAGCTCAGAGAATTTCTCGACCGGCATGCAAAGCCGGTCGAACCCACGGCTGCCACCCCGACAGCAGCTCCCACCCTGGAAATCAACCAGCCTCAACCAGCTCAGATGGAACTTTTCTGACAAACCCGGCGAAGGGGTTGAGCCCCAGCCATCAAACCGGTCCTCGCGGAACAAGGTTACGCCTTTTCAGCCTTCGCAGAAGCAACTGACTCGGAGTCTGTCGCTGACTCCCCTTCTGATTCGGCTGGTTTCTCTTCCTCCGGCACATCGAACCAGGACACGAGCATCTCGTCCCACCAGGCTTCATCGATCTCTTTCCCAGGATCGATACCGAGAAACGCGACCTCGTCTGTCGTGATGTCGGGACCGACCAGCTGGGGCTGGAACTTCGCTCGTTCGACGATTTCTTTCGTGGCATACCCTCCGACAATCCAGGAGTCCGGATCGGCACGGCGTGATTTGTAGGCCTTGAGCCCGATCTTGAGATACATGAAAATCTGCTGTTGCGCGGGATCTCCGACACCGGATTGCGGAAGCCCCAAGGTCTTCTCAATCTTCTTGCGCCAATGCCGGTCGTCGTACCGCGACGTAATCAACTGGAGCATGGTCTTTCCAAGTTCGGTATCAAGCGGCATGGTACTCGTGACTCCTCTTACGATCCAAGATGCTGTTTGAAAAATGCGGTGGAACGCGCCCAGGCGTCTTTGGCCGCCTCCGGCCGATACACAGTCTTATCCGTATCTCGGAAAAATGCATGAGGCGCGCCGGGATAGGTTTTGATCTCGCCGGACTTATTATACTTCTTGAAACCTGCCGCGAGCCGCTGGACATCCGCCTTGGTAATCCAGCCGTCATCCTCTCCATAGAGGTACAGCACAGGAGCCGACAGCTGTTGCAGCGGCGCATCAGGATTCGGCACCTGACCATAGAAGGGCACAGCGGCCTTGATGTCCTTGTTCACACAAGGCAGCATGAGCGCATAGGACCCGCCCATGCAGAAACCGGTCACCCCGATTCTGGTGGCGTCGACTTCAGGAACGGACTTGAGATAGGCGACGGTGGCGTTAAGATCCTTCAGTCCATCCTCCTGCTGCAGCGTATTCATTAGCTTGCCTGCCTCGCCGGAGTCGGTCGTGAGAGCGTACCCCAACCGGGAGTACAGATCCGGGGCAATCGCCACGTAACCCTCAGTCGCATAGCGCCGTGCCACGTCCTTGATGTGCTCGGTCAGCCCCCACCATTCCTGGATCACAATGATGGCGGGGCGTCGCTCCTTGGTCTGCGGGGCTGCCACATAGGCCCGCATCGTCACCTTGTCGCTGGGATACTGGACCAGCGTTTCTCTGATTGACTCAGCCATACATTACCTCCTCCGTGTCAAAGAGCGAGAGGCTTAGGGCAAGAGGCTAGAGTCGGCAACAGTCCATGCCGCCTATTGCCTCCAGCCTCGGTCACCTGCTATACGCTCTAGCTTCCTGCCACCATCATCTCTGCAACCTTCACGGTCGGACTGGCAATGCGCCCACGGAACACGAGGTCGCTACCGATCATTTCGATCCCCGCGAACATATCTTTCAGGTTGCCAGCAATCGTAATCTCTTCCACGGGGTAAGCCAGCTCGCCGCCTTCAATCCAAAACCCAGCAGCCCCCCGTGAGTAGTCACCGGTCACCATGTTGATGCCGAAACCGATGAGGTCCGTGACATATAGCCCCTGTTTCACCGTCTTGATAATGTCTTGCGCCGTCTTGGTCCCGGGCGCGAGATAGAAATTGGTGGGACCGACCGACGGATTCTCACCGACGCTACGCGAGGCGTTGCCGGTCGACGCCAACCCGAGCTTCCTCCCGGAATAGGTATCGAGCAGGTAGCTCTTCAACACCCCTCGCTCCACCACAGTCGTCTTCCTAGTCGGCAAACCTTCGCCATCGAACGGTCGAGAGCCCAGTCCTCCGACCACTCGTCCATCGTCGTAGACCGTGACGTATTCAGGGGCCAGCGGTTTGTCCAGTTGGCCTGCCAGGAACGAAGCCCCTTTATAGAGTGAATAACCCGACACCGCGCTGCAGAGATTCCCCATGAGACTTCCGGCCGTTTCGGAGTCGAAAACGACAGGAACTCGTTGGGTTGCCACTTTCTTCGCCCCGAGCTTTCGGACCGTCCGCCGCGCGGCTTCCAGTCCCACAGCCTCCGGGGAATCCAGCTTGGCGAATTTCCGTTGCACAGCGTACCAGGAGTCTCGCTGCATAGCTCCGGTCTCCGGATCGGTGGCGACGGGCGATGCCGACATTGAGAAACTGGAACTCTGATACTCCCCCAGGAATCCGTGACTGTTGCCTAACACAACGCGCCCCGAAGAGGAATCGAAGTCGCCCCCTTCAGAATTTGTCAGACGCTTGTCCGTAGACATGGCAGCAGCCTCGACCCGCTTGGCCAATTCGATCTGCTGCTCCGTATTCAGTCTGGTCGGATCGTAGAGATCCAAATCCGGCGTCTCTCCCGCCATCTGATCCGCCGCCGGCAAGCCGGACACCTGATCTTCCACGACCGCCTTTGCCAGGGTACAGGTCTCAGCGACGAGTTGACTCAAGGAGTCCGCTGAGAAATCGGAGGTGGAGGTACTGGCAGAGCGTTTCCCGACAAACACACGCAATCCGAGATGCTTTTCCCGCGCTTTCGTGAGGCGATCGACGGCACCCAACCGGACTTGAACCGAAAAGGTTTCACCGTCGGCGATAATGATGTCCGCTTCCGTCGCCCCACTGCGCTTCGCCTTGACCAAAAGATCAATGGCGAGCTGGCTATACCCATCGCGCTGTTGTATCTGTTGATTCATCGCTGCGTCCCACCCACCGTGATTTCATCGATTCGAATGGTCGGCAGACCGACGCCCACTGGAACGGACTGTCCTTCTTTGCCGCAGGTACCAATACCCTCGTCGAGCTTGAGGTCATGCCCGACCATCGAGACTTTGGTGAGGATCTCCGGCCCGCTGCCGATCAATGTCGCGCCCTTGACCGGCCTCGTCACCTTCCCACCCTCAATCAAGTAGGCTTCGCTGGCGGAAAACACGAATTTACCGTTGGTGATATCCACCTGCCCGCCACCGAACGACACGGCATACAGTCCGTGATCGACTGAGCGGATGATCTCCTCAGGGTCCGATGTCCCAGCCAACATAAACGTATTCGTCATTCGCGGCAGCACCACACTTTGATAACTTTCTCGTCGCCCATTGCCGGTCACAGGGATGCCCATCAGACGGGCATTCAATTTATCGGTGATGTAGCCACGCAGAATCCCGCGCTCGATGAGCACCGTACGACCAGTCGGGGTCCCTTCATCATCCATGTTGAGCGAGCCCCGCCGGCCCGGCAACGTTCCATCATCGACGATCGTGCAGACATCGGACGCCACCCGTTTGCCGAGGAGGTTCGAAAATGCTGAGGTTTTCTTGCGATTGAAGTCCGCTTCCAGACCATGGCCAATGGCTTCGTGCAACAAAATCCCCGGCCACCCTCCGCCCAGCACGACCGGCATGACACCGGCTGGCGCTTCGACGGCAGACAGGTTGAGAATTGCTTCACGTGCCGCTTCACGGGCATACCGCAGATACCGATCGCCCTCCTGATAGAACTCAAACCCGACTCGGCCGCCCCCGCCGAACGAGCCAGCTTGCCGTTGGCCGTTCTCTTCGGCGATACAGGTGACTTGCAGCCTCGAAAGCGGCTGTACATCCCCGATCAGCGTGCCATCGGAGGTGGCAACGACCACCACCTTATATTCCGTGTTAAACGAGGCCATGACATTCTTGATACGCGGGTCATAGCGGCGCGCCTCGGCATCAATCGCATTCAATAAGGACACGCGATCCGCCGTGGCGACTTCGGCCTGTGCCCGTTCGACCGGATAGAGATCTCGCGTTGGGCGTTGGCGGACAGGCGCCGGAACCGCGTGGGTCACACTCGGCGAATTTGCAATATAGCGAGCCGTATCGGCCGCCAGTTCGAGATCCTTTTTCGTCAGTTCATCGGAATAGGCAAAGCCGGTTTTTTCCCCCGCCGTTGCTCGTACCCCCACACCCTGCGACACACTCTTCGTTGCGCGCTTAACGAGGGATTCCTCCATCGAGACGGACTCGGACACACAAGATTCAAAGTAGAGGTCGGCATAGTCGACATCGCGGACTTTGACACGGCCGAGCGCCGAGAGCACTTCGCCTTCGGTCAGACCAAAGGACGCTAACTGAACAAGTTCACCCATGGTTCAAGAATCCTCACGACGGTTGGTATGCAGATGGACAGCGGAGTATAGCCGATTCATTTCCACAGGCGCAATGCGAGTTCATCCAACTCGTCGCTTTTACAGGACTTTTACGAAAATTCGTTTGACTTTCGTCCCCCTCACCAGTAGACTTTGCTCGCCTACCGCAAGGTTTTATCCAAGATAAGGATCGTGACCGGCTTCACCCTATGAGCACGAACGAATCATCGGCCGTGGACCAGCTATCCATCGAGGAGCTGGCCGCGAAACTCGAACCTGACCTCCTACCCAAGCACGTCGCCATCATCATGGATGGCAACGGCCGCTGGGCAGAACTCCGCGGCCTCCCTCGCATCGCCGGTCATCGGGAAGGGATTCAATCCGTTCGGGAGATGATCACGGTCTGCCTGGAACTGGGCATCCACGCCCTGACAATTTACGCATTTTCGCAGGAAAACTGGAACCGCCCCGCGCAGGAAATCTCCTCGCTCATGGGCTTGCTCGAGTACTATCTTTCGACGGAACGGACAAAACTGATCGAGCAGGGTGTCCGGTTTCGCACGATTGGACGGCTCGACTCCCTCCCGGCCTCTGCCCTCCAGTGGGTCCGGGCCGCCGAACAGGAAACCGCCCATCTCGACAAACTACATCTCACAGTCGCCCTCAGCTATGGTGGTCGCACCGAGATCGTGGACGCGGTGCGGGAGATCCTTCGTGAAGCACAAGACGGCAAGGTGCAACCGGACGATGTGGATGAGTCACGAATCCAACAACACCTCTACACCCATGAACTGCCCGATCCCGACCTGTTGATTCGCACCAGCGGCGAAACGCGAATCAGTAACTTTCTCCTCTGGCAGCTTGCCTACACCGAGCTCTATTTCACTCCGACTCTGTGGCCCGACTTCCGTCGCCGCGAACTCATGCAGGCCCTGCTGGAATTCCAGCGACGCGAGCGGCGATTCGGTCGCGTTCTCAGCACCTTTTCTTCATAGTGGTCGATGTAAGCCTCCATATGCAGGAATACAAAACCGCCGGCCAAGAGCCGACTGAACCAGCGCCAGTTGCGGCGTCCCGGTTTGACCCCCGTCGGATCTATACCGTTCTGGTCCTTGCTCCACTCTTGTATGCCGTCATTCGCTACCTCCCGCCCCTGGCATTTTCAGGCGTCGTGGTCCTGGCTGGAGCGCTCGCTCTCTTCGAGTTCTACCGACTGTGTTTCAGCAACCGTAGCCACTCCTGGCTGATGGGGATCGGCCTGGCAGGATTCGCTGCCGTGATTCTCGGAGCACACCGGCCGGAGATCATCGTTCCGAGCCTCCTCGCGGCACTAGTCATCATCGTCTCTGTCCCGCTCTTCAGTCGCGCTCCTCTCGAGCAAAGCCTGAGGGACGGAGCCATGACACTGTTCGGCGTGCTCTACCTGGGCCTCACGCTCGGCCCGCTCTCGATGACGAGACTGCTCCCTCAGGGTGAATGGCTGATCTTCTTTCTCCTACTGGTGACCTGGGCATCTGATACCGGCGCCTACTATGTCGGCACCGTCTATGGACGACATCGCCTGGCTCCCACGATCAGTCCAAAAAAAACCGTCGAAGGCTTGGTAGGTGGCCTGATTGCTGCGATAATCGTTGCGTACGCAGTTCGTTGGTGGTTTCTTCCGGAGTTGTCCGGTCTCGACTGTTTGGTCTTGGCCATCCTGCTGACCATCACAGGTCTCTGGGGTGATTTGACCGAATCGGCAATGAAGCGCGGCGTCGGCATCAAGGATTCCGGCGGGATCCTCCCGGGCCATGGCGGCATGCTCGACCGTCTGGATAGTCTCTTGTTCGCCGCCCCTGCCTTCTACTACTATATAACCATGGCGAGCCGGCTACGAGTCATCGAGTGAGGGAGCCCCTATGAAAACCATCGTCATCCTCGGATCGACTGGGTCGATCGGCACCAGCACCTTAGATATCGTGAACCGGTTCCCCGGGGAGTTCTGCGTGGCGGGACTGACTGCCGGCAGTAATGATGAAAAACTCGAAGACCAGATCCGCCGGTTCAAGCCCCGCATCGTGGCCCTATCGGATGCCTCCGCTGCCGCCAGGCTCCGGCAACGCTGTGCTGGACTGCCTGTCGAAATTGTGGATGGGCAAGAGGGCTTGATTCAGGTCGCCACTGCGCCAGAAGCTGAACTCGTCATTTCCGCCATCGTCGGTGGAGCCGGTCTCGTGCCCACCCTTGCGGCGATCCGAAGCGGAAAACAAATCGCCTTGGCCAATAAAGAACCGATGGTCATGGCGGGGAAACTGATGCAGGACGAGGCACGCCGGCATGGCGTTCGTATCTTCCCGGTCGACAGCGAACACAGCGCGATCTTTCAGTCGTTAGAAGGCCATCGCAAAGAGGACGTCCGCCGTCTGATCTTAACGGCCTCCGGCGGGGCCCTCTGGTCCCTGACGCAGGAGGAGCTGCGCGACGTCACGCCCGAACGGGCTCTCCAGCATCCCAATTGGAAGATGGGCGCAAAAATCACCATCGATTCTGCCACTCTCATGAACAAGGGGCTCGAAGTCGTCGAAGCCCGCTGGCTCTTCGACATCCCGGAATCCCAGATCGAGGTGATGATCCATCGGGAAAGCATCATCCATTCTCTGGTAGAGTATGAAGATCGTTCCATGATTGCGCAGTTGGGATTGCCGGATATGCGGACACCTATTTCCTATGCGATGAAATATCCGGGCCGCCTGCCGCTTGATCTTCCGTCGTTGGATCTGACGGAAATCGCGAAATTGACGTTCTGCAAGCCGGATCACGACCGGTTCCCCTGCTTGGGTCTCGGCTATGAGTCCCTGCGGATCGGCGGGACGATGCCAGCCACGATGAATGCCGCTAACGAAATCGCGGTGGAGGCGTTCCTGAACGGGGGCATCCGGTTCACCGATATTGTGGAGATTATTCGCAGCACGATGGACGCCCACATCCCCAAAGACGTGGATACGTTGGAAGAGGCGTTGGAGGCGGATCGCTGGGCCCGAGAGAAGGCGGAATCGTTGGTCGTGGCGTTGGCACGCTAGTTTTACACGAAGGAGCATACACCGTGTTCATGGCATTCACCTGGTCCCCCGATACCGTCTGGTTGTTATTGCAGAAGGCCTGGTGGTTCCTGGTCGTCCTGGGCGTGTTAGTCGCGTTCCATGAACTCGGGCACTTCCTGGCCGCTCGCTGGGTCGGCGTGAAGGTCCTCAAGTTCTCCCTCGGGTTCGGGCCGAAGCTATTCGGTCGCCAAATGGGCGAAACCGAATACCTCCTGTCGGCCATTCCGCTCGGTGGCTACGTGAAATTGTTCGGCGAAGACGAAACCGAGGCGACCACACAGGAGGATCGTGCTCGGTCGTTCGCGCACCAAGGCTTGTGGGGCAAAGTCCTGATCGTCGCCGCGGGACCAGGATTTAACTTCATTTTGGCCTATTTCATTTTTGCCGGATGGCTCGCGACCGGTGCTCCGCTTTTTGTTCCAACGTTCCAGGACCTGACCCCCGATATCGAAGCGATGGTTCCCGGCTCTCCGGCCGATACGGCCGGCATCCAGATCGGAGATCACGTCAGCCGAGTCAACGGGCAGGCTATTTCTACCAGGACTGAGCTGTTCGACGCCGTGGCGAAGAGCAACGGCCAGGCGCTGACGCTCGAGATCAAACGGGACGGGCAGGTCAAAACCCTCACGGTCACGCCCACCACCGCCCCCGGACCCCATGCCTCCGCACAAGAGCCAGGATATTACCTGGGCGTCGAAGAAACACCGCCCCTCGTCACGTCAGTCATGCAGGGTTCCCCAGCAATGAAAGCAGGGCTTCAAGCCGGGGACCATGTGGTCAACATCGAGGGCCAGGCAATCCATACGTGGTCGCAGATGACCGGCATCGTGAAAGAGAATCCCGGTCGCCAGTTACAGGTAGAGGTCTTGCGGGAGGGGCATCGAGTTTCGTTGACCGTGATACCCTCCGCTGAAAAGACGATGGTGAACGGTCAGTCGGTCGAAGTCGGCAAGATCGGGATCTCAGGACCAGGGCGTTCGATCATGCGCTCCAGCACCCCGCTGATGTCGCTCTATGACGGATTGGGAGCTACGTGGGGCTGGACCGAGCTGACCGCGATCGGTCTCTACAAGATGATCGTGGGAGACATCTCCAGCAAGAACATCGGCGGCCCGCTTACAATCGCCAATATTTCCGGAGAAGCCGCTGCGCAGGGGGCGTCGAGTGTGGTCTTTCTCATTGCCATCCTGAGCATTAATCTGGGCGTCCTCAACTTGCTCCCCATCCCCATTCTCGACGGCGGCCATTTGTTGTTTTTCCTGATTGAGGGCATCCTCCGGAAACCCCTCGGTGAACGCCAGAGAGAACTGGCGCAACAGGCCGGCCTCGTGTTATTAGTGGGCGTCATGATCTTCGCTTTTTGGAATGACCTTGAACGGATCTTCTCGCGTTAGCAGGATGCTGAAACAAGCCCACGGCTTCATTCTCGGCTCGTCAAGATCCTCAGCGTACCCCTCCGGGGAAGAGCTGCGGGGCAGCTCTGGGCGGGCGGGTGAGTACTGTTACGCCTCCGGTTTTCTCTCGCCTGCGGCCTCACTGTCTGAGTTGTTTGAGCATCTTAAGAGACTCTCCTCCGTAAGATTGATGCATTCATAGCCCATGCGGACCTCTCAAGTCTTAATTCCCACATTGCGAGAAGACCCGGGAGAAGCGGAAACCGTCAGCCATAAGCTCATGCTCCGGGCCGGTTTGATTCGCAAGGTGGCGGCCGGCATCTACACCTACCTCCCGCTCGGCCTCCGGGTCATTCGAAAGGTCGAACAGATCATTCGTGAGGAGATGAACCGGGCTGGGGCCCAAGAACTTCTCATGCCCATTGCCTCTCCCGCAGAATTGTGGAGAGAGACAGGCCGATGGAATTTCTACGGCAAGGAATTGATCCGCTTTAAGGATCGCCACGAGCGCGAGTTCTGCTTGGGACCGACCCATGAGGAAGTGATCACCGACCTGTTCAGGCGCGAAGTCCGCTCTTATCGACAAATGCCGCTGAACTTCTATCAGATTCAAACAAAATTTCGCGACGAAATACGCCCTCGCTTCGGACTCATGCGGGGACGCGAGTTCATCATGAAGGACGCCTACAGCTTTGACCAGGACGAAGCGAGCGCCATGGTCAGCTACCAGAAGATGTACGATGCCTACGACCGTATCTTCACGCGCTGCGGCCTCACCTTCCGTGCCGTGGAAGCCGACACCGGCCTGATCGGCGGCAGCTCATCTCACGAGTTCATGGTACTCGCCGATACGGGCGAGAACACTATCGTCTACAGCGATGCCGGCACTTACGCCGCCAACGTCGAACAGGCCGAAGTGCTTCCTCCTACCGCCGTGGACACCGAGGCCCCGCGTCCCCTGCGTGCCGTACAGACGCCCCGCTGCCGGACGGTCGAAGAAGTTACGAGATTCTTGAACGTCTCCCCCACGCACCTCGTCAAGACGCTCCTCTATTCGACGGAAAAAGACACGGTCGCCGTGTTGGTCCGGGGAGATCATGAGGCGAATGAGGTCAAGATTCAACGACTCCTTCGAGTGACTGACCTTGAACTCGCGACTCCCGCCGTCGTCGAGCAAGTCACTGCCGCACCGGTTGGGTTTGCCGGCCCCGTTGGCCTGAAAAACGTTCGGATTATTGCCGACCACGCTGTCAAAGCCTTGCGCAACGTGGTCGTCGGCGGGAATCAGAGTGATACGCACTATGTCGACGCGAATTGGGGTCGTGATTTTCAGGTCGAGCAGTTTGCCGATCTCCGCAGTGCCTGCGCAGGCGATCCGTCACCGAGGAAAGATGGGACCCTGAAAGCGACGAGAGGCATCGAGGTCGGGCACGTCTTTATGCTCGGCACCAAATACAGCGAACTCATGAACGCCTCCTTCCTGGATCCTCACGGAAAAGAGTGCCTCGCCGTCATGGGATGCTACGGCATCGGCGTCGGACGCACTGCGGCTTCGGCGATCGAACAGAACCACGACGATAAAGGCATTATCTGGCCCTTCCCGATCGCGCCGTTCCATGTGCATCTCCTCCCGCTCACCCAATCAGCACAGACAGCCCAAGTCACCGCGCAGCTCTATGACGAACTGCAGGCAGCAGGACTAGAAGTACTTTGGGATGATCGAGACGAACGAGCGGGTGTGAAGTTCAACGATGCAGACCTGATGGGAGCCCCGTTCCAAGTCGTCGTCGGAGACAAGGGCCTCGCCGAAGGAGTCGTGGAAGTCAAAACTCGAAAAGACGGGGTGAAACTCAAGCTGCCTCCCGCTCAAGTCGCCGCTCATCTGACTCGCACACAAGCGAGTTGAACACCATACCGCCCGCCAACGTCTTCATCCATATTGTCACTTCCGTGACCGTGCCAGTCTGAAACCGCCTTTTCCTTGCCTTCCATCCGTGATCAGCTAGACTGAGCTTCAATCGCTGCCTCAAGGCACTTGTGGTCACGTGGATCGGGCTCAATGCTTCATTGAGCATACGAATCCGGCGACGACTTTCGCGGCCGCTAGTCAGGAGCCCATGTAATGCAAGCCAATCCCATCCCCCAAAATCTTCAGGAACTTCAGCAGAAAGTGGCGTTCGCCGAGAACGTCAAACGCATCACGGACCAAATCCATGCTGCCAGCGATCTTGACCATATTCTCCTCGACCTGCGTAAAGATATTCTCAGCATCTTCGACGCCGAAGACCTCACCATCTTCGCGTTCGATTCGGACAAGAAAGAGATTTTCTCCAAAGTCCCCCACATCGACACCGTCGAGGAAATCCGCATTCCCATCACTGAACAAAGCCTGGCCGGGTTCTGCGCAAAATATCTCCGTCCTGTGAACATCGCCGATGCTTATAACATCGCCGAGTTGCAAGGCGTCCATCCCTCGCTCCTCCACGACACGTCCTATGACAAGCGGACCGGATTCAAGACGAAACAGGTCTTGACCTACCCGATCGTGGCGGACAATAAGTATTTGATGGGCGTCTTTCAACTCCTCAACAAAAAGAGCGGCGCACGTTTCACCAGAAAAGATGAAGAATCCGTCGCGGAGATTGCAAAGGCACTCGGCATCGCTTTCTTCAATCTCCGCAAGATCTCGAAGAAGAACCCAACCAAGTTCGATCTCTGGTCACGAACAACCGCATTACGCAGAACGAATTGGACAATGCCGATTGCCGAGTCCCGGAAAGGCGTGTCCGACTTCGAGAGCATCCTGATTGAGAAGTACAAGGTACCAAAACTCGAGATCGGCAAGTCGCTCGCCCTGTTTCACAAATGCCCCTACATCGAATACAGCGAGCGAACGATTGTCGATGTCGAGCTCCTGAAAAACCTGAACGTCGACTACCTCAAGAAGAACCACTGGATGCCCCTCAAACGGGACCGGACCGCCATCGAAATTTTGACGGACGATCCCGGCGATCTCGATCGCGTGGCGGATATCAAGCGGACCTTCCCCGGCCTCAACATTCGGTTTGCGATCAGCCTCCGTCGTGATATCGCCCAGTTCCTCGGCTCCGCCACAGGACAGGGACAGGGAGATACCGGCAGCACACGAAAGTTGGACGAAAATGTCTCCGACATTCTCGGCGAACTCGTCAGCGAAGCCCAAGAGGCGGCGGCGGAGGATGCCGGAGGCGGGCTCGACGAAAACGACAATGCCATCGTCCGACTGGCCAATCAGATCATCGCCGATGCCTATCGACAAGGCGCCTCCGATATTCACGTCGAGCCCTATGGTGAAAAGCGTGAGACCATTGTCCGGTTCCGGGTCGACGGCGACTGTTTCGAATACATGAAGATTCCGCAAAGCTATCGACGCGCCATCGTCTCGCGTCTGAAGATTATGGCCAGCCTCGACATTGCAGAACGCCGCAAACCCCAGGACGGCAAGATCAAATTCAAACTGTCGGAAAATAAAGAAATCGAGTTGCGCGTCGCGACGATTCCGACCGCGGGCTTTAACGAAGACGTGGTCATGCGTCTGCTTGCCGCGAGCGAGCCCTTGCCGCTCGACAAAATGGGGTTCTCTGACCGGAATCTCGTCGCGATCAAGGAGATTGCTGCAAAACCTTACGGCATCATTCTCTGCGTCGGCCCAACCGGATCAGGAAAAACCACGACCCTGCACTCCGTCCTCGGCTTCATCAACACGCCAGACATTAAGATCTGGACGGCGGAAGACCCCGTCGAAATCACACAGTACGGACTCCGTCAGGTTCAAGTTCAGCCGAAGATCAACTTCACGTTTGCCGCTGCCATGCGCGCGTTTCTTCGTGCCGACCCGGACGTGATCATGGTCGGAGAAATGCGAGATAAGGAAACGGCTGAAATCGGCATTGAAGCCTCATTGACCGGACACCTTGTCATGAGCACACTCCACACAAACAGTGCGGTGGAAACTGTCACTCGACTTCTCGATATGGGCTGCGACTCGTTTAGTTTTGCCGATGCGATGCTGGGAGTCCTCGCCCAGCGGCTCACTCGCCGGATTTGCAAGGACTGCAAGGAACAGTACGTCGGGACAGCGGTGGAATATGAGGAAATCCGCCAGGGCTATGGACCTGAACATTGGGACAAGCTCGGCATCCCACAAGACAACACGTTCCGCCTGGCCCGCGGGAAGGGATGTGAAACCTGCAATCGCACCGGCTTTAAGGGACGCGTGGCCCTGCACGAGTTGCTGTTGGGATCGGACAGAATCAAACGTTTGATTCAGACGAAGGCGAGAACTGAAGAAATGGTGAAGGCTGCTATCGAGGACGGCATGACGACCCTCATGCAGGATGGAGTTCAGAAGACCCTCCTCGGCCACACCACGTTCAAGGAAGTAAAGGCGGTGGCCATCAAGTAATTGGACCCCAAGAACTTAGGTCACGCCAGCTCACAGAGGGACTCTCCAACCCGATAGTTTTTATTTCACGAGACACACGTCCGCTCGCCCCATTACCGCGATCCCCGCAACCGTGCGAACCTCGGCCGATCCACGCGATCAGAAGTACATCACTCCCTCCTCCGCTCTAGCGACAAAGATAGACGTATTCGTCCTTCCCGGCACCTCGGCGCATGGCTGATCCGCCACTCCTTCTCCCCTTCATGAGGAGAAGGTCTGCAAAGGACCTCATCAAAGAATGGGCTTATGTTTGTGACAATGGCGCACGGGAGAGAAATTTCCGCAGACGGGTTTCAGCGAGTTGAGAGACAGCGGTAAATTCTAATCCGAAGGTGTGACGATTACCCCATCGCACTGTCGCGTCGACATTCATCGTCGCAGTCTGATCCGGCAAACGCAGACTGATCGCAAGCTGATCTCCCGCGTTCATGGAGGCCGGACTCATGACTCTCGCACCGTTCAACGAAACATCGAGTACGACGCCCAAGCCGGTACGTTCAGCAGCTAACCACCGTTGCAAGCCGATGCGTGCAAACGAACAGGCGAAGGGTGCCGGAATGCGAAGACGCGGGTGCCGCCTCAACTCGGTCGTCATCTCAACCTCTCTTCCGGAATTCTCCATTCCGTCTGATCTCTGGCTAAAAGGATACGTCTCGGGTGCCATCGCATCAAACAATTTCCACCAGGTTGCCACTCAGAATTCGGCACACCAGCCCCCCTCAAGAGGAACACGATGCTGTGGTGAACATGGTGGCGAATGAACGGGAGACTACGCGGCAGTCGTTGAAACGATTGTCACGTACTTTTCCAGGCGATTCTGTGCAGCAGGGGATAATTCCGTAAAAGCCAGGCCGAAAAATTGGTCCTTCTTCCACTGCACGGTGGCAACGGCAATATCGGCTGGCTTGATTTGCTTGGGGAGACGCAGGCTCAATGTGACTTCATCCCCTGGCCTCATCTCAGCCTCCGTGCTGACTCGGGCGCCTCGTATCGAAAGATCGTAGACCACGCCCAAGTCGATACTAGGCCTCCTCAACCAACGGCGAGACTGGGGACGAGACAGGGCGCAGACAAATGGAGCAGAAATGCGCACCCGAGGATGCTGGCGAAACTTATTCAAGGCAGAGGATCGATGTGAGGTCTGTTCCATAGAGCGTCCCTACCATGTTTCTACTGTACCTCAGGTCGCTCCATTCAGAAATATAATTCCTCGATCGCACCAATTGAATCATGGCATGCAGTGAAGAACTCACCCTCCATGTCCACTCATTCTAAATCTGTAGCTTACGGCAGCCCTCGCCTTACCGGTCTCGGCTGTCCGATTGCCTGCTTCTCCCAACGTTGTCTCAACTCCCTTGGCCTTATCGATCGCGCTCCTAGCCATCCCACCAACCGCTGTCTCAGGAACTTGCGGAGGTTCCTGCACCGCCTTCGGGGGAGGGACCTGACGATCACATCCGTTCAGGCCCACCAGCGACACCACCGACAGGGAAAAGACCAATACGGATATCAATCGTTTCATCATCATGTCAGCCCTCCCCTCGATTCCCCGGTCGATCTCCCCGCACACATGCTCTCCCGTAAACCCCGCCCGGCAGGAGGCAGGAATCTTACAGGACAAATAGGCTACTGCTCGACAAAGCGTTCCGTCAACGCAGGCCAACGGCTACGAGACACGATGCAAATTTACCTCATTAGCTAAATACCCTATTTGACTCTCGCCATGACCCATGGTATTCTGTCCATTCGTACGAGCCAGCACTACTCCTCGCGCGGTCCCATCATACTAGACTGTCTCAGCGCGATTGACCCTTTAGGACGTGCTGCTCATACGTTCCATCATATTCTGTGCGTGGATGCCTGGCAGAAAGATGGACGGAATGATTTCGGCATTTCTATCCGACCCCTTCATCTCCATCGAGCATTTTCCCAAGGTGGAGATGCCAGGTTCAATAAAGGAGCACTTATGAAGCTATCCACTGGGTGGCGAGCCGACAAGACGAGAAAGAACCGAGCACGGGCGACGCGGAAACCAAAAATCCGATGGGAAGTGCTCGGCCTTCCAAGCCCTCTTGATACCAGTCTGACGACCTCAATGGAAGACATCCGCCGGCAAGTGTCGAACATGGCAAGCCGTGGGTTCGGCCAGGGTACTCGCTCCCGCACGGCTGAACGAGAAGCAAAGACCACCGTCCAGGCTCCTGACTCAAGCAGCAAGAGACGTCGCGGAGCGACGGAGTCGTCGCAATCATAGAGGGGACAGGATCATAACGGCAGGCGATTGGCGACTCAATACGAGTTGCCACGCAAAGGAGGGCACCATCGGACGAGCAGGAAAAACAACCATCGCAAAACGAGACCGCGAGAAAGCGAAGCAAATTCAGCGGCGCGAGAAAGACGCCCGTCGAGAGCAACGTAAGACCGAGAAGCCGGATCGCCCCTCGAACACAGAGGGAGGCGAGGATCCAGATTTGGCCGGGCTTCAATGGGGCCCACAAGAGCCGCTGTATTAGGGATGATGTGAGCGCGCGCCCCACGCATCACATCATTCTCGTCCTACGCCGCCTTTACAAAGCGATCAGCGGCAAACACAGTCTGCAGCTGTTGGGTAACCACGCGGCGATACTCGCCCTTCTGCTTCACCATTAGCACCACGCCATCCTCATCGGTCAGGACCAGCAAATCGTCCTCAATCGCCAGCGTCCGATCGGGATCTCCGACGTTGATGCGATACTGCGTCCGGCTATCCGGATTGCGGCCAGGACCGACGACCAATTCCGTCAGCCCGTCGATGATCCCTTCCCGTCCGTCCTCGCGAAACCTGACTTTCGTGCCGTCCGGGATTCTCACCCATCTCTTCACCGATTGCAGCGCCTCAGCCTTTGGGCTTGTCATGAAGATACTCCTCCTGATCGCTCACCCCTCTGTACCAATCAGTAGATACGCGTCGCAGAGTCTCCCTGCGCGTGAGCCCCTGTCCTAGGAAACCTAGACTCCCTCCGGCACGACGGGACTCGGCTGATGCTGGCGTCGCTCCTCACCTGGACGCCCCCACCGCTGACGGTCCCCTCTGGAACGTTCAGCCACCCCCCTCGAATGCGGACGATCACTAGGGCCGGGACTTCCCTCTGCCAGCGGCACAGCATGCCCTAACAACGTTTCGATCGCGCGCAGCTGATCACGATCCTCGGAGGTCACGAAACTGGTGGCTCGCCCTGTCATCTTCATCCGGGCTGTCCGTCCAATACGATGGATATAGTCTTCCGGAGAGTTCGGCAAATCGTAATTCACCACGTGGCCGATATTCGCCACGTCAATCCCGCGGGCTGCGATATCCGTCGCGACGAGAATTCTGACCTGCCCTCGCTTAAATCCGTCGAGAGCACGGAGGCGCTGAGGCAGCGTTCGGTCGCCGTGGATGACCGCAACGCGGTGACCGGCCTGTTCAAGCGTCTGACCGAGTCGATCGACCCGACTCTTTGTCCGAGCGAATACGAGGACGGTCCCTCGTTCCACCCCCAGCAACGACACCAGCAGATTGGTCTTCTCATGGGAGGTCGTATGATGCAACGCCTGGGTCACGCCTTCAGCCGTCGTTGAGGGAGGTGTCACCATCACACGAACGGCACCGTTCAGGCTAGCTTGCACCAGTCTGGTGACGTCCGTCGGAAGCGTGGCGGAAAAGAGTAACGTCTGTCGCTCCAATGGCAACGCGTCAAGAATCTGATTAATCTGTGGCGCAAATCCCATATCGAGCATGCGGTCGGCTTCATCGAGCACCAGGATTTTAATCGGGGCCAAATTGACCGTCCCGTTCCACATATGGTCCAACAAACGCCCCGGTGTGGCAACCAGGATATCGGGGCGCTGGCGCAATCCTCTGATCTGCGCCTGCATATCGCTTCCTCCGACAATGACCGTGGCAGAGATGCGGTGGCTTCGACCGAGCTTTTCGATTGAATCAAAAATCTGCAATGCCAATTCCCGCGTCGGTGCGAGAATCAACGCTTGCGGCTGACCTTTCGGTAGGACCGCGAGCCGTTCGATCATGGGGACAACAAACGCTGCCGTCTTTCCGGTACCGGTTTGGGCACAACCGATGACGTCCCGGCCCTCGAGGGCTGGTGGAATGGCCTGAGCTTGAATGGGAGTGGGAACCAGTAAGCCCGCTGCCGTCAAATCACGCAAGAGCGGTTCAGACAGACCAAGGCTATGAAAACTCGTGTGAACAGAGGTATGCAATGCACTATCCTTTCAGTGTGATCGCATTATGACGGGATCAGAGAACCGAGGGGAGAGAAACCAGGAAGGCATCAACTCCGACAGGACCTGGTCGCGATGCGATCGCGAAGTCCGTTATGGTGTATACAGCCGTGCCGCCGGACTACTGCGACTACGATGCAACAATCATCCTACAGCATGCCCCTTCCGGCGTCAACTCTCTTGAAAAGAACGGAACTCGATATTGCCGAGCGGATAAAAAAATTGACCTCTACTTTCAAGGCATTGGGCTATTGATACTGTCATGCCAGACTGGCACGTTCGCTATCCTGGCGAGACTGTGCTAGTCTAGACTGAGATGAAGCCCGGTCACTACTCTATCCCTCGCGCCTTCATTCCCTCCCTTTAGACTCAGCGCGATCGATGCTCTAGTTTCCGCCCTGCTCCGCACGCAAGTCTCTTCAGGGAGACCATCGAACAGCACCAGTTCGCGCTCCACTCGCCCCTGCCCGATAGCACGATCGGCAGACAGCGAATGACCGTGGCAGACCTTGATCGAATCGAAATGCAGCGTATAATGGCGACCCGAGGCCACAATACGAATCCCCTGGAATAAGAGGCCCTATGAGCCAGACAACACAGCAACCCATGACTCCACGATCACCAACGATCGCCATGACACCCACCGGTCTCCCGATCCCGATCAGCCGACGGTACAACAAGATCTGGACCATCATCCTTTTTTGCGCCATTGCTATGGGTGCCACGATCGGGGTTCCCCTCTACGGATATCTCTACCACTACACCTGGCTGGACTGGTCCCTGTTTGGACTGCTCTATGTCATCAGCGGGCTGGGCATCACGGTCGGCTACCATCGGCTGATGGCCCATCGGAGCTTTGACTGTCCGAACTGGGTCAAGGGCGCACTCTTGATCGCGGGCGCCTGGGCGCTGCAAAACTCCGCCATCAAGTGGGCCTCAGATCATCTCCGTCACCACGCGCACTGTGACGAGGAGAAAGATCCATACAATGCGCAACGGGGATTCTGGCATAGCCACTGTGGATGGCTCTTTACCCCCGATAAGTACGCCGATCCAAAATATGCGACGCGCGTCGCGAACGACCCCGTTGCGATCTGGCAACACCAACACTACCCCCTCCTGGTCCTCACAGGCCTGGCCGGCACGTTTCTCATCGGCTTTCTCCACAACGGCATAATGGGTGGCGTAGGCTGTTTCCTCCTCGCCGGCCTGGGACGCACATTCGCCGTGCTCAATTCGACGTTTTGCATCAACTCCGTCTGCCATCTGTGGGGAAAGCAGCCATACGGCACCTCAGACTCCAGCCGGGACAGCTGGCTGGTGTCCCTCGTGACATTTGGCGAGGGGTACCATAACTACCATCACATGTATCCGACCGATTACCGAAACGGTGCTCGCTGGTACCATTTCGATCCCTCGAAATGGCTCATCCTTGGACTCTCCTCACTAGGACTTGCGACATCGTTGCGGACAGGCTCGTATGTCGAAGACTCGCTCGCTCGGACGACCTAACAGGTCACGAAGGGAATCTCGATGGGGAAGCGGGTCCTGTATGTGGGAGGACTCCCGGACAAGGTCTCGGACTGCGAGTTGCGCGGCCTCTTCGCCTCGTATGGATCTGGTCGCCAGAGCCTATGTGGTCCGGTTCAAACATACGGGAAAGTCCGCCGGATACGGATTCGTCGAAATGGGGTCCGGCGAACAGGCCTTGAGCGCCGTGGTTGCCCTTGAAGGAACCGAATGGGAGGGACACCTCCTCAGGTTATATGTGACTCCCTACGCGAACCAACCGGCCTAACCTCGCGCACGTCACGGAGAAGGAGTAGACATGGGCCGTACCAACTTAGACCCGATCATGACCTTTCCCGATGGTTCACACCTCTTGATCAGCACCGCCTGCTCAAAAGAGGGAAGCTTTTCCTGTGCCCTCTACATGGCGACCATCGCAGCGGATGATCGAGGGGCCTTCCGCGTCGTGTCCAACCACCTCGCCGCAGCCACCTGCCTGGTGGCACAAGAAGACGCCTACAACTATGCCCAACGTCTCTACCCTCGCTCAGCAGAGACGATGAAAAAACCACCCTACCTCATCTGGCACGGACCAGGCCCCACCGGCAATGCGGATGTGTAGGACTGTTGCCTAACCATCCTCGGACCAGCCAGCAGCCTCGATCCTCGCCCCAGACCCAATCCACCCCGCGTCGTGCAGGCGACGTAAAATATAGGAAACTGGGACTCTAGCTTTTCACTTGCACTTCTGTTAGTATTCACGTGTTTCATGCGGCGGGCCTCGCATGAAACAGCAAATAGAACGGCCCATCACCGATATTGTTGTTACCGAGAATCTGATCGGAAGCTCGACCCAAGCCGCCCTATTATCCGCGTCTTCGGCCCGTTCCTTCCCCTCGTGTATTCGTTCTCGAGTCTCAGACAATATCAATTTCAGAAGGAGGAACCCCCATGGGTTCAAAACTTTATGTCGGCGGGTTGCCCTATGCGGCAACTGAATCACAGCTCACCACCCTCTTTGCCGCGCACGGCACCGTCGAGTCTGCGCGTGTGATCACGGACAAGTTCACCGGGCAATCACGGGGCTTCGGCTTCGTCGAGATGGCCACACAGGAAGAAGCCAAGGCCGCAATTGCGGCGTTGAACGGCTCGCAGATGGACGGACGTCCCCTGACTGTCAATGAAGCCAAGCCACAAGAACCCCGCACCGGCGGCGGTGGCGGTGGCGGTGGTCGTTTTGGTGGCGGTGGTGGCGGTGGCGATCGCGGCGGTCGCAGCCGCTTCTAACGAAGCGCCAATCAGCAAAAGCTGCAGAAGGGGCGCTTCATCCGAAGCGCCCCTTCACGTTACAGCCCACTCACTCTCTCCCTGCTCTTCTCGCCTCACATTCGATTCGTCGCAGCGAACGAAACTCCCTCTCTAGCAACCTCAGACCGGTTACACTCCTTGCGGCGGTGTCTCGCCCGATCGTTGCTGCGGTCGTACGAATAAGAGAGCAAAGAAATGCCAGCCTCGCTGGGAGCAACCCGAGGGCCTCACCAGCGGCAAGCATGCGGTGTGAATAGACGTGTATATCTGGAGAAATCGTCGAACCGTGTCCCACTCACTCTAGTCACCGAGAAACCACACATGAGCCGCATTCAACCTTCACGCCTCCTGCATCTAATCCTCACTCTCTGGCTTTCCGCAGTGATTTGCACGCCCAGCCTTGCAGAAGACATAGCCCTCCTGAGCATCGGCCCCCGCTATGGCTTCAGTGTAAAATCTCCCCTTTTGGGTCAACGGCAAAAATATTACTTCGACATGATTGACGTCGCGGCGGTCTTCAGACTCCCCTGGTCATGGCCGGTCGGTGAGAGCCCGTGGAGGGTGGAGACGAGATTGATCACAAGCGCGGGTGTACTGCAGGGGGCAGGTGAAAACGGTCTGATGGTGACGGTCGTGCCGGAACTTGCGCTGAGTGGCTGGGAGGGGCTTGTCATCTTCGACGCCGGAGTGGGGGCAGGATTCTTCAGCAACTACAAGTACCCCGAGCAAGACTTCGGGGGTCCGGTTCAACTCGTCGAGACCTTGGGGGTTCGCGTCAATCCAATCTCCCACGCCTATGCCGGATTTCGTGCCCAACACTTCTCCGATGCCGGCGCGTACGGACCCTCCACTATCGGCGTGGATCTGTACATCGTGGAGGTCGGATATCAATTTTGATACCAGCGGCAACGGGGTGACCTCCCCTGCACGCTTGGGCAAACGGGCTACCGCCCTACGGCTTCCATCCTGACAATACGCACCGCTGCGCAATCAACGGCGTGAAACTCCCCACGTCTTCCGACACCTTCGTCATGACCTCATCCGCCAGCTCCTGATCCTCGAAACATTCGTAGGCATCATCGAGAAAACCGCCCCGGAGTAGCGGATGGTGGAGAAACGCAGGACCGGCGCCAGTCGCCACATCCAACGGATACTCGGTCACAACAATGCGCGCGAGATGAAGCCTGTCCAGCCATCCCCGAGCGTCTTCCGCGGACGGCCGTTCGGCGAGATAGGCTTCGAGCCGACGGCGTTCTGCCAGGAGACCACGGACGGCCATTTCCTGATCGATCCGACGCCAGAGTGAATCGAACGTGCCGAGCGAAGGAAAGGTCAGCACCAGTTGGCCACCGGGCTTGAGATGTTCCAGCAATCCCTGAACGGCTTCGAAACGGTTGGGACGGAAAAACATGACGGAGAGATTGCCGGTGATGCGATCGAAACAGGGCAGGTTCGGCGGCAGGGCTCGCATATCCAGGCATTCGAAGCGCAGCCAAGGGAGTTGGGCTCCTTGGATCGCTCGCGCGCTCTCGACCTGACGCCCACTGAGATCGATGGCCAGAACCTGGCCGGCGGGCCCCACCTGCTCTGCCAGGTAGAAAGCCGGGATCCCGTGGCCGGAGGCAATATCGAGAATGGAGGCTCCAGGGCAAAGATCCAGATGCTGGAGCAACGATTCAGCAAAGGGGGTTGACCAGTAATCATGGGCCGGAAGAGGCCAACGAGGCCTGACATCAGTTTGTTGTTGGGTCATGCAGCTGCTCCTATGTCGCACGCTCGGCACAGAATACTTCACCGCCCTGCCAAGGACCACCAGCCAATTCGAGAACCACCGTCGATAGTGACCCTGGAGGGCAGCGAGACGAACCGCGCAGGAACACTTCGCATGAGTCTTCTGTGGGCCGTAGAGAGAAGGAGATCACCGCAGATTCAGCAGGTCAGGGAAAGAAGAAGCCTCCCCTCACCCGCGCGTCTTACTACGAGGACTTCGGCTGGCGTTTCTGATGAAGACCCTTGTCGCTCTTGCTCAGCGGCCTGCTGGACTCGCCCTCAGAAAAAATGTCTTCAATCTGGGATTCGCTGCACGTGAGATCGCCATCGGCTGGTTTCCGTGACGGAGCGCCGGCTGGCTTGGCTGCGGCATGAACCTTCTTATCGTTGACATCGTCCGGCATGATGGCTGTTCTCTTTCTTGGTGAGTGTGTTCCGCCGACAGCGGCACCGACTGCTGTGGCACATTATCGAGAGCGATTGATGGAATACGATCCGCCTGTCGCCAACACGCTGATGGCGCGCTGCAGATCATCCACATGCTGCTGCATCTCCGCCAGTGTACGATCAATTTTCTTACTCGAGCAGTGCCGCAACGAATGGATGCTCGCTCCCGTCCAGAGTCGAACCGTTTTTCTTGACGGTGCATTCAGCGTCAGCACATAGACTTGCGTGGCCTTCTTCATACGATCCCTCCTGATGCTGGTGGCCCATGGCGTGGACGGTTCCTCAGCGAATGCCCCACAACTCGCCCGCATCCTCTCAGACTGCACGAAATCCAGCGAGCCCCTCGCTCAAGGCCATGATCCTGTTGTTCAATCTGTGATTGCGGCCACTACGCCACGGCGGTCACGGCTGCCGTGTTCTGAGGAGGCTGGGCCGCTACGGCTGGCGCCGTCTGCGTGGACGCCTTCAGCTCATCAATAGCCCTATCAACGTCTGCTTCCGTCGATCCAAAGCGGTCGCTCATCACCTTAATGGCCTGAGTGATCGCTTTCTTCATCTTGGCGATTTGTTCTTCGGGTGTCATCACGTCTCTCCTTCATAGGTTGGGGCCTGAACCGAGAAGTCCGCTGCATGTCCGTGGACTCGTGTGTCCTCGAGGAACCGAACCGCGCCGGTCGCGGTGGTCACACTCAATGATCGCAGCACTTCAGAAACACGCTGACTAGGAGCGGCGGAGACTGGGGAATCAGACGCGCAGGAAGGAAGCAGGAGCGCGAGGGATAGAACAGTCAGCGAGGCTCAATACAGCACAGCCCTATGCTAGACGCCATCAAGGGCCTGGTCAAGCGGTATTAACAGGAAGCTGAAAAAGTCCGCCAGCGCCACAAACCGTGGCGCGTGAGGCTGTCGGCCTGCACGGTTACGATAAGGAACGCGCACTCGGACGCCGTTCCTCAAACGCCACAGCAGCCGCTTCAATCTGCTTGCGGAATTCCAGTGGCGCATCAATGCCCGGGAACGTCTCCTTGGTCGACCCCGTACCAGTAACATAGATCGTCCCATAACCGAACAGCCGCCCCCACAAGCTCTGCTCCACCCCGATATTCTCCACTTTCGTGAGCAAGGTCTCCAAGGTATGGCGACCGACAATCCCCGTCTTGATCAGGACGCGCTTGTCCGTCACCCCAAACTCAGAGAAATGCCAGGTCAAATAGGCCGACAGAAAGGCGACGAGGGGCACGACCAGCAGGCTCAGAGACAGATAGGGATTCAGACCTCCGTCGATCGCCACCACAATCACAGGGACGCAGAGGAGCAATAGCAGCACCGCAGGCACAAAAATCTTCCAGTGCAGCCTGGTCCGGTAGAGTACCTGTTCGTTCGGGATCAGGTTGTCAGAAATATAGCTCATGGCGCAGTCTATCCCCAGGCCTTTCGCCCACGCTTTTCCAGCTTGGCCCAGACGTTGGGGAGCCTCGCCCGCACGCTTCGACGGCGCTCGCATTGCCGCTCGACGAGCCGTCCAACGGCGAATGCGGTGAACTTGCCACGCGCCTGTCCGAGGAGCTTAAGGTGGAGCGTCGTCGAGTGGGAAAGGCTAGGCCGACCGAGGACACGTGTCAAGGATCTGGTTAATGAGTTGTCGTCGCGCTCTGACTGTCCATCGAATCGTGTTTCGGCCCAGGCCGTTCAGGAGGAGAGCAGCACCGCGGCCAGGATCAAGGAAATGCATATACCGGACTTCCTGAAGGAAGATCAAAGGAACGACGGTACGCGACATTTCATTCTGCTTACCTCGGAAGGGCCGAGGACTTACCAACCCGCCGAGCTGGCTCAACAGCCACCGCTGAAGCGGTCGGCCACCTGTGTTCTGGAGGTCCCTCGTCTCAGGAGAAAAACAGGGGATCACCGGACTCCCGGGGCCACGGAAGGTGCCGGAGCCGCCGGACGCGTCTGTTGTCGGCACGACGACCGGTCACGCGTGTAGCGATTCAGGAGACCGAAATGGTCCGATGCTGGGTAACCGGCGGCATTCGTGCCAGTGCCAAACAGGTCTTGCCGAAGGCAGTGGTCAGGGAAAAAACCGTTGACGAAGAGATAGTCAATCCGCCTCGCTCTGGCCATCTCTGTCCGGTAGGCGGCGCGAATGGCCTCCTGATTCTCTGCAGATTCGCCGGCAATCTCACGCTCCAGCTCCTTGGGCGTCGCGAGGCTCGCATGAGGGTCGATGCGGGCGTTCCTCATTGGATCTGCAGTGTAGAGGTCGCCCGATCGCGTCGCGGAGAGCATAGGTGTCGTGGAGCCGCAGCATGACGGCCTCCTCATATTCTGGAAAATCTGACTCAAAGTTAAAGTCCCCGCCGACTACGATTCCCGCATAGCGGCTCCTCCCGGCTGCGCCGGTATAAGTCTCGCATCAGGACGTCCAGCTCACCGATGCGTCGCAAGCGGCTCTGCTCGATGCTCCATTGGAGCCAGGGATAGCGCACGAATCGTCCCTGCTCGTACAGGGTGCCGACCTGAGACAAGAACGGAGTCCCGGCTTCAAAGCCCGAGTGCAATGGACGCTCACCACCAGATACTTCATGGTGGTGCCTGGCATCGTGATCTCGGCGATAAGACCGTATCGCAACTCTTCCAGTTGATAGCCAGACCTGCTCTCGCATTGCCCCAGTTCGCCGCTCAGCTTCAGCCCGTCCAGCTTCTGTAGCCGCAATGCCTCTTTTGCCAAAATGACCAGGCCGTTGTTGAGACCGGGGATCAAGCCCGGTCCACCGCGGCGTCGGATCCCACAGGCATCCACCTGATGCACCTGCCGGTAGGTCAAGCCCTTCTTCTTGAGGCCCTCCACATAGGCGAGAGCCCTCTCCGGAAGAGGATTGACCTCCTGCAGGAAAATCACATCCGGTTGTGCCACCGCAAGTTGCGCAATCTGGTGCTGCAGGCGAGCCTGATTCTCCTGTGGAGACTCCGTGGGCGTCACCCAAAACTCACCCGTGTCGAGCCCGTGCCAGGCGTTCCACGTCACGACCGTGAAGGACTCCGGGAGCGCCTCCGCAGGCGATGGGGCGAACACCGGCTCAGTCTGCGGCGGCGGCAGCGGCGCGCAAGAGGGCAGAAAGAAAAGCGCCCCCATCACGAAGGCAGAGGTGAGCAGGGCAGAGCAGATTATTGGTCTTCCCATTGGCCCCCCGTCGCGCGCGTGAGCGCCTTCCGAAGGCGCGCGGAATACCAATTGCGGGCTGTGCCCGCAACCAGGATGTCAGGCGGGGTCACCGGCTTTCCATAGTAGAGGGCATGGGCCTCCTCTCTGACCGCCACGACCGTGCCGCCAAGCGTCAGGCCTGCCATGGCCCCTTGGGAGCTGGCATAAGTGACGAAGTCCGCAGCGAGCGACGACGAGACCCCGCCGCTGATCGAGCGACCGAGGGGCCCGACGGCGACAGTCAGGCCGGGACCGAAGATGAGGGTGCTGCTCAGCAACGACTGCTTGCCCCGTTCCGTCATCACGAGCACGAGGGCTTCGGATCGCGCAATGCCAATCTGGATCCCGACGCTACCACCCACCGCCCGATAGAAAGCCGGTTCGCTCCAGCGATTGGTCTCGTCATCCCGCACCAGGAAGAGTCCCGTCGCATGCGTGGCTCCCAGCACGTACCCGGCCTTCGTCACAGCAGGCAGGATCAGCAGCCCCTTGGCCTCCTTGAGGTGTGAACGCAGCCAGTCGAGATCTGGGTGACGAACAAAATGCTCAAACGTCAGTCGAGCTTCATCGACGAGTTCTTGCAGCTCGGAGAGATCCTCAGCCACGCTCGGCGACGGCGCGCCGCCGATCAGCGCGACGACAAGAATCACGGCACAGCAGGCGGCTCTCAAGAAGCCACCTGGAGGTTAGCCGAGGGGACAATTGCAGTCATGGTGAACATGGACCAAGGGCGACAGCACTGGCACAGGTCTTATAACCCAACTTAGCTTGACTTGTCCTGGGCGAAGTGGGAAGAACCCGAGGAGCCAGAACCTTCCGCAGGGGATCCTCAGGGAAAGGGAACAGCCTGTGGAGTAAGCCCCCTCCCTTTCACGACCGCGGCGCAAGCGGCAGACGGAACGGAGAGAATATGAGAATGTCGCCGTGTGTCTGGAGACTGCTCAGAACGGGATGCGAATTCCCATTTGGAACTCGTTGGGGTGAGGCCTTGCCCGAATAGGTTTCGAAGGCCGGAGTCAGTCTGAATGGTAGGGCCGCCATTCAAAGAGCGCTCTATGTCTGAGAAATAGCCACTTCCGAAACCTGCACCGATATATGGCATGAGCGTGGTTCTTCCCACCGAGTAGTCTCCACTGATTGAGGGAATGTCTCGAAAGACTTTCGAGGACGTCGATGGCCCAGACTGTATGGTTGGGGCCTGGCCCACTACATCGCTTTTCAGGGCGTGCTGATCCAGCTTACCGATAGCCCCCTCCGTTACAGAGCCAGTGGCAGGAGGCCCATCACTTGCTGCCCCCGCAGGGGAGGACCACAAGAGGCCCATCAGACACATCGCTGATACGGTTGCAGTCAGATGCTTCATCTGCCGGGGTCCTTTCCCACCCTATTCAACATACAAAGCAACATCTAAGACTTCAAGATCCGCGCCACCCCCTGTCCTCTGCTTCATCAAATGGTTAAGTCATCGTGATGCATTTCTTGTCTCGTTAAGGACACCATCTGTGGGGAAAAGATCTCCATCGAAGGACTCTGTGACACGAAATGGTCCAGGCCTGCGGCGCGGAGGCTCTGCGAACGTGGCCACAAGATCCGTCCAGACTAGGACATCAAGGAACGTGCAGGCTTGGAAAATGACACATCTCGGACAATCAATTGTCAAGAAATAGCGAGAGAGGGAGATCGACGCTCGGGAGCGGGACAGAGAGCTCGTCGTGTGCGGTGACGGATAGGCCCCCAATCTCGAGATCCTGTGGTGACTGCGTCGAGTTGATCCGGAGTGAGTGTCGGCTATAATGCATCGCGGCGAAGCCTGGCGCGGCCGCGACGAGGTGAATTGTACTCTTCGCCGCACATGGGGGAGTCTCTGAGCGACGCGAGAACAAAGCCGGCCGGCTTTGTCGGCGTCTTGCTAATGATCCAATTCGAACCGCACAGCACCAGCAGATGTTCCATGCTAAAAGGCTTCCACGGAAGGTCTGCCGTGCCCCGAGGAGTTTCGCAACATCCAAGGCATTCTTTCCCCCCCCCTACCCCTGAGATCGCGATTACCCTGGCGTGGAGGAATTCACGCGTCAGTTCTATGAGCATGTCCAGCCCATTCAGCTCGGGCATGACAATGTCGGTGATAACCAGGTCCGCCGGCCTCTGGCGGTATAGCTCAGACCCCTGGCGACCGTTAGCAGCCTCCGTGACCTTATACCCTGCCTCTTCAAGAGCGAAGCGGGGGAGTACGGACGAGTTCTTCGTCATCGATAATAAGAATCGTGGCCATAGCCAAAAACACTCCGGTTTTTCCATCAGAACGGAATTTCTTAGCCCGGTACGCCTGCCCCACCCAGCCGAACGAGAGGATCCAGGGTTCCAGCAGGCAATGCCAGGCAGATTGCAAACCGGCGCCAACCGATCCCGCGCGCGTCTCGACCCTACAAGCACGCGCGCTCGTATGTCTATCATCAACGTAACACTCCGGGGAACAACACGGTCATACCTGAGAGTGCTGACCCATCGCGTCGGGATGCCGCCAACGTCACGGCATCGGAAGCTTCGCGCTGATCGCCCAGGTCCCCTTCCTGCGCCCCTTCTCACGGGATCACCCGTTACATCTGGCTCCCCTTTCGGGGCGCCGTGGCAATTCAGACAGTTTTTTCCATAGAACAGAGGCAGCAGCACCCGCACAGTCTTCCCGTCCTCCGCCATCGCACTCACGACCTGTTCACCCACACGCGGGAACGACGGCTCACTCATCTTCTTCATCTCAGCCGCTTCAAATGGGTCCGGCTTGTTCTTCGAGGATTGCGGAGCAGGTGATCCGGCGCCGTCTGTTTTGGATCAACACCGGACCACGATTGAAATCGCGCCCCCGTTTCCGTGCCGAATGTGGCAGGGATGAGCCCCTTGTATTTGATCCCCGGCATGTTGATCACCATCTGGTCCATTAGCCCCGTCTTTTTACTCTCCTCCAAGAGCCGCTCCAGTAGCGGCTTCGCCATCTCCGGCACCGTAGCGGTGGACAAGCTGACTAGGTCATGCCCCGTCCGCTCCTTAAAGGCGGCTATCGTCTGCTGTGCAAACACCGCGGGCGTGAACCCCTTGTCGCCCTTGGCCGGATCATTGAGCAAGAGCTGATGCGTCCAATCGTCACCCGCCCGGCGTCGAGCAGAACCGCGAGCAACATCCCGTTTCTCGAACCGCGGACTCATCCTCCGCGACAGCCGGGGTCCATGACGCGCACAACACTCACACAGACCACTACCACAATCCGAACCACCCAGCGTGCGCACATGGATACCGTTCCCCCCATTTTCAATTCGACGTTGTCAGTCATAACCCTTTCCTGACAAGCAGGCGTCTCCTCCCCGGCCCTTGAGCTAGCAGGCTATAGCCCCCGTTCAGGCCTGTCAACTACTAGGAAGAGGGGGGAGTTGTGGTTGACGGTTCGGGGGGGGGGACAGAAGCGCTTAGGAAAGAAAACCACTGGCGAGGACGCAACGAGGAAAAGACAGCGGAACGAAGGACGAAGAGCGAGGCTCCGACAAGCGGGTCAGCACATGACGCCGACTGCCGCCGTTGTCGTCGCTTCACGGCTCCTCCTCTTCGATGTGCTCGATCGACTCTCTGATTCCTGCGACAAAGGCCTCCGGCTGAGCCAGGGCCTTCTCCGTCAATTGGAATTCAGACGCCGCGCGCCGTCTCTGTCGCATGATCAACCGATAGCCCTGTTTCACAGCAACTCTCCCAATTGATTTCTCCACATGACGAGCCTCCGTGAAAGAGCGGCTCGTCCCCCGTTCTCGCACACGGCGGAGAACGACTGGTTTCCCCGCCCGCTGCCGCTGCCACCTCGTCCCATCCGATCCAGCGGGAGCACCTCATACCGTGCCTTTAGGTCTTGATGCTCGTTGAGATAGCCCTTGACTGCCGCCTATCGGCGAAGACCTCCGGGCTGCGCTTTCGATATTCCTCGATCGTGAGATCATACTTCGCCAAGAGCTTGCTGAGTTTCGCATTGATGTCCGCGCCCATTTCCCTCATCTGCTCAGGCGACGGCCGTTGGCCTTCCCCGTACCGCTCTCCGCCCTGAAAGTAGTTCGTCATCATCTCGCCGATCTCGCGAATGCGGGCCTTCACGAACTTTTCCACCTCAGCCGGTTCTGCCGCAAGGCCGGCACCCGCGAACAGCACGACCCCCTGAAGAGATTCCGACGATGCTACGCGCCAGGTTCATGGCCATGGTCCCCTCTCAAAAGTACGAATAAGACATCCGGTCTGTCGAACAGCGTGCATCATATCATCCCGGCCTGGACAAAAATGGATGGGATGGGTAGCCTGGTCGTCCTCCTGCTCGCGGAAGACGCGCAGGAGGGAATCCATCAGGCCCTCCCCGTTTGGCCCATCTCGTACGTCTCGCGTCACAGAGCGTTTTCGCTCGACGCGCGTAGTGTGAAACCGGACAGATTCATTGGAGGTCGGCTCTCCCCCGTTCAAGCATATCTGGGAAGTTGCCCCAATCCATTGTTATTGTGAGTCTCTCTCCCGCTATCTGAAATCATCTCGCGCCATTTAACTTGGGGAATGCAACTTGCTGCCTCTCCCTCTTTTCAGGAGATGGGAAAGCCTACTCAAGCTGAAGTCAATGGCTTCCGTTCAGAACCAGGAGGAACGCATGCTGCAACACGAAACTGTCGCTAACCAGATTCTTGAAGTGGTACGGCTGAATCCTGACTGTACTCTGGACGAGTTAATACAATGCTTACGGGAATCGCGTTGGTCCGACGTGCTGTTCGAAGTGCAACAGCTCAGTCGGTCGGGCCAGTTGCGGCTGACCGAGAGCAGCTTAGGATTGACGACCACACTACGCGTTCCATAAGGGGCGTATGGGAGTCATCCGTGTCATCGAGTCGCCGACATCCATCCTCTCTGTCGGCTCCTCATCCATGGTCCCATGGCTCTTGGAATGGAAACGGGTGGAGGCTCTGGCGGTAATTGCCCCTGCTGACCGGAAAGTATTCTCTTCTTCTCCTGGGAAAGACCTCCCACCCCATTCCTGCATTCATCCGCATGAACCATTCGCTGCCCAGACTGTCCGCGGATTCTCCCCCATACACGTCACCTTCTTCTCAGGGTTAAGTCGCTGTCTGAATACTAATGGTCCTACTAGTGGGCATTCCGACTATTGTTTTCTTGGACCTCGGCACTCTATGTAAGCGCGTCACTGGCGGGTTGGCTAAGCGAATGCCGACCTGCTCAGACGGATGATCACGCTTGCGGCCCGGTTCACTGGCAGACCAACAGGATGACTGCAGATGAAGAAGGAACGACGGAACACCCTTCTGATGGATCCGGTGAAGACTGGGCCCTCAGCGTATTTCAACTAACTTCTTGTCAAAATGAAAGGCATAACGCAGGATGGCTGAAGGTTACTCTGGCTCAACATACTCGCAAGTTAAAAGGAGGGGGCTATGGATTGGGGCAGAATTCTAGTGGTTGATGATGAAGCGCATATTAGGACGACCGTCAAGATGGTCCTAACCAAAGCTGGCTACGACGTAGTCGAGGCGGAGGATGGTGAAAAGGGAATCCATGCAATCACGTCTGACGATAACTCGCTCATGGTAGATATGATTCTCTGTGATATGCAGATGCCGAAGTGTTCGAAGGATCTCGGATCGGGTCCGAGAGCTTGCGGACTGCATGAACAGGCACGAGCGCACCGCCCAAGTTTGCGCTATGTGGGTCTCGAACGTAGTTGAGATGCTTTCAAAACGCTAGACCTGATGGCGAAAAAAAAGGGAGTCACGCTCAGCAGCGAGGGTCTCGATGGTCTGCCTTCCATCGAGGCAGACGAACAACGACTCTTCAACGCCTTCTACAACCTGGTGAACAATGCCATACCAGAGATTCCCTCTGGCAGCTGAGGTCACCGTTCTCGGTGTAAGGCGCCTCAGACTGCCGACGTTCTCGACATTTCTGTGACTGATACAGGGCGTGGCATGCCTCCAGATATCCGTGACAGCCTCTTCACTTCTCGTCCCCATAGCGAAAAGCCGGCGGAACAGGACTCGGGACCAAGATCGTCAAAGACGTGGTCGATGCCCATAAAGGCCACATGACGTCGAGAGTACAGTGGGCGAAGGGAACTCCGACAGGCGAAAACCAGACGTCTCAACGGTTCAGAAGCGGCCTGATCGCGGAGGTAAGGCAATCCCCGCTGGCATAAACCCGAATCGGTTGTCAAAGAGTCTTTCCAACCTCGAAGCTGCTCCGCAGTAATATAAGTGATACATTTTCTAGCTGGTTGCTTGCTTCTCCTGCAGTGGGCAAAAAACCTTCCGCCCTTCGCGATCCAGACATCGATATTTCCGGGCTTTTGACAGAAGCTCTCGGTGTGTTAAAGAGAAGTTGTGGTGCAGTTCCTCGAATATGACTGGCGGTTGAACGGGACCCAGCCAGACAGGGCTCACGCTGCGAACCTGCCTTAGCGGCTATCTCATCGGGACCGAGGACTTGCATGATTTCGGTCATTATTCCATCTCTCAATGAGGAAAAGGCTCTCCCGGAGACGTTGCGCCACCTGTTAGGGCAGCCCGGTGACTTCGAAGTCATCGTCGTGGACGGAGGGAGCGTCGATCGCACCGGTGAGATTGTCCGCGGGGAAGCGCGGGGTGCGCTTCCTGACGGCACCCCGAGGCCGCGCCTCCCAAATGAACACCGGGGCTCAGCATGCAACCGGCGACTGGCTGTTGTTCCTGCATGCGGACACGTTACTTCCGGAGGGGGCCCTCGCACGCCTCAATGGCTTGGAAACGGACGCCACTGTTCAGGCGGGCGGGTTTCTGCATCGGTTCTCCGGGACAGACTGGCGACTACGGATGTTGTCCTACTTCAATAATGTGCGGTGTCGATGGTCCAAGATCATTTACGGAGACCAAGCGATGTTTGTGCGTCGAACGCTCTTCGAGCGCCTCGGCGGTTTCCCGAATGAGCCGAGGCTGGAGGATGTGTTGTTCAGTAGAAAGCTGGTCTGCATCGTCACGCCGGTGCTGCTGGCGCCGCCAGTCGTTACGGACTCGCGCAAGTTTGTCCAGATGGGCATCTGGCGCAGCGTCTTCCGCGCCTCTCTCATTCTGCTGTCGATGGAGTTTGGTCTTCTGTTTGTCTCGCGTGCCTTCTTTCGGGGACATACGATGAAGAAGGAGGGCTCAAGCACTCTGCGCGCTATATGCTGGGTTCCGATCTGACACGCATCCTGGAGGATGAGCAAGGTTTCTGGAACCTTTTCTTGGTGATGCCCTGCTTGCTGTTAAAGGTCGCACTGGGTGATGATGTGTCAGTCTTGCTCCTCACTGGCGGATCCACCACGATGCGGCAGGTCAGCATTCCGTGTTTTCTGTTGTCCGAGGATCTCCTGCTCCGCCTGAAGCCAGTCATCAAGTGGACCTTGACGGATGCGTCGTTCGTAGATCTCACGGGCTCGTGTATCGATCCGTTCGTGGAGCGTGGCTGACACGGAAGGTGTGGAAGAATCTGGTGTCGTTCGACGGACGGGTCTCTGGCGCATCGTCTTCGGTTTGCTCGGTGTCTTCAGTGTGATTGGCTTCTTCGGTGTCACGAGTTCCTTCCCATGTCATCCACCACGAATCAGATCGGTGATGGCAAGGCTAGGCCGTCTGTGGAAAGCTGTCAAGGATCGGATTGAAGTTGTTGTAGTGGCGCTCGTACTGCTTGGGAGAAGCCAGGTTCAGCAATCGCAGGTGTGACGGAGAAGAGCAGCCACAGAAGAAGGAGGAACACAACCCCCAATGGCGAGCCTCCGACAAGCGGAACAACCAGTGATCTCAGCCTACTCCCCGTGTTGAGAACAGCGTAAGTAACCGTCAAGCGCTGCCGGTAAGGTGGAATGTCCCCGTTGTTTGTCTCTCGCCCCAGGAGTACAAGATAAGATCCTCAGGCGTTTAGAGACCGAGACAGGATCTGCAAACGATCTGCTCTATCCACGGGAGGACAATCATGGCGCATCTGGGCGTTCCCAAGTCAACGCGCGGGCTCAGATTCTTACTGAACTGTATCCTGGTCTGTTCAGGGACTCAGCTCTCTCTTCTGTATACAGCGATCGGGGCCCAGCCGGGGGGAATCACCAGCAGAAGAGTCTGCTTCCCAGAGGATGGATGTGGATCATCATGACCACGCCGAGGGCGCCGTTGACTCGATGATTCCGCATCAGCAACATATAGGACCCCACATGAGGTGGACCGGGTTGCGCCCGGCGAATACAACCGACGCCCAGCGCGCCGAGCAGATTGTCCACACCCTGCAGCAGGCACTCGCTAAGTACAAAGACTACCGGGTGGCCATGGACGACGGGTATGCACCGCTTCATCCTGAGCGTAAGCAGCCTCATTACCACTTTGCGAATAAGCAACACCGGTTCATGGCGAGGCTTCGCTTTGATCCGGCGGAACCGACTGCGCTCTTATACAAGAAAACCGACAAGGGGTACGAGCTTGAAGGGGCGATGTACACCGCGCCCAGAAACATGAGTGAGGACCAGTTGAATGAGCGCGTGCCGTTGAGCGTCGCGCAGTGGCATGCCCACGTCAATCTCTGTTTCCCGCCGGAGGAGAACATGCGCCGCGTGAACCGGAAACAGTTCGGGTTCAAGGGAACCATTGCTACCGAATCAGAATGCCAGGGCGCTGGTGGGCGATTCGTTCCACAAGTCGGAGGGTGGATGATCCATGTCTATCCCTTCAAAGCAACCCCCGCGGAGATCTGGACCCATTAAAAGCTTGGAGCATCAATACCGCATCTCAAAATGCGGGGGGGATGGAGCCTGATGATCTTCTGTGCTCGTGCAACGCGCGTTCGCAGAAGACCCTCGCCCGGGCTAATGGCACGTCTCGGCGTGCCAGTGGGTGGGCGGGTGAGAAAGTCGCGCGCAGTGGGAGATCAATCAGCCCCCATCCCGAAGAGAGAACGAGCGAGCTTGGAGGGAGCATTTTAGAAGCCTGGTTGCTCGATGCGCGCAGTGAATCCCGGACTGGCGACCCCCGTGGGGGAGGTGGTAAAAAGAAGTCAAAGGAGTGCTCGCGCAAAGCTGGTCGAAGAAGGTACCTGACACCTTTATTTCTTTAAGATTCTGCGGCGATGACATTTCAATAGGAATATTCGCCGCTCGGTTCAAACCCGGCACGCACAAAGGAGAGACCACCATGCGATTCATGATTATTGTGAAGGCCAACAAGGACTCGGAAGCCGGCGTGATGCCGAGTCAGCAACTGTTGACTGAAATGGGCAAGTTCAATGAAGAGCTGGTGAAGGCCGGGGTACTCCTGGCTGGCGATGGGCTTCACCCGAGCTCGAAGGGCGCCCGCGTGAAGTTCTCAGGAAAGACGCGCACCGTGATCGATGGGCCGTTTACTGAAACTAAAGAGCTCATCGCGGGCTACTGGCTGTGGCAAGTCAAATCGAAGGAAGAGGCAATCGCCTGGGTGAAACGCTGCCCGAATCCCCATGAGGGGGAATCTGAGATCGAAATTCGGCAAGTATTCGAATCGGAGGATTTCGGCGCCGAGCTCACCCCGGAACTGAGGGAACAAGAGGAACGGATATTCAAGCAAGCCGAACAGCACATGAAGGGCGGGAAGCGATAGCTCAGACGGTGTCTCCATGAGGGAGGCACCGGGAGGATTGGCGCTCATGGCGCAAGGAGGGCTACTGCGATGCAAATCAAGCTGATGTGGGTCGGTCGAGTGATCTCTGGTCTGCTCGCGCTTCTGTTCACGATGAGCGCGGTCATGAAACTGATGGGCGGGGCCGGGGTGACGGAAGGGATGGCACACATGGGACTCCCGGAGTCGCTGCGCGTCCCGCTCGGGATTCTGGAGTTCTCCTGCGTCGCGATCTACCTCATTCCGGCCACTGCGGTGACGGGTGCGATTCTGCTGACCGGCTACATCGGTGGCGCGATCGTCACGCACCTGCGAATCGGCGAGCCGGTCTTCGTCCAAGTCGCGTTGGGAATTCTCGTCTGGCTTGGCCTGTACCTCCGCGAGCGACGGCTCACAGCGCTGATTCCGTTGAGGACGCATGATGCTGTCGATTTCAGGCCCCCTCGGTCGACGAATGGGTAAAAGGCCGCGCCTCCCTGGAAGCCCGGCTCCCACCCGAATGCAGAGAGGAGGAATCCATGTTCGAGATCATCGCCCTCATCGTGGTGCTGCTCATCGCTGCGGTGCTCATCTATGCCGCGACCAAGCCGGACAGGTTCCGTGTCCAGCGCTCGATCAGCATCAAGGCGGAGCCGGAGAAGATTTTCCCGCTGATCAATGATTTCCACAATTGGGCAGCCTGGTCTCCATGGGAGAAAATGGACCCTCTGCTGAAGCGAACCTACAGCGGCCCCTTACAAGGCCAAGGGGCCCTGTACGAGTGGGACGGCAACAAAGTCGGCACAGGGCGCATGGAGATCATTGAAATCGCTCCACCCTCAAAGGTCCTGATCAAACTGGATTTCATCAAACCGTTTGAAGGCCACAACATCGCGGAGTTCACCCTAGAGGGCAACGGCGGCTCCACATATGTCACCTGGGCCATGTATGGTCCCACCCCCTACATGGCGAAGGTCATGAGCCTTTTTATGGACGCCGACAAGATGGTCGGCCCGCAGTTCGAAACCGGCCTTGCGAATATGAAGGCAGTGAGTGAAAAGTAAGAAAGGATGGTGCCCATGCCCTACGTCGATGGCTTCGTCATTCCCATCCCGAAGAAGCATATTCCGGCCTACCGCCGTATGGCCGAAAAGGCGGGCAAGATCTGGCGTCAGCACGGCGCGCTCGAATACCGTGAGTGCGTGGGCGACGATCTCAAGGTCAAGTTCGGGCTTCCGTTCCTACGATCGGCCAAGGCCAAGCCAGGCGAGACCGTTCTGTTCTCCTGGATCGTATTTAAGTCGCGGGGGCATCGTGATCGCGTCAACGCCAAGGTGATAAAGGACCCGCGCATCAGAGCGATGTGTGATCCGAAGTCGATGCCGTTCGACGCCAAACGTATGCTCTACGGTGGATTCAAGGTGCTGGTCGACGCGTGAGCGTGACGGGCAGCAGGTAATTCCGGCCTGCAGAACCTGATGAGAACAAACATGATCACTGTCAACTCAACAAGGAGGGAACCATGCGTTTAGCACATCTTACACTTACCGGTCTTTGTCTAGCTCTAACCGTTTCGGTCGCGATGGCGAAGGACAAGAAGCCCGAGAAGCAGATGGACCAACAGGCGATGATGGAGGTCTACAAGAAGCTTGGCACGCCCGGTGAACCGCACAAGAAGTTCGCAAGCCTGACCGGCAGCTGGACTACCAAGACCAAAGAATGGATGGAGCCAGGCAAGCCTCCAATGGAATCAACCGGCGTTGCTGAAATGAAGATGTTGCTGGACGGGCGCTTTCTCCAGCAGGAACTCACCGGCGACATGATGGGACAGGCCTACTATGGAATTGGGATCACCGCCTACGACAACCTTCGCAAGCGATATGTCTCGACGTGGATCGACACCATGGGAACCGGGATCTTTGTCATGGAAGGCACGGCGAGCGCCGACGGCAAAACCATCACGCTGAAGGGTCAGCACGATGAGCCGGGCGGAGGACACATGACGCATCGCGCGGTGTGGAAGATTGTGGACAGTAATACCCAGACGTTTGACATGTACATGACTGAGAAGCGCGGCAAGGAAATGAAGATGATGGAGATCGTCTATACGCGGAGGCCCTAGAGAGAAGATGAAGTGCAAGGGTGTGAGAAGCTTTCTTTGCTCCCGGAGCGAGAGTGGGACGGGGCCTGTTGGTCTCCTGTGCTCGCGCAACGCGCGGTCGCGGACTCCCCTCGTTGGACGCGCGCAATAGGAGATCGATCAGCCCCCATCCCTGCGAGATAACGAGCAAGCTTGGAGGGAGCATCTGTACCTCGCTCGACGCGCAGTCAAAAGCTCCTCACCCTTGCTGGGTCGGGTATTGGACTAGAAGAAGGTACAAATGGACACGCGCAGGGGAAGACCATCTCGTCGCCTTCAAGGCAGGAGATAGAGTGCGGTGGTCGCTCGCTGCGCGGGGGGAGGACAGCCGGGCCACTCACTTCACTCTCTTCACCCGCGCTCCTCATTCCAAACGAGAAAAATAGACTGTCGCGGGTTTTCTCTCGCAGCCGAGTTCAGCGCGAGCGGTTCAGCGGTCGGAAGGGCGTGCCGGGGTCATAGCGATTGGCCGGGTTCATCGGATTCTGCGGATTGTATTCATTCGCGGGATTGAACGGGTTGCTCGGAATGTACCGATTCGCTGGATTGGTGGGGTTGTTCGGATCGTAACGGTACCCGGGGTTGGGGGTATTATCAGGCGCGGGGTACTTCTGTGCTGGGTTCAGCGGATTGTCCGGCGGAAACAGCTTGGCTGGATTAAAGAAGTTGGAGTCGCGTTCGTATTGCTCAGGGAAGCCGGATTCGGCAAAGCTGGAGGCGACGGAGAACAGAAGGAAGAGCAGCACCAGAGGCCACATGCCGACCTCCCATAGGAAACTTCAGAATGAAAATAGCCTAACCCCCACCGGCAAACGGATGCAAGCCGGGAAGCGGGATGGGGCCTGAATTGATCTCACTGTGGCTGAGCAACGCGGTCGCGCAACCGCAGTTCGTGGCAAGTTGGGCCGTTGTCACCAGGCGTAGGCTTCTGGTGCAGGACCGCCGGGGCCGGGGAAGATCTCGTCGAGCCGTTTCAGTGTTTCCTGGCTCAACGTGAGACTCAGGACGCGCATCGTGCCGTTCAATTGCTCCATCGTGCGCGGTCCGATAATCGGCGACGTGACGGCCTTTTGATGCAGCAGCCAGGCGAGCGCCACATCGGCCGGGCGCTCGCCGAGTTGTGTGCACAGCGCGTCATAGGCTTCCAGCTTGGGACGATTTTTTTCGACATCCTTCTTCAGATCCTCGTCCGCGCGTCGGCCGACCTTCGCCGGTTTTAATGCCCCGGCCAAGAGCCCGCGCGCGAGCGGACTCCAGGGGATCAGGCCGATGCCATAGGCTTCGCAGGCCGGAATCACTTCCAACTCGATCGTCCGCTCGCTCAAATTATAGAGACTCTGCTCCGACACGAGGCCGAGGAAGTGGCGGCTGCGCGCCAATTCTTGCGCCTGAGCCAAGTGCCAGCCGGCGAAATTGCTGCTGCCGACGTAGAGTACCTTGCCTTCCGGACCAACTGCTCCATCGCCTGCCAGATTTCCTCCCAGGCGTCTCCCGATCAACGTGATGCATCTGATAGAGGTCGATGCAGTCGTCTGCAGGCGCCGCAGGCTGTCCTCGCAGGCCGTTTGATATGCAGGGCGACAAGCGAGCTGATTCGGCCACTCGCCATCTTGCGAACACTTTCGTCGCAGGATGACTTTCCCTCGCCGTCCCCCTCCTGCGCGAGCCAGCGGCCACGATCTTTATGTATTAATAATTGTTAATATTATAATAGATATATATATTATTTATTCATGGTGCAGACAGAGCGGCTGACTTTCACTCGACCGACCGAGATGAACGTATTGCATAGAAGATCTTTGTTACGCAAATAATATGAAATTTAAGTAGAAAAAAATAAAAAAGTAAAAAAAAAAATTAAAAAAAAAAAATATATAAATAAATAAATAAGGTGCGGTGGTCGCTCGCTGCGCGCGGGGGAGGACAGCCGGGCCAGCTCACTTCACTCTCTTCACCCGCGCCCCTCATTCCACACGAGAAAAATAGACTGTCGCGGGTTTTCTCTCTCAGCCGAGTTCAGTGCGAGCGGTTCAGCGGTCGGAAGGGCGTGCCGGGGTCATAGCGATTGGCCGGGTTCATCGGATTCTGCGGATTGTATTCATTCGCGGGATTGAACGGGTTGCTCGGAATGTACCGATTCGCTGGATTGGTGGGGTTGTTCGGATCGTAACGATACCCGGGGTTGGGGGTATTATCAGGCGCGGGGTACTTCTGTGCTGGGTTCAGCGGATTGTCCGGCGGAAACAGCTTGGCTGGATTAAAGAAGCTGGAGTCGCGTTCGTATTTCTCAGGGAAGCCGGATTCGGCAAAGCCGGAGGCGACGGAGAACAGAAGGAAGAGCAGCACCAGAGGCCACATACCGACCTCCCATAGGAAACTTCAGATTGAAAATAGCCTAACCCCCACCAGCAAACGGATGCAATCCAGTGGGACGGGGCCTATTGATCTCCTGTACTCGCGCAACGCGTACGTTCTCACCCGCCCACCCCCGGTGCGCCAAGACGCACCGATTACCTCGCAGAAGGCCCTCGCTGGACGCGCGCAGGGGGAGATCAATCAGGCCCCACCCTGAGAAATAACGAGCGAGCTTGGAAGGAGCATGAGAAGCCAGGCTAGACGGTTTCCTGTGGTCGCGCAACGTTCGCAGTTCGTGGCAAGTTGGGCCGTTGTCACCAGGCGTAGGCTTCAGGTGCAGGCCCGCCCGGGCCGGGGAAGATGTCGTCGAGCCGTTTCAGTGTTTCCTGGCTCAACGTGAGACTCAGGACACGCATCGTGCCGTTCAATTGCTCCATCGTGCGCGGTCCGATAATCGGCGACGTGACGGCCTTTTGATGCAGCAGCCAGGCGAGCGCCACATCGGCCGGGCGCTCGCCAAGTTGTGTGCACAGCGCGTCATAGGCTTCCAGCTTGGGACGATTCTTTTCGACATCCTTCTTCAGATCCTCGTCCGCGCGTCGGCCGACCTTCGCCGGTTCTAATGCCCCGGCCAATAGCCCGCGCGCGAGCGGACTCCAGGGGATCAGGCCGATGCCATAGGCTTCGCAGGCCGGAATCACTTCCAACTCGATCGTCCGCTCGCTCAAATTATAGAGACTCTGCTCCGACACGAGGCCGAGGAAGTGGCGGCTGCGCGCCAATTCTTGCGCCTGGGCCAGGTGCCAGCCGGCGAAATTACTGCTGCCGACGTAGAGTACCTTGCCTTCCCGGACCAACTGCTCCATCGCCTGCCAGATTTCCTCCCACGGCGTCTCCCGATCGACGTGATGCATCTGATAGAGGTCGATGCAGTCCGTCTGTAGGCGCCGCAGGCTGTCCTCGCAGGCCCGCTTGATGTGCAGCGCCGACAAGCGAGCCTGATTCGGCCACTCGCCCATCTTGCCGAACACTTTCGTCGCCAGGACGACTTTCCCTCGCCGTCCCCCTCCCTGCGCGAGCCAGCGGCCCACGATCTGCTCCGTCAACCCCTCGCCTACCTTCCAGCCATAGACATTCGCCGTGTCGAAATAGTTGATGCCCAATTCCAGCGCCCGATCCATGATGGCGAAACTGTCCGCCTCGCTCGTGTGCGGCCCGAAGTTCATGGTGCCGAGACAGAGTCGGCTGACTTTCACTCCCGACCGACCGAGATGAACGTATTGCATAAGCAAGATCCTTTGTTACGCACGCCAATGAGATATTGTACACACTCCCCCTCTTCAATGTCCTCGAGCGCTGCTTGAACGCAGCGACAAAGGCCTCCGGGTCAGCCCAGGATGGTCAGATAGGCCGTTCAGCGAGGGAGACGTGACCATTGGAACGATGAGAGGTGTGAAGGCTACTGCCAGCCGTGGATTTCATAGCCGCGTGCCGTCAGACAAGCCTCGATCGCCTGTCGATAGGCCTCGCGTGACGGCCAGACAGGATGCGGCGATTCGACCGTCCCGAGCACCACGCCATTTCCCGGCGCGCCGAGGGGCGGAAGCCACCGGGGCTGGATGCTCACCGGCGCCGCCGCGCGCACATCGGTCTGACAGGTGCGAAGATCCTGCGAGGCGGTCGAGTCTCCGGTCAGCGAGGCACGGTCGCCCCGCTGGAGGACGGGTTGCGGAACATAGCTGGCAGAGAAACATGCAGGGAGTGAGCAGAACAGAAGGCCGAGAGCCAGGTGCTGAACCAACCAGCCCATGAGCAGTTCACGATTCCAAGAGGGCATGGTCACATTTTATGCCTCGAAGGTGGGAGGCGCAACGTGGGACAGCCGCGCGCTCAGCGACTGCGCAGCCAGGTCGTTCTCCGCCTGTTAGGGACACTCTGTCGGAATTGGCCTGGACTCGAGCGATGACATGACGGTACGCTCGTGATAAGCCGAGCAGGCCGTCCGCGTCACGAATATGAATAGCGCTCCTGTTCATCAGGAGGGGGATGAGATGAAACTCGTATCAGTGCAAGTCGGACGTCCACGTACGGTGTGGTGGCACGGAAAGCCTGTATCCACCGGTATCTATAAAGAGCCGGTGGACGGCCGCATCATGTTACATCGGTTCAATCTCGATGGCGACCAGCAAGCAGACCTGACCGTTCACGGCGGACGGGATAAGGCGGTGTATGTCTATCCCTCCGAACATTATCCGATCTGGCAGGCAGAATTTCCCGACATGGTCCTGCCGTTCGGAATGTTCGGCGAGAACTTTACCACAGAGGGGATGGACGAATCGTCCGTCCACATCGGCGATCAGTTCCGCATCGGGGAAGCAGTGGTCGAGGTGACGCAGCCGCGTCTACCTTGCTACAAACTCGGTATACGATTCGCGCGTCCTGACATGCCGAAACGTTTTCATGCGAGCGGTCGCTGCGGTTTTTATCTGGCCGTCCTGCGCGAAGGTGAAGTCGGCGTGGGAGATGAGTGGGAACGCCTTGCACGAAACGACCAGCAGGTCTCGGTGATCGAGCGCTATCACCAGTACTTTCAGGGAGACGGTGACTGAGAGAGGGAGCCTCGCTGAAGCGACACAGGACGCCGGCGCGCCTCTTGACGAAGCGATCACGATGCGGCATCTTCTAGAGTGGTCCAAGAAAGGATCGCGAAGGTGGTACCATGGCCATGACATCCGTCATGCTCCCGCTCGGAACGTCCGCTCCCGCGTTTGCGTTGCGCGACGTCGTAAGCGGTCGGACTTACTCGCTCGACTCATTCGCCGGCAAGACCGCCTTACTGGTCATGTTCATCTGTCGCCACTGCCCCTATGTCGTGCACGTCGAGCAGGAGCTCGCGAAGATCGGGCGGGATTATACAGACACAGGGCTTGGCATCATCGGCATCAGCAGCAACGATCCGGTGGAGTATCCGGATGACGCGCCGCCGCGGCTCAAACAAATGGCCGAGCGCCTCGCCTTCACCTTTCCCTTGTGTTTCGACGAGACCCAGGACGTGGCGAAGGCCTATCGGGCGGCCTGCACCCCCGACTTCTATCTCTTCGACCGGGATAGGCGGCTCGTCTACCGCGGACAGCTCGACGACAGTCGCCCAGGCAGCAACAAGCCGGTCACCGGCCGCGATCTGCGTGCCGCGATCGATGCGGTGCTCGCCGGGAAGCCGGTCGATGGGAAACAGAAGGCGAGTATTGGCTGCAGCATCAAGTGGAGGAGCTTGGCAGGAGTAGCCAGATGGTCTCCTGTGCTCGCGGAACCCCCGACGATGAAACGGTGGCTCGTTGACGTGCGACAGTAAATGGCCGCCTCGGTCACTCCTCTAAAGGCTAACGATCCATAATTGCATTCTGGCTTTCCTCATTCATCGCCTTCTCCTCATCATGTTTGATGGGTTTCTTGGTGGAGGCTTTTTTGCCCGTCTCCTGTTTCGCAGCGGAAGGAGGGCTGGAGGCCGCGCAGCCGGCCAAGGCGAGCAACAGCATGGAGAAGGCTAACGCAGTCGCAATGGGCATGGGACCTCCTTGATCCTGAGTGCTCTTGGCGGACCGCATGAGAGCAAATCGCAGACCGCTCAATCCGAGTCGGTCACCAAGTTTCTGCCAACGCTATGTCTTCGGCACAAGGATGAAGCCTTCGGCGAAGTCGCCGTAGGTCTTGAACGTCCCGGCCAGGAAGTGATGGGCTGTCAGGGCACAGAGGGCCGCATCCACCATGTCGATGTTGGTGAGCGATTCCGTGGAGAGCCCTGCTTCGCGAAGCAGTCTTGGACGGTCAACACGCTTGTGCTTGGCAGACAGAATCTTTCCAGCCAGAGCATATGCCACCGCATGAGGAAAGGTCTCGAAACAGACCGGCCTGGACGTCGAAAGTGTCCCGTCGAACAGCGGGTAATGATGCTTGATACGGCGGTACAAAGCATCCCCGTTGCGCATCCAGCCAAAAAATGGATTGAGCTCCCCTACCGCTCGGTTCGGCGTGGCGAAGGCGTGGAGGCCCTCGTCGGCCATTTCGCGCTCGCAGGATCTCGCCCGGCCAGTGCGGCTCCAACAACAGGGGGCATCAATCCCAACGACGGATGCGTCGATATCCCCGCACCATGCGACCACTTCCGCAGCATCGTGCGTGGCGAACTTCTCTAAGAATTGTCCTTCGCGAAGCGCGACGGTGTGAAAGCCCTTCTTCGGACCACCGACATCCACACCGACGACGACTGGACCAGGAAGAGTTCGGCTCATGGTCGAATCTAGTCCAAAGTGCTGGGGGAACCGTTTCAAGATTGGTTGTGCTGCCGCGAGCAGCGTATAACGTCGCCTGCTACCCGTATGAAGATCAGCGCAAGCTGGTCACCGATGCACACTCCTGCAAACTGTTCCTGACACTGTTTCATCTCTCACGTGAGAAGAGCCTAAGCCCAAACTGGGATTTGCCGCAAGCGGTAGGCAGACGCCTCCAGAACTGTAGAATGTCCCCGTTGTTGTTCCAGCATACTAGCTGTCTTTCTTGGTCTGCTCGGCGAGATAGTTCTCGAGGCCAACCTGCTTGATGGTTTCCATCTGCGTTTCAATCCAATCGATATGCGCGTCGACATCCTTTGCCATGTCTTCAAGCATGTGACGGGTCGTGAAGTCCGCGACCTTGCTACAGTGCAGCACCCCTTCACTTAGCAGCGTGAGCATCTCCTGCTCAGCCTTGAGATCGAGCTGAAGTTGCTGGGGAACCGTCTCTCCCAGATGCACGGTGGTCATAGGGTGCACCTTGGGGATGTCCTCCAAATAGAGAATATGGCCAATGAGTGTGTCGGCATCCTTCATCTCATCGATGCTGCGCTCGCGGACTGTGTGGTGCAGCCGTTCGTAGCCCCAATGCTCACACATCTTTGCATGAACAAAATATTGATTGATGGCCATCAGGTCGACCGTCAGAATCTTATTCAGGATGTTGATTACTCCCTCCTTAGCCTTCATCGAGGGTTCGCTTCTCCCTAATCGAGGGGCCCTCACGTGCAGGGGCGTACGAATTGATTGTCCCCATGCCAATCTCAGCTCCCGGAGTGCTGTTTCCGACCGGTCTGAGCTTGCTGGCAGGTGCCTCAAGAAACGGAGAATGGCCCAGGTCAGGTCACGATTTCGTCTCGCGCACCGGGAGGAGACGACGCACGGGGCCTCCCGGCTTGTTCTGATAACGGGCGATAAACATTTCGCTGATGGCATGGGCGTGATCCTCGGCCTCCTGTCGCGTGGCAAAGCGATCCTCCCCCACCTGCCACCACTGGCTCGCACTCACACTCTCTCCTAACAAGGCGGTCACCGGGACCTTCAGCGCCTTCGCCAATCGCACCAGCATACTCAGCGTCGGGTCGTGCTCCCCCTGCTCCAGCTTGGTCACATAGACGCGGACCAGCCCCGCCTTCACCGCGAGTTGTTCCTGCGTGAGACCACGGTTGGTTCGAAGTCGCTGGAGCTGTTTGCCGAAACGCTGAATGGCGCGCATGGCACCTCAGGTACGAAGGCAGGAGACAACGAGCTGAGTTTACACCGTCAGCGGTGCGGGACGAAAGGTGCGGGAGAATGACCACCGGACCGAAAAGACTCCCGGTACCTTTTCTGTAACGTTACTGGCTTTCCGGACGACTGGTCTGTCGATCACATTCCGTATGCGTGACGTCAAAGTCCAGTGAATAGCCAGACGACCTTAGCCAGCCACACGGACCAGCACTTTTCCCATAGGCCCCTCGTCCAATCGCATGAATCCTCGCCTCACTCCTTCGAAAGGGACGATGCTGTCCACCTGTGGCCGCTGGCCCATGGCATCCAGTCGATCAACGATCTCCTGCCATGCCGCCTGCGCGGCCTGTGCGGAAGAGTCCCCCACCGACACCCCGCCCATCCGAATGCGGCGGAACAACAAGCTCGCCGTGTTGAACTCCGGCACGATCCCCCCGCTCCTGCCCACCACGCTAATCCGGCCGCCATAGCCAAGCAGGCCGATCACCGGAGTCAACAGCGCACCTCCCACGCTATCGACGACCAAGTCCACTCGCTTCGGACTGATTGCGGCCTTCACATCGTTCTCGAGGTTTCTATCCACCGGATCACACACGACATCAGCCCCGAGGGTCTTCAACTTGGCGCGCTTCTCCTCACTGCGTGACAAGGCCACCACGGTAAGCCCCATCGATTTCCCAAGCTGCACGGATGCCACGCCGACACCGCCTGACGCGCCAGTCACGAGAAGGACGCCACCCGCCGGTGGCGGCGCTGGAGGGGTGCTCCACTGCGTCAGCGCCTGCCAGGCAGTCAAAAAGACCAGGGGGGCGCCGGCCATCTCTTCGATGGACCAGCCACGGGGAACTCGGGTGACACTGTCCATGGGCACCACCACTTTCTCTGCCAGCGTTCCCCACCGGCCCACTCCCACGTCGCAGCGCAGGATACCCACCGTCTCGCCCACCCCGATAGGGGACATGCCAGGCCCCACCGCCACCACGTCGCCCACCCCATCACGCCCGAGAATATGGGGCAGTGGCGGATGAGCTGGGTACTGCCCTTGTGCCAGAAAGGCATCCGCGGGATTCAGTGCGGCGAGTTTCATTCTTAGAAGCACCTGGCCTGAGTCCGGCTGAGGATCCGCCACCTCGCCGAACCGTAGGGCTCCGACGCCATCCATTGAATCCATGAGCCATGCGCGCATACGCTCGTCTCGCCTTGGTATAGTCTAGGTCTGCTTGGAGAATCCTCCCCGTCAATTTTATGACAGGTACTCCTGAGATGCACGCGGTGGGCACCGGCTCAGTATCGTTGTATCGTGATTGCTGCCAGCGGAAAAATCCCTTCACGGTTCAGGGTTGCCGGGATCGTACTGATTGAGGGGTTTCAACGGATTATCGGCCGGGTACTGATTGCGCAGGCTGCTATTTCATCTTGGAAGGGCAAGGTGATCGTTCTGCCGGCCACCATGAAGACGCCTTTCCCGCAATGATGAATCGTCCGAGGGTGTTTCTTTGAGGGGTCGATCCACGCCTTGAGCACCTCGAGGATAAACACGTTGTATTTCGCCGCCATCTTCGTATCGACGACCTTACATTCGAGATTGGCATAGCATTCGCGGATGAGCGGCGCCTTGACGAAGGAGCCGGCCACCGGCGTCAGGCGAAACCTCTTGAACTTGTCGACCCTGCGCCCCGAGGTGTTTCCGCAGCCCACGACCTGTGCCGCCAGTTCTACCGTCGGGATGTTGATCACGCATTCCTTGGTCGCCTTCACCATGGTGAACGTGTGGTTCCGGTTGCTGATCACGCAACCCACGAGCGGCGGCTCGAATTCGATCATCATGTGCCACGACATGGCCATGATGTTGGCCTTCCCCTTGCCGGCGGTGGTGACCAACACGACCGGCCCCGGCTCGAGCAGGCGATAGGCCTTGGACAAGGGAAGGGACTTTTTCACCGTGTATTCCTTGTTGTTACGTTTCAATGGCTAAAGCCGGATGAGGTGGATTGTAAAAGAAGCGAGTATGGTTTCTGACACCTATTCCTGCCTCCGACAGTGCCTCGATTGGCAGTCGCAAGGCTAGGGCCTCCGTGGGGACGTCAATGGTAGGATCCCTGAAGCCAGCTTCCAGTTAGGAGGGTGAGGGGTAAGACACGACACACAGGAAAAGAGATAACCCTCTCCCTGGTAGATAGGGGAAGGGCAAGGCTGCTGCTGGTTAGGCGGACGGGCGGAGCATTTTCGCAGCCATGCGGGTCACGAATTGACCAGAGACGAGCCACTGCGCCTGTGCGCTCAGATAATTAGCGACGTCCGGGATGGCGTAGCTCCTGCCGCGTGCAAGTGCCTCCCATCAGAAGCGCGCCACCTTGGCGGCGGTCTGTCGGGCCTCGCACCAACATCTGAATTTCAACGGTATCAGACATTCACCGTGACCGTCTTGACGGCGGCTTTGACCTTAGCAGCCATCTCAGGCGGAAGGGAGGGCGCCTTATGCGCCACCTTTGCGTGTTCGCCTGCTAACCGCATCACCTCATCCTCCGTCTCAGCCCGCACCTGAAAAGCACAACCTCCCTTGGGGTCTACGTCCAGACAGCCGAGTTGTTTGTATTGTTTTTGTGGCATGACGACCTCCCATCGGTGAAAGGTGGCAACGCGAGAATTGTTGTGCTTCTGGAACGTGGTCTTTTTGAGCTGAATCCACGCTAAATTATAAATCACAACCTTTCTCTGCTGCAATAGGAGGATGCGGAGTGTAGCCTGACAGGTCCCCTTTGCTCACGGAACCCCCACGATAAAAAGGGATGGAATGACACCCGTGCCGATCCCTTGCTCCCGGAACGCGCACGATGAGAATGTGCTCGTTCGACGGCCGCAGTGGGATCAACACGGGCGCCATTCCAGGAGAGAGAAACGAGCAAGCTTGGAGGGAGCATGTATATCGTCCGATGCGCGCAGTAAAGGGCAGCCTTGGCCACTCCTCAAAAGAGAGGTAGAGAGAATTGAAAGGGCCTCGTTCGACGGCCGCGGTTAGACCTGCAAGGGTGCCATTCCAAAGGAGAGAGTTAAGCCAGCTTGCAGGGATCATTTCAGACCTGAAGAAAAGACGCCTGACCACTTTGTATTTTTTCTATTAGTATTTGACGCTAGTAAATTGTTCGATACACTTAATACGAGTACTCCTCATAGGGCTCAACACATCGCCGCGTTGCTGTGTCCTGTCTGGCGGGTGAATGAAGGAGGTGGCGTATGTCTCATGGAAAACTGGTCGCTCAGACCACTCGTAAGGCACCTTCCGCTCCGTTGAGAGAGCCGTTCATCGCACCGAAGCTGCTCCACGTCTGTTGTATCTGCGGACACATTCGAGAGGAGACCGGAACTTCTGCGGATCGTGAGCACTGGGTCACGCAGCGGACGTATCGGCAGACCCATGGCGTGAAGCTGGCCGATTTCCCTCTCACGCACACCTACTGTCCGAAGTGTTTCACGAAGTTCATGGTTACACTGAGACAGTACGTCCGGGCGATCGGAACGCCGCCATAATCCTGCGCGCCGCAGCGAGCCATTCGACCCTGAATGTCACGCCAGCAGCTCAGTCGATCATCCGTATTCAAGATCTGGATTCTGGCTCTTCAACACTGAACGAGCGTTCTCAAACGTGAAAACGCTAAGCCGTCCATGGGGAGGGAGCAAGGCGAGAAGGTCGAAGCCTGCGATGGCTTCACCTAGCGCAATGGCTTAAATGGCGTGCCGGGGTTAGAGCGATTGATCGGGTTGAGCGGATTGTCGGGGTTGATTTCGTTGAGAGGATTAAAGGGGTTGTTCGGGTTGATGCGATTGATCGGATTCGCGGGATTGCCGGGATCGACGCTGTTAATGGGGTTGAACGGATTCTTGGGATCGACCGAGTTGATCGGATTCAGGGGATTATCCCCACGGTACTGATTGAGCGGGTTGAAGATATTATACTCGCGCTCGTATTTCTCGTCGAAGCCTGGTTCGGCCCAAGCCGGGGAGGTACTCAGGAGAAGCAGTATCACGAGCCACATGACAAGCCTCCGAACTCAACCTTCTTCTATCCCCTCTCTCCTTCAACCCTCCAACCTCAGGCCTCTCACCGCCTCAACCTTTCTTTCCCACCGCCAGCCTACTCCCCGTCTGGAGATCAGCGCAAGCGGAAGGATGGGATGGGCAGTCTGGTCGTCCTCCTGCTCGCGGAACAGAGAGTGGGATGGAGCCTGATGATCTTCTGTGCTCGCGCAACGCGCGGTCTCACCTACAGAAGGAGGTTATGGTGACGTATCTTCGTGTGCGCAGATAAGGACATCTTTCTAGCGGAGACAAAGATGGCAATTTATGTACAAACCCCGCAGGGCGGCGGCCCTGAAATAGGCAAAGTCGGACGGTCTTTTCTCATTCCTCCTTTCATTCATCTCACCGACGTGCGAGCCGATCGAAAAAGCGCTGATGATATGCACAGTTCTACCCAGGCCTACGCCCGCCTCCTCCGGGCTCTATTGAGGGGTTCGATGGCACTCCCTTTGCTTATCTCATGAAACTTCATCAACTGGAGAAGGAGAGCGTATGCGAAAAGCACCAGAGTTCGTTCTAATGGGAATGCTGGCCGTGGCTTCCTTGCTTGTGCAGGCCTGTGCCACCCAGTCTGGATCTGGAGCTGGTGATGAGCAAATGGCCCGGACGGAACGGATCGACGAGCCGGTGATCAAACACATTCCACCACCAGAGTTCGGGGTGCCGACCTCACGCACAAGACCGTCCATGCAAGCGGAGTTGTCTGCCCGTAATGCGACCGGGCTACCGAGAGGGTCATTGATGGATGCACTCTTCGACTTTGATCGAGCCTCTCTCCGGGCGGATGCGCTGTTCGTATTGGAGGCCAACGCGAAGCGGCTCCAGAAGGATGGTGTCACGCGTCTGCTTCTCGAAGGCCGTGGCGACGAAGCGGGAACCGCCGCCTATAACATCATATTGGGTGACCTTCGTGCCCGGAATGTGAAGTTGTATCTTGAGGACTTAGGGCTTTCGGTCGATCTCAAGACGACGAGCTATGGAAAGGATCGTCCCGTCTGTTTCCAGCACAGTGACGACTGTATGCAGAAGAACAGGAGCGTACATTTTGTCGTCAAAGAGTAGGCAGTGACTCTCATCACATGGCCCTCGTCTTACAAGTCTGAAAAGAGGCGTTTCACTAGCGGCGAAGAAGCCTAAGCAAAAACTCCCGATCCCTGAGAGCCTCATCTCCTTTGCCCTCACGCATCTAAGGATGGAGATCTAGCAGAAAGCCCGACGGTTCCACACACCTCGCATGCTTCGTCGCAGCACAGCCCGCCAGCGTGACATACGCCACTACCGAGATACGACACAGCTCCTAAACATGGGCCTCCTTCGTTTCGCCGTGTAAGATTCCACAGCGACCTCTGGCTCTGCCATTGAAGCGATTATATTTCTGAGACCTTTTCCTACCTCGAACCTGTCTTATTTTCATGACGACAACGCGGCCGTCAGCCAACGATCCTGAGCCAAATGTAGGGTGTCAGGTAATAGCCCGCCACGGACAGCAGCGCGCCGAGCATCGCCCCGAACAACCCGATCACATAGCAGGCTGTGGAAAAACTCGGTGTATACGGAACACACAGCTAAAATATTCCGCATGGTATTGGGGCGTATTGGGGCCAGAATAACCTCAGGATGCTCAAAAAGGCGACCTTCTCAACCCACCCAACCCTGGCGCGCCAAGACGCGCCTTGTCCTAAACAAGGCCGCAGCGAGTGAAGGACCGAGCAGGCACAAACCGCACTACGTGTGGGCCGTTCGCCCTTTGAACGGATCTTGGCGAACGGAAAAATCCTTCCAGTGATTCCGATATCCGAGAGGCACTATTCGGTACGTTGAGGATCTGAACGATGCGAGAACGCCGCTGGCGGACTTATTCAGCATCCTGATAGAGCCCGGTGAACGGGAAGAGAGGCACGATCAGGATCATCAGAATCGCGAGGAACCGATGGCGCTCATAGAAGATCTGGCGCTGCTCACCGGTGAGCGAATCGATGAAGGAGAGATCGGAACGAACAGGCATGGACAGAGTATAGTACAAACCCCGCGCCGAGGGCATGCACGGCAAGAAATGACTCCCGGTACCTTTTCTTTGCTACGCCTGACTCACATCGCGGCAGGTACAACCACAGGGGGCAGGTCCTTCATAGCGCCCAGTGAGCAACGCCTCTAGGTAGCCGTCTGCTGTTGGAACCAGCCGGATCTCGCAGCGTCCAGTCGCTCGAGACCCTCCCGGGCTTGAGCCGCGTAATAGCGATAGCGTGGTTGGGGAAAGTTTGTGACGATCATCTGAAACATCTCTCGTGCAACGTACAGACGCCCCATTCCCTGCGCAACCTGACCCGCACGAAGGGTACAGGCAGCAGCCATCGCGGCTGGATCCGCCGAGAGGCGGACGGTCGGTCCCATGAATGCCCGCTCCTCACTCTCAGGAGGTATCGGATCTGCGGCGGGGTCCATCACGTCTACGGCGAGGCGCAATCGTTGTGCATCGACACGCATCGCGTCAAGGTCTTCGCTTTGGGAGCAGTGGGTATAGATGCCCCACAGATCCATAAAGCGGCCGTTGTCAGTTAACGAGGGTTCTGAGGCTTGTCTGTTCGTGTTGCATCCGCTGATTGCCATCGGGAGGATCAGTACGAGGATGAGCCACCAGCGATTCCTTCGCAGCATAGGATCACTCTTTCCTTGTCCCAATCTCATAGGTGCCACCGCCACACAGCCTCTATTGTTCATGAACGGACCGATAGGGTGAGAGAACTGTCTGAGAGGATTGTCAGGAGGACTCTGTGACGTCTTTCTGGTTTGTTCGGCAAAGGGGTGAGGTGCACGGTCAAGCAATGACCCCAGTATTTCGTCCCGTTCGTGAAACGGAAGCGGTGTGAGGGTGCGGAGCGTCAGGAAGATTCCATCGTCGCAGCGGCGTGAGAACACCTTCCCTGACGCCCCTCATCATTCGGTCAGCGCAGCACTAGCCTACCTTGATCTCGATAGCTTTCGGCTTCGCCTTCTGGGATTTCGGGAGGTGTACTTGGAGCATCCCGTCCTTGAAGTCGGCAGACACCTTGCTTCCATCCGCGTCCTCCGGAAGGGAAAAGCTGCGCACGAAGCTCCCATAGGCGCGTTCGACCCGGTGATATTTCTTCCCCTTTTCTTCCTTCTCGAATTTCCGTTCGCCGGAAATCGCCAGGACTTCGTTCTCCACCGTAAGTCGTACATCCTCTTTCTTCATGTCCGGCAACTCGGCCTTAATGAGGTATTCCTTCTCATCCTCTGTAATGTCCACCAGTGGCGACCACTGGGCCACAGTCAGGGCTTCCTTCCCTCCATTCCCGGTCGCCTCCCGAGCTGCAAACATCGTCGCCAACCGGCTTTCCAAATCATCCCGCTCCTTGAAAGGATTCCATCGAGTTCTGCTGATAGGGTCCCACCGCATCAGTGTGTTCATGGCTTCATCTCCTTATCGTCAAAGTAGTGAACGTTCAGGACCGTCATGGTCCGTTTCACGAATGGCTTGCTGCGCCAACCACTTGCCGTTCTGCGTTCAACCAGTCCTCCAAGGCCCGGCCTTCCTGCCGGTCTCGTTGCTCATACAGCTCGTAGGCGCGCCGCGCGATCAGGTCTTGAGCTTGAGCCCCCTTCGATGCCCGTTCAGTTTGACCGGCCTTCTGACCGGTTGCACTGTCCTTGGGCGTGCCGGCCGACATGGTCGGCGTTGCGGGATTTGAACCAGCTTGCTTGATCATCATGTACCTCCTCATGCTGCCGTATTATGAAGGGTTGACTAAGTGCGCGGCTCCGTCGTCCGCCGACACCACGATGGTCGGATATCGACGGACGGAGAGCTCGCGTATCGTGCGAGTAAGACCTTAGGCCTTCTCTTTCACCGTGAGATCGTTCTTCACCGACTTCACGCCGGGGACCTGCCAGGCAGTCCAAGACGCCTGGGCACTGGTCATGAGGTCCGGCACCTCGCCGCTGAGTGAGACCACGCCCGCATTCGTCTGGGCATGGATACCCGCTTTCTTCAGAGAGGCGTCTTTTGCAATCTGCTCCTTGACCCTGTCGTAATCGCCTCATCCTTCTCTTCCACCGCCTCGCGTTTGGCCGGGGCCACCACTTGCAATTCGTTCTTCACACTCTTGACGCCGTCGATCCCTTTGGCAATCCCTTCCGCCGCCTGCTTCGCCGAGTCGGTATCCACCTTGCCACGGATGATCACCACGCCCTGTGTGGTCTCGACATTGATTTCACTCCCTTTGACCCGCGCATCGGCAAACAGCGCAATCTTGGTCTTCGACGTCAGCCACGAGTCATTGATCGGCGTCTTCTCGTCGGCCTTGCCAAGCGCGTTCGCCGATCCGGCGATGAGTGCCCCACCGACAACCAGAGCCGTGCAGAGTGTCAGGACATAGCGTGTGTTCATGAATCTTCTCCTTAACTGAAATGTGAAATTCTCGGTTATCCATCTCTCTCTTCTTGATGACTTCCCGTCAGCGCGGCTTTTTCCCTATGGCTTCCGGCGCCGCCTTCTGATGCCACGGTTCGCCCACTTCATGAGTTCATCCTTTCTATCGCCATACCGCTCCTGAACTTTGCCGACGAACTTGTCGTAATTGCCTTCGATCTGCGTTAAGTCATCATCGGTAAACTTGCCATACTTCTGTTTCAGTTCGCCTTTGAACTGCGTCCATTTCCCCTTGAGTTGATCAGCGTTCATCGGATCGTCCTCCTTGTGTACAGATTTAGGTTGGGACCAGGTCATCACGCCGGAAACCGTCGGACAACCGGACAGCCCCCAGCCACGCCACCTGAACGGTGCGCCCCGCGACCACATAGATCGAGACCAACAGGGTCCCGATCAAGAACAGATTCCAGGGAATCTGGACCGCGACCGAAGGCACCCCGGCGAGATTCAAGGCCCCGACCATCAAGCCGACGACCAGGAACATCACGGCATGGGAGAGCATGCGTCACTCCTCTCTATGGAAGGCGGATGTAGGTCGAACAGTCCTCTGGAGCAGGGCCAGCGTCCTGGCCGCCTCCATCAGCAGACCATGAGACCAGACAAGCCGTCGTTCAGAGAGACTCTGGCATCGGAGCGGCGGAGACTGAGGAATCGGTCACGCCGGGAAGGATCAGGAAGCGCAAGAGATAAGGCAGTCAGCGGAGCTTCACACCGGACAATATCACCCTGGGCGCAATGAGTACGAGAGTCAAGCCGTTTAATGTGGGCTTGAATAGTTCAATGATACTGGCACGTTGCGACACGCGGACTCAGAGGATGGGATGGGCAGCCTGGTCGTCCTCCTGCTCGTGCAACGCGCGGCCTTGCTTACAGAAGAAGGTTAAGGTTGAGGCTCAGGCTGAGCTGCGATCAATCCGACTCGGCCTCTTTTCGACCCTCAACCTCAACCTGAGCCTTGGCCTTCCGATGGGACGCGCGCAGTGGAGACCACACCAGCCGCCTCGCTGAATACGGGTGAAGACTTGAGTTAGGCTTTAGTCCAACGCGTGCGATCGAGGATCAACTAAGCCGCCCTATGAAGAGAGGAACGAGCGAGCTTTGACGGAATATTACATGTGCGCAGGTAGGGACCAAACCAGGCCACACTTAAAGGGAGGTAGAGAGAATGGAAGGGCCCCGTTCGACGGCCGCAGTTGGACCAGCATGGGTGCCATTCCAAAGGGACAGACACGAGCGAGCGTGGAAGCACCATTCTATGTACGCAGGCAGAAAAGTGGCTGGCAGACGCCTCAAGAAATGGAGAATGTCCCAGTTTCGGGTCTTTGACGCTGCCTTGTCCGGTTTTCCGGGCCAACGGTATCCATTGTCCCGCTCACAGCATTTGACCAGCCACCCTGCTCTGCTAGACTTTAGCCACACTATGTATCATGTGCTGATTGCAGCGTTGCTTGCTCTTGACTGTCACGGAGCCGGCCCACGCGGGCCAGCGACAAGACATCTTCCGCCACGCCAAAGCTGCGACCGTGCTCATCGTCGGTATCGACGATGCCGCTCATAGCCTCTCTCTGGGAAGCGGGTTCTTCGTGGATGCCAGCGGCTTACTGGTCACGAATGCCCATGTGATCGAAGAGAGTGCCCGTCTCTACGTGTATGTCCTCGATCGAGAGATCTATGCCGCCCCGGACGTGGTGGCCGTAGACCCTGATTTGGATCTGGCAGTCCTCCGCATCCCGAACACATGGGCCGACCCCCTCGCGCTGGCAGCGGACGCTACACCAGAAGGGACCGAAGTGATCGCCGTCGGCTATCCCCGGATCACGGATATTCTCCAGATGGGCTTTGCACTGCATGCTTCGACCATCCCGGCGATGGTCAGCGGCCTCGTTCCAGGACAGTCGAGGACGAACGGGCGAGTCGTCGACTTTCTTCAAACCGCAGGTCTTCTGAACTTCGGGAACAGCGGGGGTCCGCTTGTGCGGACAGACACCGGCGAGGTGGCTGCCATGGTGGTCACGACCGTACCCTACCTGGAACGAGCGAAGGACTCTCATGGCGTCGCGATCGGAAGCGTCATGATGAAGCGGGCATCAGTTACTCGATCCCGGCTCCCGCGATCCGGCAATGGCTGGCCGCGAAGCACCTGTCGCCATCGCCGTTTCCGCTGGCCCAAGCCCAACAGCCTCTCCCCAACATGGCTGAGCCCGAGGCCAACCGTTCCTTCGCCACCGGCTATCTGTTGCAGACCATCGCGATGGTGCTTCATGGGGATGCCGATCTCTTGAAGCTTGCCATCCGCCACTACTGTGTGGCAGCCGAACTCCGACCGGATGCCCCGTCGATCGTCCGGAACCTCGGCCTAGCCTACGCATCTCTGGAGCAATGGGATAAGGCAGTGCAAGTCTACAGCAAGGCGCTGGCGCTGGCCCCGGACGACCCGGAACTACTCACCGACGCGGCCGTCGCACAGCAGCGATCAGGCCAGGCAGAAGAAACTGCGGCGTTGTACCAAGCGGCCCTCAATACGGTTGATTCCGCAGCGGAGAAGGAACGCGTGCACAGTAAGATGCGGGGCGCGATCACCCGCCTCAAGTCCGCAATCCCCGTGGACCTGGCCGGAAGACTGAACTCAGATTCTGCAAAGTAAACGGGATTGAGCCAGTCCGAAGACTGGCTCAATCCGTGTAGGACCTCTACTTTGGCATTCCAGAAGCTGCACCGGCAGGTTTGATGGACAGCGCGTGGCCCTTATCCGACGCCTGGGCCTCGATCTTGTCGCCGGCCTTGAAGGTGCCTTCCAGCTTAGAGGTTCCGTCTACATGCAAGCGGACTTCCTTGCCGGACGTATCCTTCACCACATAAAACTCCCCGTCAATCCTCAACAGGTCCCCTTTGACAGTCTGGGAGCCAGGCGCCGCCATCTCACCAGGCGCTGCCATTGGCTCAGCGGCGTAGGTCAGGGGTACCATCCCAACACTGAGGATCGCTGCGAACGCGAGCAAACCGATAAGCGTCTTCATAGGAAAACCTCCTTGTGAGTGGTTGCGTGGCACTCGGTAAATCTACTCTTAGTCCCTCGAACTGACAGTGAGCAATACGTTTTTCAAGGGTAGGAGCGTAGCAGAGTGAGGAGGCGACCTTCGATCTGGCTTAGGAAGAATACTGCACGTATCTAGTCAGCGCGAGCAGTTCAGCGACTGGCCTCAGGATCAGGCTCATAGAACCGTAATGATATTCACCATATCCGATTCGACATGCTCGGCGTATCTGTATCGTAAGGATGATCCACAATAAATGGAGGCCTGTTGGCAGACACCTCAAGAAATTGAGCCTGTGCCGGTTTCAGATCCATGCATAAGTCAATGCTCATGCCTGATCCCAATTCTTGATCCCGCACACACAGTTGCCTGTTACGTTTTTATCAATGCGAGACGTGCTAAGCTGGTGCGGCAGGCCGTCCCAACCTTCACAGAAACACCGCTGGTAAACTCCACGCGTCAATGCAAGGAGGTGCGTCGATGAAATTAACACCGTTGCACGATTGGGTATTGATCCGGACCAACGAGCCGAGCGAGAAGAGCGCCGGCGGCATTATCATTCCGGACACCGCGCAAGAGCAACCGGAGGAAGGAGAAGTCCTCGCCGTGGGGACAGGTCGCTTTGTCGAGGACAAAGACTCTAAGGAGAAAATCAAGAAGAAGACATTTGTGAAGACCACCGTCAAGCCCGGCGAGCATATCCTGTACAAAAAATACGCCGCCAGAGAAGTGGAGGGCGACGATGAAGAGCTGGTACTGGTACGTGAAGAGGATGTCTTGGGTTATCTTCCGTAATTGACGTTCTTCACAAAAAGAGAACGGCTCCCAAATGAAGGCCAGCACTCACTTCCCGGAAACCTTACTCTGACCCCCATTTCTGCCCCCAGGTGTTCAGCAGGTTTGATCAGAATCTCACATAATGGGCGAAGCTCATTGGACGTGCGCAGTGGGAGATCGATCAACCGCCAGACGGCTCAAGAAATGGAAAATGGCCTGTTGTTTTCTCGTTCACGTTGAATATCGGACGAGCACGACCGCACTGCATGGGCAAGCTAACCGGGCACCGTGGCTTTCCCAGGCCAATGCATTGGTTCCAGAGTGACCGGACAAAAAGTCAGCTGCGGGAATTGAAGTAAGCGTCCCAGGGTCGACCTCAAACCACTCGCCATGCTGCAAGAGCAGCGTGGTGACTTTGTCGAAATTGATCATTTCAGCCATTGCTCACCTCCATACCGTAGGACTGACGGGATTCGTCACGCTGTTGGGCGAGAAGGGATTCCCGCCGCCGAACGGATTCACAGTAATCATAGCGAGCCTCCGAAGAGCGTGGACTGCCACCCACGTTGGTCCTGTGCTCACTGAAGAGAGAGTGGGATGGGGCCTGTTGATCTCCTGTGCTCGCGCAACGCGCGGCCTTACCTAGATCAGGAGGTTTAGGTTGAGGCTCAGGTTGAGCAACGAGCAATCCGATCCGGCGTCTTCTCGGCCTCCACCTGAGGCTTGAGTTTGGCTGTACCCTCAACCTCGACCTTAGCCTTGTCCTTCCGATGGGACGCGCGCAGGGGGAGATCAATCAGCCCCCATCCCTGAGAGACAACGAGCGAGCCCGGATGGACCATTTGATGTAACAAAGAGATGGTGGCTGGCACCGCTCTTTTCTCGAAGCCTACTCCCGACTGGAGATCAGCGCAAGCGGGGCACAAATGGTTGCTGAAAACGTCTTTCCCGCCCGAGTGAACTGTCCGACTGCAAGGTGCAAGTTCAAGCAACGACCCCACTGCTCCCCGCGACAAAACAAAGACTCCTGAACAATTTTATTTCCCCGCTCCATGACATCACGACTGAAGTGGCCCCAGCGAATCCTCGGCCAGAAGTCATTCGCGAAGTGGTGGAGGCGGAAACGAAATAGAACTGCCGTACCATTGTTGTAGGGCGTGCCTCCTTTCCCTGCTTCAAGGAACTAGCACATCGCCATATTGCTGAACATCTCCCCGGTAGCGCTAAGGATTTGCTGTCCCGGTCGTTGAACAGCTAGGCGCTGCCTCGAATTGTCCGGAGGCAGGAGGAAGGGGAAAACTCGTGTGGTCTTACGATGTGGCCCTCTCGATTCGGGCCGGTGAGAAAGCACCTCGGAAGTCGAATCAGGATTTTTGTTGCAATCGGAGCACGGCGAGCGACCGAGCTTCAAGATCGTACTGAAACCCGCCTTTCTCAATAGGGTAATCGGCTTTTCGTTACCTTGGGATACGGCCGTGTCCAACACCGGCCTCCACCGCACACCGCGTTTGTGCGCGGGCAACGTGAAAGGCCGTGGCTCGTGGTGTGCATTGAGCAACATCAGGAATGTCTCGTCCAGGACTGGTCTCCCCTTCGAGTCTTTCTCCTCGATGGCATGGCCGGCCAGCCGTACGCCAAGACAGCGGACATAGCCTTTTGCCCAGTCTTCATCCGTCATCTCTTTGCCGTCGGGACGCAGCCAGGAGATATCCTTGACCTCCGCGCCACGGATGCGACGGCCTTGAAAAAATCGGCGGCGGCGGAACACGGGATGTTGCTGTCGCAGCGCGATGAGGCTCTTCGTGAAGGCAAGGAGCGCCTGCTGTGGTTTACTCAGCTTCCAGTCGACCCAACTGATCTCATTGTCCTGGCAATAGGCGTTGTTGTTGCCACGTTGCGACCGCCCCATCTCATCGCCGCCGCAGATCATCGGTACGCCTTGTGACAAGAGCAACATGGCTAACATGTTGCGCTTCTGTCGTTCTCGTAGCGCAACGACCGTGGGTTTCGCAGTCGGTCCCTCCAGCCCGCAATTCCAGCTGAGATTATCATCTGTGCCGTCACGATTGCCTTCACCGTTGGCCTCGTTGCGCTTCTGGTGATACGAAACCAGATCATGCAGGGTGAACCCATCGTGCGCCGTCACGAAATTAATGCTCGCATGGGGCCGGCGGCCACTTCCTTCATAGAGATCGTTGCTCCCGGACAGTCGATACGCCAACTCCGCCACTTGGCCTCCGTCCCCTTTCCAGTATCGCCGGATCGTGTCACGATATCGTCCGTTCCACTCAGCCCAGCCGGCCGGAAAGTTGCCGACCTGGTAACCGCCTTCACCTAAGTCCCACGGTTCGGCAATCAGTTTCACCTGCGAGAGCACCGGATCCTGATGAATGATGTCGAAAAAAGCGCTGAGCCGGTCCACGTCGTGCAGTTCTCTGGCCAGCGTGGAGGCCAGATCGAATCGGAAGCCATCCACATGCATCTCCAGGACCCAGTAACGCAGGCTGTCCATGATGAGCTGGAGGACCCGAGGGTGGCGCACGTTCAGCGTATTGCCGCAACCGGTGTAATCCAGGTAATAGCGCGGCTGTTTGGAAACCAGTCGGTAGTAGGATGTATTGTCGATGCCGCGAAACGACAGCGTCGGGCCCAGGTGACTTCCTTCTCCCGTGTGGTTGTAGACCACGTCAAGAATGACTTCGATGCCGGCACTGTGGAACGCCTTCACCATCGTTTTGAACTCCCACACCTGCTGCGCTCGCACCGAGGTGGTCGCATATTGACTGTCCGGCGCGAAAAAGCCGATGGAGTTATACCCCCAGTAGTTGGTGAGACCGCGATCGACAAGGTGTTTATCGCGAATGAAATGATGGGCCGGCAGCAACTCGACGGCAGTGACACCCAAATTCTGCAGATGCTCGATCACAGCAGGCGTCGCCAGTCCGGCATAGGTGCCGCGCAGGTTCTCGGGAATGTCCGGATGCCTGGCCGTAAACCCGCGCACATGCAGTTCATAGATCACCGTGCGGTCCCAGGGGGTCCGCAACAACTGGTCTCCGCCCCAGGTAAAAGCCTGGTCGATCACCACACATTTGGGTATATACCTGGCGTTATCGTCCTCGTTGAGTGAGAGATCCGCCAGGGGGTCACCTATCCGGTACCCATACAGCGCATCTGACCAATCGATCGTTCCTGCAATCGCCTTCGCATAGGGATCCAACAAGAGCTTGGCAGGGTTGAAGCGATGCCCGGCTTCCGGCTCATAAGGCCCATGGACGCGGTAGCCATAATGCTGTCCGGGCCGTACCTCCGGCAGGTACACGTGCCAGACGTGATCGGTGCATTCCTCGATCCGAATCCGGTGCGCTTCCTGAGTGGCATCAGGTTCGTCAAACAGACACAGCTCCACAGCCGTGGCATTTTCAGAAAACAGGGTAAAGTTCACTCCCTCGCCGTCCCACGTTGATCCTAAGGGGTAAGGACGCCCTGGCCAGATTCTCATACGGCAGTCATTCTCCTCGGGTGTGAGCGGTCAGCCTGACGCTCGGCAGCGAAACTTGCTGAGCAAGTTAGCATATAATGAGACTCGTTGGTTGCCGGAATGACGATCACGCTGCACAGGACTCGGCCGCTTCCTCGCACGCACGGATGGCCATGGAATGCTTGCAGACACGCGGAGCCTGACTGGTCAGGAAGGGTGTGACCACCAGGTTAAGAAATTGGCACCTTCGGTGGAATCGGCAACAACGGGAGCTGACTCGGACAGTTTGCTGATCCGGCATAAATTGGGTATAAGGCGTCGAGCGGTATCGGGCTGAGTATCTTTCTCCCGGGAACATGACAATGCGAACATCCCGTGTTCTCATCATTGACGACGATTCGATCCTCCTCGGCACACTGGCTTCGACATTGCGCCTCAGGCTTCCTGACGCTCAGATAGAGACGGTAGATTCCGCGCTCGCGTCTCTGGAGCGTATCAGGGCGAATGAGTACGACGCCATCCTTTGTGACGGACAGCAGCCTGGAATCGAAGGAATCGCATTTGTACGAGCCGTGCGGAAGGTTCACCCGGAAACCCCGGTCCTGCTTCTGATCGAAAAGAACGATCAGGATCTCATCTGGCAAGCGATGAACGCGGGGGCCTATGACATTCTGGTGAAACCAGTCGACGAAGGAACGTTACTGCTCGCCGTGCATCGCGCAATTGAGGCATCTCGATTACGGTCCCAGGTCAAGCGAGAAGAAGCGAAGCTCTTGGCAACTTTGGGCAGAGTGCTGAAAGATCTCGAGGTGCTCTATGGTGCGTATGGTTTGCAGTCCAATTTTGAGGCGTTCATGGAGTTTGTGAACGAGGAAAGGCAGGCCTCTAGACACAAGGATGAGTGTCGACCAATTGCCCAACAGAGGGGAGGCAACCAGTCTGATCTCCTCAAAGAACGTGACAAGGCCGTCCTCGGCCTTCTCAAATTCGATTAGAAGGACCTGTAGGTCAAGAGGCATATTCCTAGAATTGTACGTGTTCCAACGACGAGGAACAGGTGCCGTCCAAGGTTCTCGACACGAAATCAGGTCTCGCAATCACCCATGCTCCTGCTCCGCCTGCTTCAAGCGGCGACTCACTGTTTCATCATGTACCTGACACCGGTTTCAACTAGCCGGCGCAGTTCCCTCTGGCGCCGGTCTCGTCCTCCTTGTGACCTCTCCACCAAGTAGCCTAGAATTACTGCAGCGTCTCACCTACCCCACTCCCACCCAGGAGGTCATTATGCAGACCTACGTCAGCCTCGTGAAGTTCACGCAGCACGGGCTTCAAACCATGAAAGAGAAAGGCATCGAGCGAGCCGACATGGTGAAGCAGAACGCCAAGGCCCTCGGCGGGAAACTCCTCCAGGCCTACTACTGCCTCGGCGAGTACGACGTCGTCGCTGTCTGGGAGTTTCCGGACAACAAGACGGCCATGAAAGCCGCCGTGCTCAACGCGTCGCTCGGACACATCGAGATCACCACCATGCCCGCCGTCAGCCGGGACGAGTGGAAGAAACTCTTGCAAGACACCATAGGAAAGAGGCGGTAATCAGACAGGACCCGGCGGACTTGGCGACCCGCTCGCCGGAGAACGGAGGGGATGGGCAGCCTGGTCGTCCTCCTGCTCGCGGAACGCGCGCCCTTGCCTACAGAAGAAGATTAAGGTTGAGGCTCAGGCTGAGCAGTGATCATTCCGACTCGGCCTCACCGGGCACTTCGGGACCGCACACCCGAGGAATTTGCCAGGGCCGTCGCGGAGAATCTGCTCCGCGAACCCCTTATCACCGCTGGAAACTCTCCGTAACGATGGCCTGGAATTGGGGGACCGACCAGGTAGCCGTCTGCTGTTGGAACCAGCCGGATCTCGCAGCGTCCAGTCGCTCGAGACCCTCCCGGGCTTGAGCCGCGTAGTAGCGATAGCGTGGTTGCGGAAAGTTTGTGACGATCATCTGAAACATCTCTCGCGCATAGTACAGACGCCCCATTTCCTGCGCAACCTGACCCGCGCGAAGGGCACAGGCAGCAGCCATCGCGGCTGGATCCGCCGAGAGGCGGACGGTCGGTCCCATGAATGCCCGCTCCTCACTCTCAGGAGGTATCGGATCTGCGGCGGGGTCTATCACGTCTACGGCGAGGCGCAATCGTTGTGCATCGACACGCATCGCATCAAGGTCTTCGCTTTGGGAGCAGTGGGTATAGATGCCCCACATATCCATAAAGCGGCCGTTGTCAGTTAACGAGGGTTTTGAGGGTTGTCTGCTCGTGTCGCATCCGCTGATTGCCATCGGGAGGATCAATACGAGGATGAGCCACCAGCGATTCCTTTGCAGCATAGGATGACGCATTCCTTGTTCCAATCTCTTATGTGCCTCCGCCTCACACCCTCTATTGTTCATGAACGGACCGATAGGGTGAGAGAACTGTCCGAGAGGATTGTCAGGAGGACTCTGTGTCGTCTTTCTGGTTTATTTGGTCTCTTTGATTTTCCGGTTCGGCCACCAAGACAGACCAAACAGACGAGATAGACAAGATGACCAGCGCCTCCTTCTAGTCGCGCTCGTCCCGCACGTCTCGCGTCACAGAAACTATGCGTACAGTACAGGGCTGCCTCGGCAAAGGCGTGAGGGTGCACGGTCAAGCAATGCCCCGGTATTTCATCCCCGTCGTGAAACGGAAGCGGTGTGAGGGGGGTGCGGAGCGTCAGGAAGACTCCATCATCGCAGCGGCGTAGGAACACCTTCCCTGACGCCCCTCATTAATCGGTCAACGCAACACTAGCCTACCGTGATCTCGATGGTCTTCGGCTTCGCCTTCTGGGATTTCGGAAGATGTACTTGGAGCATCCCGTCCTTGAAGTCGGCAGACACCTTGCTTCCATCCGCGTCCTCCGGAAGGGAAAAGCTGCGCACGAAGCTCCCGTAGGCGCGTTCGACCCGGTGATATTTTTTCCCCTTTTCTTCCTTCTCGAATTTCCGTTCGCCGGAAATCGCCAGGACCTCGTTCTCCACCGTGAGCCGCACATCCTCTTTCTTCATGTCCGGCAACTCGGCCTTAATGAGGTATTCCTTCTCATCCTCTGTAATGTCCACCAGTGGCGACCACTGGGCCACAGTCAGAGATTCCTTCCCTCCAGTCCCCGTCGCCTCCCGAGCTGCAAACATCGTCGCCAACCGGCTTTCCAATTCATCCCGCTCCTTGAAAGGATTCCATCGAGTTCTGGTGATAGGATCCCACCGCATCAGTGTGTTCATGCCTTCATCTCCTTATCGTCATAGTAGTGAACGTTCAGGACCATCATGGTCCGTTTCACGAGTTGCTTGCTGCCCCAACCAATTCCCGTTCCGCGTTCAACCAGTCCTCCAAGGCCGCGCCTTCCTGCCGGTCTCGTCGCTCAAACAATTCGTAGGCGCGCCGTGCAATCCGGTCTTGAGCCTGAGCACCCTTCGATGCCCCATCAGTTTGACCGGCCTTCTCACCGGTTGCACTGGCCTTGGGTGTGCCGGCCGACAGGGTCGGCGTTGCGGGATTTGAACCAGTTTTCCTGATCATCGTATACCTCCTCATGCTGTTATATCGTGTAGCGTTGACTGAGTGAGCGGCTCCGTCGTCCGCCGACACCACTATGGTCGCATATCGACGGACGGAGAGCTCGCGTGTCTTGCGAGTTAGACCCTATGCCTTCTCTTTCACCGTGAGATCGTTCTGCACCGCCTTCACGCCGGGGACCTGCCAGGTAATCCAAGATGCTTGGGCACTGGTCATGAGGTCCTTGACCTCGCCGCTTAGCGAGACCACGCCCGCATTCGTCTGAGTATGAATACCGGCTTTCATCAGACTGGAGTCTTTCGCGATCTGCTCCTTGACCCTGGTCGTAATCGCCTCATCCTTGTCATCGGTCGCCTCGCGTTTGGATGGGGCGATAACTTGAAGGTCGTTCTTCACGCTCTTCACGCCGTCGATACCTTTGGCAATCCCCTCCGCCGCCTGCTTCGCCGCGTCGGAATCCACCTTGCCACGGATTATCATCGCGCCCTGTGCGGTCTCAACGTTGATCTCACTCCCTTTGACCCGCGCATCGGCAAACAGCGCAATCTTGGTCTTCGCCGTCAGCCACGAGTCATTGATCGGCGTCTTCTCCTCGGCCTTGCCAAGCGCATTCGCCGATCCTCCGAGAAATGCCCCACCGATCATCAACGCCGTGCAGAATGTCAGGATAGTGCGTGTGTTCATCGTGTTCTCCTTAACTGAAATAAAAAAGTGTTTCGTCAAACCTTGTCCGTGAATGGCATCCATTCAGTGGGACTTCTTCTTCTCGACCTTCGGCGCCGGCTTCTCATGCCACGCATTCGCCCACTTCATGAGCTCCTCCCTTACATCGCCATACCGTTCCTGGACTTTACCGACGAACTTGTCGTAATTGCCTTCGATCTGCGTTAAGTCATCATCGGTAAACTTGCCATACTTCTGTTTCAGTTCGCCTTTGAACTGCATCCATTTCCCCTTGAGTTGATCAGCGTTCATCGGATCGTCCTCCTTGTGTACAGATTTAGGTTGGGACCAGGTCAGCACGCCGGAAACCGTCGGTTAGCCGGACAGCCCCCAGCCACGCCACGTGAACGGTGCGCCCCGCGACCACATAGATCGAGACCAACAGGGTCCCGATCAAGAGCAGAATCCAGGGAATCTGGACCGCGACCGAAGGCACCCCGGCGAGATTCAAGGACACGGCCCCCAAGCCGACGACCAGGAACATCACGGCATGGGAGAGCATGCGTCACTCCTCTCTATGGAATGCGGATGTAGGTCGAACAGTCCTCTGGAGCAGGGCCAGCGTCCTGGCCGGCTCCATCAGCAGGCCATGAGACCAGACAAGCCGTCGTTCAGAGAGACTCGGGCATCGGAGCGGCGGAGACTGAGGAATCGGTCACGCTGGGAAGGGTTAGGAAGCGCAAGAGATAGGGCAGTCAGCGGGGCTTCACACCGAACAACATCACCCTGGGCGCAATGAGTACGGGAGTCAAGGAGTATAATGTGGGCTTGAATAGTTCAATGATACTGGCACCTTGCGACACGCGGACTCAGAAGGATGGGATGGACAGCCTGGTCGTCCTCCTGCTCGCGCAACGCGCGACCTTGCTTACAGAAGAAGGTTAAGGTTGAGGCTCAGGCTGAGCTGCGGTCAATCCGACTCGGCCCTTTTCGACCCTCAACCTCAGCCTGGGCCTTGGCCTTCCGATGGGACGCGCGCAATGGAAAATCAATCAGGCCCCATCCCTGAAGAGACTACGAGCGAGCTTGGAAGGAGCGTGAGAGGGCAGATTAGAGGGTCTCCTGTGCTCGTGCAACGCGTGGGAGGAGAAGGGTAGCCTGGTCGTCCTCCTGCTCGCGGAACGCGCGTCCTCAGAAGGGCCTCGTTCGACGCGCGCACTTGAGGATCGACCAGGCCACCCTTTGAAGAGAGAATCGAGCGAGCTTGGAGGGAACATTGATAAGGCGGTTCTCGTTGGACACGCGCAGTGGGAGCCCCTCTAGCCCGCCCTCAAGAGAGAAAATAGAAGAGAGGTGGTCGCTCGATGTGCGCAGGGAAGGCTAGGCTGGCGACTCCCTAGAGAGAGGTTGTACGCCGTACAGAGATAATCCTACCTTGTGTTTTCGCACTGTGCGTCACGTGTGAAAGCGCTCTTCGCGTCACATCCTTCAGTAACCCGCCACATGATTTTCCTCGAATACCGTCTACAACCAGCCTGGTATTAGTATTGCTCTGTGCAGTATCAGCAGGACGGCAATCGATATCACGCCGTCGCAGGAAATTCACTTGCTGTGAGAGAGGCTCAGCGTGGCTTATGGAGATTGAAGTCGAGACGGCTATTCTTCGGCACCTGGATGAGCAATACGCTTGCACGATTGAGGAGTTGTTCCTCGCCCTCTCTCGCTTCACGTTTAACCAGATATTCTCCGCCATAGACCGACTCAGTCGGGATGGAAGAGTCATCCTGCGACATCCGACCCCGTTTACCTATCTCGTCACGGCGGCAAGCCCTGGCAGTCACAACGAGGTCAGTTCCTCAGCCGATCAGTCGGGAGTGCGTCGTGTGAGAGGGTCCATCCACTAAACCGGAAGCATGAAGACCTTCCGTTGACGAAACAGGACGACGTGTGGGGGAAGGTCGTCCGGCTGAGGAAGAATCTCTAAGAGTCTCTGAATCCGTACATGATTATTTATAAGGAGGGCGTGAAAATGTTTAACCAGCAACGGTCCAGAAAGGAAAGCATGATGACACGTAACGGTCTGTGGCGACTTGTGGTCCTATCACTGTGGTGGCTCTCAGTAGCCTCCATGGCCGGCGCAGCGTCTGAGGTGGAGCAGACTCATCCGCAGCTTCTTTCCGGGGACCGGGTGCTGCTTGGCACGGTAGAGGAAATCAGAAGCGACCAGGCCAAAATCACGATGAGTGAGGGAGAGCCTCGTTATATCCCCATGAACGTGCGAAAGGCTAAGGGATTGCCGGAACTCAAAACAGGAGATCTGGTTGAGATCACCGTCAATGATCAAAATCTGCTGGTCGATGTGCATAAAGCCGGTGAGGCCAGCCACCATCGTGTGATCCGTGGGCAACTCGCCGAACCGATGCCAACCGGACACGATAAGGCGGTGATTCGTACTCCGGATGGAAAAGAAGAGTCTCACCTCATACGACCGGTCGCGAAAAGCAAGGTGGCGTCCATTCCCGTCGGGGCAGACGCCATTTTTCTCATCGACGAGTTGGATAAGATCGTCGATGTCACGATGGGTAGCGTGGAATCAGTGCATCGGGCGGCCGAACTCGGGCAACAGAAATCGCCTCTCAAGGGCAACCTCGGACAGGTCACGGGTGTGATCCTGAGTCCCTTGAAGGACAATACGATTGTCATTCGCACCGAGGACGGCAAAGAGCACTCGTACCAGGTGCGTCCGCTCATTCAGCCGAGGCTGGCGACGTTATCCAAAGGCGATGCGGCCGTGCTGTTGGTGGACGAAGAAAACAAAGTGACGGACGTCGCCTTTATGCCGAAAATGTAAACAGACACACACGTGCGAATCACAAGATGGAGCGACCTGTGAGCGCCCAAGGCAGACCGGTGGGACGGGGCCTGTTGATCTCCTGTGCTCGCGGAGCGCCCGCCCTGATTCCCGCAGTCCGAGCGCAAAGTGCACGATCAAGTAATGACCTCAGTGCTGTAGTGCTTTAATGTGAAGGGACTGCATCCCCCGTTAGAGGGGGTCCATTCCCCTCTCTCTGGGAAAGCAGATCAAAACGCGATGGGATACCCTCAAGGTAGCGCGACCGCGTAGGCGCTCAGACAAGAGGCTGGTTGGATGGAAACGATTCCTTTAGATGTTACGGTGGACCTGAAAGGTGCCGATCCCTTCCTGGACGGCACCGACGCAGAACAGGCCGAAGATGTCTATCTGGACCGCCGAGGCGCGGAACGGGCGCCAATGGATTGTCCGGTCACATTCACCTCCGAAGAACGTCTCGAAGACAGGTCCAAGGTAGAAGGCACGCTGCTTGATCTCTCGAAAACGGGATGCCAAATCTACAGTCTGAAGCCGCCCGCTCCAGGTAGTCACATTACGCTCATTCTTTCTCTGCCGGACGGAGAGCCGCCCATGTGCTTGATCGGTACGATCGTGCGCCGCGTGGGCGGCCGTAAATTTGGGGCCGAGTTCCTACCACTCTCATCGGAAGGACGAAGACGACTGCAGGCCATCATTCTCAAGCATGTGACCTGGTCGGTGTACGCTTGGCGGCGGCCGGCCTTTCGGATCGCCTGACGATAAACTCTTCCATGTTCACCTTCGCCCTGCTGAAGACTATCCTCCATTCCCCTTTCTTTCTCCCGGCGGGGTAAAGACTTCATTCAGATCGCTGAAGGAGCCTCCGGGAGTCGGCCCGCCACTGATGACGTGGATGCGCCCATGCACCACAGCCGACCCCAGGCCGTGTCGTCCGGTCGGCATCGGCGCCATGGTCTGCCAGGTGTCACGCGCCGGGTCATAAGCCTCGTTTTCACGGAACGTGCCGTCGCCGCCTTCGCCGCCGAACACGTAGATCCTGCCGCCGACCTCAGCCGCGGTGATTCCACTGCGGGCAGTCGGGAGATTCGCGGCCAGGGCCCAGCGGTCGGTAACAGGATCGTACACTTCCGTGACGGAAAGATTCCGTCGATAGTCACCATTCAGGCGTCCGCCGATCGCATAGACCTTCCCGGACAGGGTCGCGGCGCCAGATGATCGCGAGGGGTCGGCAGCGGTGCGCGCGAGGCCCAGGTGTTGCGCTCCGGATCGTAGACCTCGACCGCGGCGCTATTGGCCTTCCGGTCGTAGCCGCCAATTGCATACAGCTTCCCGTCGCGCTCCGTTACCGACAATGCGCCGCGCGGGGACGGCATGGGCGCGCGCTGGGTCCACGTGTCCGTGGCTGGATCGTAGGCGTACACAGTGGCGACGGGTTCCCAGACGGTGAGGCCCGACTGTGCGTAGCCGCCGATGACATACAGTCGCCCGCCCGTCACACCGATGCCCACATGATGCAGGCCAACCGGCATGGGAGCTTTGGTGGTCCAGCGGTCCGTGGATGGATCGTATTCTTCGAGGGACGGAGTGATCGCAAGATGTATCACATTGCCCAAGCCGGGCTGCTCGAACCCGCCTACGACGTAGATCTTGTCGCGCAGTGTCACGGCGGCCACCTCAGTCCGCTTCGTCGGCGCGGGCGCTGCCGTGCGCCAGACGCCTCGATCCGGCTCCGGCTCCGCCGATCGCGTGGAAACCGGCAGCACGACGAGGCAGAGTCCGGCGAGGAGCAGTGCAAAGCCTTCCTTAGACATGAACGCCTCCTTGGTGCACAGAGATGACCGCCTCTTCGACCGCAGCGCAGGCGAATCAGAGAAGATCCTAACACCTTTTTCTTCTCCTGATAGAATCCCCGATCTTCTTCTTCAACCTTGTGCTACAGTCACCGAACGGCGGCGGGAGAGAGACGAGAATGAACAGCGCAGCCAGGCGTCAGGACAAGGGCAGAGAGAAGGTCGCGGCGGTCCAGCCCCAATACATGACCGCAGGCAACCGGTGGGCTTGGGGTCTCCTCCTGTTGACCCTGGTCGGATGCGCGCAACCAACGCCATCCGGGCCCACGAACTCAGACGATGCTCTCGCGCCTCCCCCGAGTACGGCCGGCATCGCAACCGTCGACTATTGGCGGGACGTGCAGCCGATCTTCGAACGACGTTGTGCCGTATGCCACGGCTGCTACGATGCACCCTGCCAACTGAACCTGACTGCCTACGAAGGGCTAGCACGGGGCGCGAACAAAAAACCCGTCTACGACCCCACGCGGCTCCTCACGGCCGAGCCGACGCGCCTGTTTGAGGATGCCCAGTCGGTCGCGGCCTGGCGCAAGAAGCAATTCTTTCCCGTCGTACAGGAACAGGAACAACCGACCGAAGAAGCCCGCCGTGCCGGGGTGCTGGCGCGCATGCTGGCGCTCAAGCGGAAACACCCGCTGCCTCCGCAGCCGCTCCTGCCCGAGACATTCGACCTGTCGCTGGATCGCCACCAGCAATGTCCTACCGACTCTCAATTTGATTCCTTTGCCGCCAAGTACCCGCTGTGGGGCATGCCCTATGGCTTGCCTGGTGTGACCGACCAGGAACACCGGACCCTCATGCGGTGGATCGAGCAAGGCGCTCCGTACCGGGAACCGGATCCCGTCTCGTCCTTCCCCAACGCACAGGTCGAGGAGTGGGAAGCCTTTCTCAACGGCGATTCTCCCAAGCACCGGTTGATGAGCCGTTACCTCTACGAGCACCTGTCCATCACTCATCTCTATTTCGACGACCTCCCCGAACGCCAGTGGTTTCGACTCGTGCGGTCCCGCTCGGCGCCGGGTCAGCCGATCGACCTGATTGCCACGCGCCGGCCCTATGACGACCCGGGCGTGCCCCGCGTCTACTATCGTCTCCAGCCGGTGCACGCCAGCCTCCTCGCCAAAACACACATTCCTTACGCACTCGGGCCCTCGCGCAAGCAACGCTATACCGAGCTGTTCCTCGAGGCACCGTACGATGTCCGCACCCTGCCTGGCTACGAGGCGAGCGTGGCGTCCAACCCCTTCGTAGCCTTCCGCGACCTGCCGGTCCGTTCGCGCTACCGGTTTCTGCTCGACGACGCCCTCGCCTTCGTCATGCAGTTCATCAAGGGTCCCGTCTGCCGCGGGCCGGTCGCGCTGGACGTCATCGAAGAACGATTCTGGATCTTCTTCGTGGACCCGGACAGCGCCGTGCTCGAGAAGAACGAGGAGTTCCTGGCGAAGACCAGCAAACATCTCTACCTACCGACCGCCGAAGGCACGACTCGGCTCGGCCTGCTCTCCTGGTTGAAGTACTCCGACATGCAGGACGAATACCTCAAAGCCAAGCAAGCCTACATCGAAGGCCTTAAGATCCAGCACGAGGCGGCCGACCTGTCCTTCATCTGGAACGGACGAGGACAGAACCGCAACGCAGCCCTCACCGTGTTCCGTCATGCCGATAGCGCCTCCGTCGTGCAGGGCTTGGTCGGTGAGGATCCCAAAACCGCCTGGCTTGTGTCCTACGACCTGTTCGAGCGAATTCACTATCTGCTCGTCGCCGGCTTCGACGTCTTCGGCTTTGCAGGACACCAGATCGACACGCGGCTCTACATGGATTTCATGCGCATGGAGGGGGAATCCAACTTTCTATTGATGTTGCCCAGTCGGGAGCGGGAGCGGGAGCGGGACTTCTGGTATCGGGACGCACACAAGTCGGTCATGGACTATCTCTTCAAGCGTCACATCCGCGTCGAGCAGGAAATCGGTATTCCCTACAAGACCGACACACCCAAACGCGAGCTGTTCGACCTGTTGCGTCAACGGCTCACCGGGGCGCTGACTCAGGCCTACGAAGTCCAAGGCGAGTCGGACGCAGAGCTGCGCGCACAGTTACGCGCCTTGGCGCAGATCCATGGAAAGGCGCTGCAATGGCTGCCCGAAGTCGCGGTGCTCACCGTCACGAACCGGACGGGAGCGGAGGCGCGTCAGGACCGAATGTACACGCTGCTGCACGACAACGGATTCAGCAACGTCGCCTCGCTCTTCAACCAAGAATCCCGCCGCCTCCCGGATGAAGATGCGCTCACCGTGGCGCGCGGCCTCATCGGTGCCTACCCCAACGCCTTCTATCGTGTGGAGCAGCCGGCACTGCCCGAGTTCATCGCGGCGGTGGCCGGGCTCACCAGCGAGGCAGACTATCACAAGCTCGCCGAGCGCTTCGCCGTGCGTCGTACCAGCCCGGACTTCTGGCCGCACAGCGATGGGGTCCACGAGGCCTACCGCCGGACCGACCCGATCGAAGCGGGACTGCTGGATTACAACCGGCTGGAGAATAGGTAGCGTCCAGCCTGTTAAGTCCCTGTGCTCGCAGACCGCAACACACGAGAATAATCGTATGATTAAACTGAGGGAGGTGTTCGGTCGATGCG
>CAVSCZ010000010.1:0-107176 GCA_963726635.1 uncultured Nitrospiraceae bacterium
CCGCATGCAGCAGGAGAATGCGGCGAACCTCTTCGATCGTTTGGGGCTTCCCCTGCGAGGAGTGGCTCGACCGCACGACCAACTCGGACTCGACTCCGTCGATGTGGGCGCTGGAGTATGCGACGACGCCGTCTTTGCCCTCCTCGACCGGCCCGTCCCCCTCGACCGCGATGATCGAATGGGCCTTGACCGACGGGGCGACTGGAATCTTCTGCAGGCCCTGAATGAAGCGATGGCTCGGCGACATATTGTCGACGGCTGTCGGGATGATCGGCAGACGCAAGAGCGTCCCGATTCTTGAAGATTTCATTGCCCATCTCTGGGGTAATGGGGACGGGGCCATGAGCCGATGAATGAAGTTGCCGAGAAATTTATACCCCGCAATATAGCTGCCGCGATGCGGGGTGCAAATGAATAGCACGCGAGAGACTTCGGGCAGCGGTTCGAGGAAGAACCCTTTTTGGAGTAGTTCGCGTGTCGCGTCCGACAGATCCAGCTCCTGGAGCGGCTTGAGACTCACGGCGTTCCAGAGGCGATCCCCGGTGCTGATGGCCTGCATTTTGACCAACAGGCCTCCCTGGCTGTGCCCGATCAGCACCATCCGGCGCAGAGCTTGGTCCTTCCCCTCAGGTTCCAGCCGTGCCACCGCCGCGCTCAGGGCCTCGCGCAGACGGAGCGCGGACAGCGGAATCGGATTGCCGGAATCGTACTGGAAGAACCAGAACTGAAAGCGGCTCCGGAGTTCGTGGTCGCCGAGAAGACGGTTGTACATCTCCCCCCAGCGGACCGCGCTGGACGCCGTGCCGTGCACGAAGACCACCGGGATAAGCCCAGGATGATAGGCCGAGGCGGACACGAGCGGAGGCCGCTCCTTGCCGGCCCCGGTGAGCCGCCCTAAGAACCCGAGGAGTTCGAGGTCCATGATCGGGACGCCGGTGAACGTCTGTGCCAGCGCCGCCGTCGGTTCGTTCTCGAGGGGAACCTCCTCGCCGGCGATCGCGACCGACTCCTTGTCCCAAGCCAGATGCAGCTCGATCGTCCCGGTCAGAGGGCGTCCCTGCACGAGATTCTGTCGGGCCTTGGGCATGCGGAGCAGGAGGGTCAACGGGACTTTGAGCCGCGGGGCCACCAGATCCCGGCCCGGTTTTGAGGCGTCGATGAGTTTCGTGGGCGCAGCAAGCGGGACGCCGAGGCCCGCCGTGTGATACCGCATCGCCAGACCGTGAACTTTGAGTTCCGAACTGGGAATGAACCCATAGAGCTCGCGATCTCCGGCACGCGCGGCGGCAGGATCGTAGGCCACTTCGATTTGCCCGAAGGGCAGTTTGAAGGTCCCGCCTCGCGGGAGGACCTCCAACCCGTCCTCGGCCGCGAACGCGCTCGTCAGCGCCCAGTTGTACAAATCCGCGGCACGCAGGCGGGGATCGAACCGCCCGGGGGCCACGCCGGTTCCCTCCGGAAACAGGAAGGCGTACGCGTACACAGCAGCTGCGAGATCATAGTCCGGTTTCTTGGCCTTCTGCCCATGGAGGAAGGACAGCTCTGCCAACGCAAAGAGGAGGTCGGGATCACCACGTTCCTCAACCATGATCCGGTGCAATTCGGTGATGGTGGGCTCGGGGTTCTTCTCGAAGGTGTCGAAGAGACCGTGCTCGTAGAGGGCATTGCGCGTCGGCCAACTCGGTTCCCCAGTCGAGACGGCGCTCCGTGCGAGATCTTTCTGGACGTCCTTGGGATCAGCCCGGACCGCTTCTATCGGGCCTGCACAAGCCGCTAGGAGCAAACACAGGACCCCGAGGAGGATGGCCCACTTGCCGTCTCTCGGGTCCCAGCGAAGGTGCGCGCGCCGCGAGTTCAACAGACCGGCGCGGGCGGCAGCAACAGACCAATGCGGATCTCCCCATGAACAATCGGGATCGGAACATCCTTGTCGCGCCATTGTCTCACTTTCCCGTTCGTGGTTTGACCCCGACCTGTGGCTGTGCTCAACGCGGCCTGGCCTTACCAGCTAACGCATCGACACGCGTTGCAGTCGAGCCCTGTGGGCTGAAGATGTCAAGAGTCAGGCTCGTTACGAACTCAAAACACAAACCAACCAGAGCCTGTTACTTCGTGCAGACTATTGGTGGGCGTCATCATGTCCGCTCTCGATTGATCTGTCAATGACCTGAGAGTACACTGCCACCGGTCGTCAATCAGGCTCATCCTGCGGGAGATCAATTTATCAACCTGAGCGCTCTCTTTCAGCCCTTCATCCCATCAGCACAACCGGACCAGTACCGATATAAGAGAACACCATGAGTAGGACAAGAACCCGGAAAGGCAGTGTGATTGCGAAGGCACTGGCCTGGCCGCTCGTCGTGATGGGCATTGCCTGGGCGGGGCTCGCGCTGTGGATCGACGGCCCGTCGAGTCCCGTACTGGCCGCGATCCTCTCTCACGTTCGTGGCCGGCTGTATGACGGTGCTAATCCCGCCCCGTGTCCTTTTCCCGTGCGGTGTTGCTGGTCATCGGCGGGTTGCTGGTGATCGTGGTCTGGTGGTCGGCGATTCCGCCGCGAACGACCGCGACTGGCTCGCCGACGTGGCGAACCCGCCGACCCCGCCACCTTCGACGGTCAGCTGGTGACGATCGACGACGTGCGCAACTTCGACTACCGCACCGAGACCGACTACACCCCGCACTGGGAGACGCGCACCTACGATCTCGACCAGGTCCGACGGGGTCGACATCTTCATCTCCTGGGGCTCGCCGTACATCGCGCACACCATCGTGAGCTGGGAGTTCGAGAACGGCGCCGCCGCTCGCCATCTCGATCGAGACCCGCAAGGAGAAGGGCGAGGAGTATTCGGCGGTCCGCGGCTTCTTCCGGCAGTTCGAGTTGTACTACGTGGTCGCCGACGAGCGCGACGTGATCGGCGTGCGCACCAAGTTCGCGGCGAGCAGGTCTTCCTCTACCGCATCAAGATGCCGGTCGAGCGGGCGCGCGCGCTGCTGCTCGACTATCTCGATCACGTTAATAGCCTGGCGGACCAGCCGCAGTGGTACAACGCCTCTGATCCATAACTGCACGACCTCGATCCGCCAGCACGGTGCAGCATATCGGGGAGATACGGCCTTGGGACTGGCGGTTCCTCGCCGAACGGTCGTCTCGATGAGATGGGGTATGAGCGGGGCCGACTCGACACCAGCATGCCGTTTCCGGAACTGAAGGCAAAGAGCGATATCACCGAGAAAGCGAAGGCTGCCGGCACGGCCCCGACTTCTCCCAGCGGATTCGCGAGGGGCTGCCCAGCCCGTCATGACTATGGATCACATGGGCCCAGGTTCTGACGGAACCTCGTGCGGGCCCTGACGCCGGACGGGGAACCCCTTGCCGTCGCTGATGACTCTACCGGTGGTTTCCCCATGAAATAGGAAACGGGGACCACAGATATCCTGCTTTCGCACAGTGTCGGAAACGCTAAATCGGCCGGCTTGCGAGCCGCTATGACTAAAGTCTTCAAGTGGTCGGCACGCTACGAGTCCCTGCAGGGTGATAAGAAAGGCCGCAGCACCTTGTTGGGCAAGTGATCTGGACGCACGCGACCGTGAGGCGCCCTTGCTTTAGGTTACGGTTTTGGTTACGGTTCGGTCACGTTTTTGGTCACGGTTGCCAATATACCTCCATCACCACTGATCGCATAGCTAAATGGTCTAATCTCCAGTATTCATAAGGGTGGCCTCGCTGTCCGTCATTCCTGCTCACTCTCAGTCTCAGTAGTACTGGGTAGGTCAGGATGTCGGAGGTTCAAATCCTCTCGCCCCGACCATACCCAGCTTGCCCGTGCCGCCCGCCTTGTGATGAAGGCGGGCGGATAGCGCCTTCAGTAACCCACGCGCCCGTAGCTCAGTCGGATAGAGCATCAGCCTTCTAAGCTGAGGGTCGCTGGTTCGATTCCAGCCGGGCGCACCATAGGGTCTGATATCCATGCGCTGGTTGCTTCGCCCTTCCCGTCTTCTCGCTATAGTTTTGATTCTCCTCGTAGGGTACAGCCTCATTGGGTTTTTCCTGCTGCCCTACGTCATCAAGGCGTTCGTCCTTCCTGCTGTTTCGGAGCGACTCCATCGTCCGGTGCTCGTGAAAGAGGTGGAGCTGAATCCTTTTGTGCTCTCACTTCGGGTGACGGGCTTCGAAATTCGAGAGTCGGATGAGTCTGCCTTGCTCGGGTTCGACGAGTTCTTCGTCAACCTTCAGGCAAGTTCGCTCATTCATCAGGCCTATGTGTTCGATACGATCAGGCTGACCCTTCCGTTTGTGTCTGCCAAAGTTTCCAAAGAGGGACGTCTGAATCTGGTCGATCTCGTGCCGCCGGTTGTCGACCAGCCAAATGCGGCCACGCCGCAACCAGACAAGGCGCCGGCGCAGATTCCTGCCGTTCAGATCGGCCAGTTCGAGATCGATCAAGCGGTGATCGAATTCCGAGACGAATCAAAACCGAAGCCGTTTTCGCTGAATATTGTCCCAATCCATATCGTGCTCAAGAACTTTCATACCAGGCCCGGCGGTGAGAACACCTATGCGTTCGTAGCGGAACTTGGGAAGGGAGAAACGGTGGCCTGGGAAGGCACGTTCTCGCTTGAACCGATTCGTTCCGAGGGCAAGCTGTCGTTGTCCGGCGTGAAGCTCCGCACACTGTGGCAATATCTCAGTGACCGGTTTCAGTTCGATCTGACAGACGGGGAGTTGTCCGTCAACGGGAGTTATACCGTGGACATGCAAACAAGCCCTCCAACCCTTCAAATCTCACGGGCACAGATGCAGGTCGCCAATCTCGCAGTGGCGGAAGCGGGCGGGCTCGACCCGGTCATCGTCGTGCCTGTGCTCAAGATCGATGACGTTGCGGTCGATGTCTCGAGGCGCGATCTGACGATCGGCAGCATCGTGGTAGGGGATGCTCGCTGGAAGGCCTGGAGGAATCCGGACGGGACCATCAACTATCAAACGATGTTTATGCCGGTGGAAGGGGCCAAGGCCGATCGTGCCCCGGATACCAATCCGTCATCGGCACAAGACGAAAAACCATGGTCCATCCTGATCACGAAGATTGCGATGGAGAATCATTCCATCGATTTCGAAGATCGGATGCTGCAAACGCCAGCACATGTCGAGATCGGGGCGCTCACAGTCCGTACGCACAATGTTCGTTTCCCTCTCAAAGGGCCTCTTCCTCTGAACGTAGACATGTATGTGAACGGGGCAGGGCGAATTCAGATTGACGGCACGGTAGTGGCAAACCCGTTTCAGGCAGATGTGAAACTTGGATTGAAGGACATCGCCATCAGACCGTTTCAGCCCTATATCCAGAAGGCGGTCCGACTCGATGTTCAATTCGGCACGGTGAATGTGGATGGGGCGCTCCATCTCGCGGTCGAGCACCCACGCGCGCCGTTGCTGTCGTTCGACGGGAATGCCAGCGTGGCGTCCCTCTCCCTCACCAATCGTGATCAGGACGATGAGCTGGCCTCATTGAAGAGCCTGGCCCTCAATCAGGTTCATCTCACGGTCGAGCCAACCGCTGTCTCGATCAAGGAGATTATTGTGCAACAGCCGACTGTGCGCGTCGCGTTGCAGTCCGATGGAAGGCTGAATTTCGGACTGCTGGCTCCGGCTGAACCGGGATCAGCTCGCAACCGATCAGAAGGCTGAGGCTCCGACGAAATCCAAGACCGGTCCTGTTCCTGTCACCATCGGGACAGTGAAGTTGCTCAAAGCTGTAGCCACGTTCATCGATGATCACATTCAGCCTTCCGTTCGTATGGGGATCTCTGACCTCAGCGGCACGATCAAGGGGTTGTCGTCCAAGCAGCTCGCACGGGCCGATGTCGATCTGGCCGGCCGGGTAGATAAGGTTGCGCCGCTCAAGATTATCGGGACGATCAATCCGCTGAGCGAAGAAGCCTTCACCGATCTTGTCATCACGTTCGAGAATATGGATCTGACGACGGGTGGGCCCTATAGCGGGAAATATGTGGGATATAACCTTTCGAAGGGGAAATTATCTTTTAATCTCAAGTACAAGATCTCTCAGAAACAGCTCGAAGCGGAAAATAGCATCGTCGTCGACCAGCTCACATTTGGAGAGAAGACGGACAGTCCGGATGCGACGTCCCTCCCGGTTCCGCTGGCGGTGGCCTTGCTACAGGACCGGAAGGGACGGATCGAAATCGATTTGCCGATTCGAGGCGATCTGGGCGATCCCGACTTCAAATACGGAAAGGTCGTGCTCTCGACCTTGCTCAATCTCCTCACTAAAATCGTCGCCTCGCCCTTCACCTTGATGGGAAAGCTCATTCCGGGAGGTGGAGACGGGGAAGAGTTGCAATTCATCGAGTTTCAACCGGGCAGTGCGGCGGTCGCAAGCGAAGAGACGAAAAAGATCGAGGTGCTGGCGAAGGCCCTTGAGGAACGTCCAGGCCTCAAGCTCGACATTACAGGGACGGCTGATCCCGCTCGTGACCGTGAGGCACTGAGGGCAAACAAACTAAATGATCAATTGCGTGCCATACGACAGCGTGAACGAGGGAAGGCGTCGGCCAAGGATGAGGCTCTCTCAATCGATGACGAGCAACGGCTCGTGACAGAGTTGTATGAGCAGCGGCGCAGTCAGCTCGCGACCTCTGCTCCTCCTCAACCGGCAGGTGCCCCATCAAAACCTCTGACTGCGCAGGAGATGAAGCAGCAGCTGGCTGCCTCGCTTCCGGTTGATGATGGGGAGTTACGCACCCTGGCGCGCCAACGGGCGGAGCAAGTGCGCGACCAGTTGATTGAAGGAGGAAAGCTGGCAGAGGAGCGAGTGTTCCTACAAGAAATTGATCCGACCGTGTCTGGGAATGAGAAGGTCAGGAGTAGGCTCGCGATCACGGCCGGATCATGAGGAGGATCACGGGGAAACTCGGAATAGCGAGACATGCGGGACACGGGAGATAACGGAGATTGATTGGAGCAACGATCTGCACCTGTTTAGCTTGTGGCGTGTCTCGTCTCTCTCGGAAGTCCCGCCTTTTTCGCTATTCAGAGCCGATCCTCGTCAAGCTCGATCATGTCGGCCCAGGTGGTGATGTGCGGGAGTGTTGAGACTGGCACCCCTCGCTTCTGCGCCACGTCTTTGAGTCGCTGCTGAAATCGTGCCTCGCCCGCCTCATCCATCGGTCCACTCGTCTCGATTCGCTGGTTCCACTGAGCGATCTCTTCTGGTGATCGGCTCCGCATGTGTGTTCGAACCCAGTCCAAGATTTCCGTATCGGCTCCCCCGTCACGCACCCGTTGTTCGAATGCAGCGGCATCGAGTTCGAGGAAGTCGAGAAGATAGTGATCGAAGCCGACAGTCAAATAGTTATAGTCTTGAATCTGGCCGGCATGACGGAGCCTGATCTTGTCGATGATTCGCCCGAGATGGGCAATGTCTCCCAGCCTGACTTTCGGACTTCTCGGATACTGTGCGCTCATGATGTGGTCCCCCGAATCCCTCTTGCACTTCGTCCAAGAAGGACAGTATCGTATCGTGATTAGCGATGTCGATCCATTTGCTTGAATATAAGGGAGGCTACCATGGCACTACGACTAGGAGATGAGGCACCGAATTTTACGGCGGAGACCACCGAAGGGACCATCAATTTCCATGAGTGGTTGGGCGGAGGGTGGGGGATTCTCTTCTCGCACCCGAAAGACTATACCCCGGTCTGCACCACCGAGTTGGGGACCGTGGCCAAGATTACGCCGGAGTTCAAGAAGCGGGGCGTGAAAGTCATCGCCGTCAGCGTCGATCCGCTGGATTCGCACAAGGGCTGGATCAACGATATCAATGAGACGCAGCACACCACGATGAACTATCCGATCATCGCCGATCCGGATAAGAAGGTCGCAACCCTGTATGACATGATCCATCCGAACGCGCTGGACAACATGACCGTCCGTTCAGTGTTCATCGTCGGCCCGGATAAGAAGATCAAGCTAACCTTGACCTATCCAGCCTCATGTGGCCGAAACTTCGATGAACTTCTGCGAGTCATTGATTCACTTCAGCTGACCTCGAAGTTCAAGGTAGCCACGCCGGCCAACTGGAAGGATGGAGAGGATTGCATCATCACCCCGGCCGTGAATGACGCTGAAGCAAAGACGCTCTTCCCCAAGGGCTTCAAGACCGTGAAGCCCTACCTGCGCTATACCCCGCAGCCGAACAAGTAGCGAACGGTTTGAACAGCATCGAGGGCGGGAGTGGCTTTGAGCCTCTCCTGCCCTTGTTGTTTCCAGAGAACGTATCTCACGACAAATCGTCAGGCCCTTCCGGCTCACACCCCTCCAGTTGAACTGCCGCTTTGGCGTCGGTCTTTCTGATCTCGCCTCGGACGGCTATTCAGCTTTGGTCCTACACGAGCAACAGGCCGGCGGAGCGAACCTTTTTCCAGGTGGCACTGCGCAGGAAGGTCGCGAACTCCTGGGTCGTTCCAGGAAATGTGGTTTTCGTTTCCCGGAGCAGGGGGTAGGGACAGGATCGGTTGTTGTGAGGTGTGGATCGTCGAATCAGATCATCAAGCCACTGGGCCTGTTGGTTGGAGACGGTGACGGCGTGATCGCTGGCACGCCCTGGCAGAATGAGTCGCGTTCTTCTTCCGACCGGGTCACAGACTGGTAGCCCACCTAGCCAGACGAATCGCCGTTCTGCCTGTGGGTCATCTTTTTCAAATCGGTCCTCGAGGAGACGACGTACCCAGGTGGAGGAGACGCGTGGTCGCGGCACGGAATGGTCGAACCATTGACGGACATCGAGTGTGAGCCCGCTTCCTTCGAGGTAATTGAGCATCGATCGTCGTAGCCCTTCACCGAGCCACTCCGGCGTCTTGCCACGTTCATCCTGATGCAGGAGGTCATTCTCCGCAAAGCCCTGAAAATCAGGCCCGAGGATACGCAATCCATGGGCAGCCGGGTTGAGCCCGATCGGGCTGTGGGCCGTGGCGGTGAAGCGATGCCAAAAGGCGGATTGAATGAGGTCTGCCGCCACTAATTGCCGCACTCGCTCCAACGAGTCCACCGTCTCTTGAACCGTCTCAGAGGGGCATCCGTACATGAGATAGGCATGGATAAGTATGCCTGCGTCTTTAAAGGCAGCTGCCACGAGCGCGGTTTGATCGACGGTAATCCCTTTCTTGATCTTCTCCAGCAGACGGTCCGAGGCCGCTTCGAGTCCTGCCGTCACCGCGATGCAGCCGGAGGCAGCCAGAAGGCGACAGAGGTCCGGTGTGAACGCTTCTTCAAAGCGGATATTGCCCCACCATGAAATGGTGATGCCCCGTTCCAGTAGGGCCAAGGCGAGCGCTTTTAAGGCAGCGGGAGGCGCTGCCTCATCGACAAAGTGAAATCCACGGCGGCCTGTCTCAGCGATCAGTTGCTCAATCTGTTGGATGAGCCGATCGGTCGGCGTCATCTCGTAGCGACTGATGTAGTTGAGACTGACATCACAAAACGTACATTGTTTCCAGTAACAGCCGTGGGCGACCGTGAGTTTGTTCCAATGGCCTTCCGACCAGAGGCGATGCATCGGGTTCGTGCTGTCCAAGATCGTGAGGTAGCGACCCAAGGCGAGCCCACTATAGGTCGGACAGCCGACCTCGCCCATACTGAACTCCCGATCGGATGCATCGTTCGCGAAAACCACTCGATCCTTGTCCCGATAGAACGTCCGGCAGAGTTGCCGGCGCGGTCTGGTCCCTGCCAGATGTTCGATCAAGGAGAGCAGAGGCCGTTCCCCGTCGTCGAGGGTGACGTAATCGACGTAGTCGAACGGGCGGGGATCGGACAGACGTCGAAGCTCCGTGTTGGCATACCCGCCTCCAAGGGCAATGGGGATGTCTGGTCGTCGATTCTTGATCGAGTGGGCGATGCGAAACGCGCCGTAGAGGTTTCCGGGAAAGGGCACGGTGAGAGCGACTAGGGATGGATTGAGGCGGTCAAGATGCCCCCACAAGGATTCGAGCATGAATTGATCCGTTAGCGTGGGGGGGACGGCGATCGCGTCGATGATGTTCTCGAACGACGAGGCTGCTCTCGCGATATGTTCTGCATAGCGGCTCAGGGCAAAATGGGGAGAGACAGTCGCCTGAATCAAATCGGACAGGTCTTCGAGATACAAGGTGGCGAAGCGTTTGGCGCGATCCTGCTCCGACAAGGCACGTGATGACGCAGCGCTCCCTCTATGGCCGGCAAACCGAGGTCCTTGGGGAAGAAACCCTGGACGGGCGAGGAGCAAGGCCAATGAGGGGTTGCGTCCTTGGAGAAATTCAATGACCGGCTCGATCGCATTCAGGTAGGCGGGCTCAACCGCGAGCATTTGCCTGGCTTCACCGGGCAATTCATCTTCGCGCTGGCGCACCTGATCAAACACAGCCTGGAGTCCCGATCGACAAAAGAGCCGGAGCACCATTTCAATGCCGAGGTCGGCTTGGAAGGTCTCAATCCCGCGACCACGGAGAAACCCCGTGAGATAGGCGGTGGACGGGTAGGGGGTATTCAACTGCGTCAACGGAGGAGTGAGCAGGAGAACGGTCGGCGTAGGCATGCGCTCACATAGCATACCCGTTTAACGGATTGCCAGGCTGGGCTATGGCACCGATAGCAGCAAACTATTGGAGTTTCACTCGAGAGATACGCTACGGTGATCCGTCACGACGATGATATGGCCCCATGAACGATCTCTACACCCTCTATAGCGACTTCAATTGTCCGTTCTGCTATGCGATGCATGAGTGGCTGCACGAGATGAACCTGCTCGATCGCTGTGAATGGCGCGGTGTGCAACATGCACTGCATCTGCCTCGTCCTATGAATATCTGGCAGGGTTCATTGGGCACTGAGCTGCGCCACGAAGTGACAGTCGTACAGCGGCTGGCGCCTGGTCTGCCCATTGCGCTCCCTCCTGGTAAGCCCAATACGAGGCCGGCGATTGAACAGGCGGTGACACTCCTACGGCATGATCGGTCGCATGGGATGACGTTTGTGCGTGAGACGTATCGGGCCTTCTGGTGTGAAGGCAGGGACATTTCCGATCCGGCGGTGCTCAGGCAACTGGTCGAGCAGGCAGGAGGTTCCCCAGAGAGCATGGGTCCGATCAATCACGAGAGTCGCAAGGTGGCTCAACAATGGGAAACGGCCTGGCATAGAACAGGCCAGGCCGGGGTTCCCCTCATCGTCTCGCCGGAAGGTGATCTCCTCGTCGGCTGCGTACCTCCAGAAGAGATCCGGCGATTCTTCGCCTGACAGGTTTACGCCACGTCCAGATTCATCACATAGTTCTGCAGCTCCCGTCTTTGCTCGTCTTCATTGTTCTTCGAGCCCTCGATCTCTTTGCGTAGTTTCTCCAACTCGGTTTCTTGCTGATCCAGCTTTTTCACGTAGCGGGTGTAGAGATCGGAGTTCTGCGGGAGCCGCTGCATGTTCTCACGAATGCGGCCATGTTCAGCTGTGATCTCACCGACGCGCTGTTCCAGCCTCGTCCGCTGCGCGCGCGCGTCATCCAATTTGCTACGGAGGGTGACCACGCGCTGGAGGGCCTCCCGTATTTTAGGGCTGACTTCTTTGGCACGAACATAATAGGCCATGAGGTCGATGCCTGAATCCATTAACTGTACCGTTTCCTCTACGGGCAAGGTTTCCTTCACATGGAGCGAAGCCGTTTTTCCTGGTTCGACCGGCACGGCGAATCGATAGAGATCGCGCGTCCGTTCTGTCGGTTCCTTTGGCTCGATCAGTTTCCAATCCGATCGATAGGGTTGTTCAATCAAGACCGATTTGGCCTTGGCATCGCGATTCTTGATGAGGTAGTTCCGATCTTCGATCCGGCGTCTGGACACGAGCATCGTGCCTTTCTTGAGGGCGACGGTGACGAGCTCTTGGGTGCCGCCTTCGAATTTTGGCTCGACTTCGGTCTTGAGGTCGAGGGCATAGCTGATTAGACGATCTTGACCAGGAGGCAGATCCTCGATTCGCGCGTCCCCGGCATAGCTCCCACTCTCGAAGAGGGTGATCGGTCCTTGCATCAGATGGAGGAGCGAGGAATTCTTCAGGCGGTAACCGTTCAAGGGGTGTTTGGCATGGACGGCCTGATTGTAGACCGAGACCTTCTGCCCTTTGAGGGCCTGGCCGATGATCGGGAGCATCGCGCTCGTATGTTTCGTCAAGGTCACGGGAGCCTCAATCCTATATTCAAACAGCTCGCCCTTGTCTAGGGCCATGGCCATGGGGGCGACGCCTTCTTCCAGGCTGCCCATTCCCATCTCGGCGGCGACGGCGGTTTCTGCCGGAGCATTGGCCCGTCCACCGACAATTCCTTGTGCCATCTTGCCGAGTAGGCGCTCTTTCTTCATGTCGCTGCGGGAGGCGGGAGGGGAGGCCATCGGCTTGGATTCATCCATGGCATCGCCATACGCCTGAGGTCTGAGGTTGGCATAGAGCTCCGGCTGAACGATCGGACGGGGATTGTAGAGTGGCTGATACAGGTCCATCGTGAATGAAATGGGACGTCCCGATACGAGCGAGAGGGTCACATTGCGCCAATCCTGCTCCGTAGTATTCTCGACAATCGCCCAACCTTGCAGATAGGGCGGCTTGTCGTCGTCCAAGACGAGTCGATAGGAAGTCTTCCAGACGGGCGTTTCCGTCAAATAGGCGATGCGAGCCTGCCGGCTTCCCGTTCCGTCGAAAGTGATCGAGACTGTTTTCCTCTGTGCATCGTGATTCGAAGCCAGGACAGCGAGGGCCTGGTGCAGTTCAGCGTTCAACGCGGGATTCGTCAATCGGATGCGTTGCACGTTTGCCAGGGACAGTGAACGAAACCCTTCCTCTGTCAGGAGAGTGACATATTCCTGTTCCACGATGCGGCGCTGCGTCCCCTCGCCGACGGACTCCGTTTTCTTTTCCACTCCCAGCAGGGTGCCGACAATGGGATTTGGCGCGGCGACTTCAATCGGCTCCCCGCGGATTTGGGTCAGGATCTGTCCCAGGGTCGGATTGGCGTTCAGGTTGATGCCGAAGCTGCCGAGTGTCTTAGTGACGGGATCGCGAGAACCATACGTGACGGTCGAGACTTTACCGCCACCGAAATCTTGCACGACCAGACTTTTCAGAATGTCGTTGATCTGTGACACATTGAAGCGGAGGTCGAGTTGCGAGCGATTGTTCAGAGACCCGTCATGCTGAAAATATCCGACGCCGCTGGAATAGAGGACGATTTTAGAGAGGGGAAGCGCCGGCGCTTCCTGAGCCAGGCCAGGCCAGGGGCACAGCAGGGATGATATGAGGATTAACCGCCTCACGAAGTCGTGACTGAAACGAGCCGAAGATGCGCACATAAAGGCCTCCATCGTAAGGTGTTGCCCTAGGCCGAGCGGCCAAGGTGATATGACCTATCCCTGTTATGTCGTCAAGGGGCAGATCCTTTCAGCCATGGTGGCAGATTGTTCGAGCCGTCTGACTCATCGTACGGTTCACACCATCTGCCCAAGATAGTGCCGGGATACGCGGGTCCCTCTGATTTAGAATGTTTTGAAGAGCAGAAAATCTACCGGGAGTCTCTTCTTCAGGGCTGAAATAATCCCTCCAAGCTCGCATGCTTCTCTCTTCCGTGGGTCGGCACTCATGTTGGTCCCACTATGGCCGCCGAGCGAGGTCCTCCTCTGTTCCGCCTCTTCCCTAGAGTGATCGCCAGACTGGCTTTCATTGCGCGCATCTCCATTGAGTCTCGTGAAGCGTATCTGGTTCCGGAGTTCTGACGCTTCACTCTTCACGGTTGCCGAACGACGCTGGAAGCGTGCGCGTTCTACGAGCAAAGGATGCACCTGGCCGCTCTTTCCCCCACCAACGCTGGTGGTAATTCGATGACCTCCGCGAGTTCATGTCGCTCAATAGGAGCATTTCTCAGTTCCCCCGCCTTGCGGTTTTCTCAGTCCCCCCCTACAATGAGCCTCTGCGAGGTCCCCATGTCCTTCGTGCTCCGTCCATTCCGTCGCTTCCCGGTGCCATGCTCCGTGACGTACAACGCGGGTCCATGCATCGATGCACCGAGCACAGCCTGCGGTTCTGACCGTGTCTGAGCGCCCGACGGGGGAGCCGGTCTGGGCCGCGTGGTCGGACGAGCAGCTCCTGGCCCTGCCCATGCACCAGCTCGGCGTCACCCTCGACGGGCCCTTTCTGTCCGCCCAGCTCACGCAACTCTCCGCCGAACTGGCCGCCCGACAGCTTCTGTTCCGGCCCCACGTGTGGGTGTCGAACGAATGGTTTACGCCGGACGGGGTGCCGGGGATGGCCGTGCCGTTTTATCTGGCCCATCCGCGGCTGGCGAAACTGGAACGGGACCAGATGCTCGAAGTCGAGGGCGGGACCCCCGAATGGTGCATGCGCATCCTGCGGCACGAGGCCGGCCACGCGATCGAAAATGCGTACCGGCTCCGCCGGCTCCGCCGGCGGCAACAGATCTTCGGGCGCTCCTCCGAGCCCTATCCCAAATATTACCGCCCCCGGCCCTATAGCCGCAGCTTCGTGCGGCATCTCGACGTGTGGTATGCGCAAAGCCATCCGGATGAAGACTTTGCCGAAACCTTCGCGGTGTGGCTCACGCCCGATGCACCCTGGGCCGAGCGCTACAAGGGCTGGCCGGTGCTCAAGAAGCTGCAGTATGTCGCGGGGCTCATGCACGAGCTGGCGGGGGTGCCGCCCCCGGTGGTGACGCAGGAGGAGGTCGATCCGCTGCCCGCGCTGACGAAGACCCTGGGCGAGCATTACGCGCGCAAGCGCGCCCACTATGGAACGGAACGCCCGTCGTTTTACGATCCGGACTTGAAGCGGCTGTTCTCCGACGCCCCGGCCCATGCCGGGCACCTGCCCGCCGCCACCTTCTTGCGCCGGTTCCGCAAAGAGGTGCGCCGCAAAGTGGCCGCCTGGACCGGCGAATATCAATATACGATCGATCAGGTGCTCGAGGACATGATCGCGCGCTGCCGCACGCTCCACTTGCACCTGCCGCGCGCGGAAGAGCAGGCGAAGCTGGATTTCACGATTTTGCTGACCGTCCACACGATGACCTACCTGCGCAGCGGGCGGCATAAGGTGGCGCTATGAAACGGCTCCGGATCCTCGTCCTGATGCACGCCGATCTGGTGCCGCCGGAGCCGCCCCCCCCCGGGCAGAACGTGACGGACGCCGCGTGGAAGACGGAATACGATGTGGTGACCACGCTCCGGCAGCTCGGACATGACGTCAAGCCGCTGGGGGTCAAGAGCGATCTGGGGGTGCTGCGCGCGGCCATCGAAGACTGGAAGCCGCACATCGCCTTCAATCTGCTCGAAGAGTTCGACGGGGTGGCGGTATACGACCAGAACGTCGTGTCCTATCTGGAACTGCTGCACGTGCCCTATACCGGCTGTAACCCGCGGGGATTGATGCTGGCGCGCGACAAGGTCCTGGCCAAGAAGCTGTTCTCGTTCCATCGGATTCCGTTCCCGGACTTCATGGTGGTGCCGCAGGGGCGGCGGGTGAAGCGGCCCGCGTGGCTGGCCTTTCCGCTCATTGTCAAATCGGTGACCGAAGAAGCGTCGCTCGGGATCTCCCAGGCCTCCATTGTCCAGGACGACGACAAGCTCAAGGAGCGCGTCGCCTTCATTCACGCGAGCGTCGGGACCGGCGCGCTCATCGAGGAGTACATCGAAGGGCGCGAACTCTATGTCGGGGTGCTGGGCAATGGGCAGGTCCACGTCTTGCCGGTGTGGGAGTTGATGCTGGACCAGCTGCCGGAGGACGCTCGGCGGATCGCGACCGAGCGGGTCAAGTGGAGCCGCACGTATCAAGAGAAGTACGGGATACGGTCCGGCGAAGCGCAGAACCTGCCGGCGGGGAAGGCCGCGGAGATTCAACGGCTCGCCAAGCGGGTCTATCGCGCCCTGGGCCTGAGCGGCTATGCGCGCATCGATGTGCGCCTGGACGCGGCGGGGCACGTGTTCGTGCTCGAAGCCAATCCGAATCCCCAAATCGCGCAGGGCGAAGATTTGGCGGACTCGGCCGCGAAAGCCGGCTATCCCTATGCCGCCCTCTTGCAGGAACTGCTAAAGATCGGGCTTCGCCGGCAGCCGGCCAACTCGACCCCAAAGAAACCGTCACCAGCGCCAACGTGAATCTGTACGTTGAGTGGCTTCAATGGGGGAAGCCTGTGCGATGATGGGCAGAATCCCCTCTATCGCCAGCCTGATTGCCATAGGTGTTGCGCTTATAGCGTGCATTGCACATGGACTGCCGCCCACGTCACCTCCTACCCGCGAACGTCCGACGTTCACCAGTACTGTGCTTAACGTGTCCGATGGAGATACCCTGACCCTATTGGTCAATGGCGCAGGGGAAAAAGTCCGGCTCAACGGCGTTCGATGAGAATTGTCTGACGATAGGAGATGCACCGGAGCGCTGGGGGACTGTGGCAGATGAGCCTACGGCTCTGCCTTATTGCTCCAGTATTTGAGGAAGGGGGCAATGGTATCGATTGGGATTGGGAAGATCGTTGTTGAATTCTTCTCGGCGGCAATTTCAACCAGGGTTTGCAGATAACGGAGCTGTAAGGCGACAGGATTCCGGCTGATCACGTCGGCGGCATCGGCCAGGCGTTGCGACGCCTCGAATTCACCCTGCGCATGGATAACTTTGGATCGCCGCTCACGTTCCGCTTCGGCCTGCTTGGCGATCACGCGCTGCATCTCCTGGGGGAGGTCCACGTTTTTCACCTCGACCGCCGAGACCTTCACGCCCCACGGCTCTGTCTGCTGGTCAAGGATGAGTTGGAGCTTGCTATTGATCTCTTCCCGCTTGGCCAGTAGATCATCAAGCTGACTCTGGCCGAGGACGCTGCGGAGCGTGGTCTGGGCCATCATCGACGTTGCATAGAGGTAGTCCTGAATCTGGATAATCGCCCGCTGTTGGTCGACGACACGGAAATAAATAACGGCGTTGACCTTCACGGACACGTTATCCCTGGTGATGACGTCTTGCGGCGGCACGTCCATGGCCACGGTTCGCAGGCTGACGCGGACCAACCGATCGATGAGGGGCACGATGATGACGAGGCCGGGGCCGTTACCGCCATAGAGGCCTCGCGCAATGCGACCGAGCCGGAAGATCACGGCTCGTTCGTATTCAGGGAGGACCTTGACGCTCAGCTTGATGACGAAGACCGCAAGGACGGCGAACAGCAGGAGCCCGGGAGCGAATAGCATGATTCGGCCTCTCAATTGAGGATCAGCTGCGGGAGCAGCAGACGGGGACGACTTCTCGGATTCAAGAAATGGGGTCGGGTTTTGCAATCCGACAGGCTAGGTTGCTTCCTGTGTGTTCCGCACTCCTTTTTATATCCTATGCTAGGCCGGCACGAACTTCAATGCGACGCCGTTGATGCAGTAGCGCAAGCCAGTCGGCTTGGGGCCGTCCTTGAAGATATGTCCTTGATGCCCTTCGCAACGGGCGCAGTGGACTTCGGTCCTTGGGAAAATCAGTTTGTAATCGGTTGTAGATTCTACCACCTTGGGATCGATGGGTTGCCAGAAGCTGGGCCAGCCGGTGCCGCTGTCGAACTTGTGCTCCGACGAATAGGCCGGGCAGGTCGCAGCCCGCGCAGTAGTAGACGCCGGCCTTCTTGTTGTCATGCATGTTGTTGATAAAGGGACGCTCGGTATCCTCATGCCGTAGGACCCGATAGGCCTCCGTCGTGAGGAGTTTCTTCCATTCCTCGTCAGTCTTTACGACTTTGACAATCGGACCGATCTCAATCTTTGGCGGCATATCTCTGCTCCTTTCTTCGTCGGGTTTCCCCGACATCAGTCTAACAGGATGCTGAAACAGTCCGCCAGCTTCGTTCGGACCATCAACATACCCCAGAGGGTAGGCCTTGGCCCTTCACTCGCTGCGGCCTTGCTGGACGAACTGTTTGAGCATTCTGCGGGAGTGTGCTTCTGTTGCGCCGCAAAAGAGTTTTCCAAAACCTACTGGGACGAATGAGGAGGAACGAGGGACTCCGGAAAGCTGTTCCGGAGTCACTCCGTTTCACGCTGAAGCTGGGGCAATGCCCGTTCCGAAGCGGAAGCTTCCGTGAGCCGCTGTATCATGGTTGAAGGCAGCGGGGAGGACTTCCTCGATTCGTTCCACCAGAATGAAGGTCAGATCCTCGCGCACTTCTTGCGGCACCTCTTTCAAATCCTTCTCGTTGGACTTGGGCAGAATCACCCGTTTGATGCCGGCGCGATGAGCAGCCAACACCTTTTCCTTGATCCCGCCGACCGGAAGGACCAATCCACTCAGGCTGATCTCGCCGGTCATGGCCGTGTCGCTCCGCACTGCTTCCCCGATGTACGAAGACGCAAGAGCGGTGGCCATCGTGATCCCGGCCGAAGGGCCATCTTTGGGAATGGCTCCGGACGGCACATGGATGTGCACCCCATTCCGTTTGAAACGGGAAATATCGAGTCCCATGCTTTCGGCGTGTGACCAGAGGTAGCTTCGCGCAGCCCTGGCAGACTCCTGCATGACGTCTCCCAACTGACCGGTAATCGTCAGCTCGTGGCTGCCTGGGAGCAGCGTGGTTTCGATATAGAGGACATCCCCTCCACTCGGAGTCCAGGCGAGCCCAGTGGCCACACCGGCAGGCAACAGCTTGCGTGCCTCCTCCGGCATGAAGCGCTCGGAGCCGAGCCAGTCGGGAAGGACTTCGGACTGAATGGATACCGGAGTCCGTTCCTGGCCCTCTGGAAGTTCCGCGAATGTCAGCGCGACTTTCCTGGTGAGGCGACCGAGCATCTGTTCCAGTTGGCGAACACCCGCCTCCCTGGTATAGCGGCCGATCACCAGGTTCAATACCTCGTCTGAGAGCAGAGCTTGGCTGGCATCCAGACCTGCTTCCTTGAGCCGTCGCGGCCAGAGGTAGCGACGGGCGATCTCCGCCTTCTCCCGTTCGCTGTAACCCTGGAGGCGGATGATTTCCATCCGGTCGAGCAGCGGCTGGCTGATCGTATCCAACGTGTTGGCAGTTGTAATGAAGAACACCTTTGAGAGATCGAATGGCAGATCCAGATAATGGTCACGGAATGTGTGATTCTGTGCCGGATCCAAGACCTCTAATAAGGCCGCAGCCGGATCTCCACGGAAGTCACGGCCCATCTTGTCGACCTCGTCCAACATCAACACGGGATTATTCACGTTGGCGCGACGCATGGCCTGAATGATCCGTCCAGGAAGGGCTCCGACGTAGGTCCGGCGGTGACCGCGCAATTCCGCTTCATCATGCACGCCGCCCAGGCTCAAGCGTTCGAATGTCCGTCCCATGGCTCTGGCAATCGACTGGCCCAGGCTGGTCTTGCCGACGCCCGGTGGTCCGACCAGGCAGAGGATGGGGGCCTTGGCCGTTGGATTCAATTTCAACACGGCCAGATGCTCGACGATTCGCTCCTTCACTTCTTTAATGCCGTAGTGGTCCTCTTCCAGCACCTGACGAACCTTGCTCAACTCCAAACGATCTTCCGAGGCCTTCTTCCAGGGGAGCTCAAGTACCAGTTCGAGATAGGTCCTGAGGACCTGATGGTCTGGCGAGGAGGGTGGCACCTTCGCCAATCGGGCGACCTCCCGCTCCACTTCCTTTCGCACATGGTCAGGAAGATCGGCTTCCTGAATCTTCTTCTTGAGCTCGGTGATTTCGTTCTCTTCTCCCTCGCCCTCGCCGAGTTCCTCTTGAATCGCCTTCAATTGTTCCCGCAGGACATATTCGCGTTGGGTCTTACCGATCTTGGCTTGCGCCTCGCTGGTGATCTTGTCCCGCAGCTGTAGTATCTGAATTTCTTTCGAGAGCGATCCATATAGTGATCGCAGCAGCTCGATCGTGGAGGAGCTTTCGAGCAGCTTTTGCTCGTCCTGCACGGTGAGATTGAGGAGCGAGGCCACGCGATAGGCTAAGGCGACAGGATTGTCCTCGTTACTGAAGGCCGCTGCTGCTTCCTGAATACCGGGGGCCTGAATCAATCGAGGCAGATCTGTGACCAATCCCTGGATGGCCCGGTGGAGGGCCTGGACCTCGGTGCCCTGATCCGCCGGGCCATCGAGTCGCCGGGCCTGGACGAATAGAAAAGGCTTTGCCTGTTCGACCTTGAGCAACGCGACTCGTTCGAGTCCCTGAACGAGCGCATGGATCGTGCCGTCTTCTGACCGCCCGACCTGTTTTACGATGGCCTTAGTGCCGATCGTGTAGAGCTCTTCGAGCCCCGGCTCTTCCGTCAGGGGATCGCGCTGCGCGACCACCAGAATCGTCTTCTCTTCTGTTTTCATCGCCGCCTCTACGGCAGCAATCGACCGTTCACGCCCGACCGTCAAGGGCATCATGATCCCAGGGAACAGTACGGTGCGCTTAATCGGAAGTACCGGTAGTTTTACGGCCAGTGTTTCGTTATTCATGGGGAAGCATCCCTTCGCTCGGTCGGTGAAAAGACACTAGATGTGCGTTGTAAATTGTTAGATAGCTTCCGTCGGGCACAAGTCAAGGGGAGGGATGAAGGAGTCGCAGCAACTATGGGTAATCGAAGGGATTACCCGTGGTATGGCCCTCTTCAGCGATCGACGAAGACTCCACCTTGGGGAGAGGAGAAGAGTCTTCCATCACTGGGACGAGTGTCGGGCGGTATCGATGAATCAGGTGGTAGGGTATAGCTGTCTTTGCCCTCAAGATCGAAGAACCCGGCCACACTCTTCTCCGAGGAGTCTCCGAAACCTGATTTGGCGTTGTATTGGTCTGCCCCTCCCTCATCGACGAAGAGTCCCCAACCTGAGTGGTCGGCTCGACCGAGACCGGTCGAGCGGTCGAAGGCGTAGGTGTCGCGGCCCTTGCCGGCATCGATCATGAGGCTCACGCTACTGTCCCAGGCCACTCCGCCGTTGTTGAAGGGGCCGGAGGAGCCATAGCGATCGTCTCCATGATGATCGATGAAGAGGCCGACTCCGAAATAGGCGGACGCGCCATGCCCAAAGCGAGCGGCCTGGTGCTCGTCGTCGCCGTCCAAGTCCAACATCATCCCTGCGCCAAAAAAGTAGCCCTGTCCCTGCGAGAAGTTGGCGCTGTCGTAGTGATCCCGGCCTTCGACATCCAGCAAGAGTCCCCAGCCGCCGGCCAGGCTGTAGGTTTGCCGCTCCAATTTCTTGTTGAGAATCCGTTGTCCCGCCCCGGCTCCCAGTCCGAAACAGTCGTACTGATACAGGAGATCGCCCGGCTTCCCTGTGGGTGCATCCTGCGCATTGTAGGCACTGGGATAGGTGCCGCCGCATTGATAGTGGTCGTCACCGGTAATATCGATGACGGCGCCGACACCCAAAGGGCCACCGAATCCGATGGCGAATCCATGGCTCGTATAGCGGTCATTCCCTGCCGCATCGAGCAGGAGGCCTAGCCCTCCAATGGCCGCGCCCTGGGTCAGGCGGTTACCCATGTAGACATCGTTGCCCTTCGCATCGAACAAGATCCCGAGTCCCCCGAATCCAGCGCCTCCCGATCCCATGCCGAGCTGGTAGACATCGTCGCCGGCGTGATCGATTAACAGCCCCACTCCCAGCCGTCCGGTTGCCAGTCCGAGTGGAGCCCCGTCATAGGTATCGTCTCCGTTGAGATCGATGACGACGGCATTTCCTTGATCCTCGACCGCAGATGAAGCAATCATGCCACGATAGAGATCTTTGCCACCCACATCGATTATCAGACCGAACCGCTCATCCAACTCATAGGTATTCGGTCCCGGGCCACCAATGACAATCAGTCCGTAGGATGTCTTCTGGACCAACAGGACGTCGCCCGTCACACCGGGAGGAACGGCGGAGGCGGGCAGGGGTTTCGTCCATGCCGCGGCGATCTGGTGAAGCCAGCGCTCATTGGCGAGGCGGGCGAGTACCTGGGCCGCTGCAATGAGGCTGGCATAATCCACCTGTTCCTCAAGCAGTTCGGCAAACCGGAGATCGGCTTTGGCTCGCGCGTTTGTCTGCTCCGAAAGGCTCGAAATCTCTGGGATGAAGTGTTCCGCGATCGATCGAGCATGCAGAAATAGGAAATGCCTTTCTGCCTCGGTAAGGTTCGTCAGCGCTTTGTCCCGGTGCAGCGACGCCTGCTCCAAGCTTCCGGCCATGAAGGCCAGGAGGTCTTCGCGTGAAGAGCTTGTCGGCAGAGGAACCGGCTTATAGAAGGTGGAGGTCCGGTCCATGCCGGCTTCCAGCACATCGAGGAGGGCCGGAAGATTGACAGCCCCTCCTTCTGCCATTTCGGCCAGTAAGAGTCCCTGACGCTCCAAATCCGTCAGACCATCCCAGGGCTGTTTGAGGGCCTTGACCACCAAGCGACGTTTGAATTGCGCCGGGATCTTCTCGACTGCCTTATGCGCGGTGAGCAGGTCGGTGTGATGGGATCCAGTGAGTTGCTCGAAATCCTTGCGGACGGCAGGAGCCAGCCGATCGAGCACCGATTGGCGCATGTGGCTGCTGGGAGCGGGAGGAGGGCCAATCAACGCAAAGAAACCTTGCACGGCACTACAACCGGGGAGCCACAAGAGGAGTAGCAAACTGGAGAGAAGCGGCAGGGCTCGATTCATGGTCCTTGTCTCTAGCATAGAGAAAGACGTCACTTTTTGTTATCGGGTTCTGGAATCGTCTTGCGCATCGATCCCGACACAATCTGAAATTCATACAAGCGACATTCCAGCGGGCCATTGAAGAGGGGAATGCGTTTCGATGGCGCGAGGCCGATCAACTTGGGGACCCGCAAATCGCCGGTAAAGATATAGGCCCGCCATCCGCTGAATCGCTGTTTCAACCAGTCGCCCAGCTGGGGATAGAACGCATCAAGTTCCTCGGGCAGGCTGAGCCGGACCCCATAGGGGGGATTGATCAATATCACGCCCTGTTCAGCCGGAGCCTCGAGGTCCAGCACGTTGCTCTGCCGCAGGCGGATATCGAATGCGACTCCCGCCCCCTGAAACGTTCGCTGGGCGATCTTGACCGCGGCAGGATCCTGATCGGAGGCATAGATGGCAGCCGGCACCTCTGCCAGTTGTTTCAGCCGGGAGGCTTCGCGCAGATGGCCCCAGCGTTTGGGATCGTGGACAATCAAGCGCTCAAATGCGAATGACCGGGACTGCCCTGGCGCGATCCGGCGCGCCATCAGCGCCGCTTCGAGAGGAATCGTTCCGCCGCCGCACATGGGGTCGAGCAGCACCTCTTTGGGCGTCCAGCCAGCCAGTCGCAGCAAGCCAGCCGCCAGATTTTCTCGCAATGGTGCCTCGACGGACAGGACACGATGGCCTCGTTTGAAGAGCGGGTCGCCGGAGGTGTCCAGGTAGAAGGTCACCGTTGACTCATCGAGAAAGGCGTCAATCCGGAGGTTCGGGTGATGCGTGTCCACATTCGGTCTCTTATGGCGCACCGCCATAAACTTATCGCAGACTGCGTCTTTTACGCGGAGGGTCACGAAGTCCAGGCTGGTGAGTGGACAACGGCGCGCACTCACTTTCACCTTGATGGTCTGTGACGAGGTGAACCAGTCAGGCCAGGGGAGGTTATAGGCCGCGCGGTACACATCGTCTTCCGAGTGATAGGGGGCCTGTCCGACTTCCCAGAGTACGCGGCTGGCAATGTGACTCTTGAGGTTGACCCAATACATGGTGGACCAGGGAGCCAGGAAGGCGATCCCGCCGTCCGTCTTCGTGGTCATAGGTACGCCAAGGTCGTGGAGTTCCTGTTCGAGAACCCCCTCCAGCCCGCGCGGGCAGGGTGCAAAGAACCGTAGTTTTGTGCTATCCATGCTCATATCACGCTTTGCGAGGCGTGCGGAACAGGCGAGCCCTCTTTTTCTCGCGTGTCACGCATCACTCATCACTATCCTATGAACTATTGCAGCGTCTGCGGCACGTCTGTTACCAAGAAAATCCCCACTGGCGACAATCGTCTGCGGTTCGTGTGCGACTCATGCCAGACCATTCATTACCATAATCCGAAGATCGTCGCAGGTTGCATTCCGGAGTGGGGCGACCAAATTCTCCTCTGCCGGCGTGCGATCGAACCCAAGTCCGGTCTCTGGACCTTTCCTGCCGGCTTCATGGAAATCGGTGAGAGCACCGAACAGGCGGCCGTTCGCGAGACATTGGAGGAAGCGCAGGCTCAGGTGGAGCGTATCTGCCTCTTCGCAGTCCTGAGTCTCCCGCACATCGGTCAGGCGTACCTGGTATTCCGCGGACCGATGCGCTCGCCGGATTTCGGGGTTGGTGAGGAAAGCCTCGAGGTGCAATTGTTCTCACTTTCTGCGATTCCCTGGGACCAGATCGCCTTCCCCGTGGTCAAGGACGCTCTGCGCCGCTATGTCGACGATGTGACGCGGGGCGAGTTTCAAGTGCATGTTGCCACCTTGCCGGACCGACTCACCTAACTACTGACAGGATGCTGAAAAAACTATTGTGGCACGCGAGAACTTCGCTGGTTCGCACGTGTGGCACAACAAGAGAACACTCCCGCAGGATGCTCAAAAAGGCCGTCCAGCAAGGCCGCAGCGAGTGAAGGCCCGAGGCGTACCCTCGGGGGTACGTTGAGGGTCTGAACGATGCGAGAACGCTGCTGGCGGACTTTTTCAGCATCCTGCTACCGTTCCGTCAATTGAGTGTGGGAATCGTGAGGAGTGGCAGGCTGTGGCCCTCGCCATGATGTAGAAAACGGAACCCGTTGCCCTCAGTGTAATCGACAGTCACGCCTTCCATCCGTGGCGCACTCAGCCGATCAACCGCAATCGTGAGGCCATCGACCTCCTGAACGTCGTCGTCAGGCTGGGTATTCGCCTCCAACGTGATACTGAAGCTTAGGCGTGACTCGTCCAGGTCGTGTACGGAAATCCGGACGACCGGATCCTCAGGATGATTGACTTGAATCGCTTTCAGCCTTGCGATGGCGGCAACTGTGACGGCAATCATGAACGGAGTTCTCTCTGGCGTACGATGCCGTGAATATCGACCAGGTGATCGTCCCGGTCAATGGAGTAAAAAATCCGCCAGTCCTCGACCGCATATTTGGAAAGGCCGGGCAGGTCCTGCGCGATCGGTTCGTGGCGCAAGTTATCGATGTTGGAGGCGATCCATTTGGTTTTGTCCAAGAGTCGCTGTGCCATGGACGGCTCTAGGCCTGCAAGATCTTGGAGGATGGCTGAGCGATAGGCAAGACGATACCAGGCCATGACGTCCTTACCAGCGGAGACCGAGCTGATCCGCGATTTCCTCGCCTGAGAGTCTCTCCGTACTGGACAAGGACTCTTTCAGACGTGTGCGCAGGGCTTCGCCAAGCTGGAGCCCGAGGTCAGGATCGCCCAGTAACTCGCGCAGGCGATCGTCGACAATGCCGCGCACGAGTTCTTTTAATTGATCTGGTGAGAGATGGGCGAATTCCATGAGAACAGGAGGATACGAAGGCGAGTGCCTAAAATGCAACCAAAGAGACGGTCGCCTACTGAAGGCCTGCCTTGGGCTGGAGTTGCTGGATCATGCGGTCCAGTCGGTCTTGATGTGGGGGGGCTACAGTCAGGAACTCTAGGCCGATGCCGGCGGACCCGGACCAGCGCACGGTGGCATTGTCGATCATGATCGGCTGGGGCTCACCTGGAATATGCAACTGCATGGCGAGTTGCATTCCGGTGAAGGGGCTGATGATACTGTCTACGCGGCATCCCTTAGTCGAAAGGTTTCGGACGGAGCCAGCATGGCGGAATTGATTCTGGTGCACCAAAGTGCTGGAGAGTGACACGGGAAATCGGGGATGTTTTCTAGTGACCATAGCTGTGCTCTGAGAAGTTCCTATGCTGCGATGTTTACTTGGGTTGCCAGGAATTGCTTGAGGCGGGTGCGCTCCAGCTCCTGCATCCCCAAAAATTCCAGCCCAAACTCCATCTCCATGGTCCACCGGACTGTGGCGGCTCGAATGGTGATGGCAATCGTTTGTTCTGGAATCTGTAGGTGCACTGTGAGGAGCGCTCCACTCTTCACCGCAATATCGCAGACGACCTTGCAGCCACCCATCCCGAGGTTGTATACGATCCCTATCCCTGCATGATCGCCTGCGAACGTAGCAGGGAATTCAACCTGATAGCGAGAGTGCTGCCTATGCTCCGACATATTGGTGCCCTCAGATCGTATTCGTTTCGAAAGAGGTGTCGGCGAAGGGACTCCCTCTGACTTTGCCCTAACAAAGGCTAATCGGTGAACGGGATGTTGTCAAAGGAATATAGATCTTTGGGGATTTCGCGTTCAAATAGGGTGGGGAGGACATACAGCCATGAATCGACTTGCGCATAAAGTCGCGATTGTGACCGGGAGCAGCAGTGGAATCGGAAGGGCCATTGCGCTACGGTTTGGAGAGGAAGGGGCGACGGTGGTGGTGACGGCCCGCCGACTGGCGCTTTGTGAGCAGACCGTGGCGCAGATCAAACTAAAGGGTGGGGAAGCTTGGGCGATTCAGACAGACGTGACGGATGAGGGCCAGATCGAGCGGCTCATTGAGGAGACGGTGACACGATACGGACGGGTGGATATTCTCGTGAACAATGCAGGTATCTTTGGCGGCAGGAGGCTTGCGGAGACGACGACTGAAGCATTCGACTCGGTCATGAACGTGAATCTCCGGGGAACATTCTTCTGCTGCAGGGCCGGATTCGCCCAGATGAAAAAGCAAGGCGGGGGGTTGATCATCAATATGTCGAGTGTCGCCGGAGTGCAGGCCTGGGCTGGAACGGGAGCATATAGTGCTTCCAAGCATGGAGTCATGGCATTGACGAAATCGTTGGCCGATGAAGGCCGCTCCTTTCACATCAAGGTGAGTGCGATTTGTCCTGCCGGCGTCGCCGATGAGTTAGGCGACGCCTCGTCCAAAGAAATTCTGCGGAACGAGAAGATCGATCCCTATGACATCGCAGAGACTGCCATCTACTTAGCTAAGCTCGGACCATCAGCTGTGGTGCATCAGATCGTTGTCGATCGACTTGGTGCAGAGTGGTAAGGGGAAGCGGACTGTGATAAAAATCCTTGTCATTTTTGATCGCTGGAATCGATCGATATCCGTATTTTCCCCATCCCGCGAGCTTTTTCAGCCGCTACTGATCTCAGCCGAACCGCATGGAGGATTCGAGCGATGAAACGATTGGCATTGCTACGAGGGGTCTGTTCTGCTTGGGTGTTCTGCTGGGCCTTCATGGGTTCGCCTGTCGGGGCCGAGTCTTCCAAATCTGACGACAGTGCGACTGTCTCCGAAGGAAATGCCGTCTCGTTGGAATACACGTTGACCCTCGACGATCAATCTGTACTCGAATCCAACGTCGGCAAGGAACCTATGACCTATACGCAGGGCGCACATGAGATCGTGCCCGGGCTAGAAACGGCCATGGAAGGAATGAAGAAAGGGGAGCGCAAGCACGTCGTCGTCTCTCCAGCGGATGGCTATGGACCGATTGATCCACAAGCAATCCGGGAGGTGAGGAAGGAACTCATCCCGGCGGAGGCGCGGGAAGTGGGTGTACAACTCCAAGGACAGGCTGCCGATGGATCGACTGCGTTCCCAATAGTGAAAGAAATCAAAGAGGAGACAGTGGTGCTCGATTTTAACCATCCGCTCGCAGGGAAGACGTTACACTTTGACGTGACCGTCCTGGCGATTACAGCGGGACAGCTTCCGAAGCAGCCATAGAAGTGGCCTCGTGGAGCGGCGCCTCTTGGTGCATCGACCGCAGCAGTTGTTCTGCCTGCTTGCCATTTGATTTTCGGTGGGCTCACTTCTAGAATGCCGTCATTGGATTGACGCTCTGATGCCCACCACCTCTGGCACTCGAACAACCTCTCAGCGCAAGAAGAAGACCCCGAAGAAGGTTCGCAGCCTCGACGCCTCGCTGAAGCGCCGTTTTCAGACTCGGTTACTGAAGTGGTACGAGAAACATGGCCGTGATCTGCCTTGGCGAAAGACCTCCGATCCCTATCACATTCTGGTCTCTGAAGTGATGTTGCAACAGACTCAGGTCGATCGGGTGATCCCGAAGTACCACGAGTTTCTGGACCGCTATCCAAGCTTTGAAGAATTGGCAGATGCGCCGGTCTCGGATGTGAAGAAGACGTGGTACCCGCTGGGCTACAATATTCGGCCCGAGCGGTTACATAGTATCGCCTGTGAGACAGTGGAGCGGTATGGGGGGCAGCTGCCGAGCGATGCGGAGGAACTGCTGTCGTTCAAGGGAATCGGACGTTATACGGCCGGCGCGATTCGGTCGTTTGCATTCAACGAAGATGCACCCATCCTGGACACGAATGTAATTCGGGTCCTTCATCGGGTGTTCATGGCAAAGGGCGACCCCAAGACTCAGAAGGCAAAGCTCTGGCAATTGTCGGAAGCCTTAATCCCGAGTGGGAAGGGCTATGACTTCAACCAGGCGATCATGGACTTTGGGGCGACCTGCTGTACGGCGAGAAATCCCTCCTGCCGGCAATGCCCGATGAAATTATTCTGCAAGACGTACCCGTTCGATCAGAAGTAGCAAGGAGCGTCGGTACGCTATGAAGGTCGTTGAAGTGGCTGCCGGCCTGGTTTATCGTGAGGGCCGCTACTTGATCGCCAGGCGGAAGGCTGGCGTGCACTTGGCGGGCTACTGGGAGTTTCCAGGCGGCAAGCGCGAGCCGGGTGAAACACTGGAAGAATGTCTTCAGCGGGAGTTGTTCGAGGAACTGAATATTCGTATTGACGTGCCGCTGCCCTTTCGGATTATTCGGCACGAATATCCTGAGAAAACGGTGGAGTTACATTTCTTCCGTTGTAGGATCGAAGCCGGGCATGCTACCGCAATTGACTGCGCAGAAATTCGATGGGTCTGGCCGCACGAGTTGGACGACTTTGAGTTTCCCCCAGCGGACCGTGCGATCATCGAGGCATTACGGGGAAAGAGCATGGGGCAGGATTCATGAAGGTCGTTCTGGACATTGAGACAATTCAAGCGCCTCGGGAAGAATGGGCGCGGCTGGTAGGGAAGCTTCCATCAAGCGGTGAATCTGAGCCAGCGGACGAGGGCTACGATTTGTTTGCTGCGGGGGCTGCAGATGAACAACGACGCATAGACGATGAGCAATATGCAAAGTCGGCCTTCGACGGCACGTTTAGTCAGATCGTCTGTATCGGCCTGCTGGAATTTTCCGACCAACTCGAACCGCGTGGTTCGGTGGCCTGGTATGGTGGGGATGAGCGGGAGTTGCTGCGACAGTTCTGGAGCCGTTTGGCTCAGAACCGCCCGTCGCTCTTTATTACCCATAACGGTCTGGGCTTCGACCTCCCGTTCATTAAGAAGCGATCGATCATCTACCAGGTCAAGCCGAGCCTGGACGTCAATCTCGCCAAGTTCCGCACGGAGCCGGTCTATGACACGATGGCGGTCTGGAGCAATTGGGATACGCGTGGGTGGGTAAAACTCGACGTGCTGGCGAGAGCATTGAATGTCGAAACTAAATCAGGAAAAGGATCGCAGGTGGCTGAGATGTGGGGGAAAGGACAGGGGCTTGAGTTGGCTCGGTACTGCCTACAAGATACATATGTGACGTATGCCTGTTATTGCCGGATGAATTTCCGACAGCCCCTGTCCAGTGAAGTAGTTTTGCTCCAGCCGGAGTTACTGAATGTCGGCTGAGGCAGGCTTGCGGATCTGAGTCGCCTGCGCCGGTTTCTTCTTCGGTGCCGGCTTAGCGGATACCTTGGTCGACTTGATCGCTTTCATTTCTTCGTCACGTTCCCGAAGTTCGCGCTTCATCCATTCAGATTCTTTGCGAAGCATGTTGATTTCGGTATCCTTCTTGGCGAGCGCCTCTCTTGCTTTCCCCAACTCACCAAGTTTCTGAGCCATAAATTCGGCCTCTCCCACCTGCTGGCCCGCAATGTCAGAGACCGTCTGAGCTTTCGCCGGTGCGGCCGCGATCATGGGTGCGGTCGGAGTGATTGTTGTGGCTTTTGCGAGCGGCATGGCTGCAGGCATCGGCGCCTTGGCCAGTGCATGATAGTCGATGATCATAGCCATGGCGCCGAGTGCGCCACCGGCCGCATAAGCCGGTGCTGGCTCGGTGCGTGCAGCCGACTCAGGTGTGAAACCAGTCGGCTTGGCACCCTTCCCAATGGTCAAGTAGATCGATCCCTTCTGCACGTAAATACTGCCCGTGGTGGGTTCAGAGCCTGACCCTGCCGATGAGGATACGCGGAACCCAACAAGCTGTTCGGGTTTCGCCTTTGATAAGCCTTGTGCAAGCAGGGGAGAGAGAAACTCTGCATCCTCATCGCTGAAAATTCTCATCGGCTTGCTGCCACCAGCGGACATTCTCGAAGATCCGCTCTGACTGTCTGCTATATAACCCTTTCACAATCTTTGTGATGGTCAGTTGATCGATCACGGCGGGATGGCTGGCTTCAAACGACCAATCAGTCACTTCTTCCAAGTAGACGCTGCCCTTCGCATTGTGAGCGAGTGTTGTCCCACTGGCGCATCCGCTAATGACGAGGGTAAGGGCCGCGATCCCAACAAGGCCATGCATGATCGGATTTTGCACATTCGTTAGCGTGAGGTAGCTCTTCATAACGGCTCTCCTTCTTCCAGAACTGGTATGTGTGACCATTCGTGGTTAGACGCAGGGTCGGTATGTCTAGGGGATTACCAAACTCCCAGCCCCATCAGTGTCATGCTCAGTGCAATCCATCCGAAGAGTCCCATCGCGATAATAGTCTCCAGGCTCAAGGAGGTATCTGTTTTTTCCTTCGCGCTGTGATCTTGATTGTCGATCATGCCTAGTCTCCAGAGAGTGACTGTGTAAAATTAGGTACAGGTGATTCGGTTTTAAAGCAAAGATTATGCCCCTAGTAATGGTCAGGCAGACTCAGTGCTGTTACCAGGGTGATATCAGGATATGATGGGAATTGTTAGTGGATGGACTGACTAAATTGAGACAAGGATTGGCAGATGAGCCAATTAGTCTAGGCGTATGATAATGCAGCACTATATCCTAACATCATAGCTTCAATTGGTTCATGGCTTCCGGAAAGGGAGGCTCCCGTTCCCCTGCGGATCATGGTGAGAATGGGGTCCCCGTCATTTTCAGAAAACTGTGTGGGACAGTGGGATCCGCAAACAGATCTTGTGCGGAAGTGTTCGTTTTTGGAGCCACACCCTGCGAAACGGCTTCCAGAGAAATGGGGCGGGCAAGAACGATTCAATTCATCGGCGGACGTTCTGCGTATAAGGTCGTGGACGACGCATCGTAGATGGCGAGGGAGAGCATGTCTCTCGGTTGAGAGGGGACCGCGCGCTTGTCCCAGATGACGGTAATGTTGCCATCGGTTTTTCCCATGCCCTGTGCGGCTGATCTTTTTGCATCCCCTTCGACCAAAATGGGGAGGGTGGTCTTGAGGTATTCCCGGTTCCGCTCGTAGGAAATGTTCCGCTGGAGGTCGAAGAGTCGCGTCACCCGCTCGGTCTTAACCAACTCGGAAACATCGTCCGAATACTTGCGCGCGGCGATAGTGTTTTTTCGCTCAGAGTACTTGAAGATAAAGGCCGAGTGAAACCGCATTTCCTCGACAAGCCGGTACGTCTCGGCAAAGTCCTCATCGCTTTCCCCACAGAAACCACAAATGATATCGGTACTTAGGACGATGTCAGAGTGCAGAGTGCGGATACGGTCGACCAAGGCACGATACTCTCTGATCGTATAGGTGCGATTCATCAAGGCGAGCATACGGTCGCTGCCTGATTGAAGCGGCAAATGAATCTGTTTGCAGATATTGGGGTGGGACACGACGGCGTCTAATAATGAAAGTGGAAAGTCCTTAGGGTGCGGGGACGTGAATCGCACGCGTTCGATGCCAGGCACGTCCGCGACAGCCGTGATCAACCGCGCAAAATCCCAGTCGCCGGATCGGTACGAATTGACATTTTGCCCAAGGAGCGTGATTTGCTTGAATCCTTGATCGGCGATCCGGCGAGCTTCCTGGACGATTCCTTCTGGATCGCGGGAGCGCTCACGCCCTCGCGTATAGGGGACCACACAGAAACTGCAGAAGTTGTCGCAGCCTCGCATGACGGCGATCCAGGCGTTCACCCCGTCGTGTCGGTCGGGTATGATATCGTGATAGGTTTCATATTCTGACAGGTCGACCGCGAGTCCCTTCTGATCCAGCCCCTCTTCTTGTGAGAGCATCGCGTTGCGGATCAACATCGGAAGCTGGCGATAGGAATCAGGGCCAGCCAGGACATCGACCAGCGGCTGAATGTCTGTCAGTTCCTCTTTCAGGTTTTGCGCCATACAACCCAAGACGCCCACGACCAACGGGCGTTGTCGTTTGAGTTTCTTGAGCTCAGATAAGTGTTTGTAGACTTTATTGTGGGCGTTCTCGCGAATCGCACAGGTATTCATCAGAATGACGTCTGCGCGCTCTCGCTCGTCGGTAACTACAAATCCATCCTGTTTCAGCAGCGAGCGAACGAGTTCCGAGTCGTACTCGTTCATTTGACAGCCAAAGGTTTCAAGATGCACGTGAGTCGGTGTGGATGTGGTTTTCATAGTATCGGGACGTTTCATCATAGCCGTGACATTATAGGGAGATCCTTGTGACAGGAGCAAGGCACTCCAGCAGGATGCCTGAAAAAGTCCGCCAGCGCCACAGGCCGTGGCGGGTGAAGCGCGAGAGCAGGCGAGAAAGGCGAGTGGTGGAAAGAGTTGAAGTTCATCTCGTCTCGCCCGTCCAGGTAGTCTCGTTCGGCTATCCCGCCGGGGTGTTTTCCCCTTATCTAAAACGAGTAGGCCATCGAACTTCCGCTGTGCCGAAAAGGATTTTCCGTAGTCTGCCCGCAAGCACTTCAGCTGTGCTGTTGTCCTTGGTTGAAGGCCTTAGGAGATCATGGTAGGATCTTTTCCATTGTTGCCTACCCACTTATCGTGAGTCCGTTGTGACACCTTCGCCGTTGGCGGCTTCCATCCTCACGTTGTTTTTTCTTCTCCTACTCCTTGGTTCCGGAGGGTGGACGAAGGAAAACCTTCCGATCGAACCTGATCTTGCGACAAGGATTGACGAACACTACGATCATGAGGCTCGGCTCTTCTTGATGTTGTATTCACTCCATAACGATGGCCACGTCGACTATGTCACCGGCCGGTTGGTTCACGAATATGCCCGGAGCAACTATGGAAATCCGGTGTACCAGACTGAAGCCTATCCCTTGTTTTACTGGTGGAACCACACCATGTATAACGATCCGGAACAGGATGGCGTGAATGGCAATGAACGGGTCTATCAAGAAAACATGGAGTTTGATATCTCCCGCTATAAGCCCTGCACCTTCAACGGGCAACCCTGCTGAGTTTCAGTGCCCTACTGCGTAGGGGGCTGCTTTAACGTCTGTTCGATTCGCTTCTCCTTCCTGTCGATCGATTTTGAGAATGTCCTGAGTCTCTCCTCCGTTCCGATGATATGCTACGCCCTCATGCATACTGACACGGCTCGATGAAAACTCCATCGCTCATGCAGACTCTTGCGAACCGGCGCATCGGCATCATGTTGCCCTTGGGGTTTGCGTCAGGGTTGCCATTGGCCCTCACCGCGGGAACGCTGCAGGCCTGGCTAACGGTTGTTGGCTTCGACCTGAAGACAATCGGTATCTTTACGCTCGTCGGTCTGCCATACGCACTGAAATTCTTGTGGGCTCCGTTGATGGATCGTCTGGTTCCTCCCTGGCTGGGACGCCGTCGTGGATGGATGCTGGTGATGCAGCTTGGCGTGGCCCTCGGTTTGACAGCCATGGCAGTGACTGGCCCCGGTGATCGTCCTGAGATACTCGGGGTTCTGGCCCTCGTGGTGGCTTTTCTCTCCGCCTCACTCGACATCGTCTTCGATGCCTATCGGACAGATCTTTTGTTACGGCCGGAACGGGGTTTCGGCGCAGCCGTGTGGGTGAATGGCTATCGATTTGCACTATTGGTTGCGAGTGCCGGCGCCCTTCTGTTAGCCGACCATATTGGATGGCAGAGTACCTACTTGCTGCTCGCCGGGTTAATGGCGACGGGAGTCGTCACGATCTTTGCTAGCCCGGAACCATCCGAGCCAAGTGTTCCGCCGTCCAGTCTGGCAGAAGCGGTTGGTGGACCGCTGAAAGAACTCTTTGCCCGTCCAGGGGTGGTCGGCCTCCTCGCCCTCATTGTCTTCTACAAAATCGGAGACGCCGTCGCGGCCTCGCTTCAAACGGCGTTTCTCATTGGAGGGATGGGCTTCTCCGTCAGCGAGGTCGGTTATGTGAAGGGTCTTGGGCTCGGCGCTACACTCATCGGCGCATTGGCAGGGGGCGTCGCAATGGCCAAGCTCGGGATGGTTCGGTCGTTACTACTCTTTGGTCTCTTGCAAGCGGTCTCAAATCTTGGATTTATGTGGCTCGCGTGGATGGGAAAGAGTTACGCGGCGCTCACTACATCGATTCTCGTCGAGAATGTGACCGGTGGCATGGGCACCGCAGCGTTTGTTGCCTTGATTATGTCGCTGTGCGACCATCGGTATACGGCCACCCAGTTCGCGTTGCTTTCCTCCCTGGAAGCGCTCGGTCGAGTGTTCTCAGGTCGTCCGTCGGCCGACTTGGTCGAAATGGTTGGTTGGGCACAATTCTTCTTCTGGTCGTTTCTGATCGCCCTGCCAGGTATCTGGCTGGTGTGGGCTCTCCGGGCACAGTTGCATCAAGAAGCCGGTCGCGATCCACAAACCAGAGCCAGCTCAGCTGATCTACGACGACTGGATGCGGCGCTGGAGAAACAAGACGAACAGCATTAACGTCGGAAGTGGTGCCAGAACGAAAGGAACGAGCCACACCCATACATTTTTGCCGCGCATGCGGGCTTGATCGATCATCCAGACAAAGACCCATCCAATCAGGCCGATATAGTTGAGGGCCATCCAACGCGTTGTATGAATCTTGAGGCCACTGGTGCTGTCCGGAGCTGCATCGAGGAGAAAGACTCCCAGCATTAGCACAAACAATCCCAACAAGGTTGCGACAAGGCGCTTGCTCCAGACAAACATGATAATCCTCCTGATACAGCCAATGTGAGCAGCATGATTGCCGCAACAGACCTCTCGAGCGGTAGGCTAATCATGCAGCTGTTGTTTGTCAAAGGAAGTAGCCGTAATCCCTTTTCAGCGGAGTCCGTTGCCGTCGTGGTATGGTTCCAAGCAATGCGTGAACTTGTATGAGCCTCCTGCGTTTGAGCTTGGTTGTGACGGCATTGGCCGTGAGTGTCGTGCTGGCACTGACGAATCCCACTACGGATCAATATCTGAGCTTCGTACAAGCTGAGCTCACCAAGGCCATGGATCGAATGGATCAGTCCACCCCCGAACGGGAGGGAACGGTGGTCAGAAGTATCTTTCGCAGGCATAGCCAGGAATTGCTCGATAGCATGGTGCGTCCTCACACTATTCGTCAAAATTGGGGGGTCCTCAGTCGGTTCGAAACCACTGTCCTGGGTACTCGGGTTGTGGTCATCGGCATCTGCAACCGCTTCATTCCCGTTGAGGGAGTGGATGAAGCCATTGTGACCCTCGGCCGCCGTGTATTTTAGTTTTTTCGCGAGAGTAGAATTCATTGGACGTCAAAATGAGGTCTACTTTTGATCTAAATACTGTGGATAAGTCGGTCTAGAATCACGAAGAGATGGCGTTCCTCAATCATCTGCAGTTATCCACAGGCTTTCCTCTGTTTCCCCAGCCACCCACTACATTTGGTATTGACAATTACTGCTGATAGCTATATGTAGCTACTCCTCGGATGGATCGAGGTCGAGACACCAAAGTGAGAGCGCTTAGAATACATCAGACCTGTCGATATTGACGCCTGATTGTTCCTATTGGGGATAGAGAGCATCCCACACCAACCACGCAGCCTGGGGGAGGGGAAATCGTGAGAATAGAACGCCGATTTACACGACGCGGACAAAGTCCATATGAAGGCCTAAAGTTCGTAAAGCGTTCGTCGGAGATTCGTAATCCCGATGGATCGACCGTGTTTAAGTTGGAAAACATCGACATTCCAGAACCCTGGTCCCAGCTTGCGATCGACATTCTCGCTCAGAAATATTTCCGGAAAGCCGGAGTGCCGCAGCGAGATGAGCAGGGGAATCCGATCGTTGGACCAGACGGCAATCCGCAGTTGGGCGGAGAGCATGACTCCAGACAAGTGTTTGAACGGCTCGCCGGTTGTTGGACCTCGTGGGGGAAAAACTTCGGCTATTTCAAGACTCCGGAAGATACCGATGCCTTCCATGATGAGCTCTGTTACATGCTCGCGTATCAGATGGTAGCGCCGAATTCTCCCCAGTGGTTTAATACGGGACTTCATTATGCCTATGGACTCTCAGGGCCTGCGCAAGGGCATTACTACGTCGATCCCAAGACCCGTGAAGTTGTCAAAGCCATCAACGCATTTGAGCATCCACAACCGCACGCCTGCTTCATTCAATCCGTTGACGACGACTTGGTCAGCGAGGGCGGCATTATGGATCTCTGGGTGCGAGAGGCGCGCCTGTTTAAGTACGGATCAGGAACCGGCACCAACTTTTCCAAGCTTCGCGGCGATGCCGAACCGTTGTCCGGCGGCGGCCGCTCGTCCGGATTGATGTCCTTCCTACGCATCGGCGATCGAGCCGCAGGCGCCATTAAGTCTGGCGGGACGACGAGGCGAGCAGCCAAAATGGTCTGTCTCGATTTGGATCACCCCGATATCGAAGAATTTATCAACTGGAAGGTGGTTGAAGAACAAAAAGTCGCCGCTATGGTAACCGGCTCAAAAATCTGCGCCCAGCGCCTCAATGCCGTCCTCAAGGCCTGCCACGTCGTCGATGGCGCCGGTCAGATGAAAATCGAGATCGATGCCAAGCAGAATCCGATCCTCAAGGAAGCCATGGCCGCCGCTCGGCGGGATGCGGTTCCAGAAGCCTACATCCAGCGGATGTTTTCCTATGCGCAGCAAGGGTTCACGCATTTTCTATTTCACGAGTACGACACGAATTGGGACGGCAAGGCCTACCAAACGGTGTCCGGCCAGAACTCAAACAATAGCGTGCGCATTCCAAACGATTTTTTTGCGACGTTGGAAGCAGACGGCGATTGGCAACTCAAACGACGGATCGACGGCAAAGTCTCTAAGACCATAAAGGCGCGGGATCTCTGGGATCAAATCGCTTGGGCCGCCTGGATTTGCGCGGATCCCGGCACGCAATACGACACCACCATTAACGAATGGCATACCTGCCCGGAGGATGGCCGTATCAATGCCTCCAATCCTTGCTCCGAATACATGTTTCTCGACGATACAGCGTGCAATTTGGCTTCGCTCAACCTCGCCCAATTTTTCTCGACAGACGCCCAATTCGAGCTGGAGAATTTCCGCCACGCTGTGCGTCTCTGGACGATCGTGCTGGAGATCAGCGTGCTCATGGCTTCGTTTCCCAGCCGCTCCATTGCCGAGAAGAGCTATCAGTTTCGAACGCTGGGGCTTGGCTATGCCAACCTGGGTACGGTGCTGATGCGGCAAGGCATTCCCTACGATTCTCCCAAAGCGCTGGCGATCTGCGGCGCGCTGACCGCCATTATGACCGGCGAGGCCTACGGCACGTCGGCTGAAATGGCCGCAGAGCTGTGGCCCTTTCCGGGCTATGCCAAAAACCGCGAGGCCATGTTGCGCGTCATCCGTAATCACCGACGAGCCTCGTACAATGCCGCTCCGGAAGAGTATGAAGATTTGACGATTACACCGATCGGGATCCAGCCGGAGCATTGTCCGCCCGAGCTGCTCGTGGCCGCACGTCGTGCATGGGACCGTGCCCTCGAATTGGGGACGGCCTACGGGTTTCGCAATGCGCAGGTCACGGTGATCGCTCCTACGGGAACGATCGGACTCGTGATGGATTGCGACACGACCGGCATCGAACCGGATTTCGCGCTTGTGAAGTTTAAGAAATTGGCCGGCGGAGGCTATTTCAAGATCATTAATCAAAGCATCCCCGCTGCCCTCAGAACATCGGGGTACACCGAGTCTCAGATTCAGGACATCGTGAACTATTGCGTCGGCCAGCAAACCTTGCAGACCGCACCATTCATCAACCATGAGACCCTGAGACAGAAGGGGTTCGACGACGCCGCCCTCGCCCGAATGGAAAGCGGTTTGGCCCAGGCCTTCGAGATTCAATTTACTTTTAATAAGTATGCGTTGGGTGAAGACTTCTGTAGAGAGAAGTTGGGATTGACCGACGCGCAATTGACCGAATCCAACTTCAACATGCTGAAAGCGCTGGGATTCACACAAGAAGAAATCGCCGCCGCCAATGATTATTGCTGCGGCACCATGACGGTGGAAGGGGCCCCACATCTCAAAGCCGAGCACCTTCCGATCTTCGATTGTGCCAACCGCTGTGGCCGGATCGGTCAGCGGTATATCGCCGTCGATGCGCACATCCGCATGATGGCGGCAGCACAACCATTCATCAGCGGCGCCATCAGCAAGACGATCAACATGCCGGCCGATGCGACGCTGGACGAAGTGAAGTCATCCTATCTGTTCGCCTGGAAGAGCATGGTCAAGGCCGTGGCTCTGTATCGCGACGGCTCGAAGTTGAGCCAGCCGTTGTCGGCCTCAACGGACAGTGGCAAGACCGTCGAAGCCTCGTCGGAAATATTGTCGATTGCAGAAAAGGTCACAGAGCGAGTGTTGGTACGGTACTTAGCCAAACGCCGACCGCTCCCGACCAGACGCAATGGGTACACACAGAAAGCAGTTGTCGGGGGGCACAAACTCTATCTGCGCACGGGTGAGTATGAGGACGGTACTTGCGGCGAAATCTTCCTCGACATGCACAAAGAAGGGGCCGCGTTCCGCAGCCTCATGAATTGTTTCGCTATTGCCATTTCACTCGGTCTCCAACATGGCGTGCCGCTGGAGGAGTTCGTCGAAGCCTTCGTGTTTACCCGCTTCGAGCCGAACGGACCGGTCAAATTGAACGACCGTATCAAAATGTCCACGTCGATCATCGATTACATCTTCCGAGAGCTTGCCGTGACCTATCTCGACCGCTATGACTTGGCACAGGTCCAGGAAGAGGATCTTCGAATGGACTCGGTAAAGATGGACGAGCAAGATCCTGAATGTGTGGAGGAGGAAGCCACACCAGAAACGCTGGCTTCGGCCTCAATCAGTGCCGAAATGTTTCCCGCACGACGCGGGGCGATGCCCCGTCATAAGAGCAATGGCCACGGAAATGGAAATGTTAGCGTAGCCCATACCGTCGAACTGAAGCGTGAAACACTGACCTTGACCGCCATCCAAATGGCGCGCCAAAAGGGCTATGAAGGAGATCCATGCTCCGAGTGTAAGCAATTTACCATGGTGCGGAACGGGACCTGTCTCAAGTGCGAAACCTGCGGCACCACGAGCGGCTGTTCGTAAGCGCGAGGACTCCATGAGCACGACTCTCCGAGAGCAAGGCATCGAAACAATTCATGATCAGGTGGTCAGTCTGGTCGCGCAGCGATGGGCGAAGGCCTTTCATTGTAAGGTCACGATCCACACCAGTCTTGAGCAAGATCCCTGGGCTGATCCTCAGCAACAGTGCGATATCGTCGGGTGGCAGGTAAGTTCCGCCGGCAATACGATGGAATGGATGGCTGAGGTGGAAACCGCCGACTCGATCGGGGATGCTGTGACTCTGTCGAAATGGAAGCAGGCGATGGTTCGCGGCATTCCATTCTATCTGCTCGTGCCACGCGGCTTCAAAGAATCGGCACAGAAGCTGGCAGGGGACGCCTCCGTCCCCTATAGCTGTGTTTACGAGTACACGTTTGTGAATGGTCTCTGTCAGGTGCTCTAGCTGGTAGCTTGTTCAACGATTCTGAGAGGTTTTTCGGATGATTTTCGCATCGATGGAGATGAAATGAGTTTCTTGAGGCTTCTTCCTCAAATCAGTGCCCCTGCGATCGAGCCCCGAGGCCTTGGTGAGTCGTTCCAGGCTGAACAGTTTGTTGATCGGCTCAAAACACGTCTTGCAGAGATGCAGTGTGACCTCGCGGAGCATGAACAACTGGACGTGGTTGCGTTTCTCCCTTCTGGTCAGGCCATTTCCGTGGAAGTCATGGGCTATGACAATCCGGCACTCGTTACACTTCACGGCCAGGAGCAGGGGAGCGGGAAATCCTGCACGTTGCTCGCTCATCAATCATCGATACAGGTCTTGGTCTCGATAGAGTCGATTCCTTCCGGGTCTCAAAGAAGGGTATTAACCTTTGAATCCCGGTAAGGAGATCGTCATCACCATGTGCCCCCACTCCACGGAGTAACCCCCATGCCCACAACGACACAATTGGTCATTAGCGGACTGAGCAGGCCCGGCGTCATGGCTCAAGTGGCGCAAGTCCTCGGCGAGGCGAAGGTCAACATCAAGGCCTTTTCTGCTCCAGAAGTCACTGGAACGGGAAAACTGAGACTGTTGGTCGCGGATCTTGAGGGAGCCCGTGCGGCGCTGAAAGCTGCGAAGATCAAGTTTACAGAGGAAACCGCCTTGCTCCTGAGCCTTGAAAATAAGCCAGGGGCTTTGAAAGAAGTGGCTGATCTGCTGACCAAGGCTCGCATCAATATTAGATGTGGTTATTGCACTCCATCTCGCGAGGGGAAACGCGCAATCGTGGTCCTGACCGTTTCAAATACAGCAAAAGCGCTCACCATTTTGCGGGATCAGTCGCTCGACGAGTTCTAGTCATGTCTCGTAGACCTCACACCTCCCGGTCCAGCTGGCTGGTCCTTTTTTTCGTGACCCTCCTGGCGGGTACAGTGACCGCCTGCGGTGGCCCCCCCAAACCGACCTACTTCCCGGGCTATCCTGTCGGGTTTGTCGAGCGAGGTGTTGCCTCATGGTATGGACCAGGATTTCACGGAAACAAGACCGCAAACGGCGAACGGTATGACATGCACCAGCTAACGGCTGCTCATCGGACCTTGCCGCTCGGATCAATTGCGGTGGTTCGATCGATGAATACCGGTCGACAGGTGACCGTCCGCATTAATGACCGTGGTCCCTTCGCCAGGGGACGGGTGCTCGATCTCTCACTCGCCGGGGCGCAAGTGCTCGGGATGACCGGGGCTGGAACCGAACAGATTGAATTACGAGTGGTTGGCTATCAAGGGCGGACTGCTGGTATGGGGGTCTTGCGGGTCCAAGTCGGGTCATTTTCCGATCAGCAAAATGCCCTCAATCTCTTGGAGCGAGCAAAGCAGATCTATTCGGGCGGCAGAGTCCAAGTTATCGATCTACCAGAAGGAAAGCGATATCGAGTTCAGATTGGTCAGTTTTCCACGGAAGCCCAGGCAGAAGTCGCCGCCTCTCATCTCGAATCCTCCCTTGGGCTCCAGTCCTTTGTGTTTCGCGACGACCTCTAAGTCCTTCTTCATCCATTCGTTCAGCCAGTCAAATTCGTCAGTGATTCTGCGGATATGCAATGCAACTATATGATATTGCGGTCAGTTTTTACCGTATACTTGCTCGCGCCCCTGTCCTATGATAGATGTATTGTCCAATGGATACAGGTCCTATAGGCCCCCATCAACTCACTCTGTTCTTCCAAACATCACATTGCCGGTCCAAGGCGATAGGGGATAGCCCCTGGGCCTTCGGGCATTCCTGGCCGACCGACAGGGTTGGTTGCCTCTAATAAATTGCAATCTATGGATGTGCTAATTCTTTTAGGTCTTATAGTTCTTTCCGCAGTGATTTCAACGGCGGAGATCGGCTTCTTTGCGGTGAACGACACCAAGCTACGCGCCCTCGCCCAAAATCACAATAAACGGGCAAAGATGGCCCTTCAGCTGCGAAGTGACCCGCAGAAACTGCTCGCCACGATACTCGTCGGTGACCGTCTGGTAAGCACCGCTATTCCTATGTATGCAGCCTTCCTCACCTTAAATATCTTTGGGGGAGAACGGACATTTTTTAACGATACAGTCGCGGTAGTCGTTGGTGTGCTCACATTTGTACTGCTCGTCTCCGTCGACGTCATTCCAAAGACCTTGGCGGCGAAGTTCGCCATACCTGTTACGCTGAACATGTCCTATCCTATCTATGGGGTGGAGCTGCTCCTGAAGCCGCTTCTCTTTGTGATGGTACCGTTCATCCACAAGCTTACCGGCGGGAAGGGACTGACGCTTCCTCTGGTCACGGAAGAAGAATTGAAGATCATGCTGGATCAGGGGGGAAAGACCGGGGCGATTGAGGTCGAGAAGGTGAAGATGATCAAAAACGTCTTCCAGCTCAAAGACATCACGTCTGAAGATGCCATGACCCCTCGTCTCTACGTCTTCTCATTGGATGGTGATCTGCGCCTTAGAGATGCCCAGGAACTCCTCTATAATTCGAAATACTCCCGGATTCCAGTGTATGACGGGACACTCGATAACATCACGGGCATTCTCTACAAGACGAGGGCATTGACCGAACTCGCCAAGGGGCGGAATGAGGCCAAGCTTAAGGACATTGCCTATCCTCCGCTGTTCGTTCCCTCAGGCAAGACAGCGGACGACCTCATGAAGCAGTTTCAGCAGGAGAAACGGCATATGGCCGTCGTGGTCAACGAATTTGGCGGCGTGATGGGGATTGTGACGCTGGAGGATCTTCTCGAAGAAGTGGTCGGGGAGATCATGGACGAAACCGATATCACGGAAGAACTCATCAAACGGTTAGGGAAGAACCATATCCTTGTTCACGGCAGGACCGAAGTGCGCAAGATCAACGATTTCTTGAAAGTCGACCTCGGCGATGAAGCGGTGACGATCGGCGGCCTCATTCAACAGGAAATTGGTCGAATTCCCAAGGTGGGAGAAGAAGTGCGGATCGCTAACTGCCGGATCCTCATCCATGAAGCCGAGCCTCGATCCATCCGTAGCGTCCAAATCTTTCGTGAAGAGAAATCACCGGCTCACGTCGAAGCTCCGAACCTCGACCTCGTCAGCTAAGCCCTTTCTCGTTTTCTCCCATCAGGGCGGAAAAATCCTGTTCCGTCAAAATCGTCACTCCCAGGGTCCGGGCTTGGTCCAGCTTGGAACCCGGGTCCCGTCCCACCACCACATAAGATGTCTTTTTGCTCACGCTTGAGGCCACGCGCGCTCCAGCTGTTTCGACAGCTCGCTGCGCTTCATCTCGCGTGAAGCGATCCAGCCCACCCGTGAACACGAACGTCTTTCCTGCGAGCGGGGATTTCCTTCGATCGCCCGTTGCCATGCCGGGCGCGACTTGTACTCCTGATTCCTGGAGCTGTGCGATGACCTCCCGGTTGCGCGGTTCTGAGCAATAGGCCGCCAAGCTGTCTGAAATCTCAGGACCTATCTCCCGAATCTGCTGAAGTCGTTCCCGATCCGCCAACATGATGTCATTGAGCGACGCAAACTCACGAGCCAGGACCTTGGCGATATGTTGTCCGACCTGTCGTATTCCGAGTCCCATCAGAAATCGATCCAGGGAAACGGTTTTACTGCCTGCAATCGATTCCAAGAGGAGCGTGGCGGAACGATCGGCAAATCCTTCTAGTCGGACGAGGTCGGCTTTGGTCAGGCGATAGAGGTCGGCGAGTGATCGTACTAGCCCTTGATCGACCAGTTGCGCCACCGTCTTCTTCCCTAAGCCTTCAATATTGAGCGCATGCTTGGAGGCAAAATGTTCGATGGCCCCCTTCAATTGAGCGCCGCACACTGATTGACCTGTACAGTAGAAATAGGCGCCCTCGCGGCCGACACTCGATCCGCAAACCGGGCAGTGATTCGGCATGAGAAAGGGGGCCTTGCGTTGCTCGCCAGGGACCGAGACACGCTCGGCGATCGCGGGAATCACATCGCCGGCCCGTTCCACCTTGACGGTATCGCCGATCCGAATGTCTTTCCGTGCCACTTCATCGGCGTTGTGTAAGGTGGCTCGGCTAATGGTAACGCCACCGACCTCCACCGGTTTCAAAAGTGCGACGGGCGTGAGAGTTCCGGTTCTCCCGACGGAGACGACGATATCCTGCACGACGGTGATTTCCTTGCGCGGGGCAAATTTGTAAGCGATGGCCCATCTGGGGCTGCGAGACTTCACGCCGAGTCGACCCTGCCAGTCTCGGCGATTTACCTTCACCACAACGCCATCGATCTCATAGGGCAGCTGATCCCGTATCGATTCCGTTTCGCGGTGAAACGCGATCACCTCATCGATCGAAGCACAGAACCGCCGAAGCGTCGGCACAGGGAGCCCCCATTGGGCCAGCCTCTCCAGTTCATCCCAATGTGTTGGGGGGGCGGACGTAGATGAGGCCATGATTTCGTAACAGGTCACAACCAAGGGACGGGTCGCGGTAATCGTGGAATCCAGCTGTCGGAGCGAACCAGAGGCCGCATTGCGTGGATTTGCAAAGGCGTCGTCACCGCGTTCCGTCATGCGTCGATTCAATGCTTGGAAATCATCGAGGCGCATGTACACTTCTCCCCGCACAACAAGTTGATCAGGGAGGCCGGAGTGCGGTTGCAACTGTAGCGGCAGGGAACGAATTGTGCGAAGATTGATTGTTACATCCTCTCCGGTCGTTCCGTCGCCTCTGGTCGCTCCACGGGTAAAGATTCCATGGTCGTACACCAGTTCGACTGATAACCCATCGAATTTTGGTTCCGCGCCATAGTCGACGGACTGGGTTTCCAATTCGCGTTTCATCCGTTGGTCGAATGCCTGAACTTCGCTCTGATCTACAATCGAGTCTAGGCTGAGCATCGGCTGTTCGTGGGGAACCTTGACCAATTCCTCAAGAGGCGGTGCGCCGACCCGTTGCGTCGGGGAATCGGGCGTCACGAGTTCAGGATGGCGTCGCTCCAGATCGATCAGCTCGCGGAACTGGCGATCGTATTCTGAGTCTGAAATCTCCGGCTTATCCTTGACGTAGTACAGGTTGTCATGGCGACGGATTTCGTTTCTCAGGGCGGTCAAACGGGCAATGATGTCAGCGTGAGCCATGATGGTCAATTCAACTGCGAGCGCATGATTTTATCGGACAAAGCGTGCGGCATAGCTGCGAATTCCATGACCATTCAATACATGAAAGCGTCTGAGCCGGCCGACCACTTGTCCTGAAAAGCGCGTAAACGGGATCATGCCAAGACGTTTCTCACGCTGTTTGGCCATCTGTCGCCAACGCATCGTGTGAGGACATTGCTGAAGCAAGGTGAACGGATGCGAAAGGTGCAGCGTCAAACCGTGGGGAGTAATCGCTCGTGCCGGTTGAGAGGACAGCGTTGAAGTCATACAGACTGGTGACGAGTAGCAGGAGGACGCAATCGGTTTGACCGTACCATAGGGGTAGGGAATGGGTCAAACGACGAAGGCGCCATATTCGCTTTGACTTTCGCCGCGTTAGACATTATTGTAACAAATGTATCTAAGTCGATTTTCCACTGATCGGCACCCAATGTCCGCTCCTTGCAGCGAGAGGGAAACTCCCTCACGACCGCCAGAGGAGGTATCCATGAAAGAGGAGAATTGCGTGAACAAGTTGATGCTCAGATCCAGCTATCGAATTGTGACCATCGCCTGTGTAGGGCTTTTATTGAGCGGATGTGTCATGGCAGAGAAATACGAGGCCGAAAAGGCGCGCAGCCTGAATTTCCAACGCCTACTGGCCCAAGAAGAGAAGCGAACCGGCGAGCTTGATAACGAAGCGAAGCGGAGCAAAAAGGAATTGATGGAGTATGAGGCCAGGAATCGGGAACTCACGGCACAGGTGCAAGCCCTTCGGGAGCAATTGGCCCGTGTGCAGGAAGAAGCCGAGGCTATGAAGGAATCTGCCTTGCTGGAACGCAAAGCTAAAGGCGATATGAAACGCGCGGTTACACCGACGCGTAAGGCCCTGCCGGTTGAACCGATGCCCGATACCGTGGAACTCAGTCCATCGGCTCTCGGATTCACTCCGGAGGTTCCGGCTGTTTCCGAGCCAAGAGAGTCGTTGCAGGGAAGTGTGCGATCGCCCACCATTCATGTCGTGAAGCCGGGCGAAACGCTCTACCGGATCAGTCGGAAGTATGGGGTCACGGTCGACAAGGTTAGAAAGTGGAACAAGCTGCCGGATGACATTATCGAAGTAGGACAGAAGCTCATTGTGGGCCAAGAATAAGAGGACGACCACGTGGCGCCGCCGCAATACTCACTCAGTCTCGACCAATTTCGGCAGTATGCTGGAGAGGGTAATCTCGTTCCGCTCTATCGAGAGATTCTCGCGGACTATGAGACCCCCGTCTCTGCCTTTGCAAAAATCGATCATGGCCCCTCAGCCTATCTCCTTGAGAGTGTTGAGGGGGGTGAGAAATGGGCACGCTATTCCTTTCTCGGCAGTGGTTCCCCCGCTGTCGTCTACGAAGATCGTGGCGACCTGCTTGTCGTGCAAGGCACACGCAAGAAGCGCATTTCCAGCCGTGGGAACCCTCTCGAACGTCTGCGGGAGATGATGGAGGGCTATCGCCCGGTGACCGTGCCGAACCTTCCTCCGTTCGTCGGAGGTGCCGTCGGATATCTGAGCTACGATTTGGTGCGCACGTTTGAGGACTTGGCTGCCCGGCAGAAGGACCCACTCAATCTGCCGGACTTTGCCTTCCTGCTCACGGATACGATGTTGATATTCGACAATGTCGCTCAGAAGATCAAAGTCGTGGCTACCGCCCATGTCACGACAAAGGGAGAGCGTGGCATCAAGGCCGCCTACCGATCGGCAACGGAACGGATCGAACGCATGATCACGAGACTCAAACGTCCGCTCAGCCGAACGCGCCCGCACCGCCGCTGCAGGCCGGTGACCTTTACGTCGAACATGAGCAAGGCAGACTTTGAGAAGATGGTTGTGCGGACGAAGGAATACATCAGAGCCGGCGATATCGTACAAGCGGTGTTGTCTCAGCGATGGGAGACCAACGTGCAGGCGCCGCCTTTGCAGCTCTATCGCGCTTTGCGTGTGGTGAATCCCTCTCCCTATATGTATTACCTGCGCATCGCGGGAGTCGAGCTGGTCGGTTCCTCTCCGGAGACGCTCGTCCGTTGCGAAAACGGTGTCATTTCCGTCCGTCCCATTGCCGGCACGCGCCGCCGCGGCGCCACGCCTGAAGAAGATCAGCAGATGGAACGGCGGTTATTGGCGGATGAGAAAGAACGGGCCGAGCATGTGATGCTGGTCGATCTTGGGCGGAATGATGTCGGCCGGGTGGCGAAACCTGGCTCGGTCACTGTGGATTCGCTCATGCACGTCGAGCGGTATTCACACGTCATGCACATCGTGTCGAATGTGACGGGACAACTGGATGAGTCGAAGACCTCGTACGACGTGTTGCGAGCCTGCTTCCCTGCCGGCACGGTTTCTGGTGCGCCGAAGATTCGAGCGATGCAGATCATCGATGAACTCGAGCCCACGAGGCGCGGTCCCTATGCCGGCGCGGTGGGATACTTCAGCTTCTCCGGCAACATGGACATGTGCATCAACATCCGCACAGTCGTCGTGAAAAAGCACCAGGCCTTCATCCAAGCCGGAGCCGGCATCGTCGCTGATTCGAATCCAGAATACGAATATGAAGAGACCTGTAACAAGGCCCAGGCCATGATGAAGGCCGTCGAATTGGCCGAGCAGGGGCTGGAATGACCGGCGCGACGTGCGAGAGTAAGCACAAGAGCGAGTTTCGGGTTCTCCTCGAGCATCGCGCGACACGTTTGCGCGAGTAACGCCATGCTACTGATGATCGACAACTATGATTCCTTCACCTACAACCTCGTGCAATACTTCGGGGAATTGGGTGAAGACATCCGGGTCTTCCGCAACAACAAGATAACGATCGAGCAGATCGAATTGCTTCGACCGAGCCGCATCGTCATTTCCCCGGGACCCTGCACGCCGATGGAAGCTGGTGTGTCGGTCGAGACGATCCGGCATTTTGGCGGACGTCTCCCGCTCTTAGGTGTCTGCCTCGGCCATCAGGCTTTGGCCGTGGCGTTCGGTGGCGAGGTCGTTCGAGCCGAACGGTTGATGCATGGCAAGACTTCGAAGATCCGGCACGACGGGAAAACGATTTTCCATCAGTTGCCCAATCCCTTTGACGCGACCCGCTACCATTCTCTGATCGTGAAGCGAGAGACTCTGCCTTCCTGTTTTGAGATCTCCGCCGAAACAGCCGAGGGGGAAATCATGGGACTGCGCCATCGGTCGTTGGGCATCGAAGGGGTACAGTTTCATCCGGAATCGATCCTCACTATAGCGGGGAAGGACCTCCTCCGTAACTTCCTTAAACTGTAGCGTGGCCCGCCTGGTTTCCGATCCATGATCAAAGACGCGATTGCCAAACTCGCCGACCGCTCCTCCCTCACCGAACAAGAAGCCGAATCGGTGATGCTGGAGATCATGGAGGGCGCAGCGACTCCGGCCCAAATTGCTGCCTACTTGATGGGGCTTCGTCTGAAGGGGGAAACCGTTGAGGAAATCGCCGGCTCCGTGCGTGCCATGCGTGCCAAAGCCGTCCGCATCGCAGTCGGAGATCCCCTGGTCGTGGATACCTGTGGCACGGGCGGGGACGGGGCCCACACGTTCAATATTTCGACCACAACGGCATTGGTCGTCGCAGGCGCAGGTCTGACCGTAGCGAAGCACGGCAACCGTTCTGTGTCATCCAAGTCAGGGAGTGCAGACGTCCTCTCGGCCCTCGGCGTCAAGATCGATCTGCCGACCGAACGGGTGGCCGATTGTATCAATGAGGTGGGGATCGGCTTTCTCTTTGCTCCGCTCTATCATGGAGCCATGAAACATTGTGCTGGTCCAAGACAGGAGATGGGCATCCGGACGATGCTGAATCTCTTAGGCCCGCTGACCAATCCGGCAGGAGCCACCATTCAGGTGCTCGGCGTCTACGAAGGTCGATTAACAGCCTTGCTAGGGAATGTGCTCATGCATCTGGGATCGCAACATTGCTTTGTTGTCCATGGGATGGACGGACTCGATGAGATCACCCTTACCGCAAAAACGCAGATCTCAGAAGCCAAAGGGGGCATTCTTTCGAACTATCTCCTGGACCCGGCGGAGTTTGGACTGGCACTGGCCCCAGCCAAACAGTTAGCCGGAGGGACGCCGCAAGAAAATGCTTTGATCACTCGCGACATTCTCCAAGGGCGTAAAGGACCGAAACGGGACATCGTCTGTTTGAATGCCGCTCCAGTCCTTGTCGCAGGGCGCCAGGCCACAAACCTTCAAGATGGATTCCGCTTGGCAGGCAAGGCCATCGATTCCGGTGCCGCCGCCGAGAAACTGGATCGCCTCATCGCGTTCACGAATAAGGGATGACGCCATTGTGATTCTCTCTCGGATTTTGGAGCATAAGAAGGCGGAGCTTAGGCACAAGCAAAGCCGCGGGTACCTCTCTGAGTTGAAGACGAGGATTCAGGACGCACCAGGTCCACTCGGTTTTGCCGTGACCCTCGAAGCCACGAAAACGGCCGGCAGTCCTTCGCTGATCGCCGAAGTCAAAAAGGCCTCACCCAGTCTTGGCCTCCTCCGCCCAGAGTTTTCCGAGCGGTTTGATTACCTCGAGATTGCCAAGGCCTATCATGCCCATGGCGCCTCGGCTCTGTCCGTCTTAACCGACAAGGAGTTCTTTCAGGGCAGTCTCGACTACCTGCGCGCAATCAAACAATCGGTGCCTCTGCCTGCTTTGAATAAAGAGTTCATGGTCGAGGAAATCCAGTTTTACGAAGCGCGCGCCTACGGGGCCGATGCAGTCCTCTTGATCGTCGCGGCGCTTGAAAGACAGCAATTGATCGACTTCTATGCCCTCGCCCGTGGGTTGGGCTTGGATGTGCTGATCGAGACCCATCACGAGCGCGAACTCGACACCGTATTGGAACGACTCCCGGAGGCGCGGCTGATCGGCATCAACAACCGCGACCTCAAGACCTTCACGACCGATCTAGGCGTCACGCTGCGTTTGGCGAAACGGATCCCGGGGGAGAAGCTCATCGTCAGCGAAAGCGGCATCCACCAGCGCGCCGACGTGGTGCGGTTGGTCGAAGCCGGTATCCATGCCATGCTCGTCGGAGAATCACTCATTCGGGCCGATGACATCGGGGACAAGATCCGTGAGTTGAGAGGAACTCCGGCTCCGTCGCTCGCCTAAGATGTCCTATATATATAAAGTCAAAATTTGTGGAATCACCAACGCCGAGGATGCAGCCGCGGCAGTCGACGCCGGGGCCGATGCCTTAGGCTTCGTGTTCTATCGGAAAAGCCCCCGGTATATCGAGCCCACGCTGGCCCGGCAGATCATTATGAGCCTGCCTCCCTTGGTGACGCCGGTGGGTGTGTTCGTCAACGAAGACCAACAAGTGGTCAGGAGATTGATGGACGACTGTGGACTCGCACTCGCACAGTTGCACGGAAATGAATCGGCGACCTATTGCCAAGAACTAGGCCGTTCAGTCCTCAAAGCGCTCCGCGTAAAAGATCGGAGCGCGTTTCTCGCCTTGGCGGAGTTTCGTGGCAGGGCTGGCGTTCGAGGGTTCGTACTGGACACCTTTTCCGATGAGGCCTATGGAGGCACTGGCCAGGTGATTGATTGGCACCTCGCTGCAGAAGCAGCCCAGGCCGCGTGCATTCTTCTGGCCGGGGGGCTCACCCCGGACAATGTTGAGAAGGCTATCCAGGCGGTACAACCGTACGGCGTAGATGTGAGCAGTGGCGTCGAGCGGGCGCCGGGCAAGAAGGATCACGAGAAAGTGCGTGCATTCATTCGAGCCGTCAGGGTTGTCTCTCTGACGTGAGCCTGTTTATACTGCATTCATCCTAAACGAGCACGAGGACGGTGATGGGTTCTGTTCCCAACAAACAAGGCCGCTTCGGTGCGTATGGCGGCCGGTATGTCCCTGAAACACTCATGCCTGCTCTACTCGAATTGGAGCAGGAATATGCCCGGGTGAAAAACGACCGGCGGTTCCAGTCTGAACTCGCCTATTATTTGAAGCACTACGTCGGCCGACCAACTTCGCTCTACTTTGCACAACGACTCACGAAGCGGTTGCGTGGAGCGAAGATCTATTTGAAGCGCGAAGACCTCTGTCATACCGGGGCCCACAAAATCAATAACGCGATCGGGCAGGGACTTCTGGCCCAGCGGATGAAGAAGCCGCGTATCATCGCTGAAACCGGGGCCGGACAACATGGGGTGGCGACAGCAACCGTTGCAGCGATGTTCGGGCTTCAATGTGAAATCTATATGGGGACCGAAGACATGCAGCGCCAGGCGCTGAACGTCTTCCGGATGAGATTACTCGGCTCGACCGTCACGGGGGTCGATGCCGGGAGCCGCACGCTCAAGGATGCCATTAGCGAAGCCATGAGGGATTGGACGACGAATATCCGCACGACCCACTACATTCTCGGCTCGGTTCTCGGGGCCCATCCCTATCCGATGATGATCCGTGACTTTCAATCCATCATTGGACGTGAAACTCGGCGACAGATCCTGGCGGCAGAAGGCCGGTTGCCCGATTGCCTCATTGCCTGCGTCGGCGGTGGCAGCAATGCCATGGGACTCTTCTACCCGTTCATCCGGGACAAGAAGGTGAAGATGATCGGCGTCGAAGCGGGCGGCCTGGGAGTCGCGAGCGGAAAACACGCCGCGCGTTTTGAGGGAGGAAAGCCGGGCGTCTTGCAAGGCACCATGACCTATCTGCTCCAGGATGACGACGGACAGATTAATCTGACTCATTCGGTTTCAGCCGGGTTGGATTATGCCGCGGTCGGTCCCGAACACAGTTATTTGCGGGATCTAGGCCGGGCCTCATACACCTCGGTTACCGATGACGAAGCCATGGCCGCATTCGATCTGCTGGCCAGAGAAGAAGGGATCATGCCGGCCCTCGAAAGTGCCCATGCCATTGCTCATACTGTGAAGGTGGCGCCTACGATGAAGAAGAACCAGATTTTGATCGTGAATCTATCCGGTCGTGGAGATAAGGATGTCCAACAGGTAGCCAAAATGCGAGGGATCACGCTGTGACATCGAGGCTGGACCGTACCTTCGCACAGCTTCGGCAGAGAGGTGAGAAGGCCCTCATTGCCTATGTGATGGCAGGTGACCCCTCGCTGCTTGAGACCGAACAACTTGTCGTGGAGTTGGAGCAGGCAGGGGCCGATATCATCGAACTGGGTGTCCCGTTTTCCGATCCCATTGCCGATGGTCCCGTAATCCAACAGGCGGCAGAACGAGCTTTGCGCAGTGGGACATCGCTTCGGACGATCCTTCCCATGGTGAGACGCCTAAGGGCCAGGACCCAGATTCCAATCGTCTTGATGGCCTATTACAATAACATCCATGCGTTTGGTCCTGAACGGTTCTGCCATGAGGCGGTTCTGGCTGGTGTCGACGGGCTGATCGTGCCTGACATGCCGCCGGATGAAGCAGGCCCGCTCAAAGGGCCGGCCGCTGCAGCTGGGCTTCAACTGATTTTCCTTCTCGCCCCCACGAGCACGGCGGAAAGAAGGACATTTGTGGCGCGCCAGTCCCAGGGCTTTGTCTATTACGTTTCGCTGACCGGGATTACCGGCGCGAAACTGCTCAACGTCGCCGATGTTGGTAAGAACGTCGAGAAAATCAGGAAAGTTACCCACGTGCCTGTGGCGGTCGGCTTCGGGGTTGCGACACCGGAGGACGCTGCCAACGTCGCAGCCATTGCCGATGGGGTCATCGTCGGCAGCGCTATCGTCAAGCAGATTGCCGCACACCAGCAGAAACCAGGAATGGTGAAGCAGGTGGCCGAGTTTGTCCGCTCAATGAAAACCGCCATGAGCGCAGCTCAGCCAAAAACCAGCTAGGCGTCTGCTCCAACCCTCTTCTCATTGAAAGCAAGGCAGAATGCTGCTCAACTTGACGAGAGCCAGTCTTGTCAACCGCACTGAGAAGAATTCAGAGGGGGCGGGGACTATTTTTTTGGTTGGGGAGGCATGGACTTAATCATCTCAGCTGCCAGCTCTTTTGCGATATCCTTTAAATTCGGCCGATAGAACATATAGCTGCTCGACCGTTCATGTCGCGCCTTCCACACGGTGGTGCCTGTAGTGGCATCGACCAGACGGAGGCTCAGGCCCACTCGACCGACATTATCGCCTTCCTTGCGCATGTATTCCCAGGAGTTCACTCGTACGACTAAGAATGAGTCCACGTTGAGCGCCTTCCCCAACTTCACAGCAGAGTCCTTGTCGGACTGACCTGTCATTTCCAGACGTGAGAAGTAGAACACCAGCGCATCGAACGCTTCTTTCGAACTCTGGAAGATATCCGTCACATTCTCAGGAGAGACTACACGCTCGATATTGGCGATCTTGTTCAGGGCGCCGGACAAGACCTCTTGAATATCCTCGCGCGCGCTGTCGTATTGGCTCGCCATGGGAGGGAGCACAGCAATGGCTTGAGGCCGGAACATTCTCGCCCCTGGCCCTTCCCACACCTCCTGTAAGCCGCCACAGCCGGCGATCAGTAGTGGAAGGAAGCAGAGGGCGATCGAACGTCGTAAGTGATGAAGTATGAACATCAGTTCAGTATACCATTTAAAATGTCAGAGAGAGAGCGCCAGAGGCAATCGCACCACCTTCATTGAAGTCGTAGCCGCCGGCAAGATCCAAGCGGAAGGAATATATTCTGACCCCGATTCCGGCCGTCGGCGTAAAGACAGATTTTGCATCCTCCACATTCTTGTATGTCCCAACCCGGAAGGAGAGAAACTCCGACAGAACTGTCTGTTCCATACCGAGGCTCAAGACTTGACTCTTTATGCCGGGAACCAGCGTCTGATTGGAAGTAATATCCATATCCGCGGTCACGGTCATGGTCGACCAGGGATTCAGCGCCACTCCACCACGAACTTGGGGATTGAGTTTAAACTTGCTCCCATCCGGCGCATCGAACTCGGGCTGGTTCAGGTCCTTCGCTACGATTCCGAGCCGAAGCCACGAGGAGGGGCGATAAATCGCCCCCACATCAATGCCAAATGCGGTGGAGATCTTCGCCTTACCAAAATTGTCCGATAAGGTCACGTCTTGCCCGCCCGTCACCGTGGCTGATCCGGTATAGGCTGCCCCCTGAATGACCCTGCCGGTCATGCCGATGGAAAATGTCTTGTCTGCGAAAGCATACGCATAAGAAAAATTCACTTGCCTCTGTTCAAGCCCTCGAAGTGCAAGTTGTCCTGAAATGCTATTCGGGGCGGGCTGTGAAAAATTCTGCGATACAAAGCTGCCGGCATTCGCAACGTTTGAAACATTGAAGCCGAACGCATGCTCGCCGAAATGGCCTTTGAAATAGAGGCCTCCAGTCGCCACAGCGGAAGCTGAGCCCCCGCTGTTGATCTTATCTACTAGCGCTTGGGCTTGAGCGGGATCGCTTGAGTTGAAATCCTCAATGTCCTGTACTGTTTGGAGGAACTCACTTCTATTGACCCCTTGAGCGGAAACTTGAAACCTAATGTCAACCGTCTGGGTCATGGCCAAACCGGCAGGGTTCCAATAGGTAGCGTATGCGTCGGTGGTCACGGCCACTCCGGCACCACCCATCCCAGCCGCACGGGGCCCGACGATGGCAAACTCCAAGGCCACTGCCGGCGTCGCCACCAGAGACAGAAGGAAACATAGAAGAGTCCGAATCGATATACCTGTTTGCCTCATGACTTTATCCTCAGGAACGCTCGCTGATTTTTCGAGTGTAGTGAACGAACGAGAGCTCGTCAAGAGTTAGACGATCTGACCATCCTGCATATATACGATCCGGTCGGCCTGGGCCGACAGCTTATCGTTATGGGTGACAATCACGAAGGTCGTCCCGCGGGCCTTGTTCAGTTCACGCATCATGGCAAAGAGCGCGTCGCCCGTGTGCGTATCCAGATTTCCGGTCGGTTCATCGGCCAAGACGAGATCAGGCTTCTGCAAGAGAGCTCGTGCGACAGCCACGCGCTGCTGTTCACCGCCGGACAACTCACCAGGTTTGTGATGCAACCGAGCTGCTAGCCCGACCTCCTGCAACAACGCCACGGCTTCCGGTTCAATATCTACTTGTTGCCGCCGCTGGATCAGCGCCGGCATACAGACATTCTCGAGTGCGGTGAATTCCGGCAGGAGGTGATGAAATTGGAAGACAAACCCGATACGCCGATTCCGAAACTCCGCCTGTTCACCTTCCGTTATTTGAAATAGATCACGGCCGTCGAAGTGGACCGTCCCTTTCGTGGGACGATCGAGTGTGCCGATAATATGGAGCAGCGTGCTCTTTCCGGCTCCCGAGGCCCCGACGATGGCAATCAACTCACCCCGCTGAATTTGTAGATTGACGCCCTTGAGCACCGTGAGGGTCTGCCCTCCCATCGGGAACGATTTGTACAGATCGGTAACTGTGATCACGCCGGAACTCCAGGATGAAGGGACTGTGATAAGGAGATGGGCATGATCATTCGTAGCGCAGCGCGGCCACCGGTTCGAGTTTGGCTGCCTGGAGCGAGGGATAGACCGTGGCGGCAAAGCTAATCACAATTGCGGAGCCCGCCACAAGGAGGACATCCATCGCCTGGACATGGACAGGGATCCGCGAGATGTAATAGACCGTGGGGTCGAAGGTCCAAAATGTCTGGATCAGCCAGAGAAACGCGTAGCCGAGGGGAATGCCGATGGCTGTCCCGGACAGGCCGATGATCAACCCGTTCAGCATGAAAATGCGACGAATGCTTTTGCGTGTCGCCCCCATAGCCTTGAGGATCGCAATTTCCTTTTGTTTCTCCGTGACGATCATGGTCAGAGTGCTCACGATGTTGAAAGATGCCACGATCGTGATCAGCACCAATAGCAGAAACATCATCGTCTTTTCGAGCTTGAGGGCCGAGAAAAGATTACGATTCATCTGCATCCAGTCGCGCGCGCCATAGGCGAAGCCGAGCGACTGCTCCACGGAACGGGCCGTCTCGGCTGCTCGGAAGACGTCCGTGACTTTGATTTCAATGCCCGTTACGGTTTGCCCCATGTTGAAAAACTTCTGTGCCTCCGCGAGATCGATGTAGGCCAATGACGAATCGTACTCGTACATGCCGGATTGAAACAGGGCCACCACCGCGAAGGTTCTGATTTTCGGCACCATGCCGATCGCACTGATTGGACCGACTGGGGAAACCACATTGACCGTGTCGCCGACGAAAACGCCGAGCCGCAGCGCCAATTCCTTGCCCAGGATGATGCCGGGTTTTTCCGTCTCGACCGCCGGGCCGGTCGGGTCATCTGCGGGTGACTGCTTCACCTTGACTGGTCGGCCGAGGTCGGCTAACTCTCCAGCCGAGAGATTCTTGGCCAGTTCGGTGACCGTGCCTTCGCGCTGCGGGTCGATGCCGCGAATCACGATGCCTTGCACGCCGGTTTGGGTTGTGAGCAAGACCTGCTTGAGCACAAACGGGGTTGCCGCAACGACACCCGGCACGGTTTCGACCTGCTTGGTGACGGGATCGTAGTCGCTCATGCCATCCTTGATCCGATCCTGCACGATGATATGGGCCGTCGTCCCAAGAATCTTGGCCTGGATGTCCTCTTTAAAGCCGGTCATGATGCCGACCGTCCCGATCAGGGCGGCCACACCGAGTGTGATCCCGGCAATGGAAACCACGGTGTTCAATGAAATTGTCCGATTCCGGCGCTTCGCGCGCAGATACCGCAATCCGACAAAGATTTCGTAGGGGAGGGCCACCGTTATTTCTCTGGTCTCAGTTGTGGAAAGAGGACGACGTCGCGGATCGAACCTTGGTTGGTAAAGAGCATGATCAGGCGGTCGATGCCGATGCCTTCGCCCGCGGTCGGTGGCATGCCGTACTCCAAGGCTCGCAGGAAGTCTTCATCGACCAGATGCGCCTCTTCGTCGCCCGCCGCCCGCTGGGCCGCTTGCCCCTCGAACCGTTCCCGTTGATCCAGTGGATCGTTCAACTCTGAAAAGGCATTCGCGATTTCTCGACCGGCAATGTAGAGCTCGAAGCGATCGGTCAAGGCCGGGTTCGAATCTTTGCGCCGTGCGAGCGGGGAAATTTCAATCGGGTAGTCGGTAATGAACGTCGGCTGAATCAGATTCGGCTCCACCGTTTCCTCGAAGATTTCGTTCACGATATTGAAGAGCGGCCATCTCGCATCGACCGCGATGCCCAGCTTTTTGGCCGCCGCAATCGCTTTATCCTGATGCTCAAGGACGGAAGGATCGAGGTTGTTCACCTCCAGAATCGCCTGATGATAAGACCAGCGGCGCCACGGAGGCGTGAGCGTGATCTCCCTGCCCTGATAGTCGACGACCGTCTTGCCCAGGACCTGCTGCGCCAACGAGGAGACGAGTTCTTCCGTGAGGATGATCAAGTCCTGATAGTCGGCGTAGGCGACGTAGAACTCCAACATCGTGAATTCCGGGTTATGAATCGTCGAGATGCCTTCGTTCCGGAAGTTACGATTGATTTCAAACACGCGGGGGAACCCGCCCACGATCAACCGCTTCAAGTAAAGTTCCGGAGCAATACGGAGATACAGATCGACGCCTAAGGCATTGTGATGCGTGACAAAGGGTTTCGCTGCCGCACCGCCGGGAATCGGGTGCATCATCGGCGTTTCGACTTCAAGAAAGCCTCGTTCGATCAAGAAGGCGCGAATGCCGGCAATGATTCTGCTGCGCGTGGCAAAGATGCCATGGATCTCTGGATTGGCGATCAAGTCGACATAGCGCTGTCGATAGCGGGTTTCCACATCCGTCAACCCGTGCCACTTTTCCGGAAGCGGTCTGAGGGCTTTGCTCAGGAAGGTCAGTTGTGTGACCTCGACGGTGAATTCATTTGTCTTCGTGCGAAAGAGGGTGCCGGTTACGCCGATCCAATCGCCCAGATCGAGCTGCTCGGTGACGAGATAGGCCTGCTCCGAGAGATGATCTTTCTTGAGATAGACTTGAAGCCGGTCGGATCCGTCTTGCAGCACCGCGAAGCCAGCCTTGCCGAATCGCCGCAGGGCGACGATGCGGCCCGCAAAGGTACAGGAAATCTTCTCTTCTTCCAGTACCTCTTTGGTTTTCTCGGCATGCAGTTTGATCAGTTGGCCCGCACGATCCTTCACTTCGAAGCGCGTACCGTAGGGCGCCACCCCTGCCTGACGCAGGGTGTCCAGCTTCTTGATGCGTTGCTGCTGCTGTTCGTTCAGTTCGTCCATTAGGTGCGCCTTTATCGATCTTCTTTCTTCGGTCAGCTATCGAATTCGTCCGTTCCCGACTGTTGATAGCTGAGAGCAGTTTTCCCTAGCTGCTTCATCTTCAGATAGGCCTCGATGAACCCGTCCAGATCACCGTCCATGACGGCGGCTACCTGGCCTACTTCATGGCCGGTCCGGTGATCTTTAACCATTTGATAGGGCTGGAACACATACGAGCGAATTTGACTGCCCCAGGCGATATCTTTCTTCTCGCCGACGATCGCATTGAACTCCGCCTCTTTCTTTTTCAGTTCCAGTTCATAGAGGCGCGCCTTCAAGACTTTCATCGCACCATTCCGATTCTGGAGCTGCGACCGTTCGTTCTGACATTGCACCACGATCCCCGTCGGCAGGTGCGTCATGCGGATGGCCGTCTCGACCTTATTCACATTCTGGCCGCCGGCGCCGCCGGCCCGAAAGGTATCGATCCTGAGGTCTTTGTCTTCGATCACGAGGTCGATGTCGTCATCCACTTCGGGATAGACGAACACGGAGGCAAAGGAGGTATGCCGGCGCTTGTTCGCATCGAAGGGTGAAATGCGCACCAGCCGGTGCACGCCTGCCTCGGCCTTGAGATAGCCATAGGCATAGGCACCAGTCACTGATAGCGTCACGCTCTTCACTCCCGCTTCTTCTCCAGGAATCAGGTCCAACGTTTCGACCTTAAACTTCTTGTTCTCGGCCCAACGGACGTACATGCGAAGCAGCATCTGCGCCCAGTCCTGCGATTCCGTCCCGCCGGCACCAGGGTGGATTGCCACAATCGCATTCTTGGAATCCAGTTCGCCCGAGAGCAGAAGTTCAAGCCGTAGCGCAGCGAGTTTCGGCTCAAATTGATCCAGTTCGGCTGTCAACTCCTTCGTGAGACCTGCGTCGCTGCCTTCTTCCGCCAGCTCCAGTAACGCGCCCAGATCGTTCATTTTCCCATCGATATCGCGCCACTGCTGCAGCTCGCGCTCGATCGTGGCCTTCTTCCGGCTGATCTTGGCGGCCGTCTGAGCGTGGTTCCAAAAATCCGGCTGTGTGGTCTGTTGCTCGAGGTGAGCTAATTCGGCCGTCATGCGAGCGAAGTCAAAGATGCCCCCGTAGTTCCGATACCAGTTGTTCAACAGCCCGAAAGCGAATCCGTATCTCATCGAACATGGAGCGATCCTTTCAGATTAAATCGGTGTGGCAGCTACTGGGTCGGGTTCAGGTCCTTTAGTGCGGAAATAGCTGAACAGGTACAAAATCGCGCAGATTATAACACAGCCGTAGGCAAACACATCCCCGTGCCTGCTGTAAAAGGTATGTGGACGCCAGATCTGCATCGTGGCTCGGAGGGCCTGCTCTGTGAAAATGGGCGTCGCCTCGACGATGCGCCCGAACGGATCAATGAATCCGGAAATGCCGGTGTTTGCCGCGCGGGCAAAGGCCAGGTGGTTCTCGACCGAGCGGAACACCACCATCGCAAAATGTTGGGAGGGCGCAGCCGACCGACCAAACCAGGCATCGTTCGTGATCGTCACCAGAAACTCCGCACCGTTCGCGGCAAATTGCCGCACCAGGTTCGGGAAGATCACTTCGTAACAGATCGCCACACCGAATTTCACCGGTCGTGGCGACGGCCCTGCTGGAACTGCAGCAGCAGCACCTTGATTCGGTGTCAAGATCAGAATCGTCGGGCCGGGCCCCGCTTCGAAATCGCCGATCCCTTCGACCAGTTTATCAAGAAAAAAGAGAAACGAAGATTTCAATGGAATGTATTCTCCGAAAGGCACCAGATGCTGTTTATCGTAGCGCCCCAGGAGCTGGCCGTCGGGGGAGAGGAGATAGGCACTGTTCATCAGATATGGCCGCCGATCCGGATAGAAGCGCAGCGCGGGACTTCCAAACAAGATCGGCGCCTGGGATCGATTTGACAGGGCGATGAGTTGGAGCTGATAGACCGGCTCGCGCTCAAAGACGAAGGGGGTCGCCGCCTCCGGCCAGATCACCAAATCTGTGGCATGACCGAGCTGTCCCGTCAGCCGGTCAAAACGTGCGAGGGTCTCCTCTCGATAGGCCGTGTCCCATTTCGCCGCCTGATCGACGTTCGGCTGCACAACTCCCACGCTGAGGGACGAGCGGGGAGTATCAGAAAAAGGGGCTCCGGACAGTGTTCGAAGTCCATATTCCCACGAAAGCGATACCAGCAAGGCGGTCATCGCCACGAGTTCCCATGGAAGTCTTGCGGGACGGAACCCCCGGACCAGGGGCATCAGCCAGGACAGGAATTCGGCCAGCGCGACATTGACGAGCACAATGAGAAACGAGACTCCGTAGACTCCCATATGATCCGCAATCTGAATCACCTCAATCTGACGATATTGAGAATAGCCGAGGAGGCCCCATGGCATTCCGCTCAGGAAATACGTCCGGATGAGCTCAAGAGTCACCCACAAGCAGGGAACGGCAAAGAGACCGTAGCGAGGAATCAGGGTCCGAAACCAGACGGCCCCGGCGGAATAGAGGCCGACATAGAGGCCGAGATAGGCCGTGAGCAGCAACATGATGCCATAGCTGATCACCAGCGGGACCTTGCCGTAGGTGTTCATGGCGGTCACCACCCAGGCCATCATGCCGGTAAAGGCAATCGTTCCGGATAGCCAGCCGATCCAGAATGCCTGCGTCTTGCTCTTGCCGTCCACCGCCCAATGCAGCGGCACGAGGGCAATCCAGGCCAACAGTCCGAGATCATAGTTCGGGAAGCTTAGCGGGAGAAAGAGCCCGCTCGCGCCAGCAAGGACGAGTGAACGGGCGAGGGAATGGGTCATGGGCCGCACCTTAGCGAAAGCTGTGGAGGGATGCAACTTCCGGTTTGGATAGGATCGGCTCTCTCATGCGCCGTCACGGACGAGACGAAACATTTTGGGTTGACGGACACCCGTTGAGCACCTATAAGTAAGGGGGAAATTCTGGCATGCGTACCTGCATGGAGTGATGGACAGACCATCACGGAATGTGTCTGAGCCAGACTTTCCTGAGCCTGACGAAGCAGCGCGACCAATGATCACGACAAAGTAGGAGGCTATGCTATGGATCGAAGAGTCATCAGCTTGTGTCTGAGTCTGAGCCTCATGCTCCTGTTAGCGGGTTGCTCAGGGAAGAAAGTTGCGTCTCCTCGTCCGGGGATCAATCCTCACAGTCCGGTCAGGGTAAGAGCGAGGCGATTAAGCCGGACGTGATCGCGACTGTGCCGTTGGATCGCTCGTTCGATCGGCCATCCGGAAGCGCCACGACGCCATCGGGCAACGTGCCAGCAGACCTCTCGTCGAGCACACCGGCCGGCTCCCGCCCCGGCACCGCGTCAGACGGCAACGCTTTGGGTGACGTCTTCTTCGATTTCGACCGGTTCCAGATCAGGAAGGATGCCATGCCGGTATTGGACGCCAATGCCGGATGGTTTCGCGCCAATACGAACAAGACTGTGCTGATCGAAGGCCATTGCGATGAGCGCGGCACTTTAGCCTACAATCTCGTCCTAGGTGAGAAGCGGGCGCGCGCCGCTAAAAAGTACCTCCAGGACCTGGGCGTCCCAGTCTCGCAGCTCCAGATCACGAGCTACGGAGAAACGAGGCCTTTCTGCAAACAGCAGAACGAAGACTGTTATCAACAAAATCGCCGCGCGCATTTCGTGACGAAGTAATAACAGGTGTCTCAACCGGAGACCTCGCCATACGTGTCAAACCATCGCATCACGAGGGAGGGATATGTGAACTATTATCAAAGCGTAGGGATCGGGCTTCTCGGGATCATCTTGGCGGTTGGCTGTGCAGGCAAGAGCGAGCGCATCGAGCTCAAGGTCCCGGTAGTGGGCGGGGCCGAGGAGAAGGTCGTCTCGATGAGTTCCCCAACCGTCGCGATTCAGCCTTTTGAAGACAATCGCACCGACCGATCGCATCTCGGCACCAGACATCACTTATGGGGCGGGGAGAGTCTCTTCAGCCTCCCCAGTGGCACCCTCGGCGACGCCACGGCACAGGCCTTCACTGATTTTCTCAAGGGGAAAGGGTGGAACGCGACCGTCGCCAAAGACAACGGAGCAGTCCCTGCAGACATAACCATCACCGGTAAACTTGTCGATGTCGGCGTTGATGCCAAGAGCGGTATCGGACAGACCGCCCTCAACGCCAAAAGCCGGATGGTCGTGCAAGTGAAGAATCACACTGACGGCAGTCAGGTCCGTGAGATCCTCACCAGTACCGGGACCAATCAGGTCTTCTGGTTCACCCCAGAGGATGCCCAGGAGTTGCTCAATGAACTGTATAACAAGAATTTCGAAAAGTTCGTGACGGACACCAAACTCGACGGCAAGATCCTCAAGCTCCGGTAACGGAATTCTCAATCCAAACGTGGGTTTCCCTGCGCCGCCGGGGATCCGGTCCCTCAGCATCGCCCCTGAATCGTACGCGAAACAGGAGCCTTGGGAGTAACATGGAGCGACGACAACACCGGCGGGTGCCGGCACAGGTGCAGGGATTCCTATCGGGGAACTCGCATGAGATCGAAGCGGTCACCCTCGACATCTCAGTCGGTGGGGCCAAGTTCGATTGTGACCTCGAAGTCTACCCAGGCAAAGTGATCCGTGTGCGACTGGTCATTCCAGGCGCGGAGGAACCGGTCTCGATCGAAGACGCGCGGGTGCAGTGGGTCGGAGAGGAGATATTCGGGGTCTCGTTTCAGAACGTTCGACCAGGCGAACTCGACGAACTCGAGCAACTCATCGACGAATACGAAGAGGCCGAGGGCAGCGGACACGCCTAGTGCACCAATGCTTGACTCACCCACCTCTGAGGAATATCGTATGCTGGTGGGGGGAGCTTAACGCCCCGAGGGAATATGGTTCATCAGGGGATCGAGCGTTGGGATGGTGTGCAAGCCCAGCTTGACTGGGAAGCCTAAAGTCCCGCCGAGATTTCCGCCGTACCTATGCTGTCCTCGGTAGGTGCGCGCTCCTCCCACCCTTATCTCTATCTCATTCCGGTTAGCGGTTTCCCCCTCTCATCGCTGCGTCGTGGTCTGCCTCGCTCCTTTGCCTATCATCCCTTACGCTGCCGTCAAGAGGTACGCTTTGCCATTTCACTCACAAGGGATGGCAGTGAGGGTTTGCTGATTCAGTCAATCTGTGTACAATGCCGCCCGGTTTCGTCACGTAAATCTTTTGAGATGATGAATGGCTACGCATAAGCTACCTCTATCTGGGCCGCAGTCCGTATCTCCAACGAAGACACCGCCTCGATCATCGGCGTCCAAGCAAACTGACTCCCGTGCAGCCTCGGCAGTCACGGCGGTGGAAATGGGCGCGCGGCAACGGGAAATTTCCGTCTCCGAGTTCTTCACCAAGAACCGGCATCTACTCGGCTTCGACAACCCGCGCAAAGCCTTGCTGACCTGCGTCAAGGAAGCAGTCGACAACGCGTTGGATGCCTGTGAGGAGGCCGGGATTCTTCCTGAGGTCACGGTACAGCTGGAGGTTGTGGCGACTGGATCTTCGGCTGTGCCGCCCGTGAGTCAGGCGACTCGCTTCCGCATTACCGTCACGGACAACGGCCCCGGGATCGTCCGTCAGCAGATTCCCCGAATCTTTGCGAAGCTCTTGTATGGATCTAAGTTCCATCGCCTACGCATGAGCCGCGGCCAGCAGGGGATCGGTATTTCAGCGGCAGGAATGTATGGCCAACTGACGACGGGCAAACCGGTGAAGATCATCTCGCGTACCGGTCCAAAAGCCTCGGCGCATTACTTCGAAGTGCAGATCGATACGAAGAAGAACGAACCGTTGGTCCATGAGAACAAGCAGATCGCGTGGGACCGGCCGCAAGGCACGCAGGTGGCGATCGAAGTCGAAGGCCGCTATCAGAAAGGCCGGGCCTCGGTGGACGAGTATCTCGAGCAGACGTCTATTGCCAATCCGCACGTGAAGCTCATCTATCGAACGCCGGAAGGCGAGACCAAGGAATACCCCCGCGCCTATCACGAGCTGCCGCCCTCGCCGAAGGAGATCAAACCGCATCCCTACGGCATCGAGTTCGGCATGCTCCTCAAGATGCTCCAGGAGGCCAAGAGACAGACCCTTTCGAGTTTTCTATCAAGCGATTTCTGTCGGGTGCCGCATGCGCTCGCGGATGAGATATGCAAAGCGGCGAAGATCTCGTCCAAAGCGAGGCCCCGGGACATTCGAGGTGCGATTGCCGAAACGCTCTATCAAACCATTCAAGCGACGAAGATCATGGCACCGCCAACCAACTGCCTCTCGCCTATCGGCGAGAAGGCGATTCTCTCGGGCCTCTACAAACAGATCAAAGGGGAATTTTATACAGCAGTGAGTCGGCCTCCCTCCGTGTATCGCGGCAATCCCTTCATCATCGAAGCAGGGTTGGCCTTCGGGAAAGCGCCGGAGAGCGCGACCAAGTTAGAGAAGCAGGCGATGCCGCTGGCAGAGGGTGAGCAGGAGGAGGGGGACTCGGAACTCGCACGCGTGATTCGCTACGCCAACCGGGTACCGCTGCTCTATCAGCAATCGTCCTGTGCCACATTCAAAGCGGTGCTTGCCACGACCTGGCGTAATTATGGGATTGCCCAGTCACGCGGGGCCCTGCCTGCCGGGCCGATGGTTATCTTCGTGCACATCGCTTCCGTGTGGGTCCCCTTTACGAGCGAGTCCAAAGAAGCGATTGCGGAGTACGACGAGATACACAAGGAAATCACCTTAGCATTGCGTGAGTGCGGGCGAAGACTCGGGCTCTTCCTGCGCCGACGCGAGCGGGCGGCGAGTGAATTCCGGCGGCGTAATATTTTCGAACTCTATATCGAAGAAGTCGTCGAAGCCTGCAACAGACTGAAGGGCGGGAAGCTGCCCACGGAGAAGCTGAAAGCGCAGCTGCAGAAGATTGCATCCTCGCGGACCGGCGGCATCAAGACCGATGAAACGCTTGGCAAGACGGGCGCCGGGCCGGAAGGCCTGCCGCACTCCATTATTGTCACAGCTGAAGGAATTGAGGGCGAGGTCCCACCAACGTTTGAAGTCTCACGTGGCGTTGCGGCGGCGACCGAAGTTCCCGGCGGAATAGGCATCAAAGAGAAGCAGTCCTCTCCGAAGCCCGGACGGAGACAGAGCGCGAAGACGAGGTCTGCCAAGAAAGGGACCGGCAAGGCTGCACCAGCCCCATCGTTTGCGAAGAAGGGCTCTTCCGGCACGCCGCATGCAGGCGCGGTCCGCACAGGTCGCAAGGCTCACCTGCCACGAAAGAAAAAATAGGACGACGCATGGCGAAAACGAAACAGACAAAGAATGGGACGGTCGAGAAAAAATTGATCGGGCTGGCCGACCTGGTGATCACAGCCGCGCAACACGCAAAAGATCCGACGATGGCGATTCCGATTCGTGCCCTTTCGAACGTCACCTTCAACGAACGCAAGGGTCTGCTCGAGATGGGAAACAAGAAACAGACTCGTTCATTCTTCAACGTGGGCATGGCTAAGAAGTTTATGCAGACCATGTTAGTCGCGGACGCCCTCTCCGAACTGCAGCGCGCGGAATTGACGACCTCGCTCAGAGAGATTTACTACCGGACTAAACACACCATTCAGGACTCGCACGAGAATACGTTCGATACCCAGGACGAATCGGACCCGATCATCGAGGATCTGGAAGTGTCACTCGTGGCGCTCCGTGAAGAGTTACATGTGCGCGCGGAGAACGGCGGGAGTGTGGTCGGCCCGCTCGTGCTCGGCGACGACGGTGATCGCGTGGATTGCGCCAAGCTGGGCAAGGGTGGGTACTCGGTCCCGTCTATTGTCGAGCCGGAGTATGTGGAGATCCGTCGCTGCACGGCGGACTTCGTGCTTCTGGTCGAAAAAGGCACCCAGTGGAACCGCCTCTCGGAAGACAAGTTCTGGCGGCGCTATAACTGCGTGCTGCTGACGGGGAATGGGCAGCCGCCCCGCGGGGTCCGCCGTTTGGCGCGGCGACTGCACGAAGAGTATCGGCTGCCGGTCTATGTCTTGGTCGACAACGATCCCTGGGGATACTATATCTATTCTGTCGTCAAGCAGGGTTCGATCAATCTGGCCTTCGAGAGCCAACGCATGGCGATCCCGAAAGCCAAGTTCATCGGCCTCTCCAGCGCCGACCCGGAACGGTACGAACTCCCGCGCAACGTCGGGATCAAACTGAACGAGAAGGACATCGCCCGCGCGAAAGAGCTCCTCAACTATCAGTGGTTCCAGAAACCGGCTTGGCAGGCGGAAATCAAACGGATGCTCGCGAGCGGACTCAAATACGAACTGGACGCCCTTGCCAACAAGGACTTCCAGTATCTCACGAAGAAATACCTACCACGGAAACTGAAAGAGAAGGACTGGCTGGACTAGGCCAGCCCATTCTCGTTCATCGCATCCTGACGCCAGTATTTAGTTCTCGGGCAACATCATATAGAGTCCGATCAGAATGATCGGTGCCGCCACATACATCGCCTTCTTGCCGAAGCTATCGTAGACGCCATAGATCAAGATCGCGGCCATGAGGCTGAAGTAGATCTGGCCGATTCCCCGATAACCTGCACTATGTTCCACCGCCAGGGCGAGCGAGGGCGATCCCAAGACCAGTCCGGCCGAAAGGGCTGCCAGTCGTTTCATTTCAGTCTCCTTCTCGATGAGGTTAAGGCCCTTGAGGTCATGTCGATGGTGGCTACTGCTGCACTGACAACAACACCCTCATGGCGTAGGACACTGCGAGGGCGTAACTCTGTTCCCGAACGATTCTCTGTGGTTGGATTGGCAAAGGCTAACAAGGGATCCCAGTATACCTCTGTGTTTCATGGATTAGGCGCACTATGCTGCGCCTTCCACCGCCGGAAGTCAAACCAGCGCGGAGCCATCATCCCCCTTGCTTGCTCCCCCGTTCGACCCGGTGGTAAGATCGCCCCACTGTTGGAGGGAATCGATGCCGAACATTTTGCTCTTAGTCTCGCCGAGCTGTGGGGCTTGCCCGTCGGCGAAGAGTCTCTGGAAACAGTTGCGGGTGAAATATAGCTTCGGCTATCGCGAGGTGGATATCACCACAGAGGATGGGCGGAGCCTCGCCGACCGGCATTCGGTCAGGGCCGTGCCTGCCACCATTATCGATGGACGACTGACGTTCGTGGGCGTGCCGAGTCGCGAGAGCGCCGAGAAGGCCCTGTTGCTCAAAATGAAACCGCGGGAGTAGCGGAAGGACCGCTCCATGGTCGACGACGACGATTTTGAACTACCTGAGCTCCCTGTCATCGACAAGGGACCTCCGCCCGAGTGCCCCATGTGCGGCGACCCGATGAAGTTCATCGATGGCGACTGGTGCTGTGTGGATTGCAATGGCGAGCTGTTGGGGCCGGAAACCGGCTAGTGTACGAGGCTCGTTGCCAGGGGCGGGACAGGAGGAACGCACGGTCAGGAAAATCTATTCTCTAGTGGACACCCTCTCGCCTCGGGCCGCATACCTCACGCCATTCATAGAACATGCTTCGCATCGTCACAGGGCCTTTTCATCCAGTTCTTGATCATGCCCTGGTCGAGGACATTCGGTCCTGTAAGACCGACGATCCCTTTGTTCCGCTCGCCGTCATTGTCCCCTCGACCTCCCTGGTCGAGCAGCTGAAACAGTCACTCACGCGTCATGAGCCTCGCGCCTTCCTCAATATCCACTTCCTGACGTTCCACCAACTGGCCCTCCGTCTGCGTGATGATCTCGCGCCGGTCTCCGACGCCAGTCCGGAACCGACCCTGCAACTGGTCGACGATTTCTTCTTCGAGCAATTGGTCCGGCAGGTAGTTCGGCGCAAGCTTCCAGGGCTCGAACCGCTCACGCGCTTGCCTGCTTCACCGGGAACATGGAAAGGCCTGTGGGCGACGGTGCGGGATTTGAAAGACGCGGTGGTCGCGCCAACGACGGCGTTGAAGGCCCTCGCGGAGGGGGTGTTCGAGGAGGATGATCGAACCTGGCTCCGTTCCCTGTTCACACTGCATGCGGCCATCATGGAAGCCAGCCGGTCGCTCGGGGTCGGTTCTCCGGATGACCTGGCTGCCTCACTCGGCCGGGATCTCTCAGGTTCCTCGTTCCTCAACGGGCTGCAACGCCTGTTTTACTATGGTTTCTACGACCTCTCGCAGATCCAACTCTCCTTCTTCGAATCGGTGGTCCGCGTTGCGCCGACCACCTTGTACTTTCCGTTGCAGAACCGTCCGGCCTTTCTCTTTGCCCGCCAATTTTTCGAGCGTCATCTTCTCTCACTGGCAGATACCCATGAGGATCGGAGTGGAGATGGGGACCGAACCGCGCCAAGGGAGCTGGTCGAACTCTCCGTCACGAACATGATCGGGGTCGAGGAAGAATTGGCGAGGGTGTGCCGTGAAATCCTGACCCTGGTCGAGGTGAACGGCTATCGTTTCGACGAGATCGGAGTGGTGGCCCGTACGCTGGAGCCCTACCAGGCTCGGCTGCAATCCGTATTCGATCAACATCTGGTGCCCTTCACGTCAACGACCGGGCGGCCTCTGTCGCGCGAACCCTTGGTCAAAACCCTCTTGCGCCTCGCATCGCTCGCACTAAATGACTTCGATCGTGTTGCCATGCTGGATGTGGTCACGTCGCCCTTCTATCACGCACAGCGGGCCGGCTCCGCCAGTGGGAATCTCCGGCCTGATATCTGGCGCTCCCTCGTCTACACCTTGGGTATTACGAAAGGGGAAGCGGAATGGAAGCGCCTGGCAGAGCCGGCCAGTTCGTCGATTCTTCGCGATGCAGAAACGGAGCCTGACGAAAAGGATCAGACAATGGTCGGGCCTCGCGAGCCCTCTCAGCTGACTTACTTGTGGGAGCTCGTGTCGCGACTGATTCACGATTGCCGGTCACTTCCTGCGCAAGGATCGATCGGAGCCTTGACTGACGCATTTCTCACGCTGGTGAAATCCCATGTTCACGTGCCTGACCTGTTCGAAGTTCGTTCGAGTGAGTCATCGGAACCGACCGATCTCCCTAAAGTTGGCTCGTTGATTCGATCCGCTCTGGCCCGTCTGCAGCAGCTGGACCCGCTGGGAGATGACCTCTCATGGGAGGAATGGGTCGAATTGTTCCGGCGAGTATTGGACGAGACCAGCATCCCTATCGAAGAGGAACGGCACCAGGGTGTTCAGGTGCTGGACGCCATGACGGCCCGTGGTCGGACAGTTCGGGCGCTCTTTGTTCTTGGCATGAACGAAAAACTCTTTCCCCGGTACGTGCGTGAAGACCCATTTCTTCGTGACCGTCAACGTGTCGTACTGGAATCAACGTTGGGGTACAAGATCGATGAGAAATTAGCCGGGCATGAAGAGGAGTTGCTATTGTTTGAACTCCTGAGCCGCTCGGCAACCAATCGGCTGTATCTGTCGTACCAGCGAGCCGACGAAGCAGGACGAGTCATGGCGCCGTCCGGCTTCATCGCCATGGCGATGCGCGATTCACGATTCGTCGGGAAGCCTGAAGAGACGGTCCCTCGACGGCTGACCATGCGAATCAGCGAACAGCCGTCGATCCAAGACCTGTTACCAGCCGAGGAATTGGCCTTGGGTTGCCTGTTGCAGGGTCACGATGCGCGACCAGTACTCGATGCGATGGGACGCGACCGGCCCCTCTTTGAACAGGGCCTCGCCGCCGTGAAAACCATTGAGCGAGAATCCCCCGAGCTTGGCCCGTTCGACGGCATGGTCGGCGCACAGGCATCTGCGTCACCGGCTGCCACGGAACGGAGCTTCTCGCCAACAGCATTGGAGCGGTATGCGACCTGTCCCTTTCAGTACTTCGCTGAAAAAGTGCTTCGGCTGGAGCCCGTGCGACGGCTGCAGCACGACCACCTACCTCCCTTAACGCTTGGGACCCTTATTCATGAATCGCTTCGTGTAAGCTTCGAACGGCTGGTGCTACTCCAGTGGCCGGATGACCAGCTGACTGAGGCCAGGGTGCAATCCACCGTGCATGGGGCAGTGACCGATACGTTCGTCGCCCATGCTGCAAGCCAGGGGACGGGGCACGCCCTGCTCTGGACGTTGGCTCGCGAACAGGTGACAGAGTTGGTCACAGCTGCCGTCTCTTCCGACCAGGCGGAGTATCAGGCAACCGGCTTCCGCCCTATTGCGTTTGAGGCTGCCGCCCAAGGAATCGTCCCGCTGGAGTCCGATGTCTCATCGGTCTCCCTGAAGATTCATGGCACCTTGGACCGTGTCGATTATCGCCCTGAGCCTCCGGCGCTCCGTATCGTGGACTATAAATTTAAGCAGGGGAATGAGATCACCGCCGTGGATCGCAACCTTGCCCTGGCGGCCGTGCGCGGATTTCGGCTGCAACCACCGCTCTATGCCCGCATGACGCTGCCGTCGCTGCCGGCAGCAACCGATGTTCAATTGCTCTTCCTGGCTCCACAGTGGAAGCAGCCGATCTCTCGCTCAACGTTTGACGCGGGTCTCTGGACCGGCCGCACCGGTGACATGATACGACAGACACTCTCCACATTGATCCAAGGCATCGCGCGCAGAGAGTTTTTTATTCTTCCCGATGGCTATTGCGACTACTGCGAATTTTCCGGCGCCTGCCGACGCCACGACGCCATGGCCTGGTGGCGCTCTTACCGGTCTCCCCAAGCCCGAGTCTTACGCCGATTGAGGAAACAGAAAGTAAACGATGAGTGACGTACTCACACTCGCGGACTCCCAGGCTCGGCTCCTGGCAGAGACCACCTGGGACCGCAATGTCGTAGTGGTTGCGGGAGCCGGGACCGGCAAGACCACGATCCTCGTCAATCGCATCCTCAACCTCCTCCTGAGAGAGCCAGACCCCTTGGCCATCACGGAGATCGTGGCCCTCACCTTCACCAACAAAGCTGCAACCGAAATGAAACAGCGACTTCGGGCTCAGCTTATTCGTTTGACCGAACAGACCGATGACCTGATCGCCACCTTCCTGACCCGGTATCATCTCTCAGCTGAACAAGTGATCGAACGGGCCAGCATGGCGCTTGAGCAGATGGAGAAAGCCCAGATCGGCACCTTGCATAGTTTTGCCGCGCACCTCTTGCGGCTCCATCCGCTGGAGTCTGAACTTGATCCATCATTTCAAGAGGATGACGGGTCACGTTTCAAGGAATTGTTTCACTCCTGTTGGGACCGTTGGCTGGATGATGAGCTCGGATCAGCCGGACTACAGCATGACCGATGGCGACGAGTCCTGGCTGGGACCACCCTCGAGGATCTCCGGCAGTTTACCGCCGCCCTCGCCGGCGATTTTGTGGACCTCGATGAGCTAGAACGTCAGTGCCGTTCCCTCTCTCTGGAGGGTGCCTTGCGTGACTGGGTCACGACCACGCATGGCCGTGCCGTCACAATTCTTGCCGCACAGGATCGACCGAAACGACGTAAGGCGGAACACATGCTCGCCGCTTCGGGGCAATCACTGGCACTCTTGTTGGAGGAAGGGCCGCCGGGGCTCGCTCACTTATCTCAGGATGAACGGGCCGTCCTGGGGAAGGATCTGGGAAAGGCTCCTGCCGGATGGGATGAGGCGGCGTTCCAGGAGGCGGCCTCCATCATCGGGCTCGCTCAACAACTCCTCACGGTCGATCAGTCATACTTTCAAGAGGTAGTGACGCTGGTACGACCCTTCCTCGATCAGGTACATCATGGGTTTCTCACCTCCGGATGGATCGCATTCGATGGGTTGTTGGCACGGGCCAAAACCCTCTTGCGCGACCATCCAGCCGTCCGCGCTCGGGTCAAACAGACCTATCGTGCGATCCTGGTCGATGAGTTCCAAGACACAGATCCGGTGCAGTACGAAATCATCCTCTACCTCGGTGAACGGGAGGGCAGCCATCAGACTGCGTGGCATGACGTGGACTTGGAGCCGGGCAAATTGTTTATCGTGGGGGATCCCAAGCAATCGATCTATGCCTTCCGCCGAGCCGACATTGAAGCCTTCGAACGAGTGGTGGAGAAAATTCGAGCTGGTGGAGGAAGCGTCTATTCCCTGGTGACAAACTTTCGCAGCGACGGGGCCGTGCTCGACGTCGTCAACAATGTCTTCGACCGGCTCTTCCAAGCGACAGAACATGTCCAGCCAGCCAATGAACGGCTGGCTGCCAGGCCTCAGCGCAAACCGGAAGTCTCAGTCTCCGGGGCGCAGCTTCGCCTCGTTACGCCGGGAGAGGACGATGAGGAGTTTGATGTGCAGGCTGCGACTCGGGCGGAGGCGGAAGCACTGGCGCGCTGGCTGAAGGAGCAGCTCCTCGCCGGCACGACCGTCACGGATCGTGAGCGACGCGAAGGCCCGCTCCAACCGGGCCACATTGCCCTCATCTTCAGAAAGTTGACCCAGGCAGAGGTCTATCTCGATGCCCTTCGCCGCTACGACATCGCCTATATCACTGACGGGGAAAAGCATTTTTATCGGCGGCAGGAAATTATCGATTTGGTCAACCTCCTCCGGGTCATCGACAACCCGCACGATAGGATTGCTCTGGTCGGAATTTTGCGCTCACCCCTGGGTGGCATGGCCGACCGGGATCTACTGGCCTTGCAACAGATAGAGGGGTTGGACTATCAGCAACGGGAGCGGCTGTCTAGCTGGAAGCATCCTCAGGCAGGAATGGTGGGTCGGCTCTATGAGCGCTTGGCCGAGCTGCATCAACTCGCACCCGTGCGACCCGTAGCTGATGCCATCGATCTGATCTTCGATCGATTGCCAATCCTAGAGTTGGCAGCGGTATCGCTCCATGGCGAACAAGCCGTGGCCAATCTGCGGAAGACAAGGGATATGGCCGAGATACTCGCCGATCGCCCCCATCTCACCTTAACCGGGTTCGTTGACCTGATGATGACAAGGGTGTCGGAACAGCCGGATGAGGCAGAAAGCGCCTTGGCTGAGGAATCGCTGGATGCAGTCCGCGTGCTGACTATCCACAAGGCCAAGGGATTGGAGTTTCCTGTGGTCATTCTTCCCGGCCTGCATCAGGGGTCAAAGAATCCTCGCAAGGGGCCGTCCGTCCATCATGATTGGTCGAGCCGCTGTTATAGCCTGCAGATGGGAGGCCGGTCGAATCTCGGAGCCGTGCTGGTAGACACGAAGATGGCGGCGCGGGAAGAGGCGGAACAGAGGCGACTCTTGTATGTCGGCATGACAAGGGCGCGCGATCTGCTGGTGTTATCCGGTGGGCAGACTACCAAACCGGGACATGACACAGTCCTCTCTCTGCTCGGTGAAGCGATGTCTGACGAGGCGGCTCCATCGACGGCAGACCAGATCTCCATCGGAACAAGCCGACTCACTCGTGTCATCACGCAGGCCACGGTGGCAGCGAGACGGCGCAGACAGGAACCCCTGTCCACGATGGCCCCTAGACTGGCCCTTGGCCCCATTCTCATGCGCCGCCACGCGCGGCAGGTTGAGTGGGAGCGACGTCGAACGACGTTCGCGACAAGTGACCCCTTCGAGCCTCGCTGGAGGCAGGTCCGAGGCCGATTTTCATCGTGCTGAGACAGGGCGTGACGCCGATCTGGCTCGGCTTATCGGAGTCTCTGCCCATGCGGTGCTCGAACAGTGGGACTTCACCAGGCCTCGCTCTGAGATCAGTACGGTCATCGAGCAGACCATTCGTCGCACTGTGGCACAGGATCGTCCTCAGTTGATGGGTCACGTCATGGCAGATCTCACTACGCTCTTTGAGAACTTCCTTTCCTCCGAGCCATATAAGAGACTGCGACGAGCGACGGTGCTCGGGCGAGAAGTTCCGTTCGTCATGCCCTTGGACGAGGGCCAGATGATGGAAGGGGTGATTGACCTGATTTACCGGCTTGACCACCGGATCTGGATTGCCGATTATAAGACAGACGATGTGGCGGCTGCGGACGTACAGACCAGAGCGAATCGGTACCGACCCCAAGCGGATAGTTATATGCGAGCCGTCGCGAGTTGTTTAGGATTATCGTCTCTCTCGTTTCAGTTTATCTTTTTGCGGCCAGGTGTCGCCATTGATGTCTAGGAGGAGGCTGCCTATGAACGCCACATCTGTAAGTTTGATTGGAATATGGTTGCTCGTGGCATGCGCGAGTCCGATGTCTAAGCCGATCACAGTACTGCAGGCTCCAGAGGGAGTTTCTCCTGCCGTGGCTGCGCAATTGGATCGAGGCAATGCCTTGTTCTCGGCGCAGAAGTGGGCCGAGGCTGAACAGGTATATCGTCAAACAATTGCCGCCGAGCCGACGTTGGCCGAAGCGCACTACAACCTGGCAACCACACTATATCGTGTGGGCAATAAGGTTGAAGCCAAGAAACACTACCTGGAGGCAGCAAATCTGGCTCCTGGAAATAAGGTCATCTGGGATGCGCCTCCCCTTCGTGCGAGTAGCTTCAATGATGACCTCGGTAGGAAATCGTACTTGGATGTTAAACCTCAATAGCCATTGCGAGGGACCAGTGCGATGCCACAATCTCGACGCCCACTGACTGTCTCGCCGGAAGAATTCGACGCCTGGATCCAAGAGGCACTCGCCGGCCTGCCGGCCCGTTTCGCGACGCTCGCCGACGAAGTCTCCATCGTGGTCGAAGAAGAACCTTCGCTCGATGTTCTGCAGGATCTTGAATTGGAATCAGAAGACGATCTGCTGGGTCTGTATCAAGGTGTCCCGATTGATCAGTCATCTTTTTTCCAGCCTGCCGGTGAGCTGCCTGCCCGTATCGCCATCTATCGAGGCCCTATCCTGCGTCTCTGCCGGACGAAGGCCGAAGTCATTCACGAGGTGCGCGACACGGTGGTCCATGAACTTGGACACCATGTGGGGCTGGATGACGAGGAGATGCCTTACTGAGATTTAGCCTGCATCAACGCTCGACGCTGAAAGCCGAGGGCGAGCATGAAGACCCCCACCACGATCATGGGGAAGGACAGGAGTTGCCCCATCGAGAAGGATCCAAGGATAAAACCAAGGTGGGCATCCGGTTCGCGAAAGAATTCCACGATCATCCGACAGAGTCCATAGCCGGTGATAAAACTCCAGAGGAGGGTACCAGGTGGCGGTATGGTTTTCGCGATGACCCATAACAGGGTAAACAAGAAAACACCCTCAAGACTTGCCTCGTAAAGTTGTGAGGGATGGCGACAGGCAGGGCCTCCATTCGGAAACACCATACACCAGTCGACATCGGTGGCTCGGCCATACAACTCCCCATTGATGAAGTTGCCGAGTCGCCCGAATCCGAGCCCGATCGGCGTGGCGGCGGCCGCCAAGTCTGCGACGGTGTAGACGGGAATGCGCTGCCGTTGGCTGAACCAAAATAAGGCGACCATGACGCCGAGCAGGCCGCCGTGGAACGACATGCCCCCCTCCCAGACAGCCAGGATTTTTGCCGGATGCTGCACATAGTAGGAGAAATTATAGAATAGCGTATAGCCAAGCCGTCCTCCAATAAAGACCCCGAGTGCAGCCCACACGACCATATCGTACACCTGGTCTCTGGTCATGGAGAGGCCACTCGACGCCACTCGACGGGTGATCAGGAGATAGGCGCCCGCCAATCCGATCAGATACATCAGACCGTACCAGCGGAACTGCAGGGGCCCCAGCTCGAGGAAGACCGGGCTGATGTTGGGGTAGGGGATCGCGCGCAACCAAGTCATTAGTGCCTCATGTGGCGTGTTGGCAGGATCATAGGTGAGGTTCTTGACCATTGCAAGGGCGCGAATGTTCATCAGGAAATCAATTCTGATCGTTCATCAGAGCCAGTTTTGGAGACCTACCACTTTCGTATGTTGGTTTTCTGTCACGCCTGTGTCGTGACCTGTGAGGAAAACGCAACCGAAAATTAATCGCTCTTAATCGTAGGCAGAGGTGTGCGCCGAATGATGGGAGATTCTCGTGATTTCTCGTCTGGCACGCTTACTGCTGAAGGGATAGAACATGAGCGTGCAGGGTGCCGGCAATCACATTCTTCACTCAATCGTTTCAAGGAGGTTCACCATGTCAGACCAGGGACGTCAGGTAGCGAAGGTCGCAGCGATGGTGGCAGGTGGGGCGGTGATCGGAGCGGGGATTGGATTACTCTTCGCGCCGCAAACGGGAGCAGAAACCCGCCGTGATGTCGGTCGCTATGCGAAAAAGGCCCAGTTACAAGCGACTCGATGGAGTCGGTCGGTCCAATCTGGCGTGAAAGAAGTGATGGATCGCAGTAAATCCCTCATCCGAAAAGACGATCAGAGACTGCGAATCGAAGCAGCGTAGTTGGACCGACTCGCTCGGCGATCAGACCTGTGGCGCAAACAGCTTATTGGCAGGCTGTTTGCGCCTAGGTGGCGACCTAGATCGACCTAGACCCCGATGCTAGAGTTCCGCCACTGCGGCTTCTGCTGCCGGAGTGGCGAAATTGGCAGACGCGAGGGATTTAAAGTCTGGATCAAGGGTGCCACACAGGACGCGACATCGCATACAGGGGCCGCCCCCACCAGCTACACTCGCAGCGACAAGAATCCCCTCCGTGACAACAATCCCCCTTGTGTCCATCCTTCAGGATTGCTACTCTCGTCCCCAAGGGCGAGTGGCGAAACTGGCATACGCACAGGACTTAAAATCCTGAGACAGGCAACTGTCGTGCGGGTTCAAGCCCCGCCTCGCCCACCAAACAAGTCGACTTCAGACGACGCCTCCCTCTTATAACTCCTCGTATTCTCCCACCGATTCAGGCGCTTCCGACCCCAGCCCAGCAAGGAGCAGCCCCGCTGGCTAATCGTTTCCCCCTATGGTAGCCTTCACGCCCAGTAGGCAGTTCCTCGAACCGGGAGCGTTCTCGATGAACCTGCTACCTGGAAGACAGGGATTCTCTATCTCGCTCGGACTTTCTTCCCATAATTGCGTCTCCAGTGATCGCATTTCCAATAGCCGCAACAAAGCACGACTTCTACATTTGTTGCGGCCAAGCGCGTTGCCAGTTCCATCAAAGGAGTGAATATTATGAACATTGTTGAGCGTGTGAAGAACATTCTTCTCCAGCCGAAAACGGAATGGCCGGTGATCGAGTCTGAACAGACCTCCATGCAGGCCCTCTATACCGGGTACGTCATGCCGCTGGCCGCGATTGGACCGATCGCCATCCTGGTCGGCATGTCCGTTGTCGGTGTGCAGATGCCGTTCATGGGCACGATGCGGATTCCGTTCTCGAGCCTCTTGTCGCAAATGCTGGTGAGCTATGTGCTGGGGCTGGCGGGCGTTTATGTGCTCGCCCTGATTATCAATACGCTGGCACCCACGTTCGGGGGCACGAGCAACCTCACGCAGGCGTTGAAAGTGGCAGCCTACGGCGCGACGGCCGCCTGGGTCGGGGGGATATTCCATCTCCTGCCGATGTTGGGCATTTTGGCACTCTTGGCGGCACTCTATACTCTCTACTTATTGTATCTTGGCCTGCCGGTCTTGATGAAATCGCCACCCGAGCGATCCTTCAGCTATACCGTGTCGGTTGTGATCGCAGCGATCGTGCTGTTCGTCGTTATCGGAGCGATCAGTGCCTCGTTTGTGGGGATTCCCATGGCCGTCACCCAAAGTAGGGAAGAACAAGAGGCGACGAAACAACTTGAGCAAGTAGGCAAGAACCTTGAATCCTTCACGAAGGGGCTTGAGAAGGCCGCACAGTCCAGTGGAAGTACCCAGGCGGGGAGCGAGCCGCCGGCGAACCTTGGTGATGCGATACAGGCGGCAGGTAATGTGATGCAAGCCTTCAATCAGGCTGCGAGCGGGGGAAAGCCGTGGAGCCGGTCGATTTCCGACAACTCAAAGAATTGCTGCCTGAATCGGTGGGGCGCATGCAAAGAGCCGAGGTGTCTGGCGAGAAATCTACCGCGCTGGGGATGACGATTAGTAAAGCTGAGGCGCGGTATATCGGTGAAGATCGCCGGGCCATCGATGTGACCATCTCGGACATAGGCAACGCGAGCGGGCTCGCAAGCCTGGCGCTCTATGCCTGGGCCAACAACGAAATTGACAAGGATTCCCCGACTGGTTACGAGAAAACGACGAAGTTCCGAGGATACAAAGCTTACGAAAAGTACAACAAGCGTGACCGCAGTGGAGAAATGGGGGTCCTGATCGACAAGCGTTTCGTTGTAGAGGCCAAAGGAGATGGTGTTTCGATTGAGGATCTGAAGAACGTGTTGGACAAGCTAGACCTGAGCAAGTTAGCAAATATGAAAGGGTAGCCACGGACCCCTCTTATCTACTTTCAGAGATTGGACGCAAATCCCTTGCACTTTGTCTATGCGCTACATGAGCAAGGCACCTTCCTCTAGGGCAACTAGTTCTCCGTTCACTGTGGCTCAATTGTGGCAAAACTATCGAGAGGGGAGGGGGACAATCAGGACTCCGCATCAGTCCTGAAAGTTAATCATTGGTCCTCTGACTCCCAATCATTGTGATATTCCTTTGATTCGTGCATATAACTTTCAAAAGGCTCGGTTTCGGGATTGAACTTAAAATCCCTCGGGCCCAAAAAAACTCATGCCGGTCAATCCCGGCCTCCGGCACCACAATCGATCACCTGCGTTCTGCGCCAAATTGGAGAGGTTGAGCGTCGGAGCAGCTCCTCTAGCGTCTCAACTTCATAGCCATAGCCTCGAATCGTGGGCTCTCGCCCGTTCCAGACTTCTTCATTCCATCGATCTGATAGCGTAAGGATTAGCCCCATACACTGGCCGTGTTACGTACCGTTATTCCTGCACAACGCCGGCTCTTCAGGCAAAACCTGACTGCTCGTCGTTCAGCCCTCCCCTTTGAGGTACTCCGTTTGGGTCTGGCGCGACCCGCTGCCGCGTCTCTATCTTTAGAACACGAGGCGGGATCTTCTGAAGGAGGAACAGGAACATGTCGAACTCTCATCATCAGTACGATCCCCATGTGTTGTTGAACTGTCAACCGGTCATCGTGGCAGTCATCGACCCTGCCTCCTACAAGGTTATCTTCCAGAACCAGGTTTCCCTCGAGAAGTTCGGTGATATTTCCAATCAGACATGCCATGAAAAGATTGTTTCCTGCGCAACTCCCTGCGAATTCTGCAAGATGCCAGAAGCCCTCCAGACTGGACAGATCACAGCCAGCGAAGTCCCTCTGCCGAATGACGAATATCTTTTGGTGCAGTGGGCCAGAGCAGAAACTACGGATGGGCGCGTACACATCCTGGAGACGATTACCGATATCACCCATACAAAACGGCAACAAAAACACACCGAGGTTCTGAACCGACAGCTTGATGCAGCCAACGGCGAACTGCGCGATCTGAACCGGCTGCTCAGAGCCCAGTCCGTCCGAGATGGTCTCACAGGGCTCTACAATCGCGCTTACTTTGAGGAAGTGCTCCAGCAGATGGGAGCGCAAGCGAGACGATCCGGAGAACCATTGTCGCTGCTGTTCCTAGACTTTGATAATTTCAAAGCCATCAACGACACCTACGGTCACACGACGGGCGACCAGGTGCTCCGCGAAATGGGGCACCTCCTTAATGACCAACTATCGATTGAAAGCGACCAACGAATCTGGCGCGCGAGCGATGTGGCAACCCGCTACGGAGGTGAAGAATTTGCTGTCCTCTTGCCGAACACATCCGTTGAAGGTGCCGTTTCGTTGGCTGAGCAACTCCGTGACTGTGTCACCAGGCTTACGAAGGTGCCGGAACTGGTGAAGCTGGCATCGCGCCCCTTCCCTCTCTCCTGCAGTATTGGTGTCGCGACTTTCCCGACCCATGCGCCCCCGACTGAACTCCTCATGGCGGCGGACAAGGCCCTATATGTGGCAAAGAATGCCGGCAAAAACTGCGTGAAAGTGTGTGAGCAGGAGAGCGCAATCTCTGTCGGGTTTGCCCCACGTCAGGCCATGTAATTCCACCGGGAGAAGAGCAGGCGCTGTATAGGCCTCTGCCTGAGTTCGTGAATAACTGGAAATGTTGTGAAGGGATATCTTTAGAAGGTTTGAGGCTGACAGTCCTGTATCGCTTGTTCTATGAAGTCAGTCAGTCAGTTTCAGTTGAAGGAGCAAGCAAGCTCACCGACGATCTTCGGAAACTGCTTTATATGCGGCGAGGGGTGGAGAAAGAGAAACCAGGGTGAGTGAGCAGTCATAGACCGTCCAGTTCGGCTTTGGGGCTTCCAGAGAGCTGCTGCCAGCAAGGTTGGCACACCAGCAGGATATACTGCTCAGGATGGTCTGCAGTATGGACCTCCCGTCCTCCGCCGCCACTCGCTACCATTTGCCCAACCATCCCCTGCAGCCTGCATAGTAGGCAAAGACTGCGATCCCCAGCGTAATAGCCATCTGCATGGTGTGCTGTGCCAGGATATTTGGCGCAATCCATCGGCTCATAAATAAGAGTCCCGCCGCTACGACGGTGACCGCGAGTGTCGTGCGCTTCGGGCAGGGGCGGAGGCGACGACCTTCGTACGACAAGATGATCCACACCACCATCCATCCGAGGGCTCCGATAAGCATGGCACCAGCTAGATCGGTTAGGCTGAGCAGGACGCTGTCCTGAATCAAATTGCTGGACCTCCGCAGCTTAAGCTCAGGCCGAATGCGGATCCACTCTCCGATCGTCAAGAGGATCCACACTGCGACCACCCCGACTACAAACCCTCCTTTTGTCATGCCAGAATCCGCGACACGCCGCTCCACTCTCCGGAAGGTGACGGTCGTCGCACCGGTGACTTTGCGGATCTGCGGGGTCAGATCATACCCGCATTCGCAGGTGGGAGTGGAATCAGAATTGGTCAATAAGCAGCGGGGGCATTCGAGAGGCATATCGAGACTCAGTTCTCTCTGCTAAAATCCACCGTCGGCGCGATGAGCAGGATGCTGAAACAGTCCGCCAGCGTTTTAAAGTATGCGCTAGGCACGATAACCGAGACAGGCATGATAAGCACAATCCGTAAGGCCTGATTCAACCTGCCTCGCCAGTCTTGCATGTCTCGAACTGACAAGGAGTATCCCGTGATCGATCGGTCGCCCTCTCAAAGATTCCTGATATTGGGAACAATCTTTGCTGGATCCGGCGTAGCTGCCGGCGCCTTTGGTGCCCATGCACTCAAGGGCATTCTGGATGCGCCTATGCTCCAGGTATTCGATACCGCAACCAGGTATCAAATGTATCATGCCTTTGGACTTTGTATAGTTTCTTGGGCAATTGAGCGCTACCCGGAACAGCGCCTTGAAAAGGCCGGATGGCTCTTTACTATCGGGATTCTTCTCTTTTCAGGCAGTCTGTACGCGGTGTCCCTTGCGGGCATCCGGTGGTTGGGGGCAGTAACCCCGATCGGTGGGCTGGCGTTCTTGGCAGGCTGGATACTCTTAGGCTGGCGAATTTGGAGGGATGCGCGCTCTCGTACCACGCGCTGTGCTCCTTAGGGCGTACAGCTGGCCGATCTCTTTCCGCTGATCGATCCCCAACCTCCTTGGGAATTCACAAAGGTCCCCTCAAGGCGCTGGCCTTCTTTGCTGAATTGCAGACTATCTTCCTGGACCCGACCATCGATTTCCCAGCGTAAATAGACGTTCTCTCCCAGCACAACCGTTTCCACGAGACCCGGGATCGTGGCCTGCGTCGTTCCTGCTGGTGGAAAGAGTAACGAAAGCTTCTGTTCTTGATGGTGCTGTTGGTGATTGTGAATGATCCATTGCCAGGTTCCGCAGAGGCGGGCCTGTCCACGGATCCCACGCACCCGATCTTTCCAATTCCGTATCCGATCCCACTCCTGGTAGCTGGCCTGCATGGCTTCCACTTCCAGGCGAGAGGCTCGTTCCAAGACCGTTACCAACAAAGTTGGAACAGATTCTGCCTGATTCCCCTTGGCCCATTCTGGGGAGGCAACCACGTCAGAGAGTTGATTCAGTGAGTCATGCCAGGACGCTTTTCCCTGTTGATCGAGCCATGCTTTTGATTTTGTGGCTCCGGATAGTCGCTCGGTCACCGTCGCGAGTTGCTGGTCTCTCACGGCTTGCCGGACTGTGAATGCATAGTGCCAGGCGGCCAGACTGCCCATTAGCCGATGAATCGCTGTGGTCAAATCCGGCACCAGAAGTTCTTTCGCCAGCTTGGCCGGCAACGGGTTTGCCCCCAAGGTCCTGGCCGCATCGCCCATCTGGAGTTCGGGACCGATTGCCGACACAAACAGGCTGATGGCTCCCTTGTCGGACTCCACCTTGGCCAGTTGATCAGAATGGGCACGAATGATAGATGGGAAATCTGGTGTGGCACTGGGAAGCGATTCGTCTGCCCTGGCATTGAACCAGGCCCCGAATACAGAGACGGCAACCAGTGCAAGGGCGAGGCCGATTCGGGACTGGACTGGTCGAATAAATATGATGTGATTGCGCATGGCGCTACTCTACTGCGCTTTGGTTCGGACTCTCAAGCAACACGATAGGGTGGGGAATTCGTCAGGTGCCTTGGAAGCAGGTTTTGAGAAACGCGGCGGTTGCCTCCCACGCCTCCGCTGTTGGGTCGGCACGATAGCTCTCCACGCGTTGTTCATTGCAGAAGGCATGGGGGGCGCCCGGGTAGGTCCGGATTTCGACACGCTTCTTGTACTCAGTTGCAGCCGCACGCAACCGATCCACATCCTGAGCCGGCACCCACTGGTCCTGACCTGCCTGGTGATAGAGCACCGGACAAAACAGGTCTTTAATCGCGGTCTCAGACTGCATCACTCGGCCGTAGTAGACGACTGCTGCTCGAAGACGCTTCCGTTGGCATGCGAACCGGAGCGCATACGATCCACCCATGCCGTAACCGACCACACCGTGGATATTTTGTTTAATGTGGTCGCGCGTATTCAAGAATTCACAGCAGGAATTGATGTCTTGCAGGACGAGCGTCTCGTTCAGCTTGCCCATGAGTGCATCCGCAACCTCTGCATTGGCCGTCACCATGCCACCCAGCCGCCCGTACAAGTTCGGGATGATGACGCCGTAGCCTTCGCATGCCAATCTGGCGCCGAGATCCTTGATTTGTGCAGTCAGCCCCCACTCTTCATGCAAGAGGACGAGACCGGGGTAGAGCCCTTTTGGCTGGGGCCAAAACTGAACACAATCCACATGTACGTGTTTCGAGACGCGTGTCTGGATATAGGGGTCAACTGCGGCATCCGTCAGCGTGGGAATGGCGACGCCGCTCGGAAAGCGTGCCGTTCCGGTACCGATTTGATCCAAGGTAAAGGGGGCGATGGTGGATATCATTGCGGCAATCTCTTCTCCATCAAGGCTTTGCAGGTACTGCCATTTTGAGACGGGACTCATGCGACGCGGGCGTACTATAGGGACCGTGCCGGCAGCTTGTCAATCTGGCTGTTAGGGTCGAGATTTAGTTGACCGCGCGCTCGATGGCGACTAGAGTTTTCTCACCACCAGGATGTGTACGATGACTATGCCACTTGGAATCGGTCTCATCGGTGTCGGCCGGCATGGAAGCCGGTATGTCCACCATCTGCTGCATGATCTATCAGGGGTGAGCCTCGCCGCTCTCTGTCGGAAACGGATCGGGGAGGGGCTGGCTGCTCTTCCAACGAGAGAGATCCCTATCTATGGAGATTATCGTGCCTTGCTCGCCGATCCGGCGGTACAAGCAATCGTGGTGGTCACTCCTCCTTCGCTCTGTCCTGAGATCTGTCTTGCGGCAGTGAAGGCGGGGAAGCCGATCCTCATTGAGAAGCCGTTAGCCCAGACGGGCCGCGAAGCACGAGCGATGGTGACGGCGGCAGAAGAGGCAGGTGTATTGCTCATGACCGCACAGACCATGCGCTTCGACTCGACGATTCTTCTTTTGAAAGATCACTTGCCGGAGATCGGCCGGCCCCGGTACGCCACCTTCACCAGCCGAATTGAAACGAAAGCCAGCGCCCAGGTTCTGTCACCGATACCAGGTCAGCGCGGGGCGCTCTTGGAATTGGGGGTTCACCTCTTGGATTTGGTGCCCTTTCTCACCGGCGAGGAGGTCGTCGACGTCCGCTGCGAATTGGACCAGCTCCCGACCGTGGCACCGGAGACGATGGCGATCGTGCAGACCCAGACCAGGAGCGGCATACGATGTGTCATGGACATCGCACGAGTCGTAGCGGGGCGGGTTGCGAGAACGGAGTGGGTGGGAACCGAGGGGCAGATCGCAGCTGATTGGTTTCACCAACGCGTGACAGGCGTCTTCGGTGAGAGCTCTCCCACGGAATGGGTTGTCCAACCGGAGCAGACGATTCTCGCCACGCTCCGCGCTTTCGTCCATGCTATCAAGACGAAGACTCAACCGCCTATCACCGGGCGTGATGGATGCCGCGCCGTCGAGGTGGCCGACGCCTGCTACAGTTCGGCAGAACAAGGCGGGGCTACCGTCAGTGTCTCTTCTCTCCGCTAGCGGGATGCTGAAAAAGTCCGCCAGCGGCGTTCTCGGATCGTTCAGACCCTCAACGCTGAGCAGAAGTTCCTCGGAAGTCGGAAGCACGATAGGGGAGGTTTCGTTCGCCAAGATCCATTCTAGGGGCGAACGGCCCACGCGAAGTGCGGTCTGTACCTCCTCGGTCCTTCACTCGCTGCGTCCTTGCTGGACGGCCTTTTTGAGCATCCCGCGGGGATATTCTCTTGGTCTTCCTGAGAAACCAATCATCAACTTCCAGAAGGCTCTAAACAGTTTCTCAGCACCTTGCTAGGCATCGGCGACGATGTGCGTGTCAGTTTCTTCAACTCCCTCAATTTGGTGAATCTTTGTGATCACCACATCCGAGAGGGCTCGTTCGTCCGCGACGCTGATGAATACAATGATGTCCGGTCGCCCAAAACAGGAATGGGCTTGTTCGACGCCCGCAAGGCGCTTGAGTGCTTGGAGCACATCTTTCGTTCGGCCCGCTTTTACCTTGATCAAGATATAAGCTTTCGTTGCCATTGCGTCCTCCCTGTTGCGATTACTGTGCGCCGCCCGGCATCTCCCGCCGTCGTTGCGCAAACGCCTGGTGAATAGTCTGAGCCCGTTGCATGAAGGCGGTCCGTGCCTTCGCCACGAGTTCCATCAACCAATCGAAATCCGCCAGACTGACGTTGAATTGGCGAAAGCCCGGCGATAACTGCTCTCGCTGATCGATCGCCGTGGTGACCCACTGTTCATTGAGCGCCTCCAGCACCTCCGAAGTCCAGCCTGACGAACGGAATCGGGATAGGGCTTCGTCCACACCGCTTCCCCCCTGTGCCGCCAATGCTTGACTCAGAAATGCTTGCACGGCCGGATCGTTGCTCTTCATAAACACCGATTGAAATTGAATGACCACCTTGATGACGCGATTCGCCTCGGGAGTGCCTTCGGGGGGAAGCACATCGGCATCCTGCAGAGTTGCAAGGACGGCCATCGACGCTCCAACTGGTCCAGATGGGGTGGCCGCACGACCGGGCACTTGGCCCAAAACCGGACTGCCAGCCCCTATGATCAGGCCACCAAGGAGAAAACAAACGGGCATGGTGTCGGGCAACATGATGTGTGAAACACGTTCTAGCAGGGTCGATCGCACGGACGCGGAGTGGGACGGGACAGGCATGGAGGGATTATACAGAAGGGGAGGAGGGGGTACTAGAGTCCACGATGACGTCATTGCTGCGACCGCAGCAGTCGAAATGGAACCATATCCCTCTGTCTCCGCCTGTTTTGGTTGAAACAAAATGACACGGTTTCTATAATCCACCAGCCCTTCGCATTGCACCGGAGTGACCCATGCTCGCAAAGGTTCTGAGTGCTGCGCTCGTCGGCATTGATGCGCATCTGATCGACGTGGAAGTTGATATTGCCGGAGGGCTTCCGCAATTCTCGGTCGTCGGTCTCCCCGATGCCACCGTGAGAGAAAGCCGCGACCGTGTCCGCTCCGCGCTCAAGAATACGGGCTTCCATTTTCCTGCCAAGAAGATCACCGTGAACCTGGCGCCAGCTGGAATCAAGAAGGAAGGGTCCGGGCTCGATCTGGCCATTGCCATTGCCATTCTCGTCGCGGAAGAAGTCATCCCACCCCAGAATGTACGAGGCCGAGTCTGTGTCGGTGAACTCTCGCTGGACGGACAGATCAAGGCGATTACCGGTGCCTTATCCATTGGAATGGCCTGTCGGCCAGACCATAGTCTGCTTTTGCCGGCTGAGAACAGCCAAGAAGCCGCGATGGTGCAGGGCGTGACAGCCTATCCGCTCCACACGCTCCCTGAGGCCGTGGCCTTTTTCCAGGGCACGGTTTCGGTGACTCAAGCCCACGTAGATCGCGACCGGTTTTTTACCACGCGCCCGGTGGAGGATGATGACTATGGCGATGTGAAGGGACAAGACCATGCGAAGCGCGCTCTGGAGATTGCTGCAGCAGGAGGCCACAATCTCTTGATGGTGGGGCCACCGGGATCAGGCAAGACCATGTTGGCCAAACGTCTCCCGACGATTCTGCCCCTCATGGAGCCGGAAGAAGCGATCGAAACGACCCGCGTCCATAGCGTGTCGGGACAATTGACTGCCGATCATCCACTGCTGACGGTCCGTCCTTTTCGCGCACCACACCACAGTATTTCCGATGCCGGACTCATCGGAGGCGGAACAGTCCCCCGGCCGGGAGAAGTGTCCTTGGCGCACAATGGCGTGTTGTTCCTGGACGAATCGCCCGAGTTTCGTCGTCCCGTCCTAGACGGATTACGGCAACCACTGGAAGACGGGCATGTGACCCTGACTAGGGCCAGCGGCTCGCTCCGTTACCCGGCACGCTTCATGTTGATCGCCGCGATGAATCCTTGCCCCTGCGGATACTATGGGGATCGCACGCGTGAATGCCTCTGCACCCCGCAGCAAATCCGCCGCTATCGAGCCAAATTGTCGGGGCCTCTCCAGGACCGAATCGACATGCATATCGAGGTCCCCCCGGTCTCCATACGAGACCTCCACGATCATGGTCCCATGCCGGAAAGTTCCGCCACGATTCGATCACGCGTCCTGGCGGCACGTGATCGCCAGCTCCGCCGGTATCGTCAAGACGGGATTCACACAAATGCCCAGTTGAAGCCGCGGCTCCTGAAGCGGTATTGTGGCCTGGAGACTCCAGCTCAGGAGCTCCTGGAACAGGCACTGACCAAATTCGGATTGTCTGCCCGGGCCCATGGGCGCATTGTGCGTGTGGCAAGGACCATCGCCGACCTCGCGGACTCTGATAAGATTGAGCCGCCGCATGTGGCGGAAGCGATTCAATACCGCAGTCTCGACCGTCGGATGGAGTTTTGAGGATTGATGGTGTCGACCATGAAAGTGTTTCTCTGGTGGTTTGTTGTCGGTTCCACCATGGCGCTGGCCGTGATTCTGCTGCAGGGCGGCCTTCGGGAAGTCATGCAAGCGCAGGGGTCCGTGTGGGAGCTCAAATTGGTCGAGCTGTTCACGACCATCATGGGAGGGGGACTGCTCGGCGGCTGTATCGCATTGATACTGGATCGTATCAAAAAGGCATAATCGATTCTTTCTCACATCGTAGTGAAATGAGGCTAGACATGGACGTGGAAGTAGGTTCGAATCTGTATCGCAACACCGACGGTACGATTGAAGTCGAAGGGATCCCGCAGATTCAGATAGCCCTGAAACCGACCACGGGTGCCTTACTCGTGAACTTTGCCCTGTTCGATGCGGGCGGGAAAGTGACAGCCAAGCTCAACGATAGCACCCTGATGATCAACGAGAAGCGTGCCTATGAAGTGAGCAGGACGACGAAGGGTCTGGTGCTCACACATCTGGCATCGGGAACCATTGTCCTGAAGATGGACTTGAAGGCGCCGAACGTGGTCGCCTTCACGAAAGGGGCGTTCCACACGATCAAGGGCCACATGATCGAGGTGTCTCCCACCGAATGGAAAATCGACAAACTCCGTACTAGCGGCACAACGCAAGATGTGAAAGGCGGATCGGTCGTCCTCGGTTGAAGCAGGGCGACGCTTCCTATCCCGCGACCGTCGGCACGATGATGATGTGCTGGTCTTTCAAATCCACGGTCGCCGTATCTCCATCGCGCAATTCGCCCTTGATCAATTGACGCGCCATTGGCGTTTCAAGCTCCTGTTGGATCAATCGCTTCAAGGGTCTCGCCCCATAGACCGGATCGTAGCCCCGCTCACCCAAGTGCCGTAGGGCGGCCGGTGTGATGGTAAGGGTGATCCGCCGTTCCGCCAAACGAGCCCGTAACCGCTCAAGCTGAATCTCCGCGATCTTTGCAAGCTGCTCCGTTTCCAAGGGATGGAACACCACCGTCTCATCGACGCGGTTCAAGAATTCAGGACGGAAGTGTTCTCGTAGTTCCACCATCACGAGGGCACAGACCTCGTCATAGGAGGCGTGCCGTTGCTGCGCTTCAAGGATCTGCGGGCTGCCGATATTCGACGTCATGATTAACACAGTGTTTTTGAAATCAACGGTCCGGCCTTGAGAATCCGTCAGCCGTCCGTCGTCTAAGACTTGAAGCAAGACATTGAAGACGTCGTGATGGGCTTTTTCGATCTCGTCAAATAGAATGACGGAGAAGGGACGCCGCCGGACGGCTTCAGTCAGTTGACCACCTTCTTCGTAGCCAATATAGCCCGGCGGGGCCCCGATCAGACGGGCCACCGTATGTTTTTCCATATACTCGGACATGTCGATCCGAATCAGGTTGGCCTCGTCATCGAAGAGCGTCGAGGCCAGGGCCCGCGCCAACTCGGTCTTGCCGACGCCGGTCGGACCAAGAAAGAGAAATGAACCGATGGGCCGGTTCGGATCTTTGATGCCGGAGCGCGCCCGGAGGACCGCATCTGCAACGGCCTCCACCGCTTCATTCTGGCCGACCACACGTTGATGCAGCAGTTCGCCCAGTTTTAAGAGTTTCTCCGTTTCACCTTCGACCAGCCGGGAGACGGGGATTCCCGTCCAGCGACTCACGATGGCCGCGATGTCGTCTTCATCGACCTCTTCTTTGAGCAACCGGCTTTCACCCTGTTTCTTGCCGAGCTGTTCCTGCTCCAACGCCAGTTCCCGCTCAAGGCGAGGCAACTCTCCGTACCGCAATTCCGCTACGCGATTCAGATCGTAAGCCCGTTCCGCCCGCTCCATCGATTGCTTGACCTCTTCCATCGCTTCTCGCATTTTGCGCAGACGGGCCACCGAGGCTTTTTCTGAATCCCATCGCGTCTTGAGCGCCTGCAGCTCCCCCTGTTTCTCGCCCAGCTCCTGCTCCAGCGTGGCCAGCCGCGCCTGACTGGCCTGATCCTGTTCTTTCCGCAAGGCCTCCCGCTCGATCTCCAGCTGCATCACCTTGCGCGAGACTTCATCCAGTTCCGCCGGCAAACTATCGATTTCCGTACGCAGGCGGGCCGCCGACTCATCGACCAGGTCGATGGCTTTGTCCGGGAGAAAGCGATCGGCGATATACCGGTTCGAAAGTTTCGCCGCAGCGACCAAGGCTGCGTCCTTGATGCGCACCCCATGGTGCACTTCGTAGCGTTCCTTGAGTCCGCGCAGAATCGAGATCGTATCCTCCACCGACGGCTGATCGACCAGCACCGTCTGGAACCGTCGTTCCAACGCGGCATCCTTCTCGATATGTTTTCGATATTCATCCAGCGTCGTCGCACCGATCAAATGTAATTCGCCGCGGGCCAGCATGGGCTTGAGCAGATTGGCTGCGTCCATTGCCCCTTCCGCCGCGCCCGCTCCTACGACCGTATGCAGCTCATCGATAAAGAGCAGAATTTGTCCCTCTGCCGTCTGCACCTCTTTGAGGACCGCCTTCAATCGTTCCTCGAACTCGCCGCGAAACTTTGCGCCGGCCACTAACGATCCCATGTCGAGAGTGATGACGCGCTTTTTCTTCAATCCTTCAGGCACGTCCCCTTTGATAATGCGAGAGGCGAGTCCTTCGACAATGGCGGTTTTTCCGACGCCTGGCTCGCCGATGAGCACGGGATTGTTCTTGGTTCGACGTGAGAGAATCTGCACGACTCGACGAATTTCCTCATCGCGCCCAATGACGGGATCCAGTTTTCCTTGTCCCGCCAGTCGGGTAAGGTCGCGGCCATATTTTTCCAAAGCCTGATAGGTACCTTCCGGGTCTTGGCTCGTGACACGTTGAGACCCTCTTATTTGTTGTAGCGCCCCCAGGAGCCGTTCCTTGGTCAGACCAAGCTTTTTAAAGACACCCCCCTCTTGCACCATGGCGAGGATGACATGTTCGACACTGAGATAGTCATCCTTTAAGGTTCGTTGTTCGTCTTCGGCTTTGGCCAGGACCTGACTGAGCCGCGATGTGACATGGAGTTGTCCGGGACTTGCCCCGGCCCCCTGGACTTGAGGGAGCTTCGCGAGTGCCTGCTCCACCGCCTGGCGAACGGAGGGTAGAGACAATCCTGCCTGTTCGAGTAGAGAGGAGGCGAGACCTCCATCCTGTTCCACAAACGCAAGCAAGAGGTGCTCCACATCGATCCCCTGATGGCTCCGCCTCGTGGCATGGGACGACGCGGTCTGGAGCGCCTCCTGTAGTTTGATCGTCATGCGGTTCATGTCCATTGGATCACTCCTCTCCGCTCATCTGTGTGTGCTGCAGGCATTTACATAATCATAGGATAGGGGAAGTCAACCTCCCACGAAGAGGCGCATCGCGGCTTGACCGAAGAAGTTCGCACAGACTATTGTCTCTCATGTCGCGCATTCTAGCTGAAACGCTCGAACTCTATCGGAACGCCTTCCGCAAAACCGGACAATCTCTCGCCCGCGGCTGGATGACCATGGTGGCCGTGGTGGGATTTGGATTCCTGCTGGTGCTCGCAGCCCAGATTGCCTCGCCGCTCGGCATGGCCGGAGGATTCCTCCTTGGTGCGGCGAATGCGCTCCTGGTTGGAGCCACCCTGAGCCTGATCGAGCAATCGATTTCGCATGCAAGGGTACTTACCTTTCACGACATTGTTGACAGCGTCGGCCACTACTTTTGGGATGTGATTGGGGTCGGATTCATCTTGTGGTTACCGCTCATGGCTCTCGACCTGAGCATGCAGACGAATCCGTTTGGACAGCTCCTATCGTACGCGGTCCTGCTGCTCCTCTTTCTCTTGCTGAACCCAGCCCCTGAGGTGATCTATCAAGTGCGCCATGATTCCCCGCTGGACGTGTTCAAGACATCGTACGAGTTTGTCCTCGAAAATTGGATTGAATGGTTTCTCCCGTTTGCGCTGATCCTGATCCCCATCGTCCTCTCGCCCATGGGACTGCAATCGTTCTTTTCTCTCTCCAGTCGAGTGGGCAGGGGAGCGGGGTTGGATTTTTTCCAGCTCCTCGTGCTGCCCTTCACGATCCTCGGAAGCTGGCTGGACTATGCGGGCATCCCTTCCTCAATCAGCTGGTATCTTGGGCTGCTCCTCACGCCTCCCCTTGCCGTGGCCATGTTGTTGTTTCGTGGCCATCTCTTTGCATTATTACATGGGCTGTCGCGGCGGCAGCGCCGATTTGTCTCGCCGTTCAAGTAGGATGAAGAGTGTGGTATAAAATAAGGGGTTTCCGCCCCTGCTGATTGGAAGCCGCTGAAACTTTTCTAGCCCTTTCGCCCTCCGCATGGGTGCGCGATACAAAAGAGAGTTTATTTGCCAGGGTCCTTGAGTCATTCAGGGAAATAGTGTATGGAATTACCTACAGTTTCTACAGTTAAACTCGTTTCTCAAGGCCAAGAAAGAGCTTCGCTGGTGCGCCTATCTATATTCTGGCGGATCGTCCTGACCTCCCTCGTCATCATCGTCGTGATGGCAGGGGTGAATCTGTACGCCTTGTTTCAGCTGCGCCAGCTGACTGCGTTGAGTGCTAACATGGCCACTCACCATTACCCTGCGATAGAATCGGCCAAACATCTGCTCACCGTCCTCTTTGCCCAACTCAATAGCGAAAAGAAGTATCTGGCAGTACGCGATGCCACGTTCTTGCAACATTTCGATGAAGAGGTCGACGAATTCCATCGCGGGCTTCAGAGTCTCGAAGTGCAGGAACTCACTCCCCAAGGCATTCAGCTACTCGAGGACACTAAGCACCTGCAGCAAGAACGACTCACGATTCTCCACACAGAGTTGGAGAATGGGCTGTCGTCTCCAGCGGCCCCGTCTGCGGACTATGAAGGTCGGCGAGACGCCTTGATGGACCGTATGAGTGCCACACTCCAAAAGTTTATCGATCTTCACGAGATGGGTATCAGCGTCGGCGTCAGCCGGTCACGGGAAAGCTCGGCGCAAGCTGAAGCGGTGACAGAACAACTGGTGCTGCTTGCGCTCGTGTTCGGCATTGCGCTCGCCGGCTTTGCCAGTTACACGGTCCTGCGCCCGCTCCGCCAATTACAGAGCCATATCAAACAGATCGGGCAGGGCAATTTCCGCACATCGCTGAATATTCGAGCTCCCAGCGAGCTGCGAGACCTCGTTGATGCCGTAAATTGGATGGGCACAAAGCTGCAAGAGCTGGACGATATGAAGGGGGAGTTTCTCGCCCACGTCTCCCATGAATTACGCACGCCCATGGCCTCGATACAAGAAGGTACTCATTTGCTGTTGGATGAAATTCCCGGCCCTTTGTCGCAAGAACAACGCACGACTTTGCGGATCATGGCAGACAGCAGCCGCCGACTCATCACTCTCATCTCCACCATTCTGGATCTCTCTAAGATGGACGCCGGGATGATGGAGTATCGAATCGTCCCGACTGACCTCAAGCGCGTCACAGATATGTCGGTCAACAAAGTCCGGCTCCTTGCCGATGCGAAGCATGTGCAGCTGGTGGTGGAGGCTCCTGCACAACGTGTGTGGGTCAAGGCTGATGCGCTTCGGATTGAGCAGGTGCTCGATAATTTGCTCTCAAACGCCTTGAAGTTCAGCTCGGAAGGAGGCATTGTAAAGGTCCTCATGAAGCAGGACCAGAAAGCGGGAGTCCTCGAAGTGAGCGTATCCGATGGAGGACCCGGCATTCAGGCCGAAGACCTGCCCTATATTTTCGAACGCTTCTATCAAGGACGCACGAAGGCCAAACATGCTATGCCGGGAAGCGGCCTCGGGTTGGCACTGGCAAAAAAAGTGGTCGAAGCACACGGAGGACGGATTTGGATCGAAAGCGAAGCCAAAAAGGGAACGACTGTTCGGTTTATTTTACGTTTAACGAAACCGGGAGAAACGGCATGAAGTCCGTCCGCCGAGGCTTTACCTCGGGAGTGTTGTCCTGTCTATTCCTCGCTGGATGCGCGACTTGGTCCTCGCCCCCGCCATTATCGCAGCCCTATTTCATCGCCGATGCGGGAGAGGCCAAATCCCTTCATACGTTGGCGAAAAAACAGGAGGCGCTCGCCCAGAAATGTGCCGAGCACAATTCCTGTGACCATGTCTATTATACGCGCGCCCTGCTGGGGCTTTACGAAAGTCGAGAGAGCGCTTCAAAGTACTTCGAGAAAGTGATCGCCGTCGCGCCTAAGAGCCAGCTGGCCTCTTCCAGCAAGCTCTGGCTACAGCTGCTTCAGCATCATGCTGCTCCCATTGAGCAATCCTGGTTCCAATCGGTCATGGCGGCCCCGGCCATTTCGGAGAGTCGGGCGATCCTGGCCCAGGCTTCGGATCGGCTGGTGCGAGACTTGCTTGATAGAGAGCTGATGGTCCAGCAATTGCGGGCCATGAAGGATGCCGATGCCCAATTCCTGGAAAGCCTCCAGCGTGATTTAGCCGAGCTCGAACGGAAGACGGAGGCCCTAAGCGGCAGGAAAGACACCGCACGCGGTTCGACCGATAGTATCGGCATCGTGCTGTCCCTACAAAAGCAACTGACGGATCGAGACAGAAAAATAGAGGAATTGACGAGTCAATTGGAGGCGTTGAAGCGCATCGACCAGGAAATGCGGGATAAGGTTCGTCCTATTCGTCCCCCATCCACGGTTGCACCGCCTCCAACTGTGCCGGAACCGACGACACCGTAGAAGGAGCCTCATGGAAAAAGAACATATTCTTGTAGTCGACGATGAAGAGGGGCTGTTGCATCTTGTGAAGATGCGACTGACCGCCATGGGCTTTGCCGTCACAGGCTGCACCAGCGGGCGTGAAGCTATCGCCGCAGCCAAAAATAACCGCTTTGACCTCGCCATTACCGACCTCCGCCTGGGTACCGAAGACGGATTGGATGTGACGGAGGAACTGCTGCGGATTCATCCAGGCCTTCCGGTTATTATCCTGACTGCCCATGGCAGTATCCCCAACGCCGTGGAAGCCATGCAGCGAGGGGCCTTCGGATATCTCACCAAACCGTTTGATGACAAGGAACTCAAGGCCAAGATCGAGGAAGGGCTCTCCCCGCAACGGATGAGAGGAGAGATCCAACGACTCAAGTCCCTCGTCAACGAATTGTATGGCATGGAAAATATCGTCGCACGGAGCCCTTCGATGCAGCGCCTACTCCAGCAAGTGGTGCAGGTGGCAGACTCCGACGCGACCATTCTCCTCTTCGGAGAAACCGGCACCGGCAAAGAAGTGTTCGCCCGCGTGATCCATTCGAACAGCCGACGGAGTAAAGGGCCGTTTGTCGCCCTCAATTGCGCGGCCATTCCCGAAACACTCTTCGAGTCTGAGCTCTTCGGACACGTGCGCGGCGCATTTACCAGCGCCCATGGCGCCAAGCGAGGCCTTTTTCAAAGCGCCAACGGCGGCACGCTCTTTCTCGACGAAATCGGCGAAATGCCTCTCTCGATGCAGGTCAAACTGTTGCGGGCCGTGCAGGAACGGGAAGTCCGTGAAGTGGGTTCTGAAACCACAACGAAGATCGATGTGCGGATTATTGCTGCCACCAATAAAGATCTCGGCGAAGCGGTCAAGAACGGCTCATTCCGGAACGATCTGTTCTACCGCATCTCCGTCGTCCCGCTGTTTATCCCGCCGCTGCGCGACCGCCGAGATGATATTCCCTTGATGGCCCAACACTTTCTAACCGCAAGTGCGAAACGGGCCAATAAAGAATTGCGCGGCTTCACACCGGCCGCCCTCAATCGGCTGGTCACCAATCCCTGGCCAGGAAATGTTCGCGAACTCGAGAATGTCATTGAAAAGGCCGCCGTCATGACGCGCCAAGACATGATTACCCCGGACCTCCTCCCCTCAATGGGAGCATCACCGGACGCGCCACTCAAGCCTTTGACTGAAGCGAAGGAAGAGTTCGAGAAAACCTATCTCAAGAACGTACTGCAACTCACCGGCGGCAATATCTCACGCGCCGCGCAGTTTGCCGGACGCTATCGGGCAGACTTCTACAAAATGCTCAAGAAGTACGGTCTGCACCCCTCAACCACGAAGGCGAAAGCGGAAGCCGACCTTGAAGCGTTGGAAGAGGAAGCCGATCTCACGGAAGCCGAACGATAGACCGAGGTTTTCCCTCGCGGTGAGCAAGCGACGGGATCGGACAAACTGCTCCCGCGCCTAACGATTCAGCAGAATCAAACCACCCACGCAACGCCTGGCACCATCCTCATGTTCTGAAGCACAACTGTGGGGAGACATTCGGTCACCCCGAGGTACCGTGCTGGTTCCCGATCCTGGAAGATTCAAAAGACCAGGAACGGCTGACGGTATTCATCCGGCGGAATTTCTACGATAAACCCGTGAAGACTCGCCGGTTGGGGCATGCAGGGTATGGAGCTGGCGAGAGGAATTGAACCTCCAACCTGCGGTTTACAAATAGCGACAGACCCATTTTCTCTTCCTTCCTCACCCTCACCAGAATCAACAGAATCACCAATGGAATGGCCAGGTTAGACCAGTTCTTTTCGTTGCGCACGTTGCGTGGTGAAAGGGCAAGATAGCGCGAGTACGGTTACATTTATCGGTTACACTTTCGAAAGTGAGTTTACGATGGAAACAGAACAAGCAACGAGCGTTGAAAGACGAGGAATGACGAGTCAGAGGAGCAGCAGACGATGCGCCAGCTGGCAGTGGCCAGCGGCGCACGGCTGCCGGTCCGCCGGCGGCTCCTAAACTTGTCAGAAAGACATTTCTCGTCGATCACACGGAATCCCACGCAAGCACATCAGCAGCTGAGGGATCGATGTGGTCAGTCAAGATCCATGACTTCGGCAAGCAGTGGATCGAGAGTTCGTGGGGAAAGGTCGATCCGCATCCGGGCAAGCGAGGCTTCAAGGGTAAGTCACTGAACAAAGAACAGAACGAAAAGCGCGCACGGGCTCGGGCAACCGGCGAGATCAGGAGGAAGTGTCTGTCGATCGGGGCAGACCATTTGGTCACGCTCACGTATCGAGACAATGTGGAAGATCGAGAACGAGTCTTAACGGATCTGGAGCGTCTCCGGCGCATGCTGTCCCGCAGCGGCTACTCCATGCCTTACGTGGCGGTGTTGGAATGTCAGAAGCGCGGGGCGATCCATCCCCATCTGGCTGTCCGTGGGTTTCAGGACATCCGCCTCTTGCGCCGTTGCTGGTACAAGATCGTCGGAAAAGCACAGGGTCAAGTGAACGTGAAGAGGGCCTCGACCTGGAACGTCTCCGGTCAAACTCGCTCGATATCTCTCCAAGTACCTCAGCAAAGACATCGACAGCCAGCCACGCGAGTTCGAGGAGCACCGGTACTTCTGCTCTTTGGGGATCGCCGTGCCGACAGAACGCTATCAGCTCGTCCTGGTGCGGCATGCCAGAGAGTCCGAAGTGAAGACTCCTCTCCCTCATGCTCAAGAACACGTCAGCCGAATAGGCGAGTACTGCACGGTAAAACACTGGAGCGGCGGGGCTGGAACGTTCGGATGGATATCCGGGTTCGAGGACCCGACATGCCGATGGTTAAGTTATCCATCAAGCCTCCTGCCCTCACCCAGTCCTGGGCCGAAGGCCGAATCTTAGATGCGCGCGACGAGGCTGCAATCGTGCCAGTTCGTCTTTCCTGGCGCGATTGCCTCCCTGAAGTAAGCCACCGCAGTGGGTTAGGGCTTCTTCCCCGCCTGGGCGGGCAATTCCCGATGGGCTTTCTATTTCCCATTCCGTTAAGGATTCGCCGAGCCGGTTGCCATCCCTCATGCATCAATCAATCGGAGGCTGCGCGAGTGGCAGAATCTTGAGGTGGGCAATTCTTGACAAAGGGTCCGTAAGCGCGGATAGTGTCCGCGAATTTGCCTCGCCTTGGATCACGGCACTGTCAGGGAAAGGCGGCCAGGCCACACGTCCATCTCATGGCGCACACACTCTAATCTACGTAGTTAGGTGGCACTTGTTCCGCGTAGCGAAGAGTAGAAGATCACGAACGAGAAACAGTTGTATCAGCAGAAAAGGCAGGCTCAACTAGACGAGTGGAAAGCCGAGGTCCCCAAGTTCAAGGCCAAAGCGTCTGCTTCCAGCACGGATGCCCAGTTGCGGCTGAATGAGCAGATCAAGTTATTGGAAGGAAAGATCGAGGAGGGCAAAGCCAAACTTGCTGAGATCGCTAAAGCCCCTGATGACGCATGGGAGTCAATCAAGGAAGGGGGGGAATCTGCGTGGGCTTCCCTGAAGTCCGCGTTCAGTGACGCAGCATCCAAGTTCAGGGGGTAGGTGCTGCCCAACAACCGGTTGCAGCGGGCGGCGCTCAGCCTGGTCTCCGCAGACCCGACGCGCTTCGCCTTGCGCATGTCAATCGGTACGCAGTAGCCGTGTCACGGTCGCGTACGTCTAGATTCCTTGCTCAACAAGATGCGGCGCCATGTGCCGGCCTAACGCTTTCATAGGCAGTCGCGGCGCTCGACAGGCCAAGAGTGGAAGTGTTGTGTTTGTGGGGCGTAATGCCCCTCGGGAGGGTCTGCAGGTGTTGCACATTTCCTCACTTCTCTGTGGTTTTGCCTTCCTTCATTTCTTCGTTGCACCCCAAGGCCACGCCAAAACAACTGAATACGGTTGGTGTCGCGTCAACGTTGCTAATCCAGCACAAGGCTTGCACGATGATGGTTCTATACAGTCACGTCTCTAGGGCGATGGCGAGACAGTGTACCGAAGGAGAGGCCCAGGAAGGAGGGGTGAAATGATGAGACATTTGCCTGCTGTGGTTGGATTGTCCTCTGTTGTAGTAGGGGTGTTCTGTCTCTCGCTATTCAGTCGCCCTGTACAGGCAGAAGTGTATGTGGCTGGCCAGTTCGGGGCATCAATCCCGAACTCCTTTTCCAACCTTAAGAGTAACACGGGTCAGGGCCTCTCAAATCTCAACCTGCAGGATTCGTTCGTCTATGGAGCCAAGTTGGGATACTATTTCGACTCGATGAAATGGCTGGGGGTCGAGACCGAGCTTTTCAATTCGACACCCAATGTCGATCAGTCAGGCGCTACATCGGGGCGAAGCCTTCGTGTGCTCAACTGGTCTCCGATCACCCTCGTGGCGCGTCTCCCACTGGGCTTTTTTCAACCCTACGCAGGAATCGGCATGGGCGTATATTTTGCCGATCAGACGGCGAATGGACAGTCTTCTTCCAACACTGCAGTGGGTCTTAACACGCAGCTTGGTCTGCGCTTTTTGCTTTTTAAGCACCTGTCCTTGTTTGGCGAATGGAAATACAACCGTGCGACTTTTGACTTCGCCCTCTCAAGCCCCACGGCGCAAGCAGTTGGAGGAGTTAGCGGGGACTACAGCGCGAACATTTTCGTCCTCGGGGTCGGCTGGCACTTCTAATTAACTTCTTCGAGCCGGCGATTTCTTTGGGTCGGCTCGGATTGGTGGCCAGCTCCTTCCTCCTGTGGGAGTTGGTCACCTTTTCCCGCTTCGCTTCCTGTCCTTCTTATAAATGCCGGTGACACTACTTCTGTCAAGCTTTCGTCAATCCATACAACGCATAAACCCGTGTCCCAGTGACCCAACGGTCATTGGCGGCCGAGGGCATGATTCTATTTGGCTCCACCCTGGACCTTGATCTTTTCGATCGCTTCCTTCTTGGCAGCCGGGCTCTCCAGAACCAGGCGATAGGCGATGTAGTACTTGTCAAGAGGACGCATTGTGGGGGCACATGGTGCCGAAACTATCAGGCTAGCGATGACCACTCGCACTGGACATGGTGGCGAGGCCGAAGGCGGCAATCAAGGCGACAAATACCCGGGCGATCATGTGCCAGACAGCTTGCCCGGCAAGCACTTTCGTCCGCTGATACACACTGCGGCTTTCATCAACCGACACGAATTCCTGTTCAGTGCCGGGCCGACCCGCCGAGCAGCGCACGGTAACAACGCTGGAAGTATAGACGATTCGGCGGAACCGCGCCTTTTCCGCCGCGCGGAGAAGGGACCGGGTCCCCTCGACGTTGACGGCGTGCATCGCGTGAGGGTCTGGTACCCAGAGCCGGTAATCCGCAGCGACGTGAAACAGCAGATCTACGCCTGTCACGGCTTGCTCGAGCGAAAATGCGTCAGTGAGATCGCCGAGAACCACTTTGACTGGTAGATCGACCAGCGCTGCGTGGTCGCTAGTGGAGCGGGCCAGAATCCTGACCTCAAGACCATGCTCGAGCAAGGTCCGAACGACATGCGCGCCGATGAAACCCGTTCCACCTGTTACCAACGCTAGCATGCAATCATTCCTACCTGCTGGCCAAATTCATTTGTTTTTGGACCTTATCGGCTCAAAAAGGACGCATTTTGGCACTCATCGGTCGGTTGAAAAACAAATTGCATTCCGACCTCTAGGATCTCCTTACGCGATGGAGGAAAGCGTCGCTCGCCGTGTTGAGTGTCGAGAAGATGGAATCGGAACCGATGCGTTCAAGTGCCCCGGCGCTTTCGAGTACGGTGCGCACCTCACGGCGTGCGTTCGCCAAGCCGAAGCGGACGCCTCGTGCGGCCAGTTCTCCGGCAAGGGATTCGAGCATTTCCGCCCCGGTGATGTCCACCAGGTTGATGGTGCTTCCATCCACAATAATCCATTCGATGTCGGCGTGGCTTGCGACAAGCTCCATTACCCGTTTCTTGAAGTAGGCCGCATTGAAAAACATGATTCCGGCACCGAATCGGTAGACCATAAGGCCTGGATGAGTGGCGGCCTCTTGGTGGTCAGCCACGTCGTGCCATCCTCTCATTCCTGGCACACGGCCCAACATGGCATCTGGCGGTCGCGAAGCGCGCTTGATCAGCAGGAGCAACGCGCTTCCCACCGCCAGGAGAATGCCCTGCAGCAAATCCAGCCAAATAACCCCGAGCGTTGTGAACAGGGACAAGACGCACTCCGATCGGTTCACACGCCACATCTTGCTCAGGGCCGCAACATCAAACAGGCCGATGGCAGCAACGATCAGCACCGCGCCCAATGCCGCCACCGGCAAATAACGCAGAGGCTCGGTGAGGAAGAACAGCACCGCCGCCATCGTCGCGGCCGCGATCAGCCCAACCATCTGAGTCTTGCCGCCCATTGCATCGTTGACTGCAGTTCGCGAATCGGCCCCGGTTACGGCAAACCCATGCGACAAGCCGGAGGCGATCTGACAGGCACCCAACGCGATGAACTCCTGGTCGACGTCGATGTCATAGCGATTCCGCGCGGCAAAGCTCCGCGCCGTCACCATACCGCTGCTGAAACTCACAAGGGCCACCCCCAAAGCGCCGCCAAGAAGGAGTTTCAGGTTTTCCGAATCGAATCGGGGCCAGCTCAGGCCTGGCAGTCCTGCCGGCAACTCACCTACAACCGCCACACCTCTGTTTTCCAGACCGAGGCCATAAACCAGCGCCACAGCCGCCACCGTGGCCAGCAACGGGGCCGGCGCGCGAGGCAAAAAGCGTTTGCTTCCCATGATGACGGCAAGGGTCGTCAATCCCACGATAAGTGTCGGCAGATGCGTTTGAGGCAGCTTACCGGCAAACTCGATGAGCCGCGGGATGATACCGCGTGATTGCATGGAGAAGCCGAACACTTTTCCAATCTGACCGAGAAAGATGCTGATGGCCACGCCGTTGAGATAACCGACCAGAATCGGTTTTGAGAGAAAGTCGGCAAGGAAGCCGAGTCTGAAGATCCCCGCAGCGATGCATACCAGCCCAGTCAATACCGCCAGCGCCATGGACAGTGACCGGAGGGCGTCGGAGTCGCCGGCGGCGAGCGGCAGCACTGTGGCGGCAAAGATGGCGCACGTGGCCGCGTCGGGATTCACGATAAGCTGACGCGAGGTGCCGAACAGCGCATAAGCCACGAGCGGAAGAATGGCCGCATACAGCCCCACGATCGGCTCGAAGCCAATGAGTTGCGCGTAGGCGATCGCGGTGGGCACGGCCACAGCAGCGACCGAAACGCCGGCCACTAGATCGATGCGCAGCCATTCCCGCCGGTAGTTCAGAAGTTGCCGAAGACCCGGCGCAAAACGGCCAATCAGCGCATCAGGTCGATGCCAAGCCAATCACGCCGGTAGTCCAGAAGTTGCCGAAGACCCGGCGCAAAACGGCCAATCAGCGCATTGCGGTTATTCCCCACTGTCGTCGAGCTCTCAGACATTTGTATTTGGACGGCCTAGCTAATCATGGCACATAGCCGAAAAGCCAACCGTGTATTGTAGGTCAGGATGAAGGGGTTTTGAACTGGGTCTGGACAGGCTGCTCAAACAGACCATCCAACAAGGCCGCAGTGATCTATCACTTACTAAGGGGTGGCTGGGATGATCCCAATTGCGCGCGTCCAACGAGGGCCTTCGGAGGCCGCGCGTTGCGCGAGCACAGGGATCGTCCCCGCTACCCCGCTCCCTGTTTCAGAAGCCGAATCTAATAGAAGGCCATGCTGGCGTATGTGACCGTCGAATTATACTGGTCAGTGATCCCGCGGTCGTAACGCAACACCTGCCCACTCTCCGCTTCGATTAACCGCAGCAAGGAATAGATAGGTGAGAAGCCGGAGATCCGGCGTTGGTCCTGTTCTTTCCTGATGTAGTTGGCAAACTCTTCGGGCTGTCGCTCCTCCACAGGCTTCAACATTTCCAGGTCCAACTGCATGCAGCGATGGAAGGAGAAATCCGTCGGAGGCGCCTTGTCTCCGTATCGCATGCCCAAATGAGCCAGCTCACCCGCTGCAATCACGCAGTAGGTCCTGCCCGATTGCGTGAGTACCTCTCGAAGCCCGGTCAAAAACTCGTCGACCGATTGGCGAACGGTCGGATCCCCCAGGCTCGCGGCAGAGAAGGAACTCAAAATCGGAACGATGGTGAAGGACTTCTTCCTCCCCAGGATATCCTGAAGAAACGGAAGCTGAAACTCCACGGCCTGCTCTGCTTGATGGGAGAGATCGTCTTCAAAGAATGCCGGGAGCTTGGCCTTGAGCTGACTGAGGATCGGTTGGTCGGCGGGCACGACCCCGAGAGGCGTCTCGAAATCCTTATCCGTCACGGCATACACGTGGTCCAATCCGGCAGAGGCCGTGCCGATGATAACGAACAGATCCGGCTGCTCCGAATCTTGAAGTTCTTTATAGGCCCAGGCATAGATCGGCCCTGCCTGTTTCAGGTCGTAGGTCGGGGCGACGAGGCCTTTGATCTTTTTCCCTGCATGCTCTGACGGTTTGAAGTCCGGTCCTTCTTTCGACGTAAAAAATCCGTCGATCTGTTTTTTCAGCTTCGCGCCGTCTGCTTCGTATCCCCGCCCGGCAAACGCCGCGCGACGCAGCGGGCTCTGTCGATAGGTCTCTCGCGCCAACCGCCGAGCCTCCTCAGCACGGCTGACCTTCCAGGAACAGCTTCTCATTCAGATCGGACACCAGCTGATCCATCTTGGCGGGAACGAGAAATTCACCGAATCGTTTGAGATAGAGCGCCCCGATTTCCGCCAACGAATGCTCGCCGTCGAAATGCTGAATGATGAAAAAATAGTTGAGCGGAAGAACGAGCTTTTCCTTACTCAGCCCCGTAGGGTCCCAGAGGACCATGTACTGCTCTTCACCTTCTTTAATAGGCGAGAACTGCAGATTACGAAGAGCGGGATACTGTTTGGGGTCGTTCGTGGTGCTTGTGGTAGTAGTCATGAGGCTCCTTAATGGAGCGCCATTGTAACCAAGCATTTACTGAAGCTGCAACCGCTGAAAAAGGCTCAGGCTCGCCTATTCTCAGTGGGATTCAGGCGGCTTGCCTTGGGCCCGGCGACTAAGGAAGATGAGCGTGCCGACAGTCACGAGCACCAGCCAGAGTGTGGGCCTGCCATAGGAAGGATCGGTGAACTCGATGAGATCGGTCAATCGCCCGATCAAGAGCGACATGCGGGCCATCACGGTGTAGCCGAAGGCTGCGCCGAACGCGATCATCAGAAAGAGGATTCCGGTCCGGGCCACAGCCCTGCCCGGCCCCGTGTGCTCGACGGAGAAGAAAAAGTAAAATAACACTGAGCTGACACCGATCAGAATGATGATGGTATTGAGACTGCTGGCCGGGTTGAGGAGGTTCATCGTAAAGGTGAGACCCTCTCCTGGCACCATCACCATGAGCGGGCGGACCGTGTCTTCAATTTGCTTGAGAATGTAGGAGGAAATCACACGCGGGATGGCGAGCCCCGACCCGACGCCCACAATGAAGGCAAAGGCATACCGTGAGAGCCAGGCGGCTTTCGGGACATAACGCGTGAGCATGAGCGTCCCGATGGCGACCGGAATCAACAGCGCCCACTCCCCGTTCTCGACGATCGGCTTCCAAATGAGGTGCACGATCACCGTGTCGTAGGTCTTGACGATCGTATAGCCGACCGACACGCCGACGTAGAGATTCTCCGCTAACTTGAACAACGGGTTGTCCTTATATAGGAACGAGAAGATGAAGAGGGTCAACCCCGTCGCCACCCACGCCCCGATGATAGTTTCAAGCGGCATAGGTCCTCACGCTCCCGAATGGCCCTGTCGTGTAGCCTGCTTGCGCATTGAGAAATAGAACAGGTTACAGATGATGACGAGCACGATGATGGCGAGATGGGTAGCCGATTGGGCATCCATGCCGGCAATAGCCCTCCCCTTCTGGCCGATAAGAGTTTCGTATTCTGCTGCGCCGCGCAAACCGCCAATCAAGCCGTTGATCTGGCCGCTACGCAGGAGCGGATACAATCCCGGGGCCATCACGCCGGTGCAGCCGCCGCCGAGTTCGAACTTGTACTTGTCCTTGCCGAACACGTACCAGGCTTCCACGCCGGGATTGCCGGCGCCCAGGCTGACGGCATAGCTCACATCGCGCAGGTTGGTGATGCCTTGAAGCACCGGCAGTCCCTTCGTGGTCTTGCCGTTGTAGTCGGCCGGGAACGCGCCATAGAGGTCCTGCCCCATGTTGATGATGACCGCGCTGCCGCCGGGGCTCCACCCAAGGAACACATAATCCTTCCCGCTTTCCTTGCCCATCTCGCGGGCGACCTGCGTGATGATCTGGTCAGCCAAGCCAGTGCCGGAGACCCAGAGCGTCATCGCGATCACGCGCAGGTTCTTCCTGAAGGCATGACGCAGCAACGAAATCGCTTGGGGATGCAGCTCAGGCTTCGACGCAGGATCGAAGTCCAGCGAGAGCAAAAACACGGACCCCTCAGGGAGCGATTCGATATAGTCGTACACCCCGCGCACCTCCGGAGAAATCTTGATCGGAAGTCCGACCGGATAGAGCAGCGGCAAGAGTGTACAGAGGCCGATCACCAGGAAGATGATCCGCCGGTCGATCTTCAGCATGCGTTCAGCGAAGCTCATGCAAGAACCCATGAGGCGTTTGGCGTGGGGCGTAAAGTGTGGCGATTATTTGAACGTCTCATAATTTTCTCGCCTAACCCCTGACACTATTCCTTCCCGCCTCCAAGATACGACCGTTCCATACCGAAGATAATCTTGATAGAGAGCGCAACCGTGCCGAGGCTCACGCCGATCAGGATCGCACGCCGCACTGACGCGTTCAGCACGTTCAAGATCCACTGGGACAGGTCGCCGCTGAGCGGGATGAGATATTCTCCGAGAGGGACGCGGCCCATCATGACGATCATCGCCGCAATGAGCAGCACCGCCGCCTCGCGACTCCTCGCGCGGAACGACCGGTAGGCTGCCGAGGCGATGAAGAACGCGAGAATGGCGAACATCGTCCCCTGCAGCGGGACCATCATGAAATTATAGATCCACCCAAAGGCTGTCATGGTGCCGTCGATGGCTTCCTTGCCGTTCGACCAGAGGCCGACCGCAATGGTGCCCAGCATGCTGACATAGAGGACGAAACTATAGCCCCATCCCGCCTCTTTTCGCCGGATCTTAATGGCATGGACGTGGAACAGGCTACTGACGCCCAGCACCAGCGCGAACCCGCCGATGATCTGGAGCCATTTGGTGACGGAGGTTAGCATCTGCTCCGATGCCGGGTGCGGCACATAGTATTGGGCCGCGAACACCAGCCCGGTGATGAGCGTGATCAGGAGCGGGAGCTGTCGGCGGAGAAAGATCATTTCACGTCCTTGAACACATCCAGAAATAATTGCGGCCACTGCGCGTCGAGCATGACCCCGAGAGTCGCCAGTATGGTTCCGACGCCGAGTACGCAAAGGATGAGGGCCTTGCCGATGTCCTGTCCGCGCAGCGTCCCGACCTGAACCGGTTCTCTGGAGAGATAGGCGCTCGCGGCGTAGAGCTCCTCCCCGATCAAAGTGTAGTCGCAGGTGGTGACGAAGAACGGAAGCTGGTGATCGGAGTCCGTCCCTGCGATTTGGATCGCGCCGGTGCTCGCGCCCGTTTCAGTCAAGAGCAATGCCTCGGCGAAGTAGGCCCCCATAAAGAAGTTCGCCGCCGGTTTTTTGCGCAGCATGATGCCGTCCACCGCCGCGGTATAGCTGAATTGATCCGACGTGATGAAGAAATTCGAATCTTCCTTGTAGAGATCAGGTTTGCCTGCTTCCAGGTAGGCCTGTTTCGTAATTTCCTGGCAGACGGCCATGGTAATCGGATCGCGGTGCGGCACGAGCAAATCGGTCTCATAGGCTGCCGTGCGTTTGGCCACGCGCCCGAGAATGACCGCTGCGGCAATGGTCGAGGGATCGCTCATGTCGTGGGCGCCGGTGAGGTAGAGGATCGGCTTGCCCAACTCGGTCGCGCGGCCGATGGCCTCATCCACGGCGTCGAGGCCGGGAATACGCCGGAGAAAGATCTCCCGCTTTCTGGCCGTACTGATGGCGTAGAACACGATGCCGCCGAACAGGAGCGCCAGCACGAGATTATTGATCTGATTCCAGTTCATCCAATTCGGTTGTGGCGTGGCCTGCACCGGCGCGGCGATCCCACGATCGTCACTCAACACGGCAGCCACGGCGATGCTGTAGGAAGTCCCGTCTTTGAGCTCGACCCCTCTCCCGTTCCTCAGCGTGAACTGGTGCTGCTCTTTTGGGGCAGGCCTCGTCCACCAGGGCCACTTGGACTCACGGACGTAGTGCTGGTTTGCGGGGAACTCCGCCACGACTTTCATCGCAGCCGGATCCGGCACCGTGGTTCCCTCGCTGAGCAAGACCTGATACCTGGTCGCGGCACTATCGTAGGGAGCGGGCGACCAGACCACGGTCAAGCTGCCGCCGCCATCGCTGGGGCTATCGAATGCACGAACATCTTGCGGGGGTGAAAGAGTCTTCTTCATCTGTCCGTCAGTTTGTGCAAGCACGGGCGGAGACAGACAGAACAAAGCGCAGCGACTAACAG
>CAVSCZ010000011.1:0-41780 GCA_963726635.1 uncultured Nitrospiraceae bacterium
CAACAAGGTGAGCGAGCGCTCTCTGTATCTTCAATGGCGATGACGAGGCACATATCACGATCCGTGACCTGACAGCCGCTACGATTCAGCGTATAATGTGTCTGTTTAACGGTTGAAGCGAACGAGACCCTCCTAGAAAGGGCATCGGTCTGTCGCTCATCAGGAACTATTCAGAGAACCAGAGGAGAATGTTATGAGGTATCTATGTGTCGCGCTGATTGCCGCGCTTGTTGGAGTTGGGGAAGCGGCCTGGGCGTATGAAGAAACACTCGTATCAGATGGCGGAACCCTCGCCGGCACCGTGACGCTGGAGGGCAAGGTGCCCAAACCGAAGGGCTACAATCTCACGACCTTGCCGGACCAATACTATTGCGGGCGCATTTCTGATGGGCAAGGCTGGCGCATCCTGCAACCGTTCCAGGTCGGGCCGGCGGGCGAGTTTCGCGATGTAGTCGTCTATTTGGAAGGGATCGACAAAGGCAAACCCTTCGTGGAAAAGAGCGTGCCGAAAATCGAAGCGAAAGACTGCCTCTTCGTTCCGTTCACGACAGTCGTGCGGGACGATCAAACGGTGACGGTGGTCAACATGGACCCCGTCATGCACGACATTCAGGCTTATGAAACGTCGCATTTGGGTCCGCGCGTGCTGTTCAACGTCCCATTGCCGATGAATCCGGCACACCCGCGCAACTTGAAGGATCGCAGCGATGCGGGGATGTACCACAAACACATGGCCGGCCCGCCGATGAAGCAATTGGTGAATCTCAGCAAGGGCCGCCGGATCTTCGTCATGCAATGCGGCTTCCACGCCTACATGGAGAGCTGGGGCCTGGCCATCGCGAATCCGTACTTTGCCAAGACGGACGAGCAGGGCCGGTTCACCATGACCGATGTGCCGCCTGGCACCTATACGCTGGTCGTCTGGCATCCCTATGTCCGTACCGCGATCGAGCAAACCGTCACCATCGGCCCGAAGGGGACCGTGCAAGCAAATATTGTGGTCCCGGCCCCGACTGGGCGGCTCTACGCCAACGAGGTGATAGATCATCCGTACACCCGCTACAACGTGCCCGAGGAAACGAAGCTAGAAATCGATCCGATGATCCACAAGCAGGATCACTGAACAGGGAATGACCAGGGTGCAAAGCACCCAGCACCATCTGGTGGAGGCCAAGAAACACACGTATGGCGACGCTGGAACGTGATGCTCAACGCGCTGTTGGTCATCGCAGCGTTGTTGATCGTGGCCTGGATGGCCTGGGGACTCGATACACAGGACATCATCGTCGAATGGACACCCGAAAGAAGCTGACGCTGCAGATTCCTGCGCCCGCCGGGCGCCTCTACGCCAACGAGATGGTGGACAAGCCCTATACCAGGTTTGGCATCACCGACGATGCCCAGAGCCACATTGTGCCGACACTGCTCCGTCAGCAACAGTAACTTGAGCCAGCATGATTCATAAGCACTTCTGCTGTACTCGCCGGGCCGCTGCTGTAAGGGCGGTCTTGCTTCTTAGTCGGTCCACGTCCTACATGAGGACGTGGACCTCCCTCTCGGACTCCACGCGCCTAGGCAATTTCGCAATGAACCGTCATAAATAATGCTGGCAAGCAGCGACGGCATGCTCATTCTCTTATTGCTCCTCCTCGCGAGCTACGCAGTCGGCGTCTTGCTTCCATTCTGTGTCCCGCGAAAGCCGCAGGCGCAAGGGCTGGTGGGTAGTGTCTGCGCCTGCGCGGCAAGCAGCATCGGCATCGCATTGGGGATCAGCGGGCTGGTTGCCTCTGAGCCGCTCACGACCTCGGTCGCCTCGACCATTCCCTTTCTCGCCTTTGCGGTCCGGCTCGACCCTCTCGCTTCCTTTTTTGTCCTGACCATCTCCCTTGCCGGACTGGCCGCCTCCATCTATGCCATGGGGTATCTCAAGGAATTCCACGGGCGGGTCTCCGTGGCCGCATTGGCAGCCCTGACGAACGGGTTCTTGCTTGCTATGACGCTCGTGGTCATGGCGGACAACGGATTCTTGTTCCTCATTGCCTGGGAGCTGATGTCGCTGGTCTCCTACTTCCTGGTCGTCACGGAGCACGAGAAGGCGGACGTCCGCTACGCCGGCTTCTTCTACCTGGTCATGACGCACGTGGGCACCGCCTTTGTGGTCCTGACCTATCTGATCTTGTTCCAATCGGCCGGGTCGTTCTCCTTTGAAGCCTTTCGTCATCCGGAGCAGTCCTTGCCAGAAGGGATGCGGACCCTGGTCTTTCTCGCCGCATTGATCGGTTTCGGGACAAAGGCCGGGATCGTGCCGTTGCATGTCTGGTTGCCCTACGCCCATCCGGCCGCGCCGTCGCATATCTCAGCCCTGATGTCCGGCGTCATGATCAAGACCGCGATCTATGCGCTCATCCGGGTCTATTTCGATTTCCTCGGTGGGCAGTTCCCCTGGTGGTGGGGCTTTGTAGTGCTGCTCGTCGGGACAACATCGGCACTACTGGGCGTGATGTATGCGCTCATGGAGCACGATCTCAAGCGTCTCCTTGCGTTTCACAGCGTGGAAAACATCGGCATTATTTTGCTCGGCATCGGTGCCGGCATGATCTTTCAAACCTACGGGCTGAAAGAATTTGCCGCGTTGGGGCTTCTCGCCGGGCTCTACCACACGATCAATCATGCCATGTTCAAAGCGCTGCTGTTCATGGGGGCGGGGTCGCTGCTCTACGCCACCCATACACGCAACATGGAGGAGTATGGGGGGCTGCTGCGGCGCATGCCCTGGACCGGTCTGTTCTTTCTCATCGGCGCCGTGTCGATCTCGGCGTTGCCTCCGACCAATGGATTCGTGAGCGAATGGTTGGTGTTTCAGACGCTCTTCCTGAGTGTTCAGCTCCCGGCTCTGTTCCTCAAATTAATGCTTCCGATCGCAGCGGCCCTCTTGGCCTTGACCGGTGTCTTAGCCCTGGCCTGTTTTGCCAAGGCCTTCGGCATTTCGTTTCTGGCTCTCCCGCGAAGTTCCCATGCGCGCCATGCAGAAGAAGTCCCGATCGCGATGCGGATCGGGATGGGAGTCCTGGCCCTGCTGTGCGTCGGACTTGGCTTGGCTCCCATGATCGTAGTGCCGCTCCTCGATCGAATTACCGGGCCGCTCACCGGCGTGTCGATCGGCGACAAGGTGTTGGCGCTCGATGGCTGGGCCTTGGCGCCGGTGAATGTGGAGTTCTCCAGTGTCTCGCCACCCATCTTGGCTGCCATGCTGATTCTGGGCGGCCTCCTCGGCCTGTTCTTGGCCTTCCTCTTCGGCGGCCGCCTGATGTCACGCTCTTACAAAACCTGGGGCTGCGGGATCAATTTGTCGTCACGGACGGAGTACACGGCCACGGGGTTTGTCCAGCCCATCAAACGAGTCTTCAGCACCATTTACCAGCCCACGGTCAAACTCGAGACCGAGTTTCTGGAAGAGTCCCGCTACTTCGCCAAACGACGGCGATTTGAGTTTCACATCGAGCCAGTCTTTGAGAAGTATCTGTACGATCCGGTGGTCAATGTTTTTGTGGGAATCGCCGACCGGCTGCGCATTCTTCAGGCCGGCAGCCTGCACCTGTACTTGGCCTATATTTTTGTGACGCTGGTGGTCTTGTTGTTGTTCGCCGTTTAGGAGAAGCGAGAAGGATGCATCCAATCATTCAAGCCGTTTCGCTGGTTGCAGCACAGGCCGCGTTGCTGCTTGCGATCTCTCCCTTCCTCGTGGGGCTCATCCGCAAGGTGAAGGCGCGGTTCCAGTGCCGGCGGGGCGCCAGCGTCTTCCAGCCCTATGCAGATCTTGCCAAGCTCTTCCGGAAGCAGCCGGTGATCTCGACCACCACTTCGTGGATCTTCCCCGCGACGCCCTACATTCTGTTCGCCTCCACTCTCTCTGCTGGTCTCCTGGTTCCCACGTTCACTTCCCAGACCCCCATGAACTTTGCGGGAAACATCATCGCGCTCGTGTATCTCCTGGCACTGGGGACGTTTTTTCTGATCCTCGCAGGACTCGATGCAGGATCGGCGTTCGGTGGAATGGGCAGCAGCCGGGAAGCGATCGTGGCGTCGCTGACAGAGCCCGCCATGATCCTCTCCATTTTTGCCATCGCGCTGACCGCTGGCTCCACCAATCTCAGCACCATTGTCCATAAGACCGCGCTTGATGGAAGGTATCGTGACGGACCCGTCGCCGCATCTGATGGCGCTGGCGGCGCTGTTCATCGTGGCGCTCGCCGAGACCGGGCGGGTGCCGGTCGATAATCCGGCGACGCATCTCGAACTGACCATGATCCATGAGGCGATGGTCCTGGAATACTCGGGCCGCTATCTCGCCTTAATCGAATGGGCGGCCGGCCTGAAGCTGGCCGTGTTTCTCTCTCTGATCGCCAACGTCTTCGCGCCCTGGGGAATTGCGACCACGCTGGCGCCAGCCGCGATGGGGATCGGGCTCGTGGTCTACCTATTGAAGATTGCAGGACTTGCGGTGCTGATCGGGGTCATCGAGTGCATGTTCGCAAAATTGCGGTTGTTCCGTGTGACGGATCTCCTGGGCGTCGCCTTTATCCTGGCGTTGCTTGGGATGTTGTTCTTTTACATTCTTCGGAGCTGAGCGGATGCAGATTTCTCCTCACATCGGATCGCAACTCGTCGACTTATGCTCGGCCTTACTCTTGTTGACCTGCTTCGCCATCGTGGCGCAGCGGCGGCTCTCCGCCTGCGTCGACTTGTTCGCGCTGCAGTCGGCCTTTCTCGTCCTGACGGCAGCGCTGGTGGCCTTTCTGACCGGGAACCATCATATCTACATCGCGGCCGGGCTGACCGGCCTGATCAAAGTGATCATCATCCCGCGGGTCCTGAAAAAGGTCATCGAGCGTCTCAACGTCAAACGGGAACTGGTAATGAATGTGAACGTGCCGGCCGGGCTGTTGATCTGCGGCGCCCTCGTCATGTTGGCCTTCTTTATCACGCAGCCCATCATTCCCCTGGGCTTTTTGCTCACCCGCGATTCTCTGGCCATCGCGCTGGCGATCGTGCTCATCGGTTTTTTCACAATGATTGCGAGACAAAAGGCCGTGACGCAGCTGGTGGGCTTTCTGGTCATGGAGAACGGCTTGTTTTTGGGGGCCACGGCCGCCACCTACGGGATGCCCTTGATCGTCGAACTGGGTGTGTTCTTCGACGTGCTCATTGCGGCGTTGATCGCGGGGATCTATACGAATCGCTTACAAGACGCGTTCGACAGCGTGGATACCAGCCACCTCACCGTGCTGAAAGAATAAGTAGAGGATCTGTTGATGATCGAAGTTCTTGTCTTGTTGATCGCGCCGCTCCTCGCGGGAGGGCTGAGCTTGGTCATTCACCGGTCCGCGCTGCTCCACGCGATCAACCTCACGAGTATGGGCCTGCTCGTGGCGGCAGAAATCATGATCACCCGGACGGTGCTGAGAGATGGTCCGTTCACGGCGCTGGGACAGTTGGTCTATCTCGATGCCTTGTCGGCCTTCATTCTCTTCATCATCGGGGCGGTCGGACTGGCCTGTTCGTTCTATATGCGTTCCTACATGGATGAGCAGGTGGCCCGAGGCGTGATCGCGCCCCGACGGCTCAATCTCTTCTTTTTCCTTTTCCACATGTTCTTGCTGGCGATGGTGATTGCGACCGTCGCCAACAGCGTCGGGGTGCAATGGGTGGCCATCGAGGCGACGACGCTCGCCACGACCTTTCTGATTGCCTTCTGGCGACGACGAGAATCCTTGGAAGCCGGATGGAAATACCTCATCTTGTGTTCGGTCGGAATCTCCCTCGCACTCTTCGGCGTGGTGCTCACCTATTATTCGTCCCTGCATGTGCTGGGTGATGTCAGCGAGGCGTTGAACGTGACGCAGTTGCTGCCCGTGGCCGACCGGTTGAATCCACATGTACTGAAGTTGGCCTTCATCTTCATCTTGGTGGGCTATGGCACCAAAGTCGGGCTCGTGCCCATGCACAGCTGGCTGCCGGATGCCTACACCGAGGCGCCGGCTCCGGTGGTGGCGATGCTGGCAGGCGTCCTCGAAGTTGTCGCGGTCTATGCGATCCTCCGCATGAGGATGATTGTCGACCACGCGGTCTCGCCTGCCTTCACCGGCGGGCTGCTGGCATTGCTCGGGTTTACCTCATTTGTGACGGCAGCGTTTTTCATCCTCATCCAGCACAACTATAAACGGCTGTTCGCCTACTCCAGCATCGAGCATATGGGGATCGCCATGATCGGATTCGGGGTCGGGGGACCGCTGGGAACCTTCGGCGGGCTGTTTCATCTGCTGAATCACGCGTTTGCCAAGTCGATGGCATTTTTTGCCGCGGGCAACATTCATCGTCGCTTTCACACGGTGGAAATCGGTCAGGTGCAGGGGTTGGCCATCGCGCAGCCCTGGACGGCCGTGGCGTTGATGATCTCAGGACTGGCGTTATCGGCGCTTCCTCCGTTTGCGTCCTTTACCAGCGAAGTGCAAATCGTCACGGCCCTGGCTGCACAAGGGGTTCCGGGACAGTGGTTGACCAGCAGCGGCGGCATGGTGACGTTTGCCTTATCGGATCAATTCAGCAGCCTGGGCCTCACCGGACTGTTTCTGCTCTGCGCGGTTCTTGCGTTCAGCGGCTTGCTCTATCGCATTACCGGAATGGTCTGGGGCACCCCGCCGGAGGGAATCGTCCGGGGAGAAACCTGGTCGTTAGGCCATCTGCCGATCATTCTTCTCGCCGCGGCGCTGGTGGGATTCGGCTTTCTTCCTTCCTCAGCCCATACGGCAACTGTTGGAACAGGCGACGCAAATTCTCTTGATCCACTAAGGGAGACGATTGCCATGGCAGAGACGAGGTCCTGCGACGAAGAACTCAAGGCCGCTTTCCCGTCCATCGTGCAGGATGACGCGGCGCAGGGGGAGTTCTCTCATTTTCTGGTCCCCAAGGATCTCCTGCCGGCGATCACCCATTACCTCCATACCCAACCGAGCTTGCATGGCAGACTGACACTCTTATGGGCTGTCGACGATCGCCCGGTTCGCGACACCTATGGATTGCACTACCTGTTCACCCTGGAGCCTTCCCACCGCTGGGTGCTGTTGTCCACCGAGCTCGCGGGGGACGATCGGTTGTTCCCCTCCATCACGCCGCACATTCATGCTGCCAAGTGGTACGAGCGAGAAATTCGCGACATGTTCGGATTGATTCCGCAGGGGCATCCGGACTTGCGTCGCCTGGTCCGGCACGAACACTGGCCCAAAGGGTCACACCCTCTCAAAAAAGACTTCCCCTGGAACCGCGTATTGGGTCGGCAGCAAGGCGAACATCATTTCCGCCATATCGAGGGGGAAGGGGTGTTTGAAGTACCGGTGGGCCCGATCCATGCCGGGATCATCGAGTCAGGCCATTTTCGATTTTCTGTGGCAGGTGAGCCCATCATGCAACTCGAGCTGCATCATTTCTGGAAACATCGCGGAGTCGAGAAGCTGTTCGAGCAACAGGAATTGACCGCGGCGGTTCCGTTAGCCGAACGAGTGTCCGGCGATACGACGGTCGGCCATAGTCTCGCCTACTGCCAGGCGGTCGAATCGCTGCTCCACCTACAGGTGCCGCGTCGTGGACGATATCTACGGAGCCTGTTTCTCGAGCTGGAGCGACTCCATAACCATCTCGGCGACGTGGGCGCGATCTGTAACGATACGGCCTACGCTTTGCCGCATGCCCATTGTGGCCGGATGAAAGAGCAGATCATGCAGCTCAACGACCGGCTGACGGGCTCACGATTTCTCCGCGGGGTGAACCGGGTGGGCGGAGTCGCCGTGGATCTCACGACGGTGCAGCTGGCCGAGATTGTGGCTGAACTGGACCGGATCGAAAAGGACTTCTCGGACCTGGAGTCCATCATCTTTTCGAACGCCTCCCTGACAGACCGTTTGGAGACCACCGGTGTGCTGACAGAACGCACGGCGTGGGATCATGCGGTCGTGGGAGTCGTCGGACGGGCTTCTGGTCTCGATCAAGACCTCCGGCGCGATCGTCCGTTCGCAGCCTACGACGAAATGCAGGTCAAGGTGGTGACCTATCGCTACGGCGATGTGCGGGCGCGGATGCGGGTCCGCATGGATGAGATTCATGAATCCATGAGGCTGATCAGAGAGGTGCGCGTGAAGATTCCTCAGGGGCCGGTCGCCGTCGAACCCAATCGCAGGCCCCAGGCCGGTGAATGGGCCTTGTCAGCAGTCGAAGGCTGGCGTGGTGAAATTGTGTACATGGTGATGGCAGGGGAGAACGGAAACATTCATCGGTGTAAGGTGCGCGACCCGTCGTTCGCGAATTGGCCCGCGATCCAGTGGGCCGTGCTAGGGAATATCATTCCGGACTTCCCCCTCATCAACAAGAGCTTTAACCTGTCCTATGCGGGGAATGATTTGTAAGGAAGAAGCCATCAGCGATGAGCCGGTCAGCAGTCAGTCTGAGCTGAAAGCTGATCGCTGACAGCCAAGGGAGGAAGCATGTTTCGTATCCTCAAAAAGAGCTTGAAAACCGGAGTCGTGACAGGCCGACATCCCGCAGCCGCGCCGACTGTGGAAGCGCCGACATCGGAGGCAAAAGAAAAATCCAGGCCGTTCCGTTCCTCGCTGGCGTTTCGCGCGGTGGATACCGGCTCGTGTAATGCCTGTGAGATGGAAATGAACGCGCTGGCGAACCCCGTTTATGACGTGGAACGGTTTGGCGTTCATATCGCAGCCTCGCCGCGCCATGCGGACGCGTTGGTGGTGACGGGTCCGGTTACCGTCAACATGGAGCGAGCGTTGAAAGATGTCTACGAACAAACGCCAGACCCGAAGATTGTCATCGCGCTCGGCGACTGTGCGATCAACTGCGGCGTGTTCAAAGGCAGCTACGCCGTGACTGGTCCGGTGGAGCGCCACATTCCTGTCGATGTTCGTATTCCCGGCTGCCCGCCTCGCCCAGCGGAAATTCTCAAGGCCCTGTCGGAATTGCGCGAGCGAAAGCCGTAGCAGGGTGCGGCCTGCTCGCGAGGCACCAGCCACTACAATAGTCCTATAGAGATCAGTGATCCTTCCAAGCCTGGCAGGGCTGTTGCCTTTTGCGACAGCGGCTTCTTCATATCAGACCTGGAATGCCCCAGGGGAATAGTTCTCGCCTCCGAACGCCTCTGTAAGACCTTGCCAAATCAAGGCAATACTCGATCCACTTCTCGTCAGATGTCTGGCACGGCCTTCGCTTTTCATTCGAACAGAATCCCATTTATCCAAGGAGGAATCGCTATGGACAATCAAGAGACGAAATCTTCGGGACAGGCCGTTGCACTCGCATTCTTAGGGGGGGCCATGGCTGGAGTGGTGGCAGGTCTGCTTCTCGCTCCGCAGTCGGGGGAAGAAACGCGTCGGGCTTTGAAGGGGTATGCCAGGAGGGCCGAGGAAGAAGTCCTGGAGAAGGCGAAGGAGGCGCGAGCCGCCCTTGATGAGAGCATCGAGCGTGGGAAGCATTTCATCGCAGAGAAAGCAGCGGATGTCGAGGCGGCGGTCAAGGCCGGACGAGAGACCATGAAGGAAAAAATGGATAAATGCTGTAGCTGACGTTGCCGTTGTCAGGGAGGCTATTGCCATGCTATCGGTCGACGATATGAGGAAGAAGCTGTTAACCCAACGGCGTAACTTGTTTCGTCAGGTTGCCCAGACAGAAGATGAGCTGCTCTGGCTTGAGACCGACGTCGAAAGCGAGGCGCAGGAGCGAGGGCAGGGGGAGAGAATGGTTCAGCTGCTCGATCGTCTGGATGAGCGTATGAAGGCCGAGATCGAGGCGATCGACCGGGCCCTCGTCAAGGTGGGGACAGCGCAGTACGGCCGATGCGAGGAATGTGGAAAGGCCATCCCCCAGTCCAGGCTGGAGGCACTCCCCGCGGCGGCCATGTGTGTGGCTTGCGCACAGGCGGGGGAGAAGCAGGCGGCGCTGAGGAAATAACTGATGCGAGCAGTCCGCTTTCATGGCCGGGGTGGGCAGGGCGCGAAGACCGCGAGCCGCATCCTGGGAACGGCTGCGTTCCTCGAAGGGTACCAGGCACAGGACTCGCCGATTTATGGAGCCGAACGGCGTGGCGCGCCGGTCGCCGCCTTTACGCGGATTGCCAAGGAGCAAATTCGCGAGCGTGGCCTCATCGTCCGTCCCGATCTTGTTGTGATCGCCGACGCGTCGCTCATCCACGATCCTGCTGCCCGTGTGTTGGACGGAATCGATGAACGAACGGCGGTCTTCGTCAATTCCCCACTGACAGCCGAACAATTGGGTGCCCAGACCTCGCTGTCCGGTCGCCTGACCACGTTGGATCTGACCGACATCGCCCTGCAACAGTTCGGAAAGCGCGGCGCGATCAGCTCGTTGCTCGGTGCCGTGGCAGGACGACTCGTTGGACTCCGTCAGGAGTCGATCCGCGAGGCGATCGTACGGGAGCTTGCCGACCTCGGACTCGCCGCATCGGTGATTGAGCGCAATCAAGCGGTCGCGCTGCAGTGCTATGACGCCGTTCGCACGGTTTCCGTGATAGCAGGCGCGCCGCAGCCGATCGCCTCGGCGCAGCTTCAAGTGCCGATGTACGAACCTCCGACCAGAGGAACCGCCAGGATCAGCGCCGCGGGGAATTCGATTCTGCGTGAAACCAGCGGCTGGCGAACCTTCCGGCCGGTGCTGGTGCCCGACAAGTGCAATGGCTGCTGGCTCTGTTTCGCCTATTGCCCCGACGGGGTAATTTCGATGACGAAGGACGACAGGCCCGTGATTGATTACGCCCATTGCAAGGGATGCCAGATCTGCGTCCATGAATGCCCGACCGAGGCATTGGTGGCAGAGCGGGAGAAGGAAGGAGCGGTGGCATGGAAGGCGAAATGATGACCGGCAATCTCGCGGCGGCGTGGGGGGCTCGTCTGGCCGATGTGGATTATGTGCCGGCCTTTCCGATCACCCCGCAGACAGAAATCGTAGAAGCGCTGGCCAAGTGGTGCGAGAGCGGTGCAATGGCGGCCCGGTTTGTGACGATGGATTCCGAGCATTCCATGATGACGGCGGCCGGAGCTGCCGCGGCCACGGGAGCCCGGGTCTTCACCGCGACATCCAGTCAGGGATTACTGTATGCCATCGAAGTGCTCTATTCGGTCTCCGGCTGGCGCGCGCCGCTCGTCCTCGTCAACGTCTCTCGGGCTCTGGCTGCGCCGATTACGCTCGAGCCGGATCACAACGATGTGCTCGCCGCGCGGGACTCCGGTTTTCTGCAGATCCACGCCGAGACCTGCCAGGAAGTGCTGGATTCGATTCTCATGGCCTATCGGATCGCGGAGGATGAGCGGGTCATGTTGCCGGTCATCGTCAATCTGGACGGCTTCTATCTTTCGTTCACCCGCGAGCCGGTGATCATGCCGGATCCGGAGCAGGTCAAGCTCTTCCTGCCGCCGTTTCGCCCTGCTCACTTAGGCTTCAAAGCTTCGGCGCCGCATGCGCTCGGCGTGGCGGTCCTCGGCGGGACGCCGTACTCGTATTTCCGTCATCAAATGCATCTGGCTGCCATGAACGCCTTGGACGTGCATCGGGAGGCGGCCGCTGCATTCGAGCAGCTGTTCGGACGGCGGTACGATGTGGTCGAGGGCTATCGGCTTGAGGATGCGGAAGATGTGCTCGTTATGACCAACGCCTTTGCGAGCAAAGGCAAGGCCGCGGTCGATGTTGCAAGGGCAGAGGGCAAGCGGGTGGGATTGCTGCGGCTGCGCATGATCCGTCCCTGGCCGGCGGACGCCATCCGCCACGCGCTGCAAGGCCGCCGGGCTGTGGCAGTCCTGGATCAGAATCTGTCTCCAGGGCAGGGAGGCATTCTCTTTCAGGAGATTGCAGCCTGTCTCTATCATGAAGCGTTGCGGCCGCGGGCGCTCTGTTCCTTCATCGGAGGTCTGGGAGGAAAGAATCTGTCGGAAGGCGAGTTCCGGGCGATCTTCGAGCAGACGGCAGAAGCCGGAGTTCAAGGAAAGGGAATCGGTCCGGTCTTGCTGTACACAGAAGCCGAGCACCGCGAGATGGTGCAGCTCCAAGTATTGGCAGGTGGTCTCAACAGCTGATGGCCGATAACGGAGTTTGGGGCCATCAGCTATACGCCATACGCTATAAGCTCTTTCAGGAGTTCACGTGACCTGGCAACGAGAGACGTTCAAGAAGATCAAACAGATTCCCCGTGAAGAACACGTGCTTCCGGGAACGGCCCTCTGTGCCGGATGCGGAGGTCTGGAGGCGTTGCGGCTGGCCGCGAAGGTGTTGGGTGACGATGTCGTCTACGTGAATGCCGCCGGTTGCTTTACGATGCTGGCGGCCTATCCCTTCACGCCGTTCAAGGGCTCGTGGCTCTATACCACCATGGGGTCGGCGCCTGCCGGCGCGCAGGGTGTGCGCGACGCATTGGATGTGTTGATCGCCAAAGGCCGGCTTCCGGAGCGCGAGAATCTGAAAGTCGTGGTGCTGGGAGGAGACGGCTCGACTTACGACATGGCCCTCTCTTCGACATCGGGCGCCATCACCAGAAAACTCGACTTCTATTATTTTTGCTACGACAACGAAGCCTACGGCAACACCGGCGCGCAGCTCTCTCCCGCGACACCCTATGGCGCGCGGACGACCACCTCGCCCTGCAGCCTGCAGCACCCGGCCGGCACCACGCAGGAGAAGAAAGACATCTTCGAAATCTGGCGGGCGCACAAACCGCCCTATATCGCGACCGTCGCGCCGCGGTACCCGCTGGATCTGGAGGAGAAATTCGCGCGCGCGGCCGCATTCACGGGACCGAAGCTATTCCTCGCGCTCTCCGCCTGTCCCACCGGCTGGCTCTACGATCCGGGAGAGACTCCGGAAGTGGCCAAGCTGGCGGTCGAGACAGGTCTCTGGCCCTTGAAAGAGGCGATCAACGGAGCAGTCACCCACACCTACATTCCCAAGCGCAAGCCGGTTGAAGAGTACCTCAAGTTGCAGGGCCGGTTCCGACATCTGTTCGAACCGACGGTGCAGAGCGAAGCGATCTCGCATATTCAGGGAAGGGTGAATGCCTACTGGGAGCAAGTAAAAAAGGCTGAAAACCTGGCCTGATGGCACTAACAGATTGATTTCATTGAGAGAGGTTCGAGATGCCCTGGGTTAGACCACTACCATTATATATAGAGAAATCCGCCCTTCATCGAGTGGCAGTCCTCGGAGGAGTTTTTGCTGTGTTATTCGCTGGTTGCACCGAGGTAGATCCTTACCGCGGGGAACAGCGCTCCAACCCCTATCTCACCTCCGATACCAGGCATCCCATTCCACTATCGTCATCGGCTGGGAAAGAACATCGTGCGGTGATGTTGCAGCACCTGGAAACCATTCAGGTGATCATGAACGCGTTGGTCGAAGAGGACTATGAGTTGGCAAAGGGCCTGACCGAATCCCATCTGGGATTTTTCATGCATCGGCAGGCGATGGCGCAGCAGCAGCCAGAAAATTTTCCACCCGCCTATCACGACTTGGCCATGGCGCATCACGAGGCGGCGGAAGAGTTGGCGCGCATCATTCCCACGAAGGACCTGAAGCAGATTTTGCCGCAATATAATAACGTGCTGAAGGCCTGCGTGGCCTGTCATCTGGAGTTTAAAGTCAAAACCGGTTCGTGAGGCGTGTTTCAGGAGAGAAGAGCGTATGGCCGATGGCGTATAGCTGATGGCATAGGATGGATTAGGAGCTGATGGCTGTTTGCTCTTGTCTGAAACCATACGCTATCACCTATATGCCATATGCTCTTCGCTTGCAGGAATAAGGGGGATCCTATGAGTGAAAAGACAATCAGCGGGTTTTATGAGCAGGACCATGATCGGTTGGATGAGTTGTTCAAGACCTTTCAACAGCTGAAACGGTCCGATTTCGCCAAGGCGAAGGAGGCGTTCAAAGACTTCAAGTTCGGTTTGCAGCGGCATATCGTGTGGGAAGAGGAACTGCTATTTCCTCTCTGGGAAGAGAAAACCGGCCTGTCTGAGGGCGGGCCGACCTTTGTGATGCGGAACGAACATCGCCAGATCGGGCAGCAGCTTGAAGCCATTCACCAGAAGGTGGCGGAGCAGAATCCGGACACCGATCAAGAGGAACAGGCGCTATAAAGTGTGGTGCTGAGAGATGGCTGATACGAATGGCTCTATGACATCGAGCGCATCAAGAAAACTGACTTTATTATTTTTGCTACGACAACGAGGCTATGGCAATACCGGTGCGCAGCTCTCTGCGAACCTACGGGCACGGACGAACATGCCTGCAGCTGCAGCACCGGCGGCACAACGCAGAGAAGAAAGACATTTGAGATCTGGCGGCGCACAAACGCTATATGCGAGTGCGCGCGGTAATTGGATCTGGAAGAAAAATTGCGCGAGCGGAAATTCACGGTAACTGTTATGCGCTTTCAGCTGCCCCACCGGCTGGCTCTACGATCCGGGAGAGACTCCGGAGGTTGCCAAGCTTGCGGTGGAAACAGGTCTCTGGCCGTTGAAAGAGGCGATCAACGGAGAAGTCACCCACACCTACATCCCTAAGCGTAAGCCGGTTGAGGAATACCTCAATTTGCAGGGCCGGTTCCGGCATCTGTTCGAACCGACGGTGCAGAAGGGAGCGATCTCCCATATTCAGGGAAGAGTGAATGCCTACTGGGACCAAGTGAAAAAGGCAGAAAAGATGGCCTGATTACTCTAAACGATTGATTTTATTGATAATGGTTCAAAATGATCTGGGTTTCTCCATCTACCATTATATAGAGAGAAAAAGGCTTCTTGAGTGGGGGCTCTGGAGGAATTTGTGCTATGTTATTCGTGGTTGACGAGGTAGAACATGAGAGGAGCAGCAGCCAATCCATATATAATCCGATACCAGGCATCCCATTCCACTATCGTCATCGGCTGGGAAAGAACATCGTGCGGTGATGTTGCAGCATCTGAAACGATCCAGGTGATCGTGAACGCGTTGGTTGAAGAGGATTAGAGTTGGCAAAGGGCCTGACTGAATCGCATCTGGGATTTTCATGCATCGGCAGGCGATGGCGCAGCAGCAGCCAGAGAATTTTCCGCCCGCCTATCACGACTTGGCCATGGCGCATCACGAAGCGGCGGAAGAGTTGGAGCGCATATCCACGAAGGATCTGAAACAGATCTTGCCGCAATTAATAACGTGCTGAAGGCCTGCGTGGCCTGTCATCTGGAGTTTAAAGTCAAAAGCGGTTCGTGAAGCGTGTTCGGAGAGAGAGCTATGGCGATGGCGAATAGCAGATGGCAAGAATTGATTAGGAGCTGATGGCTGTTCGCTCTTGTCTGAAGCGATGCGCATGAGCCTATATGCCATATGCTCTTCGCTTGCAGGAATAAGGGGGACCCTATGAGTGAAAAGACAATCAGCGGGTTTTATGAGCAGGACCATGATCGTTTGGATGAATTGTTCAAGACCTTTCAACAGCTGAAACGGTCCGATTTCGCTAAGGCGAAGGAGGCCTTCAAAGACTTCAAGTTCGGTTTGCAGCGGCATATCGTGTGGGAAGAGGAACTACTATTTCCTCTCTGGGAAGAGAAAACCGGCCTGTCTGAGGGCGGGCCGACCTTTGTGATGCGGAACGAACATCGCCAGATCGGGCAGCAGCTTGAAGCCATTCACCAGAAGGTGGCGGAGCAGAATCCGGACACCGATCAAGAGGAACAGGCGCTATTGAATTTGCTAGGCCCCCACAACATGAAGGAAGAAAGGGTGCTCTATCCCTCCATCGATCAGGTGACCAGTGAGGACGAGCGGGAAGCAGTCTTTCGGAACATGAATAACATCCCGGAGGAGAGATACAAGCTCTGTTGCGGGCAGCACTGACAGAGATCCATCGAAAAGGTGATGTAATGACTGACTCGACGCGTAAGATTCTTGCGGGATTCTCTCTTGCCGGCCTCCCTGCTCGTAGGTTGGCTGGCGATCCAGTTCACGCACATGTCTGAGATGAATGCCTGGGCCGGTTCCCAGTCGTCGAACAAGAGCGCGAAGGACCAAGGCGATGCAGAGCGGGGCAGAGCGGTCTTCAACGGGAAGGGCGTCTGCTACTACTGCCATGGCATTGACGGGAATAAGGATCAACGGCCGCAACTCGCAGCCGACACCGCGGCGCTCATCGATCAACTCAATCCTCCACCAGCCGACCTCAGGAATCGGAAGACGCTTCGATTGACCACAGACAAAGCCCGATTCAAGGCCATACGCGAAGGCCATCCCGGCACAGGCATGTTCCCCGACACCACGATGACGACTCAGGAACTCAACGATACGTTGGCCTACCTCGCTATGATTCGGCGCGGGGGCTCCTTTAAGAGCCCATCTCAATGAATGAGATAGACCGACGGCGAATCTCCAAGGAACAGTTTCTGGAATCTGTTCTTAGACTCGGGAGGCCATCACGGTTTACGGTGCCAGTGCATATGTGGTTTATGCCGACGCATGCGGGGCGGAAGAGGAGGCAACTATGACCAATGAGGAAAAACTGAAGAAGATCGTTCAGTGGATTGATCCGCAGGAACGGGTGACGGTCCACTTTCTCGACGAGCAGGCCTTGAATGCGGAAGTGACGGGCTGCAATGCCGAGTTAGTAGACCTCTCCATCGAAACGCGCGTGCTCCATATGAGGCAGCAGATTTCAGTTCCCCTGAGCCGCACGGAAGTTTCAGAAGATTTGTCACACTATACCCGGGATCCGGATCGACCACTGAAGCATCGCCGACTGATGCTGGTCATAGATGACAAGCGACCGCCGATCATCTACTAGATAGCAAGCAGGACTGATATGAGCGATACACCCATGCGGCAAGATTATCAGATCGGCCACCTGTTTCGGGTGTGATGCGCGACGAGGAGAGAACTTCGCCATGAATCCAGTCCAGGATCTCGTTTCTTCTACCCAGACCAAGGACCTTCCTGTCGGAATGATCGACAAGGTCCACGGACCTGTCGTCGACATCTCGTGCAACCATCTTCCTCCATTGCACCGAGCGTTGCGTTCCACGATGAACCATGAGACGTACACCTTCGAGGTCTATCAGCACCTCGATGAGCGGCACGTGCGTGCCATCACGCTGCATCGAACCAGCGGATTGCGTCGGGGCATGCCCGTGTTCGATACGGGCGCGCCCGTACACGTGCCTGTTGCTCCTGATTGCCTTGGTCGAGTGTTGAACCTGTTTGGTGAGCCATTGGATGGAGGACCGGCCCTCGCGACCCGTGAGTTTCGCAACATTCTTGCCAAACCGGCTCCTCTACACGAAACGAAATCTGCGAGTGGCATTCTTGAGACCGGCATCAAGGTGATGGATCTGCTCTTTCCGTTTATCCGAGGCGGCAAGACCGGATTATTTGGCGGTGCCGGTATTGGGAAAACCGTGCTTCTCACGGAGTTTATGCACGCCATTGTGGCGTTGCATCACGGGGTGTCTGTGTTCGCCGGGGTGGGTGAACGGATCCGGGAGGGCCATGAGCTCTGGCATGAGATGCAGAAAGCCGGGGTGATGCCTCAGACGGTGATGGTCTTTGGACAGATGGACGAATCTCCCGGAGTGCGGTTCCGGGTAGGACTGGCCGCGGTGACTTATGCAGAATATTTCCGCGACACGCTCCAGAAGGATGTGCTGTTTCTCATGGACAACGTGTTCCGCTTCGTGCAGGCCGGCAGTGAAATCTCAGGTCTGTTGGGACGGATGCCGGCGACGGTGGGATACCAGCCGACTTTGATGACTGAAGTCGCGGAGTTGCAGGAGCGCATTATTTCCACCACGAAGGGTGCAATCACATCCGTACAAGCCGTCTATGTTCCGGCTGATGATATGACGGATCCTGCCGTGAGCGGCATCCTGAATCACCTGGACACGCTTGTCATCCTGACCCGTGCTCAGGCCAGTAAAGGAATCTATCCGGCCGTGGAGCCGCTGCAGTCTACGAGCAAGCTAATGGACCGCCATTTTCTGGGAGATCGGCACTATCGGATTGCCGAAGGAGTAAGAGAGCACCTTGCACGGTATCGGGAACTTGAAGATATCCTCACCATGCTCGGCATCGAAGAACTGTCCGAGACGGACCGGCGTATCGTGGTCCGCGCACGCAAGCTCCAACGGTACCTGACTCAGCCATTCCATGTCACCGCGGAGCTGACCGGCATTCAAGGTGTCTCTGTGTCTTTGGCCGACACGCTCCTCGACTGTGAGGCGTTCCTGCGTGGGGAATACGACGATGTGTCGGAGGATCGGTGCTACATGCGTGGGTCAATGAAAGGCATGCAGGTATGAAGTCCTTCGTCCTCCATCTGCAGGATGCGACGCACTACGAGCGGATCGACCAGGTCACGAGTTTTGTGGGTCAGGACGACTCGGGTCTATTCGGGATTCTCGCCGACCATGCACGAATGATGACGGTGTTGGCCTTCGGACTCGCGCGCTATCGGACCACGGACGACCGCTGGCATTTCCTGGCTGTGCCGCGCGGCCTGCTCTATTGTGTCGACAACAACCTTTATCTGAGCGCGCGACGATACATCCATGACGATGAGTATGTCCGGATCAGCCAGGCTCTCGAAGAGCAGTTGGTCACAGAAGAGACCGCCCTGCGCACGATCAAAGACAGTCTGCATCGGCTGGAAGAGGAGATGTTCAAGCGGCTCTGGCGAATGGGCCGTGGGGAGTATGCTGCGTCATGAAAAACGAGAACCAGTTGAAGGAGGAAGTGGACAAGCAGATCCGTCGCATGAAGCAAGCGGAACATGACCGGCCCACCCTTCTGAGACAGACGGTCTATCTGGGGACCCTGGGCTTGCTGCTTGTTGTGCCCGTGATCGTCGGTGCGTATGTCGGTCGGTGGCTGGACGGTTTGTCCGCCGGGTATTCGATGCGCTGGACGCTGAGCTTGATTGTCCTCGGTGTGGGTGTCGGCGCCGTGAGCGTCTATTTGAATGTAAAGGAGTAGAGGATGGGATCGTCTGATCTGTTTAGAGGGACAGGGGTTCAGCTGGGACCCGTCTTCCTCGCAGAGCCGGTCCTCACCACGTGGAGCATCATGTTAGCTCTCACGGTGGGATCCTGGATCGCGACCAGGCGGCTGAGCCTCGATCCGGGGCCGGTCCAAGTGGTGTTGGAAGGGCTGCTCAATGCGGCGGATGAAGCGATTCGAGCCGTGCTGCCCGCACAAACGACGCGACTCCTCCCATTCATCGCCACTCTGTGGCTATTCATCATGGTGGCCAACCTGTCCGGTTTAATTCCTGGTGTCTATGCCCCGACCGGCGACCTATCGACGACCGCGGCATTGGCCGTGCTCGTGTTTCTATCAGTCCATTGGTTCGGCATTCGCGCGGAAGGAATCAGGGCATATCTGCGTCACTACTTGGCCCCGATGCCGCTCATGCTCCCGTTCCACCTCATGAGCGAACTCACCCGCACTCTGGCCCTTGCCGTCCGGCTGTTTGGCAACATCATGAGCCTTGAAATGGCCGCACTGTTGGTGCTTCTCGTAGCGGGCTTTCTGGTGCCGATCCCCTTGTTGATGTTGCACATCATTGAAGCGCTGATCCAGGCCTATATCTTTGGCATGCTCGCGTTGATCTACATCGCCGGCGCGATCCATTCACAACAATCGCAACAACCTCAAGTACAGGAGTAATCATGCGTGACATCAGCTGGTTTGCCCTCGCCTCGACGGTCGTTGCCGCGTTGGCCATTGCAATCGGAACCATGATTCCTGCGATGGCGATGGGACGCGCGATCAGCCAGGCATTGGAAGCGCTGGCACGACAACCTGAAGCGGAGCGTTCGATTACGCGAGCCCTCTTCATCGGCCTGGCCATGATTGAATCGTTGGCGATCTACTGTCTGGTGATCGTCCTCATCATTCTGTTCAGAAATCCATTGCTCGAATACATGCTGAAGCCGTGACCAATAAGTGGTGAACGCATTCTCGTGCTGTTAATGCGGAGACGGTGGAGGGTGATCCGTGGAACTAAATTGGACAACGTTCATACTCGAACTCGTCAACTTTGTGGTCCTCATCTGGATCCTCAACCGATTTCTCTATCGACCGGTGATGAACGTAATCGCCCAGCGCAAGGCGGCCATTCAAAAGACATTGTCGGAAGCAGAAACGACGAGGAGCGAAGCGCAAGCTCTTCAGAGCCAATATGAAAATCGCCTCACAGAATGGGAACAAGAACGGGAGAAGGCGCGGGCACAGCTACGTGACGAGATCAGCGTGGAACGGAAACGGCTGCTGAAAGATCTTCGTGTCGAACTCGATCAGGAAAGGGAAAAAGCCGCGGCGGTAGAACAACGGCGGCTGAAAGACTTCGCACAGCAGGCCGAGGCCACTGCGATCGCGCAGGGTGGGGCGTTCGCGAGTCGACTCTTGTCACGTCTTGGCGGGCCGGAGTTGGAACGGAAGATCATCGACATGGTGAGGCAGGATCTTCCAAACCTGCCCCACGATCAGATGGAGGCTATCCGGGCTGTCTCGGCCACGATAGGGCTTACGATGAAAATCACGAGTGCCTATCCACTCGACACGGGCCAGCGTGAACTACTCTGCCACGCCTGCCGAACGTTGGCAGGACGCGATGTCGTCTGCGAGTTTCTTGAAGACAGGCCTCTCATCGCCGGGTTGCGGATCAGTTTTGGATCCTGGGTACTCCATGCCAATGTGCAGGACGAAATGAGCTTCTTTACCGAATCGTCACACCATGTCTAGTCGACCAATGGCACCAAATCAGCTGTTGGCGGGTCAGGCGGCCTGGCTCCGCGACTATCGGTTCGGCCTGCGGGTGGACGAACAGGGGATCGTGGTTGCGGTCGGGGATGGCATCGCCTGGATCGAGGGCCTGCCCTCCGCCGCGATGGATGAGATCCTGGATCTCGAAGACGGCAGTCGCGCGATGGTGTTCCAGCTAGAAACGCATGTCGTCGGCGCGATCCTTCTCGAACAGACCAGCCGACTGACTGCCGGTACGATCGCGCATCTGTCCGGCCGGCGTATGGGCGTTCCGACCGGGGACGCACTGATCGGACGGGTCATCGATCCCTTGGGGAACTCACTCGATGGATTGGACCGGCCGGAATGTTCGGCCAATGGTCCGCTGGACATCCTCTCGCCGCCGATTACAGCTCGCGACTTCGTCCATAAACCGCTGTATACGGGCAACAAGATCGTGGACACGCTGATTCCGATTGGCAAGGGCCAACGCCAATTGATTATCGGCGACAACGGGCTTGGGAAAAGCTCTTTGGCCATTGATGCCGTCATCAATCAGCGAGGCCGAGGCGTGCGCTGTGTCTATGTCATGGTCGGACAGAAGCGGTCTAGCGTTGTCGACACGATCGAGATCCTCCGGCAGTACAGTGCGTTGGACCATACCGTTCTCGTCGTCGCGGAGGCGACGTCGTTGCCAGGCCTCAAGTTCCTGGCTCCGTTCGCGGGATGCGCGGTGGCTGAATACTGGATGTGGCAGGGCAACGATACGCTGGTGATTTACGACGATCTGAGCACGCACGCGGAAGCCTATCGCGAACTCTCGCTGCTGCTCCGCCGTCCTCCGGGGCGCGAGGCTTATCCGGGCGATATATTTTTTCTCCACTCACGTCTACTCGAACGCTCAACATGTCTCGCTCCGGCACATGGAGGGGGCAGTATGACGGCCTTGCCAATCGTCGAGACGAAGGAGGGAGAAATCGCCGCCTATATTCCCACGAATCTGATTTCGATCACCGACGGACAGATTTATTTCGATAAACGCCTCTTCGTGTCCGGCATTCTTCCCGCCATCGACGTGACGAAATCCGTGTCACGTGTCGGCGGGAAGGGACAGCACAACCGAATCAAAGAAAAAGCCGGGCGCATGAAGCTGGATTATCTCCAATTCCTCGAATTGGAAGTCTTTACCCGATTCGGGTCGCGTCTTGAGGCGTCGATGGAAGCGAAGATCGCCCGCGGCCGTGTCTTGCGAGAATTACTGAAACAGGACCGGCTGTCCCCCTTGCCCATCGAGTTTCATCTGGCCTGGCTGACAGGGTTCAATCACGGTCAGTTCGACAAGGTTCCTCCGGCGTCAATCCCCGTTTTGCTCGAGGATCTGGCCGCGCGCGTGAAAGAGAGCGGTCTCACACTGGAGGCCAGCGAAGAGGAATGGACGCAAGGCGTGGGTCAATGGCTCAGGGAGCATCAATCCCTGTGAGCAAACGGCACGACATCGAAGACCACATTCGCACCCTCGGCGAGATCAGCGAGATTATGGGCGCCATGAACAACTTGGCGGTGATGGAGATCCATAAGTTGACCCGCCTCCTCTCCGCCCAGCAGCGGGTGGTCACGAGCATGGAGACGGCGGCCAAAGACTTTCTCGCCTTCCATCCTGAAGCCCTGCCTAAGGACCGAGGCGGAACGCCGCTATATCTGGTGATCGGGTCGGAGCGGGGATTCTGCGGCGATTATAATGCGCGGCTGCTGGCCGGGTTCGAGCGGCATCTTCGCACGGTGAGCGACAAGGCGCCTGTGGCGATTGCCGTGGGGCGCAAACTGTCGGGCCGCATGGTCGGAGATCCTCGTCTGGTCGCCGCCATCGATGGGCCGACCGTTTCTGAGGAAATCCGGATCGTGTTGGTCGCGCTCATGCAGCGCATTCAGGAACTTCGGCGAGAACAGCAAGACAACCGGACACTTGTAATCACCGTGGTCTATCGCGCGGCCGGTACGGACGGTATTACCATCCAACCGTTGCGGCCGTTTGAAACCGTGCCGCGCGTTGAAACGGGCGGCGCCACAGCTCCACTCTTGACACTGCCTCCCCGCGTTTTTATTGCCGAACTGGTCGATCTCTATTTATTTGCCATCTTGCACAAGATCTTCTACTCGGCGCTGATGGCGGAGAGTCGTGAAAGGCTCACGCACCTGGAAGGGGCCTTGCATCGCCTCGAAAAGGAAACTTCCGAGCTGCGACTCAGGAGAAACATTCTGCGTCAGGAAGAGATTACGGAGGAGATCGAATTGATCATGTTGAGTGCAGAACAACTGAAATCACAATAAGCTCTGATATTGAAACGACGCTCGTTGCCGGCGAAGCTGGCAGGGAACTCGCCGACACGTGGCGTATCGGGCTCTCCTCAGGAGCGAGTGCTCCGCGAAACGCAAATGACGCAGCGCTTCCGTGATGGAGGGAAGGGAGATGGAACCATGCCCATGCAAAGAATTGTTGATCTGCTGTGCACTCTCGATGTCGTTCCTGGGAGCCTCCATCAACGTGGACGGCCATCTCGCTCGGGCGAGCGACGGTAGCCCACAGGGGGCCGATAAAAATAGTTCGAGCGGGATGACGTCGAGGCATCCCACGGGGGATAGCACACGAGGCGAAGAACTCTACAACGCCAGTTGCGTCGTCTGTCATGGCCCACGAGCGACAGGAGGCATCGGTCCTCGATTGGCAGGCAATCCCGTGCTGTCGAACGAGCAGGCATTCTGGAAGACCGTGTCCGAAGGGCGACACGTGATGCCGCCGTTAAAGGACGCCTTGACGGAACAACAGATGGCTGATATCCAGGCCTGGCTGAAGACGTTGCGATGATCCGTAAGGCACTCTTCAAAACACCGCCTACCCCTTCAGATTCTCAACGCGGATTCTTGCATCCACGATCCGGCAGCCTTGGCCTGGCGGAAGAGCGAAGATCGGATTCAAGTCAAGTTCGCTGATCTCAGGGATTTCTTCGACGAGGCGAGAGAGACGCAACAGCACCTCTTCGATCGCCTCCACATCCGCTGCAGGGTGGCCTCGGTAGCCTTGCAGCAATCGATAGCCCTTTATCTCTCGCACCATCTGAGCTGCATCGCGGTCGGTGAGGGGGGTAATCCTGAACCGTACGTCGCCCAGAATCTCCACATGAATCCCGCCAAGTCCGAACGCAATCAAGGGGCCGAAGAGCGGGTCATGGGTGACGCCGACCATCACTTCGACCCCGCCTGACAGCATCGGCTGCACGAGCACACCTTCCATCGCATCCAGTTTGTTTTCCTGTGCGAGCCTGGCCCGAATCGCTTCGAACGAATTCCTCACGGCTTGTTTATCAGCCAGGTTCAGATGCACGCCGCCCATCTCGGTCTTGTGCAGGATCTGGTGTGACGCGAGCTTGACGGCGACGGGAAATCCCACCTCACAGGCCAATGCCACTGCCTTGTCCGCGGTCTTCGCGACTCCGCCCTGCGCCACAGGGAGTTTCGCTGACGCGAGGAGGGCTCTGGTGTCCTCGACGGTCAGCCAACCGGGCCCTTCTTGAGACAGGACCTTGGCGCAGATGGCTCGCGCGGTGCCGATGTCCATATCGTCGAAATCCGGAATCATGCCGAGTGGCTGAGTGCGCCATGCTTCGTACCGGGAAGCTTTGCTGAGCACGACTGCTGGATGTTCGGGCAATGGAAATGTGGGGATTTTCTCACTGGCTGTCTGAAAGGTCCGTTCGAGATCGCCTTCCGCCATCCAACAGATGTAGATCGGGATGTCGGTGCCACCGGCTTGTCTGGCTGTGGAGATCCCGCGCAAGATTCCATTCGCAATTCCCGCCGCGTCGCCGACTGTTACGGACATGTAGAGGACAATCAGGGCATCGACTTCTTTGGAGGCGAGGAGGGTGGTGATCGCTTTGTATAGTGGTCCGGAGTGGCGGATGCGATCAGATCGACCGGGTTCTTCACCGAGGCGGCGGGAGGTAAGAAGGCTGACAGGGCGGCGGTGGTCGCCTTGGACAGTTCGGGAACGGACAGCCCGCCCTCTTCGCAGGCGTCGGTGCAGAGGATGGCAGGGCCGCCGGCATTGGTGATGATGCCGACGCGCTTTCCTTTGGGCAGGGGTTGATCGGCAAGTCCCCGGGCCAGTGCGAAAAGCTCATCCAAGGTATCTGCACGGATCACTCCGGACTGCTGAAAGAGTGTCTCCACGGCCACCTCGCTCGACGCGAGCGCGGCGGTGTGCGAGCTGGCCGCGCGCCGTCCGGCAAGGCTCCGGCCTGATTTGATCGCCACGATCGGTTTGCGGCGAGCGACGCGACGTGCAATTCTCGCAAAGCGTCGGGGATTCCCGAAGGACTCCAGGTACAGGAGAATGAGGTCGGTTGAAGGGTCGTCTTCCCAATATTGCAGAAGATCGTTCGTGGAGACATCGGCATTATTTCCCAGGCTCACGAAGGAGGACACGCCCAGCTGCAGTCGATGGGCCGCGGCGAGGATCGCGAGTCCCAGTGCGCCGCTCTGGGAGGCCATGGCCATGCGGCCGGAGGGAGGAAAGGCCGACGTGAACGTGGCGTTGAGACGGATGGCCGGATCGGTATTCAGCAGCCCGAAACAGTTCGGCCCGATCATGCGCATGCCCTGTTGACGGACCGCCTCCAGGAGTCGGTCCTGGGCCTGCTTTCCTTCTGGCCCTGATTCGGCAAAGCCTGAGGAGATCACGATCACGGAGCCGATGCCTTTGCCGGCACAGTCGTTGATGACCGGCAGTACCGCATCACGCGGCACGACAATCACCGCCAGATCGACGACGTCGGGGATTGCTATGACGGACGAGAAGGCGGTCAAGCCAGCAATGGTTGCCGCCTTGGGGTTTACAGGATAGATGGCGCCGCGAAACCGGTTGCCGGCGAGGGCTTCGACGATTCGGTAGCCGATGCTTTTGGGATCGCGGGACGCTCCGATTACAGCCACGGAACGAGGATAGAAGAACGGACGAAGCGAAGCGGTCGTGGCGATACGCTCGCGCAACTCCAAGCGGGTCGTCGTGCTCTCGGTCTGGTGTAGCGAGAGCCCGACTTGCATGTCGCCGCCTTCATAGGTTTCATGGACCGGGTACCCGGATTCCCGGAAGACTTCTCTCATCGCCAGATTGTCAGTGTGTGTGACCGCCCACAGTTTGGTGAAGCCTCGATGTATGGCCAGCATCGCCAACCGTTCGAGCAGGATCGTTCCCAGACCTTTCCCATGAAAGTCGTCGTCAACTGCCATGGCCACCTCAGCCTGGTCGGCGGTCCGCGCCCAATAGGAACCAGCGGCGATGATGCGCGGCTGACCAGCGAGGGTCCTCGTGACCATGATGGTGAGTTGCCTGGAGGGGTTCGAGGAGTCACAGAGCGACGCGATGGTGTCGGCAGGAGGCGCGGTTTCAGAAAAGAACCGATGACGCCTGGATGCCGGTGACAATCGATCGATGAAGCCTTTGCATCATCGCCCGGTCCTCCGCACGGGTGGGGCGGAGGGATGCGGTCGTGCCGTCGCGCAGGATGACCGGTCCCGACTCCAGACTCCCGGATGCCGGAGGCGGTTGGAACAATGGGCGGATCTGTTTCATGCTCGGTCACCCACTCGACTTGCTGTGATCAATATCGCGTCGCCGTCGTATTTGAACCCCAGCTGAAACATGTCCGCGGTCGGCATGACGAAGGCGCTCCGGAAGTCCTTGTCGCGCTCCAGGCCTGCGGGCCCGTGCGTATGGGAGCCGACGAGGACCTTGAGAATCGTCTGATCGGCGGTAAGGGGAAAGAGGGTCATGTCGCTCGCTTGTCCGACAACTGCTCCACGCAGCCGTCGAGCGTGCCGTACTTCGGATAGTCGGCTTCCGGGATCTCCACGCCAAAGGTTTTGTGGATCATGATCACAAGATTTAGAAAGTCCATCGAGTCAATATCCAGCTGATCACGGAAGCTGACGCCTGGCTTCAAGGCCGTCAAATCCGCCTCCGGTGCGATCTCGCCAAGGAGGCGAAGGATCGTCTGTCTGATTTCATCCGGCATGAGCGGGTTGTTCATAGCTGCCCTGGGTCCTGCAGCAAACGATCGATGGCTGAAAGAAAGACCCCGCCGCGGTGGCCGTCGGTCACGCGATGATCTGCGGACAGGCTTGCGGTCAGGACCGGCCTCGAGACCACCTGTCCCTCGATGACCCACGGGCGATCCACAACTTTTCCAAAACCGACTAAGGCGACCTGCGGCGGATAGATCACGCCGAACACGGTTTCCACTCCCTGTTCGCCCATGCTGGTGACCGTGATGGTCGGATCGGACAATTCCGAACTCCGTAACGTCCCGGCACGAGCCCGCTTCACGACATCCTGGAAGCTGCTCATGAGTTCACCAAGGCTTCGCTTGTCCGTATTGTGAATGGCCGGCGCGACGAGGCCTCCTTGCCGGATGGAAATTGCCACGCCGACGTGGATGTCGGGGCTCTGAACTGCGGCGTTTTCTTTCCACAGCGCATTCAACTCCGGTACCTGCCGCAGCGCCAGGGCCACGGCTTTGATCAGCAAGACGCCGTATAACAGCCGGTCCGTCACCGGCCGTTTGAGGTTTTCTTCTTTGAGCCACGTCATAGCCCGGCCCATGTCGATGGTGGTGCTCAGATAGTAATGAGGGATCTCCCGCTTTGATCGCGCCATGGCGGCTGCAATGGTCTGTCGCATCCTGGCCTGGCGATCGCCGGTTTCTCCGGCAAAGGCAGGGGGCGCGGAGGGTTGTTGGCGTTGTGCCTGGGCGACGCGTTGAATGTCGTCCAGGGTGATGGCGCCGTCGGGACCACTCCCCTGAACGGTGGCGGGATCCACTCCTAATTCACCGGCGAGCTTTCGCGCCGCAGGCGAGATGCGAAGGCGTCCAGGCTTTGTAACCGGTGCTGCAATCGGCGGAGGTGCAGGAGGAAGCGATGAAACCTGTTTCTTCAGCGAGACCGTTTGCAGGGGAGGTGCGGATGCGGGAGCTTGAACGGCCGGTTGAGCCTGAGTTCCCTCTTCTCGGATGATTGCCATGACCCTGCCGACCGGAACGCGCTCGCCGGGTTTCGCAAGCAGTTGTTCGATGACCCCAGAGTGGAAGGATTCGATCTCGATCGCGGCCTTCTCGGTATCCACTTCCGCGATAATCTCGCCTTTGACCACCAGTTCGCCCACCTTCTTTTTCCATTCGACAAGAGTCCCTTCGGTCATATCTGAGCCGAGGGTGGGCATCACAAACTCAGCCATCGTCGAACCTCATCAACCGTCATGCGTCAATCGTTTCAGTTCCCATCCAAATTGCGAATGACGTATGTCAAGACACCGAACGTGAAAGACTGTTCCCTTACCGCCCCATAAGACAACGGACCGCCTTTACGATTTTCTCCGGCTGAGGCAGAGCCGCGTCTTCCAAGTGTTTTGGATAGGGGATTGGCACCTCGACGCTGCAGACCCGGGCGACCGGGCCATCCAGATCATAAAACGCGCCTTCCATGATCTGTGCAGATACTTCGGCGGCAAAACTGCCGGTGCGCCACCCTTCGTCGATCACGACCGCGCGGTGCGTTTTCCGCACGGAGGTCAAGACCGTTGAGATGTCGAGTGGCCGGAGTATCCGGAGATCAACGACCTCGGCCGAGATGCCCTCCTGAGTGAGTTGGTCTGCGGCTTCGAGCGCTTTCCAGAGAGAGCCCCCGAACGTGATTAGCGAGATGTCTGTCCCGGCTCGTCGGATTGCCGCGTGGGTCAGATCGACGGGGAGGGCGCTCTCGTCGAGTTCGCCTTCGAGCGGGTACAAGTAGGCATGCTCGAAGATAAAGACTGGGTCCGGCTGTTGGAGTGCCGCAAGCAGCATGCCTCGGGCGTCCGTGACGGTGGCAGGCGCGAGCACTGTGATTCCGGGGATGTGGGCGTACCAGCCTTCGAGGCTATGCGAATGTTGAGCGGCCACCTGCCGGCCTGCGCCCGTGGCCATCCGTACGACGAGGGGAATGCTGAACTGTCCGCCGGACATATGGCGGATCGTGGCTGCATTGTTGACGATCTGATCGAGGGCGAGCAGGCTGAAATTCACCGTCATCACTTCCACGATCGGTCTCATGCCGCCCAGAGCGGCTCCGATGCCGGCGCCGACGAAGGTGCTCTCGGACAGGGGAGTATCCCGGATGCGCTCCGGCCCGAACTCATCCAGAAACCCCTTGCTACAGGCATAGGTTCCGCCATACTTGCCAACGTCCTCCCCCATGAGGAATACGCGCGGATCGCTCTGGAGTGCCTCACGCAATCCGGCGCGAACGGCTTCTCTGTAGGTTATCTTCCCCATCAAGTTCCTCTTGGCCAGAGGCAAGGGGTGTAAACGGAATCCGCCCCTAAGCCTCTCGCCTCGCACCTCTAGCCTGCCGGCTTCGCCGGTGTATACAGGTCCTTCGTGAGATCTTCCAGCGGTTCCCACTGACCCGACTCGGCATACGACACGGCTTCTGCAATCTCGGCCGCAATGGCGGTTTCCATATTGTCGAGATCGGCATCGGTCAAGTACCCTTCGGCGCGGAGCTGTTGCTGGAAGAGGGGGATAGGGTCACGCTGCTTCCATTGGGCGACCTCGTCCTTCGTCCGATAGAGCTCCGCATCGTACATCGAATGGGCACGAAACCGGTAGGTACGGTATTCAAGAAGATAGGGCCCATGGCCCGCGCGAACGAAATTGACGGCTTTACTCGTGGCTGCTTCCACCGCGAGGACGTCCATCCCGTTCACGGCTTCGGCCGGAATGGCATAGGCGTCGGCCTTGCGGGCGATGTCGGGCTGGGATTGGTGCCGTCCGAGCGCAGTTCCCATCGCATAGAGATTGTTCTCACAGAGGAACAGCACCGGGAGCTTCCAGAGCGCGGCGAGATTGAGGGACTCGTGAAACTCTCCTTCGGCCACAGCGCCGTCGCCGAAGATGCAGGCGGTCACTCGCTGGCGTTGCTGCATGTGGTCGGCCAGCGCGAGTCCGACCGCGACCGGTAGCCCTCCGCCGACAATCGCCAGACCTCCATAGAAGCGGCGTGCAGCGTCGAAGAAGTGCATGGATCCGCCGCGTCCCCTCGCGCAGCCATTCGCTTTCCCATACAGTTCCGCCATCAGCGGTCCCATCGGGGTACCCCGTATCAGCGCATGGCCGTGCTCTCGATAGGTGCCGACGATCGCATCCTCCGACGTGAAACAGGGGATGGCTCCGACCGCCACCGCCTCCTCACCGATGTAGAGATGGAGGAAGCCTCGGATCTTGCCCCCGCTATATAGTTCTGCGCACTTCTCCTCAAACCGTCGGATGCGGAGCATCTGGCGGAGAAGCTCAAAGGCGTGATCGCGGTCTACCACGGCGTCCATTTCTTCTCCATCTCCGGTGCGAGCTGTCAGCCATCAGCTTTCTGATCTAAGCGAACTCTCTCCGAGGCTGACTGCTGAAGGCTGGCCGCTGAAAGCTCATCCTTCCAGCGTCGACGTATCCCCTTCCGGCAAGCCCAGTTCACGGGCCTTGAGCAATCGCCGCATGATTTTCCCACTCCTCGTCTTGGGCAGGGTCGGGAGAAACGCAATTTCTTTTGGTGCCACCGCGGCGCCAAGTCGTGCTCGGGCAAAGCCGAGCAATTCACGGCGTAATTCTTCGCTGGGCTCATATCCATCCTTGAGCGACACGAAGGCTTTGATCACCTCCATGGCGACGGGATCAGGCTTCCCGATCACGCCGGCCTCCGCGACGGCCTTGTGTTCGATCAACACGCTCTCCACCTCGAAGGGGCCGATCAAGTGGCCGGAGGTCTTGATCACGTCGTCTGCTCTGCCGACGAACCAGAAGTAGCCGTCTTCATCCCTCTTGGCCAGGTCGCCGGTGAGGTACCAGCCTCCGGCAAAGCATTTCTGATAACGCTCCGGTTCGTTCCAATAGCCGCGGAACATGGAGGGCCAACCGGGACGCAGGGCCAGTTCCCCCTGTTCGCCTGGTTTCTCGATCACGTTGACAGTGCCGTTCTCCGTTTTGTGCACGATAGCGGCTTCAATACCGGGCAGAGGGCGTCCCATTGAACCGGGTCGAATGTCCATGGCGGCATAATTGGCGATCATGATGCCGCCGGTCTCGGTCTGCCACCAATTATCGTGGAAGGGCTGGCCGAAAGCCTCTTGTCCCCACACGACGGCTTCAGGGTTGAGGGGTTCACCCACGCTCGCCAGAAAACGAAGATGACGAAGATTGTATTTTCTGACGAGTTCGGCGCCGCCTTTCATCATCATGCGAATGGCGGTGGGGGCTGTGTACCACACGCTCACACGTTCCTCTTGCAGGATGCGGTACCAGCGTTCGGCATCGAAGTCCCCCTCATCTACGATGCTGGTAATGCCATTCGTCAGGGGCGCGATGATCCCATAAGACGTCCCGGTGACCCACCCGGGATCTGCCGTACACCAGAACACGTCATCCTTGTGGAAATCCAGCGCGTACTTGCCGGTCATGTGGTGAGCGACCACTGCCTGATGGACATGAATGGCGCCTTTGGGGGTGCCGGTCGTGCCGCTCGTAAAGTGGAGCAGTGCCATGTCTTCCGGGTCTGTTGGCCCAATAGTAAAGGAGGGACTGGCCTGTTGCATGAGGGCGGTCAGGTCCTCGGTGCCAGCGGTGGCGGTGGGCTGCCGGTCCTCTCCGATGAGCAGGATCTGTTCAAGGCTCGGGATCGCCGCGCGAATAGCGGCCACTTTTCGTTGATAGAGCGAGGAGGTGGTGACGAGGACTTTCGCCTGGCCGATATTAAGTCGTGCCCGGATCGGCTCGGGGCCGAAGGCAGAAAACAGAGGGCAGAACAGGCTGCGGTTTTTGAAGGTCCCGAGCGCGGCGATGTAAAGTTCAGGAATCCGTCCCGCCAGAACAAACACACGATCGCCTTTGCCGACACCCAATTGCTGAAGCACATTGGCAAACCGATTCGTCAGCTCGTTCAGCCGGCTGTAGGAGTAATCCTCGACAGTTCCGTTCTTCCCCAACCATCTGATCGCCAGATGTGACGCGAGGGCTCCGTTGGCATGGCGATCGACGGCCTCGTGCGCGATGTTGAGGCCTTGATTCCGGGGGAGCCCATCCAATTCTTGTCGGGCCTGATCCCATGAGAAATGCGAATGAATGGCCTCGTAGTCGTAGAGGTGCGGAACGGTGTCCCATTCCCGACGGGATTTTATGATCGTGGTCCAAGGCACCGAGGAATCCCCCTCGCCAGAGGTTCTGCAAGGCATAGACCATTGAGGCTGAGGCAGGAAACGAGAAAACTGCTTGCGAATCCGTAGCCCGAGCAATGAGCCGGAGCTAAACGTTCATCTGGGCTGTAGCAGAAGTCGCCAGGTCTCTCTGACGCCAGGGGAGAATTGCGCCAATCTCATTACGAAGGTCCTCATCACGGGGGCTGGCCGCTAGCGCTGAAGTTTGTTGAGGAACTCCATCGCAGCTTCGCAACTTGGACAGCCTTGGCGGACAAAGACGCCGATGTCCGTTTGTTCACCGGTCGGCTCGCCTGCCGCGCTCAAATGCGGGCAGGCCAGACGCAGGACGTCAACTGAGCTGGTCGAACGGCGCCATCATCCGCACATAGGCCAGCACATCCATTAATTGTTGGTCGGTGAGCTTCCCCCGGAACCCATGCATCGGGGTAAAGGCTGCTCCGTGCGAGATCGTGATCAATAGTTCCCAGTCGGTTTTGGCGCGCGAGGTAATGGACTGGAGGTTTGTCGGGCGTACGATGAGATACTGCCCCTCCGGCCCGTTTCCATCTAACTTCTCACCGTGACAACGCAGGCAATTCTTCTCATACACCACTTGGCCGGCTTGGGGGTTCCCGCGCGCCGCCTGTGCGGCGACCCATGAGCTGCATCCCATCACTAGTAACAGCGCGCTCAGTATCACTCGAACGTTCATAGCCCTGAATCCTTTCATGAAGAATCGTTGGGGGAGGTCAATTATACGAGCGTCGGGCGATCAGCGCACAACGAGCACGGAGCAGCTGGCCCGATGCACGATCCCGTGCGACACGCTGCCCAGCAAGAAACGATCGAGTCCCTTGCGTCCATGGGAACCGACCACAATGAGGTCGTGGCTATTTCCCACTTCGCACACGGTCGTCACGGGATCACCCAGGCGGACATCAGTCGACACCGTGAACTGCGGGCTTGCCAACGCCCGGGCCGTGTCTTTCACGATCTGTTCAGCATGTTGCTTACTTTGCTCAGACCAGCCTTCGAGTCCCACCACCAGATGCGGGTCGACCATATGCAGCGAGGGGACGACCGAGAGGATGGTGACTGCGACGGGGTTCTTGAAGGGGTGCGATGTCAGCCACGTTTTCAGACGGATCGCATCCTCGCGGCCTTCCACCGCCATGAGGACGCGGCTGACGGGGCGAGCCTTTCCTTTCACGATTAAAGTCGGGACCGTGGAATGGAGCAGGATGCGGTGCGAAATGCTCCCGGAAAACACTTCTGTTAACCGGCTGTGATCGTGCGTGCCCACTGCAATGAGGTCAGCCTTTACCGTGGCGGCGCTGTCGAGAATGAAGGAAGCTGGGTGATGGACTTCGCACGATTTCCGGATGGAGGGAGTCTCAGTCGGCAGCAAGGCACGGCCGCGTTCAACGGCCTGGCGACCAGCCTCCTCCATGGCATGGCGGAAATCATCGTAGCCTTGCAGGTTGGCTGCCCTCCGCCACGATGGGATAGTGAAACATCCCCAGATCCACGCCATGTACTAACACCACTTCGTCCGGCTTGTACAATAGGCCGATCTGTTCCACGGCGGCAAAGGCTTCGTCCGACCAATCCACGCCTGCCACGATTCTCATTGTCGCTTCTCCATGATTCAGAATAACGGATGCGGTGCCGTGCCGAACGGCAAGACCCGTGGCTGGTCGGCGGCATTCCCGCGAATGCGCCAGACGCCGCCCTCAAGCGTCAGATAATGCACTTCTTCGTTCCAGCTGTCGATCGGCACCCGGAGGCCGCTGGTCTTCGAAAGGCCTGACAAGCTCCCCGTGCAGGTCACTTCGATGATGGCGTTGGAGCCCGATCCTACCTTGACGATTTTCGAAAAGAAATGCACCTCGCTCAGATCACGGTATTCCTCGAACAGGTCGAACCAGATCCTCCGCACATCCGCGTATTTCAACCCATGATAATTGTAATTGGTTGCATACAGCGCCATGATGCCGTCCGGATCTCCCACAGCGATCGGGCCTGCTTCAGCTTTCTGAAACACATCCAAGAGCTGGTTGACTGTGGCCTGATCCACCTCTACGACCGCGCCCTGTGGAATGGACGTCGTCGCCTGTCCTGTCGTGCCGGTCACGAGGCTGAGTGATGCCACAGCGATAAGCATCCATCGACTGGGACAGGACCAGAGCGGTCGTACCATGGCCACACCTGGCGTGAGACCGATCATTGCCCCACCGTCGGCGACAGGCAGTGATCTGGACGTGTGATCATACCGAACTGCCCGCGGCACATCGTTGATCTGGTCGGGGGTCATACTCTTTTCCTTAACGGTCGGGACCAGAGCTTAGCAGGTCCATGTGACCCGTACGAATTGTTCATCCTGGTCGTAACGCAACTCCAACTCCCCGTGGTAGGCATGTTTCAGTGAGTCGCCGATTCGCCGGGGCAGATGGGTATCGGTCGTCGATATAACCAGACCCTCAGGTCGTGATTCAATCGCCATGATCCGGGAGAGCGGGTGTTCCTTTTTCTCCTTCTCTTCCGTGTTTTTGACGACGCCGATCAGCTGTTCGTGCTGGGTATCTTTGAACGGCCCTTTGATCGTGACGAGGCCCTTGGGGTATTTGTCGTGAATCCGGTGACAAGCCGGACAGAGAGTCTCGTGCGCGCCTGCCGGTTTCGCTTCCCAGGTCCACCGCCCTTTTTGAAAGAGGGCTCCGCACTGTGCAGACCGTGGGCTCCGCGAGCTTTCCCTTCAGCTTGTAGGTGTCGTGTTGGCACTCTTGATACGTTTCGTCTCTGCGGGACTCCCAGCCCTGACGGGATCTTGGAATGTGTGGACATGTTAAGGCGTACCCTCCTAGGCTGACTAGACGTCTTACGAGGCTGGCGACGGGGGCGTGCGTTCGAGCATCGCCTCCTCGGCCAGGTTGAGATACTGTATGACGTCGCGATCCTCGACTTGTGTGAAGTCGGCAAAGAAATTTCCCACGGCATAGAAAGGGTCCGGCGTCATGAGAATCACCAGCTCGTCCACATGTGATCGAACCTCACGGATCGTCGAGGGAGGTCCGAGCGGAATCACTCCCACCAGCCGGCGAGGCTGCAGACTGCGAATGGCGAGTGCCGAGGCCAGGAACGTCGAGCCTGTAGCGATGCCGTCGTCTACCAAGAGCACGGTGCGGCCCGTGAGTTGCGGGAGCGGTCGTCCCTGCCGGTATAGGTCCTTACGCCTGGCGATTTCTTTCTCCTGGACATGAATCAAACGGTCCAGCTCATGCCTGGATAAGGCGAACGAGCTGACCGCCTCTTGATTCAGATAGCGCGATCCTGTCTCGGCCACCGCTCCAATTGCATACTCGACATTGCCCGGCGCACCGATCTTGCGCGTAATAAACACATCGAGCGGGATATGAAGGGCGAGGCTGAGTTGATAGCCTACCGCCACACCCCCGCGAGGAAGAGCAAGAATCAAGGCCGTCGGATCGTTGCGGTATTGACTCAGCTTATCGGCCAGTATCCGGCCCGCTTCTTCGCGATCGCGAAACATCACACCCCTCCCTTCTTTGATCCAGGGCCTTGATCCTGTTCCTCATAGAATTCCCTGTGTGACTCCCACGCCGATCAGGAACGTGGCCAGCAGCGTGAGCGCTGCGATCAGCCACCACAGATGACGATGAGCTCCCGTGGTTTCGCGATGCCAATGAACGTCCCACGGAACATCAAGATAGTGAGGGTGTCGGAACATTGCACACCTCCTTTAGCAAGATGCTGAAAAAGTCCGCCAGCAGCGTTCTCGCATCGTTCAGACCCTCAACGTTGGTGAGAAGTTCCTCGGAGGTCGGAAGCACTGGAGGGGCTTTTCCGTTCGCCAAGATCCATTCAAGGGCGAACGGCCCACACGAAGTGCGGTTTGTACCTCCTCGGCCCTTCACTCGCTGCGGCCTTGCTGGACGGCCTTTTTGAGCATCCTGCGAGAGTGTTCCCCTATCGTGCCATACGTGCGGACCCTGGCAGTTCTCGCGTGAAAACATAGTTTTTTCACAGCCTCTTCGGTCGTTCTCAGGAGACCTTCACCTCGATCGATTTCGGTTTCGCCTTCTCCGACTTGGGCAGGTGTACCTTCAATACCCCGTCTTTGTATTCCGCGCTGACCTTGCTGCCGTCGGCATCTTCCGGCAAGGTGAAGCTCCGCATAAAGCTCCCGTAGGCCCGCTCGACACGGTGGTATTTTTTCCCTTTTTCCTCTTTCTCATACTTCCGCTCGCCGGAGATGCTCATTACGTCATCCTGGACCGTCAGTTTGACGTCTTCTTTCTTCACTTCCGGCAGATCCGCCTTGATGAGGTATTCCTTCTCGTCCTCTGTAATGTCGACGAGCGGCGACCATTCGGCGACGGTCATGGCTTCCTTCCCGGCCTCGGTCTGAACAGCGGGCCGACCTAAATAGGTTGAAAGACGCTTTTCCATTTCCTCCAGCTCCTTCCACCGATCCATGCGACCCTTGAATGGTTCCCAACGCGTTAATATCGGCATAAAAATCCTCCTTGTGATTAGGACGGGAGTGAATGTTGATCTGGCCGACTTCCCTGATGGCGCAGGAGAGTCAAGGTAGAACTACCCCCTTTCGCGGGCACCACCCTGACCTCGCCCGTTCGGCTCAAACGGTCAACTGCGAGAAAGACTTGGTCCCACGCGAGCTTGGGGCAGCGACGCCTCAGGTCTTCAAGGTCGGCACGTCGGTGCGAAGGATCATGTCGATCACTTGATCTTCCACGGTGATCTGTTGTGCCATGTGCCACCTTTTGAAGTACGGAATGAGTTGCTAAGAGGACAATATTGCATTGTCGGTGCCACAGGATGGGTTCGCCGGATGGTAGAGGAAGAAGTGCGGTAGCACAGGGAGTTACAGGCTTACAGCATGAAGGAGAGGGCTGCACCATCTAGCAATCTGAGGAGTTTAGGGCCAGTGACAAGTCAGGGGACTGTTGCCAAATACCTCAGCGAAGGTAGGGGATACCGTTTCTCACGAGAGAAGCCCGAGAGTAGCAACAGAGGTGGGAGGAGGGACTACGTTCCTTTGGATTCCCGCTGGAGATGCGGATCGGGAACGACGCCCCCACATTCGACACACCGCACCTTGCCGGCCTCATGTTCCTCTTCCGAGACGGAATCGGAGATCAGACGGCTGTGTGTACAGGCGCAGGGTGGGCTCATTGGGACGGATTTTGGGGCTCGCCCTGATTCCTCGAGGTTCACGGTGCGCCTCCGGGAGGACTAGAAATTTTTTCTATCGTAGTTCTCTTGTATCCGCAATGCAAGACACAAAATGTGGGAATGTGGACGGCACCCCTGCTGATATCGAGTATAGGGCCAATACTTAAAATGGGAAGTAATTACGTGAGCTTATGATGTGCGAGCCAATGGTAATGGCCACTGATGAAGGGCGAGGGCGACAACGGAATTGAGGCAACCCATTGAGTCGGGGTTTCTCATTGGTTTTCCAGGAAGAGGGGCCTCATCGCATCAGGGTGAGGTGAGGGACATGAGCTGCTTCATGTCTGACGAAGGAACCGGGGTTTGTCTCTCACGGACACCATCTTCACCAGGTCCCGCACAGACAAGAGGCCCACGATCTTGTTGTCTTCCGTCACTGCGAGGTGGCGGATCCGTTTCTCAGCCATGAGCCGGCTGGCGTCGCGAATGGTACGGTTGATGTCTATTTGAATGAGGGGATAATTCATCACGGCCCCGACGCGGGTGCTTCTCGCAGGGAGATGGGCCGCGATTCCTTTCCTCACCAGGTCGGTCTCGGTCACGATACCGACCATTTCTCCAGCCTCAAGTACGAGGAGCGAGCCGATCCGCTTCTCGGCCATCGTCTGCGCCGCCTCCAGCACCGTCTGTTCACTCGCAATGGTTTCCATCGTCGTTCGCATGAGCACGCTCAGAGGTCGGTATACGTTGTCGAGGTCACGGATGGGGCCCCCTTCTGAATCGACAAAATAGCGCGCGAGATCTCGGACTGAGATCACCCCAACGATTTCCTCCTTATCGAAGACACAGAGATAGCGGACGTGGTTTGCTTCCATGAGATGACTCGCATCCAGCATAGGGCGATCCGCCGTGATCGTCAGCAGCGGACTAGTCATCACCTGATCGACTGAAACAAGAGAAGGCTCCATTCCTTTAGCGAGCACCTTCTGAATCAGGTCCGTCTCGGTCACAATCCCCGACTTGCGGGACATACGACCCTCTGCGTCGGTCGACTCCACCAAAAGGGAACCAAGCTGTTGTCCCCTCATACGCTCGGCTGCCTCTAGAATCGTGGCGTCGGGTGGGATGACCTCCAAGTACCGGTGCATGAAATGTCCTACCGTGGATCCTGACTGCATGCTCATAGACGTTCCTTTCCTCCCTGGGACCTCATGCTGCCTTCCTGCTGCGCGTCGATCACCCTCTGTGAGTCCAGATCATTCATGAATGATGCGAACTTATCATTATTAAGGGCATATGGCGAGCCAGGGTCGCGCCGATGGAGAGCAGAGAATCTTCTGTCTATCGCTGGAGGAATCACGAGGATAGATGCAACCTTCATGGCCGGTGCGCAGGAAGAAAATTCGGAAGGGGCAACGTGCCACACCTCCGAGGATGCAGGTTGCGGTATATGGCCACAGTGAGAGGGGATGAGGCTAATGATCTTCTTGCTCGCGCAACGCGCGGTCTCAGAAGACCCTCGTTCGATGCGCGCAGTGGGAGACCATTCAGGCCACCTCCCCGCAGAAGGAGGCATCACTGTTGCTTTGTTATCGCGGGAGGAGTTCCGGCCTGTCAGGAACAGGTTGCCACAACTCTCCTGCTCCGACGATGGTCTTGGTTGATTGAGAGCATTGCTATGCCTGTCACCACTGTGCTGATCATGGGAGCGGCCGGCCGCGATTTCCATAATTTCAACGTGGTGTTTCGCGATCATCCAGAGTATCGGGTTGTCGCCTTCACCGCGGCGCAGATTCCCAACATTGCAGGGCGTCGCTATCCTCCGGAGCTAGCCGGCTCCTTGTATCCGCAGGGCATCCCTATTCATCCCGAGGATGAACTCGAGTCTCTGATCGCGACCTATAAGGTCGACCAGGTTATTTTCGCTTACAGCGATGTATCCCACGAAGACCTCATGCATCAGGCGTCGCGGGTATTGGCTGCGGGGGCGGACTTCAGCTTGTTGGGCGGGCGTCGCACTATGGTCTCCGCGAAGAAGCCCGTCGTGTCGGTCTGCGCCGTCAGGACAGGAGCGGGAAAGAGTCCGGCGACTCGCAGAATTGCGTCGCTGCTGCGAGGGGAAGGGCTCCGCGTTGCGGTCATCCGACATCCCATGCCCTACGGGGATCTGGCCAAACAAGCGGTGCAGCGCTTCGCCTGTCTCGACGACCTCCGCACTGCCGGCTGCACGATCGAAGAGATGGAGGAATACGAGCCCCATATTCTGGAGGGGTTCGTGGTCTTTGCGGGCGTGGATTATGAACGAATCCTGCGGGAGGCAGAACGGGAAGCAGACGTGCTTGTGTGGGATGGCGGTAACAACGATACGCCGTTCGTTGTTCCTGACTTGGAGATCGTCTTGCTCGATCCTCATCGGGCCGGTCATGAGAGGACCTATTTCCCGGGCGAGGTCAACCTTCTCCGCGCCGATGTCCTCGTCCTCACCAAGATGGACACGGCGAGCCAGGAACAGATTCACGTGGTGCGGGCAAACATCCGGCAGCTCAATCCGAAGGCGGTGGTCCTCGAAACGACGATGCCGGTCACCGTCGATCTGCCGGATCTGATCAAGGGGAAACGGGTGCTCGTCATCGAGGATGGCCCGACTCTCACCCACGGAGGCATGAGTTTCGGCGCTGGTGTTCTTGCCGCCAAGCAACAGGGGGCAGGGGAGGTAGTCGATCCCAGACCCTATGCAGTGGGGACGATCCAACAGACCTTCATCCAGTACCCCCAAATTGGCACTGTGCTTCCAGCCATGGGCTACGGTGCGACGCAGATCCGGGAGTTGGAAGACACCATCAACCGGGTTCCGTGCGATGTTGTCCTGATCGCGACCCCGGTTGACTTGGGCAGAATCATATCTATTAACCACTCAGTCTGCCGCGTCACCTATCGCCTCGAAGAGCAGGGTACGCCGGGCTTCAGGGATGTATTAGCGGGCATCATTCTCAAAGCAAGAAAGGGATGAATCCTTTTCGCGCCGGCTGTCTCTCACGTACCTAAGGAAGGAGAAATACATGAAAGGAACAGTGACGAAAAAAGCGAATCAAGGCAAGAAGCGGTTGCTCGATTGCTGCCATCGATGCGGCGGGTTAATGGCATCCGAGCTCTCTCTTGAGACTGGCGTCGTGGAATGGCACTGTGTGATGTGCGGCGATCGGGTCGATCAGGTGATTCTGGCCCACCGTTTACGTCACGAACCGCAACAAGAGCAGAAACAGTTGTTCGCCGGGTCAGGCCACTCTCGCTTGAATTAGTGCTCTTACCATGGGCCACCTAAACGGTCCCTTTCTCGACTGACCTCCCCTATTCGAAGAGGTCAGTGTCGGCGAGGATCCCTTTGAGGGGAGGGAGGCCTTCTTCTTCTTGTCCTCGCCGACGGTGCGCTCGCGCAACCGGCGGACTAACTCTTGATAGGACGATGTGCGGATGATCTTCTCGAACTGACTACGGTAATTCTTCACCAGGCTGACCCCGTCCGCGATGATGTCGTACGCGTGCCACGTCCCGTCTTTCATGTGCAACCGGTAATCCATCGGGATTTCGACTTTGGTCGACCGCAGCTCGGTCCGCACCTCCGCATAGTTTCCCTCGATCCGTTCGGAGAGATAGGCCACTTGCTCGCCTGAATACCCTTCGATTTTTTCGGCATAGCGGTCGGAGAGAAAGCTCTTGAAGAGCTCGACGAATTCGGCGCGCTCGTCGGCGGTGAGTGGATTCCAGTGGACCGTGAGCGTTCGCTTCGACATTTCCGTGTAGTCGAAGCGGGAAGCGATGACTTCTTCCAGCATACGCCGGCGTGGGATCAGCTTGGCCGGATCTTTGAGCTTCTCGTCTTCCAGGATGCGGAAGACTTTGGTGATCGTCGAGCGGACCACCTCAGTGGGGGACTCCGTGGGCTGGTCGGATGAGCCGAACGCGACGGAACAAGTAAGGGCGACAAGAAATAGAGGAAGGGCGAAGGCCGCGCTCTTGGCGATCCAAGGCCTGCGCCAGAGACTGTGGTGCGTGAAGCGCGAGACATGAGCGATGCGCGGCGAGTAGGAAAGGCGGGCCGGGCGAGATGGGCGGGAGCATCGTGTCAGGCATGAGCCTGACGTGTAACCTTCAAGGTTCTGGGTCGGACGTTCCAAAAGCCTCGAACTTTGGACCTCGAACCCCCCTCCGTCTCGCCCGTCCCGCCAGTCTCGCTCGGCTTTCCTCATGACGTGTCAATCCAGCACGAACGTCACCTTCAGGTCCACGCGATACAAGGTGACTTTGCCGTTGTCGACCACCACGTGTTGCTCCTTCACCCAAGCCGATTTGATGTTGTGTATGGTTTTGGATGCCCGGGCGATCCCGTCTTGAATGGCATCTTCGAAACTCTTCGGCGATTCGGCACTCAACTCGATGATCTTTGCTACGGACATGGGACTCC
>CAVSCZ010000012.1:0-58853 GCA_963726635.1 uncultured Nitrospiraceae bacterium
TCGCGAATGATCTGTCGATGCCACTCAGGCACGGAAACTTGCTCAGCGGTCGTCGCGATCCGGTCCCAGAAGAGACTGTACGAAATCGATCTGCTCATCGACCGGGAGATCGTCGAACCCTGGAGGAGGAGCGGGGACTATCTTGGACATGGGGAGGACTCCTACGATCAGGAGTCTATCGCAAACCGATGGTCAAGAAAAGCTAACAAGTACGCCCCGATAGTGGCAATCAATGGTCCCTGAAACATTTTTCATCTCGTCCCTTGGCAGGGCGTGTATTGCAAGGCGCCTAGCGTTCACGTGCAAAACGCTCGAGCGCTTCCGCCTGAGAAGGATGCTCCGGAAAGCGAAGCCGCGCATACTCGGGAATGTACTCATCACGGACCCGCGAGATGGCTGCTGCCGCAGACAGCCCGGTGTCCTGCCGAATGAGCCACGCCGCCAGGACGGTTCCGGTCCGACCGATACCGGCAAAGCAATGCACCAGAACCCCGCGACTCCGCTCGAACTGAGTTTCGATGAACGCGAGAACGATTCCGAGATCCGGTGGAGGACGGAGGTTGGGAGTCTCGACGAAGAGATACTGGAACCCGAGTTCCGTTGGATTCGGCTCGAGGGGCTTCTCGAAGAGCGTGATGATTGCCCCGACACCTTGTGCGCGGAGGAAGCGCCGTTGCGACTAGTCCGCCGGACAGATCTGGGTGCGGCGCCCCGGCGATTCTCCCGGCACCAGCCACTTGAAGCGCGGATACTCAAGAGTCTCTCCCATCGTCAATGGCTCGGCTCCATTCATACCATCCAGCGTCCAGGTTCAGCGGCGGGCCCGCGAAGCGAGATCGTCCGCTGAAACCGCTGGTTGGGTGGCTAGGGATTGTGACCTGGATAGTGCCTGAACAAACTCCTGGGGCCGCTCTGGCGAAATGAGCCAAGGACGCCCAGCCGTGCGTTCGATCCAAACCAGATCATTGATCCGAGAAATATACATCTGAACAAACCCCCTCGCCGTTGAGTCCAGAACCGCCCAACCCGCCCCAAAGGCCGCCCGCCCCAACCCGTATGCCCCAGCCTACTTGTTGTTTCAGATCTCGACTATTGACGATGCGTACGTCCGAGATACTGTCGCGTGAAATCCGCCGCTGCTTAAGTGGCCAGATTACTTCGAGCACATCCTGGTGCACCACAAACTGAGTTGGACGGAAGCGAAGCCAAACCCAGGCGTAGATTGCCACCAGCAAGATGGTGGGTGCAATCAAGAGAGCCCTGCCGAATACTGCGCTGAGAATGAATAGGACTGGCAGCGCCAAGAGCACGAGCGTAATGATTCGAATCATCGTGCACATTGGTGCAATCTGAAAGACTTTCATCGAAGATGCGCTTTCGTTCAGCCAGGTGCCCAATAATGATTAGCTGGACCCGCATAAGATGCAGATCTTCAATTTTCTGTCCGTACAATACACCGTCGATTTTCCCGAAAATACACGAGAGTCGGTGCAACCTCAATCAGTTGCGGTTCACATGGCAATTGATTACGGCATCTTATGCGGATCGGAATAACACACCCTCCTTGAGTCGGCTCAAAGACCGTCTATCGGAACAATCCATGACTCCTGGAGCCTTTTTCTGCTCCGAACGCGCGGTATGGTATGTGGTGATTGAGACCGACCTGCAAATGTGTGATTCCAAGACCCGACACCACTCCTCAAAACTCGGGTGTGTCCGACTGCCTAGGCATGAGCGATCTCCGGATCCTCACCAGAACGATACCCCATCAGAGCTAAGCTCAACAGACAGGTGAGAGCACGACTTGACATTCGAGGCCAATATTTCTTATACGTGCCTGAAAAGTGTAGTGTAAATTCATCCAATCAACATGGAGGAGATTATGGAAAGATCTTTCACTACTCTATGGCATTTCGTGTTCGCTTGGATGCTATGCGTCACGCTATCAGCCTGTACCGCCACCAAGACCATCAACGATACTCTCCTCCACGACGCCGGGCGATTGGTTTACCGGCGATGGGCTCCTGAAAGCAGACCAGAAGGTGAACGCGTTCGTGGCACTCAATTTCGAGAATCTCAAACAGGATATGGCTCAAGGCCATGGAGAATACCTCACCTCCCTGAGCGCCTTGTTAGGGGTTTCGCAGGATCGCCGAGGAGCGTTCTTCGCCTATGCGCAGTCCCGTTACCCATCCGTGAACACAAGCGGGAGCGGGCCCTCGGACCTTGTCGCATTATTGGAGCAAGACCGGCCCTCACACAACACTTATCCGCAGTAGCTGTTCGCACAGCCTGGGCGGGAAGCTCACGACGCTTCCCGCCTAGGCATCCACCCGTCCATCTCCGCGCGTCGGTCTCGCGATTCGGCTCAGCGATTTCGCCACGAACCGCCATGAATAATGCGGGCTGCCCTGATTGGCCCATCCGCTTCACTCAGTCTGCTCGTGCAGTCTGTCCGCAGCTTCCCACCCTGGCCCGGACTATTCATAAATACCAGCTATGTCGTCCGATCCTCTCGCCCAACAGAACAAATTCAATGGCTCCTGGAGCCTTTTTCAGCTCCACCTTTGTTTTGATCTCCCGACCCCTTTGTTCCCTCCCCGCCCCCAATCTTAAAACCCGTTTCAGGAACCTTGTAACCCAATTTTCTGCCGCACCCTTGTTTTACTTCAGCCCATGTAGCACCGCTCTTCGTAATTTTGAGAATGTCGATTGGTTCTCCAGCTTTCCTCAGGCCTATCAGTTATCGAAATTTTCATTAGCTCACGAACCCCAGCCACTCGAACCTCTTTCCCATAAGTTTTTGGTATCACGCTCAATGTCATCTGCTCTGGGACTCGCCCCAATAGAAAAGGTGTTCGGCAGCTTGCAATCGCTCAGGCATGAGAACGGAACAGAGTCCAGCTTGATTGTCCCGTCAAAATCTTCAACAGGTTTAATGATGCTTGCCACCACCACAAGCGATTGCTTTTCGACTCGAATAAATACTGTTTTGAGCCGCTACACCGCTCAAGAAACTCCTATATCGCGCTGGCTCCTGCTCCCGGAGGACTATCAGAAACTTGAGAAGTGGGATGTGTATCAGCTGCTGAAATACTCGAACCCTGTTGAATATCCCTTCACCATTGATGGCATGCCTCACAACTTGTTCCACATGAAAACCTGTATCTTCATCGCCGCCTACCCCAGCACTAGCGAAGAACACATCTCCGGCTTGATGAATCTTACACACCTTAACGGACTTTACGATTCCATCAGGCTTCGGGTAAATTTGCTTGCTATCTGCCGCAATAACAACTTCTTCTTGTGATACTCGAAGATAAATCACGGTACCACTCGCACCTTGACTAGAAAGGAGCACTATCAAGACAGAACCAACGAAACTCTTTCGCAATCGATCGACACACAGACTCATACTTTTACCCCTAACCCGGATTGTTCACTTGCATGCTATTCACCGGGAGCAAGCACCCAACTATTGATTCTTCCAAAAAAATATACTACGCCTCAAGCGATACAAACTGAAGTGGGACTGTGTTTCAGGTTACGTATTCTTTGTCTATCAAGTTTCCACGTTTAGTTCCAATAAGGGGAGGGGGCTGCATGGCCTCCAAGCCCGCACGTCGAACGACCACCGTTCATCTAATTAACCCTTCCAAGCTTGCTTGCTTTTCCCTCCCTGGGAGGTCGCCCATGTTGGTCTACGTGCGGTCGTCGAAAGAGGCCCTTCTCATCGTGAAGCAGTGGCATCAGCGGTTGTGGGAGAACTGATTGCGCGCTGTCGCTGAAACGACAACGGCGAGGCGTGGGATTTCCACACCTCGCCGTACACTCGACGCCAGCCAGGCGGCTGACGCTGTCGCCTAACAGGGTGCTGAAAAAGTCCGCCAGCGGCGTTCTCGCATCGTTCAGACCCTCAACGTACCCCAGAGGGTACGCCTCGGCCCTTCACTCGTTGCGGCCTTGCTGAACGGCCTTTTTGAGCACCCGCAGAAGCGCTCTGCTGCTTTGCTAACCATGCAGGCTATTGAAGTCCTGGCATCTCAAATTATTTGTTCCGCAGCCTGCTAACTTCGGATCGAGAGAGATACGGACGTCTGATTCACTGACTGATACGCAAAGGCTACGCTGGTGCTCGTGGTCGCCGATGCCGCACCTGGGTTCGGGCTGATCGTGCTCCCGCTGGCCTCGCAATTCCTTCCGCAAATCCTCACGGAGCTTCTCAAAGAAGTCCGGCAGATACTTCTGAACCTTGTGCGACTCCACCTTCGTGTCCTTAAGCGCATCCAACACCTGCTGAATCAGCGACGTCGGCTTCTGTCTCCTGCGCGGATGCGCCTGAGGTGGGCACCGTCGGTGCGAGTCCGCAACCGGTGCAGCGGTCGATAACGGGGTGGGCGCCGTGGTACCGGTGGACGGTTGCGGGATCGCCGCAGCCGCCGATGGCGCCCCACCCGGGGTAGCTGTTTGAGATGCCGTAACAGAAGCCTATAGCTGTTGACGTCACCTCGGAGGCAACCTGAGCCGCGAAGACCGTGACGGACCGTTCCACATCCACACTGAGGTTCAGGCCTGAGAGAGATGACAGGTTTCCAAATCGCTCGACCAGCTTTGCTGTCTTGGCTTGAGGCGTTTCCTCGATTAAAAGGCTCGATGCGATATACCGCGTAGCCCTTCTATCGGCACACACTCGGCTGAACTTTACCTGCATTAGTCATGAGCGCTTCTGCTGCAATCGCCGATCTGCTGTTACGACGAGCCTTCGGCTGGCGGGCTCGCCCCTCAGACCCTCACCGTACTGCACGAGTACGCATCGGGCCCTCACGGCACCACGCGCCAGTTTTGCGACGCGTCTCAGCAATTTCACACAAACCGTCATGACTACTGTGGGTTAGCCCGCGTGTGATATAGTGGAGCCGCAACGATGAAGGGAGCCGTTCCCTTCCACATCGAGGAGGTACTCCAATGCGACCGATTACTGCTTGGACCATATTGCCGGTGCTCGTGTTGTTAGCTTCAGGCTGCACACTCAAGGGAACAACCAATGAAACCACCGACACGACGTCGAACATCACCGGCACAACCTCGGGCCACGCCTGGTGGAATGAAGACGGGCTCTTGCTCCCGGAGCATAAGGCCATTGCCTTTGCGACGTATAACGGAGCGAACCTGGAGCAGGGCCTGGCCCGCGGACATGGGGAATATGTCACATCCCTCGCTACCCTCTTGGGAGTCCCCAGCGACCAGCATTCGGCCTTTCAGACAAACGCGCAGGGGGCGTTCGCTATCCTGACCACATCGGATCACGAAGCCTAGATTCACCGGTTACGGACGCTGGCTCGCTAGCAATAGAAAAACTACCGACACACCGATGCTCTCATTTCGCAGAATTTTTCATCCTACTGATTTCTCCTCCGCGGACCAGGCAGCATTCGCGCATGCCGTGAAGCTCACCTGCCTCGCACAGGGAGAGCTGACGATGATGCATGTCGATCCGACGATTGAGCGCAAAGACTTCGAGGATTTTCCTCGCATCCGACCACTCCTCACTCGATGGGGAGTCTTGCCGGAAGGCTGCTCGAAGGAAGATGTCGTAAAATATGGCATCCAGATCAAACGCGTACGCGCCGTTGCAGACAATGCCACGGGCGCCATTCTCCAGCAGCTGATGGCATACCCCACAGAGCTGCTCGTACTGTCTACGCACCAGCGTGAAGGCCTTGCTCGTCTCACGCACCACGGGGTCGCCGAGCCCTTGGCGCGCGGCTCCCATGCCAGAACGCTTTTTGTCCCGGCCGGCGTCGAAGGGTTTGTCTCAGCGGAAACAGGCTGCACGAACCTGACCAGGGTGTTGATCCCGATCGCCCATAAACCCCACCCGCAACCGGCCATCGATCTTGCCGCAGATCTGGCGAGCGCGCTGGGCAGCGAGAAGGTCTTATTTGAGCTGGTGCATCTTGGGACGGAAGCCGATCCCCCGAAATTCAGCAAGCCCGAGCGCCCCGGTTGGTCGTGGGACACGCTCGTCGCCAAGGGCGATCCGGTCGAGTGGATCTTAGCGGCAGGTGCGGATTTCGATGTGGACCTGATCGTGATGATGACGGAAGGACATACCAGCCTGTTCGACATGCTTCGCGGAAGCACCACAGAACGAGTGGTCCGTGGCGCGCGATGCCCCCTGCTCGCTATTCCTGCCTAACCTGATTGATCCGTCTGCTCCACTCAGTCTGCTCGTTCGGTCTGTCTGCAGCCTCACGACCCAGAACAGCTCGCACCACGGCCCCGTCACGAAACACCACGAAGTTCGACGGCACCGCAGGCACGCGCGGACCCGGCAAGATGACTCCTGCGAGATTCAACGGATCGCTGGCGGATAGTTTGATGTCGTGAGAGGCAACACCCGATTCGTTCCGTTTTCTCACCGCCCGTAACGATTCGACAGCTTCCGGCAACGCGAATTGCTCTCCTGTAAAGCCGCTCACAAACCTCCCCCCACGGATCTCGCCTTGCAGCTCCATCCGGCGATACTGCACCAGCAGATCGCGCCAGGACTGAACCAGCGACTCACGTGCCAGCAGATCACGGAAGACGACGCCGTAGCGACGCAACAATTGGCGAGCGACGGGCTCGATCGAGCGTGAGGCGTATGGCGTGAGACGCGAGGTGACTAATATCGCAGGCGCCGGGCTGACCGCCGATGGCTGATGGCTGATAGCGGTTCGGAGCAACGACCACCTCCCGGCTGAGTGTCGAGGCCGGCGAGACCGCTCCCGTCCTTCCGCACGGCGGCGACGCGGGTCCATGAGGGCACGGAGATTGTCGAAGCCATCGGCCGTGACCAGACCGGCGGCCACGAGCTCCCAAAGTCCTTCTTCCACTTCCGTCGGAAGATGGTTGGCCATCCTCACAAGGTCGGCAAAGAAGCTCGCCCCTCGCTCGTGCAAGGCACGACGCAGATCTTGCGCCACGGCACTCAACTGGACAAACGGATCAGGCCCGGCTGATGCGGCGTCATCGTGGAAGACATCCATCAACCATTCGCTCTCCTCACGCGGGAAGAGACTGATCGGCGCTACGCTCGTCGGAATGATCCGGCGTCGTTCAAGATCGCCCACGTGCGCAAGCCGTGGATGAGGAGACAGCCTGCCCCAGCTTACCGCACCGCTCAGACAGAGCCGGTCCAAAAGCTCCGGTTCATACTTCGCCAGTCTCGTCCGGAGCAGATGCGGCTCCCAGGCCGAGGCTGCAGCTTCAAAGCCAGTCAGCTGCGCGATGATATCCAAGAGCCCTGCCTCGCCATGGAGACGCGATCCAGGAGCGACATGCTGCCATTGAAATAAAAATCGCATGAACTCGGCTGCAGTCACCGGCTCGACTTCTTTTCGCAGCCTGCCGATGGTCAGACGATGAATGCGCGCCAGCAGCCGGCGGTGACACCACTCGATCTCGTTGCTCGTGAAACGTGAAACGTGAGACGTGAAATGTCCGCGGAGGAGTTGCCCGGATGCTTCGAGGCGAAGCAATGATTGATCAATCACCTGAGGCAGACAATGTAATCGCGTCGCAAGTTCGATCGCCGTCGTTGGCCCGATGCTTTCCATCCAGCCGAGCACAATGGCATCGAGCGTCGTATCATCACCTCTCGCAAATACTGTTTCGACCTGCGCCTGATTTTCCGTCGCCACCCATCCGCTTACTTCTTGCGCCTCACCCCTCACGTTGAGTTCGACCGCACGCCCCTCCTGGATCAAGCGCGGCAGGTGGATCGCCCAATCCCGTAACTCCTCGACAGGCAGCCAGAGCAACGTCAGCAAGGCATCGTGCAATTCATCCGGATCGCGCACGACGGGCCACGACTCCCGCTGCACCTCCTCAATCGCTGCCGGGTCCAAAGCCCCGACCTCACCGGCCAGCTGAGCCGGGAGCGTGCGCCGCATCTCCACCGCCCGCGCCCGCCGCTCCTCCAACGGCGCATCATCGAGAAACGCATAGGGGTTGGCATTCAAGATCTCGTGCGAGAACGGAGAGGGTATCGGCGTATCGACCGCCACACAGCGAATGGCCCCGGCTTCAATCCGCTTGAGGAGCGCCGTCAACCCTTCGAGATCCATCGCCTCAGTGAAGCAGTCCCGCAAAGTCTCGTTCACGAGCGGATGATCCGGGATCTGGCGAGTCCGCTCGCCGACAATATTGTCCTGACAGGCCATCGCATCTGGAAAGACGGCGCCAAGAAGGTCCTCCGCCTTCATCCGTTGAATCTGTGGAGGAACCTTCTTGCCATGGGAGAAACGCAGCAAGACCAACGCACGGCTGACATTCCAGCGCCAGCGCGTCATAAACATCGGCGCTTGGAGCACGGCAGGAAGCAAGACCTCGCGAAGCATATGGCTGTGCAGAAACCCGAACACTGAATCAAGCGGGAAACTGTGCTTCTCGCCAAGGGAGATCACGATTCCGTTGTCAGTCGCCGCGGCTTGCAATTCAAAATCGAAGGTCACGCAGAACCGCTTCCGCAAGGCGAGGCCCCAGGCCCGGTTGATCCGGCCCCCGAATGGCGTGTGCAACACCAGTTGCATCCCGCCGCTTTCATCGAAGAACCGCTCTGCGACGATCGTCTCTTGCGTCGGCACGGTTCCAAGCACAGCCTTGCCTGCCAGCACATACTCGATGGCCTGCTGCGCGCCACGCTGATCCAGGCTGCACTCTTGTCGCAGCCATTGAACGGGCGAGGCGTAAGGAGTGAGGGGTGAAGGGGTTGCCTCAAGAAGGTGATCGATATCAGACCGAAGACGAGCTACTTCCGCCGAAAGCTCTGCCGTCCGCGACGGCGCCTCGCCACGCCAGAAGGGAATGTTGGGCGGTGCGCCGTGGGCGTCTTCCACTCGCACCTTGCCCCTCTCTACGCCCTTGATGCGCCAGGAGGTGTTGCCCAGCAACATGATGTCCCCGGCCAGACTCTCCACTGCAAAATCTTCATCGACCGATCCCACGACCGTGCCTTCAGGCTCCGCAACCACGGCATAGTTCGCTGTGTCCGGAATGGCCCCGCCGGATGTGATCGCCGCCAGTCGGGCTCCCCGCCGGCCTTTCACACGACGATTGATCCGATCGTGGAACAGATAGGCCAAACCCCGCCCGCGATTGGTCGCAATCCCATCTGCCAACATCCGCAGCACCTGATCAAACTCAGAACGCGCCAAGGCCCGATAGGGATCGGCTCGTCGGCAGAGATTGAACAGGTCGTCTTCCTGCCAGGTCTGCGTCGCCGCTGCTGCCACCAATTGCTGCGCCAAAATATCGAGCGGAGCCGGCGGCACGGCAATGCGATCTAAGACTCCTGCCCGAATCGCGCGCATCAGCGCTGCACATTCGAGCAAGTCGTCCCTCGTCATCGCAAAGAGACGGCCCTTGGGAATGGCTTTGATCCAGTGACCGGCCCGGCCAACCCGCTGCAGACATGTGGCAATCGCACGGGGTGAACCGATCTGACAGACGAGATCCACGGCACCGATATCGATGCCGAGTTCCAGCGAGGCCGTGGCGACGACGACGCGCGTCTTGCCGCTCTTGAGCCGTTCTTCAGCCGACAAGCGAATCTGGCGCGAGAGGCTGCCATGGTGCGCCGCAACGACGTCAGCACCTAAGTCCCGTAGCCGCTCCTCCAGAGAGTGCGACACTCGTTCGGCAAGCCGCCTTGTATTGACGAAGACCAGGGTCGAGCGATGCTGCCGGACCAGCTCGGCGACGCGATCATAGACATCGGCCCAAATTGCGTTCGTGGCCACGGCGCTCAGTTCGTCTTTCGGCACTTCCACCGCCAGATCCATCTCCCGCTTGTGGCCCACGTCGATGATGGTGCAGGGAACCGTGAGGGGAGAAGGGGTGCAGGCTGAAGGTTCACGATTGCCGACCAGAAACCGGGCAACGGTTTCGATCGGCCGTTGCGTCGCGGAGAGCCCGATGCGTTGAGGTTTCGTGAGCGTCAGCGCTTCCAATCGCTCCAGCGACAGAGCCAGGTGCGCGCCGCGTTTATTCGGCGCAACGGCGTGGATTTCATCGACGATGACGGTCCGGACTGTCTGCAGCAGTCGGCGGCTCTTCTCTGCCGTCAATAAAATAAAAAGCGACTCCGGTGTCGTGACGAGGATATGGGGTGGCCGCTTGAGCATCTGCTGGCGCTCCGTCATCGGCGTGTCGCCGGTGCGGACCAGCACGCGGAGTTCCGGCATCAAGAGCCCGGCTGACATGGCTGCGGTACCGATTTCAGCAAGTGGCTGCTGGAGGTTTTTCTGGATGTCGTTGCTGAGCGCTTTCAGCGGCGAGACGTACAGCACCTGCGTATGGTCGTCGAGTTCACGCGCAAGGGCTTGTTTGAAGAGATGATCGATGCAGGAGAGAAAGGCGGCGAATGTCTTGCCGGAACCGGTCGGCGCGGCAATCAGAACATCAGCCCCCGATTGAATAGCCGGCCAAGCCTGAGCCTGGACATCGGTGGGTGTGCCGACCTGCCGAGTGAAACCATTCGGCGATGAGGGGGTGAAAGAGCGTGAGCGGCATCCGGGATGCTAGGATGCCGACAGAGGCGAGTCAAGGCCCCGTGATGGCAAACGACAACTACACTCAATAACCAATCAGTCGCTTCCGGGTTACCTTACTGTAAAATTGGCAACATCCTCTCCAGCAACGAGCGGGCTGTTCAGTTTGGTGCTTGAACCAGGAGACGAAAACGAAGTCCGGTACAGTTCTATGATAGCTGGATCGTCCTGATTGGCACGGTAGATCGCGCTGCTACTATCGGGAGCCACGGCGTAGGTCGAGACGTTTTGTCCGAGGAGCCAGTGCAGGATTGAGCCTGGTTGAACCAGGAATGCCGAACACTACCTGGTAAATTTCATTGACGCCATCGGTATTTTGATCGGCCCTGTAGACGACTCCTCTGCTATTCGGGAACAAGACAAAATCCACCACATTCTTGGGCGCGAAGAAGGGCGGATTCAGCTGAGAGTTCACGCCTGGGAACAGCGTTTGGAACAACTCAAACACATTATCTGTCGTTTGATCGGCAATATAGACGACCCCGCTGCTGTCTGGAATGACGCCAAACAAGGTTACATTTCTGCCTGGAACAAGATTGGGATTGAGTTTGATACTGCTTGCCGGTGCCGCCACAATCACAGTCCGGTACAGTTCAAAGACCTCATCAAGTTCCTGATCGGCTCGATACACCACAGAGAGCCCGTCCGGCGTGACGGCAAAACTCGTCACGTTTCCATTCGCGCACCAGCACGCCGTTGAGTACGATGCTGCCGCCACCTCCGGCCGGGACAATAAACAACTGGTTCTTCGAGGCAACGGGCCGATTGGCGATATAGACGACGTTCGCGCTGTCGGGAGTTGCGGCAAACGCACCCACGTTCTGCCCAATCACCAGGGGAGGGGCAACAAGTCTGTCGTTTGCTAACGGAGCCGTCGCAAACAGCACACGATACAGTTCACTCACACCATCAGTGTCTTGATCGGCACGATAAATCACCCCAGTGCTGTTCGGCAGGACCACAAAGGTCTCGACGTCTTGCCCGGGCACGTAGAGGGGGTTGAGCTTTGAATTCACCCCACTAGCCAGTACTGTCCGGTACAGCTCAAAGGTATCGTCGATGGTTTGATCGGCAAGATACACGACAGCACTGTTGTCAGGCGTGACGGCAAACTCGACCACATTTCGACCGAAAGCAAACACTGGGTTCAGCTTAGTACTGACCCCCGGTGTCGCTAAGCTCACGAGGTAGAGTTCGAAGACGTCATCCTGGTCTTGATCAGCTATATAAATCACCGCGCTTGCGTTCGGCGTCAACGCAAAACTTGTGACGGTGCGACCAGCGGCCAAAGGAGGATTGAGTCTTGTTCCCGAAGTTGCCAAATATAATTCAAAGACTCCAATGGTATCTTGATCTGCGAGATAGACCACCGTTCCGCTATCTCCGGAACTCCCGGAACTCCCGCTCACCATCCCCACCGCCTGGACAGCCTAAGAGTCCGAACCCAAGGGCAATGATCGACAACACAGACGCAATGGATTTCATACCGGGCATTCTCCTACGAATTCCTCTTTGCGGCAACAATTGTGTCATTATACGCAACTATGAAAAGCTGGCCCAGCCTTACGGATGGGGGGTATTGAGTGACGAGACAGGCGACATCACCGCTGATTGTGCTGGGATCCGGCTACACAGGACGTGTGTTGCACAGAACCGGAACCTCGCAAGGGCGGACTGTCTATGCCACCAGCAGGAATCCCTTGAAGAATCTCGCAGACATTCCTTCGGAACAGCGCCTAAGATTCGACTTGGAACAGCCCTCGACCTGGTTGAACATTCCGGCGGGCGCCGATCTCATCTGGTGTTTTCCCGCTACACCGCTCGAAGAGGTACAGGCTTTCGCGCGCACGCTCGACGCACCGGCTCGACGCATTGTCGTCTTAGGGAGCACGTCCACTTACGAGACATCCGATCATTCTGCCGAATATCCTCCGCCCTGGATTGACGAATCAGCCCCCATCAATCTGACCAAGCCACGCGTGCAGGGAGAAGAGTTCTTGCGCACCAACTGTGGAGCAATCGTGCTGCGCGTAGCCGGCATCTACGGACCTGGGCGAAACCCTCTGGATTGGATCAGGCAAGGCCGCGTCGGCTCATCGCGGAAGTATGTGAACCTCATTCACGCGGAGGACTTAGCTGCCATCTGCCTGCTGGCGCTGGAGAAAGGGAAGCCCGGCGAGGCCTACAACGTCAGCGATGGCCAACCTCACATTTGGGGTGAGATCTGCGCCACTGCGCAGCAGCGATGGGGTGTGGCAGCGGCAGCAGGCCATGAAAATCTCTCAACGGGAAAACGAATCAGCAACGCCAAACTTCGAGCAGAACTAGGCTACACTTTAAAGCACCCAGACTTATATGACGCTCTCGCGTTAATCGAGTCAGCAGATAGGGTGGAAACGCAGGATGGTCAAAATGGCTTCCAGCAAGGCCAGAGGCGAGAAGGAACCGGAGGCGTACCCTCTGGGGTACGTTGAGGATTCCGGCGAACCGAGAACGACGCTGGAAGGCATTTTCACCATCCTGCTAGCGGAGGAGGGCCATTACGGCAAGACACACCAGCAGATTGTTGATCGCATGGGCGAGAATGCCGGGCAGATGACTCCCGGTTTTTTCGTAAATCCAAGCCCAGAGCACGCCGCTCCAACACACACTCAGTAATCCCACCAACCCATAACCATGGGCGACGCCGAAGATGGCTGCGCTGATCAACGCAGCCGGCAGGAAGCAGAACTTGCGTCGGAGGATCGCGAACAGTAATCCACGAAACGCGAGTTCTTCAAACAGCGGCGCAAAGACCACGTATTCGACCAAACTGATGGCCGTCAGGGAGGGCGTGGCCCAGACGAGATCTGCGTCGAACCATTCGGCCCAGTGACTCGTGAGATGAAACGGCTCCGACAACCGATCCATCACCCACCCGCCCCACAAGCCTGCTGCCACCACCGCCAATACCGCGGCCACCAGACGGCCAACACGGGCCCATCCGATTTCCAGCCCAAATCCATCATGAATGTCATGCCGGACGGCCGGAAGAGATGATGGTAGGCCAAGAGGAGTAACGGCACATTCGTCAGCGGAATGGCCAACGCCCGGAGCGAGACATCGTCGGGCGGCGCATAGAGTAAAAACAGCGCCGTGAGCATCGCGCCGATCGCGCCCCCGCGCAGCAACACCGCCGCGCCGATGCCGCCAGGCCACGGCGGCGGCACGCCCGGTTCATGCAGCCGGACGAAACTGGACGGTCTCATTCCGTCTGAACCAGAGCAGCGCGCACACCACGGTGCCGACGGCCATCGCGCCGAGTTCGACGAGCGTCAAGCGATGCGACCGGACAAACTGACGGTCGACACGCACAGCGGCCTGTTCCTGAATACTGGCCATGAGCGCGGGATCGTTTGCACGGCGCGCCAAACGTTCAGCCAGGCGATCGTAAAACCAGCCGGCAGGCAGCACCTCTGCCAGCTCTGCTTGCCACAAGACATACCTGTCCGCGTCATGACACCGGCCCTTCACCATAGGCGGCCATCACCAGATCGGCAAACTGAGGAAGCGGATCTTCTGCCCTGGCCCACTCATGCGCGGAGAGGAGCGCCTGCGAGACATGGCCGGCCTCGGCTTGGAGAATCGCCAACTGAAGAGGTACCAACGGGTCTTCGGAGGTCTCCGCCAGTTCTCGATACCATTCAATCTCGTGCGCCCGTTCAGCCTCGTCGCCACCGGAAGTCCAGGCCAAGAGCTGCTGTTCCCACTGAGGCGCATGCTTGAGTCCTTCCTCCACATCCCTGGTCCGACTGACCATCAGACTGAGCGCTTGTTCAGGCGACTCGATCTGATCCAGCTTGGATGCCGATGTCGACAGCCCTACCACCGACGCCTAGAGCCACCGTGAGAAAGAGCGCGGACAACAGCGTGACCGTGGGCGAGAATCGCCCAGAATAGACCCCTATCGTCGGCGGCGCATCTGTGGCTCGCCACCAGGACTTGGACTGCTGTGGATCGTTGAGAGAACTGCAGTGGCTGATTCAATCATCGCTCGAACTATAACATGCTATTTTTCTGACTCGAAACCCCCCAGAGTGGCTAGGCGACGAAGGAGACCGTTCAGAATACCCGTGGCCGAAGAGCGACTGAACTCCGCTATACTGAGCAGCTCTCTCAGATCTGGAGTGATATGCCAGTTCAGAACTTTATCCCCCCACGCCGACTGCTCCTTGGCCCAGGGCCGAGCATGGTACATCCGCGAGTCCTGCGCGCGCTCTCAACTCCCCTACTCGGCCACCTGGACCCGGCCTTTCTTGGGGTCATGAACGATATCCAAGCCCTGCTGCGCGTCGTCTTTCAGACCAAGAACCGCTTCACCATCGCGGTCTCCGGCACCGGCTCAGCCGGGATGGAGGCTTCGATCGTGAATATCGTTGAGCCGGGCGATGCGGTGATCGTCGGAGTCAATGGCGTGTTTGGCACGAGATGGGCCACCATCGTCGAACGCTGCGGCGGGAAAGCGATTCGCGTGGAAGCCCCGTGGGGACAGATCATAGAGCCAGAGGCCATTGAGCAATGGCATTGCGCCGATCCGGCCCGGTGAAAGCTGTGGCCATCGTACATGCCGAAACCTCGACCGGCGCCTGGCAGCCGCTTGAGCCGATCGCCCATCTCTGCCGCGACCATGACACGCTCTTCCTCGTCGATGCCGTGACCTCGCTGGGAGGCGCACCGGTCGAGATCGATCGTTGGGGCATCGATGTCTGCTATAGCGGCACGCAGAAATGTCTGAGCTGTCCGCCTGGTTTGTCTCCGTTCACCCTCAGCGACCGCGCGTTGGCCGCCATCAAAGCCCGACGCACCCCCTGCCAGAGTTGGTACTTGGATATGGCCCTGATCGCGGACTACTGGGCCGAAGGCACCAGAGCCTACCACCACACAGCGCCGATCTCCATGCTCTATGCCCTGCGGGAAGCGTTGCGCCTCGTCGAAGAAGAGGGATTGCCGGCCCGCTTCGCCCGCCACCAGCTTAATAGTGAAGCCTTGATCGCAGGCTTGACCGAACTCGGGCTTCCTCCCCTTCCCCCACGGGACATCGACTCCCGATGTTGACCTGTGTCACGGTCCCCTCTCATATTCCTGAAGCAGAGATACGGACGAACCTGCTCTCGACCTATGGCATTGAAATCGGCGGCGGGCTCGGCCCACTCAAGGGGAAGGTCTGGCGTATCGGCTTGATGGGTGAATCATCGACCGAAGCTCATGTCTTGACCCTGCTCAACGCGTTGGAAGAACTATTTATCCGCGGCGGCTGGCTTTCCACTCCCGGGGTCGCACTCCAGGCTGCGGCACGGGTCTATAGCCGCACGGCATCCTGACAGCAAAGGACATCGATTGTATGACGAACAAACCATTACTCTGGGTGCTCGGTGGCGGGGCCTTTGCCTTTGTCGCCGTGGTCGCGTACTGGATCTTGGCCCTTACGCTCGCCAATCAGATGAAATCGGATCTCGTTCCGCCGGACAAGGCCGCGTCCTACGTGTATGCACTCATCGAGGCCAACCGGCTAAACTACACCGAAAACGTCGTCGATAAACTCCACAAGGCCGGTCTCGCCGAGGCCGTCGAACATTGGCGAGACGAAAAGGGCGTCCCTCTTCCCGCCCAGTTTCTCTTGGAGTCGGGACGCCTTGTCGCTCAAAAGGATCTCAAGTTCTCGTTCCGACTCGCCAGCATGACGCCAATCTACGTCTGGAATGGCGCGACGACAGATTTTGAACGGAAGGGGCTTGCTGCCGTCGCTAAAGACCCGTCGAAACCGTTCGGAGGGTTCATCAGGCTCGACGGAGGCCGCTACTACCAAGCGGTCTACCCGGACCGTGCGGTGGCCCAGGCCTGCGTGACCTGTCACAACGAACATCCCAACAGCCCGCGCCGCGACTACAAAGTCGGCGATGTGATGGGTGGCATCATCATCACCCTTCCCATCGATATACCAAAATGAAGTCTGTTGCCATTCGCTCAGTGCGCGTCATCGACGGGACCGGTCGGACGATCGAACGGGCCACGGTTGTCATTCGCGGGACCACGATTGCCGCTGTCGGAACGGATCGAGATCTCTCCATTCCGCATGGAGCAGCCAAGATCGATGGCCGGGGCCTGACGCTGTTACCAGGGTTGATCGACTGTCACGTACATCTCTGCCTCGGTGCTGAACCGGATGTCGTCGATGCGATCGCCAAAGAGACGCCCGCTCTGACATTGCTCAAATCGAGCCGGTCTGCGCGACAGACCTTAGAGGCAGGATTCACCACCGTCCGCGACGTAGGATCACGAGACCACTCCATCTTTACGTTGAAACAGGCTATCGACGCAGGACTCGTTCCCGGGCCTCGTATTGTCGGGGCAGGCCTGGCGATTTGCATGATCGGCGGCCACGCCCGGTTTATCGGTCAGGAAGTAGAAGGGGTCGAACAAGTTCGTTCCGTCGTGCGCGCGCAAATCGCCGCCGGAGCCGCCGTCATTAAAGTCATTGCGTCAGGCGGCGTCCTAACGCCCGGCACCTCGCCGGACCAAGCGCAAATGACCGTGGAGGAACTCCGGGCCGCCGTGGAGGAAGCGCAGCGAGCCGGAAGGAAAGTCGCCGCCCATGCCCATGGATCGTCGGGAATGAAGAATGCCATCCGCGCCGGCGTTCATTCGATCGAGCACGCCACGCTCATGGACGAAGAAGCGGCGGCCATGATGAAACAGCGGGGTGTCTTCATGGTGCCGACTCTCTCTGCCTTGGCCACCACAGCCGCCTGCCGGCTTGGATGCGGGGTGCCGGACAGCGCTCGCGACAAGGCCAAAGCGATGACGAAACGTCATGCCGTGAGCTTCAAGAACGCCCTGCGGGACGGAATCCAGATTGCGATGGGAACGGACGCGGGAACGCCCTTTAATTTTCATGGCGAGAACGCCCAGGAACTCGAGCGGATGGTTGCCTTCGGCATGACGCCGATGGAAGCCATTATGGCCTCGACGTCGGCGGCCGCTCGTTTAATCGGCATTCACGATTCGGTAGGCACGATTGAGAAAGGGAAACAGGCCGATCTTCTCTTAATCGCCGGCAATCCGCTGAAAGGCATCTCCCTATTTCGCGACAGAGACCGCATTGCCGGCGTGATGCAAGGTGGACGGTTCGTCTCAGGCGTGCTCGCCCAAGCCTGAGTGAAAAGTTCTGACTGATGCATGGCGAGTGCGGTTTCCATCCTTGCGAAATGGAACCATCCCAATTGCCATCCTCGACCTTTTGGATACCCCTCTTTAGGATTGTTCCCCTTCGGTAGCCATGAAATCGTGTGCGGTGGTGACTGAACTTCCAGTCGCGATATGGAGTGCTCTGCGGCAGACACCTCCTCGCCGCCTTCTTCTTACAAGCGTTCCAACAGCGCAATGCGCGGTTCGATCGGCAGCAGGCGGATCGTGAATAGGGTCGGGGGAATCTGAGCTGAATCAATAGTCAGGTGCGGGCAGATAGCGCGTTATCGACACCTCCGCTGAACACCCTAGGTGACCTTGACAAGCTGTGTGGACGGCACGTACTCTGACCTCCCCTCTGAACCACTCTCCAGGGTTAGAGACTCTGTCCGGGCTGATTGGAATTGCTCGTGCGAGGAGATGGAGTTTGTGGATCATATATTCACTCAGCTTCTGAAACAACTTCATCGTTCTGTTGTTCCTGCTCTTCTTCTGCTCACCACCCACGCAACTGCCGGAGTCACAATTGATGGACGTGACGTCGCTGACTATATGCTGGACCAACCCGGCAAGGCATGGGCGGTCGTCATAGGCATCGACAGTTACCAGTATGCTCAACGGCTGAAATATGCCGTCGCCGACGCAAAAGGAGTCGCTCGTCTGCTCGACGACCAGGGCTTCCAGACTACCACGCTGTATGACGCTCAGGCGACCCGCCGAGCCATCGTCAGCGAATTAGGTGGAAAGCTCCTGAAAAAAGTGACATCGCAGGATCGAGTCCTCATCTATTACGCCGGGCACGGTGTTGAGCAGCGGGTGGAAGGGGGAAAAGTCATGGGCTATCTCCTTCCCGTCGATGGCGAGGCGGATGATTTCGCCGGGACAGGAATCAGTATGGGCCTGATTAAAGAGCTCGCGGACGCATTGCCTTCAAAACACGTCCTGTTCGTGGTCGATTCCTGTTATGGAGGTATCGCGGGGCAATCATTCAGGAGTACGACTCAATCCAAAGCCACGGCTGACTATATCCGATTGATTACGCGGGAACGGGGACGGCAAATCATCACGGCGGGGGGCGCCGACCAGGAAGCCTTGGAAGCTCCGGAGTGGGGCCACAGCGTCTTTACGTATTATTTGCTAAACGGCATCGGAGAAGGGTTGGCCGATCTGAATAATGACGGTATCATTCCCGCTTCCGAACTCTATACCTATCTCGACAGCCGGGTGTATGCCGCAGCCCAGATGAAAGGGCATACGCAAAGACCGGAATTGTGGTCTCTCGCGGCAGAGAAGGGAGAGTTCGTCTTCGTACCTCGCAACAGCCTGCGGCAAGTTGCTTCGCAGCTCGTGCCGGATACGAGCGCTTTCCGCGACCGCACCAGCCCGCCAAGCCAGCCGAAAGCACCAATCAGCACCGGGAAGGACGCCCAACCTGCCGCGACCCAATACGCGGTGCGGCAGAAGGTCAGCCCCTCGGAAATCAAGACTGCTGGAGGGCCGGCAGGCGACTCTTTAGACGTGCAGATCCTCGAGCGTGATCCGAAGGGCTGCACCTGGGTGTCTTCTACGGCTCGTGTCCCATTCGGCGAGCACGTCACGAAACATCAAGCCCAAGCCCAAGCCATCTCAGAGGCCCGTGCAAAGGCCATGCGGAGTTACCTCGGCATCAAAGTGCAGCATAGCTTCGTGGATTTCACGCAAGAGCTCGATCTCAAGGGACAGGGGGGGTTGATCGAACCGCTCCTGAGAATGACTCAGGAAGGCCATATTCTACAGGAGCAGGTGCTTTCATCCCACATCAACGATGGTCCGGGATGCAGAAATTGCGAGTTCGAGGTGAAGGTGAGGGACTGCATTCTGCCATTAGCCGACCGAAGCGATCGGGACTTCAGAGTATCGCTGGCAGTGAATAGAAGCACCTTCGTCGATGGCGACGAAGGGATTCTCTATGTCAGTTCCTCGCGAGACGCCTATGTCCACCTGTACAGTATTGATATGAATCAGAACGCGGCGCTCCTGTTTCCCAATGACTATGCGAAAGAGAATCTGGTCCATGCCGAACAGCAATTCATCTTCCCGAGTGAAGACCTGCGGCGGAGAGGTTTGAGACTGAGAGCCCGCCTGCCCGAAAAGGCCTCTACCGGCGCTGAGATGATTCGGGTTATTGCCACAAAGACTCCCCTGCCTCTCTCGATCAGTGATCCGTCCCAGGAGGACATGATGCATGGGGATTTGTCCGCCGCAGGAGAAGGACAAGGCAAGGGAACATTGTTCAATCTCTACGCAAAACTCCACCGGGCGAAGGTGCCATGGGTGGAGGATGGCCAGGCGTTCACGATTCATGAGAAGTGATGATCGGCGCAGGCATGGGCACCCACAAGCGGACGTACTATTTATTCGATGTCTGAGTGGTTTCGGGCAGAGATGCTCACCAAAGAGGCACCGAGAAACAGAGGGCGAACTATGAAGACGGGCCAGCTACGCTGGAGATGGACGGTCATTGCAGTCGGAGCCTTGGCCTTGGGCATGCAATCCTGTTCACCGACGCTCCTGCCATTAAATCCCACAGTGCCCCCCATGAAAATCAGAAAAGTGCCTGTGAACGCCGCATTGATAATGCCGGATGCCCTCAGGGATGGCGTGTCTACTCAGAGCGTATCATGCGCGGGGAATTACCAAGTTCCAATCGGACGGGAGCTGGAAACAGGGATGGTCGAGGCGCTCTCACAGGTCTTCGACAATGTGGACGTCGTCAATGACAAAGCTGTAGCGGTGGGGAATTATGACGTGCTTGTTGAGCCCAAAGCCCTTCAGCTTGAGGCCGAGGGACATTGTTTATCCAGAAGATTCCTCTACCTCACGCTCATATTTTACGTGTTCTTCAGTCCAACTGATAGTTTTGAGGGACATGCGGAAGTGCCGGTCACGGTGATGGACCGGCAGGGTCAGGTTCTCCTGACGGACACATTCAAATCAAAAACCCACACTCAGGATGCCTTATTCCAAACCGCATCCGACAAAGCCAGCGCGGTTGCCATTGTTCTACGAGAATCTGTTATGGAGGCGGTCCAACAGATGGCTCGAGCGCTGGCCAATTCGTCACAGATGCAGACGTACGCTCGAAAACTTCCCAAGAAACAGGCCGACCGGGTGCCGTCGACAGTGGCCCGAGTGGAGAGGTCCAGTGACGTGGATATCCTGCCGCAAGCGACGGCTAAATCGCAAAAAACACGCTACGCCGTGGTCATCGGCATTGAGCGTTACCGCCAGAACCTGCCGTCCGTTGAGTTTGCCTCACATGACGCCTCGATCATGAGGGAATATCTCACAAAGACGTTGGGATATCCGGACGAAAATGTCGTGATGCTACTCAATGAACAGGCGGCGAAAAGCGACTTGGAAAAGTACATCGAGCGCTGGCTTCCCAATCGCGTTGATAAGGATAGCAGCGTTCTGCTCTATTACTCCGGCCATGGAGCCCCGAACCCCACAACTCAAGAGGGCTTCTTAGTTCCTTACGACGGCGATCCCACCTTTCTGGAAATAACCGGGTACTCGCTCAAGCGGCTCTACGAGCAAATGGGGAAGTTGCCGGCACGAGAGGTCTTGGTGGTCCTCGACTCCTGCTTTTCCGGCTCCGGGGGACGATCGGTGATCGCCAAAGGTGCCCGCCCGCTCGTGGTCAGCATTGAGAATCCCCTGTTGACCGGAGATAAGGTTGTCGTTCTGACGGCGAGTTCAGCGTCGCAGATTTCAAGTACCTACGATCAAAAGAACCACGGGTTGTTCACGTACTTTTTTCTTAAAGGACTTCAAAGCGCTGCGGATGAGAAAAAGAACGGCCGGATTGATCTCTCGGAACTGTATGACTATGTAAAGCCGCAAGTCGAAGGAGTGGCGCGGCGAGAGTACAACAATGATCAGGTCCCGCAGCTGCTGGGGAATCCCGAAGTCCTGAGACGGGGGGTTCACTTGCTCGATCGGGTCAGTCCGTAACTTTCCGCCGGCTTGCCATAGTTCCGGTCCTCACCACTATTTTCTTTCGTATAGGAGTTCGAGCGCGGCATAGAATCCTTTAGTCCTGCCACTGCGGAACACCTCCTCAAGCCGTCCACGTAGCGATCTGACGCTTCCCTCATCGCCTCGTTTGGCCACGCCTTGGGAGAGCAGCATCTCCGTCGCTACCTCGACGAGCCTCTGTTTGCGACCTTCCATCTCAGCAGTGACGAGTTCCTCCATGACCTCCGATGCCCGCTCACGAATCACCTCTTCCTTGAAGGTGTCGTACCCTTGATCCGCCACAGTCCGCTCACGAATCACGGCAAGTTCCGCTTTGATTCGTTTCACGTCTTTCATCAAGACTGCGAACACTTCCTTCCGCCCTTCATCGAAGAGCTTCTTCTCCATCTCGTCGAGAATGACGGCGGGATCGGCCGCTTCATCCCGTGTCGTTTCATCCCCCCAATTGAGTCGGTCATAGCTCCGACGCTTCTCTGGATCGCCGACGACTTCGTAGGCCGCATTGATCTCACGGATCTTGGCTTCGGCGTGAGTGCTATCGGGGTTGTGATCAGGATGGTGCTGAAAAACCAGTTTCCGGTAGGCCTTCTTGATCGCGTCGTCGGACGCGTCGCGCGAGACCCCCAGCACCCGATAGAAGTCGATTCGTGCCATGGCGGCGACTATACCACGCACCTTTCAGCGCTGCACCTTGACACCCAAGCGCAAGCTCCGTAGCCTGGCGCAGCATTTTGGCCTGTGGCACACAAGACATGAGCAGTTCTGCATGGTGGCACGGCATCACACGGTACCAGTGGCTAGTCCTGTTCATCGCATGGCTTGGCTGGGTATTCGATGCGATGGACGCGACGATCTACGCGATTGTCCTTCACCCGGCGCTGCATGATTTACTCCAGTCCCCCGGCGTAACCGTCTCTTCTGAACAGATCGGCTGGTATGGGGGATTCATCTTCTCCATCTTTCTCATCGGCTGGGCCATCGGCGGGATTTTCTTCGGCGTGGTGGCGGACCATCTTGGTCGCACGAAGACCCTCATCATCACGATCCTGATCTATGCGATCTTCACCGGATTGGCCGCGCTGTCGCAGGTCTGGTGGCATCTGGCCATCTATCGCTTTCTCACGGCCCTGGGAATCGGCGGGGAATGGGCGGCCGGCGCGGCACTCGTTGCTGAAACCTGGCCGGAAGAGAAACGTGCAAAAGCCGCGGGCATTCTCCAGTCAGCCTGGGCGGTCGGGTTCTTCCTCGCTGCCTCGTTTAACTTACTGTTGAAGGGCTATAGCTGGCGGGTCATGTTTGTAATCGGCGTGCTCCCGGCCTTCGTGTCATTGCTGGTTCGCTGGCATGTAAAGGAGCCGGAACGCTGGGCAAAGGCCCACGACCGGGACACGACGATCAGCCCCACGCATATGACCGACATTTTTCATCCCCCCCTACGACGGTCAACCGTCGTAGGGTCAGCGCTGGCATTCGTCGCCGTCTTTGGTTTGTGGGGGTCGACAAACTGGGCGCCCACCCTCATCCGCGAGTTACCAGATCTCAAGGGCTCCGATGCCGCAACCCTGTCGACCTCTGTGAGTTACGCCATCATGGCACTCAACGGAGGAGCCCTTTTCGGCTATTTGGGGTTTGGACCGCTGGCGGATCGATTTGGACGGCGCGCAGTGTTTGCCTTTATGTGCCTCGGTAGCTTCGTGATGCTTCCGATCACGTATCTGCTGCCGACGACCTATGCCGGCGTCTTGATGTTGTTGCCGTTGTTGGGATTTTTCAACAACGGCATCTTCAGCGGATTTCCGATTTATCTCCCCGAACTCTATCCCACCAGGCTGCGCGCCACCGGCGCCGGTTTCTGCTTCAATGCCGGGCGTGTGCTGGCGTCCGCCGCGCCGTTTCTCACCGGCTGGCTGGTGACGGAACTCGGCAGCTTCGGGCGAGCCGCAAGCACAGTGGCATTGATCTATCTGGTAGGACTGGTCGTCTTGATCTTCGCACCGGAGACCAGGGGCAAACCGCTGCCGGAATAACCGCTTCCAAGCCAACGTCAAACACACCGGCCCTTGACATCCCATCAAAGCGGCTTATGTTAATGCTATGACTAACACAACTCCGCCCAAAGCCCTGACCCACGACGAGAAGAAAGCCGCCGACGCCGCCTTCGCAGGTCGCCCCTTTAATGAGACATGGTCTGCTGCAGCCCGAGTGGTCTACGACGGGATCGTGAAGGCCTTGCCTCACAGAGATGTCGCGAGTGCCACTCCTTCCAATTTCGAAGAACCCGCGGAGGCTCCTTCTGCGGGGAGCGAGCCTCTCCAGCCTCAAGAGCCTCTCGCGCAAGAGCAGGTCGGTGGACAAGAGATGGTGGAGGGGACTGTTCTGCCTCCAGCCATTCGCGACCGAGAAGCGGCGATTCAGGCCGGGACCTTGATCGACGTGACGCCAACCGCCCTGCAACTCGGTATCACGTTCCCTGTCACAATCACCCGACCGCTCTGGGAAGTGGGAATTGTCACGAACCAATCACTCCCCGAAGAAGATCAAACCAGCCGGCTGCGCGACATTTTAATGGCCTTTCGTTTGCGGCTGGCCAGTCTGACGACGGTTTCGCCCTTGCTCGACTTTCCGGTTCTGCTGACCTTGCCGCCGAGCAGGGTGCCTCAGCCGGTGCCGTTGTTTGCCCTCATCCAACCGGATCCCACGCACCAGGCGAACGTGACGCTCTTGCTGCCAAACGAAGTATCCCTATCCATTACCTCGTTGAATTAGCTGGCAGCGCGGCCCCCCATAGGCCGAGTCGCTTCTGAACTAACCCACATTATTCATGAACGCTTCTGCTGCAATCGCACGCCGGCGGCTGCGGACTGTTCGGCATTTGCATCCAGCCTTGTCTCAAAATCTCGCAGGCGGCCTGAACGCTCCTCCTCTTGAACCAGGAACTCTGCTGGTTGTAGGGTAAGTCATTCAACCTGAACTCACGCCGATCTATCTATCAGGAGGGCGGGAGATGCCACTCTTCACCATCCGATCTCTGTCAGCAAAAGTCTCCCCTGTTCCCCTACTCATGTTCATTGCGTTACTCTTGGCTGGTTGCTCCGGCCTCGTATTTCAACCGGCCCCGGTCGTACCGACGAATTCTCCGCTCCCCTACTCGGCCAAGGTAAAGCCCTAACAAGTCGAAGCCTACCTGGTCAAACCAGGGACAACGATGATCGCCGATCCACACATCGAGAACCACGTGACCGGCATGAGCAACTCCCTCGGAAAAGCCAAGAAGGATTGGGAGAAAGCTATTGCAGACTACCTCGCGGCCCGAAAAACCTTCTCGTACCTCTCAACGGATAGCAAAACCGATCTTGACCTGAACATGCGACTGAATGTCTATATCGGCCCTGGCGTGCTGTATTAGTTCAATCACGTCTACGTGGTCCGCATCGATACCACGCTGACCGATCCTCACACAGGACAGCTCAATAGTTATCTCGGCCTGGGCAAATCAGCAGGGGAAGTCTCACGAGGCGGGAAAGAAGACGACCAAGGCCCTATCAACAGCGCGGTACCATCCGCCTTGAATGACCTGTTCGGGAAACTTGAGAACGATCCGAGGCTACGCCTGTAACGGCACGACGCGCCGGTCAGCCAGGCTGTTGCGCCACACGATGGACGAATGCCCGCTCGTCTGACTCGGTTCTGACGTGGCCGTTCATCCGTGCGTCGAGCAAGCGGTCCAGAATTGCTTTGAACTGCGGGCCCGGTTTCAGCCCGAGCCGTTTGAGATCTTCCCCCCTCAAGATGGTCGTCGCCCCACGATCGTGTTTTAGGAACCGTGAGAGTCGCCGTGTGAGTCGATGCACTCCTCTGCCTTTCCGCATGGCCAATCCCTTTGCCACAAGCAACACTATCGCATCGTCGGGCAAGCCAGCCAGGAGGCGATAGACCTGTGCCGGCCGCATGGCTTTGGTTCCTTCCAGTACCTGAACCAAGCGATCCGTCTTTTGCCCTGCCAATTCAACGGCGTTGGATTGCGGGGAGGACAGCTGCAACCGTTGGATCACCGACCGGAGAACGGCCGGGCCAGCCTGCGACAGCAGCGCCATGAGATAGATGATCGGCCGTTCGACCACATGATCCGGGCACTGTTTCGTCCACCAGGCCAAGGCTCGAGGAAACACAGAGACGACGCGCTCACCCTTTTTCGTAAACCGAAGACGAGGATGCAAGAAGCGCAGGAGCCTCAGGAGGATAAGACTCTTGATCGGCTTCCTGGGGTCGCGCTCGCCCAAGAGCAATAGAATCTCATTGCAGAGACGCGGGCCTGAGAGTTGCTGAATGAGCTTGGTGGCAGCAGCCTTTTCGAGCAAGTGTCGTGTCGACGGCTCGAGGGAAAAGCCAAATCGCCTGGTGAAACGTATCGCGCGGAAGATACGGGTCGGATCATCAATAAAACTTCCTTCGTGCAGCACGCGAATGGTCTTTGCCCTGAGATCGCGCTGTCCCCCATAGGGATCGTGTAGCTCCCCGAACGTGGCGGGATTCAGCTGGATCGCCATCGCATTGATCGTGAAGTCTCGACGATAAAGATCCTCCTGCAACGACGCCGGTGTGACATCCGGCAAAGCAGCAGGCTTTATATAAGACTCCCGGCGGGTCGTGGCAATATCTATCTTGAGACTGTTGGGCAAGACAAGTCGGGCCGTCGCAAACCGTTCAAACACCGCCAGCCCTGCCCCAAACCGGTCGGCCACGAGACGCGCGAAGGCAATCCCGTCGCCTTCCACCGTCAGATCGAGATCCCAATTCTCTCGCCTCAGCAACAGATCCCGCACCACGCCACCGACGAGATACAGCGACATACTCCGCTCATCCGCAAGGGTTCCAAGCTCACGAAGAAGGGACAGACGCTCTTGAGGGAGCCGACGCAGAAGATTTCGACTAGGCATCCGACCTTTCATGGGACGTCATTGTAGCAACCTCCTGCTCAAGGAGGAACAGTGTTTCTCCAAGTAAGGATTAATCGCATCATGAAACTAGACGAGGAGCTCACACCGGCCACTCCGGAAAGATTCATCCATTTTCGGAAATCAGGGTAGCAGGCAAAGACAGTGACAGCGTGGAACACTCCCACACAAGAAGGGAACTAGTAGAAGGACGGTAACTGATTTCACCCTGGCGAGACAGGACTGACTCTCGTAGATACCCGCTACGCCGACTCAGCGCCCTTGGCCTTCAACACATCCGCAATCAGAGTAAGAACCTCTTGGAAATTGAATGGCTTGAGGAGGTAGGCCACCGCCCCCAATCGCAAGACATCTTCAGCGGACTCGATGGATCCTCCCCCACTCATCACGATCACTTTGACATCTTGCCCGCTCGCTCTCACCCGTCGGAGCAACTCGATTCCACTGTAGTCGGGAAGACCGACATCCATCAGGACCAGATCGATGGGGCAGTCGACAATAATTTTCAGAGCGGCACTGGCCGTCTCCGCCGTATAGATCCGATAGAACGAGCCGAGAATCATCATAAGGGCCTTACGAGGCCCTTCTTGATCCTCGACGATGAGGATCGTCCGATCAGATAGGCTTGCCGGCATACCATACTCCGATCCAGCGCAATACACTGACGGGTAATTATACATCACATTTCTGACTCCTCAGTACCTCCGGTTCCACTCTCAAGGCCTGGAAATGCGACCTCATATCAACTCGGTGCCAACCACCAGCGCAGCACTGAGGTAATTAGTATATCTACCTAGAGTACTCGCGGGGTGACAGAGGCAGGTGGAATTCCACGTAGAGGAAGATGAGGACACGGAAGAAGCAGCGCAAGACACCGATTTTCAGAGGCTTACGTGTGTCGGTGATGGCAGGCAGAAAGAGAAGGAACACGGGAATCAAAAAATCCTGAAGCCGTATTGGGCAGATTTGGACAGGCCTGCGCCGTTTTTTTTCCTTTTTCTCGTTTACGTACGTGGCCCACCTTAGACTGGCCAGCTAACCGACTGACAATACACATGTTTATCGATGAAGTCCTCAGGCATATGCCTTGCTGTACTGGCAATTCTGGATGTGCACGATTTTCAATTCAAGGAGGTTCTCGATGGAAACTAATAGGAAGGCACAGATTCTGCCGATCCTCGTTGCCACCCTGGCCATCATGGCTGTGGCAACAGCACCAGCGCTGGCGAAAAGCTCCAAGAAGTCGTCGTCCCATTCATCTGCTGCTGCCGCGGCCTCGTCAATCGGATCAATCCCTGCGGCTCCGGAAGCTCCAAAGGCGGGACAGCACGACAGCAAGCCCGGTCCGGCGTGGAAGACCGTCGGCGGAACCGTCAAGAATGTCGAAGGCGACGTCTACACGGTTGAAGACTATGAAGGTAATCAAGTCAAGTTGCACGTCGGGCAAGGGACGAAGCACATCAACAAGAAAAAGGTCGGGGACACCGTCCGCGCTGAAATTACGCGAGGCGGCTTCGCGAATTCCATTCAGTAACCCCCATTTCGAATCCGCGCACCCACCTCACGCGCGGTGGTGTCCATGAACGGGCTGACCCTGAACAGGTCAGCCCGTTCATTATCAGCAACCCCGCCGCCCACCATCATCGCGACGACGCCTTCGCCGATTGCTGAAACACAATATCACCGTAGTAGGCCGTGGCCTGTTCCTTGGTATTGTCCGTATCCGTCATGATCGCCACACCATTGATCATCGGAGGCTCCTCCCCGAACGCGCGGGTATAGTCCTTATAGATATTCCGTTCCTCGTCGACCCAGGTTCCGACTTTTTGCGGTCCGCTCTCGACCACGATCATCTGCGCAAAATTCGTGTAAGCATTCTCGACGATCGTACCGATCGGCGTCTTGGTCTCCCAGATATAATTCAACGCCCCGATCGGAATGTCCCCAAAGATCGCGCGCCCCGCCTTGTATTTTAGCATCCTGGAGAAACTGGTCTTCTCCGGGTCATATTCAAAGGTGACGTAGAGCCGTGCGGGATAATCGTCACCATCTTTTTGATTCACATCGCTACGCTTCAGTAAATTTTCCACCCTCCAACGCCAACGAATGATCGGATACTCTTTGGGATCGATCCTGACCTCTTTCGTCAGACCGGAGGCTGACGCGTGGCTCATGGCCTTCACCACCACGCGCTCGCCGTCCTTCACTAATTCATAGAGGGTCTGATTGGGTATCTTCTTGAACGTGAGGGGCTTCCACCCATCGGGCATCGTCTGTCCGACCGTCCCGCTCGAAAACTTCGCCACCTCGATCACTGACGGAGATTCCGCCCTTGCAGTCATAGGCGCAATAAGCAGCCCCATCGCAATGAGCACGAATTTCCATATCCTTCTTCCCATCTACTTCCGCGGTGAGGGAGAGTGGGTTATCCTTATGGGCGCGCGTCCAACCAGGGCCTTCTGATCCCCTCTACCTCTATTCAGGGGAGTGGCCAAGGCTGCCCTGTCCTGTGCGCATCGAGCGACCACAGTTTCATCGTGGGGGCTCTGCGAGCAAGAAGGGCACCTGGCCGCTCCCTCTCCATCCTTCTCAGGCCGCACGTTGCGCGAGCACCGGGATAATCTACCTTCCCTCACTCACCCCCTCCTCATCCACGCGAACAATCTCATCAGCAGAGCCTTCGTGCGGGGGGTAAAGTGCGCCTTCCGCCAGAGATTCACTACCCGCTTATTCACTTCGGCCTGCGTCGGATAGGGATGGATCGTACCGGCGATCGTCTTGGCGCCGATTCCCGCTTTCATCAGCACGGAGAACTCGTTGATCATGTCCCCCGCATGAGCCGCCACAATCGTCGCACCCAGGATCTTGTCGGAGCCTTTCTGGATATGCACTCGCGCGAACCCTTCGTCTTCGTCGTCGAGGATCGCACGATCCACTTCGTCGAGCTTGAACGTGTAGGTTTCCACTTCCAGACCTTTGGCCTTCGCATCTGCCTCATACAATCCCACATGGGCAATCTCCGGTTCGGTAAAGGTACACCAGGGCATGATCAGTGAATCCACGCTCGCATAGGCCAGACCGAACGGATGTGGAAAGAGCGCATTCTGAATCACAATTTGCGCCATCGCATCGGCCGCATGCGTGAACTTGTACTTGGAGCAGATGTCGCCCGCGGCAAAAATCCTCGAATTGGTCGTCTGCAGCCGGCCATTCACCTTCACGCCTGTCTTGTCGTGTTCAACCCCGACCGTCTCCAACCCGAGCCCCTCAACATTCGGCCTGCGTCCGGCGCCGACGAGGATTTCGTCCACCGTTACGTCGTACTGTTGGCCATGGGAATCGACCGTCAATCGCTTGCCGCCCTCTGTTTTGGTGACGCTTAGATCTTTGCCACAACAAAGCAACTGAACACCGTCGCGGAGCATGGACTCATGGACGATGTGCGCCGCGTCTCGGTCTTCATTCGACAGAATGCCGTGCAGCGCCTCGATCAGGTACACCTTGCTGCCGAAACGGGCAAACGCCTGCGCCAGTTCGCATCCGATCGGCCCCGCACCGATGACAGCCAAGCGTGACGGTAGCTCGGTGAGCGAAAAGATTGTCTCGTTCGTCCGAAAGCCGGTTTCCAATAGGCCTGGAATGGGCGGAGCGGTAGCTCTCGCTCCGGTGCAGATCGCCGCCTTTGCGAACTTCAATATCTGGTTGCCGGCTGGTCCTACTACCTCCACTGTCTCGGTATCAGCAAATCTGGCATGACCAATGTAGACATCAACCCCAAGCGACTTGTACCGATGCGCGGAATCATTGTGGCTGATCTGTGCGCGCAGCTTCCGCATTCGGGCCATGACGGCACCGAAGTCGTATCTCACACCCGGAGGAATGTGGAGCCCGAATTCTTCCGCATGTTTGAGATCGGACCAGGCCCGCGCCGCTCGGATCACTCCCTTGGACGGCACGCAGCCGACGTTCAAGCAGTCGCCGCCCATCAAGTGCCGCTCGATCAAAGCCACCTTCGCTCCGAGGCCTGTCGCAACGACTGCCGTGATAAGCCCGGCCGTCCCGGCCCCGATCACCACAATGTTGTAGCGTCCGGTCGGATCCGGATTCACCCAGGTGGGAGGATGGACGTTGTCGACGAGCACCCGGTTATGCTCGTCGTTGGGGAGCACGAGACTTTCTTCATGGTGACTCATCGATGCAATCCTCTCTGACGGCTGTATGACCATCGCGCCACTCCCCCTTGGCTTCTACGCTTCACGTTTCACGGTCCTTGAGGTCATGCGGGTTTGTTCGCGAACTTCTTGTAGAGGATGGGCACCATCGCCAGCAGTCCGAGCAACGTGAAGGCTAGCAACACATTCGGTGAGGCAATCTCTTGCAACGAGTTGATCGAACCGAGCTGCCGTCCGGCATACGCAAAGACGAAACTGCCGGGGACGATTCCAATGGCGGTCGCGGTCACGTAGGTGCCAAGGCTCACGCGCGTGAGTCCTGAGACCATGTTAACGAGAAAGAACGGAAAGAGGGGGATCAGACGCAAGGTCATCAAGTAATTGAAGGCGTTCTTCGAGAATCCCGCTTGGATCGGGCCGAGTGTGTTGCCGAATTTCTGCTCCACCCAATCACGCAGGAGATAGCGCGCGGCGAGAAATGCCAACGTCGCGCCGGTCGTCGCCCCCAGATTCACAAACAGGGTGCCCCAGAGACTGCCAAAGAGAAACCCGCCTGCGAGTGTCAGGATCACCGCGCCAGGGAGCGACAGACCAGTAACCGCGATATAGACCAGGACAAACAATCCGACAGCAGTCGCATAGTGTGCTTCCGTAAAAGCCAACAACTGATCGCGATGATCTTTCAAGGAATTCAGCGAGAGAAACCGCCCGAGATCGAAATAGAAAAACGTGCCGATCGCCACGGCGATGGCCACCCCGATCATGATCTTGCCGGTGCTCGACTCGCTCGCAGGAATAGTAGTTGGCATGGGATTCGTCATGGCTCTGTGTCGGGGTATCATGGGGGCTCCACTCTTTGGTGTCAATCAGGGGTAATGCCGCGGACTGTTGGAGATAGGGAAGGGAACGGACGTCTAGCAGGACTAAAGTAGGGGATTCACAGTCCTCAGAATTTCGATAGCCTGCACGTCTGGGACAAGAGCAGAACGCCCCCCGAGGATGCTCAAAAAGGCTGTCCAGCAAGTCCGCAGCCGATGAAAGCACCGGAGGCGTAGCTTCGGGACTACGTTGAAGCTGCTTTCGAGGCGAGAACGACGCTGGCGGGCTTTTTCAGCGTCCTGCTAGGGTTTGACGCTTCGAACGGCAGTGGCAGCCCCACTCAATGCCACTCCTGCTCTGTCCCCTCACGATGATGTGGCTCGACAGGAGTGAGGGGACGGGCTCTCAGCCTGCTGGCCGGAGCAATCGCACAACGCCGAGAGGTCACATCAAGGGATGACAATGGATCGGTGTCGGCAAAGGCATCATGGGAAGGGGACGAAATGGGAATGGCGGCGCGGAGGTGCAGCCAGCGGCAGCAAAGATCAGTCCGGCAATAATGAGATGGCGTTGGGTGAAGGAGACATGCCCAAACCGGGGTTTCAACATGGCAGAAATCGTATCGGCAGAATCGGGTGGGAATCAAAGGTCTCGATCGAGATCTGTTCGGCCTGTCGCCCGCTCAATGGGGTCGATCGCGCCGTCATGATTCTTATCGAGTTCCTGAAAATGGTCGTGCAGAACATCGCCTATTTGAGGGTTCAGACTTCCCCCCTTGCGATGGCCCCGACGTGGATCATACCGCTGAGGGCGTTCCAGTATGCCATGGTAGGAGAGATCGGGTTTCGCTCGGACCGTCGCCTGTGGCCGCTGCTTCTTACTCCCTTTCAGGCGACGATGGGCCTGACCCCCTGCCTGATCCGCTGGCTTTTGGGCAGGTTCCACTGCCAGGCTCTTTTCTATGTGCCCCTGAGGCTGGCTCCCCGATTGTGTACCTGAGGCCTGGGGCGTACGTGGCGAGCCAGTAGCCGCAGTAGACGAAGCGGCTGATTGCTTCGTTTCCTTCTTCCCTACGGATGCCGCCAGGACTGAAGGGTCCATCGCTCCGATCCCACTCAAGATAAGAGCGGCGAGGACAACCAGTATCCATTGCCTGTTATGATTAACGTTCATCGACCTCTTCTTCACGACTACGGACCAACCATTCAAACAAGTGTACCAGGCGCTTGGTCGCTCACAGGCCCCTGATTCACAAAGAGAATTCTCGTGGACGGTCCGAGAGGCCTATCCCATCAGACCCTTCGATACCGCTTGTCATGGGAGCACCTGCTCTCGTACTCTAGCAAACAGTTGAAAGACTATTGTGGACCCAAGAGAACAGAGATGCGGGAAGTCATCGACTACTATAGCAGCACCAACAGGCTGTTCAAAAGGTCATCCAGCAAGGCCCGAGCCGAAGAGAGCACCGGAGGCGTAGCCCCTGAGCGACGTTGAGGATGCTTTCGAGGCGAGAATGAAGCTGGGGAACTGTTTCCACAGCCGGCTAAGACGGGAGGCGACGACAATGGATCACGACGACCGACTCATCAAAACCAAGGAACAGTGGGCCAAGGCCCGCCGTGGCGGTGAAGAACGGGAAGTGTTTTACGAAGGAGATGCTCGCCTGCCGCCGGGACAACATCTCGTCGAGACCTGGCCTGTGCTCGATCTCGGTCAAAAGCCTGACGTTCCACTCTCGGAATGGAATCTCATCATCGGTGGATTCGTAGCCAATCCCATCACGTGGACCTGGGAAGAGTTTCTCGCCCAGCCCCAGTTCAAAAATGTCTCGGACTTCCACTGCGTGACGAGCTGGAGCCGGTTCGACAACGAGTGGGAAGGAGTCAGTTTCAGACACATCCTGTCCGTGGTGAAGCCGCTGTCTTCGGCAAAGTTCGTCCTCTTCAAATCGTTCGACGACTACACCACCAATTTGCCGCTTGAAGCCTGCGACGATCAGGACGTGCTGCTGACGTACAAATGGAACGGCAAACCCCTCACGAAGGAACACGGAGGCCCGGTCCGCGTGATTGTCCCGAAACGCTATGCCTGGAAAGGGGCGAAGTGGGTGAAGGAGATTACATTTTCAGACAAGGATGAAAAGGGGTTCTGGGAAGTGCGTGGCTATTCGAACAGCGCGTTCCCCTGGGAAAATGATCGATATGGGTGAGACCCGCTACCCGACCTGCACCCTTCGTCTGCTTCCAATAACTGACGAGAGCCCTTACTCAAAGATTCATGCACTCGTTCGGCCAACGTCTATCGATCTGCTAAGGAACAAGCCCTTTTCTTTTCAATGAACGACCAGTTACTCACCATAGGCACGGTGGAATTCTGGCCGGTGGATGTGCCCATCACTGACCCCTTCGTCGTCGCCACCGGCGCACGAACGATTGCAGAAAACGTCTTCCTGCGAGTCACCTTGTCGAACGGCGCACAGGGGTATGGCGAAGCGGCGCCGTTTCCTGAAGTCGGGGGAGAAACTCGCGAGAGCTGCCTAATCGCACTCCACCGACTCAGCAAGGCAGTTCTTGGGCGCTCAGCCGCCAGCTATAAGGAGATCGGGCTGTGGCTGTCTGAACAGGCGCTCGCTCATCCGGCCGCCCGTTGTGGACTCGAAACCGCCGTCATCGATGCCTACTGTCGCGCGTCGAACATCCCGATGTGGCAGCTCTGGGGTCGCGCCGATGTGCGAACGCGGGAAACGGATATCACCATTCCTATCACCGACCTCGACAAGACCGTCGCCCTGGCCCGCGGATGGTATGTGAAGGGGTTTCGCCTCTTCAAAATGAAGGTCGGCAAAGATGTCGAGAGCGACATTCGGCGTCTAGAAGCCGTGCATCGCGCACTCCCTGGCATCTCATTCATCGGCGATGGCAACCAGGGCTTCTCCCGCCAAGACTGCCTGACGTTTGCACGGGGGGTGAAAGCACGTGGCGGGACGATGGTGCTGCTTGAACAGCCGGTGGTGCGGGACGACCTCGACAGCATGGCGGCGATCCGTCGAGAGACTGGCATTCCCGTTGCGGCGGATGAATCAGTCCGCTCCCTCGCGGACGCGCAAGAGGTCGTCGCCCGAGGCGCGGCTGACTACATCAACATCAAGATCATGAAGACCGGCGTCGCCGAAGCCGTGGAGATTGCTTCCTTCACCAAAGCATCCGGCCTCAAGCTGATGATCGGCGGGATGGTTGAAACACGCATAGCGATGGGCTGCTCCTTCAGCCTGGTCCTGGGACTCGGCGGCTTCGAGGTACTCGACCTCGACACTCCACTCCTGCTGGCCAGTGATCCCGTTAGAGGCGGCTACCGATACAACGGCCCACTCCTACAACCCTGGTCAGAACCTGGCCTCGACATGACATCAGCACCGTCCCAGAACATCACTACCATCGACTAGCAGGATGCTCAAAAAGGCCAGACTTCTCACCCTCCCAACCCTGGCGCGTCAAGACGCGCCTTGTCCCAAGCAAGGCCGCAGCAAGCGAAGAGGCGATACCTACTCTGTTCGGTACGTAGAGCCGCTGCGCGAGGCGAGAATGAAGCTGGCGGACTTTTTCAGAGGCCTGCAAGATCAACCACTCGCTTCGTCACACTTCTTACAGTTCAAAGTCTCTCCGAGATGTTGTCCACGGCCTTCCTCTGTCAGGACCCAGGGCCTATTCGTCATCGGCGGCTGGTGACGCACGTGCTGACCATGGCCACATTGTAGATCGGCCACCCAATCACCATATTCGTCCAGATGAAATCCGACAATGGATTGATGCACGTACGAACCTCCGTCACATCTTCGTCATCGATTACTTAGTGACATGCTACACTCGCACAATCGAGCACATGCTAACACGAAGGGAGGTGCAAGCGTGATGAGGCAGTCTGATTCGAGGATCGGCTTCGTGGGGGTCGGACGGATGGGGGCCAACATGGCCCGGCGCTTGAGAGATCAACAGGAAACAATCGTAGCCTTGTACGATAGGGATCACGCCAAGGCCACCGAACTCGCGACTGAACTAGTCTGTGAAGCGGCCCCGACCCCTGCCCGCGTCGCAGAACTCGCCGACATCATTTTCACTGTCGTGTCCGATGACGCGGCAATGCGCCAGATCTTTTCCGCGACCGACAGAGAGAGTCTGCTCCGCCACGCGAAGGACCGGCTCTTCGTGAACTGTGCCACGCTCACACCGGCTGTGCAGGTCGACGTCGGAACTCTGGTGACACAACGTGGAGGCCAGAGCCTCGAAGCCTGCATGGCCAGCAGCATCACGCAGGCACGCCAGGGGACGTTATACCTCATGTGCGGCGGTCGTCAGGATGTGTTCGAGTCAGCGAAGCCGCTCTTGGGAAAATTGAGCGCGCACCTACGCTATGTCGGATCGACAGGAGAGGCTGCGAAGGTCAAAGCCCTCGTCAACATGGTGATGAATTGTAATACGGCCGCACTCGCAGAAGGGCTCGGGCTTGGAGGAGCACTCGGCCTCGATCTGACGATGTTGCGAAACATCTTCGCCCAAACAGGAGCCGCGTCGCGCGTATTAGAGACGGACGGAGAGGATATGCAGAATCGCACCCATGACTGCTATTTCTCGGCCGCCTATGCAGCCAAAGACTCGGGCATCGCCCTCGCTTTAGCGAAGACCGCCGGGCTCACCGTCCCGTTGGCTCAAGCGACCTACGATCAATACCAGCGGCTGGTCGCGCTCGGCAAAGGTGAACTGGACAAGTCCGCCGTCTCGGAGCTCACCTTCAAAGACCGGAGCTCAGGCTGATGCCAGGAAGGGCTTCAAGAAGGCAATGGGATGGGCGCCATCGGGTGCGGCGCGACAAGAACGCCTAGCTGGAGCAAGAGGAAAAGAATGCGCCGCGAACGGACCGGTTTAGGAACACCGTTCAGAAGCGTCGCTGGATTACCACACGGCCACACTCTTGGCACCGGGAGCTGCTCCCGGTGCCAGACCATTCAGGCTCATTGTTACCCGACATCTCACTACCAGGATTGATGTTCGTGGCCCCGATGGAAGTTATCGCCACCGCATTACCTACATACCGCACAGTGGCAAGCGCCCCGAGATCGCTCACGGGGATCCGATCTACCTGTACTGAACCATCACGGTAGCTCGTCAAGAGCCAGGCATCAGTCCCTGATGCCGTGACCGGCAATGCCCGGATCTGATAACTGATTTTGTCTGTTGCGGATCCCATCCGTACCTCGGGTGTGTAATACTTCAACGTCCCTGTCATGGCAAATCCCAGGTCGGCGAAACTGTCCGTGTACGCATGGTTCGATGCGTGATAGAGATACTCCAAGCGCTCGATCTCATGAACTACGATCTCTCCCTCAACAGTCTTTGCCTTGTTCACAAAGTGGTTGTACGAGACTGTGGCCACCGAGACGAGAATCCCCAGGATGGCTACCACGATCATCAACTCGATCAAGGTGAATCCGTCAGGGCTCTGCATGCGAGGGTGCCGATACATCATCATGACCGTCGAGATTTCTGAGGTGGTCCGATCTCAAATCGGCCCAGCTCAGCTTGAATACGATCCAACGCCTCCGTTGTAGTCTGTAAGTGGCGGAGTGCGTCTGATCCTCCCATACCCTGAGCCAACATTATTTTTACCGCGCCATCGACGGCTGCTCGAGCACGAGACGATTCCTGCTGCATCGTCTCGACCCCCTGCCCAACTTGCCCCCAGCCTTGATTGAGCAGCTGAGCCAATTCTGTCAAACGGTCTGCCTCCCGGAACTGAAGTCGATGCGACACCATTCCGGATGCCCAGGCTCTGGCGCTTTGACCCAGGCGCTCGAGCGCATCGGCGATGCGACGCGTCACCAGTAAGCTGAAGAGGATAGCCCCAAGGAAAAACACCGGGATGGCAACCCACACCGTGTCGCTCAGCAGGAGCAGCTGGCTCGCGGCGACCTGGCGATCCGTCAATGGTGCATCTGATAAGAGCGTAATGGCAGGCAGGACATATGGCCCGCAGAAAGCCAGCACGAAGAACAGAGAGGCATAGAGCGCCATGCTCACAGCGATCTTGAACGTGTAGGCCCTCTGCTCTTCTCGAAGGGCCTCCGCGTTGTGCTCAGAATTGGAGTGGGGCACGCTCAACACCGCCGTTGCCATATCATCCTCCTTGGACTATTCCTCCCCCCAGCCTACAGGACAGCCACCTATCGCGCCGTCCCTCACCAGATCAAAGCGTACCACCACCTCCTGAAACCACAAACATTTTCTCGACTTGATCGCGTCCGGATAGATCACGGCTGGACAAACAACCTACCGTCCCCACCGCCCATTCCTTCGGCGCTCTGGAGTGCCTTGTTATCGCTTTTCAAAGGGAAGTTCTGGCCGCTGACTGGCAGGAAAGTAGGTCCACCGCTTCTGTTCGTTCTCGTCGAAGCTGCCGAGGAAGGTCACGTAGCGATCGAGGGTGCGAAACTCCGCGAGCGTGATCGTGCAGTATAGAGAGTCGATGACGCGGGCATCGAACTGGCCCACCACATACAGCAAACCTGCTCCCGCTTGATAGAGATTCCGTCGGCTCACATACCCCGTATTGGGGAACAGCTCAGCCTCGATGGAGCAGCCTCCAGGCCCTACGAGCGTGAGTCGAAGATCGTGCCGGGAGAGGAACGGATGGGTGGCGACTCTAGTGATCGTCAGCCGCACCTGATCGGCCGAGAGTTCAACAGAGGCAGGCACCGGCACATCGCTATTGCAAGCGGTCAGAAAAACCAGGAGGAGGCTAACGAGCCCACTCACCGGATAGGCCAAAATCACTTCGCTGCCGGAATTTTCGGCGCAGCGCCGATAGCATCCAGTCCTGCCTGAGCACAGGCATCGTCCAGTTGTGCACCGGGTGCCCCACCAACGCCAATCCCGCCAACGACCTCACCGCCGATCTCGATCGGGAGCCCACCCCCCAGCATCAACACTTGATCGTTCATCTCTCGAAGAGCTTGCAGTGTCGGCACTTTGTTGATCAGCTCAGCCAACTCGGTCGTAGAACGGCGGAGACTAGCCGCGGTATAGGCCTTCTTCCTGCTACTATCGACCGTATGAGGCCCTGCCCCGTCGGCTCGGCCCATGGCGCGAAGCACGCCGGCTCGATCCACGACCGACACGCTCACCCGGTAGCCGTCTTTCTTGCAGGCATCCAACGATGCCTGGATCGCCTTGCTAGCCATACCCATCGGCAAGACTGCCTCTTTCGCCAATTCATCAGAAGCCGACACCGATATACGGCAGCAGCATCACGAAAGCCGACGCGATCATGAGCGGACACGCCACAGTTACAGAAAACCTATGATGCAGGTGCACGCATGCCATCGGTCTGTCTCCTGGTTAGAAGGAAAGAGGTATGGCAACAAGGGTACGAAGGCGCGAGAGGCCTGTCAAGCAGGCGGCTTTGATCTGAGATTCAGGAAGTGGGGAATGCGGTCGTCAGCTCCAGACGACGCGTTCTTGATTGAGGAGGTAGTCGATGACCTCGATGCTATTGCGCATCTGGATCTGCGCCTTTTCGGACATGGGGAGGACGGCCCCGACCAGCTTGCCTGATTCGACGTCGTTAAGTGACGGAATCCCGTCAAATCCGTTCTTTTCAAGCTCTTGTCGGTAACTTGCCACTGTCGCCTCCTGTTTCTCTGACAATTGGATCAGCAATTCCTACGCCAGAGACCCATCACCAATCTTACTTACGGCGTACAAGTAGCATAGCACATGGAAATCGGTGCCCTGGGGAAAGGCCTATCGCATTGATTGAAGGCTACTTTTCAGTCGATCGACGGGCAGCGGTTGAGGCAGGTGCGAGGGCGCCGAGGTATGGGAAATGACCGATCTTGAGAAGCGGCGTATCGAGACGCAGCCGAAAATCGTCATGCCCTGGGTCAACAAAGTACGGGTCACCGGTAATATCTGACTGGGCCTTGAGTTCCGGAGCCGGTTGGTTCGGGTTACCCGCCCGCAGATAATCACCATCCGTGTTGTAAAACGCATTGAAAGAGGTGCTGGTCTGACTGGATGGGGCGATCACAAAACCCACTCGATTCAGGCCCACCACGTTGCCGGTGACGTCACTCTTGGATTGCCCTAGAAACGCCGCGCCGCCGCCATTCTTGACCAAGGTATTGCTCACGATCACTGCATGGGCAAGGCCGCTGACAACCACAGCCTCGAAGAGGCTCCGCGTAATCACATTCCGCTCCAACCGCACGCTGGACTTGCCGGCAATTGAGACGCCGTGATCGTTATCATGAATAAAATTTCCGATCAGGACGGCCTCTGAATCGGCAAATTGAACCCCGGTCGTCTCGCTCCCCCCGATGACACAATCCTCTATGCGCACATTGTGGACTTGCTGACTGAACAACATGCCGTTAATTTTGAGCCGGCGGAGGACAAGCCCTTGCCCGTTGAAAAGGCCGACAGCATGGCCGCCATGATCATTAATGGTCATGTCGCTGATCTCGACGTCCGTCGCCCCATAGGGCCACTTGCCCACGTGGAGAGCGCCCACTACGATATCACGCCCCAGAATCGTCACCTGATCTACTCCTGCCCCGACGAACCTGATCTTCTCTTTACTGTGGATGGTCACGTCCTGAGGATATTGGCCTGCCTTGACGAAGACGGTGTCGCCTTTCTTGGCGGCATCGACCGCTTCTTGAAGAGAAACGAAATCTCCTGTCCCGTCGAGCGCGACCACGATGGTCCGAGGGCCAAGTGGAGGCCCCTCGTCAGCCCACACCAGACCGAAGCCGCGAAAGCCAACCGCCGTGATCAGACATATAGCCAGAAGGTGTTTCATGCAGAAACTCATACAGGCCTCCCCCGCTAGAAGTCAATCCGGGTTTGTTGTGAGGTGCGAGTTCGCATGCTATGCTCCGCACCGATGATTTTGGTCGGCCTCACAGGCGGTGTCGCCACCGGCAAGAGCACCGTCGCCAACATGTTCAAGCAATGCGGCGCAGCGGTGATCGATGCCGACCTGCTGGCGCGACAGGTCGTCGAACCAGGCAAACCGGCCTGGCGAGAGATCGTCCAATTATTTGGGAAGACAGTCCTCAACCAGGACCGCTTCCTCGACCGACAGGCCCTCGGGAACATCGTCTTCCGCAATCCGAAGAAACGCCGACAACTCGAACGCATCATCCATCCCCGCGTCGCCCGCGAGCAACAACGACTGGTTCGTCGGATTGCCAAGCGCGAGCCCCGATCAGTAGTCCTCTACGAAGTGCCGCTCCTCTTCGAAGCCGGCGTAGACAAACGCGTCGACAAAATCATCGTGGTCAGCGCCGACCGCGAAACCCAAATCGCGCGCCTCAAGAAAAGAAACGGCCTTTCCCGCGCCGAAGCCCTTCGACGCATTCACAGCCAAATGCCATTGGCCAAAAAGATCCGACAAGCAGACCACGTGTTGAATGGGACCCTCCCTCGCCCTTCTCTCCGCAAACAAGTTGACCAGTTATTCAAAAGCCTTCGCCTCCTCGCCTAACCCTCTGCCGTGCATTCCCGCCGCTCCCTGTGTTAAGTTTTCGCTCATGCGAAACGTCGTGATCATCGGCTCGGGGCCGGCTGGACTCACAGCCGCGATCTATGCGGCGCGTGCGAATCTCTCGCCCCTGCTCATTGAAGGCTGGCAATCCGGCGGACAACTGACCACGACGACGGAGGTCGAGAACTATCCCGGCTTTGCCAAGGGCATCATGGGCCCGGACTTGATGAAAGAAATGCGGGCGCAGGCAGAACGATTCGGGACGGAGTTCCTGACCGGCGATGTCACGGCCGTAGAGCTCACACAACGTCCGTTCACGCTCACGATCGACGGCGAACAAACGAGTGCAAACCAAGACCCTCATCATTGCGACCGGGGCGTCGGCCATTCAGATCGGGTTGAAGAACGAGGCGCGCCTCACGGGGCACGGCGTCTCAACCTGTGCGACCTGCGACGGATTTTTCTTCAAGGGGAAGGAACTGATTGTCGTCGGCGGCGGCGACAGTGCGATGGAGGAAGCCACGTTCCTCACCAAGTTCGCCAGCAGGGTCACTGTGGTCCACCGTCGAGACAAACTCCGCGCGTCGAAAATCCTCCAGGATCGCGCGATGAAGAACGAAAAGATTTCCTTTCTCTGGAACTCCGCCGTCGAAGACATTTTGGGAAACGACCTGGTGACAGGCGTGCGAGTGAAGAATCTCGTGACCGGCAAGGTCACAGAGGTGCCTTGCGCCGGTGTTTTCGTCGCAATTGGGCATCGCCCCAACACCAACCTATTTAGCGGCCAATTAGACATGGATGCCAAGGGCTACATCCGTACGACACAGGGAACCGCCACGAACGTGCCGGGCGTCTTCGCCTCCGGTGATGTGCAGGATTCGGTATATCGTCAGGCAGTCACTGCAGCAGGTTCAGGATGTATGGCCGCCATCGATGCAGAACGTTTCTTGGAATCGCTTACTCACAGTTCATGAAGGCAGCAGGGATGCTCAAAATGGTCGTCCAACAAGGCCGCAGGCGAGACAAATACCGGAGGCGCAGATTTCCACCCACCCGACCCTGAGCTGCCAATACAGCTCTTACCCACGTGGGGCACGTTGAGGATTTTGTCGAGCCGAGAACGAAGCCCGCGGAACGGCGCGTCTCGGCGCGCCGGGGCTGGGCGGGTGAGAAGCCTGCCATTCTCAGTATCTTGCTAGCAAACCATGCGCTGCGCCATCGTCCACTACCACGAACTCGCCCTCAAAGGCCGCAACCGGGAATATTTCGAGGAGCGGCTCGTGCGCAATATTCAATGGATGCTGAGAGACCTCGGCGTCAGACGCGTCGAGAATCTTCGCAGCCGGATTCGCGTGGTCCTACCCGACACGGTTCCGGACGAGGCCGTCATAGAACGGCTCACACGAGTCTTCGGGATCGCCAATTTTTCGCTGGCCCATGGGTTGCCGCTCGATCTGGCCCATCCAGACCTGGGAGCGCTCAGCAAGGCGGTCATCGAGGCGCTCCGATCGGAATCTTTTTCTACATTTCGCGTATCGGCAAAACGAGCCGACAAACGCCTGACTCTGACCTCCATGGAAGTCGCCCGGGACATCGGCACTGCCGTCTGTAAAGGGACCGGCAAAAAAGTCAGCCTGAAAGATCCCGACCTCACGGTCTATCTCGAACTGCTCTCCAAAGAAGTCTATTACGCGATCCATAAGATTCAGGGAGCTGGCGGGATGCCGGTGGGCGTCAGCGGGAAAGTCGCCTGCCTGATCTCCGGGGGGATCGATTCGCCGGTCGCGGCCTATCGCATGATGAAGCGCGGATGCCGGGCCCTCTTCGTCCACTTCTCCGGCCGGCCGCTCGTGAGCCGTGCCTCGGAAGAGAAGGTTCGCGAACTCGTGCAGATCCTCACGGCCCATCAATACACGTCGAAGCTCTATGTCATCCCATTCGGGGAGATTCAACGTGACATTGTGGCGAACGCACCGGCCCCGTATCGCGTGGTGCTCTACCGACGCGTCATGGTCCGCATCGCGCAGGAATTAGCCAAACGCGAGCAATGCTGGGGACTCGTCACGGGCGACAGTTTGGGGCAAGTGGCCTCGCAGACACCTGAGAACCTGACGGTCATCGAAAAGGCGGCAGAGTTGCCGCTCCTGCGCCCGCTCATCGGCATGGACAAGCTGGAGATCACCGACCAGGCTCAGCGCATCGGCACCTTCCCCATCTCGATAGAACCTGATCAAGACTGCTGCTCACTCTTCACCCCGCCGCACCCCAGCACGAAAACCAGACTCGATGACATTCTCAAGGTCGAACGCATGTTCGATATTGACGCGCTGGTGAAACAGGGCCTCGAGAAGGCTGAGCTTTCCCAATTCACCTTCCCTCATTAGCAGGCTGTTGAAAAAGTCTGCCAGCTTCGTTCTCGCTTCGCTCAGACCCTCAACGTACCCCAGAGGGTACGCCTCGGCCCTTCGCTCGCTGCGGCCTTGCTGGACAGCCTTTTTGAACAGCCTGCTGGAATGTTTCCTTACTGCGCCGCACGTGCAGCCTATCGAAGTGTTCGCATGCCAAAATAGTCTTCCCCCAGCCTGCTAACCAGAGATTCGCTAGCCATCACTGTGATCGCCCAGACTGCTGCTCCTGCACCCGCGCGAGCGCCTTTTCCTTGAGGATTCGAAAATGCGATTCCAGATCTCGCCGCGTCGCAACAGCGACAAGCCAGTCAGGCATCACCGAATCGATCTCGACGACGAGTTCGAAGTCGGCACGGGTCTGAGCGCCACCATTGACCGATGTCAATTTCCACCGGCGATGATAGCGTTTGAAATCTCCGCCTTTGAGATCGGCCACCAACTCTCCGTTTGGCAACATCCTCGATTCAGTCACCAGCCGCCGCTCCCCCGGCATCAACGCATGCTCAATCCGTAGATCCGTTGTGGCGACCCCATTCTGAATCGTCACATCCACCACTCTCATTTGTACTTCGAAGAGCTCAGGCCAATGAGTGTAGTCCGTGAGGATTGCCTGTATCACCGATACAGGCGCGGGGAAAAGAATGGTGGCCGTCGCTCGCACGCCGCCGGTGGGTTCCGTACGAACATTCAGGACGACCGGCTCAGCCGCACAACTCCACCCGGACCAGCCGAGCAAGAGACATCCGACGATCATCGCGCGCCACAACATGCCGCAATTATATAGACCCATTCAAAACCAGGCGAGTAAAAGTGCACCGAAACTCGATTGACGTGTCCAAACACCTCTGTGCTAGGATGCGACGTGATGAACCACTGGTCCTTCCTGTTAGTCACGCTCATCGGCCTGTGGGCCTTTCAGAAGGGGCTCAGGCACAATCTCTCTCCGAGTCGACAGCCACCACGGAACAGTCTTGTAGTTTCGGCATGGCGAAGGGAGAGGCCTCGCAGAGTTGTCACGTCCCGTTCCCCACAGGCTGCCTCGTGGCCAGTATCCCCGAAACCGACAAACCCTGGACGACCATCTCCAAGGGCGGAAAAACCTTCTGCCGATTTGACGACAAAGCCACAGACTGGAAAACCAAGATCACCGGCTCCTGCGGCCGCTGCAAATCCGACCATTGTTCGGTCCAGTTTATTGTCCGCTTCGACTGTTCCCAACAATCGCACTAGCTATGTCCATCGGTGAGGCGATCAAACGCGAAGCCCGAGCCCTGGGTTTCGACGCTGTCGGCATCAGCCGAGTCACCGATAGTGGTGAGCCATCAGCAGTCAGCAATCAGCCGAACTCCTCCCTTCCCTACCCCGCTATCCCGTTATCCCATCGCTTGTATGACCGTCTCGCGGATTGGCTCCGGCGAGGCTACCACGGCACGATGGCCTGGATGACTCGCGACCCCTCTCGTCGAAGCGATCCGCAACAGGTATTGCCAGGATGCCGATCGATGGTGTCGGTCGGGATGAACTACTACACGGACAATCGTGCGAACGAACAGCCTGGAATGGGACGAATTGCCCGTTACGCCTGGGGAAAGGATTACCATACGGTGATGAGCCAGCGACTCTCGCAACTCGAATCGAAGATCGCAGCCCTGGCGCCAGGCGTGACCACCAGATCCTACGTCGATACAGGCCCGATTATGGAAAAGGCCTGGGCGCAGCAGGCAGGCCTCGGCTGGATCGGGAAACATTCCAATCTCGTCTCGGCCGAATCTGGCTCCTGGCTCCTGCTCGGGGAGATTCTAACGACCCTAGATCTGAAACCGGATGAACCGGCCACAGATCTGTGCGGAAGCTGTACCCTCTGTATTCAGGCTTGCCCGACCGGCGCCATCGTCGAGCCCTACGTCGTCGATGCCCGACTCTGTATCTCCTACCTGACAATCGAACTCCGCGGAAGCCGAGAGGCCATCCCAGCCGAGCTCGCCTCTCAGATGGGCAATCGCATCTTCGGCTGCGACGATTGCCTGGACGTCTGTCCCTTTAATCTTCGGGCAGACGCCACGAGCGAACCAGCCTTTGCCCCCACCCCCCTGACCCTCGCACCCAGCCTCCAGGCTCTGGTTCAGATCAACGAGGAGAGTTTTGCTGCCACGTTCAAGGAGAGTCCCCTCAAGCGAGCCAAACGGAGCGGCCTCCTTCGCAATGTGGGGATTGCACAGGAAAACCTAATTCGACAGACAGGTGGCCGGACCTTATAATTGCCCCTTTTTTCTTGGTGGGAAGAGGAGTAGGCTGTTTCTACTAGTTGGTGGTTCGCGGGAGGCTTGACCAAGGAATACTGCTATGCATCCTCCGATTTTGCTGCTCATCTCGGCCGATCCCCATACCAGACCATTGCTCGAACAGGCCCTCGACCGCCGCCTCGCCACCATCCTCGCCGCTGCAACGACTGAAGAGGGTCTGCGCATCCTGAAAGACCAAGCAGACCTCGCACTCGTCCTCTGTGACGAGAGCCAGGGACGGGTTGCGAGCCAGGTGCTCCTTTCTCAGGCCAGACGCATTGATCACAACCTCCCCGTGATCATCCTCGGAACAGACGGATCAGCAAAAGCCGCGGTCGAGGCGTTGCACCGTGGTGCCACCGACTATCTCGCGCAACCGGTCACGGCGAAGGATCTCCAGACTGCGATCCACAAGACCAACCTCTTCGACGCGCCAGAGCCCCAAGCGCCAACAGAGCGTCCCTTCGCATTCGATCAGATCGTCAGCCGGTCGCCTCAGATGAAACTGCTCAAACATCTGGCAGCCGAAGTCGCCCAAACCGATGCGACCGTCCTCATCACCGGCGAAAGCGGCACAGGCAAAGAACTCTTTGCCCGTGGGATCCATGCCTCCAGCCCCCGGTTCAAAGGCCCCTTCGTCGCGCTCAATTGTGCCGGCATTCCCGAGCACCTCCTCGAATCGGAATTGTTTGGCTATCAGCGCGGCGCCTTTACCGATGCGAAACAGACCAAACCGGGACGATTCCAACTCGCGGAGGGCGGCACCCTCTTTCTCGACGAAATCGGTGAGATGAGTCCTTCCGCACAGGCAAAGCTCTTACGCGTCCTGGAGAGTCGCCAGGTTGATCCGCTGGGCGACACGCGCAGCATCCACGTCAACATTCGCGTGATCGCTGCCACGAACGAAGATTTGCCGGCTCAGATCAAAGCCGGGCGATTCCGCCTGGACCTCTACTATCGACTGAACGTCTACCAACTGCGCATCCCGCCGCTCCGCGAACGCCCCGAAGATATCGAACCAATTCTGACATCGTTCCTGGAAGTCGCCCGCCGGGATCATGGATGTCGCATCAAGGGCATCACCCCAACCGCGCTGACCATCTTGCAAGGCCACGACTGGCCCGGCAACGTCCGGGAGCTGCACAACGTGGTCGAAGGGCTCACCATTACCTGCAAGGACGAGATGATCCAGCCGGACTATCTCCCAGCCATCGTGCGAGGTTCTGGATCGGCAGGATCGAACGGAGAGAGCGAGAAGACATCGCTCCTGGCCTTCGGCCTCTCCGTTCCGGACATGGAAAAGAAAATGCTGCAAGAAGCGCTGCAGCGCACAGGCGGCAATATTTCCGAAGCAAGCAGGCTCCTCAAGATCACCCGCAATACACTTCGGTATCGCATGGCGAAGTACCACCTCTAGCAGGCTGTTGAAAAAGTCCGCCAGCTTCGTTCTCAGCTCGCAAGAGTCCTCAACGTACCCCAGAGGGTACGCCTCCGGTTCTTGCTCCGCCTGCGGCCTTGCTGGACGGTCTTTTTGAACAGCCTGCCCATGAAAATACTGAAACAGGAAGGGAAGGGTACCCTGGATGGTCCCTTTCGCTCGCAAAGTGCACACGATAAGAATGTGCGCGTTCGACGCGCGCACTCGAGGATCGACCAGGCTACCCTGTAAGGAGAAGTAGGGGAATGGGAGGAAGCGCGTGGTCAGGGACCAATCCAGCCCACCTTTAAGGGAGCAAGTGGAAGATGGGAGCACTCATGAGGGTCATTGCTTGACTTGATACCCGGTATTCGGCGAATTTCCCTAGAGCCATCAGTGATCAGTTACAAAGTCAGGAAATGCCCCTTGAAATTCACCGCACCTCATCTCTCAATAAATGGCGGAGGGGCGAGATTTGAAAACCCTGAAGCCCTAGAGACTATAGGTGCTGATCTCACTTCATTGTTTCGTTCTCAATCACTTATAGAGGAATCGGAGGCAGGGGAGGAACCGATCAAACCTGATCGAACACGATAGTTCTGCCACAGTTTGGCCACAGCGCGATGGTGAGGGTAGTATTTCTTGACAGGTTTGCCAAATGGCATTATAATTATGCCATACCTACAGAGAGGATTTAAATATGGCTGAGGCAGATGAATTATTCGAAACCTTAGGAGGAACCTCCGTATTTAAGCGACAGGTTCATTCCACTGAAGATATACGTGAAATTATTCACAAAGGATTTCCCTATAAGTCGCTAGAGGTCATCCTTTTAAAATATCACCTTGACCTGGCCAGTATGGTTAAGATTCTCAGCGTGCCGGCGCGGACTATGGCCCGACGCAAGATAGAACAACGTCTCACCGCACAAGAATCCGATCGCCTAGCACGTGTAGCTAGAATTTTAACTTACGCTACGGGGGTCTTTGGTACGGAAGAAAAAGCATCGACCTGGCTAAAACGACCCAACCGAATTCTCAAACGTGCCACTGCGCCCATTGATCTTCTTGATACCGACCTAGGCACTCAAGTGGTTGAAGCGATGTTGGGACGCATTGAACACGGCGTCATAAGCTAAGTGGTTGTCTGGCGTCTAACGCTAAAAAGGCATGTTGCTCCAGATGGAGAAGGGGCGCGACGCTACGGGGGAAGGTGGAACAAACCTGGAACTCCGGTGGTCTACACATCTGGCACGCTTTCTCTTGCGGTCCTAGAATATCTCGCTCATGTCGATTCGGACATTCTCCCAGATACTCTTGTCAGTGTACAAGTAACAATACCCGACGGCATTGTAGTTGATACGATTCTTCCCTCTCAACTGCCAGACGATTGGCAGGACACAATTATACCGCCGCCGCTTCAGGAACTTGGCACGTCTTGGGCGAGGGCAGCCAAATCTGCCGTCTTAAAGGTTCCATCTGTCCTCATTGAGACCGAATGGAACTATGTTTTGAATCCCCTTCATCCAGACTTCTCTCGAATAACCTGGGCAACTGGTATTCCCTTCTCGTTCGCTCCTCGTCTGTTCAAAAGTCGCAGCGGTTAGGCAGTCAAAGCGCGGGGGTGGCTTGCACATTCGCAGCCTCGCCCAAACTCATTGCAGTAGCGAGGCTATGTCATAACCTGTGGCTCAAGTGTGGCTGACATGAACGAGACAAAATCCAATTAAGGGTCCAACGCGACCAGTACAACGCACGCGTGACAAGTCCCAACTCGCAGCCTGGTCGGTCCTTCAGTGCGCGCGTCCAACGAGGGCTTTCTAAGCCGCGCGGTGCACGAGCACAGAAGATCATCGGGCTCCATCCCCTTCTATGCTCATCCACCCATCGTGAGCACGACGCGGAAGCGCGCCTTGCCGCTCAGCATGCGATCGTAGGCAGCAGCGGCTTGTTCGAGCGGGGAGGTCTCGACCATGGGCCGAATACCCGTCAGCGCACAGAAGTTCAGCGTGTCTTCCGAATCCCTGGCGGTTCCGGATGGCCAGCCTTGAATCGACCGGCGGGCACCGATCAGTTGAATGGGGGTCACAGCAATAGAATCGGCCGAAGCGCCTACCACCAACAATTTTCCGCCCACCCCGAGCCCGTCAATGAGTTCCGACATCGCTTTGCTATTCGGGGCAGTAGCCAGAATCACCGAGGCGCCGCCCATCTTGGTCAATTCGTTTGCCGCGTTCGTCGTGTCTGTGTCGAGATAGCGGGCAGCACCTAGCTTCAACGCTAACGCTTCCTTGTCTTGGCCCCGCCCGATCGCCACGGTGTGACAACCCATCTTGCTGGCGAACTGGACTCCGAGATGGCCCAATCCACCCAATCCGAGCACCGCCACGAGATCGCCTGCTTTCGCCCCGCTGTGGCGCAAACTGTTGAAGGTCGTGACGCCTGCACAGAGGATGGACGCCGCCTCCACCGACGAGAGAGTATCTGGAATTGCAGCCAAGGCCTCGCTCCTGGCAATCATGTACTGGGCATACCCGCCGTCTTCCTTGAATCCCGTGATCTGAAAATACTGACAACCCATGAAATCCCCACGACGGCAAGAGACGCATTGTCCGCAATGTCCGCCGTGCCACCCCACGCCGACCCGTTGGCCCTTATTCCAAATCGTCACACCCGGTCCAACAGCATCGATCACACCGGCGACCTCGTGCCCCGTCACCCGTGGGTATTGCAGGCCCGGCCAGTGGCCTTCCTTCACAAAGAGGTCACTATGACAGACGCCGCAAGCCTGTATCTTGATGCGGACGGCATGAGGCCCCGGTTCGGGCACCTGACGATTCACTGTTTCGAACGCGCCGCCCGGACCGCTTATTTGCACTGCCGTCATCTGGGCCATCACGACCTCCTTGGGTTGGATTGCATGTGAGTAAGGAAAGCCTAGTCCACTGAGAGCATTGAGGGCAAGTTAGTGAGGGACCACGGAACGCGTCTGCGTGCTGCTTATGACACCTCACGGTCGTTGACGAGAAACAAATGTGACGTATCCGGTATATAATGTCGTGAAATACACCTAGCTGCCGAGGTCTTACGAACTCCGAGGCGCTTATGAAACCGACGACGCCTGTTCCCCTCGTCCTCTCCGATTACGAGATCTCGCCTGAACAGGGGTTTCTCCCCCGAGACCCTCAAGAACACCTGCGTGACTGCTCCACTCTGAATCAGCTTGGGCACGATCTGCCGAAATTGCTCAGTGCCCGAATGGTCCGGCGGTTCATCGACGAGCAGCGCGCATTGCTTCCTTCCGTTCCTTCCACGTGGCGTCCAGAGGACTATCGGGCCGCGATGCGCATTCTCTCGTTTGCCGGCCATGCCTATGTGTGGGAAGTGCCGGAACAGCCGGCCAGTACGTTGCCGTCCCAACTGGCTCAACCTTGGCACCAGATCGCCCAGCGGCTCGGCCGGCCGCCGGTGCTCTCCTACGCCTCCTATGCCCTCGACAACTGGCGGCGACTCGATCCTGCCAAGCCAGTTCAGCTCGACAACATGGTCTTGCTGCAGAACTTTCTCGGCGGGCAGGACGAAGAATGGTTTGTCGTGGTTCACATCCAGATCGAGCGGGAAGCAGGGCCAGGGCTGGCCGGACTAGTACGGGCGCTGAATGGCGCCGTCGCGGACAAGGAGGATGAGGTGTTGCTCGGGCTCGCATCGGTGGTGGGGGCTCAAGAGGCGATGCGCGACACGTTGCTCAGGATGAAAGAACGTTGCGATCCCTATGTGTACTACACCCGCGTGCGGCCCTACATCCACGGCTGGAACAATAATCCTGCGCTTCCCAACGGCCTCGGGTACGAGGGGGTCGCGGCGTACGAGGGACGGCCGCAACAATTCCGCGGCGAGACCGGCGCCCAAAGCTCCATTGTGCCCTGCCTCGACGCCGGGCTGGGAATCGCCCATGCGCCGGATCCGCTAACCGTGTACCTGCAAGAGATGCGCGACTACATGCCTCCGCGCCACCGGATATTCCTACAGACCCTGGAGGAGACCAAGGACAATCGGGGCCGACCGGTGCTCTCCGGCTATGTCCGGGATCGCAAAGTCAGCCGTTTCGATCTCTGGAATGCTTACTGCACCTGCGTCGATCTGCTTGCGCAGTTTCGCGACATTCACATCGGCTATGCCGATAGTTACATTCACCGGCAACATCAGTCCCACGCCAGCAATCCCACTGCCGTCGGGACAGGCGGAACGCCATTCATGCCATATCTCCAAAAACATCTGGATGAAACGAGGCAGGCGATCGTCGCGTAGCGCGACCTATCGGAAAGAGGTGAGAGTTCGGCTGGGCGATAATTGACAGGAGACGCAAGCAGGTAGAGGGTTCCCCCACTTTCACAGAAGGAGGCTCAAGATGTCGGTCATGTGCTCCCTGGCGGTCTGCAAAGCCCAAGAGGGCCTGTGCGGGCACGAGAAGGTGATGCTCAGCGTCGCTCTGCTCGCAGCGATCGGCTTTGGCGCCTATTTTCTGATTGGCTGACCTGAGCGGGCAACGATCGTCCATCCGGTCTCGTTGGGCCAAAGCGTTGGTGTGTGCAACGCTCGGTGACGCTCCATCGGGCTAATACTCCTTCACCGCACGCGTCGAGCGTCTACCTCTCTTCTATCTTCTCCCTTGAAGGCGGCTAGACGGTCTCCGACTGCGGGTATTGGGCTAAGACTTAACTCTTCACCTGCATTCAGCGAGGTTGCTGGTGTGGTCTCCACTGCGCGCATCGAGCGACTACCGCTTTATCGTGGGGGCTCTGCGAGCACAGAGACCATACCAGCTACCTCGCCATCCCCTTCTGAGCGTGCGCGTTCCGCGAGCAAGAAGGACAGTCTGGGCACTCCCTCTCTTCTACATAGTTAGCGTAACGTCGCGATCGTCACGCCATCTCCGCCTTCTGCCCGTTCTCCCGCACGGAACTCCGCCACATAGGGCGAACCTTTCAAATAGTCTCGCAACGAGGCTTTGAGTTTCCCCGTGCCATGGCCATGGATGATGCGCAGAAACGGCGCGCCAGCCAAGGTCGCGCGATCCAGCGCCGCAACCACTTGATCCAACGCTTCGTCCGCCGCTTTCCCTCGAACATCCACAACCGTCTGTTCATCGAGGCTCAGCCCGCCGCCTGACGAGAACCGGCGGGGACTCGCTGATGACGTCGGCTTCGACAGTGCTGCCTGCCCTCGCGCGAGGCCAACGAGATTCGCGACTGTGGCCAGCAGTTCTCCCTCTCCCACCTTCACCCTCACGCGTTTCTTCCCCTGCGGTGATTCGAGCAAAGTGCCGGTCATGCCGAGCCCGCTGATCTCGACCTGATCCCCTACCCCCAACTGCTCAAGCGGAATCGGGGTGCCGGCCGGGGCCAATTCGGCTCTCGTCTGCGCCTCAAGCTCGAACAATCGTTGCTTCGCCGCCTTGGCTTTGATCAACTTCTGCTCGCCTTTGACGGCATCAACCGTGGCCTGCACTTCAGCCCGCGCGCGACTGAACTGCTCACTGAGTTTTCGCTTGAGGCCCTTCTGCGCTTCCCGTTCGGTCTCTTCCAAGTGAGCCAGCTGTGCCTTCGCTCGTTGTTCGGCCTGTTCCGCTTCCCGTCTGGCCTCGACAGCGCGCGCCAGATCGTCGGCCAACTGCCGCTGCGTGGCTTGCAGATCGTGCAGCATCGTTTCCATGGCCCGCTCGTCTTTATGGAGCTTCAACCTTGCCTCATCCAGCAAGGCCCGGTCCATCCCTAACCGGCCGGCAATCTCCAGCGCGGACGACCCGCCGGGCACCCCCATGAAGAGCCGATAGGTGGGCGAGAGCGTCGCGACGTCAAATTCGACGCTGGCGTTTGCGAAGCCTGGCATCGTGTGGGCCAACGCCTTCAGCGACCCGTAGTGCGTGGTCGCGACGACTTTCATCCCCATCGTGGCCAGTCGACAGAGCAAGGCTTCGGCCAGGGCCGCTCCTTCTGATGGATCAGTCGAGGTCACTGGTTCGTCGAGGAGGACCAACCATTGCCGCGGGGCGGCGTGTTCGTTGTCTCTGCGCTGCCTGTCCGTTTCATCGAGCAACTGAATCATCTGGGTCATGTGCGCCGAAAAGCTGGACAGATCGCGGGCCAGGTCTTGGGCGTCACCAATATCCGCATAGACGTCAGAAAAAAACGCCATCTCGGATTCCGCGTCACAGGGCAGGTGTAATCCGGCCCGAACCATCAAAGCAAAGAGACCGACGATCTTGAGGGTCACGGTCTTACCGCCCGTATTGGGGCCGGAGATGACGAGCACGTGGATCGATTCATCCAGGAGAATATCATTGGCCACCACCTGCCCTTTCGACAACACGAGCAGGGGATGCCTGGCACGCAGTAGGCGTACGCGCCCTTCATCGTTGAGCCCGACAGGATGCGCCTTCAGTTGGCGGCAAAACGATGCCCGCGCCGCAATACCGTCGAGCTCGGCCAACGCCTCAAGCCCCGCCAGTACGACCTCGGCTTGTGCGGCGACGAGGGCAGACAACTCACGGAGGATGCGTCGCACTTCCCGTTCGATCTCAAGATCCGCCACTTTAATCGAATTGTTCAGCTCGACCAGCTCGCGCGGTTCGATAAACACCGTAGCCCCGCTGGCCGACACGTCATGCACGATCCCTGGGACCCGTCCCCGCATGTCGGTTTTCACCGGAATGACATACCGGCCTTCTCGCTGGGCGAAATACTGCTCCTGCAGGATGTCTTCATAGCGACGTGAGTGGAGGATCTGATCCACCTGATGCCGCATCTGCTGTTTGAGCGAATGAGCCTGATGGGTCAAGCGCCGCAGCTCCAGCGTCGCAGACTCCTTGATCGAGCCATCCGGGTGGATCGCCGCATCCAGCGCAGCTTTCACTGGTCGTAGTTCCCCGATTGAGTGCAGGGGGTGCGCGACGGATGCCAGCGCGGGAGCGTTGCTCTGATGCCGCGCCACAAAACGCCCGCTCTCCTCCAGCAACTCCAGCACCATCGCGCAATCCCGGAGCTCGAGGATCTCCAACGCCGCCCCTTTCTTCGCCCGGGCGAGCGGATCCCGAATATCCGGAAATGCCAAGCTCGGCAGGCCCTCACCGGCGTCTTGCAGCTGTCCCATCTCCGTCGTTTCCTGTTGACGCCGTTGCGCATCGTGCAAATCCGTCGCCAGTTCGAGGGCACGACAACGCGCCGCCCCCATCGTCGATCGGGCCTGCCCGGCAAGGGCCTCGAGCAGCCTGGGCCACTCCAACACCTGTGTGGTCTGTTCGAATAGATTCACCGATGCCTCATGGAAAAAAGTCTCACGATGGAATCGACGAACTCTAACGAACCCAGCGACAGAGACGCAAGGCACAGGTCCGCGGATCACGCACCAATTCTGTCGGCACCCGGTTCAACTGCCAGCGAAACTTCTGTGATCCGGCGCGGGGTTACCGCTTTGGTATGGCTTGACAAGGCCTAGGGTGGTCGATACTATCGCGATCATTGTGGCCGGTGATGGGACCGGCCCATTTTTCTTGAGGAACCACTCGTCATGGCTATTCGGATCGGTATCAATGGATTTGGACGGATCGGACGGAACGTCCTGCGGGCATCACTCGGTGATCCCGACCTACACTTTGTCGCAATTAACGATCTCACTGATGCGAAGACGCTCGCCTATCTCTTGAAATACGACTCGGTGCACGGGACGTTGCGGGGGAGCGTCGAGGCCAAAGACGACCAGATCATCGTCGACGGCAAGCCCATTAAGGTGCTTGCAGTGAAGGATCCGAAAGAGCTTCCCTGGAAGGATCTGGAGGTCGACATCGTCATCGAATCGACCGGGCGCTTTACCGACCGCGAAGGCGCAGGGAAGCACCTCTCTGCCGGGGCCAAGCACGTCATTATTTCCGCACCGGCGAAGGACCCGGATGTCACCATCGTGCTGGGCGTCAACGACGAGGCCTACGATCCGAAAATGCACCACATCATCTCCAACGCCTCTTGCACGACCAATTGTCTGGCTCCCATGGCAAAAGTTCTGTTGGATAATTTCGGCATCAAGCACGGCGTCATGACCACGATCCACTCTTACACCAACGACCAACAGTTACTCGATCTGCCCCACAAAGATCTGCGGCGCGGGCGGGCGGCAGCCATGTCGATGATCCCGACCAGCACCGGCGCAGCCAAGGCGCTGCATTTGGTATTGCCGCAGCTCAAGGGCAAGATAGACGGCCTCGCCATCCGCGTCCCCACGCCGAATGTCTCGCTGGTGGATCTGACCGTCGAAACCGAAAAAGACTGTGACCTCGCCTCCGTCAACGCCGCTTTCCGGAAAGCGGCGAGCGGCCCGATGAAGGACATTCTGCTCTATTCTGAAGACCCGATCGTCTCGATCGACCAGAAGGGCGATCCTCATTCGGCCACACTCGATGCCCCGCTCACGATGGTCATCGACAAGCGGCTCGTCAAGGTAACGGCCTGGTACGACAACGAGTGGGGCTATTCATGCCGGGTTCGAGATCTGATCAAGATGATCGCGGCAAAAACGGCATAGCATTGAGCACTACGAGGCAATGCCTGCCTCAGCCCGATCCTGTTTCACGCTGACTCCCGTTCCTGGAAAGACCGACCTGACGGAGCCGCCATGAATCTGCGCAAACAAACGATCGACGACGTCGTGCTGCATGACAAGCGCGTCATCATCCGGGCCGACTTCAACGTTCCATTGGACGATTCGCACCAAATCACCGACGACACCCGCATTCGCTCGACCCTGCCCACGATCAATCGAGCCGTCGACGACGGCGCGAAGGTGATCCTCTGTTCACACTTGGGCCGCCCGAACGGAAAGTTCGACCCCAAGTACAGTCTGGCCCCGGTGGCAAAACGCCTGGGACGGCTCATGGGCAAAGACATTTTATTTGCACCCGATTGCATCGGCCCGGCGGTGGAAGGGCTTGTCGCCAAGATGAAGCCGGGCGACGTCCTCCTCCTTGAAAACCTCCGATTCCATAAGGGTGAAGAAGAAAACGACGACGCATTTTCTAAAGCGCTGGCAGCCCTCGGCGATGTCTATATCAACGATGCGTTCGGCGCCGCACACCGGGCCCATGCCTCCACCGTCGGCATCACGAAATTCATTCCCGCCTCGGCTGCCGGCTTCCTCCTCAAGAAAGAAATCGAATATCTCGAGGGAGCCGTCGAAAACCCCGTTCGGCCCTTTGTCGCCGTTCTTGGCGGTGCGAAGGTGTCAGGGAAGATCGGCGTCATCGAGAATCTTGGCAAACGCGTCGACAAAGTCATTATCGGCGGCGGCATGGCCTTTACCTTCTTGAAAGCGAAGGGGATGGAAATCGGCAACTCCCTGGTCGAAAACGACATGTTGGAATTCGCCAAAGGCATTGAGGACCATGCCCTTTCCCGCGGCGTGAAATTCTATCTGCCGGTCGATTGTGTTGTCGCGGCCAGCCGCGAGCCTGGGGCGGAATCGAAGATCGTCCCGGTCCAGGAGATTCCGAAAGGCTGGTACGCCCTCGATATTGGCCCGGCCTCCGTAAAACTATTCAACGAAGCAGTCCAGAACGCGAAGACGATTCTGTGGAACGGACCGATGGGCGTCTTTGAAATTGATGCCTACGCCCGAGGCACCCTCGCGATGGCTCACGCGATTGCCGATGCCTACGCCCTGACGATCGTCGGCGGAGGCGAAACGGCTCTGGCCGTCCATCGAGCCGGCGAATCGGAGAATATGTCGTTCATCTCGACCGGCGGCGGCGCCGCGCTGGAATTGCTCGAAGGCAAACAACTCCCGGGCTTGACCGCTCTCCCGGATCGAGTCGCGCAATCGCCTCGTCACTGAATTCACCCCCTCTACCACCATCGAGAGATCTGTGCGCAGACCCCTCATCGTCGGCAACTGGAAGATGAACAAGACGGCCTCGGAGGCCGCGGCCTTCATTCGCGACCTCCGAGAACGACTACCTGCATCCCCCAATGCCGACGTGGTCCTTGCGCCACCCTTTACGGCCCTCGAATCGGCCCGCAGCGCCTTAGGTCCCTCCGCCTGGATCAGCCTCGGCGCACAGAATGTTCATTGGGAGCAGCACGGGGCCTTCACCGGAGAAGTGTCCGCTCCGATGTTGCGCGATCTTGGCTGCCGCTATGTAATCGTCGGCCATTCTGAACGCCGCACGCTCTTCTGCGAACGAGATGAGGATATTCAGAAGAAAGTCCGGGCAGCGCTGATGCACGGGCTCTCTCCGATCCTGTGTGTAGGAGAGTCCCTGGCCGAACGTGAGGCCGGCCGAACGGAATCGATCGTCGCCACTCAGCTCACCGGCAGCCTGGCAGGGTTGACCACACAGGATCTTGCAACCGTCACGATCGCCTACGAACCGGTTTGGGCCATTGGCACGGGACGAGCCGCTACCACGGAGCAGGCTGTGGCCGTGCATCGCTCGATCCGCTTGTTCGTGGAGACCGGCTGGGATAGCGAAACGGCATCGGCCATCAGAATCCTGTACGGCGGAAGCGTCACGCCCCAGAACATCGAGTCGCTCCTTGCCTCGGACGCGATCGACGGGGCATTGGTGGGTGGGGCTTGTCTCAATCCCGACTCGTTTGCTACAATCGTGCGCATTGCTCAGACACAGCGTGCCTAACTGATCGGAGTGCCATGTATACTTTTCTCATCGTCATTCATGTATTGATCTGTTTTCTCATGATCGGCGCGATCCTGTTGCAGTCAGGTAAGGGCGCTGAAATCGGCGCGTCATTCGGAGGCTCCAGTCAGACCGTCTTCGGTAGCCGTGGCCCTGCCAACTTCTTGAGCAAATTCACAGTCGTCGTCGCTGCTGTCTTCATGCTGACCTCGCTCAGCCTGGCTATCCTGGCCAAAGAACGGACGTTTTCTTCCACGGTCATCGATCTCAAGAAGAAGGATACCTCTCAGACCGCCCCTGAAACCCCAGCCACTACGCCGGCAGCCCCAGCCGCTGAGAGCCACGCTCCAGGCGACGCTTCCACCAGCGGACACTAGCAGGACGCTGAAAAATCCATCTTCGTCGTTCGTGAAGCGTCGCTCGTATCTCGTCAGGAAAAAAGCATATGGTGTATGGCCGATGGCATGCCTGTAGAACAAGTACAGGATTGTCTTTGTCCGTGCTATACGCCATTAGCTAACGGCTCCCCCTCCCCACGAAATACGTTTCACGTTTCACGCGATACGCTTCACGGGATCGGAAAGCGCGGCGAAAAGCAATGCCCTGGAAGTGCCGCGTGGGGAAAGGGAAGGTAAGAGTAGAAACTATTAAGCGTCTTACTAAACGCGGGTGAGCCATGCGTCGTGGGAAGGGTCCTCCCCGCGCACGATGGAAAAGAAAGTCTTCTGCAGAGTTTGCGTA
>CAVSCZ010000013.1:0-91517 GCA_963726635.1 uncultured Nitrospiraceae bacterium
CTACAAGCGGGATCGCTACGGCCACATTTGGCCCGCAACCATCAGGCAACGTTACGGTCTCTGCACGCAATCTGGTCATCTCCAACAATGGACAAGTTCAAGCCTCCACGGGTGGAGACGGACCCGCCGGAACAATTTCCATTAACGTCGAGAACGCAACACTCACGACCGGTGGGAGAGTTACAAGCAGTAGCGGTTTGGATATTGGAAACGGGCTGTTTATCGGTAACGGGCAGGGCGGAGCAATCAATCTCAAAGCGGACACTCTCACTGTCTCAGGTCAAGGCAGCGGCCTGTTTACCAGCACGGTGGCAAACGGCAATGGTGGGAAAATAAATGCGAACGTCTCCCGGCTTGATCTCACAGACGGCGCAGTGCTCTCAGCAAATACCATAGGATCTGGAAATGCAGGGACCGTGACGGTCCAAGGCCTGGCAGGCCCCGCGCAGTCAGTCCTGATTGATGGCCAAGGCAGTGGGATCGTCACGGAGACGAAGGGCACTGGTGCGGGCGGCAATTCGACTATCTCGGCGCAATCGCTGACGGTCCAGAATGGCGGGACGATTTCCGCTGCAACCTCAGGACCAGCTCCAAGCGCCACCGGTGGGAACATTACAATCAACGCAGATCAAGTGCAGGTCAACAACGGCGGGCTCATCACCGCCGCGACCAACGGCGTCGGGGCAGGTGGCTCGGTCAATCGGTGCCGGCAGCACCTTCGCGAGCAACGCGAGCACCGTGAGCAGCACGGCCGCTCAGGCGCAGGGTGGCGACATCACGATCACGGCCGGACAATCAGTGACGCTGAAGAACGGCGCGAGTATCTCTGCCAGCAGCACCGGGGCACGGCAATGCCGGCAACATCCTCATCAACGCCGGGCAGAACTACACGAGCACCGACAGCGTGGTGACGACGGAAGCAGCGCAAGCGAGCGGCGGGAACATCACGGTGCTGGCTACCGATATGGTTCAGCTCACCAACAGCCAACTCAACGCCTCGGTGCAGGGGTCCTCGACGACGGCGGCGGCAACATCACCATCGATCCGCAATACGTCATTCTGCAGAACAGCCAGATCCTCGCGCAACGCGGTGCAGGGCCAGGGCGGAAATATCTCAATCACCATCACCAATGGCGGGCTCTTTCTGCCCGATGCGACCAGCACGCGTCAGCGCCTCCTCGCAATTCGGCGTGAACGGCACCGTGACGATTCAGTCGCCGAACGCCCCAGCCAGCGGCAAGATCGTTCCGCTCTCGCAGAAGCCGCTGCTCGCGACGTCGCTGCTCAACCAACGCTGCGCGGCGCTGGCCGGCGGTGAGTTCAGCAGCTTCATCGTGGCGGGACGGGACAGCCTGCCAACCGAACCGGGCGGTTGGCTCGCCAGTCCGCTGGCGGCGCTGAGCGCTGATGCCAGGCCCGCGGTGCGAGGCGAGGGGCGAGAGGGCATGACTCTGGGAGCCTCGCTTGGAGGAGAGACTCCGTTGCTGTCGTTGCGACAGATCGCGCCGGCCGGATTCCTGACCCAGGCCTTTGCGGTGGAGGGGTCGGCAGGCTGTCAATCATGACCCATCGCGCTGGGGAACCGGCGTTGTCTGAGGCAGGAGAGGTCGAGGCTCAGGCTAGGAGGCTGTCAGACATTGCCTTCGTGACGAGGCGAAGGAGATGCGGCCAGATGCGAGGCCGCAGGCCCGGAAAAACCGGAGGTGTATTCACTGGAATACGAATACATTGAGGATTTTTCGGGGCTGAGAACGACGCAGATGGTTGCAGATCATCCGCCGGAGTAGAACGGTCTATGTCGGACAGGCTCCTAGGTCACGATCCGGCAAAGAGCTGATCTTGAGAGCGTGCAATCTCATGAATCACGTGAGAGGAACGTGGTGAACGAGCACTTGGGCGACGTGTTTGAAATGCGCATCCGTCGTCAGAATGGTCAGGCCATACTGCATGGCGCTGGCCGCAATCCAGAGGTCATTCGTGGGAATCGGCCGACCGATCGTCCAGAGGGCATTGAGAATGACCGCATACCGCTCAGCCGTTTCCTCATCCATGGGCACCACATGGACACGAGGCGACGCCATAAATTGCTTGAACGTGTTGCGGTTCTTTTCGACATGCCGGCCATGCTGAAACCCGGCTTGCAATTCTCCCAAGACAATCGGATTGACAGCAATCGAGTCCGCCGATTGAAGGGCTTCTTTGACTTTCTGATTCCCGCGCATGAACCAGGAATACGCGGACGTATCCAAGAGGATTCGCATTATTTCCACACGTCCTGGTCGATCGCTCGTTGCTTGGCGAGCGCCAGGTCGAACGCATCGGCGGCGGCTTCGGTCCATGATCCACAGAGATCGTCGAGATCATGATACAACTCGGCTCGTTTCATCTTGTCCTGAGTCAGATGCTCTTCGAGCAAGCCAATGACGGCCTTGTTCACGCTCACGCGCTTGCCCCGTGCTCGCTTGCGGATCGCCTTGTCGAGATCAGAAGGAAGGTTCCTGAGCGTAATGGCTTTCATGATCGCTCCTTGTGCATCGCTATGTGCATCACCGTGATGCAGATAGTGTAGCAAAATACCCGACTATTCGCAAACGGAGACAATGAGGAGGCAGATGGGCCTCAGACAATACATCCTTGTTGCGTTTGTACGCATGTGGACAGGAGACGAGTCCGTCGATATGCGAACGCAGATATTTTTGGCGAACCGGCGCGCAGGCTGCATATCGTGATCCGTCGCGTGGGGGAACTGGGACAGGCATGTTCTGACCGACTTGATAGACAACTCTTCTTCTGCATCGGTCTCGCCATGGTCATGGTGTTGGCACCTACTTCAGCTTTCGCACAGATTGCGATCGACCCGACGGGACGCTCCGGCGAACCGCTCGGCCCCCTCAAGGAAGAATTTCAGCGGCCCATGCCGCCTCCGAGTCCCGTGCTGCCCATCGTCCCGCTCCCGCCGGAGACCGGGGTGCCGATACAACCAGGCGTGGTGCGGGTCTTAGTCCATGACATCCACGTCATCGGCAGCACCGTTTTCTCGGATGCCGAGATCGACGAGGTGACGGCCCCGTTTAAGCACCGGATGTTGCGGACCGAGGATCTCGAACGGCTCCGGCTGGCTCTGACCCTCCTCTACATCAACAAGGGCTACCTGACCTCCGGCGCGATCATCCCCGACCAGGACGTCACGTTCGAGGTCCTCACGGTGCAGATCATCGAAGGGAAGTTGACCCGGATCGACGTGGAAGGCAACCGCTGGTTCCGCTCCTCCTACCTGCGCAATCGCCTGGAACTCGGCATCCGTACGCCGGTGACGCTCGACCCCTTGCAGGAACAGCTGCAACTCTTGCAGCAGGATCGCCGGATCGAGCGCGTCAATGCGGAGCTGCGGCCCGGCGATCAGCAAGGCGACAGCCTGTTGAATGTGCGTGTGGCGGACAAGAATCCGTTTCACGCGGTGATCGAGGTCAACAACTACCAGACGCCGTTGGTCGGAGAATTCCGAGGGATCGGCACCCTGGTCGACGACAACCTGACGGGCCACGGAGACCCGCTCAGCCTCAGCTACGGCCAGTCGAGCGGCGCCTATCCGATCGTGGACGCCTCCTACGCCCTCCCCTTCAACCGATACGGGACGACCTTTTCGCCCTACTACCGGCGCTACGACTTCAAACTCATCGAGCAGCCCTTCACTCCCCTGAACATCAAGACCAACACGGAGATCATCGGCATGAGCCTGCGCCAGCCGATTTATAAGACCGTGACCGACGAGGTGGCCCTCTCGATCATCGGGGAGCACCTCTTCACCCAAAGCTTTATCTTTTACGGCACCCCCAGCCAGATGCCGATCGATCTGTTCCCCGGTTTCCAGAACGGGGCGGCGACCGTGTCCGCGCTCCGCTTCGCGCAGGACTGGACCCGTCGCACGGTCGATACCGTGCTGGCCCTGCGCTCGCGTTTCAGCGTGGGGTTGAACGTGCTGGGCGCGACCATCAATGCGAACCCCAATACGCCGGACGGGCAGTTCTTCTCCTGGGTGGGTCAGGCGCAGGCGATTAAGCAGTTCGGCGAGAAGTGGCTCGGCATGCAACTCCTCAGTCACATGGATTTGCAGCTCACCAACTCGCCGTTGTTTCCGCTCGAACAGGTGGCGATCGGCGGCCGGTATACGGTGCGCGGCTACCGCGAGGTGACGATTCTACGGGACAACTCCTTCCTCTTCTCTGTCGAGTCGCGCTTTCCGTTGCTCCGTTGGGGGAGCGGCGAGCCGATGGTGCAGCTTGCTCCCTTCGTCGATGTCGGACACGGCTGGAACCTGGGCGAAAACCGCCCCTCCGTGACGGCGCCGATCACCACGTTCCCCGACACGCTTGCCAGCGTGGGCGTCGGTCTCAGGTGGAATATCCTGCCGAACGACAGGGCCAGCTTCGAAATCTATTGGGGGCAGCAACTGAACCACGTGCCTAACACCGGGAACACGCTTCAGGATCATGGAATCCATCTGGGAATTGTGGCCAATCTGTTCTAACAGGATGCTGAAAAAGTCCGGCAGCATAAGAAGACCGTTGGTTGGTCTGTCTGGTCTGTCTGGTCTGTCTGGTCTGTCTCGATTGTTTGGTTGCTGATTCAACCGAAACAATCAGATAGACCAGACAGACCGAGAGACCAGATAACCAGACAAACCAGATAACCAGAAGACCAGACAGACCAAATGAACAAGACCTGCCAAAAGGATATGACATGAGATTGCATCTGCTCAGACTCGTCCTGCTCTTTCTCCTCGCGGCCGGGTTCGTGATGGCCAAGGCCTCCGGAACGGTCGCCGCAGTCGAGCCGACTCCGGACACCTTGATGACGCAGGGTCTTCAAGCGTACCAACGGGGTTCGTTTGATCAGGCGCTCGCCGCGTGGAAACAGGCGGCAGACCTCTACGGGCGAGACGGCAAGATCGGGGAACAGAGCCAGGCCCTGGCTCAGGCCGCGCAGGCCTCGGAATCGTTGGGGCAGGTCAGTCAGGCATTGCAGCAATTGGAGCTGGCGCTGACCCTGGCTCAACAGACCGGAGATCGCGCCAGGATCGCCGCCGTGATGGAGAGTCTCGGTCGTACGTACCTGGCGGCGCGCAAACCGGACGCGGCGCTGCAGCATCTGACCCAGGCGTTGGCCATGGCACAGGCCGATGAGGATCGACGCCTGACCGCTGCCATCCACAACGATCTCGGCATCGCCCACGTCGCGCAACAGCATGACGCGGATGCGCTGGCCGCCTTCACCACCAGCGCGCAAGAGGCGCAAACGGCCGGTGATCGCCCTCTGACTGTGCGGGCCTACATCAACGCGGCCCGCATGGCGTTGAAGCTGAAGCAACCGGACAACGCGCGTAACTGGCTGGACCGCGCCTTCGATGCCCTGAACGATTTCGAGCCTTCGCACGACCAGGCGACAAATCTCATCCAGGTGGGGCTGGGGTACCAGCAACTCCGTGCCTCGATGCCGGCCATGAACAGCCCCCTGCTGCTGCGCGCGGCCGGCGTGCTGCTGAAAGCGGCGACCGTGGCGGAGCAAGTCGGCGACGTGAGGACGCGCTCCTATGCCGAGGGCTATCTCGGTCACTTGTATGAAACCGAACACCGCTACGACGAGGCGTTGCAACTGACGAGACGCGCGGTCTTCTCCGCCCAGTCGGCCAACGCCCCGGAGTCGCTCTTCCGCTGGCAATGGCAGCTCGGCCGTTTGTTGGCGGCAACGAGCAAGCTGGACGAGGCCATTGCCTCCTACGGCAACGCCACCGCGACCCTGCGCCCCATTCGCCTGGAAGTCTCCGCCGCATGGGGGAACGACTCGTTCACCGGAGACGATTCGGTCCGCGGGCTGTTTTTTGAGTTTGCCGATCTGCTGCTCCAACGGGCCTCGTTAACGGCCGACCAGCAAGTGGCAGACCGATATCTCCGCAGCGCACGTGACTCGATCGAGACGTACAAGGCCGCCGAGTTACGGGATTACTTCCGGGACGACTGTGTGGATACCCTGCAAGCTCGTATCACGAAGCTGGATACGCTGGCCGCCGGAACTGCCGTGCTGTATCCCATCGTCTTCGCGGATCGATTGGAACTGCTGGTCAGCCTCCCCAATGGACTGAAACGGCTGTCGATCCCCGTCTCATCAGCCACGCTCACACAAGAGGTGCGTGCCTTTCGCAGAACGGTCGAAAAGCGAACGACGCGCCAGTATCTCCCTCACGCCCAACAACTCTACGCCTGGTTGATCCGCCCGCTCGAACCAGATTTAGCCTCTTTCGAGATCACTACACTGGTCTTTGTCCCCGATGGCCCGCTGCGCACGGTGCCGATGGCTGCGCTCCATGACGGCCGGCAGTTTCTCATCGAAAAATTTGCGGTGGCCACCACGCCCGGCCTGAGTCTCACCGATCCAAAGCCGATCGACCGCGAAAAGGTCCTGCTGTTGTCGAGCGGGCTCACGCGAGCCGTTCAAGGATTTCCTTCCCTCCCCTTCGTCGAAGAGGAAATCAACACCATTCGCAGTCTCTACCGGGGGGATCAACTCTTGAATGCAGAGTTTTCGACTCCGCGTCTTGAACAGGAATTAAAAGACCACCTCTATGGCATCTTGCACATTGCCACCCATGGCCGGTTTGCCACAGACACCACGCAGTCCTATCTGTTGACCTATAACGGAAAGCTGACCATGGACGAGCTGGACCGATTGATAGGGATGTTCCGGTATCGAAAGGATCCACTGGAGCTCTTGACCCTCAGCGCCTGCCAGACCGGCATCGGCGACGACCGTGCGGCGCTCGGCCTGGCCGGTGTGGCCATCAAAGCCGGGGCCCGGAGCGCCCTCGCGACACTCTGGTTCATCAATGACGAAGCCTCAGCTACCTTGGTTTCCGAATTCTACCGGCAGCTACGGAATCCAAAACTATCTAAGGCACAAGCATTGCAGTTAGCACAGCAGAAGCTCTTAGCGGATCGGGTCTATGAACATCCGGCATACTGGTCGCCGTTTCTGTTGCTGAACAACTGGCTATAAGATGTGGTTGCTTTGTGCTAGAGTGTGCAGGCATTGCATCCATTACTGGTCGATCGACCGTAATAGGAGGGCTCTACCGATGCGAAGCGTAACTGTTTCTCTGCTATCGGGACTGATCCTGAGCATGGGGCTGTTTGGTCCGGCCACAACGTTGGCGGTCTCGGATCAGCCAACCGTTTCTCAGCCGGGGCCAACAGAGGATGTGCAGATTCCCATCTACACGCCCCCCAAGAAGCTGACCCCGCGTGCTCGGGTGGGTGGTGGATTGCGCGGGACAGACGGAAGCGATCCCGTGATCGTGGCCTTGGTGCCGGACCATGTCGGGCTCACCGTCAAGAAGGCTCCCGTCGTGAACTGGTTTCTCTCAAAACCGACGACATACCCGCTGAAATTTACGCTCATCGACAACCGATTGGTTGCACCGGTGCATGAAGGGTTCATTCCCACGCCGGATCATCAAGGTATCCAATCCATCAGTCTCAAAGATTGGGGCATTGTACTTGAACCAGACGTACAGTATCGCTGGTACATCTCCGCGATTCGCAATCCAGACTCGCCATCACAGGATATTGTGGCCGGCGGTGTGATCGAGCGCTGTGAATTCAGTACCTGCCTCGTGGAGATGGAAGTCGATTTGAGCTGCGACCGGCAAAGCGTGCTGCGGAATGCCGTGCGCGGTTTTTGGTATGACGCCATGGCCTGCCTCTGTGAATTGATCGACTCGAATCCTTCAGACCAGACGCTTCGCAGACAACGCGCCGCATTGCTGAATCAAATCGGTCTTTCCGCAGTGGCGGAGTGGGATCTTCGTTCTATTCAAGCTCCCATTCGCTGACAGGCACCGGTCAACCCCTCGACAACTTCAAGACAGGTCTCGTCCTGTTCTCTCCATGCCCTAACAGGCTATCGCCGTGCGAGACGGGCGAGAGTTCGATGTCTGAAGGTCGAGGATTTCAGAACTTCGAATCCTCAACTTCGAACTTCGGATTGCGCCTTTCACGCATCTTCCGCGCTCATGCCTCACGGCCCACGAGCTTCGATCCGGTCAATCAAATTTGATTCAGTGCAGAATCGTTTCCGATTCATCTGGACCGCTTTCCATCCTCGCGTAGGAGCTTGCGAATGGATGCAATTCTTGGAAAAACCACAAACTACGACAGAGGACCTGCGCATTTTAGATTAGGCACGCGGCTTGCTGGATACTCATTTATCGAACGGCGGATCCATCGATGAAGGGAGACGCTGCCATGACAGAGGACATCATTGTGTGGGCATTGCTGATGGGGATGGTCGGGCTCTTCTGGGTCATGGCTCTCGCCATCCTGGATGACGGCCATCACACACACGACAAGAAACGAGGAAGCGCCTTGCCGGAACGCCTTGACGGATACGACCCCCACGAACGCTCACGCCAGCGGTCAACTGTCTCGGCATGAAAAAAGAACGCCTGCATCCGGATCTTCCCCGTACTGGCATGCAGGAGAAGCCGATATCCGTCGATCACCTCGTCCTCAATGGGATGCACCACCCGATGCTGCAGTCTCTCCCTTCAGAGAAGCAGCGAGTCACGGTCTGCCTGCCCACAGCGCTCATCGAGCGTCTCCGAAACGCGGTGTACTGGACGGGGCACCGCTCCCTCGTGGCCCTGGTGGCCGAAGCAATCGAAGAAATCGTGACCCAGATAGAAGAGGTCAATGGAGGGGCCTTCCCTCAACGTATGTCCCCTCTCAAGCGAGGACGCCGACAAGGGAAACGCTCCCCTGTCCACGCCACTACGCCCCCCCTGAGTCAGAGTATCCAAACAGATAGTCGTCGCAAGTCTCCCGAAGGATAGCCGAGCGAGACTGGCGGGAAGGGCGAGACGAGCTGGGAGTTCATTCTGTCCACGTCGCGCCTGTCGCGCTAGGCGTTCCCGTCGCGCGCTTGAGAGGCCTTCCCCTCCATGCACCCCTGCCAGAAGAGGCGCCGAGAACCATCGTTCTATTAGGCATCCTTTGTTTACTTACGACTCCCCTCTGCCGTGAGCACGGCTTTTGCTAGTTGTCTTACTCGGTGATTGCCGGTGAGGCCTTTTACGACGCGGGAGGAGCGTCCGCCCCATGTCACGGCCATCGAAGAAGTTCAGGCTCTGAGTGTAAACTGGCGATGAAGTATGGTGTAATTGTTTGAGAGACATGAGCGAGACATGGAACAACGCTGTTCGCAGAGCATAGTGCAGGACAAGAGTTTCCATTTCGCCGTGCAAAGTCGTCGGATACATTCGCCGGCAGGAGAAAGACTCACGTCAACCTTACTCTGAGCATGAGCGGCAAGCTTGCTTCGGGCGCAGACTCCGATCCCAAATGCGACAATCCAGGAACTCCAGAACCCAGCACTCAGAACTTCCCGGCAGGTGAGGTCTCAATGGCCACCGCAACGAGTCACTATTCCGTCCTCGTCGTGGAAGATAACCTGGACCTCGTCATGGGGTTGCAGGATTTGCTGCACCATGATGGCTACGCCGTCACAGTTGCCGGCACCGTCGCCGGCGCCATCGAACTCGTTCGAGCCCAACGCTTCAACACCATCATACTGGACTTGGGCCTGCCGGACGGCGATGGGGTCGAGGTCTTGAAAGAATCTCAACGCCTGGACCCCTCTCTCCCTGTCGTGATCGTGACCGCCCATATCTCGCAGGATCGCACCGTGGGATCGCTGATGGAAGGAGCCTTTGCCTATTTGACAAAGCCGTATCATCGAGAGGAGCTCAGGCAAACGCTGCGGCGCGCCATCGGGGTCAAGGACCTCGCCGTCAAGGTTGAACGTGTGCAGCACCTCCTCACTGAAAGCGAAGATCGCTTCCGCTCGCTGGTGGAGTCGGCTACGGACGCCATTATCGTGGCCAACGGGCACGGGCTGATCGTCTCGTGGAACCGATCTGCATCGAAGCTCTTCGGCTACACCGATGAAGAAGTGATCGGACAACCGCTCACTCTGCTGATGCCGGCACGCTACCGCCACGCTCACGAGCAAGGCCTCGCGCGCATGCAATCCACGGGTAAGGGCCGCGTGATGGGATCTGTGGTTGAGTTGCACGGGCTCAAGAAAGAACGGAACGGAATTTCCCATCGAGCTCTCCCTGGCCACCTGGAAGAATACGGAGAATACCTACTATAGCGGCATCATTCGCGACATTTCGGAGCGCAAGAAGGCCGAGGACGCGCTGGAACAGCTCCGACGCCAGCACACGCTCATCCTGACACAGGCCGGCGAAGGCATTTACGTCCTCGACCTCAGCGAACACACCACGTTTGTCAATCCCAGTGCGGCGGCGATGCTCGGCTACGGGGTTGCGGAATTATTGGGCCGGCACATGCACAGCGTCCTTCATCATTCCAAACCAGATGGGAGCCCCTACCCCGCAGAGGAATGTCCTATCTATGCCTCAATCCGCAATGGTCTGGTTCAGCGCGTGAACAACGAGGTCTTTTGGCGAAAGGACGGCACAAGTTTCCCCGTCGAATACACCAGCACACCCATCCGTGAAGGAGGCGAAGTGGTCGGTGCGGTAGTCGTCTTCCGTGACATGACCGAGCAGAAGAAAGCCCAACGCGCCGTGGAGGAAAGCCAGGAGCGGTTTCGCCAGTTGGCGGAACATATAAAGGAAGTGTTCTGGATCACCGAACCCATGAAGAATCGGATGATCTACATCAGCCCCGGGTATGAAGAAATTTGGATGCGATCCTGCGAGAGCCTTTACGCATCGCCCCGATCCTGGCTGGACGCCATCCATCCAGAAGACCGTCATCGGATCGTGGAAGCCGCCTTGAACAAGCAAATCATTGGTACCTACGACGAGGAGTATCGGATTCTACGGCCTGATGGATCGGTGCGATGGATCTGGGATCGTGCTTTCCCGATCCGTGATGACTCCGGCGTGGTGTATCGCATCGTGGGTTTGGCCGAAGACATCACGGATCACAAGCAGGTCGAAGCAGCCCTGCTCGAAAGCGAACGGCGGTATCGGGCGCTATTCGACGATAATCCCTCCATGTATTTCATGGTGGATTCCGATGGCACGGTCTTGTCGGTCAACCGCTCTGGTGCAGACCGACTCGGATATCAGGTGGACGAGCTGCTGGGACAATCCGTATTCAAGGTCTTCTTTGAGCCGGATTGCGAAGCCGTTCGCAGGAATCTGCACCTCTGCCTTTCCAATCCTGGCCGCCCCATGTGCTGGGAGGTTCGTAAGGTCCGGAAGGATGGCACCGTGATGTGGGTTCGGGAAACCGCTCAAGGAGTGTGCAATGAAAAGCAGGTACCGGTGGTGCTGATCGTGTGCGAGGACATCACCGCCGTCAAAGAGGCAGAGCATGCCGTGCGCGACAGTGAAGAGTTCAAGAACCAAATCCTGCGCAGCAGCGCTGATTGTATCAAAGTATTGGATTTGGAAGGCCGCATCCAGTTCATGAACGAGGCTGGCCAATCGTTGCTGGAAATCAGTGATCTGGCCCCTCTCATCAATACCTCCTGGCCGGATTTCTGGCAAGGAGACGACAGAACCGCCGCGCGCGCCGCGCTCGCAGCGGCCAGAGCGGGCGAAATCGGCAAATTCATCGGATTCTGTCCCACAAGGAACGGCCATTCCCAAATGGTGGGATGTGCAGGTCACGCCGATGGTGGATGCCCACAATATCCCCGTGCGCCTTCTCGCAATATCGCGGGATATCACGGATCAACAGACAGGCTCAAGAAGCGTTACGTGCCAGCGAAGAACGCCTGGAGTTGGTGATCCAGGGTTCGAGCGACGGGTTTTGGGACGGCATGGTGGTCCCCGGCGAGCACTGGAGTTCGCCACGGACGCCTATCTGGTGGTCCCCTCGTGTCAGAGAGATGCTGGGCTACACCGAAGAAGAATTTCCTGATGTATTAGACAGCTGGACATCCCGGCTTCATCCCGAAGATCGTGATCGGGTGTTTGCCGCCTTGACGGCTCATATCGAGTCTCGAGTTCCGTACGACGTGGAATACCGGTTGCTGACGAAACAGGGGGAATACCACTGGTTCCGCGCGCGCGGACAGGGGATTTGGAACGCCGACGGTCAATTGACCAGAATGGCCGGCTCCCTCCAGTCCCTCATGGAGCGCAAGCGCGCCGAGGACAAGCTACGTCGTAGCGAACAACTCTTGCAGGACGTGGCTGATAACACCACGGCGGTGATCTACGTCAAAGACGCGGATGGCCGGTATCTCCAGACCAATCGCCGGTTTGAACAGCTCTTCAACCTGACCGCGGATCAGATTGTCGGTCATACCGATCATGAGATCTTTCCCCGCGAGATCGCGGACGCGTTTCGTGCAAATGACCTGGACGTGCTCGCGCAGAACCACCCGGTAGAGTATGAAGAAGAGGCACCTCACCCGGATGGACCGCATACCTATATCTCGATCAAATTCCCGCTTTCCGATTCCGCCGGCACACCCTATGCGACCTGCGGCATTTCCACCGACATTACCGAGCGCAAGCATATCGAAACCGCGCTCCGCGCCCATGAAGAACAACTCCGTCTCGCCCTGACCTCAACAGAAGTGGGCGGCTGGGACTGGGACCGCCAAACCGGTCGATTCTGTTGGTCTCGGCAAGTCGACAGATTGCTCGGCGTATCGGATGATTCACGGCCTTACTCCCAGGAGGAATGGCTTGCTCTTATACACCCGGACGATCGGCAGACGGTGGCGCGCGCAATGAGTCGCGCAGTGGAACAGGCCGACACAGAGGTCGTGTTTGAGCATCGAGTGATGCGCCCGGACGGTACCCTCCGATGGTTCGTCTGGACCGGTCAGATTATTCGAGATCGTGACGGGAGGGCCGTGCATATGTTGGGAATGGTCCGTGCCACGACGGCCATAGCACGATGAGGAACGCCCTTGATGACATCGACAAGCTCTTCCGCTCAGGGCGCACCACCGCCGCCCGGGCGGTGGTGGGACTCGTCTGGTTGCTCGGCCTCTCTACCCTGTGCGTCTCCGAATCCGCGGCAATGGACATTGCCATCCTGCAGTCTTCCGACATTCCCGCGTATCATGAGGCCGTTGCAGGCTTGAAGGCCACAGGCCCGATTGGAGCGATCTATACCGAATACGATGCGCAAGGCGACCTGGATCTTGTGAAAAAGCTCGCGCGCAAGCTGCGGGCATCGAATACATCGCTGGTTGTCGCCGTGGGGCTCAAGGCCGCGTTGGCAGCGAAATCAGAAATTGTGGATGTCCCGATCGTCTACATGATGATCCTGGACCCTTTGAAAAATCAGCTCACAGGCCCCAACATAACCGGCACGCTCCTGGAGGTCCCCGTCGACCGACAGCTGAAAATCATGCGGACGTTCCTGCCGACTCTTCACCGGCTCGGGACTCTCTACGATCCAGCCAAGACCTCCCCTCGGGTGAAGGAGGCGGTGCGGCAGGCCACCATCAACGACTTTCACTTGAAGGGATTTCCCGTCGAAAATGAAAAGGACGTGCCCCAGCAATTGCGCACGCTGCTCCCGGATATTGAGGCTCTCTGGCTCATGCCGGATTCCACGGTGGTCACGAACGAGTCCGTACGATTCATTCTTGAATCATCCCTCGCACGTCAAGTACCTGTGATCGGGTTCTCACCGGAGTTTACACGCATGGGAGCGCTGCTCAGCATGTCCGTCAACTATGGCGATGTCGGTCGGGAAACCGGACTGCTCGCGAAGCGCCTTCTCGACGGGGAGCGGCTGATGCCGCTCAATCCCGTGCCGATCGAGCGACTCAAGATCACCGTCAATCTCAAGACCGCGAAGTTCCTCGGCATTACGTTTCCGAAGGAGCTGATGAGTCTCATCGATGAAACTTATTAGTGGGGACAGACAATTGAATCCTCCTTCCCCGCCAGAGGAATCTATGGCTCGCATGTCATTACCCGCGAACCGGTTCCTCAACCTGCGCACAAAGTTCGTGTTATTTTTCAGCCTCATCCTCGTCATTGCCTGTTCAAGCTTAAGCTGGTACTTCATTGAAAATCGGCGAGGGGCGATGGCCGACAGGCTCCAGCAACTGGGGACGATTCTCCTCACGAGCGTAGTAAACAACGAGCACTTCCAATATGCAGGTCTTGTGGCGGAAGACCGCGCCACGCTCCAACAATTTAGTGACGGCCTCATGGCCGTCCAGGATGTGGTGTATGTGGTCATCACCGGCTCCGACGGCACCGTGCTCGCCAGGCAGACGAAGGGGGCACGCCAATCTTCTGCCAGCCTTGTGCGGTCCGTAGATCGTCCTCTGTACCCCGACAATCAGATTGCGAAACAGCTCTTCCAAGCGCCGAGTACGACTCCTCTGACGACACCTCTTTTCCTCTCCAACAAAATGGGAAACCGATTTGCGTGGGAGGAGGTCGTGTACGACTTTGCCATGCCGGTGCAACGGACGCCAAAGGGAGACACCTCGCTGCCTCCCTTCTCTATTCAGCTGGATGAAGGAAGCGCCGCCCCATCCCCGAAACGGCCCGCACTCGTGTCCGGTGTCGTCCAAATAGGATTGACCGACGCACACCTGAAACATGAACTCGCGACGATCATCCGTAATATCCTCCTCCTCACCGCCTTCATCATCGGCGCAGGCGTGCTCGGCGCCCACCTGCTCACTCTCCGTATCACGAAGCCGCTGAAGAGCCTTGCCGATGTGGCTCGACAAGTCGCTGATGGCCGCTCGCCTGTGCCCCTCACACCCTCCACCCGCGACGAAATCGGCCAGTTGACGAGGATGTTTAACCTGATGACCCACTCATTACAGGAAAGGAGCCTCGCAATCACAGGGAACCTGGCTACCATCAAACATCAGGTCGGTCAATTGACCACATTGCATCAAGCCAGTGCAGCCATCGCCCGGACGCTGGACCTGAACCAACTCCTCAATACCGTCCTTCAGCTCCTGATCGCCAACCTGGGTTATACGCGAATGCTGTTGATGCTGCGGCATCACGAACGAGACTCGGCGTACGTGGCCCAGGTCGCAGGGGTCTCGCCGGACATTGCGGAAGCAGCTCGTCAGCTTGATCTGCCGATCCAGGACGATGGCACCTTCCAAGCCGACCTGCTGATTCATGGCAAGCCCTTGCTCATCCTGAACATTGAGACCGTGGCCGCTCGCTTCCATCCACCTGTGCTGGAGTTAGCTCGCCACACCGGGGTGACCTCTTTCGTTGCGGTGCCGCTCCAGAGTCACAACCAGATGCTCGGCTACCTCGCCGCAGACCGGGGCTCACAACCCTGCACGAACGAGGATCTCCATATGCTGTTGACGATCGCCAGCCATGTGGCCGCGGCCATCGACAATGCCAAAGCCTATTCTCACCTGGAAGAACTCACGCAGCACCTCGAACAACGTATTGTGGAGCGCACGCAGGAATTGTCTATCGCCAATGAGCGCCTCCAGGAACACGATCGGCGGCGGTCGCTGTTTCTCTCTGTCGCATCGCATGAGTTGCGCACCCCCATGACCGTAATCCGCAGCTTTGTAGACAATATGCGCGACGGTATTGCCGGGCCCGTGAGCGAACAACAATCGACCTACCTCACTCGCATCGGACATAACCTGCATCGGCTCACCAGAATCATCAATCAATTGCTCGATTGGTCTCGCCTTGACATCAAAAAGGAAGAGCTCTCCTTCAAACCAATCTGCGTCGAAGCCACGGCCCTCCTGGTCGCTGACAGTTTGCGCACCGTCGCGGCTGAAAAAACCATTACCCTCGAGATCGTGCATGCGGATGGGCTTCCAGCGGTCCTCGGAGACCGCGATAAACTGGAACAGATTCTCTGGAATCTCATCGGCAATGCGATCAAGTTTACGCCGCCAGGCGGCCGTATCGCCGTCGATTTCCAGACGACCCCCGAGGGCTTTGTCCAAACCTGTGTCGCCGATACCGGCTGCGGGATTGACCCGGGTCACGTCGAAAAGCTCTTCCATGAGTTCTCGAAAGTGCCGTCTGCCGTACCGACCGCTCAGGGGGCTCAACTTGGCCTATTCATTACGAAGAGCCTGGTGACGATGCATCGAGGAACCATCTGGGTGGAGAGTGCACCCGGAGCCGGGACTCGCTTTTATTTCACAGTGCCTGTCGCGTCTTCGCAAGAAGACGCCCAGCAACCGGCCACGTAACGGGACACGTGAGCGATTGAGCGAAGTATATTTCCCTGTCTGTATGATCTACAATTTCACGAATATTCCCCCTTCTCCACAGACACGATGCGCGCCAAAATCCTAATCGTCGACGACGACCGCGATATTCTTCTCGGACTCGAGAATCGTATCACCTGGATGGGGCACGAGCCTGTCACAGCCGACAACGGCAAGGACGCGCTGCGTCTGATTGAACAAGGAGAATTCGATCTCGTACTCCTGGATTTGGAATTGCCGTTCCTGTCCGGTCTGGAAATCTTACAGCGCGTGAGAGGCACCGCGCACACCGAACGGCGCACAGAAGAAGACACCAGCGCAACCACAACCTACACCACACCGCTCATCATCATCCTGACCGCATTCGGCACCATCGAGCGCGCTGTTCACGCCATGCAGCTTGGCGCATTTGATTTTCTGACGAAACCGTTCAGCGCCGACCACCTGACCGTCGTGGTCAACAAAGCCCTGACCACCGTGGCGCTACACCGTCAGGTCGACGTCCTCCGTAAAGAAGTCGACGATCGGTACGATCACCTCGTGGGGGACAACGCCAAGATGGCCGCGCAACTCACGATCGCCAAACAAGCGGCGCCGTCAGACGTGACCGTCCTCCTGCTCGGTGAAACCGGTACGGGAAAGGAGGTCGTGGCCCGCGCCATTCATCGTTGGAGTCCACGCCGCTCGAAACCCTTTGTCGCGGTCAATTGTGCGGCCCTGCCGGAGCACCTGCTCGAAAACGAACTGTTCGGCCATGAAAAGGGCTCATTCACCGGAGCAGTCAAACGGGAACCAGGCAAGATCGAGGTGGCAGAAGGCGGATCGGTGTTTCTTGATGAAATCGGAGATATGCCGCTCCCCTTACAAAGCCGCCTGCTGCGGGTTCTCCAGGATCAGACCTTCTATCGTGTGGGCGGAACCCAGCCGGTTCGCACCAATGTGCGTTTCATCGCCGCCACCAACAAAGACATACGGCGCGCGATCCAACAGGGCACGTTTCGTGAGGATTTATACTACCGGCTCGCGGTCATCACCGTGACACTTCCGCCGCTGCGTGAACGTATCGATGATGTCCCTGCACTCGCCCAACACTTTCTCAATCGCGCGGTCAAAATGGGGATTCATCACCCCTGCGCCCTCAGTGACCATGCCGTACGGGCGCTGCAACAGTATCAGTGGCCTGGCAACATCCGCGAACTGGAAAATGTACTGACGCGTGCGCTCATCTTGTGCCCCGAGGACACCCTTGAGCCCGCATACCTGCATCTATCAGATTCACCGTTCCCCTCGGCAACCGACGCCGAGACAGCCTCTCCTCCCCGTCACTACCATGAGAGCATGGAAGCCTACAGTCGCAAGATCATCGAAGAGGCGTTGCGCAGAAATGGATGGAACCAAACACGCGCATCCGAGGAGCTCGGCCTTCAACGGACCTACCTCACGAAACTGCTCCGTCAGAAAGACATCCCTGGCAGAGCGCCCAAAGATTCTTCCTCATCTTCCGAGGACGATTCACCCTGAATCTGAAACGCAGCCACTTGGCGCGATGGACTGACACCTTCTAGCGCATGTATTCGGGAAAAGCCTGCTCATTGGCGAAGGACGAAGATCGGGCCGACCCAGTGTACCGGCTTATTTATTTGATTCGGAGATGGAAGATAGCCCCGCCTCCCCGATTGCCGTCTTCACAGGAGACGCACCCTGCCCCTCCGGCCGCGCCAACAATCCAACGGCCAGAAAGCGCGCGTCGATCACGTCGAGAATATGTTGCCGAAGTTCATCACGATAGGACGCGAGACTCTCATCGTGAAGATAGCGATCAACCGTGCGAGGCAGCCGCCGTCTCCAGGCCTGTGCAGCCTGACGCGCACCGTCAGCGGCAGATCCTCCATGAACAAGAATGGTATCGGACTTCATGCTCAAAGAACCCCACATGCACTTCTTCATCTTCCATAATCGAGGCTAGATCAGGCCGCAAGCCGACTAACAGCCTTGCGAACTCTAATCCCAACGTTTCGTATCCGTAGAGATGCACCGCGAGGACCCTCCATTGACTGGGCATACGGGGAAGTGCCGTCTTGCCGTGCGAACTTGTTCCCAGCAGCTGCTCAAACTGCTTGAGATGCTGCGCTTCTTCTTCCTCATGACGACGCAAGAACTGAAGCACACCAGGCGGAACGTCCTGCGCCTGCGCAGAGCGTACCGCCCACAAGGCCATCGCCTCCGCCTTGAGAAATTGTTCCAGGATCGCCCGTTCACAGGTGGAGGGAAGGGGATGAGTCATGCGCGCAGTCTAACGGAACGATGGGACAGAACCAACATCTGAGTAGGAATGAAAGAATTGAATGAGACGTAAAGCTGCAGATCACACCAAAACTACTGCTGCCGCACTGTAGACACTCTCCAGATCATTCTTGTATCATACCGCCCGGTTACGTCCCATCCTTTCTGGCGGTGTAGCTCAGTTGGTAGAGCAGCGGACTCATAAGCCGCGGGTCTCCCGTTCAATCCGGGACACCGCCACCAAATTTTCCAGCGACTTATGGGTCGGCTTTCGGTCCCGACTTCTCAGGTTGGGTTTCTCCTCCGGCCAGTCTCAGCCAACTTCCCGCCCCACTTCCGAGTCCCTCTCGAAAACAGGCCCATACACATCCATCTTCACCTGGACGCTGCGTTGCCCCATCTGTTCCTGGATCTACTTCTGGTGCGCTCCCTGATCCGGCACACTTCGATGAACCGGCCGTGGAAGTCCACATCGCTCCACTGAATCCCAATTGGCTCGCCCGGGCGTGAACTGATGCAGCGGCACAAAGCAGCACCGGGGAGAGCAACCGAAACCGGCCTTCGGTCACCTTTAGTAACGTCTTCATCCCCCTCACGAGTCACAGGATGAAGATGCTCACGCCGATGCTGCCGGCCCCGCAGCAGCCATCCAAGACGCGCTGGAGGATTGACCGTCACGCTGCCGATTGAGCATCGTATCGAACTGCCGTAGCGAGGTGCGGAAGTCGAGGGGGGCAGAGGGCGTACGCCCCCTGCCCCCCTTTCACCAAATCACTCCAATCACCGAATCCTAATAGACCGACTCTTGCATCGGACCGCGCACACACCAGACGTAGTTGGGGCTGGACTTACTGCTGAGTCCTGAGAGGCCATCGAGAAGTTCACGCTCCACTTGCTGTTAGAATTGTCCGCATTCGTCGTCGCCGACCAGTAGGGAGCCAATTGGACGCCTGTAAACACGCTTGGGACAAACGGCTGAGACAATGACGGGTCGATCAGACTCGTCAATTCCGGCAGTGAGGGCAGCCGCCACCCTCGCGCGCCCCCGACATTGCTGGTCGGCACATTGGATGCGGGCATCACTCCACGTGGGGCTAGGCGTGATCATGGCCGGCGATTGTTCCCACACCAGGCCGGTGTTGTTGTCCCTCACAGCCGCGCCGCCAAAGTCCGTCAGGACGGTAAAGCGCGACGCCGACGCATTCTTGGTGTCCCACCGCAGCGTCTGATTCCCCGCCCCGCCTCCACCTCCCTGCACCTGCACCGTTGTTGAGCTTCGCGAGGATCTCGTTGAGTTTGTCCAAGATTTGCTTGAACGGGTTCGGATGGTTGTACGCGTCTCTCTGATGGTCGTGCGCCTCCGCAGGCATGATCCCTCCGCCGTAGTTCGACAGGACCAGGCCTCCGATGAGGACCACCGCCCCGACTCCACTTAGCCTTCTACTCCATCTGCTTTGACATGATGCTCCTCCTTGGTGATGTCATGGTTGCACCGACTGACTGTCTCTGGGCCCACGCGTCGTCGGGCGTGACGCGTCTCTCGTGAAGCGTCGTGTCTCTTGCCTTGTCTCCGCCCCCTAATCCCTTTACCCTCTACCCCGCCTTACTTCTCTGCCTGGGCCTCAGCCTCCTGCTCGATCGCCCAGTGTCGTTCGATGATCGCCATCGCTTTCGTCCGCACGCAGTCGTCTTCGTCATCCAGTGCCACAATCAGCGGATCCAATGGCGCCTGGGCTCCCTGCAGCGCCCACGTGTCCAGGGCCCGGAGCCGTACGGAGACCTCCGGAGCATTCAGCGCCTGCGCCATCCAGGTGGGTAGCACCAGATTTTCCGGCAGCGGCGCCGGCTCTTCTTTCGCTGCTGGCGCTGACGCGTAGCTTGACGCGGGAGGCGCGGCGAGAGTCACGAGGTTCGCTGCCGGAGCGTGCTGAAGAGGGTGCGACTCGGACGGCGCACCCAGGCTCGCGCGAGACTCCTGGTTCGACACGTCGTCGGATGCAGCCGGCCCACAGCCGGACAGCTCGGCGAAGAGCACCAGGCCCAGGAACCACGCCAGGCGCGGACACAGTAAATGCAGGCAGGGTCGCGATGGACGTATGTTGGAGCGGGCGCCGACGGCGAAATTGAGAGGAAACAGCACCGTAATTATTCTTAGGAACATTATCATCAGCATCTTCATCGTAATGCCTCCGTACTGCCCGGCACGGTCTCGGTACCCATACCTCCTGCGATGTATAGCGCAATCGCCGTGCCGCCAGGCAACTGTCGCAAATCCACGACAATCCAGGAGCTTGGCACCATTCGATGCCAGGAATTGCCGAGTGACTGTTCCTGCCTGATCGGCAGACAGTACAAAAATTGGCACGTAAGGGCTGCCAAAAAAGTACGCTGCTATCAGCTGTATCATTGACAAACTCGACCACCAGAAAGACTAGCTATCATGTCTTAGTTATTAATTCTTAACTACATAGCCTGATATTGAACAAATACTGTGGATAGCAGCTGGTGTATCACGAATCTCGGCTATCGCTGGATTCCCCTTGCCGAGCAACGCTGCGCTCAAGGATGCCGTTGCCAAGGGTGAGGCACAGCCTGGGAATTGAGTAGACCGCCGCCGGTCATGAGGTGGGTGAGGTCGCGGAACGGGTGATGCCCCCGCCTGCCGAACAAGGCCCTCCCTTTACCTTCCGCGGCTCCGCGGTATAGATGTAGTGGCATACCGAGAGGCTCAGGAAGGCCCTCCGCCTGTCCGTGGCGCTGGTGGTATCAAAAATATGTGGGGGATACGGTGCTGGAAGGGCTAGCGCGGGACGCCCGAGAGGCTAAGAAAGGCCTCTGGGCCGATTCGCAGCCCGTGCCGACGTGGGAATGGCGGAAGAGGAAATAGCGTAATCGCCGAATCGTTACTGAATCCGGCTAAAAGACTCCTGCTGCGTGCTCTACCCGCAGCACCCGCCCGAGAACGCCTGTCGTTGCTGAGAGGCACTCCAGCAACGCTCGCAGAGTTCGACGGTTGAATGGGTCATCCCATCGACACAGGCAATTCGACGCTGGACCACCGCCCCGCAGTCAGAACAGGCGCCAACGACTGGAATCTCCGTTCTACGCTCTTGGGTCAGCATGGGACACCATTTTTGTGTTCGGACGAGCGCGCCGATTGCAGACGGCTGACATGAACTCCTGCCCGCCCTTGAGACTCACTAGATTCCGCCACAACCGAACCGGAAGCGGCTCCGCCTTGGCCCGATACAACTCCCATTGCATTTCGCGCAATTGTCCATTCAAGGAATCCACCGTTCGTTCCAAGTCAACGAGCCGGTCCGTCCCAAAGGGTCTTCCTGCTGTAAGCATCATGTCCTCCCTTCTTTAATTAAACCGTACAATGCCGAATCACGCCGATGAGAATGCCTTCGATATGAAACGTATCGGAAGGTCTCACGATAATCGGCTGCATCGCCACGTTCGCAGGATGCAGCTCAATGTGTGAGTCTTTCTTGAAGTAGATCTTGATCGTGGCCTCATGATTCACCAGGGCTACGACGGTCTGCCCGTTCTTGGCCGTCTCCTGTTTCCGCACCACCACAAGATCGCCGGGGAGAATGCCATCATCTTTCATGGATTCCCCTTTGACGCGGAGCGCAAAGGTATCTCCACCCCGCAACATGCTGGGCGGTACATCGATAAGTTCGGACTGGGGGACCGGCTCGATCGGTGAACCAGCCGCCACCATCCCTGCCATGGGAATTTCAGATGATCGACCCAACTGATCCAACGCGACCTGGACCATTCCAGGAATACGGCGCATACCGGCCTCATAGCGCGCGACTGAGACGCGTGTCGTCTGCAGCGCGTCAGCCAATTGCTGCTGCGTCAGACCAAGCTGCTCTCGAACTCGTTTCAGGTCGGTTGGCTTCATGGTGTAACCAATGGTTACATATACTGAGACAGACTGTCAAGCTCCTTCAACGGAGTCCTAATATTGAGGCAGAAAACGCAGTCCAGGAGAGGTATCTGTGCATAACTCGAGCACGAACCGCGCTCCCAGTGCAGAGCTTCGTAATTGTGAGCATCGAAATGCCTGTCTTTATCTAGGTTTTGTTGTTTCTGAGTTATTATTCTGAAAGGACCCCCATATATTGTGGCATCAACCCCTTTCCAACCAATGCTTAACTTTTAGGCAAACACGTGTTCGAGATAGCGAAATGCGCGGCATTTTGATGGCAGAGAGACTTTATTAACAGACTTATCCACAGAAGCTGGGGAGAGGGTTTTGTGAACATTTTTCTTGACCTTTTTATTAATATTTCTTCCTTCTCCTCCACTTTTGTCTGCGGCTCTGGCTCGCCTAATCATAGGGGCCCCTTAGAAGGCCACCAGCCATAGACAGGAGAAGGAAGCAGACCTTGATATTAATGAGGTGTGACCGACAGAACGAGAGAAGAGATGAGATCCGTCCTACTGAAACAACAGAAAGACGTGCCCGCCGGGGAAAACACAACGATCCATGAAAGAAACGTTCACCACCGGCATCACGAAGATGTTGAATGTCTCGCTCAGGAGACGGATCGCGGCACGAGATGCACAGCCCCGGCCTTGATCGCGGCGATGACGGAGGCGCCAGGCACCAGACGCAAATCTTCCACCGCCCCGCGCGTGATCGTCGCGGTGAGTGGAAAGCCACAGTCAATCGTCACCTGCACCATCACGCCTTGTGGAGCAATGTCGCTCACCCGCCCCTTGAGATGATTCCGGGCACTGGTCATGCCGCTCCCCGCCTGTTCCAACACCACATCTTCAGCACGGATACAGACATAGACGGCAGCGCCGATAGCATCATTGCTTAAGCCTTTCAGTCTCGTTCCGTTTACCGCCACCGTGGCCAGCCCGTTCGCATTCTCGATCACCTGGCCTTGTACGACCGTCTCCACACCGACAATGCGTGCAACGTCTGCATCGGCTGGTCGACTGAACACCTCGTGCGGCTTCCCGACTTGATGGACCTGTCCCTCGCCCATGACCGCCATCAGATCTCCCAGCGTGAGGGCCTCCGCCCAGTCGTGGGTCACAATGATCGACGGCAGAGCCAATTGTTTCAGCAGACCTCTGAGTTCCCCCCTGAGTTGAAGACGGGTCGGCGCATCCAACGCCGACAAGGGTTCATCGAGCAAAAGCAGTTGCGGCCGAGGCGCAACTGCCCTGGCAAGCGCCACCCGCTGCTGTTGGCCGCCGGACAATTCTCGCGGTTTCGCCGCTTCAAGCCCCTGCAACTGGAACAGTTCCACCACCTCCGCAATTCTCTTGTTCCTGTCATGGGACGCCAGTGCTCCCAATCCATAGCCTATGTTCCCTGCAACGGAATAGGTGGGAAAGAGGGCATAGTCTTGCGGCATGTACCCGATGTGTCGATCTTGCGGAGAGACCCTGATCCCCGACCCCGTATCCAACCAGGTCCTCGACAGGAACTGGATTCTCCCGTGTTCCGGCCATTCGAGTCCCGCAACTGACCGGAGAATGGTCGTTTTGCCGGACCCGGACGGACCGAACAGGATCAAGACGGTCGAGGCTTCGACCGCATAGTGGAGACGGGCTTGAATAGGCGCCCGACCGGAAAAGGTCTTGGTCATCTCGATGGTCATTTCTGCGGCCATACCGCCCACACCTTTCGATTCATCGCATAGACCAGCAGCAGCACGCCATAGGAGACCGCCAGCAACAACAGCGCCGTCTTGGCGGCCCCGGCATAGTTGAGCGCTTGCACCTCATCGTAAATATCGATCGAGACCGTCCTCGTCTCCCCTTCGATATTGCCCCCTACCATCAGCACGACGCCGAATTCTCCCAATGTGTGCGCAAAACTCAGCACCGCACCGGTCACGAGGCCCGCCATGGACAGCGGGACGATAAGCTTGAAGAAGGTTGTGAATTTGGACACCCCCAAGGTCCAGGAGGCTTCGATCAACCGACGATCGACTTGCTCAAAAGCTGCGGCGAATGGTTGCACGGCAAATGGCAGGCTGTAGAGGATCGACGCGAGGAGCAGACCTTCGAAGGTAAAGGGGAGCGGATGCCCGACCAGGTCGCTGTAGAATCGACCGACCGGGCTATGCGGACCGATCGCGACCAGAATATAAAAACCCAGCACTGTTGGAGGCAGAACGAGGGGAAGCGCGACCACCGACTCGACAATGAACTTCCAGCGCCATTTTGAAAAAGTGAGCCAGTAGGCAATAGGCAGTCCGACGACCAGCAAGACACCGGCCGTCAGACTGGCCAATTTGAATGTGACCCAGATCGCGGTCCAATTCACAAGTCCCGCCTCTGTCCCATGATATCTCACTACCGACAACCGGCGCAATGGTAGGAAGCCGCGATCCGGAAAGTCAACGCGACGCTACTTGCCGATCATGACTTCCGTGGCTTTCACCGCGACCAGTACGGAGTCGTTGACCTTCAGACCCATGCTCTTGACCGACCCTTCTGTAATCGCCGCCACAAATTCGAGCGTGCCGACTTTCACCGTCACCTCCGCCATAGCCTGTCCGGGCCTCAGTGATTTTGGTGACCGTGCCTTGGAACTGATTCCGCGCGCTAAGTTTCATGAGCCCTCCTTGGTAAGATGGCTGAATGATTTCAGCCATCGGTTTCGTACAACTTCAATCCAACCTCTACTTGTCTTGATCGAAGCCGATCATGAATCCTTCCGGACCGGCCACCTCCAGCCGTATCACCTGACGATCCCCTCGCATCACGTCCGGCTTCAACCGAAAACGCACAATCTTCGCGCGATCCTCTTCGCTCAATTGATAGACGGAAGAGGCCCGATAGGCCTGTTCTAATTCGCCCTGCAACGCGACGACATTCGATACCAAGAAATTAATCTGGACCCATCCGGTCGGACGAGGCGTCCGGAAGTCCTGTCGGACGACAATCAGCACACCTCGGTAACAATACCCGCGGAGACTGTCGGCGCGAGGATGATCGACCCGTTCAACGACGGGAGCCGACAAGACGGATTCAAAGAACTGTTCGTAAAGCCTGATGTCGGACGTTTCGATCTGGACGCTCTCAAAGGCATCAGACGGACCGGTGGGCGATCGGCAGTCGCGCCCCTGGAGACCAGCGCTCTTGCTCGCATCATCTCCGGTCTCGTGATGTCGGATCGATGGCTCATCATCCGCCCACACGACCGACACGGCGACCAGGATCACGATTGCGCTTATGAGTCGGACAGATACGTTCACAACCATCCCCTTACTTACACCGGAACTGTATCCCCCAGCGACGTCCGGTCACTTCCCCTTCTTGACCTTCCGTACTGGACATACTGCCATAGCCTTGCACCTCTCCCTCTTTGAGGACGGTGTAGCCGGACAGACACTTTTTCTCCATGACTTTGAGCGCCTCTCTCCGGTGAGGCGACCCCATCGGGCCGCCCCGGTCTTCTTTGAATAGATAGGTCACGACTCCTCCTGTCTCGGTTTCATGCGTGAGCAACACCGCCTCGGAGCAGCCGACGCTGGTCACGAGCACAGCCAACCCGATCACCTTCGTCCATTGCTTAACCGGGTAACGTAAATCCATAGCGCTTCATGATCTCCTGTCCTTGAGGGCCTTTGATGAATTCAAGAAACTGTCTCGCCGCTTCCTGGATTTTTGGACTGCTTCAAGATCACGGCGCCCTGTTCCAGCGGTGGATGTGCAATCGCTGGGATCTCCCAGTATGTCCGGCTCGCGTTTGCATCGTCGGCGCAAGCGCCAGGGACAGCGCGATAATCCCGATGTCGCAGGCGCCGGATTCGATGAATTGCGCCGCTTGCGAGATATTCTCTCCTAAAATGAGCTTGTCTTTGACCTGGTCATAGACCTTGAAATGTTCCATCGCAGCAACTGCGGCACGTCCATAAGGAGCATGTTTGGGATTGGCGATGGCGATTTTCTTGATCGTCGGTTCACGCAGAGACCTCCAGCCCCTTGGAGAGATCGAGGTGCGAGCCATTACCGGCCCACAAGACAATCCGCCCGACGGCATAGGGATAGAGCGATCCCGGAACGGCGAGGCCGGCCTCTTCCAGCTTCCTGGGATAGCCGATGTCGGCTGAAAAGTAGAGATCGAACGGCGCGCCATTTTGAATTTGCGCATAGAAATTGCCCGAGGATCCGAGCGTCAGCTTCACATGGTTGCCGGTCGACTTTTCATACTCAGTCACGATTTCTTTGAAGGCAAAATTCAGGTCCGATGCAGCGGCGATTGTAAGTTCCGCCCCCGCCGCTTCCGCCGAGGCGAAGCAGGCAAGCAAGAGTCCGACGGCTATCAACATCGAGATAACAGACCTCGCAATCATAACAGCTCCTCTTTATTCGTTAGGTGAAAATCTTCCCCGAACTGTACCATGCGAGCCAAGTCCAGATACAAACTGTCAGAAGAAGATTTGAAATTGTAGGCGAATGGCGTTCTCGATCAGAGTACCCGCATTCGCATCCAATGGCACACATCCTGATGGGAATGTGGCTGGGCATGGAACAGTACTTTGTGACCCTCCCGTACTCGGCAAGGGATTGCTTCTCCCGATCGCGAAGCCACCTTGTCCCATGGCAACATTGGAATAGGTAAGCATGATCTGATAGTCATACGTACCGAACGGGTACCAGTTGAGGGAGACATCTGTTTCCTTGATCAAATCGCCTCCTGAATTTGTATCCGGATCCCACCAGGCATAGCGAGCGGCGACTTCGACCTTGCGGGGAATCAAGTAGTAGCCGGATTGGACATACCATCCGGTCGAGTTGCCGAGCTGTCCCGGGGCAAACGCGGTGCAAGGGCCGCCCACGCCCGCCGTCTGTAGACAGGGGAGGCCCTTGTTCTGCCGGGTGATGTTTCTGAACCAATATTCGGCTTGCAAGGAGAAGCCACGATACTTGAAGGCATAATCCAACGCCCACGTTGAAAAGTCGACGATACCCTGTCCCAGGATGCGTCCGTTTCCATAGACAGCAAGGGCGCGTCGAACGGTCAGGTTCGCCAGATCAAGCCCCACAAACGCGTTATCGGTACTGGTATTGATCGCCGGATTATAGGCATACCCGCCCCCAACAACCATCTGGGGAGTCTCCGAATAGGCAATATCTCCCTCCCCATAGCCCGCCCGACCCATGATATTTGCCTGTAGTCTGGCCACATACATGAGCTGATTGACATTGCCTCGGAAGTTGGCGTTCAGGTTCCGCTGATTTGCGGGACAGTTCGTCGTTGTAGGAAACGGCTGGCCTGACGTCTGCCCGCCCGAGCACCCGACAGTCGGCTCTTCGCTCGAAAATTGAGCGAAACGGTTCACGAGGGGGCCCACTCCGTTGAACACGCCAAAGTAATAATTGATGGGATAGATCTCTTCGTCGTTCATGATGGTGATTCCGACATCGCGACGGTTGATGCCATTCGCCGTGAAGGCGTCCATCACGAGAGCGCGACCTGCAAACTGCATCGCAGCTGTGGAATTGATCTGCGACCGGTCAAAGTACACTTTAAACTGCCCCAATTGGACGTTTAACCAGTTGATATGGCTGCTCATGACATAGGCGTCAAGCAAGACTACGGCACCTGGCGCTTGCGCGTTTTCTGCGCTCTCACCCGCAATTTGAAAGTTGTATCTGAGATCCGGGTTAAAGAGGTGTCCCATGAAATAGAGCCGGGCGGTCCTCAGATTAAAGGATGAAGCTTCATCGATAGAGCGGTTCGCCCGGTAATCGCCGAAGACACCGAGCAGTTCAGGATAATTCTTGGAATCCCCAGATTCCCGATAGGCGTCATTCCGGTAGCGCTGCGTAAATCGGATTTGCATGCGTCCGCGAATTTTCAACAAGAAGGCATTGTCATTCATGGAAAAGTTAAAGCCCCGGTCGTACCAGGCCTTAAAGCTCGGCTGGAGCAGGTAGGCCCGCTCTTGCGACTCTCTGACGACCGCATCGTATTCTTCCTGTGTGATGGTGCCTTGTTTGACAGCACGCTCCAGGAGCAGTTTGGTCGCAGGATCCATGCTTTCTACAAACACATACTTGCCGTCCTTCTCAATCAACTTTCCGGCCTCAGCCGCAAGGCTGACCGACTGACCGAACCAGCTCCAGCAGAATATTAACAAAGCCACGCTGACAACTCTGCTCTCCCGCAGTATCAAGATATGAATGAAAGACGATAGCCATATACAGATGCCTTGTCTCCACATGCCTCCGCTCTTCATGTTCTCCCTCATTCAGAATTAGATATGGCTGAACATCCTTGGACCGTCGCTGCTCGGAAAACCTGACTAGGGCGACGGAATTGTTTTCAGAAACTCCCGAAAGTCCAGCCCTCGCCGGTCGGTCTTCGGGTCGGTCACATAAAATCGACCAGGCTCGAAGTACAGGAGGTACGTTTGCTCAGGAGTCCAGGGGGTCGGATAGTTGTAGTCGTACACGTCGTAAGTCCGCACAGGCTGCTGAACATGAAAGTAATCGATGGTCAGATGGAGCAGTTGATCCTGCACGGCGACCCAGCCGCCGATGACATCGCGTCGGTATTTGGGATCGATACCGGGGGCAAATAGATCGAAGTAGACCCGCTCTTCGGGCCCAGCTTTTTGCAGCGCATCGGCAAGCTGCGGGGCCAGTACCTGTAATTCGTCTTCGCGGAAGATCTTATTCGGAGGAGCTTCTTCGGCAAACCAGCGGAGCGGCAGGCGCTGTTGCTCGCGCAGAGAAAAGCCGCGGAGGATGGCCACCACCTGCTGCGGAGTAATCTGGACCGGATGCGCATATCCTGCCGGCGTGATTTCCCGTTGCAGCATGACGGCCACGCGTCGATCCTCATGCACCACCGTCGTCGTGTAGGGCATCCGCGCACAACCAAGACCAATCAAAACGAGAACGGCGACCGACATGGCTGCCGACTGTCTCCAAACGTTCACCTGCGACATGACGAACCTCCTACCTGCTTGTAACTCCACAATACATATACTTATGACTGGTATACTTGACACATTGGCCAAAAAAATATTTCGCCTCGTTACTTGCGTTGCCCGGGCAGTCCATAACCCAATCCCTTCAGGATGCTTCGGGCTTCTGGAGACTGGGAAAACGCGAGGAATTCTTCGCACAGCGGGCGATCGGGACAGTACCGTTCCATCGCCAGAGAATGGACGATCGGACGGATAGCCTGCTCCGGTGCGACAGCTACGACACGAACTCGCTCCCGTTTGTCATAGGCGTCCGGACCGAAGATAATGCCGACATCTGCCTGTCCGTTGAGCAGGTGATCCAATACACCGCGAGCATCCGTCGCCACATCCAACCGTCCTTTCATGGCCTCTGCGATTCCCAAGGCCTTCAAGAGTTCGTTGGTCTTTTGCCCGACCACGGTCAGCATCGGATCTGCGACGGCCACTCGTATCCGAGTATCCCGGGCAAGCGCTTCAAACGACGCCGGCGCATCGACGAGGGATTCAGGCACGACCAGCACCAATGAGACGGTGGCATAGGGCCGGCGCGTCTGTGGCAGCACATAATATTTCTGTTCCAAGCGAGTGATCAGCTCATCGCCGCCCGGTGCAATAATGTGAATGGGGCCGGAGCCAATGAAGTATTGTCCCGTGGGATTATTCTCCATCGCGGCGATCGTGCGACGCAGATCCAGACCGGAATCGAAATAGAGTCGTACCTTCACATGCTGGTGGGACGCCTCAAACGCTCGACTCAAGGCTTCGAGTGGAGTGGCCAGACTGGGCGAGGCCGCGATCACGAGCGGCTCGCTCGCTGCGGCGGAACCGTTTCCTCCGGCGACCAGAACGGTGACGATCAGCGCGGTCATTCTCACGAAATTCTGCATGGGTGTCCTGAGCATCGGACCTCCGTCGCTCCCGGCTCATCTACAATGTTTGCAGCTTGCCGGTGTCGCTCGTGTCATAGCCGCCGAGCGCCTCGACCTCAGATCTGAACTGGCGGCTGACGATGGTATCCATGAAGGGAGCCAGGCTGGGATGGTCAGTCAGATACGCAGTCGGAACAACCAAATCGTACCGGGCTTCCTGTAGCGGGAGAAAATCGAGCCCGAGGAGCCGTGCAACTGACCGGACGCCGACCCCCACATCGGCTTGGCCGGTCGCGACGAATCTCGCGACCTCCAGATGGGAACCAACCATTCGCTCGTACCCACTGAGTTGGTGCGCCGAGATGCCGGCTTCGCTGAGCTTCTGATCGAGCAAGCTCCGCGCCCCTGCTCCCTGTTCCCGATTCACCAGGACAATCCCCTTCCGCGCCAGATCCGCTACCGAGCGGATGTGTTTGGGGTTACCTGGTTGCACCATCAAGCCTTCTTCCCAGCTCGCGAACGTGACGACCGTGAACCCGCTCCCCGCGAGATGTTTCCTGAGATAGGGCAGATTGGATTCCCCTGATTTCGGATCCACAACGTGCAATCCAGCGATGTGAACCTCACCTCGCTTCAACGCCTCGATCGCCGCCGCACTGCCTAAGGTCCATCCTACGACAGCGGATGTATCACGCCGCCGCCGCAGATATTCGCCGGCCAAAAAAATGGCCGGATCACAGCCGGCGACTGCGATTTCCTGTTCAATCACCCGTCGATCTCTCAAGAGCTGCACGCGAACCCGAGCCGGCAACTTCCCCGTTCGTCCCGATCCACTCACGAGCCCCAGGATCAATCCATCAGCCGGTACGGTGTAATTCAATACATCGCCTAGGCCGGCAACCGGACGAACGATAATGCGCCCCCCTACTTTGACCACTTTCACGCGGACTCTTGACCAATCAGTTCTGCTCTCGGACTGTTCAGTGAGAAGATCCCCCTCAATCACGTCACCACGTGTCACGAGGCTGAACAAATCTTCGACAGAACAATCGAGCGCTCCGGCAAGGCGAAGCGCGACCGCGGTTGTGGGGAGATATTGATTGGCTTCGATCGCACAGACCGCCTGCCTGGTGATGCCGGCCATATCGGCCAGCGAACTTTGAGAAAGGCTCTTCGCCAACCTCAGACTACGGAGGCGGTTTTCTATATTGCTGGCGGGCTCGGCTCGACTATTCTGACTCATGATGGCTCGATAAATAGCAAGCATACTTTACAGGTGTCAAGCAAAAAAGTAGCTGCGCCATTGCTCAGAGGATCAGATTGTTTTGCGATCAGATATTGAATAACGCATACTCGAATCGTATAGCATTGAAAACAAATGTAAATTATTGATAATTCTCTGTTTTAAGAATTTGTTGACAAACTGTGTCAATTTAGTTTATTAAATTAATCACGATACTTGATCGGATATATGTACATTGATTGGCTTGACGAAAAGGAACCTCTGAACATGAGCACCCAACAGCGAGCGATTCAGAGCCAACAGCACAACCAGGACATCGCGCACGAGATTCTGCTCGCCATCAAGGACCTGCGCTTCGGATCGATGGAAGTCGTCATTCACGACTCAAAAGTGGTCCAGATCGAACGCAAGGAAAAGATCCGCTTCGATACCCTCAGTCACAACCACCACAGTGAGGGATCTATGACGATCCAGCGTTGTTGTCGCAGCTAACAGTCGTCGCCGTCCAGACCGCTGGATGCCTGTGCCTTCCCGTTCCAACACATCAATCTCAGGACTGACCGAATCACCGGAAGTTCCGACAATACGAAGGGGAAACGACATGAGATTGTCCGGTTTGTTTGTTCGCACCATTCTGGGTGTCGCCTTGCTGGCCAGCGCGTCACCCGCACTGGCCGTCGAGGAAGGCCAACTGGTGAAGAAAGAAGGCAAGTGGGAGTACTATTCCGGCGAAGACCCGGGCTTGAAGTATCTCTTACCTGAAAGGAATGATCACCCAAGAGGAGTACGACAAAGGCCTCAAGGTGATCGAGACGAAAGAACGAGTCTCCAAGCCGAACTTCAATATCGACGTCAACAACGGCTTGAATATCCGCGTCGGAGAAAAGTTTTTCCTGAAACTCCGGCTGCTCACCCAGGTGCGTTACACCTACAGCACCTACAATTCCGCCTGGGGCACCATCGGAGACTCAAGAAATCCTGAGATCTTGGGAGGCCAGGTAGAATTTCGAGCCGTCAAACACCAGAGCGACTCAAGTCAATTCACCGTTCCCCGCGCGCGCCTCCAATTCATGGGGTATGCCTTCGACCCGGACTTCCGCTACAACTTCTCCTGGCAAATGGATCAAACATCCTGGAATCAGGAGGGAGGCAGCGGAACAGCCAAACTCGTCGACGCATACATCGCCTCCTGGCATATCCCGCTGGCAACGGTCCAGGTCGGTCAACAGCGGGTCTGGTTCAATCGTGCCCTCATTAGCTCGATTGCCACCTCAACCTTCTCGGACAATATGATCGTTCAGAACGCGTTTGCCGCCAACCTGGTCAGCAGTCGTGACATCGGGATCGCCATCCTGAGTGATGAGGATCAATACAAATTCAACTATGCCATCGGCATCTGGAACGGAACCGGGACCAACCTCACCCGAGAAGGCACCTCCGTCAGCCAGTCACTCCCCAACAACACCAGCATTCCCGCCGCCCAACGGCGAACGTACAACTATGACACCCGCTTCGGAACCAGCGAAATGATGTACACGGCTCGCCTGCTCTATAAAATCTCAGGCAATCCAGGATATGGGCAGGGAGACATCCTGAACTCACGCGTCCCCCAAGTGGCAATTGGAGCCGGGTATGCGTACGATCCGGCTCAAAACTACCTCAGCTCGATCAGGTCAGATATTGTGGATCGTGCTTATCGTCAGAGCGTGACGAAGGCAGGCAACGGAAGGCTTCTGGGCGGAGGGATCTACGATTTCCAAACTACCGAAGTGGACTTGATCGCGAAGTACCAGGGATGGTCCCTCCAAGCAGAAGGGTATTACCGGTTTCAGAACGTGCGAAACAGTGATTCGGGAACCATTCCGTTTGACCCTACTACCGCTGTGCCCTTAGGACCGCCGGTGGAGCTTGGCGACGCCTATGGCTGGTACGCGCAGGTCGGGAAATACATCATTCCCCGAAAACTCGAACTCGCTGTCCGCTATGGGTTTATGGATCCTTCGACCAAGCAGACACATGATCTGACCAAGGAGTTCGGCGCCGCCATCAACTACAGCTTCGACGGCACCTACAACAACCGGCTCGTCGTCGATTATTCCAATATCCACATGGGAAGCGGCGGGCGCGCACCGGACAGATTTCCATGGGAGAGCCTGCCAGGATTTGGCAGCGATCTCATCGAGAACCGGATCAATGTGCAGTATCAGTTCTATTTCTAGGACGACACGAATTATTTAACCGTCAGGAGAACAATCATGAAACACCCTCGCCAATGGCTAGGAATTTTGCTCTTTTTCAGTCTGCGTGACAGCACCGCTCGGGATCGCACCGCCCGTGCAGGCGCAACCGGAAACACTCACCGTCGCAGCGGCCAACAGCCTCAAGGATGCGCTCCGGAAAGTCTTGCCGCTCTTCGAGGCGCAGCACCGTGAGATCAACGTGCGGGTCATCTACGGACCCTCTCAAACACTCCGCAATCAGATTGAACAGGGCGCGCCGGTGGATATCTTCCTGCCGTCGCTGTTCGAGGAAATTGAACAGCTGGAAAAGAAAGGGCTCGTGATACAAGGCACCAAGCGCGTCTATGCCGGCACGTCGCTGGTCTTGATCACCAGCACCACGCTCCCCGCCCCCATTGCCTCCATCCAAGATCTGCGGACAGTCCCGGTCCGACGGATTGCCGTCGGCGACCCCAAGTCTTCGTCGGTGGGGAAAGTGGCGGCGCAGTTTCTCAAATACAACAAGCTCGACTCCCAACTGAAGTCTCAATTACGTCTTCGGGGAGCATTCCCGTGCCGTGCTCGATCTGGTCGCCAATGGCGAAGCTGAGGTCGGCGTCGTGTATCGAACCGATGCCTTGTCGAATGCAAAGGTCCGTATTCTTGATACAGCCCCAGCCGACTCCCATACTCCCGTCCGCTACGGGGTCGCCGCAGTATGGACTTCAAAAAACATTTCGGGTGCCGGTGACTTCATCGAGTTCTTGTTGACGCCCGAGACCCAAATCCTCTTGCAGAAATATGGATTCGATCGCGTGCCATCCGAAGTCGGTTCTGCCCAACAGCAGGAGGTCAAACCATGAACGGCATCAGGCATTCACGAACATCCGCATGATCTGTGGTCAGTTCTGGCGCTGTTCATCCTCATGGGTCTTACAGTGATTGCCGGTTGCGCGAGTCAACCAGTCTCACCACAGAAGACGATCTATGAATCGGGGCTCAACACGGTTCGCTTGGAGGAAGATCCCGACTCAATATCCAACACACACCCGACTGTGTTGACACCGACAGAAGTTGGGACCTTACTCCGAGGCGTCCGGGCATGGGAAAGACGGAACGTGATCCATCGCTTGTTCAGCGGTCAAGCGGACCGAACCAGAGCCTTCCGGGATGAGGAGATCGTCGTGCTCGCGCCGGCTCTCTCAAAGGCTCTGGCGCAGGCCACCCCGACCAGAACGCGTCTACTTCCACCTGAGTCATGCTACGGATCAGGGGGAAGAAGAAACCTCCAATGGGTGGCTGTCGGTGCGAGGCCCCATTCTGCACCTCACCCTCAGCGAGGTACATGATCGACACAGCCCCGGACCCGACATCGGTAAATATGACCGTCAAATGCCGAACGTGCCGGAAGCTTCGGCGGAATTCGATGTGACCTTCGAGCCTGAGGAGTATCTGGCCATGGTTCGATCCGGAGGGTCGCTGTTCGCACCCGATCAGCGGGAAGAACTCCAGATTCGGTATCGAGAAGCACTCGCTACCCTGCCCATCTATCCAGGTCTGGAGCAACGCCAAAAGATGACTGCGCCACAGCCTTGAGTGGCATGCACCCTGCGAGTGGCAGCAGGATTTTTCTGCTGCCACTCAACTGATCCTCTATGGAAAGCCCCATGACCATTCTCAAGGACGGTGGCTCGTGGACCATCCCATGCTGGCACGCAGTTTCTCGCTGTGGTACGGTACTCCATGCGCGGCGCTCCCACCGGTTGGTTTCGCCATCTGACGATCGGGAAAAAGTTTCTCCTGTCGTTCAGCCTCATTGTCACAGTCCTCATCTTCAGCCTGGCGGCCATCCTGGTCTATCTCACCCGCGTCAACAGTTACGTCGATCGGCATCAGCGGATCACCGTCCCCGCCGTCGTGACGGCCGCCACGACGCAGCAGACGTTCTTCCACATGCTGGAGCAGGTCCACCATCTGGTTGAACATCAACCCCCTGCGGAACAGGTCGCCACGCTCGCCCGTCTTGAACAGATGCTGTCGCAGGCGACCACATCGATCGACACCTATCGCACCAGTCATGCAGCCAGAACGCATCCCATCCTCTTCGGCATGTTGACGCAACACCAGCGGACGGACCTGGTAGACCTCGAAGACCGGACGATGGACGACATCACCGCGGCCCTCACGCGCCTGTCAGAGTACCAACGGGCCATTGCGACGCAGCTCCCGCGCGCGACGCCGGACAAGAATCTGCTCTCCAACACCGCGCTCCAGTACGAACGCGCGATTCGTTCCCTCGAAACGGCCACCACGACCTTGATCGACGTTCACCGAAAGATCGACGGGGAAATGAAGCTCGAGGGCGATCGCCTCGTCAAGGAAGCGCGCCTCATCGTCCTGGTCCTGGTCTCAGTGTTGGGACTGCTGATCGTATTCACCTATCTGACTATGCGACGCTCCATCGCCCAGCCATTGCGCCGTCTCGCGGCTACGGCCGACCGTGTGGCCCATCACGACCTGACCGCGCAATTCGAGTCCTGGCCGAGCCGGGACGAAGTCGGCACGCTCGCGACCTCGCTATCCTCGATGGTGACGAACCTGCGCGAACGCACGGCGGCACTCACCCATAAAACCAGAGAACTCGAAGCCTTCACCTATTCGATTGCCCATGATTTGAAGGGGCCGTTGCGGGAAATTGAAGGTTTCTCCTCGCTGCTGGAGAAACAATTCGTAGACCAGGGCGACCCTCACGTCACGCATTACATCGACATCATCAGGAAATCCTCGTTACGCCTCACGCATATGATCGATGCCCTGCTCAAGTATTCACGACTGGAACAGCAGGACCTCCCGCGTACCCGCTTCAACGTGTTGGAGATGATCAGCAGCCTGCTCGTCGACCGGCAGAGCCAGCTCACCGGCATCACACCTCAGATCACGGTCAATCTCCCCTTCGCCGATCTGTACGGCGAACCGGTCAGCATCCGTCAGGCCTTGGTCAATCTGCTCGATAATGCCATCAAGTTCTCCCGCCATTCCCCGGCTCCGACTATCAACATCGGGGGACTACAGGCGCCGACCGAACGTATCCTCTGGATACAGGACAACGGCATCGGCTTCGACGCCGACCAGAAGGAGAAGCTCTTCGGTCTCTTCGAGCGGCTGCACAATGCCCAGGAGTACGAAGGCACCGGCGTCGGCCTGGCCATCGTGAAGATGGTCGCGGACAAACACGGGGGCCGCGTCTGGGCAGAATCGTCGCCCGGCAAAGGCAGCACATTTTTTCTGGCGTTCCCGAATGGCCAAGAAGCTGTCAGCCTTCAGCTCTCAGCTTCGACCCTGAGACAAGACTGAACACTGATGGCTGAAAGCTGATTGCTGAGAGCTAAACCCATGCGCACACTCATCATCGACGACGAAGAATACGTTCGCTTGGTACTGGAGCAGGCACTCCGCGAGGAGGGCTGTGAGGTGACCGCCGTCACACATGGGGCAGCAGGCATCGAGGCGCTGCAGACCAGCACCTTCGAATGCGTCATCACCGATCTCCGTATGCCCGGCCTCGACGGTCGAGCCGTCTTGAAGTGGGTCCGCGAGCATCAACCCGATGTGGATGTCCTCATGCTGACCGGCCATGGCGACGTCAAAGACGCGGTCGAGGCGATCAAACAGGGGGCGTGGGATTTCTTAGTCAAGGATACGCCCTTCGAGGCCGCAGCGGTCAAAGCCGCATTGGCCAGGCTGAACACCGTGCGCGCCCTCCGCAAAGAGAACCTGGCGGCCCGGTATGGAGGCTTCACGCGCGATGTCATCATCGAAGGACCAAGCCAGGCCTGGCAGAAGCTCAAGATCCAGATTGCTCAGGTCGCACCATCTAACGCGGCTGTGCTCATTCAGGGAGAAACCGGCTCGGGCAAAGAAATCGCCGCGCGGCTGCTCCATGACCTCAGCCGGCGAACCAGCGGACCGTTTCTCGCCGTGAACTGCGGAGCCGTGAGCCGGGAACTGTTGGAGAGCGAACTCTTCGGCCACGAAAAAGGCTCGTTTACCGGCGCGACCGCCGCGAAACCGGGCCTCATCGCCGCAGCCGAAGGGGGCACGCTCTTTCTGGATGAACTGGGCGAGATGCCGGGCCCGATGCAGGTGAGTCTGTTGCGCTTCCTGGATCGTGGCGAATACCGCCCCGTCGGCAGCACGCGTACGCTCCAGGCCAACGTCCGTGTTGTCGGAGCCACGAACCAGGACATCCAGGAACTCGTTCACCAAGGCCGCTTCCGGGACGACCTGCTCTACCGCATCAACACCGTCACCCTGCGCGTGCCTCCGCTCCGCGAGCGGAAGGAGGATCTTCCAAAACTTGCAGAGCACATCCTCTCGACCCTGCGCATTCCCGGAACCACGAAACGAACCCTCTCACTTGAGGCCGTGCAGGCACTTGCAGGCCACAGTTGGCCCGGTAACGTACGTGAGCTGCGCAATGTTCTTGAGGGAATTGTGCTGATGGGCAATGGAACGGGTCCGATCAGTCGAGAAGAAGTCCTCGCGCTGTTGCCGAAAACCCGGAGCACGTTTCAGACGGGAGATCACACGCACCTGTCCCTGGAGGAGATCGAACGCCTCCACGTCGAGCGCGTCCTCGACGCCAGCGGTGGCAACAAAACCCAGGCGGCCAAGACCCTCCAGATCGATTACAAGACCCTGCTCACCAAGTTGAAAAAATACGACATGGGCAGCTAGCCCGATCAATCGATACGACATTCGATTGCCTCTCTCGATCACGGTTCCCCTCTCCTGGACCTACTTTACTTCTCATTGAGCTAGGGATATTCTCTCATGCCTGTTCGACCCTCTGTCCCGTACAAGCTTGGAGCTACAGCCGGATGGGAGTCATGCCTGCCAACACCAACCTGCAACACATCTTCGGAAGGAGTCTGCCATGTCACGACGTCTGTGCGCGCTGATCGTGCTTGCCATTGTCTTCGGTTCGACACCACTCTGGGCAGCCCAACTCAGCCGACCCCAGGTGGAATATTCGGCCGATTCAGTGATGCAAAATGAGGAAGGGACGATAGAACAGCATGTCTTCGTCACGCCTGCCAAGGAGCGCCGGGAAATGCTGACCGGTGCCGGCGATGGGTCGGTCCAAATCTTTCGTTACGACAGCAAAGTGATGTGGATGCTGATGCCGTCAGAGAAAATGTACATGGAGAACTCGTTGGCGAAGGCCGCTGCCAAAGACGTCTCGCAGTGGGATGTTGAGGAGACCGTGATGGGCGAGGAGGTGTTGAACGACATGAAGGTCACCAAGTACAAGACCATTGCGACCAGCACCGACGGAAAGAAATATGGCGGCTTCTCCTGGCGGACGAAGGAGGGGATCTCCATCAAGTCCGATCTGCTGTACAAGGAAGGGAACGAGAAGAAACGGATGATGACAGAACTCAAGAACGTGAAGATCGGCAGGCAGGACTCCAAATTATTCGAAATTCCTGAAGGATACACGAAATTCGACATGGCCGGGATGATGGGCGGCATGATGGGCGGCCAGATGGGCCGTGAGGGCATGGGGCAACCGCCTATGGACAGACCCAGCTCAAGAAATAGACCCACGGTGCACCAGCCAGGCGGCACCGTGCCTCAGGAGAATGTTCCGGTAGCACCGGAGCCGGAACCGCCTGCCGACGATCGATCCGATGTGCAGAAGGCCGGCGACATGATGAAGAAACTGTTCGGACGATAGGACATGCAGATGAGCGCAGTGCGGCGCGGAGGGTTGCTCGTCGTCGGCATGGCCGTGTCGGTCATGCTGTGCGCCGTCGCACGTCCGCGCCGAGGACCTTCCGGCCAGGCCGTCGATCAAGGCATCGGCATTTTATCTGATTGAGCTCAAGTCCGGACGGGTCCTCTTGGAAAAGGATGCCACACGTCGGCTTCCGCCGGCCAGCCTCACGAAAGTGATGACGGCGTTGGTCGCAATGGAAGTCGCCTCTCCGGAGCAAGTCGTGCAAGTCGATCGCCGTGCGCTCGTGCATCGGTCGTCCCTCAAACTCCGCGCCGGCGAGCAATTTCTCTTGCGCGATCTGCTCACAGCCATGCTGGTGACGAGCGCGAACGACGCCTGCGAGGCGATCGCCTGGCATGTGGGGGGCGACGCCGACCGGTTCGTCACGATCATGAACGAGCGGGCCCGAACGTTGGGATTGAAGAATACCCATTTCGCCAACGCCTGCGGATTCGATGCCCCCGGCCACTACTCGACCGCGGCGGATTTGGCGAAGTTGACGGAGCAGGCGCTGCAAGTGCCTGCCATTTCCATGATGGTTCGGACGATCACGCGGGACATCACCAGCGTGGACGGCGCACGACAGGTCCTTCTCCGTAGCACCAACGAGCTACTCCTCGATCCCGACGTCAATGGCGTGAAAACCGGATATACGAGCAAGGCCGGACTCTGTCTGATCGCGAGCATGTTCAAGGACGGCCATCGGTTACTTTTGGTGGGGTTGAATGTCAGGGATCGCTGGGAACAGGCCACCAGCCTGCTGCGGTACGGGCAGGCGGTATTGCGAGTCGGGAACGAGTAGCGCGGCCGTTTACTGTCGTCCGACCTGGTGGAGGTAGGCGTCGCGAAGATTTTTCTGGGCGAGCACATAGTCAGGATCCAGCTGGGCCGCGATGCGAAATTCTTCGATGGCCCGGTCCCAGTCGTCCCGCAGCGCGTAGGCATGACCGAGGTTGTTATGCGGCCTCGCCTTCTGCGGTGACTTCTCGACCGCGTCGGACCAGAGCAGGACCGGATCGCGATAGAGCGCGTTGCGTTGAAAGGTCATGAGACAGAGCGCGAGAACCACCGCGAGCGCGAGACTCCCGGCACCGATCTGAACGAGTCGGGGTCGTTGCAGCGCCTTGGCAAGCCGGCGCGTTAGGATGTGAGCCGAGCACGACGACGGCGAGCAGCAGTCCGATAGAGGCTAGGTAGAGATTGCGCTCGCTCAACAGGTCGTTGCGCGGAATGAGACTGGTGGGGAGGAGCTGTACGAAGAACCACCCGATCCCGAATGAGAGGAGCGGGAGACGTCGAACCGCAGACCAAGGCGGCTGCTGCCAATCCGCCGAGAAGCAGAAGATCGAGAGGCAGCGGCCACTCGAACAACGAGTGCAATACCGGAAGATCGTGGTCGAAGTTCTGTTTCCAGGGACAGATAAACAGCAAGAGCGCGTAGGTGACGGCATTGAGTTCGCTCAGCAGATTGTCCCAGAGGGGACGAATACCGAGACTGAACTGCGCGAGCGCGGAATAGCGAGGGTGCCACCAGGCCCAGGCAACCACGCGACGAGAAGAACGAGCCAGAAAGGTAGATGGTCTGAGAGGAACGCATTGCGCAACGCGGCGCCGTCGAGCCGCCGTATCGCCACATCCCAGAGGAGCAGCGCGAGCGGAAATGTCATGGCCGTTTCTTTCGAACCGAGGGACAAGAGAAACAGAGGATGGCACCGGTCCGAATAGATACAGCGCGAAGCACGTGCCGACGTCTGGTCGTTCGATTCGCTTGATATAGAGGAAGAGCGCAAGCAGATACCAAGAACGCCATGAGGCCGGACGCACGTCCGGAAATGTAGGTGACGGTTTCCGTCTGGATCGGATGGATAAGAAACAGCAACGCGGTCCAGAATGGGACGTGCCTCGTCTCCTCCGTCACGGCACGAGTGAGAATCCGGTAGACGAGAAGTCCGGAGCCGAGGTGGAGCAGCAGATTCAGCAGATGGTAGCCGGTCGGAACTGTTTCCATAGAGTGACCGATCGAGCAAGAAATGTGGCGTACAACGACCGGCCTGACCATGTGATCGAGATGGCCGACAAACGTGTCCCAACTCGTCGAGATGAGGGTTCATGAGAATCGTGGAGAGGTCGTCGTATTGAAAGTCGCCGTGAAGGGCACCGGCATAGGTCAGCCAGCGGTGATCCGACGACGAGAAGGGCACATGCAGAGCGCGAAGGTACGAGTCGTGGGGCGATCCACAGCGTCTGGTTATACTGCATGGGACCTTGATGGTATAGGGGGGATCCTATGACTAGGCCGAGGCTTCCATAAGGGACCGATCGGGATACTCCTGTCTTCAGCCTCTGAGTGATCACGCTGCTCTGACTTCCTTCCAGTCCAGCGGTGCGCAGCGGACCCTGCCACGTTCAAAGAGTCAATGAAATGAAAGACCACTAGCGGTGCGGCTGCAGCCCGCAGGACGAAAGAGATCTGAATAGCCTGGTCTCGAGAGCTGTATCGCGGCGTCGATCTCACGCAATCCAATGACGATCTGAACCAGAAATTCGTCCAGCTCGCGAACACCCGACATCTCAATGGAGGGACATCGTCAAGGAAGGATCAGCAAAGGAAAAGAAAGCAGTGAAGAAAGCGGCTGGATTGGATGTGAAGGGAGATACCGGTCATAGACGACGACTTCAAGAACATCAACTGGTAACGACGTGATTGAAGGGAGAACGAACATGAACGGAAGCACAAGGAGTCATCTGAGCTTGCCCAAAGTCTTCAAGGCCGGAATGGATTGGCGGTTCTCAGGCTGCGTTCGGAATCGGAGGTCGAATCCTATCGCGCGCAGAAGAGTTTCCTACAAAAGAAACTTGCCGAGCTGAAGCTGAAAATGCCTGACTTTTACTAAAAGCGACCAAAAGGCGTTTGCAGGATGAGACAAGCCAAGCGGAGCGGCTGGATCAGTCGGATATCCGCGTGCCGCCTGCTAGGGGCGGCACAACCTGGGACATGAAAGAAGGCTTCGTATCTAAGAGCGTTTCAGGAGGAACCACCATGAAGACTCCTTTGACATTCGTCGCGGCGTCGGTTGCCGCCCTTTTTTTTGCCGTTCTCAGCTCCTTTCTTCAGGTCGCTCAGGCTGCGCCTCCGGCCGGCACTCCCCCCTCGTCCGAAGCCGCCTTTACCCCGTCGCCAAAAACCGAGACGGTGAAAAAGTATGTCGACGGCTGCTGGAGTAAACCTGCCAAAGAAGCGGGCTGCGACAAACTCCGGAAAGATGCGGTCGAGATCTTGAAGGAAGATTTGCAAACGTTAGGCTCATCGGCAAATCGTAGCTTATCTGCTCAGCATTCTGCCGGTATTCAATGGCGACGAGGCTGAGCTGCGGATTGCCGCGGCGGATGCGATCGGTATGATCGGTCCGCAAGACAGCGATGTCGCACTCCTTGCTCCGCTCACCAACGATCCGGTTCCAGATGTCAGGAGAGCCGTCGCGCAAATGATTTCCCATGGAAAAGGAAGCGCCATCAGTTTGCTGGGACAGCGCACCCTGTCGATGCGAACGGGGCTCACGCCGGAGACGCCGGCGGACCCTGGAAAATACTCGATGCCGGTCGCTCCGGCAAGCGCCTATCTGTATTACGCCAGCGATGCCGCGCGCGGCCGGTTATCTTATATCGCCAGGAAGGGTCTTGATCCGGCGATAGGCTTCTTTAAGGGCAAGGCCAAACGAGGTCCGTTGAAACTGGACGAGTTCAACACCCTATATCGCTACCAACTGCAGCGATGAGCAGGAGGCACGGGAGCGGATCTGGAAAAAAGCCAGCGACGCGAAAGCCAAGCAAGCGGAAGCGATGATGAAAGATCCGTCAAACCAGCAAGCCGCACTCGAAACAATCATGCAGATCCAAGGCGAATTGGTGAATCAATCCATGATCGGAGCGAGGCCGATCGATATCGATCGGATCTCTTCGAGTCACCCACTGTGTTCGTCTTGGAAGAACGCCAGATCGGCCAGCGCAGCTACCCCACCCGCTACGTCGTGCTCTATCAAGACAAGGTGCTGAGAATGCCTGGCTATCAACTATCGTGGATGACCGTGCCAGACGACGCCATCAAGGCCGCACAAACGGTCTCGCTGGTGCACGAAAAAGAGGAACAGGCCCGCAAAAAGGAAGATGAGGCCTTGAAAAAGCGAGCAGAGGCACTGCAAAGCCTGGAGAAGAAAAAAGACGAAGAGGAGAAAAAGAAGTTTAAGAAAGGACAGGCGGACCTCGAAAAGGAGCTGGGATTTTAGTCACCTACCCTACTCTCTTTCGTGGTGACGTCTGCTCGAAGCCCACGGCCTAAGCAGGCGTCTGCTGCCACACCGCGTCCGGCGCTCTCGTCGCAACCCCGAACCCATTCGCCTCACGAACAGCCCGGTTTCCTATTTGAGAATTCGACAAACCGGCCTTGCGTGATGGACAATGGGATCCGACCTCACCACCTATCGGAATACGACTCTGTGCGCCCTGCACGGCGTTATTACGATCACGTTCTTCACCACTTTCCTCGCGCACTTGGATTTTCTTTCTGAGATCCTCCCCGGGATCTTCCACGTCCTCGTGGGATTCATGGCCTTCTATCACGCAGTAGCCAGCCTGACCTTTGCCTTTACCGGCCACGCCCTGCTCCCGCTGGGTCCCGCGCTGTTGCACCATCGAACGGACCGGTCGTACCGCTAGCAAGCTGTTAAAAAAGTCCATCAGCGGAAGAAGATCGTCCCTCGTATCTCGTGGGGGAGGAGCTGATAGCTATAGCGTATAGCGAATGGCGAGAAGAGCGGTATGGATGATGGTATGTCATAGAAAAAACAGGATGTTCTTCGTTCGGGCTGAGCAAGCAGCAATCAGCTCCTGTTTCCTGCTATCGGCCATCAGCCATACGCTCTTGTCTTGGACGAGAGACGAACGACGCTCACGAAGGACGGACGAAATTGACGGCTTCCTACTTAATCTGCTTGGCACGAGCCAGGGCCAGCGCCATGGCCATCGTGCCACCCGGCTGCGGCTGGCGCTCCGGAGCACGTTGAGACGCCGTCGGACGCCGGTCACTTTGGTCTCGTACCGCTCCCGCAAAGACTTCGACGGGCACGCGGCCTGAGGCCGAAGCACTGCCGGGCGCATCGTCGAGGCGCATGGTTAGAGAGATCCGCTGGCGCTTCACATCGACATCCAGCACCTTCACCTTGACGATTTGTCCAGGCTTGACGACCTCATGAGGGTCCTTGATAAATTTATTTGCCAGCGCCGACACGTGCACGAGACCGTCCTGGTGCACACCGATGTCGACGAAGGCACCGAAGGCGGCGACGTTGGTCACCACGCCTTCGAGGATCATGCCGGGGTGCAGGTCGGTGAGAGACTCGATGCCCTCCTGGAATGTGGCCGTCTTGAATTCCGGGCGCGGATCGCGGCCCGGTTTTTCCAGCTCGGTCAGGATGTCACGCACCGTCGGCACGCCGAACTTCTCATCGGTGAAGTCGGCGGGAGATAATCCCTTTAAAACCGCCGGCTGCCCCATCACGTCCGCGATACCTTTGCTGATGCGCGCCAGAATGCGCTCGACCACCGGATAGGCTTCCGGATGGACCGAAGAGCGATCCAGCGGATTGTCACCGTCGCTGATGCGAAGAAAACCGGCGGCCTGCTCGAACGTCTTGTCGCCCAGACGGGGCACCTTGCGTATCGTGGTGCGATTCGGGAAGGGGCCGTTCGCATCACGGTACTCGACGATGTTCTTCGCCAGCACCTTGTTCAGACCCGACACCCGCTCAAGCAGCGGAGCCGATGCCGTGTTGACGTCCACGCCCACTGCGTTGACGCAGTCTTCGACGGTCGCATCGAGAGAACGCGCCAGCGCCCGTTGGTTCACATCGTGCTGATATTGGCCGACGCCGATCGCCTTGGGATCGATCTTCACCAGCTCCGCCAGCGGGTCTTGCAGACGCCGGGCGATGGAGACAGCACCACGCAGGCTGACGTCCAGCTCGGGAAACTCGGCCGCGGCGAAGGCCGAGGCCGAATAGACCGAAGCACCGGCTTCGCTGACCACGATCTTGGCCACTTTGTGTTCCGGCTTATGAGCCGCGACCAATTTGATCACCTCAATGGCAAGCTTGTCGGTCTCCCGGCTGCCGGTACCGTTGCCGATCGAGATCAGTTCCACGCCATGCTGCACGACCAGCCGTGCCAGCGTCGCCAGCGATCCCTGCCAGTCATTGCGTGGCTGCAGCGGATAAATGGTCGTGGTCTCCAGCAGCTTGCCGGTCGCATCGACGACCGCCACCTTGCAGCCAGTGCGGATGCCTGGGTCGAGACCGAGTACGGCCTTCGGGCCTGCCGGCGCCGCCAGCAACAGCTCGTGCAGATTGCGGCCGAAAATCTTGATCGCCTCGGCTTCCGCTGCTTCGCGTAACTGCACCAACAGTTCCACCGTGAGATGCAGGTGCACCTTGACGCGCCAGGTCCAGTCGCAAACGCCCATGAGCCACTTGTCCGCGCGACGACCACGGTCTTCGATGCCGACATGCGCCGCGATCGTCGCGATGCAGGGGTGCGGCACGACGGCTTCAAGTGCCTCGCCAAGGCCCAATTCAATCTTCAAGACACCCAGCGTGCGGCCACGGAACAACGCCAGCGCGCGATGAGAAGGAATAGTGCGGATGGTTTCGGAATAGGCGTAGTAATCACGGAACTTTTCTTCCTCGGCCATTTCCTGGCCTTTCATCACGGTGGACGTGACGACCCCCTGGTCCCACAGGCGGGTACGCAATTTCGCGAGCAGCTCGGCGGTCTCGGCAAAACGCTCGACCAGAATGTCCCGCGCACCCTCGAGCGCGGCTTTTGCGTCCGGCACGTTGATGGCCTCCACGCCGTCGGCGGCAGGCTTCACGTTCAGATACTTCGCGGCTTCCTGCTCGGGGTCGAGCGTCGGATCGGCGAACAGGGCATCGGCCAGCGGCTCCAGCCCTGCCTCGCGCGCGATCTGCGCACGCGTGCGCCGCTTGGGCTTGTAGGGCAAGTAGAGGTCTTCCAACGTTTGCTTGGTTGCGGCCGCCTCGATGGTGGCGCGCAGTACGTCGGTGAGTTTGCCCTGCTCTTCGATCGAAGTCAGAATCGCCGCGCGGCGCAGCTCCAATTCGCGCAGATACTGCAGGCGCTCTTCCAACGTGCGCAAGTGCGTATCGTCCAGGTTGCCGGTGACCTCCTTGCGATAGCGTGCGATAAACGGCACGGTCGAACCTTCGTCGAGCAGGGCGACTGCAGCCGCGACCTGATGGGGTCCCACGCCGAGTTCCTTGGCGATGAGGGGAACAATCTTCAGCTGTGCCGCGGCTGAACCTGTCTGGGTCGTTGGAGAAACCATCTGTGTCTGTTACCGATCTTTCCGAAAACGGCGCACCGTCGAGTGCCTGCCACTCGGAGTTACGCGCGCTTTCTATATTGGTGCATTGAGGTCTTGGTTCGTGGGACTAGTTACAACTCTGCCTGTATCGAGAAGCAGACAGAGGCAGCGACAACAAGTGAGGTTATTTTGCGATCCGGTTGATGAACATATCAGCCCTGTTACTCGTTACAATTCTTAAACACATTGATGGCAAAGAGAACCACCGAGACACCAATGACGATAGAAGCGACCCCGATAAGGGGATCCAGCGCAGCATGGCCGCGCAACAACCCAGCCAGCAACAACATGGCCGCGAGCAGCCCGGCATTATGCAACCAGAACTGAACGGTCGCCAATCTGTTCGATCCCGCAACTGGAAATTGGCGATAGATCAGACCAATCAACGCCAAGGACACCCAGCCGAGGAGATTAAAATGAGCATGAACGGGAATGAGTATATGGTCGCCAGATGCACCCATATAGATTCCTAAGCCCACTCCCATCATGAAGTACACCACCGCAGCCTTTATCCATATGATGCCTGAACCTCCAGCCATATCAACCTCCCTGCATGCGAAAATCACTGCGACAGAGCCCACCTCGGCAGTCCGCCGGGACGCAAGTCTACTGTAAAAGCCCCCGCGTATCCACCCGCTCCGCACCAAGACACACCACGCCACAGGACCGGGGCCGGTCAGTCGTCCGGCACCACGGAATAGGAGCGCCCGCGACGCGCTCGCGTTGACCCGGTATCCTGCTGAGCGTACAGTTGGGAACAGGGAGAGGGTGACAATCCTCTCCTGGGGACGGTTGCGGAGATAACATGAGCAACGAGAGCCGCGCAGGCCTGCTTGCCAACCCGTTGCCCATCGTGATGGTGGTGCTGCTGGCGGCCGGCGTGCTGGTCAAGACCTTGCCGCTGCAGAGCGCGCGCCCGACCGATCCCGAGCGCGTGAAGTTCGTGCCCACCAGCCAGCAAGACGTCGAGGCTCGGCTGTGGCAGGACCCATTCGCCGCTGTCGAGAAACACGAGAAGCAGTCCGACCAGTCCGACTTACCTGGCACGCACACCCCCGAGAGGCTACACGCACGCATTCAGGCGCTGCGCGACCCCGACCCTAATCGCCTGACCGTCGTGGCCGTAAGCGTCTTCGGCGGCTCCTTCGACGAGGCGGCCGAAAGCCGGCGCCGCACTCGCTTCGCGCTGGTCTCGGCGCTCGGCTTCCATGGCTATAGTCCCGAGAATGCCGACGCGATCGGCTACTTCCATATCACCGGGGCCAAACCCGACGCCGTCAAGCTGACTGTGCCATACGAGTGGTTCGAGCGCCGCAACGAGTCGTCGGATGTGCTGGTGCTCTGGCTGAACGAAGACAAGCTCGCCACTGAGCCGCTCACAAAGCTGCAAACCCTGTTCAGAAAGCTGACGCCGAGCCAACCAGCCAGCAGCGGCAAGGGCCTCACCGTCAAGCTACTCGGGCCGGCTGGCTCAGCAACGCTAATGAAGCTTGTCTCCGATATCAATAAGAAGAAGACACCGCAGAAACCCGCCATCGGATCGAGGGGCACCCCCATGATGCTGGAAGGCGGTAGTACGCTCCAGGTGTTCTCGTCTGGCGCAACCATCTCCAATTGCGATCTGCTCGCAGCAGGACCTACCCAGGCCAGCCCACAGCCGTGGGATTGCTTCATAGAGTCCCCCGACCTGGCGGACGGCCTGAACGCACTTCCGATCATCCGCACGACCGGCACCGACGACGTGCTCTCGGCCGCTCTATTGTGGGAACTGTGGCAGCGAGGCGTGAATCGCAAGGAGCCCCACAAGGATCAATGCGGGGACGGCCTGGTGCTGATCAGTGAGTGGGACACCGAGTACGGACGCACATTATCGCGATATCTCAAGGATGGATTCTCGGGGCGCTGCGGGGTCAACGCTGACGGGAAGGATGATGTGTCATACGCCCATAAGCCGCCGGTACGCACCTTCACCTACCTGCGCGGGTTGGATGGCGTGCTTCCGGACATCGACAAGTCGGCCAGCAACGCGCCGCGCAAGGACGATGGCGGCCAATCACAAGACCTGCGCGCGCAGCTCAAGGACACGCCGCCGGAGCACGCCGAGGGGCGCAGCCAGTTTGATTACCTGCGACGGCTCGCCGACGAGATCGAGCAGCTCGATCACGAGAAGCAGTTTGCAAAGAACGGCGTCAAAGCGATCGGCATCGTCGGCTCCGACCTATACGACAAACTCCTCATCCTCCAGGCGCTGCGCAGCCGCTTCAAAGACAAGATCTTCTTCACGACAGACCTCGACGCACGCTACCTGCACGCTGACCAGAAGGACTGGGCGCGCAACCTCGTGGTCGCGTCCAACTTCGGCCTGTCGCTGCGCCCGGCGCTGCAGCATTCGACTCTACCGTTCCGGGACAGTTACCAAACCGCGACGTACCTTGCCGCGCTGATGGCACTCGACGCCAAGCCGTTCGACCACTGGGCCGGCAAGATGAAGGAGTGGCTGCGGCCGCAGATCTTCGAAATCGGCAGAACCGAGGCGGTGCATCTCGCCTCGCCGTCTGTCCCCGACCTCACCGGATGGATCAACGGCACTAAGCCCCTAGGCATCGCCCCCCCAGCGACAGACACGAAATGCGATGGCGACTGGGCGCGGTGCGAAGACATCGAGCCGGCCAGGCCATCGCGGGGCCTCGCACTTGACCACCTTCCGGCAATGCTCTTCATGCTCTGCCTCGGCATCCTGTCGGTCGCCCTGGCGAGCCGCCGCGTCCAGGAGACAGCGCGCGCCGCGTGCAATGCACTGACTTCGCCCGGGCATGCGAAGAGGCAGGCCGCACAATTCGGGATGATCGGCCTGGCTATGCTGGTGCTTACAGTGCTTGCGACGATCGTGATCGTCAACCAAGCCATGAATGCCTCACTCGCGCAGGGCGCCGGCGAGCCGTTCGTGTGGCTGGAAGGTGTCAGCGTGTGGCCGAGCCTCGTGGTGCGCTTCATCGGCGTCGTGATCACGCTTGCGCTCGCACTCGCATTCATGATTTGGATTCGACTGCAAGCGCATTGTATCTCCGGGCGCTTCGAGTTCCCCCTGCCGCAAACCTGGACGCTCGCGCGCAGTTGGTGGTCCGCGGTGTGGACCGGCCCACATCTTGACCTGGCGTCGTTCGACAGGGAGGGCAAGGCCGACTCGAAAGCCGCTGGTGCGGCAGTTGAAATCGTCACCTTGTGGCAGAACTACCTGCGTGCCACAAGCTGTCGTGAGATGGCGGGCTGGATCTTGTCCTCCATGCTGTTCGTAGGCCTGCTCAGCTTCGCAGCGTTCTCTGTCTTCGGCAGGCCGTCGTTTCCGCATCGCGGCCAGCTCGTCGAGAGGCTGCATGAAATTCTCGTGGTCCTCAACACGCCGATCCTCTGGCTGGTCATTTTCTGGGTCGGCTACGAGACGCGCGCCTGCGCCCGGTTCATCGAGACCCTGAGCGACGTGCCAAGCCTGTGGCCGACAGTGTTACTCGATCGCGAGGAAGCCGCGACCGGCGTGCCGCGCGCGCATCTCGACGACTACCTCGACTTCAAGCTGATCGTCCTCGCCACGCAACGCATCCACTGGCTCATCTACCTGCCGTTCGTCTCGATCCTCTTCATGGTGCTCTCGCGGAGCGACCTCTTCGACACGATGGACTTTCCTCTGGCGCTGGTCTTCGTCACAGGGCTCGCGCTCGCGTATGCGCTGTACAGCGCGGTGCTGCTGCGCAGGAGCGCCGAGTCGGCGCGCGCCACGGCGCTCGAGCACTACGAGACGCGGCTGCTCACACAGGCCCGGGCGAAGGACAACCCGCCGCCGGCTACAGCCGAGGCTGCAGCGGCAAGTCCGGCCCGACAGCCGATCAGCGCGGAACAGATCAAAATCCTGATGGAGCGCATCCGCAGCACCCATGAGGGCGCGTTCGCGCCCATCGCCCAGCAGCCTGCGCTGCAGGCGCTGCTCTTGCCATTCGGTGGCTACGGCAGCGTCCAGCTCATCGATTACCTGATCAACCTCAAGGTGTGAAACCGGTCCAGGAGCGACGGCGGACATCGTCGGAGCATGCGCGCCGAAATCTACGCAGCAGGAGCGCAGGTTTCAGTGGATGACTGCCTTTGGGCGGGCTTTCGGAGTTGCTAGAACGCGCACAAGCAGCGATGAGACGAATACAAGACCTGACACTCGGACTATTGCCGGTCAAAAGCCTCGTTCAGAAGTCGATCCGCCTTCGTGATGAACTGATTCGTGCGATGCACATGTTGATACCGCACCTCTTGAAACACACGCTCCAAGTCTTTCACCCTCTGCCAGAGAGCCCGCAACTCCTCGTTCTTCAAACGGTAAGCCCCGGTCATCTGATTGACCAAGAGTTCACTGTCCGAATAGCAGACAACTCGTCGCCGTGTGTATGCCGCGCAAAGTTCAAGTCCTTTGATCAGAGCACGGTATTCAGCCCTGTTGTTTGTGGCATGGCCAATACACTCCGCACAGGCAAGCAATTCGCGATGTTCTGCATCCATGATGATCACGCCAATGGCTCCAGGTCCTGGATTGCCACGACAGCCCCCATCCGTGTAGAGCTGAACTTCATCAATCAAGTGCGCCATGGGGCGGGACTATAGCACAGCTCTGCCTCGCTTCAAGGTGAGGAGCTCTACAGACGTCCTCTCACTGAAGCAGAGGATAGGGTTTCTGAACTCTGCTCCTGTATCAAGCGCCACCGGCCGCGTTAGCGCGTCCTGGTTGAAGCGCCTATTAAGCCGTAAGTGAGTATTCTTCTGGTGTAAGCGACGTAAAGCCCTTTGAGGCCAAGAGCCCGCCGTTCAAGAAGATGCCAGGACATTACAGCAAACAAAAAGGTTGGAAAGGCCGAGAGGACTAGCAGCGACAAAACCGAGACTCCGGGAACCAGTGCCGCAACTGATTGCTGGACAGGAAAGGCATAGATATAGACGCCGTAGGAGTAATCGCCTACCTGGTTGTATTTCCTGACGAGCCCGGAAGGCATGTAGGCCACATACAATACCGTATAGGCAAAGGTCAGCACATAGACGACGAAGAATGCTTGTGTGTTGACCATGGCCGAGGACAGAAGCGTGACCACACACAACCAGAAACACGGACGAGAGAGCGTGATGCGTTCTTTCAGAACATAAAAGGCGGCACCGGAAAAAAACATGAAAAAGAGCATGGTAAATTGATCGTCGGGAGGACGGTGGAAGTGACGAGCAACAACGAACACTCCGGCCACAACGGCAACGGTGACAATGGCTGGTCCAAATGTTCTTACGCTGCCTCTCTTTGTTATTCGAAAGGCAGCCCAGACAACAGCCAGGATTGCGTACATGCGTACTTCAAATGGCAGCGACCACAGCGAACCATTGACCGCATTCTTAAATGGGTTGTTATCAAAGACTCCCGGCAGGTTGTACGCAACGCCGGTGACGACGGTTGCGCATTTCAGCAAGTACCCATATGTCTGAGAGTCAGCGAGATAGGATGACAAAGGCCATGACGTAAAGAGCAGACCAAAGCCGAACACGGTCACGAGCAGCATGACCAGCAGAGCCGGGAATATTCTGAGGATTCTGGCCCACAGAAATTGAAGCACGCTCTCTCTGGTCAACAGACTGGCCGTGACGAGAAACCCGCTCGTCACGAAAAACACATCCACAGCGATTGAACCCATGGTCATGCCAAGACTGCTCCGAAACGGCTCGGCAGCGCCCGTCCCTATCGCCAAGGCAAAGCTGTGGGTTATCAATACGGCAAGCGCCGCGATGATACGGATCAGGTTGAAATTATTGTCTCTACCTTGAGTGAAATTCGACAATTTCACAGACAAGTCCCCCGCGTCTAACAATGCATGACCTGGTTCCGGATAAGAGGTCGGGTACAAAACAAGATCTGTACGATATCCTGCCAGGAGTAAGGCATTCGTCCAAGTGATTTCGCAGAGATTCCTCCCCGTTTTGAAACCGCACAAGCCCCTGACTGAAAACCATCCAGCATCCACGCAGAGCGAACGCACGCGACATGGCAGCCTTGCGGGAGGCCGCGTGAACAGCCTCCTAGATCTCAGACGGAGACTCCGCTACACTTCTTTGCCTTGAGAAGGAGAAACCGATGCGGGAGGAACGAATCATCAACTATTACACGCTGCTTGAACTCTTACCCACCGCAACAGAGGCTGAAATCAAAAAGGCCTGGCATGAGCAAATCCAGGTCTGGCACCCGGATCGCTTTGGCCACGCGCCAAACCTGCACCGGAAAGCAGAAGCCCGGACACAACTGATCAACCAGGCCTATCAAACCCTCAGTGACCCCATCACACGCGCAAGTTACGATGCCAAGACCCAACCCTCGGCCACCCCCGGGCCAACCTCACGCCCCTCCCCTGCATCGGGTCCATCGTCTGGATCGTACTCCTCTACCCCGCCACGCCCTCAACAGACCCAACGATCCAGCCAGGGTCCTCGTGGACCGCAATCGCTCATCATGATGCTCTCTCAGCAAGGCCAACCCAAACTCATGGTGCCGGCCATTCATCTCTACGTCGACCCTCGCGAGTACCTCCCCTACGATTTCCACGGCTTCGTACGCATCGCCGGAACGATGCGAGAGACATTGCCTGTCAGCGGCTATGCCATTGCCGAAGTACCTGAGCTGTTGTGCATCAAGCGCATGGGCGTCGAAGAACTCTATACGGTCTTTTCGAATCCCTCCTACAATCGCCCGCCGTTTCTTCATGAACTCGAACAGGTCCTCGCCTTCCCCTCTCGTTTCCTGGTCATAGAAGGAACTCTCCAGCATCGCAAAGCCGGAGGGAGGCTCAACCAATATCACAAGATTGGGCTGATGGATTTTCTGGACGCCCTCACAGCCAGATATGGCATCCAGATTATCTATGCAGATACGCGTGACGAGGCAGAAGAACGCGTCGCCAACCTCGCCGCCCTGCATTATGCGTACTACTTTGCCGAGCAACAGGGATTCGGGCGCTGTCTCAAAGAGGGTGATCTATAGCGAAGCGGTCAGAGTGTATGGCAGGGGAGAAGAGCTTATGGCTGATAGCTGATGGCTCGGAACGAGCACCATCTGTCGGAAGGAAACGGTAGTCTTTAGTTTCAGCCGTTCCAGGTCTAACTCTTAGCCATTCGCATTCAGCTCTTTATCCTTTACAGACCCGTACCAAATCCGACCTGCCGCCAGGCTTCGTAGATGACCACCGCTACTGTGTTTGAGAGATTGAGGCTCCGGTTTCCCGGGACCATGGGTAGGCGGATACACTGTTGCTCGGAAACCGTCCCCAGAATCTCAGCCGGCAACCCGCGGCTTTCCGGACCAAACACAAAGGCGTCGCCGGCGGCATAGTCAACCAGGTCGTAGCGTTGCGTGCCTTTGGTCGAAACGGCAAACAAGCGGCGATCCTTCAAGCCAGCAGCGCAATCGGCCCAACTATCGTGGACCGTGATCGTGGCAAATTCGTGATAGTCCAGTCCTGCTCGCAGCAATTGCTTATCCTCCAGCGTGAAACCCAGGGGTTTTACGAGATGCAGTTTTGCGCCCGTATTGGCGCAAAGTCGTATGATGTTGCCGGTGTTCGGCGGAATTTCCGGCTGATATAGAATGACGTCGAACATGGGGCGGGCAGTGTAGCACGGCCACGTCAACTTTCACGATGCAGGATCTACGAACGGCAAGAGACGAACAAGGACGCAGTGGTCTCTTCCACCATTACATTTTTTCTTGGTATAGTGGATTTTGAACAAAGAATGCCTCCGCATTCATGAATAGCTCTATATCATTTTACATGCAAAACACTGTCGTCCGACTACGGTATCATCACATCGCCATCCTCCTTGCTGTGCCATTCGTTGTGACGTTTACGATGGCTCTCTGCTCGTTTGCGGAAGAATCACAGTTGCGTTCAGAGGAGCAAGTAGCCGCACATGCGAAAAGCGTGTGGGAGAGTGGCGCGATAAACCCTGCGCTCGAGATCCTCGAACAAGGGATTCAAGACCATCCTCAAGCGCTCACGCTACACAAACTACGCGGCGATATTCTCACCGCATCCCGAGGCCCCCAAGAGGCAGTCGAGGCCTATGAGACGGTCCTCGCCAGGACACCAACCGCGCTGGATGTCCGGTGGGCCAAGTGGAGTGTGTTGATCCGGTCGGGACAGGGAGAGGAATCCATCGCCGAGTTAGGACGCATCGCACGGGTCGATGTTCAGAATCCCCTCGTTCATCTGCGGCTGGCGCAAGAACTCCGAAAACTCGATCGCCTTGAGGAATCGCTCGAATCGTATAAGAAGGCCGTGGAACTCGCTCCGGAATTGCTCGGTTGGCGATTAGCGTTGGCCCGGGCGCGGTTTGACGTCCTGGATTATCAAGGCGCGGATGATGACGTGCAATACGTGTTGCACAAGGTGCCGCCTGGTTCTCCGCTGGAGCTCCCTGCGAAGAATCTGCTCTCACAAATCAATGGAACCTCCATCGACCGAGGCCGACGCTTTGACCCAGTTCTGACCAAAGAAATGACAGGGGCACAGCGTAAGGAATGGGCTTCCATTCGCGCAGAGGCATGGAGGCTCTTCTCTACCGGTCAATATCAGGAGGCCGAACCGATCTATCAACGACTGCTGGCCCTCAATCCCAATGATCCCCTCGCTAATCATCAATTAGGGCTGACCCTCATGCAGCTAGGCCGGTGTAAGGATGCGCTGACGGTTTTCGGGAAGGTGTCCAACCTTGATCCAAGCGAAGAAGACTATGTGGATACGGTGTTTCGGATGGGCCAATGTCTCGTGGAATTGGAACAGTGGGAAGACGCATTCGTCCATTTTCAAACCCTCTATGATGCGGCAGTCGAGTTTGAAAAGAGCAACAAGAACGTTCAGCTCCCACCGGACACCCGTGTGTTAGATAAAAAGAAAATCGCACGGTGGCTCGAGAAGGTGCGGCCCCATGTTCCCGAGTTGGCAAAGCTGACGGATCATGAGGCAACGGACCGCCTCCCCTCCGGCGATCCTTCTCCTGGCACAGTCTCTCCGGAGGACGAGCTGTACGCCAGAGCCGCCGAGCGGTTTAAACCGCAGAAACCACTGGACACACGAGCGTCGCTCATGGGCAGAGATGCCGATTTCAGCTGGTTTCGGTTTGTCATCCCGGCGAGCAAGGTCGTGCGGGATGATTTTCCCACCGGCGCCCATGAATTCATTCCCCTCAACCCGGGTGATAGCTTTCCTACCACACAACAAGAGATCTACCTGGTCTTTGGACTGGTGTCTGCCTCGTTTGACGCAGTGCCCCTCACAGGACGCTGTTTTCTGGAAACATCCGAGATAACCGGAGAGCAACGCGCCATCGCACAGGACCGAGTCATGACGACCATGAATGACCAGTCCGGCTATTTCATGTTGACCCCACCTAAAACTGGATGGACAGCGGGCCTCTACCACTGCGGGTTGTTCGCAGGAGAGCAGACGTCCGCAGATACTCTTGTGGATGAAGTCCGGTTCCGTATCATTGAGGCAACCAGCTCGTCGTAACACACGCTGCACAAATGAGTACGTACCTCGTGAAGCGTATCTCGGTTGGACAGAGGAGCTGATGGCTGAAAGCTGACTGCTGACAGCTTCGATCGCGAGAGACGAGCGACGCTTCGCGAACGACGAGGACCGGACGCGCAGGGCGGTTGAGGGGGGGCAAACGACATGGGCGATCAGAGGAGCGGCTCCTCACGATGGCTATGAGGGAGATGCCACTGACTTGGTTGACCAAACCCGCTGGAGTGCGCGAAGCAACACGGACGCCGCACAGGATGGCAGCCAGATCCATATGGCTTCGCTGGCCAGGATCCGAACACCGTATGCGCTGAAGAATTCGCTGATCTCGATGGGAGACACAAGGATCGGTCGCACGGGGAAGAAATATCTCGTCGTATCAAATGGAGAGAAAAACGCCACGCCCAACCCTCCATTCGTCATCGCATCAAGCACGCCATGAGAAGCGGTGCTGAGAAAGAAATAAAAAAATAACCCCGTCATCGCTACCGCTGGCTTGCCTCGATACCACAAAGCCACAAAACTCCCAGCTAACAGCGCCGCAAACACTACCGAGTGCGTCAGGCCTCGATGGCCCCACACATCACCGTACTGAATGCCAAAGTGAAACCCAATCACATCCAGATCCGGCACGACCGAACATAGCGCACCCAAGAACAACTCGCGCCAACTTAATTCCTTGTTCTGAAAGGCCTTCCCCATCGCCAGAGCGACAATGGCATGGGATAATGCGGACGCCATTCAATACCTCTTACTGCGATCCAGACACCGCGAGACCCTGCGCTCCGAAAGCAGGCGCGTCAAGAATGCGGGCGATGGAGAAAGGAGCTGATGGCGGATGGCAGGAAACAGGAGCTGATCGCTAATGGCGTATAGCACGAACAAAGAATGTCCTGCTTCTTCCACACATGTATCGGCCATAAGCCATCTGCTATTTGCCCTGGTCTGACGCCATACGCTATCAGCTATGGGCTATCGGCTCTTTGATCCTCGAACACGCTGGGCGCCTGGCGAGGATCGGTTTTTCCGGGGAAGGACTCCCTACCTCCGTCGTAAGGGTATAGACTTCTCCTTCCGTTCGCGCTAATTTTAACATCCTAAACACAAACCACTCACCTTCACCAAGGAGAAGGCCATGACTCGACACATCATGCTAACCATCCTGGCCGCAGGTACCCTCATAATGCCGGCGATCACCACTGCGGGCGACAAGCCGTCTAAGAAAGGTGCGACCGTCAAAGAAGTAAAAGCGATGTCCGAGAAGGACCAGACAGCGCTTGCGTTAAGCGCAGCACCGGCGCACATTGCGAAAGAGGCCGGTGTCATGATTTACGGCGCCGATGGCAAGCTGACCGAAACCAAGAAAAGCGCCAACGGGCTTTACCTGCATCCCGACCGTGATGAATCTGCCGGATCCTGACCCTATGTGTATGGACGCTGCCGTTCACCAATGGATGACCGACCTCATGAACAACGCGCCAAAACCAACGAACACGGTGCCCGGCATCGCCTACATGGCTCGCGGCGGTTCACATTTTGAGAAAGCCGGGAAAGTAGTCATGTCGGGGGATGGGGCCAAGGTTGTGAAAGAGCCCCCGCACTGGATGGTCATATGGCCCTTCGACGCAGAAGCCACGAAGCTCCCGACTGTCCCGAACCCCTCCGGTGTCTACATCATGTTCGAAGGCAGCCCCTACGCGCACCTCATGGTGTACCAAGACCCCAAGAAAATGAAGTAACACCCTCAAGCCGTGCAGAGAGCAATGAAACTCTCCGCACGGCTTGGGAACCGATGGCTGCAAGCTGACTGCTGATGGCTTGAGTCGCGAGATACGTACGACGCTTTAGTCCTCTCGTGAAACATAAAACCTAAAAGGTGAAACGTTTCAGACTGTTTGGCGAGAGACAGACCGGACGCGATGGGGCGGCTCTTGGGACCGAAACGGTTCATGACACCTTCCCCGCTAGGCAAGGTTACTGCGATTTGAGACTCTCAATAAATTCCAGAAAATCCGGCGACTCATTCAGAAGTTGAGGGCCAACGTTGATGAGAGCCTGGACCTGATCTTTTTCGAGAGCAAAACTCGTCGGCAGGGATAAGAAGTACTTCCTTCTATCGGGATCGGAGATGGCTTCGAAGTCGACCTCTATTACGTAAGGGTCAATTTCAGAGGCAAGCTTGGGAAGTTGCGGAGACCCCGGACATTGATCCAGTTTCTTCTGACATGCGGTAATATTTTTCTGCGCCTTCCTCCTTGCATCACGGAGATCCTTCACCGCCTCAACGGTCTCCACGGTGTAATGCTCCATAGCAACCGTCGCAGTTTTTGATCCCACAGTACGTAACCCGGGCGGGCTCTCGTCCTGACTCATCGTGTCCTTGTCTAATGTGTGTGCATTCACCACAATCAACACGAACTTTTCTATTTCACCTTGATTGAATAACTTCCGGATAAACCCACCGGAACGTTGATGGGCCGCCTCGATCGGACGCAAGCCAATATTGTCCGCCAATCCGCCATCCATGAGATGCACATAGGGCAGCGCCGTATCGTTCATATACATCGCTCGATTGCGCGCCCAATAGTAGCGTCGCCGATTGTCAGCGTAATCCTTCAGCCCCAGCTCGTAATCCTTCGGCAGCTGAAATTGCGCGTGCGGATAATTCCTGAGCGTGATCGGACTCAACAAGAAGGGAAAGGCCGAGGAAGCAGCCACGGCCCGTGCAACCGGATAACTATTGAGGTCGGACACTAAAAAGTCGAATTGTTCTTGTGTGAACTCGAACCGCTCTCCGTTTGCAAGATTCGTTGCGTTCAAGATGACAAACGGCCGCCGGCCTGTTTCAGCCAAGGTCGCAAACGACTTCCCTTCAAAGATGTTCTCGTCGTAGTACTCTGCGGCAAGGTCGATACGGCTGAAGTACGGAGACGCCAGCCGGACCCAATTCCAGGGATTGAAGAGACTCCAGAAAAGAGAACCCTGAACATCAGCCTCCAAAAATCGCCCACGGTAATCTTGAAAGATCCGTTCCCCGAACAGCCCATAGTAGGCAGCGGTGAATGACCCGCCGGAAATCGACGAGATGCAGTCCACCTCATCGAGTAGGCGTCTTCTCCTCCCCCTTCCAGGTGATCCGCGTGTCCTTCAGCTTCTCCAACACGCCATAGGAAAGCGCGGCGGCGCGTGTTCCACCCCCGGAAAACGCCAGACAGATGAACAGAGAATTGGAATTGCCGCCGCTCGCCTCAGGATTGAAACGGTACTCCTTGACCGGCTGGATGGCCGGTTTCTCAATATTCACGAAGTAGTGGGCACACCCCGGGAGGGCAAGAAACAGAAGACAGACCAGAGCCCGTCTAGGCATCAGATCGACAGATCAAAGCTCACCTCGCGCGGCTCGAGTTCGACCGTGTCCTTCAAGATGATTGTTCGTTCTTCCGGCGTGTAATTGTAGGGAGGCCCCAACGACACAACATGTCGACCTGCCTCGAGTTCAATCAGGTCCTCTGTACGACCATTGAACTCATCGTCTACCACGACGCGACGAGATCGAGGAAAGTGCACAATTAAGTATTCCATACAGCACACTCCACAAGGGCGGATGTCCTGGCAGTACCAGGACCCCGGGCTGAGCAGAGGCTACAGAGAAATGAAAAAGCTGTCAATCGAAGTAGATTTAAAACACCTGTATTGCAGAACCAATGCAGCCCCCAACGGGGGATCGAGAATCGGGACTTGCAATTGCGTTTTCAGTCGGTGGGCTTGGGCCCTGTCGGCAGGTGGAGGCACAAGCTGCCTAGATACCACTACAGTTGTTCACCCCCCTTCCACTGGTTTATTCCCCCGGCACTACCAGGTTTGCAAAGAGCGGGCTCAGGAGGCGAGAGAGCTACTGTAATGGTATGAGCCCCCTGTTCGCCGGGGAAGGGGGTACCGGTAAGACGATGGCCGCCGTGGTAACCGCCCGGGAACTCTGACTCGCTCTATTATGTCTCGACCTGTCGCAGGTGGTGAGTACGTACATCGGCGAGACCGAAAACAATCTGAAGCCTGTCTTCGATGCGGCCGGGTCAGACAGCGCGATCCCACCGTTCGAGGAACTCGGATGCAGTGGGCTGCCGGCGGGGCTAAATCACAATGTATGGTTGCAGGGCCTGAACCTGATTGTTGTGCGCAATCCCTTGCGCGGTAATTCTGCAGCCATGTAACCGGTGTGCCGTCGCCGTATCACCGTCGTGGACGGGACCTCAGGCCTCGCCTCCCCGCAGCGGAAATACTTGCTCACAGATCTCCTTCAACACAGTCGCTTCGAAAGGCTTCAAAACATAATCTCTGGCCCCCATGCGAACGGCCTCTTGAAGAACCTCGCGCTCCAAACCGGCCGACATCATCAGGACAGGGACGCCCGGGTGCCGAGCGCGGAGCTCCCGGAGGACCTCGATGCCATCCATGACGGGCATATGAACGTCCAGAAGCACCCCATTGAGCGGCGGGCCTTTCGCTTCAAGGGCCATCAAGGCCAATCCCGTCCTTCCATCGTGAGCGACGATGACTTCATGGCCCATTGCCTCGAGACGATCTTTCAAGCCTTCGCAGATGTGTGGCTCATCATCGATGATGAGCAGCCGGTTCTTCATGTTGTTGCCCCTGGCTGAGGGTCCACGCTTGGTTAATCGGGCGAATTTGATAGCTCAGGCCCACTCGATGGAGTGCAATCAAGTTCTTTCGGCTAAGCCTGGCGATTGCGAGAAACAATTGTGTCCTGCTGAAATCAGGTCGTCCACCGATACAGATGAGGTCTTCCATCATGAGCACCTCATATCGTTGAAGCATATTCAGAATTGCCTGCTCTGCTCCCGCACTTGCTGTGCTCATGACGTGTTCCTCCCTTCCCGTCACATTGCTGATTGCAAGCGGGCCCGACCTCCCGTCGGCTTGAGCCCTCTGGCTCGATTGGCCAAGATCACCGGATCAATGACGGCTCCGCATTGCACGCAATCCCAAGCCAGGAACGCTTGATTTGTCGTCGTGCTTCCCCAATCCTCATATCTCACAAGCACCATGAATCCTTGGCAACGCGGGCATCGCCCAGGCCGGAAGGTCGTAAGTTCGCGCTCCTTCGAAGGCAACGGCAACATGTATTCGCTCAGCGCCACGGCTCACCTCGCAGATTCGACAACAGAGATCTCCCCTTCAGGCCGCGCCTGTGATTCGACTACAAGGAGTGTCCCGCGCATGATCGGATGCAATTCGCAGTGGTAGGAATACCGGCCGGGGGGCAATGGCGCAACGACGAAACTATCATCCGGGAGGACAGCTATCGAACGAAAAGCACAAGGCTCGTCCGTCAGGCAACCATCGTGGCGGATGCTGTGGGGGGAGGCAGTAGGATTCGACCATCGCACCGGAACGCCAACCGATACAATAGCCACCTGTGGTTGGTAGTACGGCTCCGTCGATTCAAACACAATATCAACCGTCGGCATCCCAACGCCCGGATCAGCATTGTTATTATTGGCCAAGGAGACCGATGGGACGAGCAGGAGGATCGCAAGGACCACGAGCAACCAGATCACAACACCAGACCGTCTCATATTGCCCTCCTTCGAATACTCGACAGAGAACAGAGAACCGGTTGATGATCGACAGCGTACTGCCGAATCGTCTAAGGACTCGATATCGGGATGACTCAGATCTTATAAAGAATGTGTAAAGATTGAGTGAGATGGACTGGTCGATACCCTTAGAGCAGGGCGAGCGAGGATGGGAGGGGGAAGGGAAGTCCTGAGGCTAGGGAACCACATCGCCGTCGGCACAGAACCGATAGCCTACGCCGGGATCGGTGAGGATATAGCGGGGACGTGTCGGGTTGCGCTCGATCTTTTTCCTCAGTTGTCCGACGAATACGCGCAGGTACTGAGCTTGATCGACGTACGCTTGCCCCCACACTGCTTGAAGAAGCATGCGATGTGTGAGCACTTTCCCCGAATGTTCGATCATGTACTTCAACAAATCGTATTCGGTCGGCGTCACCTTGACCGGTTTCTCGTCCAGCGTGACTTCGCGGCGATCAAAGTTCACACAGAGGCTTCCCGCGACAAATACCGGTTGGGCGCTGTGCGCTCCGGCCGCCCTGCGCAACAACGAACGAATTCGTGCCAAGAGCTCTTCCATGCCGAACGGTTTCGTCATGTAATCGTCCGCCCCCATCTCGAGGGCTTCCACCTTGCGCGGCTCATCCCCCATCGCTGAGAGCACGATGATCGGTACCGTTGAAGATTCGCGAATACGGCGTACGACTTCCACGCCGCCGATGCCCGGCATGATCAGATCAAGGACGATGACGTCGGGGTGTCGGTTGTGGAACGCGCCGATCGCCTCCTCGCCCGTCTCCGCGGTTTCGACAGCATAGCCCTTACTTTCCAGATTGACCTGGAGCGACCGCCTAATCTGCGGCTCGTCGTCGACGACCAGAATGCGCGCTCCCTGCGTCATGACGCCTTCTGAACCGAGTGTGGCTCTGACGCCACCCCGTCACGAGCGGCGCTCGCTGTCGTCAGAGGTAACCGAAACAGGATTGTGGTTTCTCCACCGGGAACCGACTGAGCCATAATGTGTCCTCCGTGGGCTTCTACGATGCCCTTGCAGATGGCTAACCCAAGACCGGCTCCTGGAGTTCCATGCGCTCGTCCCGACTGCACCCGGTAGAATCGGTCAAAGATCCGATTCAGTTCGTCAGAGGGTATCCCGTCGCCGACTATTCGATACGCGCACTTCCAGAGTCTCTGTCGCGAGCGAAGCTGTGATCCGGATTGGAGACTCCGGCGGAGAAAACTTTATCGCGTTGTCCAGGAAATTCACGAGTACCTGTTGGATTTGCACCCCATCGACGTAAATCGGTGGGAGACCTTCAGCCAGGCGAACGTGGAGGGGTCGGCGTGCCAGCAACACCTCGACTCGTCGGATGGCGCCTTCCACCAGTTCATCCAGAACATGCCACTCACGATGGGGCATCAGCATCCCCGCCTCAAGGCGCGACATGTCCAAGAGATTTCCCACGAGTCTATTCAAATAATCCAGTTCCTGGTCGATGCCCGTGAGAAACTCTTTGCGCATAGGAATCGGTTGCGAATCCCCGTCTTCCTGAAGACTGAACAGCATCGTCTTCATAGCAGTCAAAGGTGTCCGTAATTCGTGGGAGACGGACGACAACAACGACGACTTGACGGCATCACTCTGCTGAAGAGCTTGTATCGCCATAGACTGACTGCGCTTGAGCGCATTCTCCGCTTGAACGAATCGCCAGGTCCCCACCGACGCCACAGCTACCACAAGCAACACCACAATCAGCTCCCAATGAATCAGGGTGCGAACTCGAGATTCCGAATACTGAGCCAACATGGCCACGGCATCGTTGGCCACCTCCAGCAGTAGAGCATTGTCCTTGAGGACGTCATTGCGAACCGTACGATACTCGGCCGAAGAGCGTGGAGTTCGCAGAAAGCGGTCCGCCTTCACGACAAACGCCTCCAAGAGGCTTTGCTGTTGCAGAAGTTTCTCCCGAATCTCGTCGGTTGGGGCCGAGGGAAGAACAGTGCTCTCCCCCTGATTGATCCTGGCTACCGTGCTTCCCCCATGTATGAGCGCGCCGATTCGTTCTTTGAGTATCTCCCGAGTCCGCTGATAGGGACTGTCGACTCCTTCCGCGGCAAGGAGTAGTTCTTTCATATGGCGTTCCAGCAACATGCGCTGCCGGCCTGCCATATCAACCACGAAGGCATCGGATTGGCGAAGCTGAAGAACGGTCAGTGTGAGGGGAACGATAGAAAGGGCGGTGATGACGAGGAGGCCAAAGATGCCCGCCAGCGTCCAATTGACACCGCGGAACCTCCCCGAGCGAAGGAGCCCGTCGCCCATGGCCACCTCCAACCTCCCGGATCATAACAAGAGTTCGGCGGAATACACCAGGCGTGCAGGAAGGAGCGTGAGCCAACGACAGGCCCCGGTGGCCGGACCACAGGCTAGGAGAAAACACAATGAGGGAGAGACGAGAGGCGCGGTGGGCGGCGAGGCTAAACCGTCAGAAACAGTAGAACGTCATTGGTTCGCGCCCTTGTGCTTTCCCTTGCCGGGGAGAAAGGCATAGAATTCAAATATGGCTGTGGTTCGCACGAAGGAGCAGCAAGCTGAAAAGATCGCTCACGTACTGGACGATATCCTCCGCGTGCCGGGAACCAGCATGAGAATCGGGGCGGACCCCCTCCTCGGACTCATACCAATCGTCGGAGACGCGATTGCTACCATATTGGGCGTAGCCATTTTGGTGAGCGCACGGCAACTCGACGTGTCCTGGAGGGTGCTCGCCTCCATGGCCTTCAACCAGTTGAAGAACGGGCTGATCGGAGCGGTCCCGTTCATCGGAGACGCGTACTCCTTTTATTTTAAGAGTAACGCAGTGAACACGGCACTCCTTCTTCGCACTCTCAAACATGGGGAAAAAGGCACGTGCTCTCTGATGGCTCACGCATTGACGATACGGGACATGGCGGGCCTCGCCGTACTGACTCTTCCAACCATTGCGCTGGTCGGCTTCGTGAGCTTCTGGTTCTGGGACCACCACATTTCATATATCTCGGTCTTTTTCCCTACTCCATACCAGAGCCGCTGACGTGCCATCTTCTCTGGCTTCCTGGCTCCGCCCGATACACTGCCCACCTGAATTACCTGCGCTCACCCTTGTAAACATGAAACCTCACTCGTTGGGAAGGGGGCTCATGGTACGGACGCTGTTCGCTCACCATTCCCTGCCATACGCTATCAACTATACGCCATATGCTCTTCGTTATCCGGACGCGGCGGGCAACGGACGGGGCTCAGGGGCTCGAGTCGTACAAGTTAGGACTTTCAGCCCTCATCAAGCTCTACTCCTTCGTGCGTAATTTCCAACGTCTCTATCGCGACTTCGTTGCCTTTCGCGTTGAGAGCAGGCCCGACCCACTTGCTCGGCAGGCCGGCCCGAAACTTCCAGCGCATTGCCGGTTGGCGAGCTTCATCCAGCAGAACAATTGACCCGCTGAGTCGCTGTGTTTTTCCCTCGATGACTTTCTTGTACCAATCCCACAGTGCCTGATCTTTCGTCCAGCCACGCTTGAGAGTAATGGTGCCAGGCTTCCTTAAGCCTGTCAGCTTTCGTCCGGCTGGAGACACCTGATTACCAGCCCGATACTCTCCAGCATTGCCTTCGGAGGTCAGCCCGCTCACTTCGCTGAACCCAGCCTTCATTCCGTCGACTTCAAGAACAAACTTGAACTGACTATTCGGATCTTTGCGTTGAAGATCAGCCATAGCAGACTCCTTTCAACTCGACGGTCACCACCGTCGCACGGTGAGATACGAAGGAGAGCCGTAGGCTACGGCCTATGAATCGGAGTGTCAACGAGTAGCTTCAGATAATACTGATTTTTTGTGAAGACGCGGTGGGCGGCTGACGGGGCTGAGCTTTTAGGTCTGGCAAATCCCTGTTTCGATCAGGCGACCGAGTCATGTCTTGGGAGATGCGACCGTGAGCGCAAGGTATGCCGCTTCAATTGGCTGACGAGGTAGAGCACAATGATCAGATTCAACAGCAGCACGATAACCCGAAGAATCGTCACCTGCTCAATGACCTCGTAGAGTTCGAACGGAAGCAGCAGGCTCGTTGACACCACGGTCAGGTACGCGGCCCAGGTGAACTCCAGCCACAGCCCAATACCTTCCGCCAACAACATTCCGGCATAGCCCAGACTGACGAGCCCCGCCACCAGCACGCTATGCGGTTGCAGCGCATCCACCTTCAGAACCAGCGAGTGAATGAGGCGAGAGTCGGCATTCAGACGAAGCGATTCGATCAGAAGAGAGAACAGGGTGGCAATCTCAGCATGCACCAATTTGAGGAGGCCCAAGCCGAGGAGGAGTAACAGCAGGCCCTTCACCACCTTGAATACGGCAATCACGGCCAGGCCGGTATGGTGCGAACGTGCCGTCATCAATTGAAGAGACTATCACAAACGACGAGAACCGGACGCATTAGACGGCCGACGGGGCTGAGGCGTCATGTATTTACGCGCGCCCTAACGCCTAGCTTACCCGATTGAGCAATGCTGGCGATTCGCTTCTGTCTGAACGGGTCCTTAACAATTGAATGAGTTCAGTTCGTAGCGTGCGATTGAGACGTTGCCGTGCCTCAAGTGGCAAGCGAAGAAACTCCACCCCGAACTCATGGCCCTGGACCCATTTGATCTTGCCGAGGTCAATTGACAGCGCCTGCGTCTGATCTGGGAGCAGGACACTCACGCGCACGTCACTGCCGCAGAGGACCACTCGATCGCATATGACGGAGCACCCCATTAGCGACAGGTTCGTCAGGATGCCTTCGGCGACAAATGGAGCCCCACCGAAGATGACAGGATAGTGGAGCGGGAACCGATGATAGGTCCGGGAATAATAAGGTGGCGCCATCACAGCCTCCGTGACGTCGGATTGTACCGAAGCAGGCACTGTGAGCGATATCCTACCTTGGGAGGGGGAGCCCTAACTCGTGAGACGTATCTCGTTGGAGAGAAGAGCATATAGCCGATAGCTGATGGCCTGTGGTTTGTCGCAGAAAAAAACCTGACTTTCTTTGTGCGTGCTATCAGCCATTAGCCATACGCCATCGGCTCTTTGATTCTCGGACGCGGTGGGCGGCTGGTGGGGCTGGGCGGCTTTTAAGTCAGAAATGGTTCTCGACACCTTTGTCTTCCCCCGTCGCTTAGTGAGTCCAGATCTTTGTGGGAGTCGATTCGAAAGGATACACATGAATCATCCATCCACCGGCTTGCGGAACGAATCGCCCGCCTGCCTGCTGACACTCTGATTCCGTGGTAATCGTGCCCCTGAGCCCGAGTTGTTTCCGGGTCATGCGGCGTCCACTGCCGTCCGGCTGGAAACAGATATTGACGTGGGCATGCCACTGCGCGACGCTCAACGGAATGCGCTCGTTCAACTGGTCCTCGCTCATACCTCTCGGCGCGGTATACATTGCCCCCTCGAGTTCATAACCATCCCCGCTCTTCCTATACAAGAGCGCAGTCGGTTCGGCCGGATCAAAGCGAATCTTCGCCAGGAATCGGTGCTGCTTGTTGGCGAAATGATAATGCTTGGGCTGTCGCTCTGGATGAAGCGGAGCATACCCGTCGTTCAGAGCCACTCGATAATCCTGATACTTACCAAGGGCCTGTCGCAGGGTCTGAACGATCTGATCGGCACGCCTGGCATCGTCTGCATTCGCCGTTCGCAACACCGTCCATTTCATGTGGGGGCCGAGATGTTGCTGATGAGGAACCATCATGTCGACAGTCCCCTCTGCGTGATCGTGATGATCCATGTCTGCGCTCTGACCGGCAGACTCTCCTTGAGCCAGCTCACCTCCCTGGGCCGAACGAGCGGCGTCCATTGGAGTGAGCAGACTGACTGAAAAAATCAGAACACAATTTAGAAAGTACTCGAAGCAACGCGTTGACTCTCGAACACTTTTTTCTTTATTTGACAATGAGCCTTCCTTCCTAAAGAGACACCCTGTGCCCAAATTCGAGGGATATTCTACTTTCTTAGAGGTGGAAGGTCGATCCCCTATACCACTTATAGATGCTCCTTCCAGGCCGCCCGTCCCCCCCTCTCTCTCAGTGCGAGATTCCAGTTCTCTCTCAGAAATGTGGCCTGGTTGATCATCGAATGCGCGCGTCCAACAAAGAGAGTTCGCGATCGCGCGTTGCACGAGCATAGGAGACCGATTAGGCTGCCCTCCCCGTCCCTCTGGAATTTCTCCACTTCCCCTCTGGAATTTCTCCCCAACTTTCATCTCGTCGCTCGCATCTAGTCGTTCATCGTTCACATGACCTTTATGCATCTTAACTAACTGTTCTTCCTCACCATTCAATCTTCTCACTCTTCATCTTCGAGCCCGGCACATTCCCTGCTGATGCATTCTTACGATGCCGACTCATTCTTCCATTCTGTTGATCGAAGACAGCCCAGGCGAATGCGAACTGTTTCGCCTCGCACTGGCCCAAACCGGACCTCGATGTCGCGCTGTATACCGAGCACGACGCGGAGGCGGCGCTTCATTTTCTTGAAAGTCCGACCGGTATCACCAATGGTCCAACCAAGCTCTCCTGGCGAGGCGGCTGGCGTGGTCTCCACTCGCACGTCGAACGAGGGCCTTCTGAGGCCGCGGTTCCGTGAGCACTGCGCGCATGCGACCGAGCACATTCTGATTCGCGCGCGGTCGGCGAGCACCGGAGATCGATCAGGCCTCCCCTCTCTTATCCTTCTGGACCTGCAGCTCTCCGGCCAGAACGGCTGCAACTTTTTGAAATGGCTCCGGGCCGACGCCCGCTTCGCCGCGATCCCCGTCGTCGTCTTCACCACGTCGGACGACCAGAACGATCTGGCTCGCTGCTATGCAAACGGCGCGAACGGCTATGTGGTGAAACCAGGCACCTTCGACCAGCTCGTCGAATGTGTCCGCGATCTCTGCTCCTTCTGGTTGAAGTGGAATCGGACCAGTGAGGTACTCGTCCGATGCTGACCCGCGCCGCCCTCAAAAATCCCTACGCCGTCTTTGCCATCTGCATGATCGCGCTCGTCCTCGGAGCCGTGTCCTATCAAAAGATGCGGGTGGACATTTTCCCTGAGATCAAGATCCCGACCATTCTCGTGACGACGTTCTACCGCGGACTGAGCCCCAGCGAGATGGAAGGGGCAATCACACTCAAGATGGAGCAGCGCTTTGTCGAAGCGAGCTATGTCGAACATATCGAATCCCAGTCGCTCGCCGGCATGAGCTACATCAAAGTCTTCTTCCAGCCTGATTACAGCATCGATTCGGCCCAGTCCGAACTGACCAGCCTGGCCTACAGCATCATTCGCCTGCTCCCGCCCGGCGTATTTCCCCCCTCCGTCTATAAATTCGGCGTCGCGAGCTTGCCGGTGGGACTCCTCTCCGTGAGTAGCGAGACGCTTGGGAGCGAAAGAGATTCGGGACCTGGCCTACTTCACCGTGCGCCAGCAGATCGCCACCATCCCCGGCATTTCGTTCGGCCCCCCGCTTGGCGGGAAAGTCCGGCAGATCACCGTCTTCCTCGATCAGCAAAGGATGATGGCGCGTGACGTGTCCCCCTCGGACGTCGTCAAAGCCCTTAATTCCCAGAGCGCCATCATCCCGGCCGGCAACATGAAGATCGGCGATCTGGATTACTACGTCTATTCGAACAGCCTCATCGATGTGGTCGAGAAGATCAACGACATCCCCATCAAAATCGTGAACGGCACGCCGATCTTCGTGCGCGACATCGGCACGGCCTCCGACTCGGCTGCCATTCAAACCTCCATCGTGCGGGTGAACGGCCGCGAGGCCACCTATATCCCCATCACGCGGCAGGAAGGGGCGAATACGCTGGAAGTGACGGACGGGATTCGTGCCAAGCTGCCGAAGCTGACGGAGATTCCCGCCGGCACCACGGTCAAATTCATCTACGACCAATCGCTCTATATCCGGCAGGCCATTGCCAATCTGCAGAAGGAAGGGCTGCTGGGGGCTGCGCTGGCCGGCTTGATGATCTTCCTGTTTCTCAGCAGCATCAAAGCGGCGCTCGTCGTCGGGTTGGCGATTCCCCTCTCGCTCACCACCGCGCTCGTCGCGCTCTATTTGACCGGCCAGAGCGTGAACATCATGACGCTCGGCGGGTTGGCGCTCGTGATCGGCACCTTGCTGGACAACAACATCGTCGTGCAGGAAAACCTGCATCGCCATTTGGAGATGGGCAAAGACGGCCGCTCTGCTGCAGAAGACAGCGCGACCGAGCTGACGCTGCCGATTCTCGTCGCTACGATCTGCATCCTGATCGTGTACCTCCCCATCATGTTCTTCACCGGCATCATCAAATATCTCTTCGTGCCGCTCGCCATGACCGTAGCCTTTGCCATGCTCGCAGACTATGCCGTCTCGATGTCCGTGACCCCGGTGCTCCTCGCCCGCTTTTACCAGAAGGGCCATGGCGGGAACGGCACGGACGAGAGCTCTGCCTCCACCGGCTGGTTCCGCTTTGTTCTGGCGCTCTATACCCCGCTGTTGCGGGGAGGCCTGCGCCTCAAGCCGGTCGTGATCGGCCTGGCCCTCCTTGCGCTCATCGGCACCGCAGTCCTCCTGGTCCCCCGCCTGCACACGGAGTTCTTCCCGCGGATCGACGCGGGCAATTTCACCATCAATATCTCGGCGCCTGAAGGATCGCGGATTGAAAAGACGACGGCGATTGTGGCGCAGATTGAAAAGCTGGTGCAGGAGACCATTCCCAAAGATGACCTCGAAGAGGTCATCTCCAACACCGGACTCTATTTCGGCGATGCGGCCCGCTTCGCGCCGAACACCGGCAACCACACGGCCTTTGTGCTCGTGAACCTCGTGACGGGGCACCAGGGCCATAGCGACGAGTACATCACCCGGTTACGAACCAGGTTGCGCGAATCATTACCAGGCGTCGAGGTCTCATTCCAGACCGGCGGCATCATCAGCGATGTGCTGAACTTCGGCCTGCGGGCGCCGATCGACATTCAGGTGAAAGGGCCGACGCTCGACATCATTCGATCGGTGGCGGAAGAGATTCAACAGAAAGTCGCGCGCGTGCCCAACACGGTGGATGTGCGGATCAAGCAAGGCAAGAGCTACCCGGAGATGCACCTCGACGTGGATCGCACCAAGGCTGCCTACTACGGCATCGCGCAGGATCGCGTGATCGTGGACGTGATCACCGGCATCAGTTCAAACATCGCGTTGAGCCCCAACTATTGGCTCGATCCAAAGACCGGTAACGGCTACTACTTGCTGGCGCAGTATCCGGAACAGTCGCTGACCTCAACCGAGGATCTGCTCAACATCCCGATCATCGGCGCCCGCACGCCCCTGCGTTCCACATCCTCGCTGACCACAACCGGCGCGAGCGGCTCGACCATGGCACTCCAGAACACGCCCTTTGCCGGACGCCAAATGGAGATGTCCAGCGGCTTCTACGGTCCCGGAGACGAGCGGCGGGGACCTCCGGTGCTCCTCCGGGATGTGGCTGCCTTGTCGTTCAAGACCGGCCCGGATTCCGTGGACCACTACGACCTGTCGCGCTTGATCGACGTGTTGATCACACCTGTCGGCAACGACCTGGGCCACGTCGCGAAGGACATTGAACAGGTCCTGGCAACCATCCAACTCCCGAAAGACGTGACGCTGCAGCTCCGTGGCGAAGTCGCCAACATGCGCTCGGCCATCGGCAGTTTCGCGCTCGCGCTGCCGCTCGCCGTACTGTTGATCTATCTCGTGATGGTGGGACTGTTCCGGTCCTTGATCGATCCCTTAATCATCCTGGTGGCTGTTCCGCTGGGCTGGATCGGCACGGTGCTGTTGCTGCATCTGACCAACACATCGGTCAACGTGGAATCCATGATCGGCACGCTCATGATGATGGGCATCGTGGTCTCCAACAGCATTCTGCTGGTGGACTATGCGAATCGCCTGGTGCGGGCGGGGGCCACGGCGGAACAGGCGGTATTCCAGGCCGGCACCCACCGCATTCGCCCGATTCTGATGACGGCCCTCGCGACGATTCTTGGATTGCTGCCGCTGGCGCTGGGCTTCGGCGAAGGCAATGAAACGATGGTCCCCTTAGCCCGCGCCGTCGTCGGAGGCCTCGCGGTCTCCACCATCATGACGCTGCTCGTGGTGCCGGTGATGCATGCAATGGTGTTGGGGCGACGCGTGCATCTCATCAACTCGCCGACACCGGCCGCTTCTTCAGAGGAGATCTAGCAGCATGCTCACTCAGTCCACCGCCGTAATGCTCACCCTGATCCTGCTCCTCTCGGGATGCCAACGAGAGAAACCGGCTCAACCAACCACATCCGGCGCGGCAGCCCCAGCCGGTTCCGACCAGAACGAGGCGCCACCCGGCGCAGCAGACAGCCAACCGGTGGATGTGCAGGTCACGAAACCGACGAGACGCGAGCTGATCTACACAGTTACGCTTCCGGCAAACATCTCGCCGCTCTATCAAACCACGCTCTACGCCAAAGTGTCCGGCTATTTGAAATGGATCGGTCCCGACAAAGGCGATGCGGTCAAGAAGGATCAGGTCCTGGCGATCATCGATGCACCGGAAGTGGAAGAGCAATACCACCAGGCTCTGTCCGACTACCACATCAAGAAACTGACGTTCGAACGGTTGGCCAAAGTCTGGAAGGAATCGCCGGACGTGATCGCCAAACAGGATGTCGATGTTGCAGAGGCCGCCTCTCAGGGAGCCAAACATCTGGTGGAGCAGCGGGCCGCGCTTCGAGACTACACCAAGGTCCGCGCGCCCTATGCCGGAATCATCACGGCTCGTTTTGCCGATCCCGGCGCGTTGATCCAGATCGCCACGGCATCTTCGGCCGGAGCCATTCCGCTCTTCACGATCATGGACCTCGATACGGTGCGCATCTACACGAACGTCCCGCAGGACGATTCGCCCTGGGTGGTGCCGGGAAAGACCAAAGCCACCCTCAGCGTCAAGGGACTCGATGGACGATCGTTCACCGGCACGGTCACGCGTTCGACCCTGGTGCTTGATCCGTCGACGCGCAGCCTGCTCGTTGAGATCGACCTCCCGAATCCTGATCACGCGCTACGCCCCGGCACCTTTGTGGAGATATCCCTTGGGCTGCGCGAAATTCCCGATGCGCTCGTGCTGCCGCCTCAAGCCGTCAGCAGCGGGCCCAAAGGCAAGTCCGTGTTCATCATCGAGGCCGGACGCGCGCATTCAGTGCCGGTGCAAACCGGCATCAGCGACGGCCGCTGGATAGAGATCACGTCCGGGTTGGCGGGCGACGAAGATGTCGTCGTGGTCGGCAAGCGCAAACTGATGGAAGGCTCTCCCGTCGTTCCGGCGCCTTTCAACCTGCCGGAGGCGAAACCGGCCGTCCAAAAATTCGAACGGCAGTCGCCGGGCTCTCCCGCCCCGGCAGCATCGACTTCAGAAACAGCAACGCCCAGGAATCCCAAGTAGCTCATGAACACCTGACGATGCGACCATAAGGAGGTACCATGCATAACTCAATCACTCGGGGTCTGATCACCTTCACGATCCTCGCCTCACTCGGCGGGCCGGCCCCCGCGTCGGCACAGCCGCTGACGCGCTCATCCGAACCGCCTCCCCGCGGGAGCTTTCTCGGCTTGCAGAGCGCCGTCGAGCTGGCGTTGCAGAATCATCCGGCTGTCCAAGAAGCCAGTGCTAACTTGAAAGGAGCCGAAGCGCGAACTCAACAGACGCGCTCGCTCTATTATCCCCAAGTCTATGCGAATGCCGACACCACCGCCGGGGCGGGACGTCCCAACCCTCGCTTCCTCGTCGGCGGCGCGTTGCTTCAGCAGAACCAAAGCATCTTCGTCGCCGGAGTGATCGCCAACCAGCGCATCTACGATTTCGGGGTGACCAGCAACCTGGTCGAATCCTCGCAATTGGCCGAACGCGCGCAGGGGCAGGATGTGAATGCGCGGCGCGCCCTCGTGATCCTGAATGTTCAGCGCACCTACTTGAACAGCCTCAAGCGCCGCAAGCTCGTGCAGATCGCGGAAGAAACCGTTCGTGAACGAGGGCTGATCGCGGGGCAGATCGAAGCGCTCTACCGCCAGCAACTCAAATCCAAGCTGGATTGGAACCTCGTGCGCGTCGAACTCGTCAATGCGGAGTCCTTCCTGGTTCGAAGCCGCAACGATCTGAAGTCCAGCTACGCGGACATCAACCGGGCCATGGGCGTGGCGGGACAGGACGATTACGTGTTGGAAGACATTGCCATCGACGTCAAGCCGACCCGTCCGTTGGACTCGCTGATCAGCGACAGCTTGTCCCATCCGGAGCTCCAACGTCTCAAAGAACAAACGGCCTCGGCGGAAGCAAAATTACGCGCCACGAAGCAACAGTATCTCCCGACGATTTCGGCTATCGCGAGCGGAGGAACATTCGAGCCGTTCGATGCCAGGGAGAATCAGCAGACTGGAGGCTGGTGGACGGCGGGGGCCTTAGTGTCGATGCCGCTCTTCACCGGTTTTCTGATCGAGAACCAAATCCATGAGGCGAGGGCGCAGAAAAACGCATCGGATGCGGCTACCATGAACGTCGAGCAGGCTCTCACGCAACAGGTAACCAACTCCTATCTGGATACTGTCACCTTCGTGCAACAGATCAAGCTGGCAGAGGAACAGGTCAAGACGGCGCAGGAAGCCTTGGGGCTGGCCAAGCAGCGTTACAAACTCGGACTGGGGACGATCGTCGAAGTGACACAGTCTGAAGTCGCCGTCACGGCGGCCCAAACCAGGCTGGCGGAAGCCCAATACGATTATAAGATTGCCGAGGTGACGCTCGCCTATGCAGCGGGGGGACGAAGCCAGCTGGAGATCGATTCGACGGTTCGCTAGACAGAACCAGATCCTGCGGGACGCTCAAAAAGTCCGTCCAGCAAGGCCGCAACCGATGAAAGCGCCGGAGGCGTGGCCTCTGGGCTACGTTGAGAATGCTTTCGAGAAAAGAACGAAGCTGGAGGACTTCTTCAGCGTCCCGAGAGAGAGGCGACAGGCCCGGAGAAAACTTTCGCTAGATCGATCACCAATTCATCCCTGGTGTTGGCCAATAACGTATCCACGATGCTATGCCGTTGTATGACCGTCGCCTCACTAGGATCAAAAAAGAGGTTGAATCCCTTCGCGGCCGTTGGTCGCATAGGGTAGCGCCGATCGTAAATCATCCCATAGGTCGGAATACCGTAAATGATCTGCCAATTCCCCAATGTAAAATGCAGCTCCGTGCCGTGGAGATAGGCGCCGCCTGAGGTGATGATTCGCTTGACGGACGTTTGCGGTTGGCTGAGATAAAACGTCACGCGTTCGTCCGGTTGGGCTACGGCGAAGGCCTCTGCGATCTGCCGAGACAAGAGGGCGAGTTCCTCCGGACGAAACGCCGGTATCAGCGGCGCCTCGCCCTGGAGCCACTTCTGTATCCAAATCCGATGTTCTTTGACCAAGATGCCGCCGAGAATACGAGCAACCTCCTCGTCGCTCATCGCCTTCGGATGCGCGTGCGCGCTGGGTGGCCACTCCGGCAGGACCGTCTCATCAGGTTCAAGCCGAACGTAATTGACCGGATCTTCGTAGACCGAGCGATAGGGCACCGTAGGAATGGCGCAGCCGGAGAGAAACAACAGTGCCGAGACGTGAGTGCTGAGGACTAAGTAGGAGAACAGTCTTCGACTCCACGATCTGGTCTTTTCTTTGCACTCAGCACTCATTGCTCAGCACTCCGTACTTCAGCCCGTGATCGTGACCGTCATCTCGACTCGTTCGAGCGGATTGTCCCGCCCGTCCCGCTTCATGCCGACCACCTTGTCCGCCACGTCCATCCCGCTGACCACTTCGCCGAATGCGGTGTACTGCCAATCGAGAAAATTCGCGTCTGCGACGCAGATGAAAAACTGCGAGCCGGCGCTGTCCGGGTCGTTCGAACGCGCCATGGAAACGACCCCGCGTTTGTGCGGCTTGCTGTTGAACTCAGCCTTGATCTGATACCCCGGTCCCCCCATGCCGTGCGACGCACGGTCCGGATTCTTACTGTTGGGATCGCCGCCCTGGATCATGAAGCCGGGAATGACTCGATGAAAGGTTGTGCCGTTATAGAAGCCCTCTTGGGCCAACTTCGTGAAGTTCTTCACGTGACCCGGCGCCACATCATGGAACAATCGCAACACAATCTCGCCCAGTTGGGTCCCCTTGCTGCTGACGGTAATGGTTGCTCGCGTGCTCTCTGTCGGCTCTGCCATCGTCCTCTACCCTTTCTTGGTTAGCGAAAACGGAAGGGCGCCGGAGCCTCCCCCCCCTCAAGACCCTGATTGATGGGATGCCACGTCCGTCCGTCGTCGTCGCTTCGGAATGCCCCCTCGCTCGTACCGGCATAGAGCACTCCGGCGCCGGACTCGATCAACACTTGGATCGACATGCTCGTCAATCCCTTGTTGAGCGGCACCCACTGACTCCCCTTATCGGTCGTTTTGAAAATGCCGTGTCCCGTCGCCACGAAGAGACCCCGGCTATTGAACAGAATCCCGCGGATCGAGTCGTTCGGCAACGATCGGCTGATGGGCCGCCAGGTCACGCCTCCATCGGCACTGCGAAAGACGCCTCCATCGAACGTGCCGGCATAGATGCCCCCCTCGGGATCGATCGTCAGCACGCGAATAAAGTTCTCCGTCATGCCTTCATGATCTTTGAGCCCATGTTCCTGGCGCACCCAGCCGGTCGATTGAGCCTTAAATCGCAAGATGCCTTTTCCGGAGGTGCCGGCATACAGCGTCCCGTCGGACGAGAGGGCCAACGCATGCACCAGGATGTCATCCAAGCCGGTGGTGACCACCGACCAGCGGTCATTGACCGCGCTTAATCGATAGACCCCGTCGGCCGTTCCTGCGTACACTGCATTCCCCACCGCGAGCAGCGCTTTGATTTCTTGGCGCTTGAGTCCGCTATTGATCGCCTGCCAACTCTTCCCACGATCGCGCGAGCGAAAGACCCCGCCACGGAAGGTGCCGGCATAGATCGCGCCGTCTTTCCCCGTGGTCAGGGTCAGAATGAACGGATCCGTCACACCCTGGCCCGATCTCGTCCAGGTGGTGCCGCGATCCTCGCTGCGAAATAACCCATGACCGAACGAGCCGGCATAGACCATATCGTTTCCGACAGACGTGAGAGCCTGAATACTGGTCAGCTCCTGCCCGAGCGATTCCCCCTGCGATGCGCGACCTCCATCAGCCGGTGCCATGTGCGACGGTGGCAGCCCGGTCGTCGGCGCGTCTGGAGCCGCCGATCCCGCCACGTCGGTACTCACAAGCAGCAGGAAAAGGGCCAGAGCGATTCCGATAGGATTCATCTCAATTCCTTTCCCACGCTCATCTCTTTACCGAACCCGTTGTCCGGCCGGTCCTATCGGCAAATCCGGATCGAGCGGCAAGCTGACTCCGGTCGGGCCTCCCCGCCCAAAGATGCGTGCGCCAAGAATCCCGATCTCATACAACACCATCAAGGGCACGGCCATCAAGAGCATGGTAAAGAGGGTCGCATCGGGCGTCACGATGGCCGATACGATCAACGCGGCCATGATCGCGTGCTTCCGATACTTTGCCAACACCTGGACCGAGACCACGCCGAGTCGCGCCAGGATGGTGAGCACCAGCGGCAACTCAAACGCGCAGCCGAATATCAGCAGAAATTTGACGTTGAAATCGATGTAGGTCCCGACACTCAAGAGCGGGGTCACGTCGTGATCCATGCCGAAACTGACGAAGAAATCGATGACCAGCGGGAGGATGACGAGATTGCAAAAGATCAAACCGAGCACAAAGAGCGCCCCGGCCAGCGCAAACAGCGGAATGCCCCAGCGCTGCTCCTTCGGAAGCAGCGCTGGTTCAATAAACTTCCAACACTGATAGAAGATGACCGGAAGGCTCGCCAGAATGGCCGCCAGAAAGGACACTTTGATCGAGGCGAACAAGGCTTCCGTCGGTCCGTAGAAGACCAGCTGATTGGGAAACGGGCGATTCAGCCACGCGACCATCTCGCTGGCAAAGGCAAAAGACACCATCAGGGCCACCAAGATCGTGGCCCCGATGATGATCACACGCTTCTTGAGGGTCTGGATGTGTGCGGCAAGAGGATTGAGGATCTGTGCCATGACTCCAGTCCCGGTTGCTGGCTGCCCTCAGCCCCACGACGATGCTCCTCAATGTGGAGCGGCCTGAAGCTCGTGGTCTCGATAGATACGAATCAGCTCGGCCATCTTATCTTTCTTCGCCAACTTTTCTTTTTGCAAATGCTTCAGCGACTGCTCTTCGGCCGGAGCCAATACGTGGCGCTTTTGCAATTGGATCAATTCCAGGTCTAGCCGGTGGTGAGCCTCTTCCAGTACACGGAATTCGTGACTCGATTGGCGCAGCCGTTCCGCAATCATACTGTCTGTCAGCATGTCGCACCTCCTGGTTATGAGATTACTGCAGCGGCCTGATACGTTCTCCCTCGCGACCGACTTCGTGTGTCAATCGACCAGACTCCGACACAATCGGGTCCAGCTCCATCAGCAACGCATCTTCAATGGGATTGGTGTAATAGGTTGGTCGGGTCGACACGTCGCGAAATCCAAGACTCCGGTAGAGCGCGTGCGCGGCATGGTTCGAGGCTCGCACTTCGAGCACGGCGCGCATCGCCGCCTGTGCCACCCCTGCCTCCAGGGCCTGTATGACCAAGGCTCGCGCGATGCCTTTGTGCCGCATCGACTCGATGACCGCCAGGTTCATCAGCCGTACTTCCTCAAAGACAACCCAGAAACAGAGATACCCGACAATTGAAACGGAACCCCCTTCGCCCGGCGTCACCCGCCTTGCCAACAGAAAATGCGCGAAGGGATTACCGCTCAGTTCCGCTTGCAACATTTTGCGCGTCCAGGGGGCCGAGAAGCAAGCTTCTTCGATCTGCAGAATGTCAGCCAGCGCCTCGACGGTCGCCGGCTCAATGACCCACTCGCCCATCACCACTCCCCCTCAGGCAGGGATGCTGAAAAAGTCCGCCAGCGTCGTTCTCGCATCGCTCAGACCCTCAACGTACCCCAGAGGGTACGCCTCGGCCCTTCGCTCGCTGCGGCCTTGCTGAACGGCCTTTTTGAGCATCCTGCTAAGACCTGGCCACGTCGTCACGCGCCGTCCCGCGTCCCGCCCGTGCCTCTCCCTCGTAGGACCCGAGCCCTCGCCGACGGAATCCGGGCCACCGCCACGCGCGCCTTCACTTTTCTTGCAACCCGCTCCTGCCGCAGCGCCACCGGGGATAGGCCGCCGGACTCTTCGTACTTCAGTTCCGCTGTGGTGCGTTGTACGTACAGCGGGCTGATGCCAGTTCCTGCACACTCACCTCGCCGGAGCCGCTCAATCCCCGCCAAACCGATCGAGACGGCCGACGGTTTCATGGCATGGTCCGACGCCTCGGTAACCGTGGCGGGGGAAGGAATCGACGCACGGATAGCTGACGCTTCGACCGTCCAGCCTTCCCCGAATACGAGAACCGATCCTGTGAGACTGCTCCCCAGTATCGCGGCGGTACCTACCTGTTCCGACATCACTCGCTCTAACCGATCATCGATGGTCCAGCGAAACAGCGCCCAGTAGAGTTCCCCTCGACGACTGTTGAGAATGGGGCAGAGCGGGGTTGAAGTTCCCCTCAGATTCCACGCCATACCCTCCAGTGTCGGCACCACCGCCAGGGGGAGCTGACTGATCGTCCGAAATCCGAGGAGCGTCGCCAGGCCGACGCGAAGTCCCGTGAAAGACCCGGGGCCGATCGACACGACGAGACCATCCAACTGCTTGAGCGTCAGACCCGTCTCACGAAACAACCGATCGATCGTGGGCAGCAACAGCTTGGCATGCGATCCGACCGCGTCCTGGTCGTGACGGGCAAGGACGCGCGATTCATCAAGAATCGCAACACTCTGCCATGAAGTTGCCGTTTCGACTGCCAATACTTTCATCGGTTAGACCTGACCGAGGTCGGTTGCTTTCAACGGCTGATTCGGAATCATCTCGTGAAACGTCACCTGCACGCTCCCCTGCCCCTTCCCATCTTCCAACGAAATCTTAAACGGCCTCAGCAGCCGCCCATCGCCGGCGCTTGAGATCGCCTCTGCTTCGCCGATCGCACGGAAGTCCTCGTACTCAATGGTCGCTTCCACCGCACCGGACTCCGTGAGCCGATCTTCCCGAACGACTAGTAACGTCTGCCGCTCAAACCACAGACGCCGGCGCATCGTCTGTGCCCCGTCGGGGGAGGGACCGGAAACCTCCAACCGGTAGCGGTCTCCCTCTTCGACGAGGGCGACGGTCTCGTCTTTCGCAATCGTGCCGGTGCCCAGCACACCACCCATCGCCCACACACTCAATTGAAACGGCCGAGCGAGCTTTCCCATCTCGCTCATGTCGGACGGACTGCCGGACAGGACACGGCCCATCGTCGGCAATCGCAACCGGAACTGATCCTCAGCCTGCACAAATTCGAAGAGCTCACTGCCGACCGCGGTGAACCCGCGCAGGCGCATGGCGTTCGGACGACGATAGTACACCGCCCCCTCCATCCGCGACGCGATGGGGATGATGCCTCCACGCACCTTCGCGCTGAAGAGACCTTTCATCGTCTGGATCGCCGCTTCGCGCTGACTCAGCAAAGCCGTCAGTTCCTCTACCGTCGCCTGCTTGAGCCGGACTTCCTCGCGCGGGGTGACAGGGGCGCAGGTGGAGAAAACGGGAACTAAGAAAAAACAAACCAGCAAAAGAGCCCATCGGCGCCCACGCTTCTCTCCCCTTGCACCGGTTCCGCTAGAGGAAGCGACCGTCAGGCGAGCCTTTCCTGCACACGGCCAACGAGCACATTCGACGAGGTAATCGATGCGTCTTGGCGCACCGGGGGTGGGCGGGTGAGACCATACTCGTTGCGCTTGCACAGAGGCTCGTCTACCTGTCTCCTTTCTACGCCAGAACCACATCCAATGCCTCCCCCACTTCACGAATCCCGATCAATTCGATCCCATCGATGAGTTCCAGCTTGGCCAAGTTCCGTTCCGGCAACAGACAGCGCTTGAACCCCATCTTCGCCGCTTCACGAATCCGCATTTCAGCCTGACTGATCGCGCGCACTTCACCGCCGAGCCCCACCTCGCCCAGCACCAACAGCCCCGGCTCAATCGGCACTTCGCGCAAGCTCGATGTGACCGCCGCCACGATGCCCAAATCGATGGCCGGCTCGTCGATGTGCATCCCGCCGACGACGTTCACATAGACGTCTTGTCCGGACAGATGCATACCCAGCCGCTTCTCCATGACCGCAAGCAAGAGCGAAACCCGATTCTGCTCCACGCCGTTCGCCATTCGTTTCGGCATCGCATAACTTGTGGAAGACACCAATGCTTGTAGTTCCACCAGAATCGGCCGCGATCCTTCAAGACTCGATACCACCACCGATCCCGTCGTACGCTGGGACCGTTCCGCCAAAAACAACTCCGAGGGATTGCTCACTTCCTCCAGCCCGGAGTCCTTCATTTCGAATACGCCGATCTCATTGGTCGAACCAAAGCGATTCTTCACCGCGCGGAGGATACGAAAGCTGTGGCCCTTGTCCCCCTCGAAATACAGCACCGTGTCCACGATATGTTCCAGCAACCGCGGCCCGGCGATCGCCCCTTCTTTGGTGACATGCCCAATGATGAAGACCGGCACGCTGCTGCGCTTCGCGTACCACATCAATTGGCCTGCCACTTCCTGCACCTGGCTGATACTGCCAGGCGCGGACGTGATCTGTTCCGTATACACAGTTTGAATCGAATCGACGACCACCGCAGCCGGCTGGATCTCCTGCGCCGCCTTGAGAATTTGTTCGAGGGAGGTTTCTGCCAGGATTAATAGATTCGGATGTTCGATACCAAGCCGCTGCCCCCGCATTTTGATCTGCCTCGGAGACTCCTCTCCTGAGACGTACAGCACCGGTTCATGTTTGGAAGACAGACGCGGGAGCGCCTGGAGCAACAAGGTCGTCTTCCCGATCCCGGGATCGCCGCCGATCAGGATAACCGAGCCGGGAATGACTCCGCCTCCGAGCACCCGGTCGAATTCGCCGATATGCGTCAGCCGCCGGTCTTCACCGACCACTTCGATCTCGGCAATCGGCGTGGCTTTTGCCTGCGCCATCTTCATCGAAGCAGGCCGCCCCTTGCCGGTCGGCGCCTGCCGTTCCTCTTTCATGGTATTCCAGCCGCTGCAATCGGGGCAGCGACCAAGCCATCGTGGCGACTGGTGGCCGCAAGCTTGGCAGGAAAAACTCGTTTTCGCCCGCATCTAGAGAAGCCTCAATAAGAAGGAAATCTGAAACCTATAGTAAAGGATAGGAGGAGTGAATGGAAGATACGGGTGTCGCGCCAGAATCTTGAACCAAGAGCGTTTCCGCTAACGTTTCTTGCAACCAAAGTCTCTTTCGTCTTCTACGTTCCCTCCTCCACCCAGAGCGGGAGGCTTCCCCCACAAGAGGGCAGCCAGGTAGCTCCTCCACTGCGCGTGTCGAACGAGCACTGTTTCATCCTGTCGCGTTCCACGAACAAGGGGAGCCTCCTAGCCGCCACACTTCCTGTTCCTTCGTCCCCTCAAAGCGGGTGACCGGATTACCCTTTACTTACTGCGCGCGTCCAACGAGGGCCTTCTGAGGTCGCGCGTTGCGCGAGCAAGAAGGGTAACCAGTTGCCCGCTACAGCTTCTTGCGCACGTCCTTCCACTCCTTTGCCACCTTCGCTTTGCGCGGTGCCTCACCTTTGGCTGGTTCCGGCACCATCACGGCTTCGAGGCGACGCTGCAGAAACGCTTCGGCGAATACTTTCGATCTCCCCACACCTATTTTGAGCGTCTTCCACCCGGCGGCATGCAGTTCATCGAGCTTCGCTCCAAACGCCTCTGGACCGGATGGCAACACGAGAATGTGTCCGACCGGAAACTTCTGATCCTTGAGCCATTGTCTAGCCTGTGCGTTCACCTGATCCTTGGTACCCACCGCCTTATCCTGGGTCACCACATAGAGCAAGTTGTAGTAGAACTGCGTGAGCTTGCCGAGTTCCTCCGCGGCATCAGGCATCGGGCGTCTGCCTGCCGCCTCCTTCCCGGGCCAGGTCACGGTCGGCCCCTGTCCGATTGGGTCTTCCATGAGCGCCGCCATTTCCACCGCCATGATCGGGCTGCGACGTTCCCACACGGCCAGATTCGCACCAGCTTCGGTCACGGCGACTCTCGTTGTGGCTCCGACGCGCACGGTGAATGGGACGGCCCCTTTGGCCTTCGGGGTGTATGACAAGAAGGCCCGCCCGTCGCCACCGGTCATCGCGGTTGCGACGACGTTGCCGGCAACGAGAAGCTCAACGGGTTCTCCTCCCAGACCGGTCTCCGTTAGGAGGCCCTTCCATGTAAGCGTCGCTTCAATGATGGCTGGCTGGTTGGGCGAGGTGAGGCTATCGTGAACCGTCAAGGTTCCGGGAATCTTCTCAGTTGCGGAGAGGATGGTGGTCGCAGTCCAGAAAAGGAGGATGGTGAAAAGACCAGCTCTGCGGAAGGGAACAGTCATAGGCCGCACAGCCGCATAAGCAGTCTTCGGAAACACCATTGTGGCAAGAAGATGAAAATTCAATCGCCCATACGTCTAGAACACAAGGGAAACATCGAACAGGATGCTCCAAAAGGCCGTCCAGCAAGGCCGCAGCCGATGAAAGCACCGGAGGCGTAGCGTTCCTCACCCGCCCATCCCGAGCTGCCAAGACAGCTCGTTTCCCAAGTGGGCTACGTTGAGGATGCTTTCGAGGCGAGAACGAAGCTGGCGGGCTTATTCAGCATCCTGCTAGAAGATTACGCCTTAAGGGCCGCCAGCACGGCATCCACATGACCGTCGACCTTGACCTTGCGGAAGACCGCCTTCACCTTGCCTGCCTGGTCGATCACAAACGTACTGCGTTCGATGCCCCAATACTTCTTGCCGTACATGCTTTTCTCTTTGTAGACCCCGTAGGCCTTCGCGGCGACCTTGTCTTCGTCGCTGAGCAACGTGAACGGCAAGGAAAATTTCCTGATAAATTTCTGGTGCGATTCCTGGCCGTCAAAACTCACGCCAAGCACGACGGCACCCGCCTTCTTTATCGGCGTGATGGAGTCGCGGAAGTCGCACGATTCCTTGGTACATCCAGGAGTATCATCTTTTGGGTAAAAATAGAGGACCACCTGCTTACCCGTGAAGTCTCTCAGGCTGACACGTTCTCCCGATTGATCGGGAAGCGACAGGGCAGGAGCCTTATCGCCGACTTCGAGTTCTTTTGCCATCTTAGTCCTCATCCGGTTGCCTATGGCTATCGTGGACCACTACCAATGCCGGGCCTGCCGGTCGCGGTTGGATGTTCTTTGTACACTTTCGGAGAATCCGGGCTGCCAAAGGGACGGAGCGCAGGCGAATCCCAAATCACTTTGTCGCCCGGAGCCAGGTTGGCCGCTTCCACGAACTGTTGGCGCGCTTGCTCCGTATCGCCCAGTGCATTCAAGGCCAACGCATAGTTATAGTGCGCCGGCCCCGATTGAGGAGCCGCGGCCACTGCTTGGGAAAAATAATTCTTCGCGTCGTCGAACTGCCTCGCTTGATAGGCCTGCGTACCCTGTTCAGTCAGGGCCACGGCCTGCGGCTTCACTCCGGATTCGAGCGCCAGCGGGACCAACGGCTTTGCCTTGCTCTTGGAACAGGCGACTGCCCCGATGAGCAAGAAGACCACTCCGAGCATAGACAGGTATTTCATCGCGCCTCCACGTTCCATCAGCATCTCACGCCTTCGTATGTTTCCGCATCTCTTCCTCGAACGTTTTCCGATAGAGCACGTCCCACTCCGCACTGCCCTCGACGATCCCACGCGAGTAGGAGGCCAACTTGGCCCTGACCTTTCGATCGATTTCTGCTTCTTGCACCAACTCGGATGCGAGCACCCGCTTGATCTCTTTCAGGACTCGCCCCTCGTCATCCTGCACTGTCACCAAGGGGCTTTTCTTGACCACCTGAAGAATGATGTGGGAGAGATGGCTGATTTTGTCTTCGCTCAACATACCAATCCGTGAAACGTCAAACGTGAACGGTGAAACGTACTGCGGTTGGACGTTCAATCATACTGCATTTCAGGCTCTAGAGAATGATACCCCGCTCCCGCGCCAGCTTACTCTTCACCATCGTGAACATCCGCTGAAAGTCTACTTGCCCCCGCTCGATATCTTGCTCGTAGGCCTTCAACAGCTGCCGCACTTCGGCGTTCAGGCGGTCTTCGATCGACAGTTCCTCGATAATGGCATGATCGATCTGCTCGACGAACGCCTTGCGATCGCCGACGATCGCCACCTGCCCCTCCTGCTGCAGCCTGGTGGCGATCGACTCCGAGATGTGGCGCACGCGTTCTTTCGACAGTCGCATCGCTATATCCGCTCGATCCGAATGGTCGGCACGTCCATAACACGCCGCAGCACCGAGGCATCCCCGAGAATGCGGCCGATCACGTTCACACGGTCGGCCGGGACCGGATCCTGCCCCATACTCATCGGTGTGCGTCCAAAGAAAATGGCCAGGACCTGCCCGGCTCCCCAGAAAGCAACATCGCCGACTTTGACTTGATTCGTCGCCGTCTCTCGATGGTCCTTCACTCCGGCCAGTTTAAAATAGAGCTCTTCTCCCCATGTGTTGACCGGACTTTCAACCGGCAACACGGCATAGACTTCCTGCGCCGTCTTCGTCGACTTGAGTTCCGCGTCAAGCTGCACAGAGCCGACGGTGATACGAATCTTGTTGGGGAGATCAGCCATTACGTTCCAATCAGCGCTTCTCAGCGACCATAAGATGAAAACCCGCTCAGGCCGCGGACCTTAGCTTGTTTATTCGGTGAAATCAAGGCTACAATCCTGCGACCATATGCTCACGTCATCCTTCGTTCTTCTCAAAGGTATCGGCCAAAGTTCCGAACGCCGTCTTTGGCAGGACGGCATTCTCGATTGGGCCGAATTCCTTCGATCTCCGACCCTGCCCGGCATCTCCTCGACAAGAAAAGAATGGTATGACCGCGAACTCGCCATCGCCCAATCGCGCCTGGAAGAAGGAGACGCGCACTTCTTCGGCAGCTGCCTGAAGAGTCGGGAACACTGGCGCCTCTTCGAAACGTTTCGCCATCGTACGCTCTATCTTGACATCGAGACGACAGGGATGTCTGCGCGCGAGGGTCATGTGACGGTGGTCGGATTGTATCGCAACGGGCACATGACCAGCCTGGTCCGCGGGGAAACATTAACGGAGGACCGATTGCACGCGGAACTGGAGCAGACAGATCTCTTCATTACTTTTTTCGGCAGCGGGTTTGATATTCCCTACTTGCGGGCGAAGTTCCCCCGGTTGAATTTCAAGAAACCCCACTTCGATCTGTGTTTCGCGGCGCGCAGGCTCGGCATGCAGGGCGGACTGAAACACATCGAGCACGAAGTCCAGATTGAGCGCGAGGCCGATGTGGTGGGACTCGACGGATGGGAAGCCGTTCGCCTGTGGCACCAGTGGTGCGCGGGAGACGAGGCTGCGCGCGACCTGTTGCTGAGGTACAACGCGGCCGATACCCAAAACCTCGAACCGCTCGCGGCATTGCTCTACGACCAGATGGTCGCGCGATTCGGCCCGTCTTCTTTGGGATTTCCACCGACCCGTCACCAAGAGCCAGCCGAGGTCGCTCCGTGACAGAGCCCCAGCAGTGGATCGGGGTCGGTCGAACCGAGACGGGATATGTTCGAGCATCGAACCAGGATGCGCTGGCCCTCCTGAATGACTGCGGCGTCTGGATCGTGGCAGACGGGATGGGGGGTCATCCGGCAGGGGATCTCGCGGCTCAAACCGCCGTGGCCGTGGCCACACGGCGGGCGCAAGAACGAGCAGCCTGGCTCCGCGAGCATCCGAGCGATGCCGCTGAATTCATGGCAGACCTCGTGACAAGCGCCAACCGGCGAATCCATGACCTCATACTGGAACAACCATCCTTGAAAGGGATGGGCACGACCTTCGTCGCCTTGGCGATGACGCCGGCATCGATGCCGGTCGCCCATATCGCCCACTTGGGAGACAGCCGCGCCTACCTCTATCGGATGGGACAGCTCAAGCAATTGACGCGCGACCACACCCTCGTTGAGGAATTTGTGCAACGCGGCCTGATCGATGCAGCCACGGCGCTCACACATCCTGAGCGTCACATCTTGACTAGAGGCCTGGGGATGGGCGTCGATATGAAACCGGAGCTGACTTCAACGCCGGTGTCGCCGCACGACCTGATTGTGCTCTGCAGCGACGGACTCACGAAAATGTTGGAAGACGCGACCATCGCATCGATCCTCTCCCGCGCAAACGGCGATCCCCATCGGGCCTGCCACGACCTGATCGAGCAGGCGCTGAGCAGAGGGGGAGAAGATAATGTGACCGTGATCATCGTGGCAGATCACCATTAGGGTGCCTCCTGCTTCGCCGTTGACAAGAGGAAACGGGCTGTGTAGCCTCGTTTTCTAACCAACTCCTCCTCCCTTGCTGGAGGAGGCCGCCACACAAAGAGGCTCTCATGTCCCGCATTGTTCGCGGTGCTTTGTTCGCCGTAGCGTTCCTCTTGATGACCGAGCACCAGACGGTTGGTTTGGCACATGAATCGACCGGTCCGGAGGCAGTCATCCGCGTCCTGGTTCGTGCCAACGCCGAGAAGGATATGCCGACCCTCTCTCGCCTCATGGCGCATGACGCCGATATCATCAGCTATACTATCGGTGGACGGAAATATGTCGGGTGGCCGGAGTTCGAGCATGACATGCAAGAGGAGTTTTCCTCCGTGGTCAAACTCGAACTTCCCATTCATGAACTGAAAGTGTGGACAAAAGGGACTCTCGCCTGGTTCACTATGGAACTGGACTATATCCGCTTCGTGGGAGAGGGACCAAATCAACGGATAACGGTGCTTCCTCTCAGGGAAAGCGGTGTTCTGGAACAGCGCGAGGGACAATGGACGCTATTGTCCTGGCATGAGTCGCTCCGGAACATGCAACTCACAGCCCCTTTGGCCCAGCGTCCCACGACACCTTCCCCGCAACACTTGGCCAGCAATGCTCAACTTTCGTCAACGCCGGACCTGAGCGGGGAATGGGAAATTCTCGAGGTGGAGGACGACAAACGCTACAAGGCCACTCTCGACAAAGCCGGCAACGGCCCCTATACACAGCACGGTGGACGATTCGTCACCACGAAGTATACCGACCGTCTCTGGCAAGGCACCTGGCAGCAGCCGGGCAACGATCGCGAAGGAGGATTTGAGCTCCTCCTCTCCGAGGACGGGACCCAGGCCAAGGGCGTGTGGTGGTATTCGCGGGTCGGCACCAAGAAAAATATTCCTCCTCGTGAACACGGAGGGACATACCAGTGGAAACGAGTCACATCTGTGCCACCATCACAATGAATCGATCTGCCATCCACTTTCTGCCAGGCAGCGCACCGTCTCGCAACAGCTCAATCTCTGACTGTCCATTATTTTCTGGAACAGCGATGCTCCGGTTCTTGCTGTGTTTTCTCGCTCTGTGCATCGGCTCACCCGCATTTGCGTCGGGCGGGCATGATCACCATGACGTCCCGACGCTCAAGAATCAAACAACCACGACCGTCACAATTCAGGACAATGTCGTGACGCTCACATTCGGTCCTATCGACCTTCCGACCGATCATGATGGAGAACTGGCGGCGTCGATGCCCAAGCATAACTTTCAGCTGCCCAAAGATATGTATATGGTGGGGTACAAAACCGCGGTCTTTACCAGGACGGGGAAGGAACTCCCCAAGAACTATCTCCATCACATCCTGATGCTCAACAACGACAAACCGAGCGTCTCATGCCCGGGCGAACCGTTGTTCTTTGCGGGAGCAGGGCTGGAGATGACCGAGACGCGTTTTCCGGAAGGCTACGGGGTCAAGCTCGCCAAGGGTGATCACCTCATGTCGATTGTCGCGTTTTATCACAAGGCGCCGATCACCAAGGATGTGATGGCTACCTTCACCATGTATATGGCACCCGAGGGCGAACCCGTCAAAGAAATGGCCGTGTACCAGGTGGGGGTCAATATTGTGTGTTTCAGCAAGTTCTCGCAACGAGGCCCAGACCAGACAGATGAGGGAATTGAAATTGCCTCGGGAGTCCGGGTCCACAGCGCGCCTCTCAAGTTCTCAATGGATGGCTGTGTGAAATTCGCCTACCCACATGGGCATGACGAACTCTTAATGATCGGACTGGACAATAAGACCAAGAAACAGACCCTCCTGCGGACGGTTCCCGACGTCGCATCGGACGGGACCTTCCTCCAGTTTCAACCGCATCAAGTCTATAAGGACGGTCAGGGATTTCCTGTGACGAAGGCTGATGACTATGAGATGGTCATGGTTCATCACCATCCCTTGCAAAAACAAGAGGCACAACATGGGATGGGAAACTATTTGCTGTACATGACCCCTGGCGCCTGTCCGACGACACCCACTTCGCCACTCGCCAAGTAGCGACAACACAGGCCCCCGTATCCGCCGCACGGTTTGCGGCGGGGTGCCAAGACGCTCCCTCGCCTAACCCGCGCCCTATTCCCTCCAATTCCGTTCAATTTTGTTCGCCATCGAAGTCCGTGAGGCTCCCCCCTACCAAAGAAGGAACCCATTCCATCGCATGTAGACTGGGTTTCCCACCTCCGCCTGTGCTATTCACATCTTCATGCTTAGACGCGTGCTCCGCGTCGCTTGCAGCGGAAGAAATAGGGGCTGGTTTGTCTCAGATCACGTTACGAGCGAACGTTGTGTTGTTGCACTGGGACTGGGCTTGCTCTGATTCCCCGGAAGAACAGGGATAGCTTGATGCCGCAGAGTGAGCCGGTCACCATCCTCATTATCAGCGAACACGCTGAATCTATTAAACTCGTCACCATCAGTCTGCGAGGGTTTTTCCCTGGCTGCCACGTAGACGTCGCCTACTCGGCCGAAGAAGCCCGTGCATGGATGTCGTCGCACGAATGGACGCTTCTCCTCATCGACGAACAATGCCTCGCCGGGGACTACGCCTCCCTGCCCGCCGAACTCAAAAGCCGCGCACCGTACACGGCGATTATTCTGCACAGCGACCGCACCGATTCAGCCTCGGCGCTTCAAGCACTCCAAGCCGATGTTGATTTTTTCCTCTCGAAGAAATCTCCGGCCTTTCTCACGGAACTCCTGTTCTGTGCCAAGGAAGCCATCGAAAAACGTCAGCTGAGAGTGGCCCTGGACCACGCGTACGAACGGCATCGCCGGCTCATCGAATCATTCAGTGATATCGTCTACGAACTGGATGCCAGCGGCCGTTTTGTGACGGTCAGTCCAGGCGTCGCCACACTATTAGGCTACTCGCCCGATGAACTCATCGGATTGCCCTATACCGCCCTCGTTCCTCCCGACCAGGAGTCGGTGGCTCGGTATCGCTTCAACGAACGCCGCTCCGGAGCGCGGGGAACCAGCCGCATTGAATTGACTTTTCGAGGGAAGCCCACGCAGGACAAGAAGCCGCTGACCCTCACAGCGGAGGTCAACGCCAGAGGACTCTACGACCCTCTTCGCCGATTTCTCGGCACGGTGGGGCTGATCCGAGACCTTTCCCAACTCAAACAACAAGACCGCACGATCCATCAACTTCGCCAACAACTCCGGCGTGCGGATGAACTGCTCGCGCTGGCCCAGAGAGTCACGCTGTTATCCCAACAGCTGGACGAGCCACTGACCTCTCTGCTGACACAGTCCCAGCAACTCCTCACCACCATTCGTGAAGCACGTCTGGACGACCAAGCCGAAACACTCGCTAGCCACGCCGCAGAAGCGACGGAACTCGGAGCACAGCTGGCCCAGGCCCTCCACGAGAGAGAAGGCGCCTTAGGGCACACGATCAACGACGTCCTTGACGACGTACTCACGTCCATAGCCCCGGCGATCGTGGATGGTGGAGGCATCATACGTCAGTTCTCTTCGGACCTCCCCCCCCTAGTCGGCGATCGCGAGCAGGTCACGAAGCTCATTCACCAGCTCCTGAACTACGCGCAGACCTATTTGCTGACGGTCGATCGTACGCATCGTCTCATCTTGAGCACGCGCGCGGTTGGAGC
>CAVSCZ010000014.1:0-89085 GCA_963726635.1 uncultured Nitrospiraceae bacterium
CAGACTCAATCAATTGTTCGTTCAGATTGAGGGTGTCTTCCCGAATATCCACAAAAACGGGCACGCCTCCTCGCAGCACAAACGCATTTGCAGTCGAGACGAATGTGAACGACGGCATAATGATTTCATCGCCGGGCTGGATATCCAGCAATATCGCAGCCATCTCCAGGGCCGCTGTGCATGAATGTGTTAGCAACGCCTTGGCGCATCCGGTACGCTCTTCAAGCCAGACATGACACTTCCTGGGGAAGGGACCGTCCCCGGAAAGCGTACCGTTGAAATGAGCCTCGGCAATGTAATACAGCTCTTTGCCGGTCATATACGGCCAGCCGAAGGGAATGAGACTCTTGCTCATCTATTTCCTCTAATAGGCAGAACGATTAGTTTTCCTCGTAAACAGGCGAGCACATGATCGATCCGCCAGTTACAAATGACCTGCCGGCATACCTACCTCCATGCACTAGAGGAACGCTAGATCCATCATGACTCAAGAGCTGCCAATCCGAACCCCGTTCGTCCATAGTCATTTCCGTTGTAGAGTATGTACCGCTGGCCTTTATGGTCAAAAATGAATGGATACTCTATCATTTCCGAATCCCATCCATCTGTTGAAATATCAATCCCAGAGTTGGAGTCATTTCTCTCCGAAGTTACCCCATCGATGGATTTTGCATATCCTATACGGTATCTGTCTCCTCTATAGGAAAACCACATCTCCCAATCTGCCCCATTTTTTATAACCGACGGCCTCGAAATTGCGTATTCGCTTTTATTTTTGTAGTCGATGGCAACTATGCCTTGTCGTTTCCAGTTTATACCGTCAACCGATTCTGCATATTTGATGTGATATTTGTGTCGTGGCGAACCACTATCCAAGAACCACTCTGTGCATGACAAATACCACATTCTCCACTTCTGACCATCCAGAATTACGCATGGAGTAGCTGTAAAGTGGGGCTCGAACATTGTCCTGTCTAAAATCGGACCTGGACAGTAACGATTGAAATGGCTAACACCTTCGCTAATGGCAAGGCCAATTGAATTGCGAAACGGAACAGTCAGCCCTAAATTCCATCCTTGGTAATACAAATATCTTACTTCGCCTAGTTTCACTAGCCACGAGCCCATCGCTCCGCTGTCGTCAAAGGTGCCTAGAGCCCCGGGGGACAATACCGGCCTTTTGGATATTTCAAGAACTTTCCCTGGGTCCATGATATTTATGTCAATGTAAGCAACGTGTGAGCGATTACTCGAATCTCTTGTGGTGAAATAAATCCGGTAAATATCTTCTTTCAGGTTCTCTGCAAAAGGTACAGCGGCATGGGACTGCATCCAGACCTCTTGTCCAGATGGACAAAAAATACGTCCCAACTTTTCCCATTTCATAGAAGTGCTCATATCCTTTTCAGCCTGGTGCTTGGCACTTTGGCTCGCTCAGTTGCCTGACCGATATAAACCCCTTCCGGCTCGGCGTCGGCCAGGAGCAATGCCCCGGCACCAATCACGCATTTTGGGCCCACCTTGATATGGTCCCGAAGCGTGGCGTTTACACCGATAAAGCAGGACTCGCCGATTTCGACACCGCCGGAGATCACGACATGCGAGGCAATGAAACAGTGGTCGTGAATGGTTGAGTGGTGGCCAATGTGGTTGCCGCTCCACAAGGTGACGTTGTTGCCGATAGTGGCAAAAGGCTGAATCGTATTGTCTTCGAAGATAAAGCAATTGTCGCCTATCCTGCCTTCGTTCAGGACGGTCGCGTGCGAACTGATATAGCTGGCAAGCTGGTAGCCTAGGGCCTTTGCCGCGAGATATTTTTCTTTGCGAACCTCGTTGAGCTTGGAATAGCTCAGCGCGATAAATATTTCATGCGTATCGGGCAAATAGCGGCTTGGCAGCTCCCCGAAAGGCACAACTGGTAGTCCGCAGAACTCGGCTGAAGTGATGTAAGCCGCATCCACCGTAAAGGCCACGACTTCGTAATTGGAGTCACCGCAGAAGTAGAAGTGGGCCAACTGGGCAATGTCGCCAGCACCGAAAATGACCAGCGGTTTTTTCATGGGAGCTTTCTCACCAGGATTGTAAATTCGTAAAGGCCGTAGTCATGTAGCAATGCCACATGGCGAGAGTAGCGGCGTTTGCAGAGGTCAAACAATGCGCAAGGGTCAGCGTAGTAGAGGTAGTCCCGCATTTTATCCGCATCCGAATAAGACGTCAGGCAGTTGAATGCAAAGCCCCTTTTGCTGGTGCGATCAAGAATGTCGAGCGTGGCCTGCAGATACTCACGCCACTGTGCATCGCTGTGCCCAAGCCGGACATTGAAAATGCCGCTGGCAATACCGTAATCCTCTATAGCCTTCGGCTCGGCGGCAACAGCAAAGTTGGCGTTCGGTTTTCGGCGGTAGCGATCTTGGGCGGATCGAATCATATCGTCTGAAACATCGTAGCCGTTATAGATGTAATTCTGGTATCGAGCGTTCAAGTAATCGTAGAGTGCACCGTAGCCACAACCCAGATCGTTGAGGGTAAATGCGCCAGAATTCTCGATGATCCTGCACAACTGTTCGAAACGGAGCACCTGACTTTCTTCGCCATTCCAATCTACCCCACGTGCAGTCTCACCGTGCTCGGCCAGCTTGTCGGAGTAGTAGGTAGCCACATGAGTGAGAATTTCAGTTATTCCGTTTGATATTTTCTTACCTGAAGAAGTCATGACCGCACATACCTCATGTAACGTGGCGCATCCTTGCCGCAGTTGAAAAGCAAATCAAGAATGGAGACGCCGTGCGCGAATTCTCCCCAAAGTTGAGGATATTCAACGTAGCCTGAATAATCGAACCAAGTCAGCTTGATGCCGCGCTGGGCAAAGTGCTGCTCTTCGACGTAGTCCTTGGCCGCGGGACCGGAAATGTATTCTGTCCCCCCGGCCTGCAAGCATAGATCGGCAAGACGCTCGGTTTTGCCGTTAGTGAGGACATAGTCCCAACAATTGCTGATCTTGGTGGTGATACCAAGGTACGCACAGACAGCCTCGATGAACTCCCGATTGAGTGCGGATAAAAGGGTGTACTCACGCTGCATATAGAGCGGCTCGAAAAGCTTGGCGATTTCCTCGAAGTGCTGGGCACGGGGATAGTTGCGGATCAGTGCCTTCCAGTGCACTTGTGCCCAGTCAGTGCCATCAATTTCTGTTTCACGGACGGTCTGATCGTATCTCCCCTTGACCTTGACCGGAACGGTGAGCCACTGCAGTCCTTGCGGCGTCTTGATGAGGTTCCTGTTGCGCCAGTCGCGCTTGGTGTACTGCATGTCGTCATAGAGGATGAATTCATCCACCGCAGCGATCATGTCAAAGTAGCCTTTCCACGGGATGTAGTTCGACTGGAGAATCGCAATTTTCTTCATGATGTTTCACACACTACCATCTGACAGATGAAGTTCTAGCTCTTGCAGGCTAGGCGTGCCGGTCGCCCGATTGAGAGCCTGGCGGACTTTTTCAGCATCTTGCTAGACCGGCACGACGTCCGCGACATCGATCTCCACGGCTGCGGCTTGCTGAATAAGGCGAACACCCAGCACCAAGCGGTGTCGTTTTTCTTTCCGCAACAAGATGCCACGCACGCCCTGCAGCGGACCTCGAACGACTTCCACATGCATGCCCTCGTGCAGATACGGATGCGAATCGTAGGGAAGCACACTTGCCATCAAGGTCCTGAGCGCCGCAATCTCCTCGTCCGCGATCGGCTCCGGGCTATGGCTGGCGCCAACAATGTCGACGACTCCAATCGTCTTGAGCACCGGTAGCTTTTGCTCCGATGCAAAGCGGACAAAGCAGTACCCTGAAAAGAGAGGGACCTCGACTTCTTTCTTCCGATCCTTCCATTGATTCATACGCTTTACCGTCGGCAATAACGGCTCAATCCCCTGATTCGCAAGCTGGTCGCGCACAACCTTTTCGTGACGTGACCGCGTCCGAAGGGCATACCAGTGAAGACCGTTTGTCTGGTTCGTTTGGTCTATCTGGTTTGTCTGGTTCATTTCGTTTGTTTGGTGCGGAGGTACTTGATGAGACCAGAGATGATTCTGACCCGCTTTGTCGGCCTGCGCGTAAATCGACTCAAATGCGTCCTTGGACATATATCCTTGGTCCACGGCGATATACAGATGGCTTTGAACTTCGGCAGATGACGACATGGCAATGAATAGGAACTGCACGAACTCTTTGTTCGAGCGACGCACAAACCCTTCCGCAATATTGGCCATCACCGAACCCGCAGCACTCTGAATCTGACTACAGAGGCGAACATCTCTTTTCCATGCAGAGTTCTGTTCGATGGCTGCGTAGACTTGCAGCGTCAGTTGTCGAGCTTCTTTCCAGCAGTCTAGATCTTCAAAACGAGTGAGCTTCACAATTGATCTCGTTTACTTTGTTTATCTGGTTTGTTTCGTTGGTCTAGCTGATTTGGTGGCTTGGATTTGTTGATCAATCACACCGGTTCTCCTAACCAGACAAACCAAACAAACCTCTTCAACCGAACAGACCAGAGCCGGGCACAGCTCCGCCCTTTCACTTACATCTTCGAGCAAAAAAACCCTCTACAACGGCAGCCCGACTGATTGAAGCAGTCTGCTCTACGAACGTAACCCGAGCCTCATCACTTTCTCGCGCGGGACTCCGGACTGCACCAATTGCTCTTCACATGCGGCGCCATGCTCAAGATCCGCAATCAACACCCGGTCAAACTGCCAGCCAGCGATCCCATCCGGCGGAGAAACCGGGCAGGAGAGGAACGACTCACGCGAGCTTCCATCTATGAATCCCACACAGTCGATATTCATCTCTCGAAGCGACAGATAGGCCAACTCGGCTAACTCGGTCGTCCCGTAGATCACAACCCGCTGGCCATGAGAGCCGTCGAACGTCGACATCATCTCTTTTAACCGAGTACGCATATCACGGTAGTACGAGAGGGAGTACTGCATGTAGAGATAGGTCAGGCGTGACTTTTCCGTGAAGCCCTGCGGCGTCAAAAGATACCTGATTCGATTGCGCGGGATCGTCGTGACCTTAATGTAGCCCTTGCGGGCTAGACGTTTGAGATAGAGATTGGTCAGACCGAGCGCGACACCAAGTTTGATGGCAAGGGTACGCTGAGTGGCCCCGCCATCTCGATCAAGTTCGCTGAGGAGGAGAAGGTCTCGCTGACCCTGTAAATCCATGAATTATACGGGTAAATTTGGAACTCGTTCACAATATGAACAGGCGGGCCTCTCCTGTCAAGCAGAAACTACGGCACCCGATCTTCATCGCCAACCATGGTACTTTAGGCTTTGTGCGGTTCCTGGAAGGAAGGGTTACGGAGGAGCCGCGCAAGACGGGCAGGAAAGGTTGATCTGGTCCGTCTGGTCCGTCTGGTTTGTTTTGTTCATCTGGTCAGTCTCGTTCAACCCAACAAACCAAATAGACCAAATTTACCAGGGAAATCAACCGGCTCATGCGCTTCGCGCTTCACGGTCCATAGCCGCTGGCTGGTTCTTCAGCATCCGACTAACACCAGTCGCCTACGCATCCTGCTTTCGGCCACCCAGAAAAGCCAGTAGCGAGACCCGAACGAGCCTGGAATAGGTGCGGAACTTCCATGGATCCTGCTGCAGCGCTTGAATGAGCTTCACCCACCCCTTGCGCGGCTGTCCATCCTTTGCGTCATGCATCCCCCAATCCGAGTAGCAATCGGCAAGCATGTGATCGATAAGGGCATTCTTGACTCGATCTCCCGCATAGAGTGCCCGCATTCGAATCAGGAAGCGCTCCCGGCTACGAATTACCCCCATCCCCCCTGCCCGAGTGAATCCGCCGGCATGAAGCCTGTAGGCCATCCCGGATTCATTCAATAAAACAAAGCGGCCCCTGCTGTTTGAGCCTGGCGATGAGATCGAAATCCTCGAATCCTCGCAGCTCAGGATCGAATCCACCCACCCGTTGGAAGACGTCGCGTCGGACCATCATCGCCGAAGGAAAGACGAGTGCTTCTCCAATCAAACGGCCAAGCGGCGACACCAGAGCCGATGCCTGCTCAGCCATTGCTGCCCCCGCCACCAGTACTCGTCCATCGCCGTCCATCCTATCGTAGTTACAGTGCACCAGCACAACATCTGGCTCCGCATTCAGTACAGCAACCTGCTGCGCGAGCTTGGACGGATACCATCGATCGTCCTGATCCAGAAAGGCCACGAACGCCCCGGTCGCTTGTCGGACACCCACATTGCGCGCTGCACTTTGGCCTGCATTCGCCTGTTGAATCACTCTCACCCGCGCGCCATATTGTTGCAGCAACGCGCACGAGCCGTCCGTAGATCCGTCATCCACACAAACGATTTCATAATCCTGAAACGTTTGCGCGAATACGCTCTCCAGCGATTCACGGAGAAATCGCTCGCCGTTGTACACCGGGATCACGACACTCACCAATGGCATCGAATACCCCTTCGCGCAAAGCGCCCTCAGATGGGCTTCACTGCTTCAAGCTCTATGTCCATTTCTATACAGGCATTCCATAGGTATCGGCGGAAGCGTTTCTGGAAATAGCCCGGCATGAACTTAAACGGTTTTCGCATCTTGAAGTATGTGGAGCGAATCTTAAAATTGGTCTTGAGCCCGTAATAGTTCGGGTAATCGAAGTACTCAAACGTGGCCTCAGTGATATAGCGCACATGTGTCGGATCAACAAAGGCCTCGCGAGAGGCATAATAGGGGGTTCGCACATAAACCTTCGCACCTGGCTCACAGATGCGATACAGCTCTTCCATAAACGTGACAAGATCATCCATGTGCTCAACGATATTGTGCAGATATACAGTGGTCACACTACCCTCCCGAAAGGGAAGCCCATGATCAAAATCGCAGACGACGGCCACCCCGGGTAAACTTCGCCGATCGACTCCCAGCGCGCCAGGGTGCTTGTGCGCCCCACAACCGATATCAAGACTAAGCCCCATAGGTCACCTCTGTACAAACTACAAACAAACTGGCACCTGGAAAGACATCTACGTCAGCGACCTGAAGAACTGCATGAGGCCGAACAGCCCGGCTTCCCGACGGGGAGCAGCCGCTGGGCGGCAGTAAACACCTCCTGGACCGCAATTAACCTCATGCAATTCTCCTCGCCTCTTTTGCAGGTCGGATGAAAGCAACTGCGGCAATCGAGCCCCTTATAGAGCACCTCCACAGGGCCACCACGAGGCCCCCATTCGAGAGGGCTTGACGGGCCAAACAACGCCACCACGGGAGTGCCCCCTGCGGAGGCAATGTGCATCGCGCCGCTATCGCTGCCAACGAAGAGCGCTGACTTTTTGGCGATGACCGCGAACTGTCTAATGGTTGTACGGCCTGCCATGATGACGGGGCTACTCTTCGCCATCTGTCGAATCTGTTGTGCGAGATCGATATCCTGATCGCTGCCTCCGATCAACACCTGGCAACCATACTGGGACGTGAGACGATCGGCCAACTCCGCGAACCGCTCCGGAGGCCAGGCCTTAAACCAATACCGGGCGCCGGGCTGCAGGATCACCATCGACTGCGATCGCTGAACACCGAGTTGATCCAACAGGTGATCCGCACTGTTCTCCTCTTCTGGCGTCAGCCAAAGTTGAGGATCCATTGATCCGGCTGGGATGCTCAAGGACTTGAGGGCTTCCAGGTCCCGGTCAATCCTGTGCCGCACACCTGGCACAGGCCGGACCACCTGTGTGTAGCACCGCCCTCGCCAACGATGCTCGTCGTTGAATCCAATCCGAACCGGCGCCCTGCTGATCCAACTTAAAAATGCAGACCGGTCTCCATCAGTCAAATCGATCACTGTGTCGAATTGCCGACGACGCAGTCCGGCAATAAGCCGCCATTGTGCCGTCAGAGATCCTTTATCGAGGACCATGATCTCGTCCAGGTCCGGGTTTCCTGACAACACGTCTTCGGTCCCGCGATTCACCATCATCGTAACCCGGACATCCGGTCGTGCGGCTTTGATGGCTCGCACGGTCGGCGTCGCCAACAAGACGTCACCGAGGTAGCGGAGTTTGATGATAAGGACGTTTCTCATGCTTGTGAATCGTTAACCGCAAGAACCAGCCGGTTTACTTTCCTCTCGTTGAGCGCTTCACGATTGACGTTTAACGGTCATCGTGGCACAGCTCCCGGTACAGCGCGATGGTCTTGGTCGCGGCCTGCTCCCAGGAGAACTGCTTGGCACGATCAAATCCTTTGATCCTCAAGGTGGCTCGAAGCGGCTCATCCTCAAGCACACGGATCATCGCCGTTCCGAGCGCCCGCGCGTCTTGAGGATCTACCAACACCGCCGCATCACCCGCCACTTCAGCCAACGCGGTCGAATTGGACGTGAGTACCGGCGCCCCACAGGCCATCGCTTCCAACACGGGCATCCCGAACCCTTCGTACAACGAAGGGAACACGAACAGATCGGTGGAGGAATACAACAGCTGCAGATCGTTCGTGGACAACCGTCCCGGGCAGAGCACCTTTTCCCTTAAGCTGCGCCTTCGAGCCGTCTCCTCATAGTTCCCGAACGGATGGATGGGCGAGCCGACAAGGACCAACATTCTCGATCCCAGTTTCTTCCGCACCATCTCTGCCGCTTCAAGAAATATCTGATGATTCTTGCGCGGGTCTGCCCCTCCAATAAACAACAGATAGTGCTCGGCCGTCAGACCGATCCGTTTCCGCAACTCCGCCATCGCCTGATCATCCCTACGTGGCACGAAATCCTCCGACACTCCATTGGGAATCACCCTGATATGCTCGCGTTTCAAACCATAGAGTTCCACGAGTTCTCTGGCGGAAAACTCGGACACCGTGATGGCTTTTCTGGCTCGTAGCGCGGTTTGTCTCGTCTTGAACGCCGACGGCCATTGGCCCAACATCTTCTTCGAGTACTCGGGATGGCGATCCAGCCAAAGATCGTGAATGGTCACGACCCCGCCGTAACGCCCGACTGTCTGCATCCGAAAGTTTGTCCCATGGTACAGATCCAACTGATCGGACGAACCCCGCTTCCCCATCCCCCATCGGCTCGAGTTCACCCACTGGAGCCGCTCAACGCCCGGCCACGCCTTCACAGAGTCAGGCTGGTCAGCGCCCGGTTTGGCATAGGCCACAAACTCGATTCCTTCTAGCTGTGCCAGCATCGTACGGAGCAGGTGATAGCTGTGCCACCCCACCCCACCCATATCGCCCACCATCGGATTGGCATCAAAACCGATTCTCATCCTCGCCCCTTCTGTGCTGCCAGCACCTCACCATAGAGCTGTTCCATCTGCGCGACGGACGCACCAAGACTAAACCGCTCGTGTGCACGCGCCCTCCCGTTACGGCCCATCTGCTCTCGTCGGACTCGGTCCAGGAGGAGAGACACCACGGTTGCGGCCAATGATTCGATATCTCCCGGAGGAACAAGCAGGCCCGTCTCTCCCTGCGCCACGACTTCGGGAAGCCCCCCTGTCGTGGTCGCCACCACTGCTTTCCCCATCGCCATCGCTTCGACGACAGCGATCCCAAACCCCTCCATGAGTGCTGGGTGCACATACAAATCGAGGGAAGCCAAGAACGGCTGAACCGGGTCTTGAAAGCCAACGATATGCACGCGATCGGCGATCTTCAACTCGTGAGCGAGCCTCTTCAATTGACCGGCATAGTCGTTATCGTCACTGCCCACGATCACGTAGTGCACCGTGGGTACCGCACGGACGATAGCCGGGAGGGCCCGAAGCATGACCTCATAGCCTTTTCGTGGAAACAGGTTGGCGATGGTGCCTAATAAGACGGCCCCGTTTGGGATCCCGATCATCTGTCGAATCGCCTGGTCATGGCGTGTGAGTTGTCTCTCGGAAAGTTCGATACCGCTGTAGACGGTCCGGACCTTTCTCGCCGACACCCCACCAGCAATCAGCGACTCTTCAATCTGCTGAGAAATCGCAATGACGGCCTCTACTCGATCAAGCTCATAGCGTCGTACCTTTGCCGGCTCGATTTCCTGTCTCACATGGGCCACGATCGACATGGGATTGGACTTACGACTCCCGATAGCCCTCACGGTATGGGGCACCCACCAGATATCGTTCACATGAATCATGGCTGGATCGAGTTGATTCACGAGAGCCTCCAGACGCCGGACCGCCGATCGGCGCTGGAAGAACGAGCGGACTTTTCTCCAGGGAGGAAGGTTGAGCGGGTGAGTGGGGACGGCAATGGCCTGGAGCTGATCCCGGAATGGGCCAGTCTCCGGACAGACCACATGCGGCTCCCATTTCTGTCGATCAAGCGTCTTCAGTAATGCAATCAGATCGCGTTCCGCCCCACCGATGGCTTCAACCCCATGCACGTACAGGATTCGCGTGCCCACTACCTGGCGTCCGGTTGAGAGGCGGCCTGCCTGGTTGCATCCCACAGCTTGGCATATTTCACAAAGGTGTACATGCTGGCGAAGACACAGACAATGAGTCCGCGCACTCCATCGCGAAACCCCTGTTTCAATACATAGGTTTTGACCAATACCACCAGTGGACGGAAAACAAGGTCAAGCCAGCGAACCGTCCGAACCTTCTTGGCCTTCTCCTGTGCCGCCAGCGTGGTATAGAGCCCGAATTTCTTGAAGTGATCCTGAATGCGCCGCTCCGTGTAATGATCAAGGTGCCCGACCAATGTCCCAATCTCTCCATCGACAATGAGATTTTCATGCACCGCGACATCGTTGTACTGAGCGAGCCCCCGGCGAAACAGGCGCACTTGATAATCGGGATAGACACCGCCCCCTCGTACCCAGGCTCCATAAAAAAAATTCCGCCTGGGAATCCGATAGGCCACGGGGGCGCCAGGCCTCCATCGCTCCAGGCAGCTTCGCACCTCTCCACGAAGTTCCTCGGTCACTCGTTCATCGGCATCGAGGATCAGAATCCAGTCAGACGAGGCCTGTGCCATCCCGAAATTCTTCTGCAGACCAAAGCCGGGCCAGGGGCGCACAGAAACCTTCGCCCCGCAAGCTCGGGCCAGCTCCACGGTTCGATCACAGCTCTCCGCATCGACCACGATCAGTTCATTGGCCCACTGAACCGACCTCAGACAGTCCTGAATATTCGCCTCTTCGTTTTTCGTGATGACGACACAAGCCAGGGTGGACAGACCGGATACACTAGTCATGACGGCACTCCACTGGGCAGCAGTGTCGCCGCCTGCTCGAACTGCCGGCGGTACTGACGAACCACTCGATCGGGACTGATCCAGAGTCGGCGCCAAGCCGTGGCGCGATCCAGTTCCTGAACCAATTTCTTCACAGGTTTCACTACATGCCGAGTGAGACGCTGCCCGAAGGACGAAGTGGAAAACTCCGCCGGTTTACACCACAACTGGGCTTGTTCGGCCTGGCTCCACTTCCGGTCGATCGTCCATCGTTCATGAGTGCAGGCAAACGGCTCCCGCTTACTCTTGATCGTCGCCCGGATGAAATGATGCACGAACGACGCTCCCACGACCATGCATCGCTTCACATCCCCGATTACCTGCTCGCGTTTGCGCAAGGTGAAATACAAATCCCAATCAGCGGATTGAACCCGTTCGTCCAAACCGCCGAGCGCATCATAGGCCGATCGCCTGATCATGACGCAAGATCCGACAATCCCCTCAAACATCGTGCCGGCGAACGCACGGTGGGCCTCCCCGCAATAGCGTTCCCAGTCGCCGTACATCGCTTGGATCATCGTTCGCAGCTGTTCGCTGCCTTTTCCGCTGGAGAGCCGCCCTTGCCCGATCGCCGCCCAGCGTCCCTGCATCCAATCGGTCAAGGAGGCAGTCGGCATCATTTCCAGCCCCAGCGGCGACGCGGCATCCAGCCGATGTCGCTCCATCGCCTCGATCAAGAATCCGTTCCAGTTCGGCGCGACGTACAAATCGTTGTTGATGTGGCACAGGAACTCTCCGCGCGCCGCGCGGGAGCCGAGATTCATCGATTCCGGGTAACAGAGGTTTCGATCATTTCGAATCACCCGGCACCCGTTCGCCTCGAAGAACTCCGCCGAGCCGTCCGTCGAATGATTGTCGATGACGATGACTTCGTACGGACCGGTCGAATAGCGCTGGATCCCCTCCAAAAACAGTTCGTTGTGCCCCAACTGATTGTGAACAGCGACAATGATACTTAGCATGATGTGACGCTCGGCCGACCTCTCACGTTATCCCCGAAACCCGCGTCGCAGGACTTCCCGATAAAACTGAAGATTCAGCCAGCGATTGCGGCGCGCTGCCCAGCGCCGAGAGGATCGGAGACGATCCGCCATCACCGCTGGGTGCGATCCACCGAATTCCTTCAACATGGCATAGTCCTCAAACTGAAAGCTGTCGTGCGCAAGTTGCTGGGCCTCTACGGCAGGAACCTGGCCTCCATGATAGACCGCCACTTGCTCCCGTTTTTTTTCCAGCATCGTTTTAGGGTCTTTCACCCACCCATAGTGAAAGACTCGCCCGCCCGATGGGGCAATCCATTCCTTCGGTCCGCTCTGGAGATACTGCTGCGTTGACTTGAGATGGAATCCCACGGCATCGCCGCAGGACTCCACCTCACCGTTGTTTCGAATGATCCGCACGGCTTTGTGGTAATACCAGGGATTCGTCGACCAATAGTCCGCGATAAAATGCAGATACCGGAACAGGAGCCCTTTTACCTCGGGAGTACCGAGATGGCGGCTCATCGCCTTCTGGATGATCGGCAAATCGTCTTCGTGCACAACCTCGTCGGCTTGAATGTAGAACGCCCAATCCCCGGTACAGTGTGACAACGCAATGTTGGTCTGTTGGGCGTAGATCAGTCCATCTTTTCGCAACGTCTCGTCCCAAACCGACTCCACGATTCTGATCTTCGGGTCTCCGATCGAGCGAATTAGTTCAAGCGTGCCGTCGTCGCACCGCCCGACATTCACGATGAACTCATCGACCACGGGCAAAATGGAACGGATCGATTCCACGACCGGATAGTCGTACTTCACAACGTTCCGCACAAATGTAAATCCGCTGACCTTCATCGCGCCACCCTCTCGACCACCTGCCTCGTTATGGCCTCACCATCACATCCCGGTCCCTGGCCAATTCCCACAATTTCGCATACTTCATGAAGGTGTAATAGGCATAGAGTCCGGAAAGAATCAAGCCAGGCATGCCGTCGAGAAAGCCGGCCCGCTGCACATACATCTTTAGAAACGCCCCGAGCGGATGGGTGATCAGGTGATGGAAGGAGAACCGCCGGCCTTGCTCCGCCATGCGACGGGCCATCAGGTCGGAGTAGCGATCCTGCTTCGCCACGTAGTGATCGATGTCTCGAAACGGATACTGCAGCGCGGGACTCTTGAGAAACCCGACCGGCCCATCACAATCAAAACTCTCATGGACAAGTTCTTCGCGATAACGAAACCGTCCCTTTCGAAACAACTGCGGTTGCCGATAATCGGGGTACCAGCCGCAATGTTTGATCCACCGACCCAAAAAATAGTTTTTCCGTGGCACGAAGTAGGCATCCGAGTCCGGTCCGCGGTCGAGCACCAGTCGAACCTCTTCCCGCAACTCAGGCGTCATCCTCTCATCGCTATCCAGACTGAAGACCCACTCATGGGTCGTGAGTGCGACTGCCTTGTTGCGCAATTGTCCGAATCCATGAAACTCGACTTGGTACACTTTGTCGGTAAATTCGCGGCTGATCGCCGCGGTCCGATCGGTGCTGTACGAGTCCACGACGATCAACTCATCACCCCAGCCTGCCACAGACTCAAGACAAGCCCGCATGTTGGGCTCATCGTTGTAGGCGATGACATAGACCGACAATTTAGACATGCACAACCCTTAGCGGTGCAGGCTGCGGCAAAACGATGCTGGCCCACCGAGAATTCAATGGCCCGCATGTCTCGGACAACAGGACACGACCAGGCAGGATACTCAAAAAGTTCGTCCAGCAAGGCCGCAGCGAGTGAAGGACCGAGGCATACCCTCTGGGGTACGTTGAGGGCCGGAACGATGCGAGAACGCCGCTGGTGGACTTTTTCAGCATCCTGCTATACATGGAGCACTTTCAGTGGGGAGGGATCTCCGGCCACCTGGAGCACGTGCTGTGCAACCGACTCCACTGTCAGCCGGTCGAGGCAATCCCAATAGGGACAGGCCTCGTAAATGCACTTTTCGCAGGTCGGCACATCAGGACGCAGGACCAGTCCTTTGCCGAGCGGCTGCCAACGGGTCGGAAGATTGTTGCGCCGTGGATCGAACAGACTGACATTCGGAACACCGCAGGCTGCGGCAATATGAGCCGGGCCTGTGGCCCCGGAGACCACTGCGTGACTCGCCGCAATCACGGCCATCAATTCGCGCACCGATAGCTGACCCATAAGATTCAGGACCGAGGCAGGAAGCGGCGCGTCACTGTTCACGTGCTGGTTGAACATGTCTGCTTCCGCCTGGCTTCCGGTCAACACTATCCCCACCCCCTTCCGATGCAACTCATGCACGAGCGAATGATAGTGTTCAACGCGCCAGCGGCGGGCCGCAAACCCGCCTGGGTGGAGCACGACCCTGGGTGTCGCCATCCCGTGCAACCGCTCCTGTCCCCGCGCTCGTTCTTCATCAGTCAGGACGAGACTCGGTGGAGAGACGATGCCAGGCTGCAATCCAAGCCCCGCGAGCATGCCGACGTTATACGCGGTTTCATGCTTGGAAAAATCTTTCCGATGTTCATAGACCCGACGATTCGCCAACACACTATACCAGCGGTAGCCTGTCGCCACTCGAATCGGAACCCGCGCCAGGAACGCCGCCCACATCAAACGCTTGAACGGTTTGAGAAAGACCACGGCATCGACGGCCCGGCGAAACAACGATACCAGCTCGCGCAGGGATTCCCGGCCCGTGACCATCCAGACCTCGTCGAGATCCGGATGGTGAGCCAAGAGCGGGGCTGCGTACTCGCTGGACAGGAAGGTGATCCGCGCCTCTGGCAGGAGCCTGCGCAATGCGGATGCGACCGGCAGACACAGAATTTCATCGCCGATCCCGTCAGGCCTGACTAAGAGGACATTCATCGGGGAACCATCCGCAGGGACCGCTGCGCTCGAGCCGCCGCCAATGACTTGTTCCGGCGATACCATTCGCAAACACTCCAAGGGCAGACTATTGTGGCACGTCCGACTGAAACAGGGTCTGCAGGGCACGTTTCCCGTCAAGACCTGATGACCCGCCCCATAGGGACCGGTCCGAACCGCACTCGTCGGCCCGAACAGGGCCACGACCGGCGTACCAGCCGCCGCCGCGATATGCATTGGACCTGAATCGTTCGTAATCAGCAGCGATGCCTTGCTCAGTAGTGCCGGCAGCAACCCCACCGTCGTAGCTCCGACCAGATTGACGGCAGGGGCCTTCATCCTCCCGCTCACCGCAGCGACATCCGCTCGTTCGTCGGGGCCGCCGATCATCACCACCGTCCCAAATCCTTCTTGCTGCAGCCGATCCGCGACTTCGGCGAACGACGCAGCCGGCCACCTCTTGGTCGGCCACCGGGCAGAGACATTCATCGCCACCCAACTTGTTCCAGGCGTCACGCCGGATCGGCTCAACAGGCGATCGACCTCATCATAATCGGTTTGCGGGATGCGAAAACGGAACTCCGGCGTACCGGACTCCACAGCCCCCACGGCCTTGGCTACTAACAGGTAGCGATCGACTGCGTGCATCTCCACTTGTGGAACCGACACGCACCTCGAATAGAACCAGGGACTCCCCTCTCGCCCATTGGCAAATCCCACAAGCAGAGGAGATCCGGTGAGCCACCCGATGGCGGCGCTCCGAAAGAGACCTTGAAGATCAAGGACAAGATCAAAGCGCTCCGCACGAAGAGGGGACACCTCGGAGAGCCACCCCTTGAGCGTCGATTCCACCGACCAGACCCGATCCACCCCATCGATTCGCTCGACGAGACCAGCCCACTCACGCTTGACCAGCCAGGTCAGTCGAGCTTTGGGATAGGCCCGGTGAATTGCCGCACAGGTCGGCATCGCATGCACGATGTCGCCCAGTGAACTCGGCTTAATTAACAAGATGTGGCGATAATCGGACATCATGTATGCCGTCAGCTAGTTGCGCGCGCGACGAGCGAGACAGGAATGACGTGCGAGATTCACAGTTTCACGAGTCTTGCCCGTCTCGCTTTTCCCGCTCGTCGCGCCCTTTCCCGCTCGTCGCGCCTGTCACGGCTGATAGCTGAGCGCCCTTTGCTGCATCATCCAGAATCCAGTCAACTGCTTCGGCCATAGACCTCGCTACCGCATCCGGCATAGCCTGTTCAGCCTTGAGCATATCCAGCGCCTGCGCGTCCACCAGCGCGGTTGTGAGGAGAATAGCCTTGGCGCCCACCCTGTGGGCCAATTGTATGTCGCATGCGTGATCGCCGATCACATAGGAACGTCGGAGATCCAGGTGCAACTCCGTCGCAGCCCGCTCCACCATTCCGACCTCGGGTTTGCGACAGCGGCAGCCATCGTCAGGATGGTGCGGGCAAAAATAAATCGCGTCGAGTGCCACACCTTCCTGCTCCAAAAGACCTTCCAGTCTGGCATGGATCGATTCCAGATCCTTGAGGGTAAAGATCCCGCGCCCGACACCGGATTGATTGGTCACGACCACTAATCTCACCCCAGCCCGTTTCAAGCGCGCCAGAGCTGGCCCGACCCCTGTCAACAACTTCAGCTCAGCGGCGACTTTCAGAAAGCCTGGATCGTGGTTCAATGTTCCATCTCGATCCAGAAAGACGGTGACACCGTCCAGCGGGGCAATCCCCGCTGGAGGCACGAGGCGAGAGGCACGAGGCGAGAGGTCTGCCTGCAAATCCTCTCGCCCCTCGCCCCTTGCCCCTTGCCCCCCTAGCTGCCTGACCGCCGCCTCATGCACCTGATCAACCGTCACCCTTGTCATGCAGCGATGGTCAATGGGACATTCACGCAACAGGCAGGGAGCGCAATCGACCGGCTGCCGCACAATGGCATGGGCGCTCCCAAAGGGCGACGTGGTGCGCCAATCGGTCGGCCCAAAGATCGCGACGACCGGTACCTGGAACGAAGAGGCGATGTGCATGGGACCAGTATCATTCGTGAGGAGCACGGCGCACCGTTTGACCGCCGCCATCAATTCCCGGATCGTCGTCGCCCCGGACAGAACCAGGGATCGGGACGAGAGACGCGCAGCAATCTCCTGACCCAAATGCTCTTCCCCCTTTGCCCCAAAAATGACTACGCTCACTTGTTGTTCACGGGAGTCTCGAATCGTGCGGCAGAGCCGTTCCGTGACCTCGGCAAACCGTTCGGGCAACCAGCGTTTGGCCCCACCGTAAGTCGAGCCAGGGTTGATCCCAACGACGACATCCGTGGCGGCCAATCCGCCCTGGGCGAATCGCCTCGCCATGGCCTGCTCCTCCTCGGGAAAGACGACGAGCTCCGGTGCGGAGGGATCGCCCGTGAGGCCCAACGGCTTCAACAGATCCCAATAATAGAGGACTTGATGGACGAGCGTGCGACGATCCGGCGCAGCGACTGGATCCGACAACAGTAAGCTTCGGCCGTCTGTCGCATACCCATAGCGCCGAGGCACACCGGCCAGGAAAGTCAGGAGTGCCGCCTCGAACGCATTCTGAAACAGTACCGCCAGATCGAAGCCTTGCCGCCGCAACTGCCCGGCCAGCGCCCACTTACCGGAGAGCCCCGCATGACGCCCTTTGGTATCGTAGGTCAGCACACGCGTCAATGCCGGATGGCCCGCGAACAGATCGGCCACAGCCGGTTTGACCAACAGCGCGATCTGAGCGTCAGGAAACAGGCTCCGCAATCCACGGAGTGCCGGCTCACACATCACCGCATCGCCAAGCCAGTTGGGTCCGCGCACAAGAATTCTTTTGATGGCTTCTCTATCCACAAGCCTCCACCGGAATGCTGTTCAGTTGATTCAACGCGAGCTGCTTGAGCCGATCTTCCCCCACTATCACGTCTGTGGCCAGCCGGACTGCCCACCAGTTATCGGTTGGGTGGAGCAGCGCGGCCAACTTGCAGGCGTCTTTCTCCGTCGTCACGACCAGCTCAGCCTGGAGTTCAGTCGCTCTGGCTCGCAGTCGCTCGACATCCTGACCCGTATAGGCATGGTGATCGGCATAGACCACTTCATCCAGAATCCTGATCCCAATCCTCTCGACGAGGGAGCGAAATGATCCGGCATGTCCCACGCCGCTACAGAGCAGGGCTGTCTTTCCCTTGGCCCAGGGAAGCGCCTGTGACGCTCCGGTCATTACCGCCACGAGACTGTCCGGACCAAAGACCACCTGGATCGGGCTCCGGCATCGGACCGATCGCGGCCTGCAGCCTGCGACAAACCTCTGTCACCTGAGCCGGCACGTCCGCTCTCGTGACCACGATCGCGGTCGCGCGCGCCGCCGCCTTAAGCGGCTCCCTGAGCCGACCGGCCGGCACCAGGGCCGCAAGCCCGTCCGCATCCGTCGCATCGACCAGCAAGAGATTCACGTCGCGATAGAGCCCCAGGTGCTGAAACCCATCGTCGAGTATCAGACAATCAATTGGAAATCGATCCAAGACCCAGTATCCGAGCTCATAGCGATCAGCGCCAACGGCCACGATCGCCTTGGGACAACGCTGCGCCATCAAGAATGGCTCATCACCTGCCTCGTCAGGGCCGACCAGCAGGCGCTCGCCATTCGACACTAACAGATACGGATCCGTGCTTGTCCGTCGATAGCCCCGGCTGAGAATCGCCACCCGCCTCCCCTGTGCCAGGAGCCAATCGGCAAGCAAGATGACCACCGGCGTTTTTCCTGTCCCGCCCAGCGTGAGATTCCCGACGCTCAGCACGGGAACCGGTAATCTCCGCTGGACGAACCAGCCCCAGTAGTACAGGAGCGCGCGCAGCTGCGCAACGACCCCATAAGGGATTGCGGCCCACAGCAGCCACCATCTGACCTTTGTCCCAGGATTCAACACCTTGTTTGCTATCGTCCAGCCATGACGGGAAGCGATCGGTCTGCGAGAGGAGACCCGCTGGTGCCTTGCTGCGGCGTCAGCAGCCTCTCGATGGCCTCCAGCGTCTGTTGCAAGGCTCCCTGATTCTGTTCGACCACCTCACGAGCCGACCGGCCCATCCGCTTCCGTTCCTCGTCATCAGAAAAGAGGGCCAATACCTGTCGGGTGAGGTCCTCCGCCTGGAGAACCCGACGGCCCCCTCCCGCCTGAATCAAGAGTTCTGCAATTTCCGCACAGTGGTCGGTGTAGGGACCGAACAACACCGGCTTCGCCCACAGAGCCGGTTCCAGCAAGTTATGTCCACCAACCGGAACGAGCGTGCCTCCCACAAATGCCACCACAGCTTCCCGGTAGATCACAGCCAATTCGCCCCGCGAATCGAGCACCACCACACGGGGACCGCTGGACCGCAGCGCGCCGGCCTGCCCGATGGAACTGCGACGCTGTACGGCAAGCCCGCGCGCCCGAATCATCGCCTCCACCGATTCCGCTCGTTCAATGTGTCGAGGAGCCAGCAGCAAAACCGCTGAAGGACACTGAGTCACGAGCGCCAGATAGCACTCCACCAGGGTCTCCTCCTCACCGGGATGGGTACTGCCTGCGACAAACAACCGTTCCGTATCCTGAAGCCCAAGCTGAGCCCTGGTCGGCCCACCCTCCGCGAGAGCTGGTATCGGCTGATCGAACTTGATATTCCCTGTTCGCCTGACTCGAGAGGCCTCTGCTCCCAGCGCAATGATACGGTCGACGTCCCGGTCCGACTGCATCAGGCAGAGGCTGAGCGGCTGCAAGATCGTCCGATAGAACGATCGCACAGGCGCCCACTGCTGCCGCGCAAAGGACCTGGTCGAGAGCCGACCGTTCACGAGGGCAGTCGGCACTCCACGGCGGCGCAGTTGCCACAAGAGATTCGGCCAGAGTTCGGTCTCGACGAAAAGATAGAGGCAGGGTTGCAGTCGTTCGATGAAGCGGGAGACGACCCAGGGAAAATCGAGCGGCGCATAACAATGCTCTGCCACACCGGCCAGCCGTTGCTCCACGGCTTCACGTCCTGTCTCGGTCACCGTCGAGACCACCAGGCGGTACTCGGGATGACGGCGATGCAGCTCGTTGACGAGCGGTGTCACCGCCACCACTTCACCGAGAGAGACGGCATGAATCCAAATCACTGGTCTGTCCGGTCTAGTTGGCCTGTCTCGTCGATCAGATAGACCAGACGAACTAGATAGACCGGACAGACTATTTTCTAGTCCCAGCCGTTGCGGCAACCCGCGACGGCACCGTTGTTTGGCGAGCAGCACCGCAAGAATAAGCGGGGAGGTGATCAGCAATGCCGCATTGTAGAGGAGATGCCACATAGGGTTGACCTACTCGGCCACAGGAAGGCGGTATGGCGCCACCCGTGAATCAGACGCACAATTGAGACGACGACGGAGCCGCTACGCAGAAGGCTGAAACATTCTGGCAACTAGGCCGCAGCAAGCAAAGAGGCGAATCGTACTGTGTGTCATACCGTAAACCTCCGGGCGTCGCGAGAACAACACTGGCGGGCTTTTCAGCAACCTGGCTATGAGCCGACAGCCTCGTCGACCTCTGCAGTCATCCTGTTTAAGGTCGTTTCAAGCTCCAGCCGTTTCGCCTCCAGAGCCGACTCATCTAGCTCGCGCGGCACCCAGATGGGAGCCCCCCAGAGATACAGACCGCGCGACCAAGGATACGGAACCATGAAGCGATCCCAGCTCGCAAAGTGTTTTTTTTTGAGCAACCGAAGGTTAACGGGACAATCGGCAGGCCTGAGGCCCGTGCCAATTGGATGACGCCCATCTTGGCTAGCTGGGCCGGGCCTTTGGGCCCGTCTGGCGTCACCACGAGATCCACTCCGGACCGTCCTAAGCGAATCAGTTCGCGTAACGCCTCGACACCGCCTCTGGTACTCGACCCTCGGACGGCCTTCAGCCCGAACCGTTCGACAATTCGTGCGATGATTTCTCCGTCCTGATGCTGGCTGATAAGAATATAAGCCTCCGTCCCCCGGTATGTCAGGGGCATCATGAGCTGACGCGCATGCCAGAAGGCGATGATGACGCGTTTCCCTTCCCGGTACAGCGCATCGATCGACTCCTGGCCCTTGGTCTCAATACGCATTGATCGCCCCAGCCCTCGAATCACTGAAGCCCCGATCGGAGGGAGCACGGAGAGCTTCACCCACTTCTCGATTCGCTTCAAGGCGGGGTTACGCATCGGGCACATCCTGGAACTGCATCGCATGGAGCCGCTGGTACTGTCCCCCGCAGCGAAGCAGCTCGTCGTGCGTCCCCACTTCGACGATCGATCCTCGCGCCAGGACCATGATCCGATCGGCCCGTTGGATCGTGGAGAGCCGATGGGCAATGACGACGGTCGTCCGGTTCTTCATCAAATTGGCGAGCGCCAGCTGAACGACCCGTTCGGACTCGGTGTCCAACGCCGATGTGGCTTCATCGAGAATGAGCAAGGGGGGATCGCGCAAGATCGCGCGGGCAATGGCCAAGCGCTGCCGCTCCCCGCCGGAGAGTTTCACCCCTTTTTCACCGACGACTGTCTGATACCCTTGCGGAAGGCGCTCGACAAAATCATGGGCATAGGCCGATCGTGCCGCCTGGATAATGTCTTCGTCGGTCGCGTCCTCCCGTCCAAAGGCAATGTTGTTACGAATGCTGTCGTCAAACAAGACTACATCTTGCGACACCATACCAATCTGCGATCGGAGCGAGCGGAGGGTGTACGACTGAATGTCGACCCCGTCGATGAGAATACGACCGGCAGTCGGCTCGTAAAAGCGCGGGATCAGATTGACCAGAGTCGTCTTTCCGCTTCCACTGCTGCCCACGAGAGCCACCATTTCTCCGGCGCGAATCGTCAGGTTGATGTCGTTGAGGGCCGGCACCAGCCTGACTCTCATAATGAAACGTCACGTCGTCAAATGTCACCGACTGTGCAACCCGCGGCAACTCCAACTGGCCCCGATCCGCATCCTGCTCGGTCTTGAGGTCCAAGACGCTAAAGACTCGTTCCGCCGCGGCGAGCGCCTGTTGAATCGAATTATTGGAACCGGATAATCGACGAATCGGCGTATAGGCCATGAACATCGCCGTCAGAAATGAAAAAAACGCCCCCGGCGTCATCGAGCCGTTGATCACAAGGAAACCGCCATACCAAATAATTCCCGCGACCCCCACGACGCCGATCACTTCCATATGCGACGACCCGAGAGAGGAGACCTGGATCGCCTTCATCGTCGTATTGAGGAAGGCGCGGTTGCTCTGTTGAAATCGCATCTCCTCTGCTTCTTCGCGCCCGTACGCCTTCACCATGCGAATGCCGGATAACGTTTCCTGAAGTGTGGAGGCCATATCCCCCATCCGCTCCTGGCCGCTTGCCGCCAGCGCCCGCAAACGCTTCCCCATCCGCACCATCGTGAACACGGCCAAGGGAATGACAATCATCGAGAGGCCGGCCAGCCGCCAATTCTGATAGAAAATCACGCCCATCATGGCCAGAAACGTGAGGCCCTGCTGAAAAATATCTTTCAGCACTCCCGCCACCGCGTTGGCCATCAACGTGACGTCGTTCACCACACGGGATACCAACCGCCCCGAGGTATTCACATCGTGATAGGGAACGGGCAGCCGAATGAGCTTCCCAAACAACTCCTGTCGAATGTCGGTGATCACCTGATTCCCGACATAGTTCATGAGATAGTTTTGGCCGTAGTTGAAGGCACTCTTGAGCACCGACACGATGAAGAGCGCGAGCGGGAGGACGAGCAGGAGGCTTTCGTTCTTGTTGATGAAAATCTCGTCGAGGACCGGCTTGACGAGCCAGGCATAGGCGCCGGAGAAGGCCGCCACCAACGCCGAGCAGACGAGCGCCGCACCCAACCGGACCCGATAGGGCTTCAGGTAGCGGAATAATCGTGTCAAGCGATCTAGCGTCGACATTCAGACAATGCCACCTGTGCAGCCCGGCGGGAGGCACCGGGTTCCCCCAATGATTGCCGAACCTGTCGCAGCCCCTCTTTCATCTCATTATATGCCAAGGGATCGCGCAAGAGGTGCAGAACTTCCTGACACAATCGCTCGGCCGTCGCCTCATCCTGAATCAGTTCCGGCACGACCGATCGGCCGGCCACCAGATTGACGAGTCCGATCCATTTCACATTGATCAGCCAACGCGCCAGCCGATAGGTCACCGGCGAGGTCTTGTACAGCAACACCATGGGAGTCCCCACCACCGCCGCCTGCAAGGTAGCAGTCCCCGACGCAATTAATAACACATCGGAGAGGGCCATGACCTCACTGGCCTGATCGTGCACCACGCGGATCGGCACAGGGCTGTGCTGCAGCAGGGTCTGGATCAGATTATCGTGAATTGAGGAGGCCTGCGCCAGGATAAATTGCGTTCCCGGTTCGGCCGCGACCAGTCGGACAGCCGCCTTGAGGAGCACCGGCAGAAGCATTTCGACTTCGCTCACTCGACTCCCCGGTAGCAACCCGACGACGCGGGCGGACTCGTCCACGCCGAACTCCCCGCGAAGCTTCGTGCGATCATAATGCGGCGCCACCTCATCAAGCAGTGGATGGCCGACGAACGTGCAACGAACTCCTGCCCGACGATAGAGTTCCGGCTCGAATGGAAGGATGACGACGACATGATCAACCCGGCGCTGAATCCACTTCATGCGCCCCGGTCGCCAGGCCCACACTTGTGGGGCAATGTAGTAGAGCACACGTCGACCGGCGGCTTTGGCAACCCGGGCGAAATGAAAGTTCAGCCCTGGATTATCAATCAGCACGACGAGATCCCAAGCCTCTGCCTTCAGCACCCGCCGGATGGCGCGCACGCGCTGGACCACGGCTGGGATGGCGGACAGCCCGACCAATCCCATCACATCCAACTGCGGGACACCCGGCACAAGTTTCACACCCGCGGCGCGCATCGCAGCCCCCCCAATGCCGACCAGCTCGACCGTCGGGTCGAGCGCTATGATCGCTTTGGCTAAATGGGCCCCATGGAGATCACCCGAGGCTTCGCCTGTTACGATCAGAATTCGCATATCCTCGCAGCGGGGGTAATGGGACAGAGGGATAATGGGGTAAGGGCTTGCAGCCTCTATCTCGCTACCCCGACTACCCCTCTATGCCGTTACCCCCTATACCCTGCTGCCCCCTTCTTCATGGCGAGCGGCAAAAGCCGCAATGGCCTGCAAGACCTGATGCGCCACGGCCACTGCCGCCGCCCCATCCTCACCCGACACCACCGGCCTTGTGCCGGTGCTGGCTGCGTGGAGAAACGATTCAAGTTGGAGCTTCAAGGGTTCTTCGTCTCCACCCTGCAGCTGTTCGACCTCGACGGTCGGCCGCTCCCCGACCTTGGCGCTACGTCGGCAAATCATCCCTTGTCGCGTCTGAAAATCGATCGACAGATAGTTGTCTCGTTGGAAGAGGCGCAGCCGGCGCATCTTATTTGTCGACACGCGGCTGGAGGTCAGGTTAGCCACGCAGCCGCTCTGGAACTGAATGCGCGCGTTGGCGATATCGATCGCGGAGGACAACACCGCCACCCCCGCGGCGCGCACCTCTTCAACAGGACCAGGATTCAAGGACAGCACGAGATCCAAATCGTGAATCATCAGATCCAACACCACATCCACATCCGTCCCCCGTTCACTGAAGCTGCTGAGACGGTGACATTCGATGAACACAGGCCGCCCGATATGGGGACGCATCAGCGCCATCACCGGATTGAACCGTTCGCTGTGGCCGACCTGTAGACAACAGCCTCGCTGTTTGGCCAGCTGCACCAACTCCTGTGCCTCGCCGGGCGTGACGGCAATCGGCTTTTCGACCAGGACATGTTTGCCCGCCTGCAGACAGGCTTTCGCGACGGCATAGTGGCCTGACGTGGGCACCGCCACACTGACGACATCGACGTGCGACAACAATTCATCAGCGGTACGAAAGGCGCGCACCCCATGCCGATCTGCGATCGTCTGCGCACGTTCGACCGACTGATCCGTCACGCCGACGAGCTGCGCCCCAGGCAAGGAGGCATAGAGGCGCGCATGGTGCTGCCCGAGATGTCCGACGCCGATGACGCCTGCCCTAAACGCTGTCATACTTCGAGGCTCATTTTCTGCTCGGTTCGAGTTTCGTGATCCCGACAATGGCAATGCGGGCAGACCGGGCCTTCTCCAACATGATCTCACGATCCAACAGGATGGTCCGACCGGCTTCGATCGCCAACACGGAGGCCTTGACTGATGCCATCACCTCGATGGTCCGAGGTCCCACGGCCGGGAGATCGAACCGCAAGTCCTGCTGCGGCTTCGATCGCTTGACCACCACCGCCCCCTCCTTCGCCAAATCACCGCCGCGCTTGATGGCTCCGTCGGTGCCCTCGACCGCCTCGACGGCCACGACCACGCGATCTTTGATCACGACGCACTGCCCGATATCGAGACGCCCGATTTCCTGCGCCACTTCCCACCCGTAGCGGATGTCCTCCCACTCTTTCTCCGATGGAGTCCGCGCGGTCAAGGGCCCTTCTTCCACGAGAATTCCCTTAAGCCCGAAGGTCGACTCACAGATGACAATCCCTTCTCGCTCAAGCTCCTTCGCGAATTCGCGCAGAATATCGTCGTCTTTCCAAAGCGCCACACGGGCCGCCAACGCCAAGGTGCGAAAATCAGGGCGCAGGGTGGTAAACACATGGGTCTTCTTGATCCCACCCAACATCACGGCCTGATGGACCCCGTCTTCCTTGAACGCCTTGATCAGCTTGTTGAGCTGGCCAATCTTGATCCAATGGATCCGATCCACATGGCCGGCCAACTCCGGTTCCGTCTCGCCTTCATGCGCCACGGCCGACACGTGATAGCCGAGCCTCCTGGCATTATCCGCGAAGATGATCGGGAACCGGCCGTTGCCGGCAATCAACCCAATCCGCTCGCCAGCGGTGACGTGAGGGCAGTGATGCCACGGTGCTTACTCCTCATCCTCTTGATCTTTGCCGACCGACTGGCAGATGCCGCGTTTCGTCCCCTCCAGGAACCCCAGGACCGTCGTGACGTCTGGTTGGTCTCCGAACTCGACCTTAGCGAGCTTGGCCGCTTCAGTGATTCGGTGCCCGGATCGGAAGAGCATGTCGTATGCCCGTTTCAGTACCGAGATCCGATCAGTTGAAAACCCCTGCCGGCGCAACCCCACCGAGTTGAGGCCATACATCCGCGCACGATAGCCACCCGCAGCCCGCATGAACGGCGGGAGGTCCTGCCCGAGAGCGCAACAGCCGCCGACCATGGAGTACGGCCCGACCCGCACGTGTTGATGGATACCGGTCAGTCCCCCTATGATGGCATAGTCGCCGATGGTGATGTGGCCGGCTAACGTGGCGGCATTGGCCATGATGAGATGGCTGCCGAGATGACAATCATGGGCGATGTGCACATAGGCCATTAAAAAGTTCTTGGAGCCGATGGTGGTCGTCCCACCGCCTTGTACCGTCGCGCGGTTGACCGTGACATATTCCCGAAGAATGTTGTCGTCGCCGATCACCACCTTGGTCGGTTCGCCCTTATAGCTGAGATGTTGGGGCGGGGAGCCGACCGAGACAAAGGGATGCAGCTCGCACCGCGCACCGATCTCCGTCCAGCCATCGACTGCGACATGAGAAACAAGACGCGTCCCCGGCCCGATGGTGACGTGTTCGCCAATCACACAAAATGGACCCACGACGACGTCGGCGGCCAACTGTGCGTTGGGGTGGATGATCGCACTTGCATGAATCTGCACAGGCACCTCCAGTAAGACGCAAATCGTGAATTGTTATTCGTTATCCGCGAGTGTGGATCCCGGCCATATCTCTTTTCGTTTCACGCTTCACGTTTCACGTCTTTCTCCTCGGTCACCATGGCGGTCACTTCGGCTTCACAGACGAGTTCATCCTCGACAAAAGCCTTGCCCTGCATCTTCCAGAAGGGCGCCCGTTTCTTGACGACGTCGATCTCGAACCGCAATCGATCACCGGGCACGACCGGTTTTCGAAACTTCGCTCCATCGATACCGGTCAGGTATACCATTGGACGCGTGGCGTGCCCCATCGACTTAAACGCCAGAATCGCACCAACTTGAGCCATGGCTTCGAGAATCAACACTCCCGGCATGACCGGGCGTCCAGGAAAATGCCCTTGAAAGAAGGGTTCATTGATCGTCACGTTCTTGATCCCTACGATCCTCCGCTCGGGGTCCAACTCCTGAACGCGATCGACCAGGAGAAAGGGATACCGGTGAGGCAAGAGGGACTGAATTTCGGCTTGTTCCATCACGGACATCGGCGGAACCTCCTCTAAAGGCAAGACTTCAAATGATCCTTCCAAGCTTGCTCGTGCTTCTCCGAGGGATGGGGGCTGATTGATCTTCCACTGCGCACCGCTTTCTCACCCGTCCACCCACTGGCACGCCGAAACGTGCCATTAGCCCGGGCGAGGGCCTTCTGAGGCCGCGCGTTGCGCGAGCACAGAAGATCATCGGCTCCATCCCCCTCCGCTACTTATTCTGTCGATCAAACTCCTTCACCACCTGATCGGTCACATCCAAGGCAGGCTGATGATAGAGCACGATCTTAATCGCCGCCTCATTCCCCTTGTCGATGATCGCAACGTACCCGTTCTTTTCCCCCACGACCTGCGCAGCGTCGTGGACTTTTTTCGCGTAGTCCGCCACCATTTCACGCTGCTTCTGTTGAATCTCGCGATTGAAGTCGGCCAGACGACGTTGATAGGCCTCCAACTTAGCCTGGAACTGACCTTGCTTCTCTTGCTTCGCGCTGTCGGTCAACTTCCCGTCCTGAATCGTCTGTTCCAATTCCTTCAGTTCTTGATCGTCGGCATTGATAATCTTTTGTCTGGTCGTGGAGTAGGCCTTGAGCTCTTCCAAGGCCCGCTTGCCGGCTTTCGACTGCTCGATCACGACTTGTTGGTCCATCACCCCAACCTTGAAGGTTTCAGCCGACAACCCCGGCAACACCATCGCCAGCCACAATCCCACCGCACTGATCAGACAGGCCACTCTCATTTGTTTCATTGAGTCCTCCTCCTCTCTTCACGAATAATACATCCTACGCCTGCACCTGGCAGGATGCTGAAAATTCCCCCCACGTCCATGGACCGTGACGCGTGAGGCGCGACGTGGACAGATTGGGTTCCCCACCTCGTATGGCCCGTCCCGCCTATCTCGCGCGGCTCTCCTGCGCCACTCCGACATTCCGACTCGCGATGCTCAAGAAACTCTCAACTGTTACTCTGCAGCCTGCTAGGGATACTCACGGTTAAATTCCTCGATCACTTGACCGGTAATATCGAGTCCTTCCTCGCTATATAAGGTTGGACCACCTTTCCCCTTATCCATGACGACCTGTAACCCAAGACGTTTGGAGACTTTGCCCACGACAAGCTCCACCTTCTCACGGAATCCTTCGAGCACGTCTTTCTGCTTTTCCTGGACTTCCCGGTTCAATTCGCCTGCCTTCTGCTGGTACTCCGCCATCCGACGCCGAAACTGCTCTTCGCGCTCCCGTTTCGCATTCGCGCTCAACACACTGGCCTGCCTTCCAAAATCCTCTTCCATGCGGCGGAGCTCTTTCTCCTCCATCTCCATCAGTGCCTGGCGATTCTTGGAGAATGCGCTCAAGGACTCCTTGGCCTTCTTGCCGGCGTTCGTCTCGCTTAGGACGCGGGCCGGATCGACGACTCCCACCTTCCCCTCAACTTTGGCTCCGCCGGCAGCACAGCCGGAGACAGCGAGGAGCGCTACCAACAGACATCCTGTGCAGAACACCTTCCGCATGACGACATCAACCTGAATCACGCCGCTACCTCTCACTCGTGGTCATAGACTTATTCCATTAGAACAGAGAACCGATCGTAAACTCGAATACGCCTTTGCGTTCTCCTCGGGTGGGATCCAGATTAATCCCATAGGCCGCCCGGAGCGGGCCAAAGGGCGAGATCCATCGCCCTTCCAAACCGGCCGTTTTCCGCAAGTCCTTGAATGTCACAGTTTGATCATCGTTGAACCCATTTCCATAGTCGAAGAAAATCACGCCGTTCAGCTTCGCATCGGAAGAGATCGTGAAGATAAAGTCGTTGTTGAAGATCAACTCGCTTGCCGCGCCGAGGAGCGAGCCACTTGGCGTCACAGGTCCCGCACGGCCGAAGACAAACCCGCGCATGGTATTAATGCCTCCAACGAAGTAGCGTTCGGTAAGAGGAATCGGTTTCCCATGGAGGCCTTCTGCAACACCATAGCGAGCACGGATCGAAAATCGCGTATCCGCCGGAAGCGGGGTATATTTGACGACATCGAGGGTATATTTATAGAAGTTGTTGCTCCCCCCCAGGTATGGCGTCCCCAAGTCGAAGAACACGGCGGCTCGCCAACCGGTGCGGGGATCCAAATAGTAGTCTCTCGTGTCGCGGGACAGCGAGGTCCGGAACCCCGTAGTCGACTGTTTCCCCAATTGCGTGAGGATGAGTTCCGGCGCATCGACCGTCGGATCGCTGTAATCCAACTGCTCCGCGAACAGGCTCACGCTCCCGGTGGCATACTCAGAGAGCCATCGACCGAACGTAATGCTGGCACCTTTTTTCTTCTCAAAATAGGTGACGTAGTTGGTCTGACTGCTGTAGAGGTCCAGCTGCATCGACGTCAAGGAATCGTTCAAATAGGGGTTACGAAACGTGATCAACCCTAATGTCCGCTGCTGGCCCAACTGACCGCGAATTCGTCCCATCCAGCCATTCCCACCGAGGTTCCCTTCCGTAATATCGGCGATCGCGACCAACTTGTCCAACGTGCTGAATCCGCCGCCGATGCTGAACTGGCCGGTCGGCTTTTCTTTCACGCGGACATTCAGATCGACCTTATCCGGGCCTACCTGCGCAGGAAGAATTTCCACCGTCTCGAAAAAGTTCAAGTTATTGAGCCGCTGAAAGCTCCGCTTCAACGACGGGGTATCGATGACATCCTGTTCATCGACACGGATTTCACGACGAATCACATTGTCTTTGGTTTTTTCGTTGCCATTGATATTGATCTGACGGATCCGCATCATCTCCCCTTCCTTGATGGTCAGGATGATGGTCGCGGTCCGGTCCTCCATGTTCGGGGTCACACTGGGCGAGACATCGGCAAACGCATAGCCCCTGCTCCCATAGAGATCGTTCAGGCGGGTAATCTCGTCGCGGATTTTCTGACGCTGAAAGATCTCCCCGTCCTTCATCTTGAGCCCCTCGCGAAGTTCCGGCTCTTCGAACACCGTATTCCCGCGGAATCCGATTTCGCCGATGGTGAACGGCTCCCCTTCCAATACCGTGTAGGTGACGATGAACCATTTCTTATCGTCGCTGAGATCCACAGTCGGCAGCCCGACCTGGGCGTTCAAATAGCCTTTATTGAGCAAGATCTCTTTGATCCGTTCGACGTCGTTGTTCATTTCTTCGCGCTTCAGGACGCCGGCATCCGAAAGAAGCGACGGCAACTTCAGCTGCGTGAGCAGACCATACCAGGGAACCCATTCCCGCGTCGCCATCACCTTGAACATCTCGTCTTTCGTCGCCGCGTGCAAGCCGTCAAAATTGACCGTCTTGACGCGCGCTTTGTCCCCTTCTTTCACGAAAAACGTCAGACGCTTCCGGTCCTCGTCCAAGGTCTGCACGACTGGAATCACCCGGCAATTGAAGTAACCATCCTCCTGGTAGGCCAGGCGAATCTTCTCCGCACTCTCTTTGGCCTGCGGCTGATCGAGAAAAGCTTGGCTCTTGATCGTGATCTTCTCTTTGAGCTTATCGTCGCTTAGCTCTTGATTCCCATCGAACACGATCTCGGTGATAAACGGTTTCTCGCGGACCAGAAAGGCCAGGGCCATCCCGCCCGCTCCCGATTCCGTCTCCAGCTGCACGTCTTCAAAGAACCCGGTTTCGTAGAGGATTTTGATTTGTCCACGAACATTCTCAGGGGTGTAGGGATCGCCGGGCTTCAACGTCAATCGGCCGGCAATCGCCGGCAGCTCGATCCGCTTGTTCCCTCGAATCTCAATCGATGTCACTTTGACCCCGGCCTGCTCCGCAGCCACTGTAAGCACCGGCATCACGCCGACCGCCAGGGTGACGAGCACCATGACGAGGAGCCAACGAGGCCCCGCTAAACAGCAAGTTCTCCTCACCGGATCTGAGTCCCGTACACGCACAAGACTGACGACATCATGGGCAACCTTATTTGGCTGTGACCGCACACCCTGCACCTCTACCCCAATCACACACCACGGATCTGGGATGGCGGCGGCATAGAAGGTTGCTGGCGTGAGAGACCGACGCGCTCAGCGCATAGGCATCACCTACGGCAACATGCGTGCAAAACTCTCGGATTATATTGGGCAAGTATTTGAATGTAAAGCTGACAGCCCACATTATTCGCGCAGGTTCGTCGCACACTCACGGGGTGGTGCGCGGCAAGCACGAAGAGCGCGGCTCGCGTGATGTGCAAGTCTCGCCCGTACCGCTTGAGCAAGGCACTTGCACGTGCAGCAGACACGTCATCAAATATGCGGACGACGGCTCTGGTTGCGCAATCGTCTTACGTCGCTTGCAAGCACCTGCATTCCTTGACATCGCTTACCCCATCACATAGTATCCAATTCATGTCACGCTTCGAAGTGCGCAAAGCCGTGATTCCCGCCGCAGGCCTTGGTACTCGCTTCCTTCCCGCAACGAAAGCGTCTCCCAAGGAAATGTTGCCGCTCGTCGACAAGCCGCTGATTCAATACGCCGTGGAAGAAGCAGTCGCCTCCGGAATCGAAGACATTATCATCATCACTGGACGGGGCAAGCGCGCGATCGAGGACCATTTCGACCGGTCGGTCGAGTTGGAAGAAAACCTCAAGGGCAGCGGCAAGGGGCAACTCCTGAGCCAGATGCGGCATATCTCTACGCTCGCAAACTTCTGCTACGTTCGTCAGTCGGAGGCCCTCGGACTCGGCCATGCGGTCCTCTGCGCCCAACGGCTAATCGGTGACGAACCCTTTGCGGTCATTCTCGGCGACGAAATCATCGATGCCCCGGTGCCCGGCCTCGCACAACTCATTCATGCCTACAAGAAACGACACGGTGCGGTCCTCGGCGTGCAGGAAGTGCCCCACCATGAAGTCAACCGCTATGGGATCGTGTCGTCTCGAATCGTCTCAGCGGGATTGCATCGAGTCGAGGGCCTCATTGAAAAACCGTCGCCGGCCGAAGCCCCGTCCAATCTGGCGGTCATCGGTCGCTACGTCCTGCCGCCGGAGATTTTCTCCATCCTGCGAAAGACCAAGCCCGGCAAAGACGGCGAGATCCAATTGACCGACGCACTCCGGGAGTTGGCAAAGAAGTCCCCGATGTTTGCGCTGGAGATACAGGGACAACGGTACGATGCCGGGGACAAGTTGGGATTTCTCATTGCGACCGTCGAGTTCGCGCTCAAGAACCCCTCCCTGGGACCGGACTTCAACGAGTATCTGCAGAATCGTATGCGATCTTCCGGAGGACGCAGCACGACACGATCACGAAAAGCCTAGCTGGCTGAGGAGAACACCCTTTTGCAGGATGCTCAACGAAGGCACCACGTCACATCCCATTCACCACTGAGCACAACACTGGGACCACACTGATGAACGACTCGACCGAACAAGACTTGCAGCCACCCCAGAACGTGGAAATCCCCGACCAGCTTCCGCTGTTGCCGGTCCGGGACATCGTCGTCTTCCCCTACATGGTCCTTCCCTTGTTTGTCGGGCGTGAAATGTCGATCAAAGCGATTGAAGCTGCGTTGGCCGGCAATCGAATGATCTTCCTCGCTACGCAAAAGGCCCTGGATGTCGAAAATCCGACTGCGGAGGATATCCATACCATCGGCACGGTCGGCATCATCATGCGGATGCTGAAATTGCCCGATGAACGCATCAAGATTCTCGTGCAGGGGCTCTCAAAAGCCAAGATCGCGGGCTACATTCAGACTGAGCCCTACTACTCCGTGCGCATCGACAAACTCACCGAACACAAGCCGGCGAGTGCCGCCCTTGAAACCGAAGCGGCCATGCGGACGGTAAAGGAACAGATCGAACGGATCGTGAGTCTCGGCAAAGTCTTGATCCCGGACGTGATGGTCGTCATCGAGAACCTCGAAGACCCCGGACGTCTTGCCGATATGGTGGCGTCCAATCTTGGCCTCAAAGTCGAGGTCACCCAGGCAGTCCTGGAGGTCATCGATCCGATCAAGCGTCTCCGGCACGTCAGTGAGATCCTCGGCAAGGAAATCGAAGTCCTCTCCATGCAGCAGAAGATTCAAGCGCAGGCCAAGGGGGAGATGGACAAGACGCAACGCGAATACTTCCTGCGCGAGCAACTCAAAGCTATTCAGAAAGAGCTGGGAGAACTCGATGAACGGGCGGAGGAAATCACCGAGTTTCGCAAGCGGATCGCAGAATTGAAGATGCCGGAGAAGGTGCTGAAAGAAACCGAAAAGCAGCTCAAACGTCTTGAGAAAATGCACCCGGATACCGCCGAGTCTGCGACCGTCAGGACCTACATCGAGTGGATCGTGGAACTACCCTGGTCCAAGAGGTCGAAGGACAACCTCGACCTCAAGGCTGCCGCCAAAGTGCTCAACGAGGACCACTACGATCTGGAGAAGGTGAAGGAACGGATACTTGAGTACCTCGCCGTGCGCAAGCTCAAAGACAAAATGAAGGGTCCGATTCTCTGCTTCGTCGGGCCGCCCGGCGTCGGGAAGACCTCGCTCGGAAAGTCGATCGCCCGCGCGCTCGGTCGCGAGTTTGTCCGCATCAGTCTCGGCGGCGTCCGTGATGAAGCCGAAATCCGCGGTCATCGACGCACCTACGTCGGCGCACTCCCCGGCCGCATCATTCAAGGCATGAAACAAGCCGGCACTAACAACCCGGTCTTCATGCTGGACGAAGTCGACAAGGTCGGGATGGATTTTCGCGGCGATCCCTCCGCAGCCTTACTCGAAGTGCTCGACCCGGAACAGAACAACTCGTTCACGGACCATTACCTGGGTGTGCCCTTCGACCTGACCGACGTGATGTTCATTACGACGGCGAATCTGATCGACCCCATCTTGCCCGCCTTACGCGACCGGATGGAAGTGATCGGCATCCCCGGTTATACCGAAGAAGAAAAGTTGGGCATCGCCCAGAAGTACCTGATCCCTCGGCAACTCAACGAACACGGCATCACCGAGAAACATGTCCGCATCGCCGAGCCGGCGGTGCGTCAGATCATCGCCAACTATACGCGGGAAGCCGGCGTCCGGAACCTTGAGCGAGAAATCGCCAACGTCATGCGCAAGGTGGCGAAGAAAGTGGCGGAAGGCAAAGGCGTAGGGTTCCCCGTCAATCCGGCCAACCTGCACAAATATCTCGGCGTCCCCAAGTTCGTGCCCGAAGAGGAATTGCAGGTGGACGAGATCGGTGTGGCCACCGGGTTAGCCTGGACGGAGTCCGGCGGCGACGTGCTCTATATCGAAGCCACGGCGATGAAGGGCAAGGGGCAATTGACCCTCACCGGCCAGCTGGGGGACGTGATGAAGGAATCCGCACAGGCAGCCTTGAGCTACGTCCGGTCGCGAGAGCGCACCCTCGGCATCAATCCCGATGTGTTCACCACGCAGGACCTCCATATCCACGTGCCGGCCGGAGCGATTCCCAAGGACGGGCCGTCAGCGGGCATTACCATGGCCACCGCCATTGCCTCGACGTTGTCACAAATCCCGGTACGCCGAGACTTGGCGATGACAGGCGAGATCACGCTCCGAGGCCGAGTGCTCCCCATCGGAGGGCTGAAGGAAAAACTTTTGGCGGCCAAACGAGCTAAACTCACCACCGTGATTCTTCCGAAACGCAACAAAAAGGATCTCGACGAGATTCCCAAGCACATTTTGAAGGGTATCCACCTTGTCTTTGCCGATACGATGGATGATGTGATGAAGGTTGCACTCCACCGGGGCTCGAAAACTACACGTCCAACTGGCAAGCCCCATACCCCGCAGCCACAACACAAGAAACCCGCCACCCGCGCGAAGACAGGACGAGCCGCCCGCCCCCTGCCAGTGCACGCGGCCAGCAAGGCAACGACTTCCGTACAACTCCACTAGCATGGCGTCCACGGTTCGTCCGAAGGCCCGCTCCACGATTCACGAATTCGATCTCATTCGAGCGCTCCACCGACGGCACAGCCGCCGTACTCCTTCGGTGATTCGAGGGATCGGCGACGATGCCGCCGTCGTCACCTCAGGAGCCGGCCGGTGGAGCTTACTGACAACCGACCTGTTAGCAGAAGGAGTCCACTTTGATCTCCGAACCGCCACGATGGCTGATATCGGTTTTCGCGCCGCAGCGGCGAATCTTAGCGACATCGCGGCGATGGGAGGAACTCCGCAGTATCTGCTCGTCGCCTTGGCCATTCCCCACACCGGCACCAGCCACCATGTTCATCAGCTATACCGAGGGTTGATGGCCGCCTGCCTCCCCCACCAGGTACGGCTCATCGGCGGGGACACATCGGCCTCCGACGGCGGATGGTTTGTCAGCGTGACGCTGGTCGGGATGGTCCCTCCCCGCAAGGCGCTGTTCCGGAGCGGTGCACGAATCGGAGATCTGCTTTACGTGACCGGGACAGTCGGCGATGCATTGGCCGGCCTGATGCTCTTGAACGAACCGAGGCCGGACAAGAAACGGCGCCCTCGCACCGCTGCACTCTCAGGCAGGCACCGGCAATTTCTGATCGGACGGCACCTGCATCCGACTGCACGTCTCGCAGAAGGCCAGTGGCTCAGTGCCCATCGCCTCGGGACCTCCGCGATCGATATTTCAGACGGTCTGTCCGGCGATCTCCGCCATATCTGTGAAGAAAGCCATGTCGGAGTGGACCTCGATCTTGGCGCGCTCCCGTTATCGCCGGCCTGCCGCGCCTATGCGGCGTCCCGGCAGCTCGACCCGGTGGCGCTGGCCCTGACTGGAGGCGAAGATTATGAACTGCTCTTTACCCTGTCGCCGCGCCACCGGGCACAGGCTGAACAGGCCGCCAAGCTACATCGATTTCGCATCACCGGCATCGGCACCATTCGCCCGGCTCGAAACGGGATCCAGGCGATCGGCCCAGACGGGATGCGGCGCCAGCTCCCGAACACGAGTTACGAACATTTCAGATAACCAGCTTCATCAACCACAGCCATGGCCACGCTCCCTTCATTCCGATCGCTGCTGAAACAGGTCCTCCATCTGCAGGAATCACCGCAGCGAACGGCGCTAGCCTTCGCCATCGGGGTCTTCATTGCCTTTTCCCCGACCTATGGATTGCACACCGTCATGGTGCTCTTCTGCACCTGGGCATTGGGCCTGAACTTTCTCGCCCTCATGGTAGGTGCCTTCATCAACAATCCCTGGACCATCGTCCCTATCCTTGGTGCAACCTACTGGGTCGGTGCGCTCCTGCTCGGCCGTTCGGACAGCCCGTCCTTCGACTGGCATGATGTGAGTTTCGGCGCGATCTATGAACAAGTCATGCCCTACGCCGTGCCCTTCTTTCTTGGTGGATTGGTCTTGAGTCTCCTCGGTGCGGCACTCGCCTACCCACTCGCCTACTATTTCGTGGCCAAGCATCGGCGGTTGCACCCACCGAACCAGGCACAGCCATTGCCGCCCCATCAAGATGTAGGCTAAGATCGTTTGCCATGTCTGAGTCCGGTCATCAATCCAATGCTCCGTATGATGGGTCGGCGCTGATCGCTGATCCGATCCACCAATACGTCTCCTTCACCGTGCCCTTCTCCACTGCGGACCCGCACGAACGGACGGAAAAGGATCTGATCGATTCCCCCTGGGTCCAGCGCCTCCGGTACATCTATCAGCTCCAGAGCGCCCGTTGGGTATACCCATCCGCGGAACACACCCGCTTCGTCCATTCGCTCGGCACCATGCACGTGGCAGGCCGCTTTGCACGGCATCTCTATCCGTTTCTCAGAAAAGCGGTAAAAGAGGTCCCGTCAGCGAACTATGTCGAAGAATTTCTCCGCGTCACGGCACTCGCGCACGACATCGGCCACGGCCCGTTCTGCCATTTCTTCGACGACAACTACTTGCACGCCTTCCATGCCAGTCACGAAAAACTCGGCCAGATCATCATCCGCGACCATCTGGGTCCGATCATCCGCAAGATCCGGCGCAGCCCGTCCGGCCCCTTCGCCAAAGGCGAGGAACTCAATCCCGACCAGATCGCCCATGTGATTCTCAAGGAAAAGGGTAAAGACAACTCCCGCATTCCGCGATGGCTCAACATGCTCCAACCGGTCATTTCAGGCAGCTATACCGCGGACAACCTCGACTATGTCCTGCGCGACTCCTATATGTGCGGTGTCGCGGTCGGCCCGGTTGATCTGTCCAGACTCATTCACTACACGATCATCACGGACAAAGGATTTACGATCCATAAGACAGGCCTTCCTGCCCTGCAGATGTTTCTCAACACCCGCATGTATCTCTATTCCAACGTCTACTATCACCGGACCACGCGCGCGATCGACATCCACCTCCGTGACATCTTCGGCGACACCATGAAGCTCCTGTTTCCCCACGATCCTCGAAAGAAGATGGACGAGTACCTGACGCTGACCGACTGGTCTTTGCTTGAACAGGTACGGGGATGGAAAACCTCACGCCATGTCACCGAACGGCGCCTGGGTGCAGAATGGCAGCGGATTCTCGTCCGCGACGTAAAATGGAAAATGGCCTACAGCACCGTTCTCAAAGAAAAGGGCCAGGAACGAGGCATGGACTTTCCCAGCCACGCGCACTTCGAAGAGCAGATCAAAAAGGAATTGCCTGGGCGGCTCAAAAAAGTGGAGTTCCGCGTCGACATGGCTCCGCTCGACCCGCGGCCAGACCCAAAAGACCGGCGCGGCAATCCCCTCTATGTGTACGACCCTGGCACCAAAGGCATCTCGACCGACCCATTGGAAGAATTCCTCGACCTGCTGCCCACCCGCTTGGTCCAATTCCGCGTCTATACCCTCGACCATGCCTACGACGAAGCCCTCTCCCGCGCCACCGCAACGGTACTCAACAAGACCCCTTCGAGCCTCGAGTCGAACTACTAGATTTTGCTGACAGCCTGCCAGCAGCCTGAGATACTTTCCCTGCAGCACTACCCCCGTTGGATGCTCAACAATGCCGTCCAGCGAGGCCGCAGTGAACGAAGGGCCAGGGAGGTATAGACCGCACTTCATGTGGGCCAATCGCCATTTGAACGGATCTTGGCGAACGGAAAAGCCCCCTCCAGTGATTCCGACATCCGAGAGGCTCTCTTCCCTACGTTGAGGGTCTGAACGATGCGAGAACAAAGCTGAGGGCTTCTTCAGCATCCTGCTAGGAAGGCTGATACGAACAGATGAGGAGGCATACTATGGCAAGATGGAGCGCACTACTCACAATCGCATACTGTGTGGTACTCGTTACAGCGGCCCACGCGCAAATGGCTCCCAGCAGCCATCCCCCCGCAAATGCCGCCGGCATCCTGGATGCTTTACCCTCCGATGTCCTCGCCAAAGTTCAGCAACTCGCCCAGATGCTACAGCAGAATATCAATGAGGGGAAAATCACCGACGCCCAGATTCAGCGTGAATTGATGTCGGGCAATCTTCAGCAGACCATCAAATCCATGAACCCGGAGGCCGGTCACCTGCTCGACGACATCAACGCCTCTATGAAGAACGGTCCCAACGCTGAAAATCTCCCGGACCTCCTCGGCGGCCTGACAGGGCACGCACAGTAAAATTTTGGCAGGCTGTGTTGCCGGGGCATTTGCCCTTCCTGCCTCTCGGAGGGCCCTTTCTGGCTTGTGTGTGGCACAAGAGGAGAACTCTCCCCCAGGATAGCCGAGCGGGACAGGGCGAGGCGAGGTGGGAATCCGATCTGCCCACGTCGCGACTTTCTCGCCTATCCCGCGCTTCACGCGCCACGATCTGGGGCGCTGGCAAACTTTTTTAGCACCCTGGCATTGCTGTCGAGCAAGAGCCCATGAGCAGGCAGGCCCACCAGCCAGCCCTCCCTCCTTCCCTACTACTTGACTAGGACCGCTTCAGGGACAGATGTCGTTTCGGGTGTGGGAGTCGAGACGCTATTGGCAGGAACTGCACCGTTTTTGAAGGGCAAATCGAGCAGCGTATAGGGATTCACGCGAGCGCCGTTGAGTTTGACGCCCCAATGGAGATGCGGGCCGGTGGCGCGGCCGGAAGCTCCCACCTTGCCGATGATTTGCCCCGCTGTGACCAAGTCTCCGTCTTTGACCAAGATCTCCGACAGATGGAAATACATTGTATAGAATCCCAGGCCATGATCGACATAAACGCCCCTGCCTGAAAAAATGTGATCCACGGTCAACCGCACCACGCCGTCATTGCTGGCGGCGACGTCGGCCCCCATCGGCGCGCCGATATCCTCTCCATTGTGCGGATTGCGCGGCTTGCCGTTCATGATCCGCACGCTGCCGAAAATGCCGGTGCGTTTGCCATTCACCGGCTCCACGAAGTTACTGTGCCATAATTTCAGGCGTGAGTTCTCTGCGAGCGCCTGCTGTACTACTGTTGCTCCGCTTTCCAGCGAGCCACGCTCTTCTCATCCAAGTCGACCTTCTCTTTGGGCAGCTTCAGATGCTCGACGGCAAACTTCTCTTTGGCCACCAGGACATTAAAGCTCAACTGTTTCGCCTGCTCACCCTGCTTCACTTCCACGACGAGTTCATAGGTCCCGGGATCGTCCTGCATATCGATCCCGAGCAACCCGAGATAGCCGGCCTGCTCCCCAGGCCGGAACTCACGGAAGAACGGAATCGTCCGATCGAGAAAGGTGCCCTTCACCTCCGTCGCCTGTTCCTCGCCCTTCACCTTGACCACCAGCACCTGCCCCTGCTTGCCGCTGTATTGCCCATCAAGGCCCTTCGGCGCAGGAGGTGTATTGGGAAACAACTCGACAGGAAAGACGCTGGACAACAGCACGACGGCCATAATCATCGTCCGGTCCAGTCGCGAAATCCGGAGCTGCGCCTGTTTGAGAGCAGTCATCATCATCGGTAGAACCGTAACCCTGCCACCTGGGAGACCAACTCATCCACACGCCGATTCACGGCGCTGAAGGGGTCCATACAGAGAATCGTTTCCTCCCAGTAGCCGTTGAGTTTCAGATACGTCCAGTCGACTGTATAGGAGCGATTCTTCGCGCGGGCGAACCGGATGAAATCGCCGCGCACCTTCGCCCGCGTGGTCTGCGGCGGAGTCGACATGGCCCGTTGCACCGCTTCTTCCGCCACGACCCGTTCGATCAGCCCACGGGACTCCATAAGATAATACAACCCCCGCGTCCGTTTGACATCATGATATTGGAGATCGAGCAGGAAGATCCTTGGATCGTCCCAGCCGCAGCCTTTCTTATCGATATAGGACTGGATGAGATGGCGCTTGGTCACCCAATCGATTTCGCGCACGAGCTGCATCGGGTCCTCTTCGAGCTTATCCAGCACCATGGCCCACCGTTGCCACACATCCTCGAGGATTGGATCGTGCTCCTGTTCGGCCAAATAGTCCTGCGCTCGATCCAGATAGAGCCGCTGGACTTCCACCGCCGTCATCTGGCGACCATCGTCCAGTTTGATCTTCCGTTTCACCGTGGGATCGCGCGAAATCTCCCGAATGGCTTTCACGGGGTCCTCTAACTCCATCCCTTGGACTGCGTACCCCTCTTCGATCATGGACAGCACCAACGTCGCCGTGCCGACCTTCAAATAGGTCACAAACTCCGACATATTGGAATCCCCGACGATGATATGGAGCCGTCGGTAGCGTTCTGCATCGGCATGCGGCTCGTCTCTGGTATTGATGATGCTGCGCGAGGAGGTAGTCGAGGACGAGGTCTTCTCGTGAATGTGTTGCGCTCGTTGCGAGATGAAGTACTGCGGTTTGCCCGATACCTTCAGGACCTTTCCCGCTCCGCTGTAGATCTGACGCGTGACGAAAAATGGAATGAGTTGCTCCGTGACTTTCCAGAAATCGACGTCGCGGCGCATTAAAAAATTTTCATGGCAGCCGTAGGTATTGCCGAGCGAGTCCGTATTGTTCTTGAAAATGTAGATTTCCCCGGACAAACCTTCTTCCCGCAACCGTTCTTCTGCCGCCGGCAGGCAGGCTTCAAGGAGACGCTCACCGGCTTTATCATGGATGACGAGATCGAGAATGTTGTCACATTCGGGGGTGGAATACTCAGGATGGCAGCCGGTGTCTTGATAGAAGCGCGCGCCGTTCGCCAGAAAGGCGTTGGATGGCCAGCTATTGGGAATGAGACCTTCGAAAATATAGCCCAGCACCTTCTCCATCGGCAAGTATACCCGTCCATTCGGAGAGAAGATGAGCCCGTACTCATTCTCCAAACCGAAAATCCGTCGTCTCAGAGGACTGGGTTGTAGCATAGGCGTAGAAACAGAATACCAGCCGGCCCCGCCTTCTTCAACAGAAGGGCAGGATCCGTCGATGAAGTGAAACTAGCAGGCAGTAGAAAAACTATGTTGGCTCGCTGGAACATCGGGGACCAGCACGTGTGGCACAAAAAAAGACACTCCCGCAGGATGCTCAAAAAGGCCAGACTTCTCACCCGCCCAACCCCGGCGCGCCAAGACGCGCCGTTCTACAGGCAAGGCCGCAGCCGATGAAAGCACCGGAGGCGTAGCGTTCCTCACCCGCCCATCCCGAGCTGCCAAGACATCTCGTTTTCCAAGTGGGCTGCGTTGAGGATGCATTCGAGGCGAGAACGACGCTGGCGGGCTTTTTCAGCATCCTGCTAGGCGGAGAGGAGCTGTTTGGTATCGGCAGGCGAAAGACGACGGAATCTTCGGCCGTCGCGAGTGCGGTCCAGAACCGCGACTTCCAAGCTCTCCAGTGAGAGTTTCTGGTTCCCAATTTGTTCGAGCGCGGTGATACAGAGCGCGAGGGCATCTCGCAGTTCAGGAGGTTGCGTCAGGCCCTTTTCCTTTAACAGGGCCTGGATGGCCTCGGACTTGCCACCGATGACCGCAAAGGTACGCTCATCGATGATGCTCCCGTCGAAGGAAATGCGATACATCTCGTTGGCGTGGCCGTTGTGCCCGACTTGCACCACCAGGATTTCCACCTCCAGCGGCTTCTGCTCCTGACTGAAAATGGTGCCAAGGCTTTGAGAGTAGCCGTTCGCAAGAGAGCGGGCCGTTACATCTTCCCGGCTGTACATGAATCCTTTGAGATCCGCGTGTCTGATACCGGCCTTCCGGAGATTTTCAAACTCGCTATACTTACCGGCCCCCGCGAAGGCGATGCTGTCGTAGATCTCGGAGATCTTATACAGCGAGGCGCTGGGGTTTTCCGCGACGAGGAGAATCCCATTCACACATTCGATGGCAATGATAGAACGGCCTTTGGCGATGCCTTTCTTGGCATACTCCGCCTTGTCCTGCATCATCTGCTCGGGCGAGACGTAATAGGGCAACGGCATGTTTAGGTCTCCTTGGAACGGCGGGTCGCGATCAACCCGTCATAGATGCCACGAATCTGCTGTTCGAACACGTCGGTGATGCCGCTCGCGTTGACAATCTTGGCGGTGGGGTAAATGCCCCTCACGAGATCAGGCCCCCCGGTACCGACATCATCATCTGCCGCATTGTACAGAGCGAGCAGGGCCAACTTCAGGGCGTCCGGCTCAGCCAAGCCTTTGAGAAAATGTTCCCGCATCGTATTGCGGGCATCTTTCCCGCCCGACCCTATTGCATGGTAATCCGACTCTTCGTACCGGCCGCCCGCGAGATCATACTTGAAGATACGGCCTTCTGCACGCTTCAGGTCATAGCCGACATAGAGCGGCATGACGACCAGCCCTTGAAAGACCATCGGCAGATTGGCCTTGACCATCTGTCCGAGTTTGTTGGCCTTCCCTTCACAGGACAATTGCACGCCTTCTATCTTTTCGTAATGTTCAAGCTCGACTTGGAACAGCTTGGCCATTTCGATGCAGGGACCGGCCGCGCCGGCAATCGCCATCGCGGAATACTCGTCGATCTTGAAGACTTTCTCGATCCGGCGCTCGGCGATTTGAAATCCTTCCGTCGCCCGGCGATCTCCGGCAATCACCACGCCCTGTTGATACTTGATCGCCAGCACCGTGGTGGCCTGAGGAACGCTCATCGAGCCGGCCCCGCGCATCGGCTCGGCCGAAGCCTGGGCCTGCAGGAATCCACTACGGCCGGTTGGAGTCAGCGCAGGATGGTGCGCGGTCAAAAAGTCGAAAAAACTCGGCTCGTCGTGGTTGGGGAGAAATGGCAATTTCATAGTGTGAATCGCGAGGGGGCGTTGTTCATCAGGCCTTGAGCTTCGCCAGCAATTCGTCGACGGTCTCGACCTGATCGAGGAGGTCGCTTGTCAGCGAGGCCGTCCCTCGGAGCGGGTCCATCAACGGCACCCGTTTGACCTGGTTGTTGCCGACGTCGAAGAGTACCGAAGTCCAGCTGGCCCCATAGAGCGACTTCGCAAACTTGCTGACACATCGTCCACGGAAATAGGCGCGCGTCCCAGGAGGCGGGGTGAACTCCGCTCGCGCGATCTCGACCTCCTGCACGACTCGCTCGATCAGGTGGCTGCGTTCGAGCGTAAAGTAGAGGCCCTTGTCAGGGCGGACGTCGTGATACTGAAGATCCATCAGACGCACCCGCGGGTCGTCCCACCCACAGCCCTTGCGCTCCATATAGGATTCCATCATCTGGCGCTTTGCCACCCAATCCAACTCGCGCACCAAGAGCCGAGGATCTTGTTCCAACTTATCCAGCACGTCTTCCCAACGAACGAGAATATCTTTCGTGACTTGGGAGAGATCGTGACAGGCATAGTATCCCATGGCGGCCTTCAAATAGGCTCGTTGAATCGCCACTGCCGTCATCGAGCGCCCCCCCGTAAGTTTGAGCGTCTCCTTCATACCCAAATCGCGTGAGACCTGCTTGATGCTTCGGACCGCATCGTCCAACTCGATCTGCGGCAGATCTGCACCGGCGTCGAGCAGGTCCAGGACAATGGCCAACGTGCCGACCTTAAGGTAGGTCGACAGTTCCGCCATGTTGGCATCCCCAGCAATCACGTGCAACCGCCGATACTTGCCATACTCCGCATGCGGCTCATCGCGTGAATTGACGATGGGGCGCCTGACCATTGTATTGAGATCGACGAGGCACTCGAAGAAATCCGCACGCTGCGAGATCTGATAATCCGTCGGACTGGTCTGATTCTCTGCGCCGACCTTTCCTGCCCCTGCGAAAATGGGCCGCGTCACAAAAAACGGCGCCAAGACCTTCACGATGCGCTCGAAGGGAACCGCGCGCGCCATCAAATAACTTTCGTGATAGCCGTAGCTGTTCCCCTTGCCGTCCGAGTTGTTCTTGTACACCACACAATGATCCCGCCCCGTAGCGCGCGCCATCTGTTCGAGGCACTGGGCAAGGATTCGTTCGCCGGCTCGTTCGAAGGCCACTATTTCTCGAGGGTTGGTGCACTCAGGTGTGGAGTATTCCGGATGGGCCCCGTCGACGTAGAGACGCCCCCCATTGGCCAGCACCTTATTCAGCTGACGATTGTACTCGGGGTTGGGGCGCTCCCGCTCCCCCTCGACCTCGAATCCCCGCGCGTCGAGGAGCGGGTTCTCATTTTCATAGTCCCAGACGGCCAGAGGAGCCGGCAAGCCTGGATAATGCCCAATGACGGCAATGGAATTAGAAACGGGATCTGCGGCGGCAGGATCGCGTGACGCGATGCCAAATTCTGTTTCTGTTCCCAGTACGCGTGGAGTCGTCAGCGAGGTAGATTCCTGCATGGGTGTGACGTCTTAGAGATAGTGCCCTGTCGTGACGGTTTCGATCTGACGCGACTCCTCCGGACCGCCGCTGATCGTCCGAAGATGCACGATCTTTTCGCCTTTCTTCCCGGAGATCTTCGCCCAGTCGTCAGGATTAGTCGTGTTGGGCAAGTCTTCGTGTTCCTTGAACTCCTCCCGAATGGCGCGGATCAAGTCCTCGGACCGGAGACCACGGCCTTCCTTCGCAATCGCCCGCTTGACGGCAAACTTCTTCGCGCGCGACACGATGCCTTCGATCAGCGCACCGCTCGCGAAATCCTTGAAGTAGAGCACTTCTTTTTCACCGTTCGCATAGGTGACCTCGATGAACTTATTCTCTTCCGAGGAGGCGTACATCGCCCCGACCGTGAGATCGGTCATCTGTTCGACTAATGCCTTGGCGTCTCCGCCATGGCGTTTCAGATCTTCCTCGGCAAACGGCAGGTCGATGCTCAGATACTTCGAGAAGATATCCTTGGCCGCCACCGCATCGGGACGCCCCACCTTCACCTTTACATCCAACCGGCCGGCGCGGAGGACAGCCGGATCGATGAGATCCTGGCGATTACTGGCTCCGATCACGATCACATTGCGGAGCCGTTCCACGCCGTCGATCTCGGAGAGAAACTGCGGGACGATCGTCGATTCGATATCGGAAGAAATCCCGGTGCCTCGCGTTCTGAAGAGTGCATCCATTTCGTCGAAGAACACGATGACCGGATTACCGTCCGCCGCCCGCTCTTTCGCTTTTTTGAAGACTTCGCGGACTTGGCGCTCGGACTCGCCGACATACTTATTGAGCAACTCCGGGCCCTTCACGTGCAGGAAGTAACTCCGCACTTCCTTGCCGGTGAGATGCCCGAGCTTCTTCGCGATCGAATTAGCGACTGCCTTGGCAATCAAAGTTTTTCCGCATCCTGGCGGCCCATAGAGCAAAACTCCCTTGGGCGCGCTCAGCTTGTACTCTAAAAACAGAGCCGGATGAAGAAACGGCAACTCCACCGCATCCCGGACTTGCTCCAACTCGTGCTGCAATCCACCGATGTGCTCATAGTCAACATCGGGCACTTCCTCCAGCACCAATTCTTCCGCTTCGGACTTCGGCAGCTTTTCGATGACATAGCCGGAGCGGGGGTCATAGAGGAGATGGTCGCCGACACTCAGACGTTCGGCCAGGAGCGGGTCACCGAGTTCTGCAACCTTTTCTTCGTCGAAATGCAACGTCACCAGGGCACGATTCCCTTCCAGCACGTCTTTGAGCCGCACGACTTCGCCCTGGATATCAAAGCCCTTGACCTCGATGACGTTCAGCGCTTCGTTCAGGATCACTTCCTGCCCCTTACGCAACACCTTTCCATTGATTGACGGGTGCACACTGACTTTCATCTTCCGTCCGGACACATAGACATTTCCTGTCCCGTCAGTATTGAGGCTGGAAAAGATGGCGTAGGTCGAGGGAGGCGCGGTCAGTTTCTCGACTTCGGCGCGCAACGCTTCGATCTGCACCTTCGCTTCCTGGAGCGTGATGACGAGCGTTTCGTTCTGTTTAGTGGCTTGGTCGAGCTGGTAGCGGGATTGGTAGAGCCGACGGATTTCTTCTTCCATCGACTGGATCTGCACGCGAAGCTTTTCCACCTCGCGAGTATGTTCGTCGTTGCGTTGCGCCACGTCCGTTTCTCCTTCTGTCAGCCGCTTCGTGATCTGCGTGACGGAATCTCGGAGAGACCGGAATCGACTCGGACTTTCTTTCTTGCCAGCCATGGCACCACTCGAAGAAAGCGAAACCCCTTGCTGAATCGAGAAGTCCTTGTCTGCGCGGATTCTATCACCCGTTCCCTGGGTGGTCAACCGGACGACAGCATCCTGCAGCGCGATGGTTCTGCGTGGCGCACCTCACGGTAAGAACGTCACGGCATCGAGTAACTCGCGCGTCGCCGACTCCACATCGGCCGCGCCAAGAATCGCCGTGATCACCGCCACACCGAATGCCCCGGCCTGCCGCATCTCACGCGCGCGAGCCGCCGTGACTCCGCCAATCCCGATAATCGGGATACGGACCCGTCGACAAGCCTTCTCAAGGGTGTCAATACCAAGCGGCGGACCGAACATCTGCTTGGATGGTGTCTCATAGATCGGACCAAGGACGATATAGTCTGCGCCCTGCGCCTCCGCCTGCACCGCCTCCTCTACCGCGTGCACAGAAATACCCAGGAGACGCCGTGCTCCCAGCAACTGCCGTGCGACGGGAACCGGCAGACTATTGCTGCGCAGGTGGACGCCGACTCCTTCCAGCGCCAACGCGACATCGATCCGATCATTGATGAGAAGTTGGGACCTGCGCGAGGCCGTCACCGCCTGCACCTCACCCGCAAGCATCACGAGTTCCCTGGCTGAAAGATCACGCTCACGGAGTTGAATCGCAGGGGCCGCGGCAGTGAGCACTTGCTGCAAAAGGGGGATCAACAGACGCCCCTTGGTCTGATGGCGATCCGTGACCAGGAGCAACCGCGACTCAAGCTGTGGCATAAGGAAACGTTCGGCGAGCAGTCAGCACTCAGAGCATACCCTCGATAGGGCTGCTGGCTGTGGCATACAGTTTTCGCGGGATTCGCCCGGCCTTGTATGCAAGCCGACCGGCATACACTGCATATTTCATCGCCTCGGCCATGGCAATGGGATCTTGGGCCCCGGCAATGGCCGTGTTCATGAGTACGGCGTCCGCCCCTAACTCCATCGCAAGGGCGGCATCGGACGCGGTCCCGACGCCGGCATCCACGATGATCGGCACCTTGACCATCTCCATGATGATTTTTAAGTTATACGGATTGCGGATACCGAGTCCCGACCCAATCGGCGCCGCCAACGGCATGACGGCGGGGCACCCGATATCGACGAGCTTCTGAGCCACGATGGGATCGTCATTCGTATAGGGGAGCACGATAAAACCTTCTTTGACGAGAATCTTCGCCGCCTCGATCAACCCGGCCGTATCGGGAAAGAGGGTCCTCTCGTCGCCGAGCACTTCCAGCTTGATCATATCGGACACGCCTGCGGCCCTGGCCAAGCGGGCATAGCGCACGGCATCTTCCACGTTGTAACAGCCGGCGGTGTTGGGAAGAATGGTGTACTTCTTCGGGTCGAGATAATCGAGAAGGTTCTCTTTGGAGTGATCGGTGATATTGACGCGCCGCACCGCCACCGTCACCACGTCGGCTCCCGACGCCTCAATGGCTTTCTTGGTTTCGGCAAAGTCTTTATACTTCCCAGTCCCAACCCACAGCCGAGACGTGAACTCACGACCGGCAATAATCAACCGATCATTCTGCATGGACGCAACCCCTCCCTTTGCCCTGCGCATCCACTGGCGCACCGCCGCCGATGAAGCTCAAGATCTCCACTCGATCCCCTTCCTTCAGACTTCGGCGATCGAAGTCCTTGCGATCCAGGATTTCCAAATTCAGCTCCACCGCCACACGCTCGGTCTTGATGGCGAGTTCACGCAGCAAATCCCCCACCGTGGCATCAGCCCGACAGCCCCGCTGTTCGCCATTCACCTGAATTTGAATCGCCTCCGCCATCGTCCCCCATCCTAGGGGACCAGAAATCTCGTTGTCAACAAACCCGGTCTTGCCTATCCCCTTGCCTCCGCATCCATGACCACGTCAGAATAACGCCACTACGGCTTATGATCTCTCCCCCTCAACACAACCAGCAAGTCGCTACCATCTTTCGATCGATCGCGGAACGATTAGCCTCCCAGCGGGCAAACCCCTATCGGGTCAGAGCCTATCGGAAGGCAGCAGATGCCATAGAAGCCTTGGAGGAAGACATTGCGGACGTCGCCTCACGGCAGGCACTGGAAGACATTGATGGAGTCGGCCGGGACCTGGCGGACAAGGTTGAAGAGTTTCTCAGAACTGGAACGATCCAGGCGTATGAAGCCTTACGGACACCACTTCCGGAGGCCATGAAAGCCTGGGTACAGCTCCCAGGGCTGTCCGAATCACTCGTGGCCTACCTCTACACCCGCCTGTGCATCACCACATTGACCGACCTGGAACAGCTGGTGCGCTCACACATGCTGCGCACCGTGCCAGGGTTCTCAGGATCGGAAGAGCGCCTGCTGGAGGCCATCGCCACCTTACAACGACAGCCCCCGACTATTTATTAAGACGCGCGAGGAAGCTCCTTAAAGATCTTCCAGGTCTTCAGCATCTCGACCGCCTTTTGGAGTTGCACATCCTGATCAAGCGAGGGCTCACCCGAGACATCAACGGGAGGAAGCTGAGGCATGGTGCCATTCTTCGGCGTAGCCTCTTCCTGTCCTTTGCCATTCTGCGCCGGTTGATCCTTCCCTGGCACGACCACAGGCTTGGCCTGCTTTGACTCCCCTTCCTTTTCACCTGGCTTCGGCTCACCTACCTTGGCGACAGTGGTCGGCGGTTGGGGCTTCACGACGATATCAGGCGTAATGCCGGTCGATTGGATCGAGCGCCCTTTCGGCGTGTAGTACTTCGCCGTCGTGAGGCGCAGTCCGGACCCATCCCCCAGCGGGAGAATCGTTTGTACCGATCCCTTGCCGAACGAGGTCGTGCCGACAATCACCGCCCGCCCATAGTCTTGCAATGCACCGGCCACGATCTCAGACGCACTCGCCGATCCTTCATTGACCAGCACGATCATGGGCGAATCGTCCATCTGGTCCTTGCCCTTGGAGATCCACTCGTCCTTCTTGCTCTCGCGCCCTTTCGTATAGACCACCAACTTGCCGCCGGGGAGAAACTGCTCGGACACCTCAACGGCTGCCGTCAGCAGTCCGCCCGGATTGTTTCGGAGGTCCAGGATCGTCGATTGGAGCTTCTGCTCCTTGAACTGCTTGAGCACCTTGCTCAAATCCCGCCCCGTCGATTCTTGGAATTGCGTCAGCCGGACGTACCCGATATTGTCCAGCACCTTCGACTTCACGCTCTCAATCTTAATGGTATCGCGGACCAGCGTGAATTGGAGCGGATCGGGAGTCCCATCCCGCTGAATCGTCAAATTGACCTTCGAACCCTTGGGGCCACGCATCTTCTGAACCGCATCCATCAACGTGAGGTCTTTGGTCGTCTCGTCGTTCACCTTGGTAATGAAATCGCCTGGCTTGATCCCGGCTCGGTAGGCCGGCGTACCCTCGATGGGCGCGATCACCGCCAAACGGTTCTCCTTCACGCCAATCTGGATGCCGACGCCCCCGAACTCACCCTTCGTTTCAACCTGCATTTCCTTATACATGTCCGGCGTCATGTAAGCCGAATGTGGATCGAGGGTTGAGAGCATCCCACGAATGGCCCCCTGGACGAGGTCCTTCACCTTCGTCTCCTCGACGTAACTCTTCTGAACCTGAGTCAATACCTCGGAAAACGTCTTCAACTCTTCGTAGGTTTCCGTGGCATGCCCGGTCCGCTCCCACCCCTTGCCGAGCAGCACGCCCAAGACCAACGCCAATACCACCATCGGGCCTAACATCCAGAATCTTCGTCGGGGAAACTGTTCCATGATATGACGTCCTTTCCTCTTCCCGTTCCCTACCGCCTCGCCAACCATTGGAGAGGATCAAGCGGCTCCGCCCCCTCGCGCAACTCGAAGTATAAAGTATTTTCACCCGTCATGCCCGTATCGCCTGTTTCGCCGATCGCCTGGCCGGCTCCCACCTGTGCTCCCACCGTCGCAAGAATTTTCGAGGCATGGGCATACAGCGAAAAGAACCCGTTCGCATGATCAAGGATTATAACGAGTCCGTACCCTTTCAACCAGTCTGCATAGACGACGGACCCCGGCATCACCGCGTGAATGGCGCTCCCCTCGACCGTCTTAATCTCGATGCCTCTGCGCTGCACATAGGTGTTGAAGGTCGGATGTTTCTGACGGCCGAAGAAGGAGATAATGCTCCCGTCAGCCGGCCACGGCAGTGCGCCCTTCACCCCACGAGGGGCAATCCCCCCGGTTGGAGGTCGGACCGCTGTCGCGCGACGGCGCTGTTCCAACTCACGCAATAGACTGTCGATACGCAACGCGGACCGTTCTAATTCTTGGAGGGCATGTTCGTAGGACTCTTTTTCATGAGTGATCTTGGTGAGATAGACCTTCTTTTCCTTCTTGACCGATTTCATCTCAGCAAGCTGCTTCTCGGTACTTTGCTTGTACGACAGCATCCCGACCCGCGCCTCTTCCCGCTGCCGCTCCGCCTGTTCCATACGGGTCATATCGGCTCGGAACGTTTCCATAAGAGCATAATCCCGCTCAGACACGGCCGAGAGATACTGGAGCCGCCGCTGGAAATCCCCATACGAGTCCGAAGCGAGCAACATCTTCCAATATCCAAAACGGCCCTCCACGTACTGAACCCGCAACCGAGCCAGAATGGCGTCCTGACGTTCTCGCACACTGACACGCAAACCGGCTAGCTGCGCATTGATGATCTCGATCTCTTGATCTTTCTTTCGCAACTTTCGACTAATCTCCTGATGCGCTTGTCGGTAGTGTAACAAACGTTCGTCGAGTGTCTGGATCCCCTGCAAGAGGGACTCTCGCTTTTTCTCTGCTTCATCGGCCTGTTTTCGTTTCTCTTCGATCTTATCTTTGAGTTGTTCAAGGGCCTTGCGTTCTTTCTCAATCTTATCGGTGATCGGATCGGCAACCGCAACTATCGGCCAGGAAAGACCCAGCAGCCCGCAGATCATGACTCCAACCCTGAGCCCCTTCCAGCACCTCATGCCTTGGCCTCGCCGAAACGCCGTATAGACACGAAGCTGCCCGCAAACCCGAGCCCCATCCCCACCGCAATCAGGGCAAGACAGACTGACGGGGGAAAGAATGCGATGAGGTTGTCGAGCCCGGCAAATCGTCCCGTCGTTCGCATTTGCTGCCGAAACAATTCGTACATGAACTTGAGCATGACCAGCGAAAGTGCGCTGCCCAAGGCACCAAGCACGGCACCCTCCAACAGATATGGAATGCGAATAAAGCTGGTCGTAGCCCCGATGAGACGCAAGATGGCAATTTCATCCCGTCGGGCGAACAGAGTGAGCCGAATGGTATTAGCGATAATGGTCACGGCAGCCGCCGAGAGAATGACCCCGATGCCGATGGCGACCAATTCAATCGATCGAATCACGGTCGCGAGGGCATCGATCCAATCTTGATTATAGTCAACCTTGGAGACGCCGGCGACCTGCCTGACCCGCTCCGCCCATCGCTTGACTGCGTCCGGCGAACGGTACGAGGGGCTGAGTGCCACCACAAAGGAGGCCGGTAAGGGATTCTGGCCCAGCCCCTCAAGCAAATGAGACTCCGAAGGAAATTGCGCCTTGAACTCTCCCAGCGCCTGCTCTTTCGAGATAAACAGCAGTGATGCCACTGCACGATCGCCCCGCAAATGCTGCTCCACCTCAGGGACCGAATCGGAAGCGAGCCGATCATCAAGGTACACCATGATCCTAATATCGTCCTGGAGCCATCCGGCCGCCGCCCGCAAATTGACATAGAGCAGCAAGAAGATACCGACACAGGCCAATGTAAAAGCCGTGGTCAAAATGGCGACCATCGTCGTCGTCCGGTTGGTCCGCATATTGACCCAGGATTCTCTGAGGAGATACGCGAGCGTCCTCACACCATCACCCGCTGTTCCGGCAGTAACCGGCCCTGTGACAAGGTGAGCACCCGCCGATTCACCTGCGCCATGACCAGAGGATCATGCGTCGCCACCACGACGGTGGTGCCGCGCGCGTTAATAAGTTTAAACAGTTCGATGATCTCGGAGGTCAGGGCTGGGTCTAAATTGCCGGTCGGCTCATCCGCCAACAGGACGACCGGACCGTTCACAATCGCGCGCGCAATGCACACCCGCTGCTGCTCTCCCGTCGAGAGGCCAGCAGGAAGCTGATCTCGCTTATGCTCGACACCAACCGCCCGTAACGCCTCCGTGACTTTCCGACGAATGTCGGCAGAAGAAATTCCTTGCACCAGCAAGGGCAGCGCCACATTGTCAAAAACGGACTTCTTCGGCAGCAGCCGAAAGTCTTGAAACACCGTTCCCACCTTGCGGCGCAGATACGGAATGTCAGACGACTTGAGCGTCGTCACATTTTTCTGGTGCACAAAGATCTGTCCCTCATCTGGCCGTTCGGCCCCGATGAGCATCCGCAACAGCGTCGACTTGCCCGCTCCACTGGGCCCCATGAGGAGGACAAACTCGCCTTTGTCGATCTCGAGGGTGACATCTGTGAGTGCCGGCCGCTGCTCGTACTGTTTCGAAACGTGGATTAATCGAATCATCGTCCTCTTACCAGCGGAGATCGTCCCCGGGTACTTCGAACGCATTCTGAATATGCTCAATCTGCGAGGCGACGGCGCCCCTACCTTGCAGCAGGACAACATCGAATCGGCATTGTCGATCCTTGAGATGGTGCCGGGCCAAATACTGGGAGGCCAACTGGATCAATTTCTCCTGCTTCCGTTGATGGACGGCATGGGCGGCTCCGCCGAATGCATCGGTCCGACGCGCCTTTACCTCAACAAACACCAGCACCTGCCCGTCTTCAGCCACTAAGTCCAACTCCCCCACCGACGAACGCAGATTGCGTGCCACGATCCGATACCCCTTGTGCCGCAGATACTGCTCAGCCGCCGACTCTCCTTCTTGCCCGAAGAGCCTCCTGGGGTCAAGGATGGTCACGGAGTCGTCCCTGGAGATTCGCCCAGGCCAGTACGCAAGAGAGGCACCGCACCTCCATGGCCACTCAAGAGCCGAGCAACCGGAGCAAACGTGCGCCGATGAATGGCGCAGGGGCCATGCTGCGCGAGCCGCTCTAAGTGCTCTTCCGTCCCATACCCTTTATGGGAGAGAAAATTATACTCAGGATAGGCCCGGTGATACGCCACCATCATGCGATCGCGGGTGACTTTGGCCACGATCGACGCGGCGGCAATCGAGAGCGACAACGTATCACCTTTAATGATAGAGCGTGAGGGAATGGCGAGATTCGACAATGTTACGGCATCGATCAAGAGGCAGTCCGCCGGAGGATTCAGCAAGGCCAGAGCGCGACGCATCGCTAGGCGAGTCGCTTCCAAAATATTGAGGCGGTCGATCTCCTGCTCTGTGGCGACCCCTATAGCGACACCACGTGCTCGCTTGACAATAATCTCGTAGAGTCGCGCTCGCTCAGGCTCGGAGACTTGCTTGGAATCGTCGACACCGGCCAAGTGACAACGAGTGGGCAGGATCACCGCCGCCGCGACGACAGGGCCCGCCAGAGGGCCCCGTCCGGCTTCATCTAAACCGGCGATACAGCGATAGCCACGCCGCCGGGCTTCCAATTCAAATTCGTCGGTAGGTCCCACGATGTGGCCCCGCGATGCGTCCATTGGAAGGGCACCCGACACTCGTGGTCGACGGAACCAGGGAATGGAACTAGGGCTTCGAAGCCGAGGCGGTTCCGGTTGGCTCTCCGGTTGATTCAGCCTTACGGCTGGCCCCGGCCTGCCCTTTTACGCTCGCGACAAACTCCCGATCTTCAACCTTAGCAAACTTGCCCTTCTTCCCCCGGAGATAATACAGCTTGGCCCGACGCACCTTGCCCTGGCGCATAACCTCGACGCGCGTGACGATCGGCGAATGGAGCGGGAAAATTCGTTCCACGCCGACGCCGTAGGAAACTTTGCGCACCGTGAAGGTCTCCGTGTTCAGCAACCCTTTACGGGCGATCACCGCACCTTCGAACACCTGAATGCGCTCTTTTTCCCCTTCAACCACTTTCACGTGCACGCGCACGGTGTCTCCAATTTCAAAACTGGGTGCCGACTTCTTCGTGAAAGACTCTTGTATCCGTTCCAACCGATTCATGAGACTACCCCTCCTCCCCACATCGAACAGGCGCGCCCGGCACGCCTTCACGAGTAAGTTCGTCTAGCAATTGTTGATCTTCGAGACTCAAGACCCGATCTTGCAAAAGATCCGGCCGTCTCTGATAGGTGCTTCGCAGGGCTTCCCTACGACGCCACAGACGAATGGCCTCGTGATGTCCTGAAAGCAACACCTCTGGCACAAGCATCCCTCGAACCTCCGCCGGTCTCGTATAGTGCGGATATTCGAGCAACGCATCCGTGAACGACTCTTCCACGATCGACTCCGGATCACCCAACACGCCGGGAACCAAACGGGCTGCGGCATCGATGAGCACCAGCGCCGGCAACTCGCCTCCAGTCAACACGTAATCCCCGACGGAAATTTCTTCCGGGTTCAAGGCGAGCCGTACCCGCTCATCGATCCCCTCATAGTGGCCACAGAGGATGATGAGTCGACGCGGATCGGCCGCAAGGTTTTTCGCATAGGCCTGCGTGAACGGACGGCCGTGCGGGGACGGAAAGAGCAACCGAATCTGTTCACCAGCCCGTGCATAGTCGGCCTGAATCTGTTCCACCGCGCGCAAGATGGGCTCAGCCTTCATCACCATCCCAGCCCCTCCGCCATAGGGCACGTCGTCCGCCACTTTGTGGCGATCGAGCGTATAGTCGCGCAAGTTACGCACCTGAACGTGTAAGAGACCTTTATCTTGTGCTCGCTTGAGAATACTCTGGCCGAGCACCGGCGCTACCATGTCGGGAAACAGCGTCAAAATGTCACACCGCATGGCGATCCTCAACCAAGTCGTCAATCCCACGAACCATCATCCGGTGACGTACGAGATCTACCGAAGTCACAAAGCTCTTCGCGGCCGGAATGAGGACTTCCTCCGTCCCCTTGCGAACGACGAAGACGTGATTATCCGGTATCTCCAAAATCGTCTCAAGCACTCCGACCTCGTCGCCCCGTTCGTTCTCGACCGTCATCCCAATGAGGTCACATTCAAAATAAACGTCCGCAGCCAATGTCGCTGCCGGACGACGCGGCACTTGGATCAATCCCCCGCGCAACGCCCCGGCTTCCTCCGGCGTCGTCACACCCGCAAGACCCATGATGTAGGTCGAGCCGGCGCGCCGAACATGAGTGACGGTCCTCTCGGCCATCTGTCCCGTCGGCTCCAAGACATGAACCTGCTTCAGGTGGTCCAACCGGCCAGGTACATCGCTCAACGATCGCACCTTGAACTCGCCCCTCACGCCAAAGTGGCGCTCGATCTTGCCAATCGTTACAAGATCTGCCTGAACCGTTGTCACGTATTAGGCGCCCTTCTTCTTTGCCGCTTTCTCCGCCTCAAACTGCTTCCAGACGCCGCACCGCCGGAGCAACGTCCGGACCGTAACAGTCGGCTGGGCTCCCTGGCGCAACCAGCTCAACACCCGCTCCTGCTTCAGCTCCGGGACAGCCGGTTCCTTCAAGGGATCAAAAATCCCAAGAATTTCCAGGAACCGCCCGTCGCGGGGCTTCCGAGAATCCGCTGCCACGACGCGGTAGAGCGGTCGCTTGTGTCGTCCTGTCCTCGTCAATCTCAAATGAACAGCCACTAGATTCCTCCTTCTGTACGAAACACCCGTGATGATTGTTAGCGACCCTTACATGGAGCGCAGAAGTTGCGCCAACTGCCGGCGCCCTCCCGACCCTGCCATAACCTTGGCGATCTTTCTCGCCGAGAGAAACTGTTTAATCAACCGATTCACCTCTTGCACGTTCGTCCCACTTCCGCGGGCGATCCGCTTTTTTCTACTTCCATTGATGAGCGTATGATCGCGCCGCTCGCGAAAGGTCATCGAGTCAATCATCGCCGTGACTCGCTTCATCTCTCGCTCCGGCACCTGCCCTTCCATCGCCCCCTTGAGCTTCTGCCCGCCCGGCAGCATCCCTAAAATCTGGTCCAACGAGCCCAGGCGACTGACCTGTCCCAGCTGAGCACGGAAATCCTCCAGCGTGAACGTATTGCTGGTCAGCCGCTTCTGCGCATCCTCCGCCTGCTCGAGTGTAAAGGTCTCTTGGGCCTTCTCGATCAGCGAAAGCACGTCGCCCATTCCGAGGATGCGCGAGGCCATCCGATCGGGATGAAACAACTCCAGCGCATCAAGCTTTTCGCCCACGCCCAAAAACTTGATCGGCTTGCCGGTCACCGCCCGGATAGACAGCACCGCCCCGCCCCGGGCATCGCCTTCCACCTTGGTCAAAATGACGCCGGTCAGTCCAATCCGTTGATCGAACTGGCTTGCCATCGTGACCGCATCTTGGCCCGTCATGGCATCTGCCACCAGGAGAACCTCGTGCGGTTGCACCGCAGTTCTCACTGCCACCAGCTCCCCCATCAACTCATCGTCGATGTGGAGACGCCCACCGGTATCCAGCACGACGAGATCGTACCCCTGCTCCCGTCCCCGTTCCACGCCAGCCTGGCAGATGCGGACGACATCCGTGTGGGCCGCCTGGGCCTGATCGAATCGATGCACGTCGATCTCAAGGTCGCGCCCCAGACTCGCCAACTGATCGCCGGCTGCCGGACGACGAGGATCTGCCGCAACCAGGAGAACCCGTTTCCCTTGAGCCTTGAAGTACCGGCCGAGCTTGCCGCAGGTCGTGGTCTTTCCGGCACCTTGGAGCCCTACCATCATCACGACGGTAGGGGGATTCGAGGCCAGAGCCAGACCGGCTCGCTCGCGGCCCATCATCTCTCTCAACTCCTCCCAAACGACCTTGACGACCTGATGCCCAGGGGTCAAACTCTGGAGGACTTCCTGTCCAACTGCCTTTTCGCGAACCCGCTCGATGAAGTCCTTGACGATCTTGAAGTTGACGTCGGCTTCGAGCAGCGCGAGGCGAACTTCTTTCAAGGCTTCCGCGATGTTCTGTTCGGTGAGGACCCCAGAACCGCGCAGCTTCTTGAAAATCTTCTCGAATTTTTCGCTGAGAGAATCGAGCATAATGCTACAAAGAAAAAGGCAATCGAAGCCTTAGCCCCAGATCTCCGATCGCCTCGAAAATTCTAGCAAAAGAGCATCGGGGAGTCTAAAGGACGAGGCAGGATGAAGTCAAGGGAAAGGGAGGCATACATTTTGTTGACATGTCATAGACCTTTCGCTATGGTCGCTGCATTGTCTCCATGAGACTACGCAGAGAGTTGTGAGGCGGTTGCCGTGAGAAAATCACCCTGGGTTCTGCTCATTTTCGTGCTCATCGGTGGGCTATTGGGCGGAGTACTGGGAGAAATTCTCCGGGTCATGGCCCCACAGGGCACTATCCAGACGGTTTTCGCCACTAATTTTACCCCCGGCATCAGCCCACCGCTGACCATCGATCTGGTCCTTATCAAGCTCACCATTGGCTTCGTCCTGAAAATCAATCTGCTCAGTCTACTCGGGATGTTTCTTGGCATCTATCTTTACAAGAACGTCTAGCAGCCCGCTAGCAGGATGCTGAAAAAGCCCGCCAGCGTCGTTCTCGCATCGCTCAGACCCTCAACGTACCCCTGAGGGTACACCTCTCCGCTGCGGCCTTGCTGAACGGCCTTTTTGAGCATCCTGCGAAGGCGCCCTCCTCCTGTCCCGGACAGGCAGGCCATTGAAATGCTGCTGTGTCGGAATGACCTTTCGCATCCTGCTAGACTTACGGCTTCAACTCTAACTCTCTCAGCTTCAACGCTCGAATCTTGTTTCGGAGGGCCGCGGCCCGTTCAAACTCCAACTGTTTGGCGGCGGCCTTCATTTCTATTTCCAGCCGCTTGATGATCTGTTCGGTGGCTTCCTCTGTTCCATAGACGGCTGGCGACTCCGCAACCAAATCCAGTTGCACGTAATCCATTTCCGCCGTGGCATATTCGAGGGACAGGACGTCCTTCTTGATGCTCGTAGGCACGATGCCATGCTTGGCATTATAGTCGGCCTGAATCGTGCGCCGGCGCCCGGTCTCGTCGATCGCCATTTGCATAGAATCGGTAACGACATCACCATATAGAATCACGTGGCCCCGTACGTTTCTCGCTGCCCGCCCCGCCGTCTGGATCAATGATCGATAGGATCGAAGATACCCTTCCTTATCCGCATCGAGAATCGCCACCAGGGTGACCTCGGGAAGATCCAGCCCTTCGCGCAGAAGATTGATCCCCACCAGCACATCGAAAACCCCGCGCCGCAGATCGCGTATGATTTCAGCCCGCTCCAACGTCTTGATGTCAGAGTGCAGATACCGCACCTTGATACCGAGATCGTGGTAGTACTCGCTCAAGTCCTCCGCCATGCGTTTGGTCAAGGTGGTGATCAGCACACGTCCCCCCAGTGCCACTTCAGTCCGCACTTCGCCGAGGAGATGATCCACCTGCCCTTTGGCCGGGCGCACCTCAATGACCGGATCCATCAGACCGGTCGGCCGAATGATCTGCTCAACCACCTCTCCAGCCGCATGCCCCAGCTCATAGGGGCCAGGGGTCGCGGAGACGCACACCACCTGCGCGAGACAGCGTTCGAATTCGGCGAACGTGAGCGGCCGGTTGTCGATCGCCGACGGCAACCGGAATCCGTATTCAACCAAGGTGCGCTTCCGCGAATAGTCGCCTTCGTACATCCCGCCCACCTGGGGAATTGTCGCATGGGACTCGTCGACGATCAGCAGAAAGTCTTTGGGGAAATAGTCGAGGAGCGTCGGAGGTTGCTCACCGGCCGCGCGGCCGCTGAGATGACGCGAGTAGTTCTCGATGCCATGGCAGTAGCCCATCGCCCGAATCATTTCAAGGTCGAACTTGGTGCGCTGCGCAATCCGCTGGGCTTCCACGAGCTGATTCTGTTTCTTGAAATAGGCAACGCGTTCGTCTAGTTCTTCTTCGATTCCTGTAATCGCCCGCTCATACCGATCCGGCGCAATGAGATAGTGCGTGTTCGGATAGACCGCGACTTTCGGAAGCTTCCTGAGCGACTTCCCCGTGAGCGGGTCAATTTCGTGAATGGCATCGACGACGTCACCGAACAACTCGATCCGCACGGACACCGCGTCATTCGAAGCCGGAAAAATCTCGATGACGTCGCCGCGGGCACGGAAGGTGCCGCGGTGGAAATCCATATCGTTGCGGGCATATTGAATCTCGACCAGTTTAGCCAGAATCTTCTCCCGTCGAATCTCCATCCCCTCTTCGAGGAAGACCACCATCTCGTGATAGACCTCCGGCGACCCCAGGCCGTAAATACAGGAGACCGACGAGACGATCAGCACGTCGTTCCGTTGGAGCAGAGCGGCCGTCGCCGCATGCCGCATCTGATCGATCGCGTCGTTGACGGAGGCGTCCTTGGCAATGTACGTGTTGCTTTGGGGAATATAGGCTTCCGGCTGGTAGTAATCGTAGTAGCTGACGAAATACTCCACCGCGTTGTGGGGGAAAAACTGTTTGAACTCTTGATAGAGCTGACCGGCCAGCGTCTTGTTATGGACCAGAACCAAGGTGGGCTTCTGCACCTGCGCGACCACGTTGGCCATGGTAAAGGTCTTGCCGGATCCAGTGACGCCAAGCAACGTTTGATGCTTCCGGCCAGCCGTAATCCCGGCCACCAACTTGTCGATGGCTTGGCCTTGATCTCCGCAGGGCTTGAATGGAGCTTCGAGTTGAAACGGCGGCATGGGACGACCTTTCGGCCGTTATCTTACCATCGAAAACAGCACTGCGCACGACAGATAGAGCGCGAGCCAGACATTGACAGGCTCACGAGACGCCACCGGCCCCTTCCGGGGTCCGATGGCATCGGGGTTTCTTAATATCGGGAATGCCTGGACGCACCGACCGAGGCTCCCGCTCTATGAACTGAACCCCGGTTCTCACCCTCGCGGAATCGTCGGCCGGATGGTTCGGCACTTCGGCGGGGCCGTTGGCGAGGATCCTGATATTCGCTGACCGGCATAGGGGCCGGAGCCGGGAGGGCGGCAAACACGGGAAGCGCGAGTTTCTTCGTCTCGATTTTTAACTGTCTCACCATTCGAAGATACTCTCGCTCTTCGGACTGAGACAGAATCAAGAAGGTCGACCCTTCCTTCTCTGCTCGACCTGTCCGCCCTGTCCGGTGGACATACGAATTCGGATTGGTCGGCAATTCATAGTGAATCACCTGGACCACATCCTGAATATCGAGGCCTCTGGCTGCCACATCGGTCGCCACGAGCGAGCGGATACGGCCGGCACGAAAAGCGCCGAGCGTCCGTTCCCGCTGCGCTTGACTATGATTGCCGGTCAACGAACCGACCGAAGCCGGTTCTCCACCCAAATGGGCCGCCAAGCGTCGCACCTTATACTTTTGATCACAAAACACCATCGACCGCTCCCCGCCCTTCATGGTCTGGAGCAAGGTATGCACGAGTTGCGTGCGCACCTGGTCTCCCGGCACAACATAGTAGGCATGCACGATCGTGGTCGGACTGTTGATCCCTGGGTCAACAGAGATGCGAACGGGATCGCGCTGCATGCTCTGTGCGAGCGTCTGGATGTCTCCCGAAAACGTTGCGGAGAACAGCAGCGTCTGGCGCTCAGCTGGGAGGAGACGAATGATCCGTTGAATGTCCCGCAGGAACCCGCGGTCCAACATCTGATCGGCCTCATCCATCACGAAAAACGTCACCCCACCCAACTTCAAGTGACCGGAGCCGGCCAAGTCAAGCAACCGCCCTGGCGTACCGACCACCACCATCGGCGGTCGTTGCAATGCCCGGTACTGGCGCTCAATCGGCGTCCCGCCGTACACCGACAAGGAGGTCACAGACATCGGGGCATACTTGCGTAACTCCGTTTCGATCTGGAGCGCCAGTTCCCGGGTGGGCGCCAGCACCAAAAACTTTGGTCCGGAAGAATGGCTTGGTCCGGACTTGGCATAGGGCCCAGGCGCTGGCGCCGAGGCCTCCCGTCGCATAACCTGTTCGATAATCGGCAGCAAAAACGCCAGTGTTTTTCCGCTCCCTGTTTTGGCTTGCGCCATAATATCCCGGCCTTCCAGCACCACAGGAATGGCAGCCTGTTGCACCGGCGTGGGTGTCGTCAGGCCTGCCTGTATCAGGCGCTGGGCAAGGGACGGCTGTAGATTCATATCAGTAAACGTAGACATAGAACTCCTTGTACGGGGCAAACTTCCTGGGACTGCACGGTCCGGCCCGGTCAGAGGGCCGAGAAACGCATCGAAATGATGGGCAATTCTAGGAAGGAAATAGCGGGGCTGCCGGATAGGCAGCCCCGATGTGTGAAACACTCGTTACGGCTTAGTACCGGTCGCCGCCGCGACCGCCCCCCACCACCACCGGTGCGAGGCTCCTGGGGACGCGCTTCGTTGACGGTCAACGTGCGGCCGCCTAACTCAGTGCCGTTCAGCGCTGTGATCGCCGCCTGCGCTTCCGAATCCGAGGACATTTCCACGAATCCAAACCCGCGGGACTGGCCGGTGAACTTATCTGTGATAATCCGGGATGATGTCACCGCCCCATGAACAGCAAACAAATCGCTCAGCTGCTGCTCAGTTGTGGAATACGGCAAACCCCCGACGTAGATCTTCGAACCCATTGGGTTCCTCCTTTGAGAATATGTGTTGTCTTGGACTCGAGAACAAAGTGAGGAAGGAATGGGCCGAAGACGCAAAGACCATGGCGACTCAAGGCTGGCTTCCGATCAAATTCCCGCGCAGAACCAAAACAACATCTGTCCTTAGGCCTTGTCACTCTCTGTCGTATCACCACCAGGCCTTTCGCGATGATACACAAGATGCACTCTACTCCTCAGCCCCCTCAAATGCAAGCGACGACACAATCACGCGCGATGCCGCGCGCCCACCTAATAGGCAGCGGGGGTAGAAAGCGGACGCTGAGAAAAAAGCGGAATGGCGTGAAGGCTATCAAAGTCTAACGCTGTCTGTCCCCGAACCAGGAGCCCGACTTGACCGATCGCCAGCGACTGATCTTCAACTGTCACAACGAGCTGCCCGTCAAAGAAGGTTTCGATAAAGTCCTTGCTGAAGATGGTATTCCGCTGGATTCGAAGCGTATGCCAGGGCACTGCCTTGGGCATAATCGACGACCGTCCTAGTCTCGTCTCCTTTCCATCCACCACCCGACTTACTTCCAGCGTCTGCGTCGCAAGATCGACCACCGCCGCATAGAAGTGCGTGGCATCTTTCACCCCAAACACCACGCCGCCCACTCCCGCCGCGGCGTCGAGGGGAAATCGCATCCTGACCGACACATCCGGATATTCATACTGAAACCCGTTGGCGACCATCAACCGGTAACAGGTCACGGCCAGGCACGATGAATTCACGACCAGAATGTTGGACGCCGAGGGGGCATCGCGGTCCGCCTTGATCGTCCAGTCCGCAGCCGGTCCCTCGCCAAATCCCAGCATCGAGAATCCGGCAGGAGCCTCGCCGGACTTCTGCTGGTCGAAGGTCCACCGATTAAACAACTCCCCTTGGGCCTGACCTTTCAAGTTGGCTTCTTTTTCCGTCTGGCTCTCAGACTGAACCGCTTGGGACTGCTCGACACAAAAGCTCCACTCACCGGCAATCATGGCCACTGCAAGTAACAGGGAGACCATGCCGATAGGTCGAGACCTCACGCTTATGCCACGTTCTCCCACATCTCCCCTCTCGATCGTCTTCTTACTTCGGTGGCCGGCCTCTTGATATCAAGAATGTCCTGCTGGGATCGGTCGCGCGCCGCCATGATAGTCTTCCGCCGTTGCCACCGATCCCAGGTCCACCATCGAAGACGATCCCGAAATGTGACGACCGGTGGAGGAGCGCTTCCACCGGGCGCATGCTGAAACTCATAGCCTTGTTGAGACTCGCGATTCTCGAAGAATCGGCGGTAGAGGTGATCGTACAGTCCTTTGCCTGAGTCGCCTACGCCCACGGTACCCTCCCTACAATAACAGGTCCAATTGGTGGCTCTCCGTCACCGGAGGCGAACAGGTCTGACGTTGACAGACATATGCCGTCGGCTGCCCTTTCACACTCGTCTTCCCTGCGGCGAGCGGCAAGTCAGATTCCCCGGCACGAGAGGCTTCGACCACCAGCACCGCACGATTCGGCAGATAGCGTCGATGGACGGTTGTGAGCAACGATTCGGTCATCGCTTCGCCACGATTCCCGACAATAACAATCTCTTGTGGCGTCGTCAGGTACCAATCCAACGCGCAGAGCATGGCCGAGGAGCCATAGGCGTTGTGTTCCATCACGCTCCGGAACAGCCGGAACAGGTGCTCGGCCCGGTCATAATACCCCTGCTCTCTTGTGAAAGAGAAGAGCCGCAACAAGACTAAGGCGACAATGGCATTGCCGGATGGAATCGCACTATCGGTACCGGACTTCATGCGATGGAGGAGGGCTTCGTGGTCGCGGCTTGTGTAAAAACACCCGCCCGCCGCTTCATCCCAGTATCGCTCCAGCAGATTGTCCGTCACCTCGCGGGCTTGATCCAGATACCACCGATGCGACGTCGCCTCAAACGCGTCCAGCAACGCGGCTGCGAGACAGGCTGCATCGTCCAGATATCCGTTCAGGCGCCCCTTTCCCGCCGTGACCGTACGATAAACTCGCCCGTTCTCGACCGCATAGTCCAGCAGGAATGTGAGCGCCCGTTCCGCTGCCGACAGATAGGCGGGAACCCCGAACGCGTGATAGGCGTCGAGATAGGCGGACACCATCATCGCATTCCAACTCGTGAGAATGTTGTCATCCCGCTGCGGCTTCACCCGCTGCTCTCGTGCTGCAAGCAACTTCATCCTGGCGGGCTGCATCGAATGCTGCGCTTCGGGCGTGAGCTGAATGCCACCAAGCCGATTCAGCACGTTCTTGCCTTCGAAATTGCCGCTCTCTGTCACCCCATAGTACCGACAGAACTCCTCAGCCAGGTCAACGCCCAACACCGCGGCAATCTCTCCCTGCTCCCAGACGAAGTAGGTTCCCTCATGCCCCTCACTGTCGGCATCCTGCGCAGCAAAGAACGCGCCGTCCGGATGCGTGAGTTCACGACGCACATACTCCAAGGTCTCTTCCACGACCTCGCGAAACCGATCCTCTTTGGTGAGACGCCACCCATCAAGGTAGATCCGCACCAGCTGCGCGTTGTCGTAAAGCATCTTCTCGAAATGGGGAATCAACCACTGGCCGTCCACCGAGTAGCGGTGGAACCCGCCGCCGAGATGATCATAGATCCCTCCGGCCGCCATGGTTCTCAGCTGTAGGAGCACCTGTTCTTGATAGGAGACGTCTTTCGTCCGGACCGTCTGACGCAGCAACAGGCTGAGCGGGGGGACGGTCGGAAATTTCGGTCCTTCACCGAATCCTCCGTGGACCGGGTCGAAAAACTGCCCTAGGTTCTTGGCTGCCTCATCGAGCAAACGATCCGTCAGCGGATCGGCCGACGGCTGCGGCGTTCCGACTCGCAGCAACCCGATTCTCACCTTCTCCACATTCTTGCGGACATCGTCTCGATGATTCCGATAGGCCTCGACGACACCGCGCAAGACCTCGGGAAATCCCGGCAAATTGTAGCGGGGCGCCGGCGGGAAATATGTCCCCCCGTAAAACGGTTCTTGGTCAGGCGTCAGAAACATCGTCAGGGGCCACCCGCCGCCCCGTCCCAGAAATACCTGTGCGGACTTTTGGTAGATATCATCCAGGTCCGGGCGCTCTTCTCGGTCGACCTTCACGTTGATGAAGTGCTGATTCATGAGCCCGGCAATCTCGACATCTTCGAAACATTCATGTGCCATAACATGGCACCAGTGACAGGCCGAGTAGCCGATCGACAACAGAATCGGCTTGTCCTCTGCCCTCGCCCTCGACAAGGCTTCCTCGCCCCAGGGGTACCACTCCACCGGATTCTCCGCATGTTGCCGAAGATAGGGACTGGCTTCTGTGATGAGCCGGTTTGGAAAACGGTCCGCTTGTGTGGTTAAATCTGTCATCGATTCTTCATCCTTGCAATCTGTTATAGCACATTGGCCCGAAGCCGCTCTGCTACGGACCTGTCAGGCTATGTTATAGTTCTGCGGCACTTCGAAAGGCTCACCGCATGAACTGCTCGACGCGTAGCTTTTCTTTCTTCTTAATCGTGTTCGCCCTCCTGGGGATCATCCCCATTCTGGTCCCCCAGGGGGCTCAGGGCTTCGCGCAATCGGAGGAAGGCCGTCCTGCATGGCTTCCAGCGCTCGACAGCCTTTCAAGCGAACGCATGCTCGCCGACGTGATGACCCTCAGCAATCCTTCATTCACCGGCCGCCAGACAGGAACAACGGACGATGCAAGCTCGGCGAAGTGGATCGCTGATCGATTTCTTGCCTCCGGCCTCTCATTGGCGAGCGCTCGCATCGATCAAACCAGTGCCAGCGGGGTGGCCCCTGGATCTGCCACCGGATTAATGACCAAAGCGGTCACGGTGCCGAAAATTGCACCGGACCCGTTGCTCCGCATTTCAACAGCCAGTGACTCGCTCACCAAACAGCTCGGTACAGACTATCTCCCTATCCTTGATTCACCTTCAGCTGAGGTTCGCGGGCTGATTATGTTTGTCGGCTATGGAATCGCAGACGCGACGCAGGGCATCGACGACTACGCCGGAATCAATACCACCAACGCGATTGTCCTATTTCTCCGCGGCAAACCCACGCACTACAAGGGGAACATCAGCCACGCAGACAAGGTGCGTCTCGCACGCCAGCACGGCGCTCTCGGCTATCTCACGGCCACGGGACCAGTGCTCAGCTCCTATGAGGCGCGCCGCGGCGTCACGGGAAATCCCAGTGCCTTTTATGGACTCTCGCCCCCTTCAGAAACACTCCCGGGAGCCTGGATCAGTACCACTCTGGCCGAGCAGATCCTCGCCGCTTCCGATCATGCACAATCAAGTCGGCTGTATGAATTACAAGAGAAGCTGAATCGTTCCCCTGCCACAGAATCGGTCAGCACTAGCCGGTATGGTACTCTCGATTGGCAGACTCGCTTAGAGGAAGGTGTCCTCGCGAATGTGCTCGCCTTCTTGCCAGGGAACGATCCGCAGAAGACACATGAGATCCTGGTGATCGGCGCGCATCGCGACCACTTCGGACGGCAAGCTGGCTTGCTATTTCCCGGTGCCGACGATAACGCCTCCGGCACCGCAGTGATGTTGGAAGTCGCCCGCGCAATGGCCAAGGCAGGCGCGAGGGGCAAACGGACGATCTTGTTCGTCTCGTTTAGCGGAGAGGAACAGGGACTCGTCGGATCTCGACTCTATCTCGAACGACCGGTCGCGCCGATCGGCGCGACCCAAGCCATGATCAACATCGACCATGCGGGAATCGGAAATGGACGGCTGACGATTGGTGTGACGGGCTTCGAGAAGAGCGTAGCACTTGAAGCGGGACAGACAGTCGGTCTTGCAGAAAAGCTTGATCTCTTCGGGTTCTTTCCCGGTGGCGATCACGTCCCGTTCAAAGAAGCAGGTGTCCCCACCGTTACCATTGTCAGCGGCGGCATCCACCCACACTTTCATCAGCCGACCGACACCGCCGACATGATCGATCAGGTGATTCTGCAAACCGTGGCCCGATATGTCCTCACGCTCACCTGGCAACTGGCGAATGCGCAATAGAACAGACGCGGAACTGGGAGCAAGAGGTTATACGTAAGACGGAAAGAATGCGATCTGTCACAGGTCCCCCCCTGGCCTCAGGCGCCATCCCAGGGTTTAGGGGATCTCGTCAAGAATGTTTGATTGGATTGACGGCAAAGGTGCAGTTTGGCGGGGAGGACCGGGGAGGATGAGCCCTGAACCACTCTGGTTGGCACCTTGAATGAGTCCGATCGAGAGTTGCGGCCCGAGCGTGGTCACAGCCCCGCTCCATGCCTGACCGGTCGTGGGGTTCCGAAAGCTGTATGATTCGAAATTGTTCCCGGGGGCGTACATATATCCCTGCGTGCCCTGATTGTCGATATAGAGATTCCCTATGCCGGTCAGATTGAACAGTGGTGCGACCCCTCCATCGAATGAACGAACGCTGGAGACCGATTGCCCCCACACTCGCGAGTCCAACGGCGAGAGCGTGAACAGGAGCAGGGCCAGCACGGACAGCATAGAGGGAAGTGCCGAAACCGGTAGAATAGTTTGCCTGACCCTATGGCCCTGACATCTCATTGCAGTTAGTCCATGACAAGCTCGCACGCAATCATTATAGTATGCAGACAGGCTTCTTGTCGATCAAAGGGGGCGTTATGGAGCATGGTACCAGAACCAATGGATGGCGGCGCACATTCGCCTATGCCATCGGCATAGGCCTGTTCTTATCACCTGGTCTCGGTTGGGGTTCGGATGAAAGCAAGGCCCCGACTGCCGAACGACGCGAAACCATCTCCCTCGCCGACGCGGCCATTCGCGCGCTGCAGCATAACCTGGACATCAACATCAGCCGCCAGACGAAGGACAGCCGGCTGGCCGACATCACCGTTGAAAAAGCCAAGTTCGACCCGACTCTGAGCGTGAACGGCCAATATAACCGGACCGTGAACCCGCTCAACCGACCTGTGTTCGGCGCAACCGGCGGCGACTTGACCCAGATTACCACCTTTGATCAACGCACCAATTCCCTAACGTTGGATGCAACGACAAACCTACTTACCGGTGGCAACGTCGATCTGAACTATAGCCCTAGTCGGATAAATGTGAACCAGAATTTGGCAACCGGGTTCCTGTTCAACCCTTCCTATACCAGTGGAGTCGCACTCACCCTCACGCAACCTCTCCTCCGCAACGCAGGCATTGACGTCACCAAAACTTTCATTCACGTCGCACAGAATAATGCCATTGTGGAAGAACATGTTTTTCGCGATCGTGTCCTCTCGGTTCTGGCAACCGTGGAACAAACCTATTGGGAAGTCGTCTTCGCCAATGAGAACCTGAAAGTCGCGGAAGCCGCCTTAAAGGCCGCGCAAGAACTCTTGGCCAGCAACCGCGCGAAGGCGAAGGCCGGCGTCATGTCGATCGTCGATGTCTTGCAAGCCGAAGCAGCCGTCGCGTCGCGTGTCGAGCAAGTGCTGGTCGCGGATAAAACGATTCGAGATCAGGAAGATCAGTTGCGCCGATTGCTCAATCCGGCGGAAGAAGACTTGCGTCAAGACCTCCGCTTAACTCCCCTCGACAAGCCGACCGTAACCTTGGAACCCATCAGCCTGCAGGAAGCCATCGACATCGCCATCGAACAACGGCCCGAAATCGTCCAGGCGAAGAAGAATATGGAAACGAGCGATCTCAACACCAAGTTTGCCAAGAATCAGATTCTCCCGACCCTCTCGTTTCAGGGCACCATGGGAATGGCGGGACTGGGGAAAGACTATAGCGATTCGCAAATCAAGAACTTCAGCGGCGACTACTACAATTATGGAGCGGGCCTCGTCTTGAGCTACCCCCTCGGCAACCGCTCAGCCTGGAGCACCTACAACAAGCGACAACTGGAAGCGAAAAACGCGGAAGCGTCGCTCGTGAGTGTGCGGCAGCAGATCATCGTGGGCGTCCGTGAGGCGGTTCGACGCGTCCAGACTGATTTCAAGCGGATCGAAACCACCAGGTCGGCCAGAATCATGGCTGAGAAACAACTGCAGGCGGAGCAAGAGCGCCTGAAGGTGGGGCTCAGCACCACCCGCTTTGTCCTCGACTTCCAACGCGATCTTGCGACAGCCCAAGGGAACGAGTTACGCGCCACGGTCGACTACAACAAATCGCTCTCCAACCTCGCGCGCCACAAAGCGACCACACTCGACCGCTATAATCTCCAACTAAACTGACGACCTCCATGATGGCGACTGAGCCTGGTCCGCACGCGCCACCGACTCAGGCCGAAGAACGGGGAGCAGCCCTCGCGCTACTCCCCATCGCCGCCACGCTCGACTTCTACGCCCTTCCCGGCTCGTTGCAAGAACAGACACTCGTCCAATTCACGCCACAGATCGTCGCCTATCTTGCCTTCGGCCTCTGGGCCACGCGCAACCGCGACATCGCATTTCGGCTTGGACTGGAGAAAGGGAACGTACGGGATGGCCTACGCTGGGGGCTCCTGACAGGTCTGCTTCTCGGTTGCCTGAATACCCTCGTGATTCTCTCGGCCTATCCGCATCTGGGCTATGACATCAGTTTCCTCAAGACAACGCCACATGCCCAACTCCCTCTCTTGTTCATGGTCCCCTGGTTCATCTGTGGCATCGCCCTCTTTGTGGAACTGAATTTTCGTGGCTTCCTCTTAGGACGACTTGCCACACTGGAATCGGGTCTGTGGCAATCCGGCTTAGCCCAACGTCTCTCGCCTCTCGCCCTCCTCACCAGCGCGATCACATTTGCATTCGACCCCTTCATGGTGAATACTTTCCAGCACCTTCATTGGATCGCTCTATGGGACGGTCTCATCTGGGGAATCATCTGGCTGCACACCAAAAACCTCTATGCCACGATCGTCGCCCACGCCGTGGAAGTACTGGTGATGTATTGTGCCCTCCGTGCCACCCTGATGCCGTGAGCGCCCCATGAACCCTTCCTTCTCCAGCTTTCTGGTGAATGACGTCTTCGGAGACCCCGGAGTCTACGTGGAGGTTCGCTGGTCGAATCGGGCTCTGCTGTTCGACCTGGGCCACAATGATGGGCTGGGACCGAGGAGGCTCCTGCGTGCCAACGATATATTCATTTCCCACACGCACCTGGACCACTTCATCGGCTTCGATGCAGTCCTGCGAGTGGCCTTGGGGCGAGGCAAGACCGTCCGGCTATTCGGCCCTCCCGGACTCATCAACAACGTGCAGGGCAAATTGCAGGGCTATACATGGAATCTGGTGGATGGCTATCCCCTGACCCTCGACGTCCAGGAGTTTCACACCCAGGAAATGCGGCGGACACTATTCCGTGCAATCGACTGGTTCCGCCCGGATGAACAACCATCGCTCCCTCTCGCAACGGAACCAGCCACAGGCCGATTCACGGTCCTCATCGACCCCATGTTCACCGTGAGCGCAGTCTCCTTGAACCATCGCATTCCCTCGTTTGCCTATTCCCTGGAGGAACAGTTCCACATCAATGTGAACAAGCAGAAGCTCCACGAAGCGGACCTGCCGGTCGGTTCCTGGCTCAAGGACGTGAAACAGTACATCTGGCAGGGTCAACCGGACGAGTTCCGCTTCACGGCCACACTCTATGACGAGCACCACCGCGAAGAGCGGGAGCTGATATTGGGCGAGATCAAAGAACGATTCTGCACCATCTCACGCGGACAAAAAATCTCCTACGTCGTTGATGCCAGGTTCGATGAAGAAAATGAAGCGAAAATCATCTCCCTCGCTCGCGGCGCGGATGTACTTTACTGCGAATCGCCCTACCTCGAACGTTGATGCAGAGAAAGCCCACGACCGGTATCATCTGACAGCCAGACAGGCCGGCCTCATGGCACGCCGGGCCCAAGTGCGCGACTTGGTTGTCTTTCACTTCTCACCCCGGTATACCGGACAGGGCGAAGCCTTGATGCGCGAGGCGATGGAAGCTTTTCAAGGAACCTGAGGAGGGCGCAGCGTGAATGACTTCGTGAAGTATGCAGTATATTTTCTGTTAGGCGGCACCATCGTGAGCGTCTCTACCTACCTCGGGTCTCAGGGCAAATCGTTTCTCGCGGCCTTTGCCAGTACATTTCCGGCCATCACGGGGGCGACCTTCATTCTGATTTATCTGAACGGTGGCAGCGAGTCGTTGGTGGGATACGCGAAGAATCTCTTGTGGTTCGTGCCGCCCTGGATCGTGTACGTCATCACCATGATTCTTGGCGTTCCACGGGTCGGCTTCTGGCCTGCCATGGCCCTGTCCATCACGCTGTACATCGGTTGTATCGGGTTGCTGAAGCTCGCAATCCGATAACCCTCCCGCCACCGTAGGATAGCCGCGCGAGACAGGCGGGACGAGCGCGAAGGGCGAGGGTTCGAGGTCAGAAGTTCGAGGTTTTCGAAGCTTCGAACCACAAACTTTGAACTTCGGATCGCGCCGGTCTCGCATATCTCGCACTTCAAGCGACACGGTCCATGGCCGCCGTTGAGTTGGAATCGAATGGAAGACGGACGAGGTCGTGGATTAGGCGAGACGGCTGAAGTGTAAACGATTCATTTCGCTCATCGCCGACACCAGCCGGTCGATAGCGGCGGTGACGCACTGGCTCGCCTCGTGCGAAGGCCCTTTGCCACCGGCCCAAATATCTGGAGGATGTTCCATCTCACACACATTCTGGCAAAACCGGGCAATGGACTGTTTCCAATAGGTCGGGTCGGCGGCTTCGTCGAGAAAGTGTTCCCGATCCTTCGTAAAGGGCGCATCGAACTGCTTGGCCCGCATCTGCCACATCTGCTCCATCGCGTCCTGCCGTTCCTGGCTGAACTCAAGCCCCGTGGCTTTTTCGTTCAACGCGGCAAAGAGTCCCCCGATCACCCGTTCGACATGCGACTCGGGAAATGCCCCGACACAGGCTTGCACGATGAGGTATTTGTGAAAAATAAAGACCTCGGCGCTGATGCGGGCCTCGTTGGCCGAGGGATCGTAGGCCCGGGCCAGCTCTTTCATCGCATCGGCTGAGGCACCCTCAAGACTCGCGCCCAGCAACCCCGCGAGTTGACGCCCGAGCCCCAGATAATCCACTGGAGTAGCAGCTTGTGTCATGATGGATCGTTTCTTCCTGTGAGTGAAACCCACGCCGAGCGTAATCGAGGTGAGAAGAAATTGCCAGGAAATAGTCAGACGGCTCAGGGGAACGACTAGTCCCTACCCCCACCCCGTCGAACCATCCTTGAACCCCTGCAGCTGGGTTGTTACGATGCCCCTTCTTCCTTTCCTCGCAACCAATCTATGGCAAGCATAAGACAGCCTCCTGTTCCTTCCAGCGACCTGATCGTCGAAGGGGCACGACAAAACAATCTCAAGAACATCTCGCTGCGCATCCCCCACAATCAGGTCACGGCCATTACGGGGGTGTCAGGATCGGGGAAATCCTCTCTCGCGTTCGACACACTGTTCGCCGAAGGCCAATGGCGCTATGTGGAATCGCTCTCCACCTATGCCAGAATGTTTCTCGATAAGGTCAATCGGCCCGACGTCGACCGACTGATCAACGTCCGTCCCGCAATTGCGATCGAGCAGAAGAACCCCATCCGCACCGCCCGCTCGACGGTCGGGACCACGACGGAGATTGCCGACCTTCTGCGACTCCTCTTCGCCAAAGTGGGCCATCCGGTCTGCCCCGATTGCGCCATTGATGCGCGCAGCTTTCACCCAGGCAGCGTCGTCGACGACCTCTTGAACCATTGCGCCGACGCACGGGCGATGATCCTCTTTCCCGTCAAAGCACCGGCGCCGAAACAGGACCAGGCCTTTCTCCAATCGCTCTTGTTGCGCGGTTTCACCAAAGTGCAGTGCGGCAAGGAGATCCTCGATCTCCACGAGATCCACACCCTTCCCAAAACCGGGCCAGACCATCTTGATGTGATCCTCGATCGGCTTGTGATACGGGAAGACAACCGATCCCGCCTCGTCGAAGCGATCGAAACCGCGTTTCGCGAGGGCGAGGGCCTGTGCCGCGTGGAGGTCATCGACCAGGGCCCCCGAACCTACAGCACGGACTTTCGCTGCCAACAATGCGGGCGAACATTCGAACCGATTCGTCCGGTCCTCTTTTCCTTCAACCATCCACTCGGCGCCTGTCCAGAGTGCAAAGGGTTCGGCAATATTCTCCGTTACGATCCCGACCTCGTCATTCCCGACCACAGCAAGTCGCTAGCGCAAGGCGCGATTGAGCCCTGGAGCAAACCCAGCGGCGATTGGTGGCAGAAGCAAATGTTGCTCTCCATGAAACGGCGAGGGGTCGACCTCACCATCCCTTACAAGGACCTGCCAAAGGATATCCAGCAGATGCTCTGGCAGGGAGAAGGCAAGATGGAGGGCGTGCAACAATTTTTCGAATACTTGGAAGGGAAGCGCTACAAGTTGCATGTGCGCGTGATGCTCAGCCGCTACCGGACCCCGGTCCCCTGCCCAACCTGTGAGGGGTCTCGTCTCAGACCGGACGCGCGCTATGTGAAGATCTCAGGCACAGACATTCATGAGCTTTCTTCGCTCACAATCGAAGAGGCTGCCGCCTGGATCACATCCCTCACCCTCTCTCCCTATGAAGAACAGGTCGCCCGCGACATTCTCCGACAACTGACGGCCAAGCTTGGCTTTCTCCTACGCGTGGGCCTCAGCTATCTCACGCTCTCCCGTCAGACCCGCACTCTCTCGGGAGGAGAGGCCCAACGCGCAGCCTTGGCCAATCAACTCGGTGCACGCCTGGTCGGCACGCTCTACGTCCTCGACGAACCGACCATCGGGCTCCACCCGCGTGACACCGCAACGCTCGCCAGCATCCTGCGAGAGCTGGCAGTCCAGGGGAACACGGTGGTCGTCGTCGAACATGATCGCCAGATGATGCTGGCAGCCGACTATCTTGTCGAACTGGGCCCCTTGTCCGGCGAGAAGGGCGGTGAGGTGATCTGCGCAGCGCCACAACAGAAATTCATTGCAGACCGGCGGTCAATCACGGCGCGCTACCTGCGTGGCGAAGACGAGATCGCAACCCCTCGATCTCGAAGGAAAGGAAACGGAAAATTTCTCATCATAGCAGGTGCTTGCGAGCATAACCTCAAGGATCTCTTCGTTAAAATTCCGCTCGGCATGTTGGTCTGCGTCACCGGCGTCTCGGGGTCGGGCAAGAGTACGTTGGTCGAAGACACACTCTACCGAGCCGTCGCCCGCGCCTTTCGTGTCGAGTCACTGACCATGGGCAAGTTTCGCGCGATTAAGGGGATCGAACATCTGACCGGCATCAAGCTCATCGATCAGGAACCGATCGGACGAACGCCGCGCTCGAATCCGATTACCTACCTGAAAGCATTTGATGAAGTTCGCTCCCTCTTCGCTTCTGAGCGCGATGCGCTCAGAAGCGGGCTGACACCAGGCCATTTCTCCTTCAATACCACCGGGGGCCGGTGCGACCGATGCGAAGGGAGCGGCGTCGAGAAACTCGAGATGTATTTCTTTGAAGATATCTATGCCACCTGTGAAACCTGCGACGGAAAGCGATTCAAACCGAACGTCCTCTCCATTCGGTATCGCGGGAAAACGATTCATGATGTGTTGCGGATGACGGCTGAAGAGGCGCTGGGGTTTTTTAGCGGCTCGCCCAAGCTCACGGAAAAACTCCGCCTGCTCTCGTCCATCGGGCTCGGCTATCTCCGGCTCGGCCAATCCGCGACGACACTCTCAGGCGGCGAGGCCCAGCGGTTGAAAATCGCCGCCGAACTCAAAGTCTCATCCGCGAAGAATGTGCTCTATATCATGGACGAACCGACCACCGGGCTGCACGCCGAGGATATCAAGAAACTCCTGGCGATGCTGCAGAAGCTGGTGAATAGCGGCAATACAGTGGTGGTGGTGGAGCACAACCTCGACGTAATCAAATCAGCGGATTGGATTATCGACCTAGGACCGGAAGGCGGAGCGGCGGGTGGACACATCGTGGCAGAAGGACGCCCGGAACAGGTGGCAAAAGTGACGGCCTCTCATACTGGACAATTTCTCGCCCCCCTGCTTACTAATGAACAGACTGCACGCCAACGCCTATAGCCCCGGCCGCTTCTCGCCGGTCAGGGATATCTCTATTGGCTGTCCGGCTCGACGCACATCTAACTGGAGGGTCTGCCCTGCCTCAACCTGACAGAGTCGTTTTGCTTCCCGCTCTGAAGACACGCTGGATAATACCGCGCCGTTACAGGCGACGACTCTATCACCGACCTTGAGGCCCGCTTTCTCGGCAGGGAGGCCGCCGCGAAGCTCCCGCACGAGGTAGTAGCGAGCGCCCGCTGATTCCTGTAAGTCCCAATTGACGCCGATCCGTCCGGACCCGAGCAACCCGGTTTGCGAACCGAACCGAGCGAGAATGCGATGCGCAATGAGGCGGGCTAGCCCTTCTGGATCATCGGCCGTGGCATCAGAACTATGCCCCTCCCCGTTAAACAAGACTAAGCCACTTTCCACATCGATCATCCGAAAGGCCAGCGACACGTGACTGACCTGCTCTCCCTCGGTTCGTTCCCATTGCTGCACTTCCCCCACCACGATCGCGTGCGCACCGACAAGTTTCCCGACTTTCAAAACGTCGGCGTCATCCGCATATTGCAGTTGGACGACCTGTTCTTTGAATACTTCGTCGAGCTTGGTTCGCTCGACAATATTGATATCCAGATCCAGGAGTAAGGTCATCATGATCCCGGCGACACGAGAGCCGGATCCTTGGGCGGATGCCGCATCAACGAACGGCATCACGGCCATCGTACGATAACGATCGATCGTGTCTCGATTGATCGGGCCGACGCCGGTTACGACAGGCTCAGGACGTCCGAGCATCCCGCCGGATCCTAGGGCGGCAGTGCCGGACGAGGCACAGGCGCGGCGGCGTTGCAGAATGGCCGAAGGGGTACCCCAGGCACAGAGTTCGTCGTTCACCAGCACGATGTGGTAGGGATATTCGCGTTGATGTTCCGCCGCGACGTTGGTGAAGGGATAGAAAATGCAGCCGCCGATCCAGATCGAGATCGGGCAGAGAGCCAACTCATAGAGCCACTGCTTGCGAGCCGTGAGGGAATATTCCCAGACCAGCAGGCGGCCATCGTCACGCAACACACGGTCCGGCCGACCGATCTGGTCGATCACCTCGGCCTTCGTCATCGGCACGGCCAGCCGGTCCAGCTTGGATTCCGACTTCACCACTGTATATAGCACGCCGCATCCGGAGCAGGTGCCGACAAGGAGGGCCAGCCCTATCCAACAGCCAATCTTGTCTGACCATACCGGCGCCGCTCCAGGGAGGCCTAATCAGGATGCTGAGAAAGGCGCAGCGTAACGACCTGCATCGATTCAGACCCGCAACGGAACCGGAGGAGGAGGACGACGCGCGGACTTAACTCGTCGCGGAATTGCTGACATCCATCTCTGCAGGATGCTGCGAAGAGTGTCGTCCAGCAAGTGCCGCAGCTGCGGGCCATCGAAGCTCTAGCGTACTGAACAGTCTTTACGCACCTGCTAGCCGCACGACGAAGCAGGGTATCGACCTGCACGAGAAGGCTGCAATGGAACGGGACGAGGAGTGAGCATCCAGACTAATTTAGCGAGGGGTCGAAGGGCATATCCGCATAGTGGCGGTAGTCGTCACCCAGAGCGCTCACGATGTCTGGCCAGATACGCGTGGGATCCTTGTCGAACACGACATTGGGATCTGCGGGAAGGGCAATCCAGGAACCCGTCTGCATTTCGGACTCCAATTGCCCTGGGCCCCAACCGGAATACCCAAGGTAGGCTCGGAATGCATCGTGCCCTCCGCTGGTGGTCAATATACGATCGACGAGGTCTGTATCCCCACCGAGACAGATCCCATCGAAGACATGATGGGAATTCTCAGGCAGTTGATCCAAGCGATAGAGCATCATAACCTGGTTCGTTTGCACCGGCCCTCCGGAAAAGAGGACGTGCCGTTGACCTTCAAGAATCGGTACTTGAGGTAAGGCCTCCGAAACCGACATCGCCGTCGGGCGATTGACGACGACGCCTAGCGCGCCTTCATCCCCGTGCTCGCAAAGCAACACGACGGTCTGCCGGAAGTTCGGATCGCGCAAGGAAGGTGCCGCGATAAGGAAGATGCCTTTCCCGAGTGGAGCTTTCATAATCGGTAATCCTACCGCGCTGATCTGTGCCGCGCAAGCGGCACGACGAACCGAGCCCTGCCGGCACGCCAAGCGAGACTGATGGGACGGGGGAGGGTTCGAGGTCCGAAGTTCGAGGATTTCGGAACTTCGAACTTCGAATCGTGCCATTGACGCATGTCTTGCGCGTCATGCGCCGCGTTCTGTGGCGCATGGGAAAAGGAGCGTCCCTGGACGAAGAGACTGTCTTGGCAGACTCAGGGCGGGAGGGTGGAATAACCGCCAGGGTTGAGCGGGTGAGGAAACCGACAGTTTCACCATCCTGCTAACGATAGAGGGGTTCGCGTCGATCACGGAGCAAATCGTTGTAGGGCGTGAGGGCTTTGTTTCGCGCTGCGGCAGGATCGATTTCGACGATAGAGAGTTCTTCCTGGTCCCGTGGCGCGCGATGCAGAATCGCGCCCCTGTGGGGCGACGATTTCGCTGTTCCCGATAAACGTCAGCTGATTTTTACCGCCTCGCGCCTCGCTCCCTGTGCGATTGCTCGTAATCGCGAAGACTCGATTTTCCAGGCACCGAACCGGCATGGAATCCGGGCAATCGGGCAACACGAGGTTCGAAGGATGGCAGATGATCTCTGCCCCCTTGAGCGCCAACGTGCGAGCAGCCTCCGGATAGTACCAATCGAAACAGATCATCACGCCAATCTTGGCCGGTCCGATATCCCACACCTGAAATCCCGTGTCGCCGGGGTAAAGAACAGTGTTTCCTCAAAAAACAGATGTGTCTTGCGGTAACACCCGATAAACCCGGACGGGCCGACCACCACGGCAGAGTTATAGCAGGCGGCCCCGGCGCGCTCCGGAAGACCAGCGACAATCACCATCCGGCGCCGCTTCGCAAGATCGATCAGCCGTTGTGTAGTTGGTCCATTCGGCACCGACTCTGACAGGGTGATCACTTCTTGCTGCGATACGAACTGATACCCTGACGCAAACAACTCGGGCAAGACGATCAGATCGGCGTCCGCCTGGTCGAGTTTCTCCTCAACCTTATCAAGATTGTTCGACACCTCGCCGAACATTGGAGCGAACTGAAAAAACCCGACCAGCATGATCGTCATGCTCCCGGAACAAAACGGGCAGGGTCGCCCCTGCCCGTTCAACAAAGATCTTTGACTGAACGACTTACTTCACTTCGGACAAATGAGTGACCGCACCTTCGGCATGTGTTGTAGCCACATCGACGTGACCTGCCTTGCCATGGGCAACGGCTTCCTTGAGATGCTTGACCCCTTCATCCAGATGCGGGTTCTTCGTATCCTTCTGAGCCGCCTCGGCATGTTTGAGTGCTCCCTCAGCATGCTGCACCAAGGCATCCCCATGCCCCTGTTTGCCATGCGCCACGGCTTCCTTGGCATGTTCCAAGGCTTCACTCACATGCTTGTTATCGGCAAGGGCGAGCCCACTGAACAGCGGAAAACCAACAAGCGCGGCAATCGCTGCAACGACCATTGCTCCGCGATGGATTCTCATTTTCATGGGTTCCTCCTCAGTGGTTAAGATTCGTTCGACGGGTGAACGGTATCCGCAGAATTCTCTATTGCGATTACCTTACACAGCCATTTTTTCACTGTCAAGAAGGCCTTACCTGCGGATCGACATTCAGGATTTGCTGCAATCCCTTAGCGTCTTTTTCCACCGGACAGGCAAAATCACGACTCCACTCCCACCAGGATCCCGGATAGTTGCGGACCTTCTGATACCCGGCGAGTTTGAGGACAAAATAGAGCCAGGCTGAACGGACACCTCCGGTGCAATAACAGATGACCTCTTGATCCTGCGTGAGACCTTTATCGGCGAGACTCTCTGTGATCGTCTGCAGGTCTTTCACCGTGGCGTTCGGTTGAAGAAATCCCGTCCAAGCCAGATGAATCGCGGAGGGAATGTGACCGGGTCGCGGTATCCCCGAAACCTCTTTTCCAAGATATTCTTCGAGGCTGCGTGCATCGACGATCACGGTGCCCGGATGCGGCTGCTTCACGAGGTGCTTCAGTTCGTCTTTGCCGGCGATTACGGCAGCCACCGGCTTGACGGTAAAGGTCCCCGGCTTGGGCGTCACGCACCCATGCTCGAACGGCCGTTTTTCCTGCACCCACTTGACCCACCCGCCGTCGAGAATACGCAGACGCGTGTGTCCGAGATATTCCAACATCCAGAACATGCGGCCTTCGTCTCCCCAGTTGTCGAACGGATTGGAATAGATGACCACATCGCTGTCCTGACTGATGCCCAAGGCACGGATCTTCTGTTCCATGCGTCCGCGATCGGGATCGAGCAATCCCTTCGGCACGGCATTAGGGTCGCTATACTCGTGCCAGGTCGAATGCACAGCCCCTGGAATATGGCCGCCAAATTCGTAGGCCGCCCGCCCACGTACGTCGATAATCACCAGGCCGGGCTGCCCCAAGCTCTGCTGGAGGGTTTCGGTATCAATAAGCAACGCGTGTTTCATGTCGTTCCTTTTGTGGTTTGAGCTGTCAGTGGTGGGCAATCAGCCCTCAGCTCCGGCTTTACAACTCAACCCATCCGGCTGACGGCTGACGGCTGACGGCTGATCAGTCTGACTCAGCGACGCCGCAAGCGCACCGGAAAGCGGAAACTCCCGCTCGTAAATGACGAATCGATAGGGATCGTTCCCCGTCAGCCCATATTTAGTCTGTAACATCTCATGTTGCTTATCAGTCAGGATGTGGTACTGCACGCGGGTCTTTACTTTCAAGCCCTCTACCTGAGGCGGGAGTTGGTACGCAAACTGGTATTCCCGGCTGGCCAAGGGCAACAGGCGGTTATCATACAACTCGACGATGGCCGGCTGCCACATGATCCAGCGGCCCATCGTCGATGTTTGGTGATCAAGCACCCGTCCCTGCTGATCTTCAACGGAAAACTCCACCGTGAAGTACCGATCGGGATCGCCCGTTGGAATCTTATGGCCGGCTCCTGCATTGATCAAGGTGAGCGTAAATCCGACTCGATCGCCCGGCTTGGGTGAGGCAGTATCGGCCCTTACTTGTATTCCCACGGCCCGCTTCACCATATCGGGGTCGTGCCCGCCGCGCCAGAGGTGCCGGCGTCCACGTCGGATCGGACTATTCACTGCCACCGGCCGATCGATTTCAGGCATGTGGCAACTCTGGCAAATGAAGCCCCGCTCCTGCATGAAGAACTTGCCTTCGTATTCCGCGTAGGTCCCGCAAGGTCCCATCCTATAGAACTGGGCCGGCCCGGACACGACATTGTGACAGCGATAACAGACCTGCGCCGTCCTGAAATTCGGATCGAACTTGGTCGGGTGCGGCGCGGCGGAATCTTCGAACGGTCCGTAGATGACTCCGTCCTTCACATGACAGGCCGCGCAGGTCACCGATTCCTTCTGATACTCGGGATCGTACCGGGGATTGGGCTCTTGAACCGCCTTCTCCACCCGCCCTCGCGGAATCTCTTTCACCAATGTCGGCTGCTGGTTTTCCAGCGGAGTGTGACAGTTCAAGCACACCCAAATATTCTTGTCCTTTTTCCAATAGGCCTGAAAGAACGGATCTTCATAGGCGTGGGCGTGGATACTCGTCTTCCATTCGTCGTAGATCTCGCGATGGCACTGGCCACAAGACTCGGCCTTCAAGCTCGTCAGACCCTCCGGGATCTTTTGAAACGGAATCGCATGGGCGTAATCCGACCGCAACCCGAAAATCACGACCGGTTTGATCTCGGTGTAATACAGATAGACGAGCAGGCCCGCCAGCACACCACCGAGCAGAATTTTGACAGAGGTCTTCATGCGGCTAGTAGCGCCTGGATGTGGCGATCGACTGAGGCTGCCAAGGCAGTCAGATGGTACCCGCCTTCGAGCGACGAGAGAATGCGCCCGCCGGCATGGCGCTTGGCGATGCCAGCCACGATGCCGGTGAGGTCCTCGTAGCCCTCTTCCGTCAACCCCATGCTCGCGAGTGGATCGTCCTTATGCGCATCGAAGCCGGCTGAGATGATCACGAATTCCGGTTTGAACGCATCGGCCGCCGGCACCAACGATTTCTGAAAGATGGCGCGATACTCCTCATCGCCCTCACCCGCTTCCATCGGCACATTGATCGTGAACCCTTCCCCCGCCCCTCTGCCTCGCTCCGTCGCGCGGCCTGTGCCAGGATAGTGCGGATACTGGTGCGGACTGAAATACAGCACTGAGGGATCGTCTTCAAAACTGTGCTGCGTGCCATTCCCGTGATGCACATCCCAATCGACGATGAGCACCCGATGAAGCCCGTAGCGCTTCTGCACATAGCGTGCGGCAATCGCCACATTATTGAAGAGGCAGAACCCCATCGCGCGCCCCGCTTCGGCATGATGCCCCGGCGGCCTCACCGCACAGAATACATGCTCCACTTGCCGGCTCATGATCGCATCGACAGCGGCCAACGCGCCTCCGGCTGCCAGATAGGCTGCGGTCAATGAGCCGGGAGACATGGAGGTATCGGGATCGAGCGAAACCCGCCCACTCGTCGGTGCGTGAGTCTTCAGCATCGCAAGATACGAGGGCTCGTGGATCTGCGTAATCCATTCGTCTTCAGCCTCTCGCGGCTCAATCCTGGTCAGCCGAGCCGCCGTACCGCTCTGTTCCAGCTGCTGCATGATGGCGCGCAGCCGATTGGGCGACTCAGGATGCCCGGCCCCCATGTCATGGTCGAGATAGCGTGGATCGTAGACGAGTCCGGTGTTTCCCATGATGCAACCAGTGATCGGTGACGAGTGATAGGTGATCAGCAGTGATGAATGAGCGAGTCACGCCTCTCACTCATCACCCTTCACGCATCACTCATCATATTTGTGAATCGTAACATGCAGGAAACGCGCATAGACAACGAGCGCTCGCCGCTGCTATCGTCCATCCAACGTGGAGGAGGAGATGCCGAATCCACGCATCGAACCGCTCAAGAAAGTTCTGGCGATTGATCCGAACGACGAGGTGGCCTGGTTTGGTCTCGGGAAGGCCTATATGGAAGATGCGAACTTCGAAGAAGCGGCCAAGGCCCTTCAACAATGCGTCACGGTGAAACCCACCTACTCAGCTGCCTACTATGCCCTGGCCCAATCACTGCACAAACTGGGTCGAATCGATGAGTGCCGAAGCGTCTGCGCCACCGGCATCGAAGTGTCCACGAAAAACGGCGACGCGATGGTGACGAAGAATTTCGAACTACTTAAAGGCTCGCTGCCTGCCTAAGAATTGACACTTCATTGATCAGCTTCACGAGCGACGATGCCTAGACCGTCTGCGGAACAACGATGTCGGCTACCTGGATCCAATGGCCCACCTGTCTGGGACAACAGGACACGACCCAGCAGAATAGCCGTGCGAGACGGGCCAAACGAGATGGGGACCCCATCCGTCCACGTCGCGCCTTTCTCGCCTATCTCGCGCTTCACGCAGCACGATCTCTAAACCGGCTCTGCTCCTTCGTCGTCATCATCATTGGACGAGAGGCCAAGGGCTTCCGGCTGGCGCTTGGCGATTTCCTCATACACTTCATCGAGCCAGCGACTCGCGCAACCAAGAATCTCCCTGACTAACGGTTCCGGTTGGCCCGTGCGTTTGATGGTCCATTGGCAGACATATTCCAACATCACTTCCCGTTCGAACCGCTCCGACGATTGCGTGGCCAGCGAAGTCATTTCGCTCAATCCCGTTTTGAGAATCTGGGCCACTGTGTCGCGCCCATAGGACGTGCTGGCGGTGACATACTGGACTGCCCGGTTGAGTTCTTGGTCGGTCATGAGGTCTCCCATACTATTGGCGCATCATACCGAGAATGCCACCGCAGATGGAAGATTCCTCTCGGTCTCAGGCCACGAAACACATCGGTTTTTGCAAAATACGCCGCTGCAACCTCACGTATGGTCATAGCGCCAGAAGAGCCCGCAGGATGCTCAAAAAGACTGTTCAGCAAGGCCGCAGCGAGCCAAGAGGCGAGGCGTACGCTTCGGTACGTTGGAGCCTCTGAGCGACGCGAGAACGCCGCTGGCGGACTTTTTCAGCATCCTGCAGGAGACAATTTCTCCGATCGCGTCGACGGGAATGGTATGATCCTGCCTGAGCAAGCCCAACCCGCATGATGCATGAGGGCAAGACGAAGGAGATGCGACGTATGCCTGTGAAGACCAGCCGGAAAATCTCGACCTCACGCAATACCTCTTCCCCGAGACTGCGGAGCCGCACCTATTCCGAGCGCTGGGACCTCTCACACTTGGCGGAGGATCCGGTTCCGCGCTTCGAGGCCCTACTGGCAGAGATCGAGGCCAAGGTAGCGCGATATGAATCTGCGCGGGCCCAGCTCAGTCCGACCATGGCGGCATCAATCTTCCGTCCGCTGCTGTCTCTGAGTGAAGACATCGCGGCTGCGTCGTCCCGGATCAGCGCCTACGCCTACCTCTGGTTCTCCGAAAACACGAAACACCTCGCCGCTCGTTCGTTTAAGACCAAGGTCGAGGAGCGGCTCACGGCACTCCACAACCGACTGGTGTTTTTCGACCTGTGGTGGCAAAGCGTTGATGAGGCCAACGCGCGCCGGCTCATGAGCGGAACGGGCACGCTCCGGTATCACCTCGAAACCATTCGCCGGTTCAAGCCTCACACGCTCTCTGAACCCGAAGAGAAGATCGTCAATATCAAGAACATCACTGGTCGCAGCGCAGTCCATTCGCTATACGACGTCGTGACAAACGGCTTCACGTTCACGCTCACCGTCAAAGGCAAACGGAAGACGATGACGCGTGAGGAACTGACTTCCTATCTCCGCCATACGCAAGGCCGGCTGCGTGAAGCCGCCTATCGAGAGCTCTACCGTGTCTACGCCGATCAGCACGATCTGCTGGGCGAAATCTACAAGACCTTGGTCAACGACTGGAAGGCAGAGAATCTCCAACTGCGCCGGTTTGTCTCCCCGATTGCCACCCGCAACCTCGGTAACGACATTCCAGATGAAGCCGTGGCCTCGCTCCTGAAGGTCTGTCAGAAAAACGCGGGCATCTTCCAGGAGTACTTCCGCATCAAGGCTCGCCTGTGCAAGATCAAGCCGATGAGCCGCTATCACATCTATGCGCCGCATCGCACGGAGCAGAAAACCTTTCGCTATCCGGATGCCGTGCGAATGGTGCTGGACGCCTATCGTGGATTCTCTCCGCGATTAGCTGAGTTGGCGGAACGAGTGGTTCATGAACGCCATATCGACGCGCGCACGAGGCCTGCGAAAATCGGGGGCGCCTATTGTTACAGCGTCGTCCCGGACATGACTCCTTACGTGCTGCTGAACTTCACCGGCGAGGCACGCGATATCGCGACGATGGCCCATGAGCTCGGCCACGCCGTCCACGGCATGCTGGCGGCGCGGCATTCCGTGTTTACCTTCCATTCCACCCTCCCACTCGCGGAAACAGCGTCGGTGTTCGGGGAACGGATCCTGTCCGATGCCCTCATGAACCAGGAACGGGACAAGAAGGTACGGCAGGGGCTCCTGCTCAACCAACTGGACGACATCTATGCCACAGTCCTCCGGCAAGCCTATTTCGTCCAATTTGAGAATCAGGCCCATGAGATGATCGCCCAGGGCGCGACCGTGAAGGATCTGGCCAAGACCTATTTGTCCGAGGTGCGGCAACAGTTTGGAAAGGGAATCAAGGTCCCGGATGAGTTTCAATGGGAATGGCTGACCATTCCACACATTTTTGCCAGCCCCTTCTATTGCTACGCCTACAGCTTCGGCAACTTATTGGTCCTCGCCCTCTACCGGATGTATCAGAAAGAAGGGGCCGCTTTCGTGCCCAAGTACCTGGATCTGCTGAGCACCGGCGGATCGGAGGCGCCGCAGACGATTCTCGCCAAGGTTGGAGTCGATATGGTTTCTGAAGATTTTTGGCAATCGGGGTTCGATACGATCCGCGAGATGGTTGATCAGCTGGAACAAACGCTGTAGAGCCGCCCTACTTTTCCAGAACAAGAGACCTTCCCAGTCTTCCTCGTCACACCTGTCCCGTCCATCCCCTCCGCAATGTTTCCGTAAATATCCGACAGTCCATAGTAGCCTATGGACATGCAGACACTCACACAACTGACGCTGGCCTTTGAGCTCGCCGAGCAAGGCCTCAGTCACGCGAAGATTGCGGCGCATCTAGGGCGACACCGAGAAACCATCGGACTCTGGCTGAAGGGGATTGCGGCCTACGGGCTCTCGGGCTTTCTCGAGCGCCATACCCAGGCCAAGAAGGGCCCCCGACGGGCTCGCCAGGTGCCGGCAACGCTCAAACGGCTGATTTGGGAGCTGCGGGTCCGCGAGCACGACTGCTGTGGGCAGAAGATCGCCTATTTCCTGGAGCGGGAGCATCAGGTGCGGCTCTCGGTGCCCAAGATCTACGAGATTCTGGCGGAGAAATACGTGATCCGCTCCAAGTGGCGCAAGAATCAGAAGCGCGGGGGCCGTCCCGAAGGCATCCGGTGCCCGGGCGGTCATCCAAATGGATACGGTCGCATTTGGACACGTGTTTGCCTTTACCGGGATCGATATTTATACCAAAGAGGCGGAGGTCGTGCTCCGGCCCGCACTGACCAGTGACGATGGCGCGGCCTTTTTGCAGACCGCCATAGCCCAGCGCTTTACGGGACGAGTCGAGGTGTTGCAAACCGATGGAGGCCCAGAATTCAAAGGGGCGTTTGCCCAACAGGCGCGCGCCTATTGCGACCGGCATCGCATTGCCCGTCCGTACAAGAAGAACGAGCAAGCCTATATTGAAAGCTTCAACCGCACGTTACGCAAGGAATGCTTAGGCTGGGGGACATATCAGGCCCACGAACTACCACGCTTGATCCCCGATGTCGAAACCTTCCTCGCCCGATATCATTACCACCGGCCGCACTTGGGATTCTCGCCGATGCGACCGCCGCTAGGGACACCAACGACACTGGAGGACGGACTGTCGGATATCTACGGAGAATAGTGCGCCGGCTTGACACATGGGGAGGACAGGCGTATGATTTCCCTTGGTTGATAACGGTTCTCATAATCGTTAACGGCGCGCGAGTACCTCGTTCGACGATAAAGGAGTACAGGTTATGTACCTCTGCCTCTGCAAGGGAATTACTGATTCGGATGTTCGTGAAGCAGGACAAGGCGGCATCGTCATGCCCTGCCAACTCAAAGCGAAGTTCGGACTGAAAGAGGCAGGGTGCTGCGGCCGCTGCTCAAAGAATATTCATGAGTTTGTGCAAATCGCGACGAGTGCGCACCAAGCGTCTTCCCGCACCAACGTACGAAGCTAAGGCCTTCTCCCCCACCCGCCCCATTACAAGAAGGCCGCGACACCAATCCCTCTCGCCATCGACGAGGGCAATCTCGTCTCCACAAGCGCGTAGACCGACGCCGACACATTGATTCAGAAAATGGCAAGAGAGAAGACGCACGCTAACTAGCACTGTACTGAAAAACTATTTTTGCTCTGGAGGATTACAGACCTAGAGGGAGTCTCTAACGGTTCCAGCAGAACCACAGGCTGTTCAAAAAGGTCGGCCAGCAAGGCCGCAGCGAGCGAAGGACCGAGGCATACCTCGGGGTATGTTGAGGGTCTGAGCGACGCGAGAACGCTGTTGGAGGGCTTTTTCAACAGCCTGCTAGCGAGAAGATCCTCGCTGCATCACTACAGCGACCTCAGCCACACGCCGGCCCAATTCCTTGGCGTCGGCCAACTCCTTGTTGTCGATACCGAGGCTGTCGCCTTCCGTGGTGGCAGATGCGCCGAAGGCCCCCCCCCCACTGACGACGATCATCTGATTCCCCAGCATCGCGGCAAGGATCGTCAACATCGTCACTTCCTTCCCACTCGACACCTGCCCACCCGTGGCAAAGGCCGCGCCGATCTTGTTTTTCATCTTAAATTCGGGGAACACACCGAACTTGAACTGCCAGTTATCGAAGAAGGTTTTCACCTCGCCCGACATGTTCGACCAATAGACCGGCGATCCGACCACGACTGCATCGGCGGAGAATAAATCATCTGCCGTCACCTGGCCGACTCGTTTCAGCAGCGCCTCGGTGCCGGAAACGCTCTTCACGCCATCGACCACCGCTTCGGCCATACGCTCGGTATTGCCGGAGAGCGAATGATAGGTCACGAGCACCTTCACCAGCGGGGCCGGCTCGTCGGCGAATGTCTCGCCCGAGCCGGTGGCCAGTATCAGAAGAAGGGCACAGTGAAACAGGGAACGAATGAGGCGGAGTCGGAGAATAGAGGTGAGATCAGGAAACATCGACTCACAGAGAGAAGGAAACGGCGCACAGGCTTGGCGCCGGTTCAACGACGGACAATTTCCTCTTCCATCCGTTCTTCAACAGAGACCTCCGTCAACGTTCCGCGATAGTCGCACTTGTGACAGCGAACCCGCCATTCCTCGATCCACTTTTCCTGCAGATACGACTGCCGACACTTCGGGCAAACAAACACGCCTTTGACGTAATGCACTTTCCGCGTCTCTTTCATGCGCCCCTCCCTTGCTTAAACTGGCCGAGGATGGCATAGGCGACAGCGCGATTGCAAGACACCCTCAGCCATAATTGCCAACGGCCCCATGGCGCCGCACGCGGCCTCCGGCTTGACTCATCGCCGGCTGGCCGATAGGATGCCGCGGTGCAACGACCACGACCACTTGCGCTTCTGTTCATCCTCCTCCTGTCCTTCCCCTGCTGTACGCAAGCGGGAAACGATCCGGCCCCGCCCGGGCTGATCCCGATTACCCTCCCGGGGGGCACGATCATTCATGCGGAGTTGGCCGACACGCCCCAAAAGCGTGCAGAAGGGTTGATGTACCGCGAGCATCTGGGCGCCGATCGCGGCATGCTCTTCACGTTCTTACAGGCGCAGGCTTGGACGTTTTGGATGAAGAATACGAAGATCCCCCTCGATATTATTTGGATGAATGAAAAAAAGCAGATCATCCATTTGGAACAGAACGTCCCGATCTGCACGAGAACGGACGACAGTTGCCCCCAATATCGGCCGAATGACGAGGCCCTCTATGTCCTGGAACTCGCGGGGGGCCGGGCTGAGAGTTTGAAACTGCAGCGGGGATCGAAACTTCAGTTCCGGATTCCGTAGGCCTAGCGGGCTGCGGAAAAACTATTGTGGCACGCCAGAGTTTCAC
>CAVSCZ010000015.1:0-39585 GCA_963726635.1 uncultured Nitrospiraceae bacterium
GCCTTCTGTACCATGAACAGGACGGGGGTCGTTTGTTACTTTAGTTATCTATGCAGATGTCTTACCCTGCGAACGCATGTGCGTGCTTCGTTCTTCATGGGGTGTTGCGTCGTTGATTTCACGGTCGCTGCCCGTCTATAGTTCGCTGGACCGTTGCGGGTGTCGAAAGGAAAGGCGTCAGCTGACCGTGCATCGCCTCCTCCAGCATAGTGCCCTCTTGTTGTTCGTCCTGTGCCAGGCCGTGGTTTCTTCACTTGTCTCGGCGGCTGAGCAACCGGATGCCGCGCAGCGTCACTACGAGCGAGGCACCGCGCTGCTGCGGAAAGGTGACCTTGCCGCGGCATCCGAGTCCGCCCAAAAAGCCATTGAGTTGAATCCCTCTTCAGCTGAAGCGCACCATCTGCTCGGCGTGATCTATTTCAAAGAGAAGAAGCCGGCTCAGGCTGTCGACTCCTTCACCCGCGCGCTCAAGCTGAAGCCGGCCTATCCCGATGCCTTGAACGATCTGGCCGAGGTCTATCTGATTCAAGGAAAATCGGCCGAAGCGGAGCAGGCCCTCACGCGGGCGATTGAGATCGATCCTCGCCATGCCGATTCGTATGTCGATTTAGCCAAGCTATACGAACAACGTCGTGATTTTGCCGCGGCCACCCGGACCTATCAAAACTTATTGGCCGTCCATCCGAACCACCGTGACGCTCTGTACAATCTCGCATTGCTGTATGAGGCGCAGGGGGACAGTCGCGCGGCGCGAGAAACGGTGGGCCGCCTGCTCAAGGTCGATCCCAAGCATGCTGATGGCTGGTACCTCTCCGGACGTATGGCTGAGAAGAACAACGATCTCGTGGAAGCCGCCTATTCGTATAAACAGGCCATCGCGGCGAAGCCTTCGTTAGTAGCCGCGCACTATAACCTCGCGTTTATTCATCGGAGCCAAGGCAGGCCCTTGGAGGCGGAGCGGGAATTTCTCGAGGTCTTGCGGTACCGCCCGGAGTATGCCGAAGCCTATATGAACCTGGGTGTGATCTACACCGGTTTGAACAGGCTTGAAGAGGCGGAACAGTCCTACGAGCGAGCCATCGAGTTGAAACCGGACTATGCTGAAGCGCACTACAATTTGGGTGTCTTCTATGAGTTGCACCGGAAAGACCTGCCGAAAGCACTGGCCCAATATCACAAGTATCTAGCCCTCGGTGGGCGCGACGATCGCGTTGAGCGGATCGTCGGGTCTGGAGGCCGATGACGGTCGTGCGAGCAGGATGAAGGGGATGAAGAGCTTATCGCCGAAATAGCTGACCGTTGTGGAGATTGCCCGAATGCCTCGGATGTCCAGGAGGAGCCGAGGCGTTGCTGTTTCTAGAGAGCGTAAGAGACACGCGAGACTCGCGGGAAAGGCGAGAAACGCGGAATCAGGCCTTGTGCGTCGCGCGCTTGGGGGACTTTCAGCATCCGACTTACCAGTAGGGTCAAGGCCGTCAATAGGGGCTCCAGTGAGGTCCCCGATAGCAGCATGGCCACATGTATGACCAAGAGTAAGTTTGCGGCACATTCGCTATAATGAGCGATCAGTTTTGATCCAAGAAAGGAGTTGATATGGTGAACAGACCGTATGCGCAATGGGCTTCGGCGGTGTGTGTGATTGTATGGAGTGTTGTTGTCTTATGGGGCCCACCAGCCACCGCCGCGTCCCCTGAGTTGAAGGGCAAGTTTGAAGTCCTGAAGGGTGAGGTGTCCACGCATACCCCCGGCAAGGTGAAGTTGACCGAATTCGCCGACTTCTACTGCCCGCATTGTCACCGGTTCGATGGGGAAGGCCTGGCCGCGCTGGAAAAAGAGTTCGGGAACAAGCTTGAGGCCTCGATGGTGGGGTTTCCGGTGATTCATGGAAAGCTGCCGACCCCGTTCGATATGTATGAGCAGGCGAAGATGATGGGAAAGGGGAATGAAATGAAATCCGTCCTCTTTCGCACCATCCATAAGGATAAGATCACAGGAGTGCTGGATCGCTCCTTACGGGAAGGTTTGATCAAGGAAGTCGGACTCGACCCGAAAGCCTTTGAAGAAGGGATGGCCAGCGGGAAGCCGGCCAAAGCGTTCGAAGAGGGGCGCAAGTGGGGTGAGCGTATCAAGGTCCAGCAGACCCCGACCGTGCTCCTTGACGGGAATATTAAGGCGGAGAATATCGACCCGGATAATCTCAAGTTGATCATCCAGAGCATTCTTGATGGAGACAAGAAGAAGTAAACTCGAAAGTTCTGAGTGCTGGCGAGTCTGAAAACTTAGTACTCAGCGCTTTAAACTCAGCACTCCTTTTGAGGAAAGATGGCGATCGATCCAATCTGCGGAATGACGGTCGATCCGGCTACGGCAGCCGGAAGCCACGACCATCGAGGCCAACGCTTCTACTTTTGCGGCCTGTCTTGTCTGGAACGATTCAAGGCCGATCCGGAGCTGGCATCGCAGCCACAACCCGCTAATCCGACCACAAGAAGACCCCTTCCGATGAGGCAGCCTGCCCCGTCTGTAACGGGGGCCGCAGCGGCCATCGATCCAGTGTGCGGGATGACGGTGCAGCCGGCCACGGCAGCCGGCTCCTCTGAGTATCAAGGGAAGACGTATTACTTCTGTGCAACGAGTTGCCTCGACAAGTTTCGAACCGATCCGATTCACTATCTGACTCCTCCTGAGCAGCGCACTACCCGCGTCATGCCGGGTCCCTCCAGTGGAGTGGTCGAGTATATCTGTCCGATGGACCCGGAGGTGCTTGAGACCCAACCAGGGGCCTGCCGAATTTGCGGGATGGCGCTGGAGCCCAAAGTCGTTTCGCTCGAAGATGAACGGAATCCCGAGCTCGAGGATATGAGCAGGCGGTTTTGGATCTGTCTCGGGCCTTCCCTCTTGGTCATGTTCTTGGCCATGGCCGATATGATTCCTGGCCTGTCACTTCCACCGGCCTTCACCGGTTCAACGAGGAGCTGGGTGCAATGGCTGCTGGCGACGCCGGTGGTTCTCTGGGGCGGCTGGCCATTTTTCCAGCGAGGCTGGACTTCGGTGGTGAACCGGGCCCCCAACATGTTTACGCTCATTGCTATTGGAACGGGAGCAGCCTATGGCTACAGCACTATTGCCACCGTCGCGCCGACGCTGCTTCCCGATTCATTCCGACTGCATGATGGCTCGATCGCGGTCTATTTTGAAGCCGCGGCCATGATTACGGTGCTCGTCCAGCTCGGCCAGGTCCTGGAGCTCAAGGCCCGGAGTCAGACGAGCTCCGCGATTCGTTCCTTGCTCAGGCTTGCGCCAAAGACAGCCAGGCTGATCAAGCAAGACGGACAGGAAGAAGATGTGCCGCTTGAGCATATTCAGGTAGGCCATCGACTACGCGTCAGGCCGGGAGAGCGAGTCCCGGTCGACGGCATGGTCCTAGAAGGCACGACTTCTGTGGATGAATCCATGATCACGGGGGAATCGATCCCTGTCGAGAAAACAGTAGGGGTTCGGGTGACCGGGGGGACCATCAACGGCACAGGAGGGATTGTGATGGTCGCTGAACGAGTCGGGCGAGACACGATGCTTGCCCGGATTGTGCAGATGGTCAGTGAGGCGCAACGGAGTCGGGCGCCGATCCAGCGTCTCGCCGATGTGACCGCGGCGTATTTTGTCCCGCTGGTTGTGGCTGCCGCGCTTATCACGGCAGTGGCCTGGGCGATCTGGGGTCCAGAGCCGAAGTTGGCCTATGCGCTGGTCAACGCCGTGGCGGTACTGATCATTGCCTGTCCCTGCGCGTTGGGATTGGCGACGCCGATGTCGATCATGGTTGGGACTGGCCGTGGGGCGACGGCTGGTGTTTTGGTGAAGAAGGCTGAAGCGTTGGAGGTGTTCGGCAAGGTGAATACGCTCGTGATTGATAAGACCGGGACCCTCACGGAGGGTAAACCGAAACTGCTGTCGATGCGTTTTGTGCCGCCCTGGTCCGATGTCGATCTGCTGCGCCTCGCCGCGAGTCTTGAACGGAGCAGCGAACATCCGCTGGCCGCAGCGGTGGTGGCGGGAGCGGAAGTGCGAGGGATCGTGTGTGGTCCGGTCGAGCAGTTTCGTTCGGTGACGGGGAAGGGTGTGACCGGGACGGTTGCTGGTCGTCGCGTTGCCATCGGGACAGTAGCGTTCTTGCGAAACGACATCGGGGTCTCCGGCCAGGGTCTCACGCAGTTGGATGAAGAAGCGGCCTCGCTTCGCCGTGAAGGGCAGACGATCCTGTTTGTCGCCATCGATGAGCAGGCTGCCGGCGTACTTGGCGTGGCAGATCCGATCAAAGCCTCTACTCGTGATGCGGTGCAGGAACTCAAGGCCGAAGGCATTCGCATAGTCATGGTGACGGGAGATCATCGCGATACGGCTGAGGCGGTGGCCCGGCAACTCGGCATTGAGGAGGTCAGGGCTGATATCTTGCCGGACCAAAAGGGACAGATCATTGCCCGCCTTAAGTCGCAAGGCCGCGTGGTGGCGATGGCCGGCGACGGCATCAATGATGCCCCGGCCCTTGCGTTGGCGGATGTCGGGATCGCCATGGGAACCGGGACAGACACGGCCATTGAGAGTGCGGGGATTACGCTGGTGAAAGGGGATCTGCGCGGGCTGCTCCGTGCGCGGCGGCTGAGTCAAGCCACGATGCGGAATATCCGGCAAAATCTATTGTTTGCCTTTCTCTATAACGTGATCGGGGTGCCGATCGCAGCCGGCGTGCTCTATCCGGTCTGGGGAGTCCTCTTGAGCCCCATGATCGCCAGTGCCGCCATGACCTTCAGCTCTGTGTCCGTCATCTCCAATGCCCTCCGCCTGCGTCATGTGGAATTGTAAGTGCGCCTCCGACGCTTGCATGCTAGGCTAGGGCCGTTTGCCGTCAATCGAGTGGAGACTGATTTCAGAAAGGACCGCGGCGTGTTTCGACCTAATCTCCTATTGCGAATCGTGATCGGCCTCTGTCTGTGGGGATCGATCGTCGGGGGAACAGCTCTGGCCGGGAGTCGTGTGATTCCTGTGGTGGGCGGGGGTGAACTCCAGGCGCAGGTCAAGGCGACTGCGACCAAAGTGATTCCCGCGGTCGTCAGCATTGCTTCTACGGTGATGGTCCGCGATCAGGCATTCAGCGACGAAGCGCTACCGTTCGGCTTGTTCAAGGATGCTCCGGCGCGGCGGCAATATGGTCAGGGTTCCGGCGTCATTGTGTCGTCGGATGGCTACATTCTTACGAACAACCATGTCATTGCCGATGCGGTTGATGTGGAAGTGATTCTCGCCGACCGACGGCAATACAAGGGAAGAGTGGTGGCCACTGATCCGAAGACCGACGTGGCTGTAGTGAAAATTCAGGCGAACAATCTTCCGACGGTGACGTGGGGGGATTCGAGCACCCTCGCCGTTGGCGAATTTGTGCTCGCAATCGGGAACCCGCTTGGTTTGAGTCGCAGTGTGACGTTCGGCATTGTCAGCGCTGTCGGTCGCGCCGATGTCGGCGTCGCTGACTTCGAAGATTTCATTCAAACCGATGCCCCCATCAATCCAGGTAGCTCCGGCGGAGCCTTGGTGACCATCAATGGAGAATTGGTGGGGATCAATACCGCCATCGCCAGTCCGACCGGCGGGAGCGTCGGCGTGGGCTTTGCCATACCGAGCAACATGGCCCGGGCTGCCATGCAGAGCTTGCTCAAGACCGGTCGTGTCGTCCGTGGATTCCTCGGCGCCTCGACGCAAGATGTCACGCCCCTGTTAGGCAAGGTCTTTCGTCTCCCCGATGTGAAAGGCGCGATCGTGACCGATGTGCAGGCGAAAGGGTCCGCCGAAAAAGCCGGACTCAAGCGCGGCGATGTGGTCGTGCGATTTGACGGGCGCGACGTGATGGACAGCGGACATCTTCGCAACCTCGTGGCCGCGTCCACGATCGGGAGTAAGCACCGACTGGACCTCATGCGCGAGAGCAAGCCGTACCAGGCTGAACTGGTTGTGCAGGAGGCGCCGCGTGAACGGACCAAGAAGAGCCAGACCCCATCGGCCTCAGCTGCCACGGCTCATCCCCTCGCCGGCGTCGTCTTCGATGATGTGACCATGCCGTTGGCCCGGCAGATGGATCTGGCTGTCACCAACGGGGTGGTGGTGACCGACATTGAAGAGGGCAGTCTGGCCGAGTCCTCCGGTCTCCAGCCGGGCGACGTGGTGTTGGAACTCAATCGTCAGAATATTCCCAACTTCGCCGTGTTTCAGCGACTGGCCGATCCGATTAAGCCCTCCGATCTCGCACTTCTGCTGGTCAATCGGCAGGGGAACGTACTCTACATTCCGATTCAAGGCGAATAGAAGATAGGGACGGCAGCGCTCGCGGGTGTCTCGCGTGCTCGCGCAACGCGCATGTTCTCACCCGCCCACCCCCGGTGCGCCAAGACGCACCGATTACCTCGCAGAAGGCCCTCATTGGACGCGCGCAATCCGAGACATCCCGCGCGCACTGCCTGTGAGAGGAGGGTGTGCGAACGGAACACGCACGATGAAACCGTGGTCGCTCGATGCGCGCAGTGAAGGACAGTCCGGCGACTCCCTTAGGATAGAAAGTTAGATGTCACAGAGAAGACAGCAAAAGGTCCTCGATGGATGCCCGCACCTCGACCCCCTCGCTCCTAGCCTGTTGAACGTATAGATTCCAGCTCAGTGTATCCCCTGTTTGATTGTGGCGACTATGTATTGATTTGTGTCTCCCGTGATGCTACGTTTTAAAAAATCGTGCTACTAGCGAGGCTGCCATGAAGAAGCTTATTCGATTCGGCGTGTCGTTGGACCATCATCTGCTTGATGCTTTCGATCTGCATATCAAGAAGCGCAAGTATACGAACCGCTCGGAGGCGTTGCGGGATCTGATTCGGGACAACCTGGTCGGGCAGGAGTGGGACGACGATAAAGAGACGGTCGGGACGATCACGTTTGTGTACGACCATCATGTGCGCGACCTGACCAGAAAACTGACTCATATCCAGCACGACTTTCAAGGCCACATCATGGCCGGCATGCATGTCCATCTCGACCATGACCATTGTCTTGAGGTCCTGGTGGTGAAAGGCAAAGGGTCCGAGATCAGGAAGGTGGCGGACGCTCTGGTATCGGTCAAGGGCGTGAAGCATGGCAAACTCACCATGACGACGACCGGTAAGGGCCTGGTGTAGGTGATGCGCGTGTGTGTCATCGACGGGCGGGGCGGAGGTCTTGGATCTCGGCTGGTAGCAGGACTTCAGGCGGAACTCGGCGAGGCCCATAACATTGTGGCATTGGGGACCAATACTGTGGCGGCGGCGGCGATGAAACGGGCCGGCGCGACGCAGGTGGGTGTCGGGCCTCGTGCGATTGCCGACACGCTGCCTACGGTGGACGTGATTGTATCCTCGTTGAATTTGGTATTGTCAGGCGCGATGCTCGGTGAGGTGACACCGGAGATCGCTCGCGCCATCCTCGGTGCACGGGCCATGAAGGTCCTGCTGCCGCTCAATCGGGCTCGTGTGGAAGTTGTGGGCGCGGGGGCATGCACTCTCGAGGCGTTGATTACGCAGTCTCTGTCGCGAGTCCGTTTCCTAGTTAACTCGGTCCGGCAGGTCTAGCCGGACCATTCCATTGCATTGTTGTCGCCAGGCCACGAGGGTCTGCGCCAGTCGATGAGTCGACTGTCGAAAGATCTTCGTGGGCGTCTCATCCGCCCATGCTCTTGAACGTGGGATTGGGTGAGTATGCGACCGCTTGCATTCTTCCTGGCCGCTGTAACATTGGGATTGACCGTTGTGGAGTCGGCACAGGCCCACGATCCCGATGTTACCGAGTTGGAAATCTCAGAGGTCTCTGTCATCGGGGAACGCCCGGTCGCGGCTTCGTCGCAACAATTCATTCCGGACAAAGAAATCCTGCTCCAGCCTCAAGGCCGCCCCGCCCAGGTTCTGCGGTTGATCCCCGGTTTCATCGCCGTTGAGCATTCGGGCGGCGCAGGGAAGGCGGACCAATACTTCTTGAGAGGCTTTGATGCCGATCATGGAACGGACGTGGCCTTCTTTGTCGACAACATGCCGATTAATTTACGGACCCATGGGCATGGTCAGGGATATTCCGACCTCAATTTCATCATTCCGGAGACGATTCAGGGCATCGATGTGGTGAAGGGGACCTATCACGCGGAATTCGGCGACTTCGATACGGCCGGCGCCGTCCGGTTTAATACGCGCGAAGTGTTGCAAGAGAACGTGGTGCAGGGAGCCGGCGGGCAGTTCGATACGCAGCGCTACCTATTGATGTTGTCACCCACCAAGGGCAAGGTCCGGACGTTGTTTGCCGCAGAAGGCTATTACACGAACGGACCGTTTGAGAACGACAATCGCTATTTTCGCTTCAATCTCATGGGCAAGGCGACTGTCAACCCGACAGCCCGCTCGGAATTCAGCATCACAGGCAGCTATCACAAGGCGAACTGGAACGCCTCAGGAGAAATCCCATTCCGTGCCGTCACCGACGGCACGATCGATCGCTTCGGCTCGATTGATCCCTCTGAAGGAGGCAAGACACAGCGTGCGACCGGCCGGATGCAATACCACTATGATACGCCTTCAGGCGGACAGTTCTTTGCCGATGCCTACCTGATGTATTACAAGCTGGACCTCTGGACCAATTTCACTTTTTTTCTGGATGATCCGGTAAATGGCGACGGCATCAACCAGCAGGACCAGCGGTACATGTATGGCGGGAATCTGGGATACCGCCAGGCAGGAGATCTATTCGGTATTCACAGTGCTGCGGCGGCGGGGTTTCAGGTCCGCGACGACAGCATTTCCAATATCCGACTCGGGACGCAGACGAAGCGTACTCCGACAGGAACCATCGTGCAGAGCGCGGTGCAGGAAGCTTCCTACTCGCCTTATGTGAAGCTGGATCTGCAGCCGATGCCGTGGATGCGGTTGGCCGGCGGTGTCCGCGCCGACTACTTCACGTTTGATGTCCGCAATCTCTGCGACACGTGCCCTGAGCAGCCGGCCGGAAGGAAAGATTCGGGCCAGGTCAGTCCGAAGGCCAACCTGATACTCGGTCCATGGTTCAATACGGAATTCTTTGTGAACTATGGTACCGGTTTCCACAGCAACGATGCGCGATCGACGGTGACTGACGTGAGTTCTCCCCTGGCCAGGGCACAGGGCGTAGAAATCGGCCTTCGTTCCAAACCCTGGGGACCGGATCGAATGGAATTGACCGCAACGTTCTGGGGGCTGGATTTGAAATCCGAACTCGTGTTCGTGGGAGATGCGGGAACCACCGAGGCCCGTGGCCCCACGCGCCGATACGGCGTGGAGGCGGGTGCACGCGGGCAGATTTATGGACCGCTCTACTTTAACGGCAGCATTACCTGGACGCATGCCGAGTTCAAAGACACAGGCTTGGCCATTCCCCTGGCACCAGAATTAACCGCGTACGCGGCGTTGCTCCTGCGATGGCCGGAGGGGCTTTCTTCGCAATTGCAAATGACCTATCTGGGAGTCAGGCCCTTGACGGAGGATGGTACGGTCAAAGCACCATCGTGGCTCGACTTTGATTTGACCGAACGGTATCAGCTGCCGATCAAGCTCTCTCATGGGCACCTCGAGGCCTTTCTTTTCGTCCAGAACCTTTTCGATACTAATTGGGAGCAGGCCACGTTTGCGTTCACATCTCGTTTGCCCAACGAGCCGGCTGGCGGAGTTCAGGACATCCACTTCGTGCCGGGGAATCCACGATTCTTTATGGGCGGCGTTGCGTGGTATTTCTAGTAGACCGCTGAAAACGACTTCCAAATGCGTTCTCGTCTCGAAAGCATCCTCAACGTACCCCACGGGGAAAGAGCTGCTCTTGCAGCTTGGGGTTGGGCGGGTGAGAATGCCTACGCTTCCGGTGCATTCTTCGCCTGCGGCCTTGTTGGAAGATCGTTTTGAGCGGTCTATAGTGAAGGTAGATGAAGCCAACGCGAAGAGTTTTGCCACGCGTCTATTTCAATCGCCCAACGGTTACAGTTGCGAGATCGCTCATTGGCAAGTATCTCGTTCGGGTGATCGATGGTCGTATCCTCGCGGGTAAGGTCGTGGAAGTGGAGGCCTATGTCGGGCCACAGGATAAGGCCTGCCATGCGTCGAAAGGGAGAACGCGGCGGACGGATGTCATGTTTGGCCCGGGAGGGATCGCCTACGTCTACCTCATCTATGGGATGTACCATTGTCTGAACGTGGTGACGGAGCGGGAGGAGTTTCCCGCAGCCGTATTGATCAGGGCGATTGAAATCGATGGGGAGTTGATCGATGGCCCGGGGCGGGTCTGTCGCGCGCTGCAGATTGATCGTTGTCTAAACCGAGTGGACCTTACGGCCGGCGAATCAATCTGGTTCGAGGATCGAGGGGTATTGGTTGAAAGAAGAGATGTGGGGGCTCACCCACGGGTCGGTGTCGGCTATGCAGGCGAGTGGGCCAAGAAACTCTGGCGATTCCGGCTGCGTACGGTCACAGCTCCCACCCGGACAGGGCGCACAAAAAAACAGGGGGGCGCCGGTTAGGTCCGGCACCCCCCTGTTGTTTCTCGCTGAACGGCTCGACTATTCGATCTTTCGATCACCAGAGATCTTCGTAGCAGACGTGACAGGCGGAGCAATCTTGATCTGTGGCCCCTGCACCTTTGGTAGCTGGCCGGCACCCTGACTTTCAGCAACCCGCGCGTTATCCGAATTGTGCAGCTTCTGCTGGGCATGGTTATCGTCGAACGCGGCGGCCTTGAGTTCGGCTTTCTCACCACTTGCATCGGTCTGGCCCGGGTCATTGGCGGTTGGCTGGCCCGTCACAGGGCTTCCGCTGTTCTTCATCGGATAGCCTTCATGCTTGGGGAGCATCGATGGATTCGCCGAGGCCATCGACAGCGCAAACAGCACACCGGAGATGGTCGCAACAGTGCCGATTAAGAGCTTCATACGCCTACTCCTTTGAATAATGGTGGCCGGAGAAAATACGGTCTCAACTACAAGGTCGAATCAAGTGGCGGGAATCATAGCCAGGGGGGGGTAGCTCTGTCAAGGGTGAAGAATGGGAGGGGGAGCCGCCAGACCATCCTTCTTGCTCGCAGAACGCGCACGATGAAACTGTGCTCGTCCGATGCGCGCAGTGAAGGACAGTCTGGCGACTCCCCTAGGGCAAGGTGGGGAAAATGAGAGGATGGGATGGAGAGGGGATGTTGATCTCCTCTGCTCGCGCAACGCGCGGCATCAGAAGGCCCTCGCCCGGGCTATTGGCACGTCTTGGCGTGCCAGTGGGTGGGCGGTGAGAAAGCTGCGTGCAGTAGGAGCCCCAACGGGCCACCCTCTTATGAGGAGGAGAGAAGCAAGTTTGGAAGGATCAGGTAGGAGGATGAGATTCGCTCGATGCGCGCTGGTCGAGCCGGTCCCGACAAAAAACCAATGGGCATTTTTGAGTATCAGAAGCGGGAGCGGACGAATATGGGGTATCAGGCCTAGCGGCGTGCGGGTGGACGGCGCCCGCGTCCACGATAGGACGGACCACGGCTGAGGCCGGGGAGGCGGATGGTGACGGTGGTCCCTTCGCCAGGCGCGCTGCCGATGGCAATCGAGCCGCCATGTTCTTCGACGATCTTCTTGACCGTGGCGAGACCCAGACCGATGCCGGCCCGCTTCGTGGTGAAAAACGGCTCAAAGACCTTGTCGACGATTTCTGCCGGAATAGGAGCCCCGTCGTTCTTGATGAGGATCTGATCTTCCACGCCGCGCCCCGCGCGATGCTGGGTGACCTGAATATGGAGATGCCCGCCCGGGCTCATCGCCTCACCCGCGTTCTTGAAGATACTGAGAAAGACTTGCTGGAGCTTGGCTTCGTCGCCGCGGACCGGTGCGATCATGGTCGCATAGTCCTTGGTCACCTGTATTCTGGTGACTTCGAGGTCGGTCGCGACAACCGTGAGCGCGCTCTCGATCACTTCGGGGATGCGGAGGAGCCGTCGATTCAGCTCGAGTGGTTTCGCGAAAGTCCAAAATCTCGTTCAGGATGGCTTCGATACGGATCAAATCGCGCATCGCGTTCTCGACGCGCGTCTGCGGGTCGAAGTCGAGGATGCCTTCACCCGTGACTTCCTCCAGTTGGGCGCGGATCGAGGCGAGGGGCTCACGCACTTCTGTGGCCAGGAACATACTGAATTCGCCGATTGCGGCCTGCCGCTCTTGTTTTCTGATGATGGGCTCCGAGGGACCTGGGGCTGCTGCCTCTCCGGGTGCGCCTGCCGGTCCAGTGGCAGGGGCCTGGCTGGTTGGCGCCGGTACCACCGGAGCCTGGAGAATTTCCGCGATCTTCACAATCGTCGGCTCAAGCGTGCGGGCATCCGTCTGTTGGTAGCGTCCAGGCTTCTTTCGAGGCCAGGGTGATGGTCCCGCCCACTTGTCCCCGGACGAAGAACGGCACGACGAGCGAGGAGAGAAGCCGGTCCTTGAACAGATATTTGTGATCGAGAAACCGCCCCTGCGTGGAGGCGAGATCATGATCCACGCGTGGCTTACGGTGGCGGATCGCCCATCCGGAGGCTGAGCTGTCGAGCGTGAGGTGGTGGCCCGGCTTCAGGTCCTTCTTCCCGTCCTTCTGTTCGCTCTTCAGATCACCGGCCATTCCCAGGACTTCAACATTGCCCGCGAGGGGATTGTAATGACAGGCCCAGATGCGATCGTAGGCGACGTATTGGTTGGCATCCGTCAAGGCGGCAATGATCTTCTCCTGGAGGTCCGGTGTGAGCTGCGAGACCGGAGCCGCAAACATCTCTGCTGGACTGGGTGGCGGAGGGACCGGCTCGTGCGCGACAAACGGCCGGCTGAGCACGACATTCATATCGAACAGGCCTTCGCGATCCAGCGCTTTCGTGACCTCGTCGCTGGCCTGCTCCATCAAGCCCTTCTCTTTTTTCACGAACGTGGCGCTATCTTTTCGCCCGATGACGAGGAAGCCGTACGTCCGGTTCCGATGCCGAAGGGAAACCCCAAGCAACGACTTCGTGCCCGGTGTAATCAAGCGGAGGCGAATGGTGCGCCCACCCTCCTCATCACTCGCGGGGGACGCTGCAGCGATGGCGGGAGCCGAGAGTGTCCGGAGGATTGCTTGAATGTCGCGGGGTGTGAAGCCTCGTGCGGCATGGCCGACCAGCGGGCCTTGGTCACGGTGGAACACGGCAGCGAGCGCCGCGTCGACCGGCAGGTCGTTGAGCACGGACGTCAAGGTCCGCTGGAGATGCGTCTCGGGAATTGGTTTACTGTGTGGAGCTGTGGGTGTCATTCGTGAGTTAGGGTAGCCAAACGCGCGCATTGTAACAACGCACGACGAGCAATTCAATGAAAAGGAATAGGTCCTGTTACTCGTCGGGGTTGATAATCTTGGGTGGGCGTTGAGCCAATGCGTGCGGTTCCTGCGGGCGGTGGTCGGTGGTCCAGGCGTTGAGGATCGTGGTCACCAGGCTGATGACGATAGCGCCGCCGATTGCCGGCCAGAACCCCGTTACCGAGAATCCTTTGACCAGGTAGGCGGTGAGTTCCAGAAGGAGCGCGTTGACCACAATGAGAAAGAGCCCCAGCGAGAGGACGATCAAGGGGAGGGTCAGCACAAAGAGAATGGGCCGGACCAATACATTGAGAAACGTGAGGACGAGGATGGCGGCGAGTCCGGCAGGAAGCGAGTCGACTTCAAGGCCGGGCACGATCATGACGGCCAAGAATACCGCGATGCCCGTGATCAGGACTCGAATGACCGCCGCGCGAAACCCGCCGCTAAAGAAATAGTTGTTGAGCTCCCGTGTGACGTGAACCGTTGGCATCGATCACCCTACTGAACTGGAACCGGCTGCATGGGAGCCGGTACGCGTGTGGCTGCGGAAAAATGGATTTCGGTGGCGAGCAACACTTTGTCCTCCTTCGTGACCTCGATGACGACACGATCGCCCACTACGGGCAAGTTGGCGCCTTTCGGATTGCCCTTTTCCTTGAACCGGGTCTGTTTGTTGAACTGCACGTCCACCGTCCGGCCCTTGGACGTTTTGACTTCGATATGTGTCGCGTCAATGGCCGTGACCGTGCCGAGCACGTGTTGGCCGGTGCCGTGGGCGAAGCCCGCCGTCGGAATGAAGAGGCAGGTGAGAGTCAATATCAAACGTAACCACATGGTGGATCCTATCTCCTATTAGTCGTCGATGAATTAGTGATGATGGCCGGTATCGGTCCGGGCTGCCGCCGCATCGTCTCCCTGCAGGAACTGGTCGAAGGCGGCTTCTTCTTCCAGGTCTTTCTTCGTCTTGGGATTGAGCGCCTTCATCTGGTCGAGTTCTTCCTGCGTCAGTTTTGGGAGATGGCGGATGAAGTGGACCAGTTTCCAACTGTCCAAATCTTTGTCGAGGCCACCCTCTCCCCAGGCCGGCATGGCGGTGAAGCGAATGCCGTTGTGAATGACCCAGAAGAGTTCCCCATCGGACATCGATTGTGTGTCGGCTACACGGAGGTCCGGCGCCTTGGGGTACACATTCTTGCCGATGGGCGTCCGGCCGCTCCCGTCGTTCGCATGGCAGACCGCGCAGTGATCGGCGAAGTGCGCGAGCCCTTCCTGCAATAAGTCGGGACTGAGCGGGACGGGGTTGGGCGTATTGCGTTGCTCGATGGGGATGGCGAGATGACGAATCTGGCGCGCCATGAACACCTCGATCGCATGGGGCTCCGTCTTGGCGCTAAAGCCGGTGGTGAACAATCGATAACCCAGCCAGCCGAGCGTCGCCACGCTGACAAGTACCACAAGGATGATGAGAATCAGGAGCTTGTTTCGCATCGTACCGTTTCGTACCGCACTATACAAAATTATTCCGAGGCATTGCCACCGGTAGCCCTGATTACTAGGGGTTGCCTGGTTCGTGCGGTCGAGGCAGGAGATCCCCGAGCCGGAGCACGAGCAACGCTGTCACGGGAACATACATCAGCAGGCCTGTCAGGCCCAAGAGCGGTTCACCGATCCAGAAGGTCACGCCGAGGTTGAACGCCAGCACTCCATAATAGAGGCCGACGCCGAGGAGGAGCCGTGCGGTGATGGAATGGTTGGTGGGGAGCGGCATCTGAGGGAGTCGTCTGTCCAATCGGAAATAGATGGAGAGCGAAATTAATCCCACGACGGCCCAGCCGACATAGTTCGCGAGGGGCACGCCGAAGTGAATGCCAGGATCCGGGTAGTAGTAGATCTTGCCCAGGAACCAGCGGTCGCCCCGCAAGGCGACTGGGTCGATGACCATGTCGATTAAAGCATAAAACAACGCTGTCACCATGAGGACCGCCCAACTGGTACGTGTGGACAGATCGAGGTGAAGCTCGGTGAGCCAGCGCCGGGAGGGGTCAGAGGAACGATGGATTGGGAGCAGAAAACAGAGCGTCACGCAGTAGGCCGCGTAGAGGAGAAAACTGAATGAGAGCGAGTCCATGAACGGAATGTTGGAGATGTAGAGTTCCTGTCCCACGGTTGAGCCATTGTAGTGATACCACCCGAAGGGAATGCCGTTGCGGGTGGACGAAAATTCGCAGACGAAGGCGGTGGCCCAACTAATCAGCCAGAACCGCCAGGTCCGCGGCCACCCGATCAGTTTGATTGCGGCGAATAGAAAGGCCGCAAGGAAGACGAAGACGTAGGGACGGAAGAGGATCGTTTTGAAGAATAGAATCGGAAGGTCCATTGCGAAGTGCCCTCAGCTTTCAGCGATCAGCCGTCAGCCCTAGAGCTGAATGCTGAGAGCTGATGGCTAAACGATTTTTGTTACGCGTAGCCGTGGTCCCGGAACCAGCGCACGGCTTTTTCGAGCGCGACTTCGGGTGGCGTCTGCGGGATGCCGAGTTCCCTGATCGCCTTGCCGCAGTCGTAGTGCATCCTATACTTGGCCATCTTCACTCCTTCGAGTGGAATGCGCGGCGGCTGGCCTGTGAGGTTGGCGATCCACTGGTTGAGGTAGGCCAGGGGGAGAATCGCGAGTCGTGGGAGTTTGATTGACGGAGCCTTCACGCCGGTCAGGCGACTCAAGATCTCAAACACCTCACGCAGCATTAAGTTCTTGTTGCCCAGAATGTAGCGCTCGCCGATCCGACCCTTCCCCATCGCGAGCAGATGGCCGACTGCCACGTCATCGACGTCCACGATGTTCATCCCGGTTTCGATATAGGCGGGCATGCGGCCTTTCATGAAATCCACGATGACCTGCCCCGTCGGGGTCGGTTTCACGTCGCCTGCGCCGACCGGAGCACTCGGATTCACGATGACGACCGGCAGCCCTGCCTTCGCGAGTTTCAAGACCTCTTGCTCGGCCAGGTACTTCGACCGTTTGTAGTGGCCGGCCATCTGTTCGAGCGAGACGGGCGTCTCTTCCGTGCCGAGTCCTCCGCCGGGCGGAAGGCCGATCGCGCCGATGGTGCTGCAGTAGACAATCCGTTCGGTGCCGACTTCGAGGGCTGCTTCCAGCAGATTCTTCGTGCCGGTGACGTTGACGTCGTAAAAGATCGAGGGATCTTTGGCCCAGAGCGCATAATGCGCCGCCACATGGTAGAGCTGCTGGCATCCGGCGAGCGCGCTGCGCAACGAAGCCTGATCGCGCAGATCGCCTTCGACCCGCTCGACGGTCAGACCCTCAAGATTCTGGAGGTCGGCTCCTGCGCGGGCCAGGACGCGGACGTCGATGCCGGCGCGGACGAGTGCGCGCGCAACGGCACCTCCGACAAAACCAGTAGCGCCTGTGACGAGAGCCTTCATCGATTGTTTCGCGGGTGAGAGGTTAGGGGCAAGAGGCAAGAGGTGATGAGCGAATGCAATCATATCTGACGAATGGCCCTTAGCCTCGTGCCTCTTAGCCACGCGCCGCTAGGATCGTTGCGCGACGTGATGTAGCGCGCGATCTCGCGGAGCGGGTCGGCGGCCGGACCGAACGAGGAGAGGCGCGCAATGGCGCGGGCCACGCAGTCGTCCGCCAGTTTTCTGGCTCCCTCGGCCCCGTAAAACGTCGGGTAGGTTTTCTTCCCTCGTTCCGCGTCGGTGTTGGGATTCTTGCCCAGTTCCTCGCGCGTCCCCGTCACGTTGAGCACATCATCCGCAATCTGAAAGGCCAGTCCGACATCCTCGGCATAACTCGTGAGGTCATCCAGTTGGCGATCGTTGGCGCCGGCGGCAATGGCACCCATCCGCACCGCTGCGCGAATCAACATGCCGGTCTTATGCTTGTGGATGTTCTGGAGTGTCGGGAAATCAATGTCTTTGTTCTCGGCCTGGATATCGAATACCTGCCCCCCCACCATCCCCATGTTCCCTGAGCCATAGGCCAGTTCTTGAATCAGCCGCACTTGGCGGGCCGGGTCGCAGCCTTTCATGAGATCCGGGCGGCTGCAGAGATCGAACGCCATCGTCAGCAACGCATCGCCGGCCAGGATCGCCATCGCGTCGCCGTAGACCTTGTGATTCGTCGGCTTCCCGCGCCGGAAGTCGTCGTTGTCCATCGCGGGAAGGTCGTCGTGAATCAAGGAGTAGGTGTGGATCAGTTCCAACGAACAGGCGATCGGCATCAATCCCGGCACTGGCTGCCCCGCCGCTTCTGCTGCGGCAATGGCCAGGATCGGGCGGACTCGCTTCCCTCCCGCCATGAGACTGTATCTCATACTTTCGTGGAGCGTGGCGGGCGCCGTGGTGGCGCTGGGCATGACGGAATCGAGGAACCGATCCACGTCGTTCCGCTTCTGTTCGAGGTAGTCCTTGATGTTCATGGGGGTGAAAGTCGAGTACGTCGTGACAGGCCCTGAATCGGCGCGGAGAGTAACAAAAGGTCTGGAGGCTGTCAAACAATCGAGGGGGCCGGGGGCAAGCCGCGAGGGGGAAGACGTTTCATGACCTTTCGCCCCTTGCCTCTCGCCTCGCGCCTTCGCTATACTCCGCGGCATGAGTATCAGAAAAGGCGGCGGGGACTGGGAACCGATGCTGTTGGGGATTGAACCCCGGAACTGCAAGGTCTGCAAGGAAGGGCTCTACCGCAACAAGACGTTTTTCTCTGGCGGCTGGTCTCGCTGCGCCTTATGCGACGAGTTCGTCCATTACAGCTGTCTGGCCAGCGGTAAGTTCTCGTTCCTGAAAGTCCGCCCCCGCCTGTGCAAGACCTGCCGGGCCACCCAAGAGGGCGCCCCCTCTCCTTCGCCGAAGGCAGTGACTCCAGTGGCCGTCGGGTCGTGACTCCCAGCTCACAATCAAGCCCAGTGGAAGCCCGTCCTGGCTGGCATGCCTTTTTTTCCGACACAGTCCGGCTCGTTCTTGCGCCGCTGATTCTCTTTTTAGCGGATTTTTTACCGCGAACTTCATCATTAGCGGCGCCTACACCTGGCCGCGGACAAGCCGGACGTTGGCGCTGACGCTCACGGTGCTGATCCTCTCCCGTGAATTCGTCTACAAGGAGCAACTGTCGCGCAACGGGTCGCCGGACCGCGCCCGGTGGGCACTGCTCTATTCTTGTGTGCTCCCTTATGTGCTCGGCGTGTTGGTGATGCTGGCCCTTTGGGCGCTGTAGGCTGCTTCATTTCGTCGGCGTGAGGACAGTCGATGGCACAGATTATCCGCAGCGGAGCCTTTCTCCAACAATGTTGGTCGGTGCATCCGCTCTGTCTGACGGTCAAGCGCGTCGAGCCGGAGCGTATTGTGGTGCTGACGTGTAGTTCCTGCCGCATGGTGCATCGGGTGAGCACCGGCGCGATCACCAGGCAGGTCGCAACAGGGGATTCGTCTTCGCCTAAATTGGACCCTGCGCAGCAAGATGGGCTCATGGCGCTCAAGACCTGTTTGGTCACCCATGCGCCCGCCCTGTCGGTTCGGGAGATGGATGTGTTTCAGGATGCGCTGTGGCTCCGCTGTGCGGAATGTCGGGCGCAGTACGATCTGACAGTCTCTCAGTTCGAAACACATCAGAAATAGCCGGCGCCCTTCGAGCCGATCGTCCAGCCGATTGATGACCATGCCATCACAGTTTACAGACGAAGAAGCGGCCTTGATGGCCGATCAGCATTTCTTTCGCGCCAAGGCGCAGATCATGGCCAAGGTGCGCCACATGCTCACGGCCACCCATGCGGCGTTGAAAGAGGAAGTCGCGTCGGCCGCTCTCGTGACCCCGCCGGATTTCGATCCCACTAACTGTCACTTTGTAAAGGGAGAGCATCTCGAATTCTTTCCCTACCAATATCTGGATTTCCCGAAACACTTCCACGACTCGAACGTCTTTGCCTTTCGGACGCTCTTCTGGTGGGGGCACCATGTCGTGTGTGCCTTGATGTTGGAGGGGGAGGGAATCAAGCAGCACAAGGCAAGGATCGTGGACCGGTTTCATCAGCTCGCCGGACAGGGGCTGGAACTTTCGTTGGCGCCGACCTTGTGGGAATGGAAACGCGGCGAGGGGTACACGTTGCCGATCACCCATGATCGCAAGGCGCAAATTGCAGCCGTGTTAGCCGAACGGTCCTTTTTGAAGATCGTTCGCTTCCTGCCATTCACCGATCCGCGGGCTCAGTCGGGTCAGGTACCGGAATTCAGCCGTGAGACCTTTCGGGCGCTTCTCCCCATCGTGACCCCCTAGAACTTCGATGGTCTGCATGTGTGGGATAACAGGGGAGCCTCCCTCAGGATGCTTAAAAAGACCGTCCGGCAAGGCCGCAGTCGATGAAAGCACCGGAGGCGTAGCCTCTGGGCTACGTTGAGGATGCTTTCGAGGCGGGAACGATGCTGGCGGACTTTTTCAGCATCCTGCTCGCGCCGGCATTTGTCTCTGATCCGCAACTTGGGTAGACTGGGCTCGCCTCAACGTTGGGGCAGCCAATCGCAAGGAGGATAATACTGTGAAAGAGACAACGGGACGACTGAGCGTCGGCATCGTGCTCCTGGCCAGCCTGCTGATGGGAGCTGGCTGCGGGGGTAGCGGGAAGACGGTATATCTGGATGTTCAGCAGAAACAGGTGGCGGCGCAATACATGGAGCCGGAGCCGGTCCGGATCGTAATCGAGTCCTTCGAGGATCGGCGACTGGAGAAGAGTCGGCTCGGTCTGCGGAGCCATTTGTGGGGCGGGGTGACCTACTTCAACGTGGCGGGGGAGCGGCCAGGAGACGTGATTGCCCAGGCCCTCGCTGATCGTCTGACAACGCGCGGATGGAAGGATCGGGCCTGGACGGTGCGGGTGGCTTCCAGCGGGGCAGTGACGAATCTGAACGATGCCGACATCGTCATCAGCGGGCAGCTGCTCGATTTTTCAGCCAACGCCAAGAGCCGAGCCTTCTCGACGGTGGTGAGCACGAGCAGCAAGATGGTGATCACCGCAAGGAACCTTGTCGACCAGAGCGTGACGATCAGAAAAGTTGAGGGGGCACAACGTGATACTGTGGTCTGGTTTAGCGAAGACGATGTGCAACAGATGCTGGCGGCGACCCTGAAGGACGGCATCGATCGGTATCTTGCCGATACGATGATCGAGCAGAAGGCTTTGCGCCCGGCACGTTGATGGGCCGGGGGAAGAGATGACCCATCGTGCGTGAACGTCGTTGGGAAACGACGACCCCTTTGACCTTCGGTCAAGTGCTCGTCGTGGGCGAGCGGCTGGCTGCGTTGGGATTGAAGCCGGCGGTGCCGGCGAGAGACGTCATCTGTTACGTCGAAGAATGGACGGTCGAGTCTCCTGAGGATTTCGACCAGCTGGATGCATGGTCCACGGAAGATGTGACGCTGATCCACGTCCGAGAGGGTTGGCGCGGCGACTTTTTTCTCCTGGCCGGGGCCTACCACACCGTCTACCAGCGCTATCAGGATGTGGGCACCTACTGCTCGATCAGCCATCCCTGGCGCATTCGGGATCCGTTACGGCTGCACGACCCCCGCAGCATGCTTTGGCTGGGATTTCGTCACGCCCATTCCTTTATCCGCGTACGGCTCCAAACGAAAGAGGTGATTACCCCCGGCGAGACGCGCGGCGATGCCGAGCGAGGGCAGTGGCTGGAGGAACGGCGCACGGCGTTTCTCGAAGCGATCACGCTGTTGGAGCTTCCCATCGAGACATCGATTGAAAAGCAGCAGTTGGTTTTGCGTCCGCTCGATCCCTCCGTGCCCTTCTTCTGCTCCTGGCCCGACGCCTTTGGGCCCTGTCAGTTTGAGTACAACACGGCAGACGCTTACGAGTTCCTGGTGCCGGCCAGCAAATTGGCCGCGACCTCTGCACCGGAACCAGCCAGCGTCCGGGCCTATCTGACGGGCTTCTCTGAGGACGCGCTTGTTGACTTTCAAGCGATTGAACCCCCCGCCCGCTCCGTCTATCGCTGTTCTGTGCATTGCCCTCTCGACGACTTGCCGGAGATCCGCTCTGCGATCGATCCCGATGGCCGCCTTTATAGCACCCTCTGTGAGTTTCAAACGCAGGAACTGCTTCCAGGTGGAGAGGATGCCTCCGCCATTATCGGGATCGTCGGCAACGAGGCGGGATTTCACATCGAGGTCCGTCTGAATCGAGCCCCGCTGAGCGAAGATTTGATGGCCCCCTGGTTGGAACGGTTGATCGGGCATCCGGTGGTGTACTCGCCGCTCCCTCCTTTCGTCTAGCAGGCTGCTGAAAAAATCCGCCAGCATCGTTCTCGCCTCGAAAGCATCCTCAACGTAGCCCAGAGGCTACGCCTCCGGTGCTTTCATCGGCTGCGGCCTTGCTGGACGGTCTTTTTGAGCAACCTGCTGGATCATCGTAACCCACTTGGAGAACAGGCTGTCTTGGCAGCTTGGGGTGGGCGGGTGAGAAATGGTACGCCTCCGGTTATTTCTCTCCTGCGGCCTTGAGCTGGATGAATCGTTTTGAGCCATCCGCTTTCTCCCTATTGTTTGACAATCTTGCGGATATGCTGAAACGTTAGGGTCCATGTCTGCTTCGTACGCTATCAAGACACTACTCGCCAAGCCCTTCATGGCACCGGTGTTCTTCTTTTCCGGGGTGGCCTATGACACCCTCACGCTGACGCGCATCGATCGGCTGCAAGACAATCTGTTGATCCTGATCTATCTGCTCCTTCTGGGCGTGCTGATCGTGCTGACCGGGCGATTGGGGATTGAGCCGGCACCGGATCGGGAACAGTTAGCTGCGCTCTCACCCTTCGCGCGCTGGGTGCTGCGCGTGAGGCCCTACTATCCGATGGCCGTGCAGTTTCTCCTGGGCGGGCTGTTCAGCGCCTATGCGATTTTCTATTCCCGTAGCGCCACACTCACCAGCACGGCGATCTTTTTCGCCTTGTTGGTCGTGCTGCTGGTCGGCAACGAATTTCTACACGATCGGCTCTCCAGCCTGCGCCTCCTCGTGAGCCTCTACGCGCTGGTGTGCTTCGCCTTTTTCACGTTCTTTCTCCCGGTCATGACCGGACTCATGAATGCGGCGATTTTCCTGGCCGGAGCCGGCATGAGTGCGGTCGTGACGTTTCGAGTGGTGCATTTGATTTATCGTAACAACCCAGACCGCTCGAAACGCGAGGCGGTCGGGGTGACGGCTCCTGCCTTCGCGTTGATCGGGCTGCTGGTCGGGTTTTATTTCCTCAATTGGATTCCTCCCGTGCCGCTCTCGTTGAAGTTCGGCGGGATGTATCATGAGATAAAGAAGACCGGTGACCGGTTCGAGCTCTCGTTCGAGAAGCAGTGGTATCAAGCCTGGAAACGTTCGGACAACACCTTCCCGGCCGATGAGCCGATCTATTGTTTCACGGCGGTCTTTGCCCCGGTCGATCTGAATACGACCATCTATCATCACTGGTATTTCCGCACGGGGAGCGGCAAACCCTTCACGCACGCCGACAGGATTCCCATCAAGATCAACGGCGGGCGCGAAGGCGGCTATCGGGCTTATACGTTCAAGCAGCGGCTCGACCCAGGCGACTGGCGCGTGGACGTTGAAACAGAGGATGGCCGGATCATCGGACGGGTTTCGGTGCTGGTGGAGGAGCGGGGGGACGTTCAGCCATCGCTCAGGACTGTTTTGTATTGATGAAGCGGATGAGCGGGCTCAAGCTGCTTGATGAGCGAGAGGGCGCGGGAAGACCCGCGCAGAAGGGTGACCGTGTCGTCTACAACACGACTCGTGAATCAGGGTGACGAGGTGCCGCTCAACGACCTCCATGCAATGCAGCTTTCCAAAGAGATGATGCGAGTCGAGGCAGGAGCCGGCCCTCATCGATCACACCATTGTGCTAGGGCCGTCGTGAGGCCATCGCCGGCGTGGAGCATGCGCTGATCGGGATGCAAGGTGTGGCTATCGCAAGGTGCGCATGAGCCCGCATCTAGCCTATCGAGACATAGGGATTTGGATCTCATTCCTTCCGACGCGGTGCTGATTTGTGAGATCTGGTTACGCGAAAGTGTGGGCTCGTCCCCGCTTGAATTGTTACCAGGAGTCACATGAGCCTATTCTCGCATGCCATGAGACAACTAGCGCCTTGTCCCTCCCAGCCCCAATTGCGTGTCGACTAAGGCCCAAGACGAAGGCCACGCCATTGCGCCGTTTCGGTATCAGAAGACCGGGCTGAATCGAAGGAGGCGCTGAGGAAGCTCATTCGTTCGTTGCCCCGCACCAAGCTCGTCGAGGAAGATGAGACCTACCTGCATTACGAGTTCACCAGTCTATTGCTTCGATTTGTCGATGATGTGGAGTTCATGTTCGACGACGAGGCGAAGACGATCCACTTCCGGTCTGCTTCCCGGACTGGCCACAGCGATTTTGGCGTCAACCGTCGGCGGATGGAAGACATTCGGAAGCTCATCGAGGGGAAGTTATAGCGTCCGGCAGCCGGACTGCTGCTGGAATGCCCGGTCCTCTACCTGGTACGTTGTGTTCAGGGCTGCTGGTCGGTGCCGCATGACGGCAGAACGCTTACCCAGGATGCTCAAAAAAACCGTCCAGCAAGGCCGCAGTCGATGAAAGCACCGGAGGCGTAGCCTCCGGGCTACGTTGAGGATGCTTTCGAGGCGAGAACGATGCTGGCGGATTTTTTCAGCATCCTGCAAGAGGATCTCGATGAGCATCCAAAACTTATACCGCGACGGTCAGTCAGGTCAGGGATCTGACCCATGATGTCCGTGAACTCGAGATGGTGTTGGTCGAACCGAAAGACCTTTCGTTCAAGCCGGGGCAATTTATCTCGTTCGAAGTACCGAAGGAAGGGTTTCCCGCTCCGGTCGTGAGGCCCTACTCGATCGCCTCGCCACCAGCGCAACAGGGTCAGGTAACGCTCGTCTTCAATCTGGTGGCAGGTGGTCCTGGGTCGACCTATCTCTATAGTCTTCGGGTCGGAGATCGCACGACTTTCAAAGGACCGGCAGGATCTTTCTATTTGAAAGACGACGGCACGAGGGACCTGCTGTTTGTGGCCACCGGCACCGGCATCGCGCCTGTTCGCTCGATGATCGCGGCACGACTTGAACGAGGGACGCCCCAGGCCGTGACGCTGTTCTGGGGCCTGCGGAGCCAAAGAGACCTGTACTACCAGGAAGAGTTTCGGTCCCTCGCCCACCAGTTCCCTCAGTTCTCCTTCATCACGACTCTCTCACAGCCGGAGGAAGGGTGGACCGGCGCAACTGGTCGAGTGACGAGCTTGGTGAAGAACCAGGTCTCGTCTGTCATGAACCTGGCCGCTTATCTCTGTGGCAACAGCGGCATGATCCAGGAGGTTACGGCCCTGATACAGGCTCGCGGGCTTTGTCCGATTCACAAGGAAAAATATTACGATGACAGGGGCGAGCCGACCGATTAGTGGGCAGGCTTTACCTGCTTGGGACCCAGCCTGGTCGTGTGCTGGAAGACGCACTTCGGGCAGGTGTAGTGGACGAACTGCTTGCCCCCGACGAGCCGCTTCTTCATCGGTATCTGGCACCAGGTGCAGAGGCGATCGGGGAGGTCGGCTGAAGAGGGGGTCGCGGTCGGATCTGATGGAGTGGTAGTGGCCATGCGCGGCATTCTCTCCGACCGCTGAGAACCTTGTCAACCGATCGCGTGGCCCCTGAAGGCCTCGGTGTGAAAAAAAAGTTTCTTCATTCTCCCTGATGCGAAAAATTTCGTGGTATATTCCAAAACACAGGTGCAGCGTTATAGTTTTTTCACTCTCCTAACAGAAAGGTGCACAACCTCTATGAGTACCTCGGCCGATTCAGAGTCCGCGATCTTTCCATCCGAGTCCCCAGTAGCTGCCTCGATTGCCCCCCAAGAGATGGTGGGCGAGGGGAAGGCGTGGGGACTCTGTACCTCAGTTGACCTCCAAGATTGTAATCCCGACCTGATCCGCAATGCCGACCATATCCGCCGCTATGTCGTCGAGCTCTGCGAGCTCATCGACATGAAGCGTTTTGGCGAGTGCCAGGTCGTCGATTTCGGCTCAGGCCGCGTCGCCGGCTATTCCATGGTGCAGCTGATCTCGACCTCGTTGATCAGCGGCCATTTTGCGAACGATACGAACAACGCCTACCTCGACATTTTCAGCTGCAAGGGCTATGACCCTGCCGTCGTCGAGGCGTTCTCCAAAGACTTTTTTGGCGCGCGTCGCAGTACCGCGACGGTTACGCTCCGCTACTAGCAAGGGACCGGGAGCCGCGGCACCGCGGCTCCCGGTGTCGATTCGAGCAGGCTGCGGAAATACTATTGTGGCACGCGAGCGTTTCGATGGTCAGCACGTGTGGCGCAACAGGAGAACATTCCCGCAGGATGCTCAAAAAGGCCGTCCAGCAAGGCCGCAGCGAGTGAAGGGCCGAGGCGTACCCTTTGGGGTGAACGTTGAGGGTCTGAACGATGCGAGAACGACGCTGGCGGACTTTTTCAGCGTCCTGCCAGAGACCCTCCCTTCCCACGAACTATGAACCCCAACACCATCAAAGAGTTTTTTCTGCTTCTTCCAGGTCAGCTCGATTCAGATGCCGCCGAGGATCTTGATGCGGTCTTTCAGTTCGATCTGAGCGGCGCGCAGGGCGGGCAGTACATTCTCACGATTCGTGAGGGGGCCTGTCAGGTCGCAGAGGGGATGCATGCAGACCCGCACGTCTTACTCTCGATGGCGGGAGAGGATTGCATCAAGATTCTGAAGGGGCAGTTGAGTGGACCAGCCGTCGCTATGTCAGGCCGACTCAAGATCAGCGGAGACATCGGCTTGGCGATGCAACTGAAGGCGCTCTTTCCAACCCTCGGGTAACCGACCGGCTCCCCTATCGACCAGCCGGTGCCTGTCCCGGCTCTGCCGGTATCCAGTCTGCATTCTGCAGGGCTTCGTCTACATGGCGGGGGAATCGTTCTTCTAAGATCACATAGATCGTGGGGACGAGAAAGAGCGTGAGGATCGTCGAGACGCTGAGTCCTCCGACGACCGCGCGCGCCAACGGGGCGTTCGTTTCACCGCCGGTTCCCCAGCCGATGGCCATGGGGAGCAGCCCAACGACGGTGGCGAGGGAGGTCATCAGAATGGGCCGGAGTCGCGTTCGTCGCGGCGGTGACCGCCGCGTCGTGTAACTCCCGCCCTCGCCGCCGCAGGACGTTCGTATAATCCACCAGCAGGACGCCGTTTGAGACCACGATGCCCAGCATCATGATGATGCCCATCATCGATGTGGTGGAGAGGGTCGTATCGGTCAGGAAGAGAATCAGGATCACGCCCGGGAAGCCCATCGGGACCGCAAACATGATGACGAAGGGATCGATCAGCGATTTGAACTGGGCGGCCATCACCATGTAGACGAGGATCAGTGCCAGGATCGTGGCAAACAGCAGCCCCTCAAACGTCTCTCTCTGTTGTTGAATCTGGCCGGCCAACCGGATGCTGAAGCCGGTGGGGAGCTGGATCTTGGCAAAGCCCGCCTCCAGGTCGGCAGCGATGGCGCCGAGGTCCCGGTTCACAGGGTTGGCGGTCAGGTGGACCACCCGCTGAAAGTACTTGCGGTCGATCTTCACCGGGCCGGCATTGAGCTTGAGCGAGGCGACGTTCTTCAGGAGGACTGGCTCCCCGGTCCGGGCGGTCAAAATGATGTTCTCGATGTCCGTGAGATCCTTGCGGTGTTCTTCCGCGAGCCAGGCGCTGATATAGTACTCGTTCCCGTTTTGGGGGTCGGTGTATATGATGGGGTCGGTTTGGCCGTTGCCGTTGAGTGAGAAAAGCACCGCGTTTGCCACGTCTGTTTCGCTGATCCCAAGAAGAGCGGCCTTCTCGCGATCCACCACCACGTTAACCTCGGGATAGTTCTCCTCGCGGCTGACTTCGATGTCGGCCAGGCCCGGTATTTGGTGCATCATGGTTTCGACCTCCCGGATGACCCCCCGGGCTTTCTCGAAATCGTAGCCGTAGATCTCCACGTCGACGGACTTCTGCGACCCGAAGCTGGTGACCCGTTTGACGAGCCCGCCAGGATCGAAAAACATCGCGACGCCCGGAAAGAGTTTTAAGACTTTGGGCCTCACATCGTTCATGATTTGCACTTGGTTCCGCTCTCGTTTGTCCGGCGAGACGAGATAGACCGAGATGACCGACGTATGAGGGCCGGTGTTCGGATTGAAGAGGGAGGAACGGCCCTGGGCTAACACGCCGGTACTGGAGACCATGGTTTCCAGCTCCTCGGCGGGGATCTCTGCCCGCAGCACCCGCTCGACCTCAGCCACTTGCTGCTCGGTTTTCTCCACTCGCTGACCGACCGGCCCGCGTAGGACGATGCGGAACTGGCTTTCGTCCGACACCGGCAAAAATTCCGTACCGATCTTGGGTACCAGCGCGAGCGAGGCGGCGAAAAGGAGCAGGATGCCGGTGATGAAGAGCCGACGATGACCCAGGACCCAACGGAGCGATCCCTCGTAGCCTTTATCCAGGGACTCGTACCGTTTGCGGCTCCAATCCATCAGGCGCACGAACCATCTCGGCATCGACTTGTGAGACTCCTGTTCCGGCTTGAGGAATTTGTAGCAGAGCGCCGGGGTGACCGTGCGGGAGACGAAGAAGGAGGTGAACAGCGAAATCGCGATCGTGATGGTCAGGGGAATCAGGAGCAAGCGGGCAATCCCGACGACGAAGAAAATCGGGAGGAAGACGACGACCGTGGTGATCGTCGAGGCGAGAATGGGCATCGCCACCTCGCGGGCCGCTTCCAGGATCGCGTCCCAGCGGCGGGGCGTGGTGTTGAGATGGCGCTGAATGTTCTCGAGTTCCACAATGGAATCGTCGACGAGCCGGCCGATCCCGAGGGCCAGGCCTCCCAGTGTGAACACGTTCAAGGTTTGCCCGGAGAAGTAGAGCACGATGAAAGTCACCATGATCGAGAGGGGAATGGCGACGGAAATGATCAGGGTGCTCGTGAGATTGCGGAGGAAAATCAAGATGACGGCCGCGGCCAGCAGCGATCCGTGCAGGGCCTGCTCGATGAGGTTGCTGATCGACTGGCGGATGTAGACCGATTGGTCGAAGGAAATGCCGAGCTTCACACTGGGCGGAATGCCGACCATCTTCGGCAGGGCCTTGCGTAGCGCATCCACCACCTCCACGGTGTTGGCGATGGGCTGTTTGTTCACCCGCAGATACACGGCTCTAGCCCCGTCCGTCCTGACGATGTTGGTCTGAATGTCCGACGAATCGGTCACGGTCCCGACATCCCGCACGCGCACGGGGCTGCCCTGCGGGTTGACCTTCACGATCACGTCCTGGATCGGGTCGACCGTGCGGAACTGATTGTTGGTGAAGACGTTGTAGTCCAGATTGCCGGCTTTAATGTCGCCCGAGGGCAGAATGAGGTTCGCGGCCTTCACGGATTTGACGACGTCGAGAATCGAGAGGCTCCGGGCATTCAACAGGGCCGGGTCGAGGTTGATGTTGATCTGCCGGATCTTCCCGCCTTCCACGGTGGCGGCGGCGACGTTGGCGATCTGTTCGATTTGCGGCGCAATCGTATTGAAGGCCAGGTCGTACAGGGCCCGTTCGTCGAGATCGTCGCTGGAGACCGTCACGAAGGAGACGGGGATATTGGAGACGTCGAACTTGACGATGAAGGGTTGCAGAATGCCGGGCGGGAGGCTGTTGAGAATTTGGGTGATGCGTTGCATCACCTCCATCTGGCCGACGTTGATGTCTGCGCCCCAGTTGAACCAGATCTGCACCGCGCCGATGCCTTGTTTCGCGAACGACTCGACATGCTCGACGTTCGACGCAGAACTGACGGCTTTTTCGATGGGATAGACCACGCTCTGTTCGATGTCGAGCGGCGGGGCGCCTTTATAGATGACGCCGACGAAAGCGACGGGCACTTGAATTTGTGGAAAGAGATCGACCGGCAGCCGCTGTAGGGAGGTGGCGCCCAGGATCACCATGGCAAAGGACAGCATCAAGATGCCGATGCGATTGCGAAGTGCGAGGAGGGTCAGCCACATGATGAAGGCAAGAAGCGTGAAACGTGAATCGTGAAACGTGAGGCGTCAGGGGATGAGTAAGGAAGTGGAAGGCAGAATGATGTCTTCACAGCACGCCTCACGTCTTACCCCTCACGCTTCACGGGACTCAAGGGATTGTGTCTGCACGGGGGTGCCATCATGCACGAGATCTTTCCCGGAGACGATCACCTGCTCCGACCCGTCCAAGCCCTTGGTGATCTCCACCCGGTTTTCTTCGCGGACTCCGATTTCCACCGGCACCCGCTGGGCCTTTCCTTCGCGCACAATGTAAACATATTGGGCATCTTCCAATCGACTCACCGCGTCGATGGGGATCTGAATCGCGTTTCGATGGCTGCCGACCAGGACTTCCACGCGGGCGAACATGCCGCCTTTCAATACATGATCCTTGTTCGGGAGATCCACTTCGACCGTCATCGTGCGGGTGGCCCGGTTCAGCGCCTGGACGACACGGGTGACCGTGCCCTCGAAGACGCGGTCGGGATAGGCCTCGGCGCGCACTTCCGCCTTTTGACCCAACTGGATGAGCGGGACGTCCTTCTCGACCACCTCGATCAGAATGCGGACCGTCTGGATCTCATGGAGGGTGAGGATCCCGCGCGAGGTGGTAGAGGTGCCGGCGGTTGCCCCGCTGACATAGGCGCCGAGATCGAGGTTGCGCTCGGCCACATACCCCGGGAAGGGCGCACGGATATAAGAGTAGGCCAGGTTCGTCTCGGCCTGCGCCAGGGCGACCTCCATTTGCTGGACCTGCGCGCGGAGTGAATCGAGCGCCGCCGCTGCCGCGTCGTATGTGACCTGGGCGTTATCCAGATCTTGCTGCGAGACAAACTGGTCTTTGATCAGTGCCTGCATCCGATTGAGCGTGAGGGTGGCATTGCGGACGCTCGCGTCCTGCTGCGCGACTCTCGCTCTGGCTGCAGCCAGGTTTGCCTTGGCCTGGTTGACGGCATGCTGATAATCCGTGTGATCGATCTCGATCAGGAGCTGGTTGGCTTTGACCAGATCGCCTTTATCGACATAGATCTTGGCAATGTAGCCGTCGACCCGTGAGAACAGATTGACTGCTTGGTTGGGGGTGATGTCGGCAGTATAGGTGAGTCGAATGTCCAGGTCCTGCTTCAGCGGCGCAACGGTGGCGACGGTGATGGCCCGGGCTTTGCGGCGTGTCGGTCTTGGCGCCGCTGCTGAGGCGAAACACGACGAGGGCCGTGACCGCGAAGAAAATAATGACCCCCAGCGTGACGATCGGATGTTGTTTGAGGGGATTCATCGGGCACGCCTCCCCGGCGTCTTACGGCTGGCCGATTCCTTGATCAGTCCGGTGAGGAAGAGGTCGACGTAGGTCGCCACCGTGTCCTCGTGGGATTGATGCATCGGGACCCCGAAGATCTCATGGAGGAGACGGTGATGGACGACCATGCCGATGAACGCGCGGGCTGCCAGGAGGGGATCGACCGGACGAAACGCGCCGTCTTCAATCCTTGTGCAAATGTACGCGGCGAGGTGGTCATAGAATACTTTATGATGCTTGCCGAAGAACATGTCGGATAGCTCATGCCCTTCCAGCGCGCTGAACAGGAGGAGTCGTAGCAGCGTCGAATCGACACCGGGGCGAATACGATAGCTTGCGATCATCGTAAACACGCGATGGTCGTCTCGTTTTTTAGCCGCCTCCTCCACCGCTTCGAGCAGTTCGTTGACGGTCACTTTCTCTGCCAGGATCGCGGCGTAGAGCGCCCGCTTCGTCGGGAAATACTTGAAGACCAAGGCCTCGCTCACTCCCGCCGCCTTGGCAATTTCTTTTGTTGTGGTACCGTTAAACCCTTTTGCCGCAAATAGTGACGCAGCCGCGGCGATTAGCCCGGCCTGTCGTTCTCTGCTGGAAGGGCGCATGGTTCGAGACGTCTGTCGCATCAATCTCTCCAACGAGTGAGTGAGTCATTACTCACCATTGCAACGATAGCATGCTGAGAGGCGCTCTGACAAGAAACGATGGTGTTGATGGCTAGCAGGATGCTCAAGAATTCCGATAGCGTCCACGGATGGAGGGGCGCGAAGGGCGAGATATGCGAGAAAGGCGCGATCCGAAGTTCGAAGGTCGGGGTTCGACGTTCCGAAAATCTCGAACTTCGGACCTCGAGCCATCGCCCGTCCCGCTCGTCCCGCCTGTCTCGCACGGCTATTCTGCGCGGTGTTCTCTTAAACGTGCGGACCAGTGAAGTGTGGGCGTGCCTACAGAGATTTTCCACAGTCTACTAGAGGGGACTGAAAAGTGCCGAGGGTGCTGGACGGCCCAGCAGACGCGTGCGCTAAGGTAGGAGCTTGAGATTCGGCCGTCGAGGGCTTGAATGGTCAACGAGGGTAAACAAGGGAGGCCCACCTTTGAGGGAGGAGCGGGTCATCTGTTTCCAGATGAAATGGCGCAACCTGGTTCGCTCTCGTGCCGTGACGCGAAGAAACTCGATTCCATATTCGCTTTTCGCGGCCCAGACTACCCGAATCTCCGAGATGAGAACCGGACGGGACGTCTCAGGGATGGTCAGGTAGAGATCCCAGAAGCTCCCTCTGGGCAGCAGGTGTGCGCTGCAGAGTTTGCACCCGCTTTCTGACAGGTCAAGAGCCACCCCATCACCAACATGTTGGAAGCTATCTGTTGCTGAAAAGCGGACCACGAGCTGAATAGGGACTCGCTGAGCCGCCCTGCGGTCAGTGGCCTGACCTGGGGGGTGGGTCGTCACTCCTTTGCCTGTTCGTCGTCGTCCGGTCATGGGGTTCTCCCTGCAGCAGGCGGTCAGTCTAATCGGAATGCGTGAGATTCGAGCACAAGAAGTAACGGAGTCGGTTCCGTTCCCGTAGGCTCATCTTGAGGATCTCGATTCCGAACCGACGTCCTGAAGTCCAAGCCACCTTCGTTTCCATCACGAACAGCGGGTCTTTTCCGTCGGGGAGGTAGAGAAAAATCGTGAGTTCCATTCCCAACGTGACCGGGGTGTTGCCGCGAATGCCTAATCCACTATGCGAAAGATCCGTAACCATGCCATCGCCCATGAGGATCTCTCCAGAACGGTCTTCAGCCGAGTACATTAATCCGAACTCTACCGGGGCCCGGGGGTCTTGCCTCTGATTGACCGCTTCCGCCACAGACTGAAGCCCACTTCCAGATGCGACCTGTGCTCGTTTCATGAGGGCACCTCCTTGTTCTTGCTACGATCTCAGATGCTGCGGTCGCGGTTTGAGGGGATGACGCGATCCCACAAGAAGAATTGCAGATGATTCTTCTCCCCAACTTCAGGGGCCCCAACTCCACCCCGAATCGACGTCCCTCGACCCAGGAGACCCGGCTTTGGGCAACGCATAGTGGTTCCTCCAGTCCAGGAAGCTCGACAAAGAGAGCCAGCTCCATTCCGGGTTTGACCGGCGGTTCCCGCGAATACCGACCCCGCCTCGCTGAGAGGTTGGTGACGAGACCGTCACCCATCAGTATCTGGCCAGCGTCCATACCGGAATAGAGCAACGAGAAGAGTCGTCGGGGTACGGCTGCCATGCCGACGAGTGGATTGACCGGGGAGTTCAGCTACTGCTGGGACGGAAGCGACGGTGTGAGCAGGCAAGATTTCCTCCGTGACGTTGGGTCGACGCTTAGACGATGCGGAATGCCGTCTGTCGATCGTCTAAGGACGACAGGCTGACATTTTTCAAGATAACTTCTTGCAGCCGCTTCCGTTCTTCTGCTGACAGCCTGGGGAATCTGACGGCAAACGAGTCTCTGGCGATCCAGGAGACGATGACGTTGGTGAGGCACATGGGAGGCTGCCCATCTACAAGGTATAGTCGCAGGGTGAGACTGCTTCCCAGCGAGCTCGTGGTCGGGCCCAAGATCTTGCAGCCAGTTTTGGAAAGGTCTTTCAGGGTCCCCTCTCCTGTGACGATTCGTGCACCTTCTTCTCCGGAGAAGCTGATTCTGTAGCGAATCGGAACTCGTTCGGCATATCGCCGATCTAAGAGCAAATGAGCTTTCTGGTTGTTGATCTTGAGAACGGGGTGACTCAGTTTCATCGGTGCCTCCTCCGTGGTTCCGTCGCGGGTCCTCTGTCTCCCGCGACAGCTTGAGAATACCGCATCCCAGAATTTCGACCATCCCCAAAGAGAGGGGATAGAGGCCCCACCAGAAGAGGGGGAGTTGGGCGCGAGGGCACAATTGGCGGGGTTTTCTAACAGGATAGCCGCACGAGACCAGAGGGAAAGGCGAGACACGCGGAATCAGGGCTTGCGCGTCGCGCCTGTCGCGCGCCCGAGAAACTGGCGGGCTTGTTCGGCATCCTGCTGAAAGGTTCGCGAGGGATAGGCAGGAGGAGGGGTGCTCGATTAAAACACGGTGGCTGAATTACCTTCGGTGATTTTGAGGCGGAGTTCCTGACTCTCGAAAAAGATGATGCCGCGATCCGTGCCGGTCTCGTACCGGAGATTGATGTCGCTATCGAACCCTGTCCAACTATAAAACTTGACGGGGCCGCCGGTGAATTGCCCCGGTGTGCGGTCGAGTGAGCCATAGCGGGATTGGAGGTAGGCAAGAATCTGATCGTGGGTCGCCTTGCCTTGGTAGCGGACGGTGACGCGCGCAAATTTACCGTCGACGGTCAGGAATCGCATGGAGTCGACTTTCGCCGGGCCGAGGGAAGGGGCCCCGGTCTTCAGTTCATAGGTTTGAGCGCGGCCGGTATCCTCGACTTTCGTAAAGGTGTCGGTTTCCGAGAACGCCGCACCCCAGGGGATCCCCTCGAATCCGTTAGGATCGTTTTGCATGGGCACGGCGAATGCCAGAGTGCCGGACAGAATCAGCGAGCAGAGGGCCCCTATGAGGGGGGTGAACCGAACCCGTATATCAGGAGAAAGATGGCGAGGCATGTTACTCCGCTGAATCGGTGATGCGGTCATTGAATCGAGGAGCCAGGGTACGGCTATCGATGAAAATATATCCCCGCTCTGTGTTCGCGTGATAGGTCAGGTTGATCTCCGTATCGGTTCCGCGCCATGTATATTGCTGATTGAGGCCTCGCATCATCTGCCCGGGGATGCGCTCAAGGGAACCGAACTGTTGTTCGAGATAGGCGAGGATCTGTTTGTGCCGATCGTCGCCTTGATAGCGGATGGTCACACGGGCAAATTGATTATCGACCGACAAGAAGCGGACGCTTTCGACCGGGATCCCGGCATACGACGGTGCGCCGTTCCTCGATTGGAATTCGTTCACATGCGGGCCTGCCGTGGTGACTTCCAAGTCCGGCCTTGTCGTCAGGGTGGCACCCCAGGCCAGGTTCTGAAAACCATTCGGATCGTTCACCATCGGCACCGCATGGGCGAGAAAGGGGCGGCTCATGCAGAGCAGGAGTCCCAATAGGAAGAGGTGTCGGCCCGCGTGATTTCTCTGCCGTCCGATCATGTTAGAACGCTACCATGGTCGATCGCATGGCGCAACTCCCCCGGTTTTGTTGAGAATGTCTTGAGGCATAGCTTATAATGCGCGCGCTTTTCCATGTGCTTAGCGGTGAGGAACCAACACGATGATTGAAAGTGATGCGTTTGTCCAAGCGCTACAAGATATTGGGGTGGATTTCTTTACGGGGGTCCCGGATTCGATCCTGGGCGGCATCATTGCCGAGCTGATGGAGAGGCGGCTCTACATCCCGGCCGTTCGGGAAGATGAAGCGGTTGCCATGGCCGCCGGTGCCTATATGTCCGGCAAGGTCCCCGCCGTGCTCATGCAGAATTCTGGACTGGGTACGTCCCTCAACGCCCTCATCTCGTTGAACGTGATCTACCGCCAGCCCTGCATTTTAATTGTGTCCTGGCGCGGCTATCAAGGCAAGGATGCGCCGGAGCATCTGGTGATGGGCGAGGTGATGCTGCAGTTCCTCGACACGATGAAGATCCCCCATCGCACCCTGTCGGAAAAGACGGCGATTGAGGATCTGAAATGGCTGGCGGAGACGTTTATGAAGCAGCGAATCCCCGTCGCCCTCTTGATCACGAAAGGTGTTGTGAAAGGGTTGCACCCATGAGGCCTGAGCAAGGAACGATGCAGAGTCGGGCGATGGCCATGGCGGCCTTGTTGGAACTGCTTACCGATCAGCCGGTGATTATTTGCAACGGGTTTCCCTCGCGTGAGGCCTACAAAATTGCCGATCGTCCGACCCATTTTTATATGATCGGGTCCATGGGCTCGGCGTCGGCGATCGGGCTGGGTGTGGCGCTGGCCAAGCCGAAGAAGCAAGTCGTGATATTCGACGGTGATGGGAATGTGCTGATGGGGATGGGCACCCTGGCCACGGTCGGCGCGCTCAAGCCGAAGAATTTTATTCATGTGGTGTTCGACAACGAAGTGTACGGAAGTACCGGCAATCAGCCGACGATCTCCAATGTGGTCCCACTTGAGAAGGTGGCGAAGGCGGCCGGGTATGTGAACGTCGAACGGGTGCGGGAACGCGAAGACCTCGTCTACGAGTTCAAAGACATGCTGAAGAAAGACGGGCCGAGCCTGTTGCTGGTGAAAGTCAATGAGATGGTGGAAGATGTCGGGCGCGTGATGCTTGATCCGCCAGACATAACGAAGCGGTTCATGAAGGCGATAGAATAAGCGATCGAGCCGCTCCCTTGCTCGCGCAACGCGTGGCTGTGGGGGAAACGCGGCGTCTCGGCGCCGCGAGGGTGGGTGGGTGAGAACCGGCCAGCCCTCGTTGGACGCGCGCAGTCGGAGCGGTCTCGATCACTTAACCGGGGTAGTGGGAAGGAACAAGATGATCTTATTGAATCCAGGACCGGTGAATGTGTCGGAGCGGGTACGGCAGGCGCTGTTGCGTCCGGATATCTGCCATCGGGAGTCGGAGTTTACGGAACTCCTCCATGGGATTCAGGCGAAGCTGCTGAAGCTCTTTGTGCCGGGGGCGGAAGCGGATTATGCCGCTGTGGTGCTGACCGGATCTGGAACAGCGGCGGTGGAGTCTGCCGTCATGTCGTCGCTCCCGCACGGCAAGCGGATGCTGGTGCTCAACAACGGCGTGTACGGCGAGCGCATTTCCCAGATGGTCGGCCTGTATCGCTTGGGCGTGTCCGAACTCAAATACGATTGGACGACGAGGCCGGATCCTGAACGGTTGCGGCTCGCGCTGCGACAACATCCGGAAGTCCATGCGGTCGGAATGGTCCATCATGAGACGACCACCGGCCTCATCAATCCGGTCAAGGAGATCGCGGATGTCGTCGACAGCCAGAACCGGGTATTCATTCTGGACGCGGTCAGTGCTTTGGCAGGGGAACCGCTGGATATCGCCGGGTCCCACATCTATATGGTGGCGGGCACATCAGGGAAATGTATCCAGGGATTCCCCGGCCTGTCCTTCGTGCTCGTCCGCAAGGGATTTCTGGAGCGGATGCGTGCCTATCCCAGACGGTCGATTTATCTCCACCTCACCCAATATGTGGATGACCAGGGGTGCGGGACGATTCCCTTCACGCCGGCCGTGCAGGTCTACTATGCGTTCGACGAAGCATTGAATGAACTCATGGAGGAAGGGGTCGCCAAGCGGATTCAGCGCTATAAGAAAGTCGCGACCTTAATCCGAGACCGCATGACGAAACTTGGCGTGAAGCCGGTCCTGACTCCCGACAAACAGTCCAACACGATTACTGCCTTTCATCTCCCCGAGGGTGTCACCTATCAATCGTTGCACGATCAACTAAAGAAAGAGGGCTACGTGATCTATGCAGGCCAAGGCCAACTCGAGAGCAAGATCTTTCGCGTGGCCAACATGGGCGCCCTCACGGAGGCGCAGTTGGTCGGATTCCTCGACGCATTTGAACGGATCTGCAGCACAGCATGAAAGCCATTATTCTTGCAGCCGGGGTCGGGAAGCGCCTGTGGCAGGTCACACAGCATCGCCCCAAGTGCCTCATCGAGATCGGCGGGCACACTCTCTTGCATCGCTACCTCACGTCCCTTCGGAGCGTCGGTATTCACTCTGCCGATGTGGTCGTGGGCTACAAGCAGGAGATGATTCGCGCGGCTGTGGGAGCGAACTCCTGCGGCGTGCGCGTGAATTTCCTCGTCAACGAGCAGTTCCACCGTGGCAGCATTTCCTCGCTCTGGATCGCGCGCACCGCGTTGGATGACGACGCGATCATCATGGATGCTGATGTGCTCTTCCATCAAGAGATCTTGCGTCGCTTGGTGCAATCCCCCTATGAGAACGCGCTGCTCATGGACGAAACCGTCAAGCAGACCGGGGAGGAGTGCATGGTCGTGGTCGAAGGCGGGCGCGTGATCGCGTTGACCAAGAAGATGCCGTCGCACTACGATTACGCCGGAGAAGGCGTGGGGTTTCTCAAGGTCCGGCAGGCTGATGCGCCCTATGTGGTGGCGTCGCTCAGGACCTATGCGGACCGCGAGGCCTGGCAGATGGAATACGAGGATGCGCTGGTGGGGTTTTTCCAAGATGTCAAAGTCGGGCATGAGAAGATCGGAGGGCTGCCCTGGACTGAAATCGATTTCCTGGAAGATGTGACGAAAGCGGAGCGAGATATCCTGCCGAGACTGTAGCCGCGTCGTTTGTGACGCGTTCTTTGTGAATGCACTGACCTGAGTTGCGAGATACAAGAAACGAAATAGTATATGAGTCAGAGCGCAGTTCAGAAACCGACAGGCCTCCAGGGGTTGAGCACGGCGATTCTTTTGCCCTCGGTGAGCCTGTTCGGCGAGTCGGCCGGATTGTATGCCGATGAGGTGGGTCCGCTCACCAGCGTGGTGGGGATCGGCCTTTTTCAGCGGATGGTGCTGACGCTGCAGCGCGCCGGCATTCGACAGCTCATGGTGTTGGTTGGGCCGGAGGAGGATCAGCTCAAACAGGCGTTGGGCAAAGGGCCACGGGTGACGATCCCTGTGCGCTGGATGCCGATCCGTGAGTTTCCGCTGGATGATCCCCGCACCTGGGAATCGCTTGCTGCGGAAGTTCGCGGCTTCTGTCTCCTGTCCGGCGTCCAGGGTGTGTTTGCGAGCCCTCTAATCGAGAGCCTGCGCCAGGAGGTGCAGGAGGGACAGGCGATCGTCGTGGCACGGGCCGATAGCGAGCGAGATCGACAGTCACGTCGGCCAGGTTTGCGCGTGAAGGCGCAAGCGGGACGGCTCCTCTCGATCACATCGAGACAGGATGACGCAACGTTAGTGGCGACAGACCTGGTGGTGCTTCCGGCCAGTTTCATGAGTGTTGCCGGTGAAGTCGGCGTGGAAACCGGCACGGTTCCGATTCGCCGATGGCTCGAACGGGCCGCGGTGGACGGGCATGTGCGGGTGCTGTCCACGGAGACGAACCGGTCTCATTGGTATCAAGACGTGCGTGATGCCGCTGATGTGCGGGCCGCCGAGAAGAAGCTCTTCAATTCCCTCAAGGGCGAGTTCGAAGGTTTCGTCGACCGGTTTTTCAATCGGAAGATCTCCCGCTGGTTCACGCGTATCTTTCTCGCCATTGGCCTCTCGCCGAATGCCATTACGATCCTGGCGACCCTGGTTGGGTTGGTCGCCGCCGCCGGCTTTGGCGTCGGGACCTACAGCGCCGGGATTGTCGCTGCGCTATTGTTTCAACTGGCTGCGATCATCGATTGCTGCGATGGGGAAGTGGCCAGGCTGACGTTCACCGAATCGCCGTTCGGGGCCTGGCTCGATATCGCCATGGACAATGTGGTGCATATGGCGATTTTTGCCGGTATTGCCATGGGCTCGTACCTGAGCGTAGCGGGAAGCGATGGTGCGTGGGTTCCTCTTGCCCTGGGTTCGGCAGCGGTTCCTTGGAAATGGGTTCTCATTATTTGGCTGGTTCCCCGCGCACAAAAGATTAAGTCCGTGAGCGGATGGAAGACACCGGTCCAGGCAGCCTGGTCCGATTTCATGCTTAAGAACGTCGCGAGCCGCGACTTCTTCGTCATCGTGCTGATCTTTGCGGTGATCGGCAGGCTCGACTGGTTCCTCTGGATGGCTGCGATCGGATCCGTGGTATTCTCGCTTCTGATGCTCT
>CAVSCZ010000016.1:0-86371 GCA_963726635.1 uncultured Nitrospiraceae bacterium
GATATGACATCGTCAGACGTTTGATCCATGACGCTTATTTCAGGGCCCTTGGCAGCGCCCTCCTGACGATTCTTCTGGTCGGCACTCTGTTCTTCTGGCTGGCCGAAGGGCGGACGTTTCTCCAGGCCCTGGCCTATTCGGCGGCGACGATGGCAATGAATTCTCCCTACGGTATCGGCTGGGGACCCCAGACGACCGGCGGTATTCTCTTCAACATCTTGTATCTCTTTCTCAGCGTTGGCCTCTTCCTGCTTTTTGTGCTCGAAGACCGGCAAGACCATGGTCCAGTCTTACGAGGAGTTCTTCAAAAAGATCAGGGCCGATCGCAAAGCACTGAAGCATACAACGAAGCAGGCCGACGCGGAGATCCTCCCATGAGCAATAACCTTCCCGTCGCCTGGCTCGCCCGGCACGGCGAGACCGCCTGGAGCCTTATGGGCCAGGACACGGACCGGTCCGGAACGCTGACCTTCGCCCAGGTGTTCACCGTTCCCTTGTAGCGCAGAGGCAGGACATGCAGAGGGGCGGATGACTCTCAGGCCGCCGACATGTTATACATCGACAGATCTTGCCGCGCAGGTCGCAGGCAACATGATGCCCGGGGAGACCTCCATCGCTCTTGGCAGGCACACGGAGCAGGACTCAATCATGGTTAAAGACGGCGGCGACTGCGAGGATTTCTTGGTCCGGCGCTACAAGGCTGAAACGAACCGAAAGGATTCCACGCATGACAACACCAATCTCGCCGCTTACTGAACGTCAGGCATGGAAGGCCCTCACCTCGCACCATCGGACAATCCGCGAATTGCATCTGCGCAAGCTTTTTGCAGATGATCCGATGCGCGGCGAGCGCATGACTGCTGAGGCGGTGGGCCTCTATCTGGATTACTCGAAGAATCGCCTCACCGACGAGACCCTCACGCTCCTTCTGCAACTCGCTGAGGAATCCTGCCTGCGCGAGCGGATCGATGCGATGTTCTGCGGCGAGAAGATTAATATCACGGAAAACCGCGCCGTCTTACATGTGGCCCTGCGCGCGCCACGAGGGGCGACACTCGTCGTCGACGGCGAGAACGTCGTGCCTCAGGTCCACGCGGTGCTCGACAAGATGACCGACTTTTCCAACCGCATCCGGAACGGAGTGTGGAAAGGTCACAGGGGCAAACGTATCCGCAATGTCGTGAACATCGGCATCGGCGGCTCCGACCTGGGACCGGTGATGGCATACGAGGCCCTGAAACACTATAGCGACCGGGGCCTGACCTTCCGTTTCGTGTCCAACATTGACGGCACCGACTTCGCGGAGGCGGTCCGAGATCTCGACCCGGCAGAAACGCTCTTCATCGGTTCGTCGAAGACCTTCACCACATTGGAGACGATGACGAACGCGCACAGCGCGCGAGCCTGGTTGCTCGCAGTCTTGGCGGCGAGACCGCATCGGTTGCAAGACACTTCGTCGCGGTCTCGACGAACGCGGCGGAGGTCACGAAGTTCGGGATCGACCGCGCCGAATATGTTCGGGTTCTGGGACTGGGTCGGCGGGCGCTATTCCATGGACTCGGCGATCGGCCTTTCGACGATGCTAGCTATCGGACCGGAGCATTTCTGTGCGATGCTCGACGGCTTTCACCAGATGGACGAGCACTTCCGCACCGCGCCGTTCGCACAGAACCTGCCGGCCCTCATGGGTCTGCTCGCCCTTTGGAACAACAACTTCTTCGGGGCGCAGACCGTCGCGATCCTTCCGTATGAACAGTACTTGAAGAGATTCCCGGCCTACCTTCAGCAGTTGACGATGGAGAGCAACGGGAAGCACGTGACGCTCGATGGCGTCGAGGTTGCCTACCAGACTTGTCCCATCTATTGGGGCGAGCCCGGCACAAATGGCCAACATTCCTTCTATCAGTTGATCCATCAAGGCACCAGGTTCATTCCGTCCGACTTTATTGCGTTTCACCAGTCGCTCAATCCGCTCGCCCGTCATCACGACCTGCTGCTGGCGAATGTCTTCGCCCAGGCCGAGGCGCTCGCCTTCGGCAAGACTGCAGAGCAGGTCGAGGAGGGGACGCCGGATTCGCTGGTGCCGCACCGCGTGTTCGAGGGCAACCGGCCTTCGAACACCATTCTCGCGGAGCGGCTCACGCCAGACACGCTCGGCAAGCTGGTGGCCCTGTACGAGCACTGCGTCTTTACCCAGGGTGTGATCTGGAACATCGATTCATTCGACCAGTGGGGCGTTGAACTGGGCAAGGTGCTGGCCCAGGGCATTGTCCCGGAACTCGAGAGCAAGGCGGAGCCCAAGCTCGGCCATGATAGCTCAACGAACAACCTGATCCGTCGCTACCGGATACACAAACAGTCTTCGTTATGATTGTCGGGTTGCTCAGTACCGAATGATCAGTTCAAAGGAGGAACTTCAATCATGCAGCTCGGAATGATCGGCCTCGGCCGGATGGGCGCGAATATGGTGAAGCGGATGCTCAAGGGCGGTCATCAGTGTGTGGTCTACGACATGTCACAAAAAGCGGTCACGGAGTTGGTTCAGGAGAAAGCCGTCGGAGCCTCGTCGCTCGCCGACATCGTGAAGAACATGCAGAAACCGCGAGCGGTCTGGCTGATGGTTCCCGCGGCGGTTACGGACCAGACTATCGCCGATCTGCTGCCGCATCTCGAAGCGGGCGACATCCTCATCGACGGCGGGAACTCGTACTACATCGATGATATCCGGCGCGCAAAAGAACTCGCTCAGAAGAAGATTCACTATGTCGATGTCGGCACCAGCGGCGGCGTATGGGGGCTCGAACGAGGGTACTGCATGATGATCGGGGGCGAGAAGGATGTGGTGAAGCGCCTCGATCCCATCTTCGCGACGCTGGCTCCCGGCAAGGGCGATATCCCCCGCACCCCGGGCCGCGAAAAGATCGCCGGCAGCGCCGAACAGGGCTATCTGCATTGTGGGCCCAACGGCGCCGGCCATTTCGTCAAGATGGTGCACAACGGGATTGAATACGGACTCATGGCCGCCTACGCCGAGGGATTCGGCGTCTTGCGCGCGGCCAACGTCGGCAAGCAGGACCATGCCATCGATGCCGAGACGACGCCGCTGCGAGACCCCGAGCATTACCAGTATGACTTCAATCTGCCTGACATTGCGGAGGTATGGCGGCGCGGCAGTGTCGTCGCCTCCTGGCTGCTGGACTTGACCGCGTCAGCCTTGATCAAGGACCCAGCTCTTGCTCACTTCTCCGGCAAAGTGTCGGATTCCGGCGAGGGACGCTGGACGGTCAAGGCCGCCATCGACGAGGCCGTGCCGGCGCCCGTGCTCACTACGGCGCTCTATCAACGCTTCAACTCACGAGGCGAGGCGGATTTCCAGAATAAATTGCTCTCGGCCCTGCGCTATGAATTCGGCGGCCACCGCGAAAAACCGGCGAAGTAAGGAGAGTCCGACCTTCCGATGGCTGGCATAATCCGGTCGTGACCGGTGAATCAGGATTGAAGACGGCTTCATGAAAATCGAAGTGCTAGCCGATGCCGATGCAGTCGCCCGAGAGGCAGCCGCCATCATCGCAGCGGAGTCGCGAGCCTCCGTGGCCGTGCGCGGCCGGTTTGTCATGGCCGTCAGCGGCGGCCAGACGCCCTGGGTGATGTTGCGCGCGCTGTCGACTCAGGACGTTCCATGGGACAAGGTCCACGTCTTTCAGGTGGACGAACGTGTCGCCCCCGCTGGTCACCCGGATCGCAACCTCGCGCATCTGCGCGCGAGTCTACTTGAGAAGGCGCCGCTGTCTGCCGATCATATCCATGCCATGCCGGTGGAAGTCTCCGATTTGGAAGCGGCTGCCGCACAATATGCCGTGACGCTTCAAGACATCGCCGGCTCGCCGCCGGTGCTCGACCTGGTTCACCTTGGGCTCGGACCTGACGGCCATACGGCATCGCTGATACCTGGCGACTCCGTGCTCGACGCGACCGACCGCGATGTCGCGCTGACCGGGATCTACCAGGGACGGCGCCGCATGACGTTGACCTTTCCGATCCTTAATCGTTCACGATTCGTCCTCTGGGTGGTGACCGGGAGCGGGAAAAGCGTCATGCTGTCCCGCCTGCGCGAGGGTGACCGATCGATTCCGGCCGGCTTGGTTCGCCGTGATCACGCCTTGCTGCTTGCTGATCGCGCCGCTGCCGGGGCGTGAGGACCGATGTGAGATGAGCGAGCCGCCTGGCCGGGAAGCTAAAGCCTAAGCCGGTTTCGCACCATGATTAACATATGCGTACCCGTTCCAACACTTCGATGCCATCTCGCAAACTCTCCGGATCGTGATGGGTATAGCGCTGCGCCATGATCGGCGATGTATGCTCTAGCAGGACGTTGAAAAAGTCCGCCAGCTGCGTTCTCGCTTCGCTCCGAGGCTCAACGTACGGCACTGAGTACGCTTCGTCTCTTCGCTCACTGCGGCCTTGCCGGACGGCCTTTTTGAACGGCCTGCGGGTGATCGTGATTCGGTGCGTGACCCAGGCGGTTCTGGATTGCGCAGAGCTCAAAATAGTTTTTCAATAACCTGCTAGTAGCCGTTGCACCTTGTACAGATCCACTCCCCCTTGGACCATTCGCGTGGCATAGGATTGAGTCGGCGCGTTTCCTCGTGCCTGGGGCATTTTGCCTTCCCTGTCTGCCGGCCCTCTGTCGCGTTCTTCCACAGTCGCTGGCACACCCCTTCTCCACGTGGACAGGCTCAGTATGTAAGTCCTCGACTTTACACGATTAAGTGTTTATCCTGTCTGCGCTCTTTCAACCAGATCCTGTGTCACAGTTATTGCTAAATACAAAAGCGAATCACCGTGTGGTCCGATCAACGAAGAGAAAGTGCTGACGGAAATTCACGATGCGCTGAAGGGGTTCCACGAAGTGGCAGCCCCTATCGGCATTTGTCCCTGCTGCGGGAGGGGGGATCGCTCAGTCTAAGCCCGCACAGCCACGTTCCGAATGAAGGGAGTTCTAATGAGGGGAATGAAGACATCGATTCTGGCAGTGAGCCTATTGGCGTTCGCCGGCAATGCAGGAGCCGTCGATTTTGGCGTGATCTCCCGCGACGGCGGCTATGAATACCGCCACCCGAGCGCCTGGGAAAAAGAACAGCAGCGGTTGAAGGATGAGCTCGCGGCCGCACAGAGGCAGCTGGCCGATCGGGATCGGGAAGTGGCGGCCCTTCGATCTGGGGCGGGTGACTCGTCGAAACTCGCGAGCCAATTGTCGTCTACCCAGGGAGAGCTGGCTCAGGCGAAGGCACGTAACAGCGATCTTGAAAAGTCCCTCGCGGCAGCAGGAGCCGGGGCTGCGGCAAGCCAGGTAGCGTCGGGCGACAGTGACAGGCTTGCCGCCGAGTTGGCCACGGCTAACAACGATAAGACCAGATTGGCCGGCGAACTCGCCGCCCTTCAAGCAAGCGCGGGCGACAAAGACAAGCTCGCCGCTGAATTGGCCGCTGCCAATCGTCGCAATACGGACCTCGAAAAGCAGTTGGCCGATCGGGACAAGGAACTGGCCGGCCTCCGCGGTGAGCTCTCCGCCGAGATGGCGAAACTGAAAGAAGCCCAGCGTGGTCTCATCAAGGCGCTTCGGCCTCAGATCGAGAAGGGCACCATCATGGTCGATCTGAACAATGAGCGTCTCCTGATCAACTTGGCCTCCGGTTATCTGTTCGGAACGGGCGAGGATACACTGAAGGCGGCGGGTGCCAATGCGCTGAAGCAAGTCGGAGCGGTCTTGAAGGATTTCCCTGAGTACAAGGTGGCGGTGGACGGGCACACCGACAATGTGCCGATTCAGGGCGCCCTGAAGAAGAAGTTCCCTACGAACAAGGAACTCTCTGAAGCCCGTGCGGCCAATGCGGCCAGAAGCTCTGGCCGAAGGTGGCCTTGCTAACGCGACGACGACCGGGTATGCCGACAGCAAGCCGGTTGAGCCGAACACCACCGCTGCGGGTCGGGCCAAGAACCGCCGCGTCGAGGTTCGCGTCACGAAGTAGGAGTGTTGGTTTATCGTAGTTGGGTCGGGGGCAGTGGGTCCCCACTCCCCCGCGTATCGCGATGGCGCCATGGGAAAAGTGGAGCGCCGCTAGACAGTCTGCTCGGCACTGAACAGCGAAGGGAGAACTCCCCATGAACCGGTCCTTCACACTAGCTTCATACATGATGATGTTGTCGCTCGTCGCGGCAGGCTGTGCCGCAGAGCCCATTTCCCGTAACGGCGGGTATGAATATCGGCATGCCGGACAGGCGGTTGAACAATCCAAACTCGACGAGCGCGACGCCAAAATCGCGATGCTGGAAGGAGAACGCCGCAGGCAAGCAGAGTCGATAGCGGGGCTGCAGAGTGAGGTGCAGGAGCTCGAAGGCAGACTCGCCGCACATGTGATCGTACCGGTAACGCCGGTCGTCCAGGCTCAGCAAGGACTCGTGAGGGCTCTACGGCCGGAAATCGAGAAGGGTGATATCACGGTGGACCTGAACAGCGAACGTCTCTTGATCAAGCTGGCGTCGGCGTACTTGTTCAGTTCCGGTCAGGATGAGTTGAAGCCGGTGGGAGTCGATGCATTAACGCGCATCGGGATGGTCCTCAAGGATCACCAGCAATATAAGATAGAGGTCGCCGGCCATACCGACAACGTGCCGATCGGCACCAACCTCCAACAGAAATTTGCAGACAATCAGGCGTTGTCGACGGCGCGCGCCAAGCAAGGCGCGCGCGTCCTCCAAGGCGCTGGGGTTAATCCGTCCACGCTCAGTGTCCGTGGGTATGGCGACTCTCGACCCCTGGCATCGAACGCCGACGAAGATGGTCGCCGCAAGAACCGGCGCGTTGAGATTCGTATCACGGAGTAGGAGAGTGGGTCCCCGGTCGGGCTGATAGGGGAAGGAGCTGGTCGCTCGTCGCGGCAGGCTGTGCCGCAGAGCCCATTTCCCGTAACGGCGGGTATGAATATCGGCATGCCGGACAGGCGGTTGAACAATCCAAACTCGACGAGCGCGACGCCAAAATCGCGATGCTGGAAGGAGAACGCCGCAGGCAGGCAGAGTCGATAGCGGGGCTGCAGAGTGAGGTGCAGGAGCTCGAAGGCAGACTCGCCGCACATGTGATCGTACCGGTAACGCCGGTCGTCCAGGCTCAGCAAGGACTCGTGAGGGCTCTACGGCCGGAAATCGAGAAGGGTGATATCACGGTGGACCTGAACAGCGAACGTCTCTTGATCAAGCTGGCGTCGGCGTACTTGTTCAGTTCCGGTCAGGATGAGTTGAAGCCGGTGGGAGTCGATGCATTAACGCGCATCGGGATGGTCCTCAAGGATTACCAGCAATATAAGATAGAGGTCGCCGGCCATACCGACAACGTGCCGATCGGCACCAACCTCCAACAGAAATTTGCAGACAATCAGGCGTTGTCGACGGCGCGCGCCAAGCAAGGCGCGCGCGTCCTCCAAGGCGCCGGGGTTAATCCGTCCACGCTCAGTGTCCGTGGGTATGGCGACTCTCGACCCCTGGCATCGAACGCCGACGAAGATGGTCGCCGCAAGAACCGGCGCGTTGAGATTCGTATCACGGAGTAGGAGAGTGGGTCCCCGGTCGGGCTGATAGGGAAGAGCCGGGACCATCGCCAACCGTTTCGCCTGACCGGGAAGCTAAAGCTTGAGCCGGTTTCGAACCATGACTATCACATGCGTATCCGTTTCTTGTCACGTGAGAAAGGAGCTCTATGAAGACTGCTGAACATCTCCGGCTCGAAGAAGCCCGCAAGAAGGAAAAGCTGTGGAAAAAATGGGGCCCCTACCTGACCGAGCGGCAATGGGGAACGGTTCGGGAGGATTACAGCGACAACGGGGACGCCTGGAATTTCTTCACCCACGATCAGGCCCGTTCGCGGGCCTATCGCTGGGGCGAGGATGGTTTGGGGGGCATCTGCGACGAAAAGCAGCGTCTCTGTTTTGCGCTCGCCCTCTGGAACGGGAAAGACCCGATCCTCAAGGAACGTCTCTTCGGGCTCACGAACAGCGAAGGCAACCACGGCGAGGACGTCAAAGAATATTACTTCTACATCGACAGCACGCCGACTCATTCCTACATGAAGTACCTCTACAAGTACCCGCAGGCGGCCTTCCCCTATGCTGATCTGGTGAACACGAACCGCCAGCGTTCCCGCAACGAGATGGAGTACGAGCTGCTCGATACGGGCGTCTTTAATCAGGATCGCTACTTTGACGTCTTCGTGGAATATGCCAAGGACGGCCCGGAAGATATTCTGGTGCAGATTACTGCAATTAACCGGGGGCCGGAGAAGGCCGAGCTGCACCTGTTGCCGACTCTGTGGTTCCGCAACGACTGGGCATCATGGATTGCCGGACCTGCCAAGAAACCGATCCTCAAGCAGAGCCAGGGACCGGCCGGCACGAGCGCCATAGTGGCGCAGCATTCGACGCTGGGCACGTTCAACCTCTACTGCGACGGCGAGGTGCCGCTGCTGTTTGCCGAGAATGAAACGAACAACGCCCGGCTCTTTCCTCAATACCCGAACGCCAGCCCCTACGTGAAAGACGGCATCAATAACTATGTCGTGAACGCTCAAAAGAACGCAGTGAATCCTGACAAGACCGGGACGAAGGCCTCGGCGCACTATCGGCAGATGGTAGGGCCCAGGCCAGTCGATGACCGTGCGCCTGCGCCTCACCAGCCAGGGCCCTGCTCGAGCAGGGTAAGGATAAGAAAGGGGCGGTTGTCCCCTTCGGGCCGGCCTTCGCGGAGACCTTCGCGGCCCGCTTGAAGGAGGCGGACGAGTTCTACCGTTCCGTCACCCCGCCTTCCGTCTCCCCGGACGCAGCCAACGTGATGCGCCAGGCCCTCGCCGGCATGCTCTGGTCCAAGCAGTACTATTACTTCGATGGCGATCGGTGGCTGGAGGAGCACCACTCCAACCCCCTCCATGCCGGATATCATGCTGCCAGGAATTCGGAGTGGTTCCACATGATCAACGAGGACATCATCTCGATGCCGGACAAGTGGGAATACCCCTGGTATGCGGCCTGGGACCTGGCCTTCCACACGCTGCCGCTTTCGATCGTCGACCCCGACTTCGCCAAGCGGCAGATGCACCTGATGTTTCATGGGCTCTACCTGCACCCCAACGGGCAGATTCCCGCCTACGAATGGAACTTCAGCGACGTGAACCCTCCGGTCCACGCCTTTGCGACCCTGTTCCTCCACCGCAGTGAGCAGGGCTCGGGCCGCGGAGACGGACGTCGAATTTCTCCAAGTCGGCCTTCAACAAGCTCTTGCTGAACTTCACCTGGTGGGTAAACCGCAAGGACCGGTTCGGCAAGAACGTGTTCGAGGGAGGCTTCCTCGGCCTCGACAACATCGGCGTCTTCGACCGCAGCGCCCCATTGCCCACCGGCGGCCACCTCGAGCAGGCGGACGGCACGGCCTGGATGGCCCTGTTCAGCCAGAACATGATGGAACTTGCGGTGGAACTGGTGTCCCACGACCCCAGCTACGAAGACATGGTGACAAAATTTTTCGAACACTTCCTCTATATCGCCGCGGGGATGAACAAGCCAGGGCCGGATGGCATGTGGGACGAGGAGGACGGCTTCTACTACGATCTGCTGCGGCTCCCGGACGGCAGCGCCCAGCGGCTTCGCGTACGGTCGATGGTGGGGCTGCTGCCCTTGTGCGCCACCACGGTGATCGAGCCGTGGCAGCGGGAACTTGTTCCGGAGGTGATCGCCGCGTTTCCGGCGCGCTCGCGCCAGATGCCTGAACTGCTTCAAGACCATTCACCCCACGGGCCCGGAGCATTGGGGGGTGAACCGAGCGGGGGATTTTTGCCCTGCTCAATCCTGAGCGGCTCCGGCGGATCCTCTCGAAGATGCTCGACGAGAATGAATTCCTGGGCCCCTACGGCCTCCGCGCGCTCTCCAAGTTTCACGAGAAGAACCCCTATATCTTCCACGCGGGTGGTCAGGAGTACCGGGTGAACTATCTACCGGCCGAGTCCGACAGCGGCATGTTCGGCGGCAACTCCAACTGGCGAGGACCGGTCTGGATGCCGGTGAATGTCATGATTATTCGGGCGCTCCTGAATTTCTATCTCTACTATGGCGACAATTTTAAAATTGAATGCCCCACCGGGTCCGGCAAGATGATGAACCTCTTCGAGGTCTCCAAGGAGATCGCGGATCGGCTGACCCGGATCTTTCTGCGCGATGAGCAGGGCCGGCGTCCTGTCTATGGCGGCACGGAGAAGTTCCAGTCCGATCCCCACTGGCGGGATCTCATCCTGTTCTATGAATACTTTCACGGCGACAATGGAGCGGGCCTGGGCGCGAGCCATCAGACCGGCTGGACCGGGTGCGTGGCGAAACTCATCGAGCTTTACGGCTTCCTGGATGCCAAGAAGGTATTGGAAGGGGGCAAGAAGGCTGCGTTCAAGAAAGGTGACGTATGAACGGCTGGCGGAAATATCCGGTCATCTATGAGATCAACACCTGGGTCTGGCTGAGTGAGCTAAGCCGGACGCACCGGAGGCCCGTGACCCTGGCCACGGTTCCCGATCAGGAATGGGATGCCCTTGCTGCTCACGGCTTCGACGCGGTCTGGTTCATGGGCGTGTGGGAGCGGAGCCCTGCCGGCATCGCCATCTCGATGAAGAACGAGGGGCTGCTTACGGATTTCCGCCGGGCTCTTCCTGACTTTTCGCCGGAGGACAATGTCGGCTCGCCCTATTGCGTGCGGCGCTACGTCGTGGATCAGCACCTGGGAGGGCCGGCAGGGCTTGCCGCTGCCAGAACGATGCTGGCCGACCGGGGCCTGCGACTGATCCTGGATTTCGTCCCCAATCACGTGGCGCCGGATCATCCCTGGGTCACGGAGCATCCGGACTATTTCATCCAGGGCAATAGCGACGATCTGGCGCAGAAGCCGGGCGAATTTTTCCAGGCCGGTGGCAAGGTCCTGGCCCTGGGGAGAGATCCGTTCTTTGCGCCCTGGTCTGATGTGGTGCAGCTCAACGGATTTCATCCGGGATTGCGCAAGGCGATCATCGAGACCGTGGGATCTATTGCCGGTCAATGCGACGGCATGCGCTGCGATATGGCGATGCTGCTCATGACGCCCATCTTCGAGCGCACGTGGGGCCACCGCGCCGGGCCGCGTCCGGAGAAAGAATACTGGTCGGAAGTGATCCAGGGGGTGCGGAAGCGGTATCCCGATGTCCTCTTCATCGCTGAGGCCTACTGGGACAAGGAATGGGAGCTGCAGCAACAGGGGTTTAATTACTGCTACGACAAGCGACTCTACGATCGCCTTGAGCATGATCCGGCCGAGACCGTGCGACTGCATCTCTGCGCCGATCTGCCCTACCAGGAGAAGCTCGTTCGCTTCATCGAGAACCACGACGAACCGCGTGCCGCCGCGACGTTTGCGGACCAGAAGGCGCGGGCTGCTGCGGTGACGTTCGCGACCCTGCCGGGCGCCAGACTGTTTCACGAAGGGCAATTCGAGGGACGCCGCGTGAGACTCCCTGTGTTCCTGCGCCGCCGTCCCGATGAAACTCCGGACCGGAATCTTCAGGGGTTCTACACACTCCCTCCTTCAAGCCCTTCGCAGCACAGACTTCAGGGACGGGGAGTGGAAACTGTGCGAACGGACCGGCTGGCCGAACAATGACAGCTACCTGAATGTGGTCGCCTGGTGCTGGCAGACAGGGGGCCGACCGCCACCTGATCGTCGTCAATCTTTCAGGGGTCCGCTCCCAGACGCAGGTCAGATTGCCATGGGGTGATCTCGCCGGCCGTCCCTGGCGGTTGAGCGATCCGCTGCAGAAGACGGTCTATGACCGGGCGGGCGACGAACTTCAAGCATCGGGCTTGTACGTGGACCTGGAGCCATGGGGCTATCACGTCTTCAAGGTGAGCATCGGGACCTGAGTCGCGGAACGCGGAGGCAAACGTGGTTTTTTCCAAGAGAGTTCAGTGGCTTGTGTTTCTTTTTCAGCTTGATCGTCCTTGCGGGCTGTGGGGAATTAGCCTTACCCGATGAGAGGAGTCTGTTATTCCCCAGCTTTCAAAGGTCTGAAGTCATCGGCATTGTGGCGGGATTCGGAACGACCTTTGCCGCCCTGCCGGATTTGATCGCGATGCTCAAGCGGAGGTCAAGCAAAGGCATGAATCCGAGGATGGCTGCCATTATGGGCCTGTTCCAAATCGTATGGGTCTACTACGGGTTGTTGATCGTTTCAAGGCCCGTGATCGTGTGGAATATCATCGGGGTGCTGTTCAATTTCCTCATGGTAGGCGCGTTTTTTTACTTTGTTCGCAAGGAGAAAAATGAGCCGGCGTGAAGCAAAGAGGTAACGGATCAAGACCCAATGCCACCTACCCGGAAGCCACAGTTCTTGTGCTGCCGCAACATTCACACTTAAGATATCCCTCGCCGTCTTGATACTGCGCGCGTTCGGCGTGATCTGGTTGACCCTCAATGAAGACGTTTCATTTTTCAGGCTGCTCCGGCCGTGCGATGTGTCGTGACGCCCGAACGGTGGCTTGCATTTTTAGAAGAGCACAATCTATCGTGCGAGGCCTGATGTCGAAAGACACCCCATCTGTCTTCGAACTCTTCCACCTCGTTTACTCTGTTCGACGGCGGTCCGATCTACCGACTCGAGGAAAAACTCGGTCTCTGGTGCGGGATGGGCGGCATCGTCGCGGCTATTGGGTACTGATCGCCTTGCTGGTCTGCCTGGGTCCCGATGCTGCTCCTTTCGGCCGCGCAGGGCCTGGCCATCGGACCAACCCGTCTGGAATCCTTCCTGATGGATTTCGCCATCAATGTGCGGACTATTGGTCACAGTGCCGGTGTTTCTGTTGGGTGAAGCGATTTGTAGGGCGCAACTCATCAAGGTGGTCCAGCAGTTTCTCGACGCGGGCCTGGTGAAGGACGAGTCCCGCGCGCAGTTCGACGCCACGGTGCGGGACACAGTCAGCCTGAGCCGTTCCGGACGGACGGATGCGGTGCTGGTGAGCCTGGCCTATCTCCATAGTGCTGTCGCCTTGGTGGCGCTTCTGTTCGAGCTGCAGGACTCGACGTGGCGGGTCCCGATGAGAAACGGACATGCCGTCCTCTCGCTGGCGGGAGTGTGGTTCTTCCTCGTGGCCTTTCCGCTCTACTCGTTTTTGATGTGGCGGTGGTTGTTGCGAATCGCGTTGTGGTGGCGGCTTCTGTGGCAGGTCTCCGGGCTCGACTTGCGGCTCAATCCCTCCCATCGGGACGGTGCGGGCGGGTTGGAATTTCTGAGCAACTCCCTGGGAGCGTTTGCTCCGTTCGTGTTCGGAGTCGCAGCGTTCGCTGCCGCTATCCTTGCCGACTTCGTCTGTGTACGAAGGAGATTCGCCGCTTCAATACCAATGGCATGTCGTCGGTCTCGTGGTCATCCTGCTCGTTCTGATCGCGGGACCCGCCTTGTTCTTCTTACGGTCACTCTATAATGCCAGAGAAGAAGCCATCTTCCGGTATGGAGCGTTGGCCAGCCGCCAGATCCAGCGTATTGAAGACAAGTGGCTTCCGGAGGGACCTGTGCGGGAGGACGCCGAATCGAGCATGCCCGACTTCCGCTCCATCACACACCTCGGACATTCAGTGACCGCGGTGCACAAGATGTCGCTCATCCCGGTGAACAAAGAGGATATTCTTCTGCTGGTGATCATTGCCCTGCTTCCCTTCATCCCGGTGCTTGCCATGCAGATTCCGATCGGCGAGATCTTCTCGGTGCTTCTGAAAGTGGTGGCCTAATGAGTCCCACATGTTGACCAGGATAAACAGGAAGGATGCGGCATCGTCCCAAACTTCTCTCAGCCGCTGAAGTCATCAATCGGTTGCAGCACAAACAGGTCGAAGCCAGCCTGACGAGCAGCGCCGTCAGGCTGGCTTCGACTGAGGTGAGCGCCAATGATTTGGACGGTGTCTCGCTCCACCGATAACTACTAAGGGGCCGGTGCCGCTGCCGGGGCGGTTGCCGGTGCCGGAGCAGCCGGAGCTGCAGCCGGGGCCGGGGCTGTTGCCGCTGGCTTTGCCGGTGCCGGGGGCGCCGCGGGCTTCATGGCTGCATCGAACTCTTTCGAGCTGATTTCTTTCACATCTGAGGATTGCAACGTAACCCTGCTGCCGGTCTTCTCATCCTTGAACTTCACGGCTCCGGTCTTTCCGGCGTCCTCAACCTCTGTCGAGTAATAATTTTTCCCAGTCGCGGGGTCTGTGATCCGGTAATAGGTGGTGCCGCAGCCGGCTGTCAGAAAGGCTAAGACCAAAATTGAGGCGAGAGAGACTGATTTCATGATGTTTCTCCTTTTATCCTGATTATATGTGGTGTGCCCTGCGTCACCGGCAGGATCGATCAGCGCTTGTTTAAATTGGCGAACTTGGCCTTTTCTACCAGGAATGTGAGCGCAATCGCCTTAGTCTGCGGGCCGAACTGCAGGCCGAAGGAATCGACCACAGCATTGTAGTAGTCGACCGTATTGCCGTCAATCCGAAAACGCGCCTCCATTTGAATTGGTGCTCTACGCAAGGTCAGTCCTGTTGCATTTGGCGACAATCATTCTTAGCTACATGTCCTATCAGGCCACAGCACTATGGGGTTCTCCCATCAACATACCTAGGGCTTTCTGCATAACCCCACGATACTTCGCTACTTGTTCCTTTCTTTTTGACGCGGCAAAATGGTACTCAATATGCACTGGATTTCGGGTGCGTGCGCGCGGGCGTAGGTTGTTTTGTGCACCTACGTCGAGCGCAGGATGAAGGACGATTGTTCAATCACAAGGAGGATTCCATGACTCACGTACTCTCGAAGCACCTATTCATCACGACCACGCCTGCCGCTGATGGCATCGGTCCTGTTCGGAGCGATGGTCGCGGTCAGCGCCACGCCCGCCTTGGCCGTCGAGCGCCGCGGAACAGCAGCAACTCGTGGATAAGGCCAAGATGACCGTCGAGGCCTTTATCTCTGATCCTAGCGTGGGGCCGGTGATCCGCGAAATGAAGGGCGAGACCAAAGCCTTGTTCATCGTGCCGCAATTCTTGCGGGGCGCCTTCGTGTTTGGCGGGGCGGGCGGCAGCGGCGTGCTGATCGTCCGCGACGAGAAGACCAAGAAGTGGTCCGAGCCCGTGTTCTACACCATCGGCTCCGCCAGCTTCGGCCTGCAAATCGGGGGCGACGTGTCGGAGATGATCTTTGTGGTGCGGAACGAGAAGGGACTGGAAGAGTTTTATCGCAGCGATTTTAAACTCGGGGCCGACACCAGCATGGCGGTGGGACCGGTGGGCGGAGGGACGTCTGCGAAAGGGATTACGGCGGACCTCGTCGCTTATGCCAGAAAGAAGGGGGTCTTTGCCGGGATTGCCGTGGACGGCTCCATCATTGCGGTGTCGGATGATTCCAATGCTGCCTATTACGGCAAGCCTGTGCGCCCGACGGACATCATCGTCAAGCATAGCGTCAGTAATCCGAAATCCGCCGACCTGCGCAACGCGGTGGCCAAGTTGATGCAGTAACAGCAGGCGTCTCCTCTGTTTCTGTAAGGCGGGATGCATGCGTTGATCGGTCGCGTGAACTGTCAATATAAATAGGGAGGAGGACGAGCGATGGTTAGAAAAAAGATTCTTGCAAGCGTGATCATGGCTGTTGCATCGCTCCTCCCTGCGGTCGCGCAGGCCGGCGGTCTTTCCCTCTACGAGATCGCCACGGCGGATGTCGGCCTGGCGAGCGCCGGGTGGGCGGCGCGAGCCCAGGATCCCTCCACGCTCTTGAAGAATCCCGCCGGCATGAGCCTGCTGGAGGGCAATCAGTTCCAGGGCGGAGCGCAACTGCTGCAGGGGGGCATTGCCTTCAGCCCCGGTGCCGGAACGAGCGTGGACGGGAACAGCGGCGGTAATCCCGTCGGCACGTTGCCGAGCTTTGAGCATGTTTTACGTTCATGGCCTGGGCGAGGACTTCAAGGTGGGACTCGGTGTCTTCTCGAATTTCGGACTCGGCATGAGTTACGACTCCGGCTGGGTCGGCCGCTACTATGCGCAGAATAACACCCTGATCGGCCTCACCATCATGCCGGGACTCAGCTATCGCATCAACGAGCAATGGTCTATCGGGGTTGCGGCCAATGTCATGGTCGGGTATCTGAACTACAGCGCCGCCATCAATAACCGGGATACAATCCTTAACCCGAACGCGCCTGATGGGCAAATGGCCATGAACGACACCACCGTCGGAGCGGGCGGAAATCTCGGGCTGCTCTATGAACCGAAGAAGGGCACCAGGTTCGGCGTCACCTACTATTCCCAGGTACATCTCGGCTTTGGAGCCACCCCCACCATCACGGGCTTATCCGGTCGTGTCGGGACCGCCCTGCAAAGCCGCGGACTCTTGAACAAGGAGCTGGATTTGGGAATGACCGTGCCGCAATCGGTGATGGTGAGCTCGTACCACGAGTTCACGGATCGATGGGCCATGATGCTGGATTTCGGCTGGCAGGACTGGAGCCAGTTCGGCAAGGTAGAAGTCGGCGTGACGGGGGACCCGGCCAACCCTAGTACGATGAGCACGACAACCAACCTGAACTACCAGGATACCTACCATGTGGCACTAGGAAACCGGTATCGCATTAATCCCGCCTGGCTCATCAACAGCGGCTTTGCCTGGGACAGCTCGATGACCAAGAACGAGAACTATACCGTGGGGCTGCCGATCGGGGCAGCCTACCGGTTCGGACTCGGCGCAGAATGGCAGGCCAGTCCTAAGCTGAATGTGGCGTTCAGCTACGAACTGGCCTACGGCGGCGATCTGCCGGTCAACCAGAACCGGGGGCCTATGTCCGGTGCCGTGGTCGGGCAATTTCCCAGCAGCTACATAAACTTCTTTCAAGTGAGCTTCATTTGGGGATCGGTAGCAAAGGGATAGGGAGCAAGATCATGAGGTATTGGGAGGTCCATTATCATGCGTGTAATGTCACCTAGCAGCATTCGGATATCCGCGGCACTCTGTCTCGTCCTTGGGCTCACGGCATCGGGATGCGTGAGCGCGCCGGTGTACATGTTCAAACCGACGGCTGAGCCGCCGGATTGTTTGCAGCCGGCTCCTGACCGCGAGGTCCTTGTCGGTCTCTCCGTGTCCGGGGGCGGGAGTCGAGCCGCCCTCTATGCGGCCACCGCCTTCGAGGAGCTGAGTAAACTGCGGGTCGGTCCCGGACAGCGTTCGTTGCTCGAGCAGGTCTCGTACATCTCCAGTGTGTCGGGTGGAAGCCTGGCCTCCGCCTATTACAACGTGATGAAGCCCCTGCGCGAGGTGCCGATGCTGACGCCGGACGGTCAGCAGACAGAGGAGTACAAGAAGTTTTTTGCCGGATTCAAGGAGGCCATGGTAAGCGACTTTGAGGGGCCGCTGCTCGCGCAGAATCTTTGGTCTCTGCGGATGGCCAATCCAGCCTGGACGGCCGTGTCGCTCGCCGAAATCCTGAATTATGACTATTTCAAGGGATTCACGTTTCGAGAGCTTGCCCAGCGGCAAGCGCGTGGCGACAGTCCGTATCACCTGATCAACACCACCTTATACAACGACGGGCACCGGCTGGTGTTGAGTTCCCTCGAGCGCGACGCACTGCGGTACGACTTCATTCGCGATCTCCAGCGGAAGCCCGGATGGGAGAACGTGACTCCGGAGGCCGAGCAGATTCTGCGCACCCGCTGGGAAGACTTGCAGAGTCGCACGCCCGAGGATTTGAAACTTGACCAGTGTGAGATGAAAGTCGCCGCTGCCGTGGCGGCCTCCATGTCCTTTCCCCCCATCATCGGACCGATTACGGTGGGCATCGAAGGGGAAGACCAGTACTGGCACATTGGGGATGGCGGCATGTCCGACAATACCGGCAACGAGTCCCTCATTATGGTGTTTCTCAAGCAGCTGCAGGAGCGGCGGGCCAAGCGCGCCGTGATCCTGTCGTTCGACAGCTCGTTTCCGTTCGATATCGGGGGCAAATTGCTCAACCATCGAAGAGAAGGGTTTACCTTCTTCGACGCGGACTATTCGCGGATTCCGAGCATCATGGAAGAACGCTCCCTGGCCTATCGTGCCCTCTTTTTCCGGGTGGCCCAGCAGCAGCAACTGCTGCCGGGTCCACTTGAGATTGTGTTGATCGGACTCCGGCACACGGACGCCCAGTGGACGGATGACCTGAGCGAACTGCCCGAGTCCTGTAAGAAAGAAGGCGTGAAATGGAAGTCTCCGCGCGACGTCTCTGAGCATCTGGCCGGGGTCGTCACGCGGCTCTTTTTGAAGTCCACCTGCGACCGCGATCTGGTCGTCCTGGCGGCCCAAAAAGTGATCGCCCAGGCCGCACCCGCGATCAGGAAGGCGATGGAGAAGTGAGCCCGCAACGGTTGTAGCCCGTTAGCAGCGCGGCCCGGATCGGTGAACACATGGAGGTGGTGCGGAACGCCTGATAGGTGAGGCCCTGAGAGAAGATATCGATCGACGTGACGATCAAAATTAACAAGGAGGGTGGAGCCATGAACAACCGTCCTGTAAGTCTTTCGCTCACACTTCTCGCGCTATCCGGCAGTTTGCTGTTCTCGACGGCCTGCACGGTAACTGAGACCGTCAATGACATCTTGTCCAGCACGACGCCGGGTGATTGGTATCACGACAATGGCTTGCTCAAAGAGGAATACAAGGCCCTGGCCTTTGCGGCCGTGAACCGCGATAACCTGCTGCAGGACATGGCCAGGGGGCGTGGCGAGTATTTAGAGTCGATGGGGAAGCTGCTCGGGGTGCCACCGTCCCATGAGCAAGAGTTTTTCGGGCGTGCACAGCGGCGCATGGGCGAGCTAACACTGTCCGAACGACCGAAACCCGAGGAGATCGTCACGGCGCTTCGATACGACTCGTCAGAGGCCTTGCAGGCTGAGTTGCGCGTACAGGCGCGGCCCGCTCTGCAAGAATTGAAAGACCGATAGGCGCATCGTCGGCTGCGAGGTTGAGACGCGAAGACACCTGGCGGCTCGTTCGCTCCCGGACGGTTAGCGGTCATCCGCGAGCGGAGAAGTACATTCTGGATGCGAGGAGAATTCAGCGAGGCAGGCCAGGGCCTTGACCTCGAGCGCATCCAGTGTGTGGCCGGAATGGGCCCTGCGGTTCCAACTCCAACTTCAATTCCTATTCCCGAAATGAGGCGGAGATGTGAGTGCAATAGCAATTCACTAGAACGACGGCAAAGGCGGCGGGTGCGTTCTTCGCGCTCAACGACAAGATCGAGAACGCGCATGTGCAATACGTCAAATAGTTCACGGACAGCAGCGATCGAGATTGCGTCACGCAACGATGGATCTCGAAGAGAGGAGAGAGAATATGAGACGAAACACAAGGTCGGGTGTGCTCACCATCATGCTGACGGGGTTGTCAGTGGTGATGCTGGTTGGAGGTGTTTCTGTCCAGGCAGCGGACAAGCTGGATCGGACGGTGTTGCCGATTCCGGAACCGAAGCGCCCGGCGATCACCACGTTCGACGCCCGCAAGGCGACGGCTCCGCCGCGCTTCGAAGTGAAGGCTCCGGCTAACGCGCCAAACGTGCTCATCGTACTGATCGACGATATGGGGTTCGGCATGTCCAGCGCGTTCGGCGGGCCCATTCATATGCCGACCGTTGAACGACTCGCCAACGAGGGTCTCCGCTACAACCAATTCCATACGACAGCGCTCTGCTCGCCGACCAGGACGGCGCTGCTGAGCGGCCGCAACCACCACATGAACAACATGGGCGCGATCACGGAGGTCGCGACTGCGTTTCCTGGCAACACGGGCCAGCGCCCCAACAACGTGGCGCCGCTCGCCGAGATGCTGCGGCTGAACGGCTACAGCACCAGCTTCTTCGGCAAGAACCACGAGACCGCGGCCTGGGAGGTCAGTCCGTCCGGTCCGACCGATCGCTGGCCGACCCGGTCCGGCTTCGACAAGTTCTACGGTTTCATCGGCGGCGAGACCAACCAGTGGGCGCCGCTGCTCTACGATGGATTGACGCAGATCGAGCTGCCGAAAGATCCGAACTACCATTTGATGACCGACATGACCAACCAGGCGATCCATTGGATGCGCTACCAGAAATCGCTCACGCCGGACAAGCCGTTCTTCATGTATTTCGCCCCCGGGGCCACCCATGCGCCCGCATCATGTTCCGAAGGAATGGATCGCGAAGTACAAGGGCAAGTTCGATGGAGGGTGGGACACAATTCCGCGAAGAAACGCTGGCCCGGCAGATCAAGCTGGGCGTCGTGCCTCCTGGGACGAAGCTGGCACCCAAACCGGACGCGATCAAGGATTGGGACAAGCTCTCGGCTGACGAGAAGAAACTGTTTAGCCGTCAGATGGAGATCTTCGCCGGGTTCGGCGAGTATGCGGATACGGAGATCGGCCGGCTGATCCAGACCGTCGAGCAGACCGGCCAAATGGACAACACGCTGATTTTCTACATCGTCGGCGACAACGGCACGAGTGCCGAGGGCGGGATGAACGGGCTCTTCAACGAGATGACCTACTTCAACGGGGTGCACGAAACGGTGCGAGAGCATTCTGAAACATTACGACGAGCTGGGCGGGCCGCTGTCGTATCCCCACATGGCCGCCGGTTGGGCCGTGGCGGGCGATACGCCCGTTCACCTGGACGAAGCAGGTCGCCTCGAACTTTGGCGGTACCCGCAACGGGATGGTGATCCACTGGCCCAAGCGCATCAAGGCGAAAGGGCGAGGTGCGCGCAGCAGTTCCATCATGTCATCGATATTGCGCCGACGGTGCTGGAAGCCGCGGGGTTGCCGGAGCCGAAAATCGTGAATGGGACCAAGCAGGCCCCGATCGAAGGGGTGAGCATGGTCTATACGTTTGGCGATGCCAGGGCGAAGAGCCGGCACCAGGTGCAATACTTCGAGATTCTGGGCAACCGCGGCATCTACGCGGATGGCTGGTTTGCCGGAACCGTTCACCGGCGCTCCGTGGGAATTCAAGCCGCGCAGCCTCCTGAGTGAGGACAAGTGGGAGTTGTACAACACAAAGGAGCGATTTCAGCCTGGTCAGCGATCTGGCCCCCAAGAATCCGGCCAAGCTCAAGGAACTCCAAGCCCTCTTCCTCAAGGAAGCGGTCAAGTATCATGTGTTGCCGATCGACGATCGGGTACTTGAGCGCATGAACGCGGCCACGGCCGGACGGCCCGACCTGATGGCAGGTCGCACATCACTCACGGTGTACGAGGGCATGACCGGCATGTCAGAGAACGTCTTCATCAACACGAAGAACCGGTCGCACACCATCACCGCTGAAGTGGAAATCCCCCAAGGAGGCGCCAATGGCGTCCTTCTGGCTCAGGCCGGACGGTTCGGCGGATGGAGCCTTTACCTCAAAGACGGCAAGCCGGTTTATACCTACAACTTTGTCGGCCTGCAGGGGTTCAACGTGGCTGCATCGCAGCCGCTGGCAGCAGGCAAGGCGACGATTCGTTATGAGTTTGTCTCAGACGGCGGAGGGATGGGCAAGGGTGGTATCGGCATGATCTTCGTCAACGGAGGAAAAGTCGCCGAAGGACGGATCGAACATACCCAGTGCTGCGCCTTTTCGGCCGACGAGGGCGCCGACGTGGGCGTGGATGAGGGTACGCCGGTCACGGAAGATTACAAGGAGCGCGACAACAAATTCACCGGCAAGATCCACAGCGTCACGATCGATCTAAAAGAGATGAAGGCGGCGCAGGCAGAGTCGGAGCAGCAGGCCGTACGCGAGGCCCGCACACGCAGGATCGTGGCGGAGTAATTAAGGGTTGATGAATTGCCTCACCCCACTTTCGCTATGGCGATAATTCCTAAGTTGCCGGTCGAGCCGAGCTTAACGACCAGGAGTCAGGGGATGTTGCCATTGCAGTACTGGAAAACGGGCATAGTCTCGATCGGTCGTGATCCATTCCGCGCCACTCTCGATGGCGAGCGCGGCCGCCGCATCCGGTCAGTCGAAGAATCATAAGGCGGTTTCCGCGAACAGGCTGCCGCAGGTCCCAAACTGAAGCATGACCGGTCATGGATAATGGAACTTCTCGTGTGACATACTCCGCTGCTATGAGACCGCTCACGACAACTCTACTCCTGTGCCTCATGATGGCGGCCAGTATTGGCTGTAAGCAGGAGGCGTCATCCACTTCCTCCCAACCCGCCCCTGAAGTCGAAGTCGTGGAAGTGGTGCAGAAGGACGTGCCGATTTACTCGGAGTGGGTCGGCACGACGGAAGGGTCGGTCAATGCCAAGATTCGCGCGCAGGTATCCGGCTATCTGGTCAAACGGCCCTACACCGAAGGATCGTTCGTCAAGAAGGGCGAGCTCTTGTTCGAGCTGGACCCCAGCAAGTTCAAGGCGGCACTGGATCAGGCTCAGGGAGATCTGGCGAAGGCGCAGGCTCTGTTCTTGAAGACTAAGCTGGATGTGGAGCGTGATACCCCACTGGCCAAACAGGGAGCCATCAGCCGGAAGGAATTGGACGATTCCGTTCAGGCGTACGCAGCTGCGAAAGGCTCGGTTGCTGCCGCCAAAGCCTCGGTGGAACAGGCGAACTTTAATCTCGGTTGGACCAGGATCACGGCGCCTATCGATGGAGTGGTAGGCATCGCCAACGCGCAGATCGGTGACCTAATCGATGCCAACACGGAGTTGACGTCGATGTCCACGCTCGACCCGCTGCGGGTGTATTTCCCCGTCAGCGAACAGGAGTACCTCAGGGCAGCCGAGAAAATTCAGCAAGCGTACAGTACGCCGGTTGAAGACCAGAAAGCCCGCCTCACTCTGACTCTCAGCGACGGCTCGATCTATCCGCACCAGGGAAAATTTTTTCTTGCCGACCGACAGGTCGATGTCAAGACCGGCACGATTCGAGTCGCGGCGATCTTCCCCAACCCCGGCAACCTCCTCCGCCCCGGTCAATACGCGCGCGTCCGCGCCGTGACCAAGACGCACGCAGGAGCCCTCCTCGTGCCGCAACGCGCTGTCTCGGAGTTGCAGGGCAACTATCAGGTGGCTGTGGTCAAACCCGATAGTACCGTGGAGCTCCGTCCGGTACAGGTCGGGGAGCGAATCGGGTCCATGTGGATCATCAGTCGGGGATTACAGCCTGGCGAACGAGTTGTGGTGGAGGGGCTTCAGAAACTGAAGGCGGGGATGACGGTCACTCCTGCACCTTACGCCAAGCAGCCAGAGACCGAACCGAGCTGAGGCAGAATCAACGCTCCCACCCGGTGCGCGCGCGCCTCGCCCGTCGGCGTGCCCGGTCGTCGGAATAGGCCATGGCCAGATTCTTCATCAATCGTCCGATCGTCGCGATGGTGATTTCGATCATCATGGTGATCCTCGGCGTCATCGCGATGGTGCAGCTTCCGATCGCGCAGTTTCCCGACATCGCGCCGCCTGAAATTCAGCTGCAAGCCACCTACGTCGGGGCTGATGCGGTCAGCCTGGAAAAGTCGGTTGCCACTCCCATCGAGCAGATGATGAGCGGGGTGGACAACATGATCTACATGTACTCGGTCAACGCGAGCAACGGGCAGATGACGCTGCGGGTGGATTTCGACATCAACACCAGGCCCAACGACGATCAGATCCTGGCGCAGATGCGCTATACCCAGTCCGAATCCCAATTGCCCCAGGACGTGCGGAACTTCGGGGTCACGATCAAGAAATCCACGACCAGTCCCCTCGCACTGTTCTCGCTGTACTCCCCAAACGGCACCTACGACGAAGTCTTCCTGGCCAACTATGCCTATGTGAACATCAATGATCCCATGACCCGTGTGCCGGGCCTTGGCCAAGTGACGATCTTTGGGGCGGGCCAGTATGCGATGCGTTTTTGGGTGCGGCCCGATCAGCTTGCCAAGCTGGGGATCACCGTGACCGAGATTTTGAACGCCATTAAGGCCCAGAACACCGTGAATCCCGCCGGCCAGGTCGGCGCCGAGCCTGTGCCGCAGGGACAGGAGTTTACCTACACCGTTCGCGCGCAGGGTCGCTTGGAGACGACAGAAGAATTCGAGAATATCGTGATCCGGGCCAACCCGGATGGCTCCATGGTTCGATTGAAAGATGTGGCCAGGGCTCAGCTCGGTGCACAGATGTACAACATCATAGGCCGGATGAATGGAAAACCGGCGGCGATCATTGCCATCTATCAGCTCCCGGGATCCAACGCGATCCAGACCATGGATGCTGCGCAAAAACTTATGGAGGAGATGAAGTCGCGGTTCCCGGAGGACCTTGATTATGTGACCTCGCTCGATTCGACGCAGGCCGTGCGAGAGGGTATCAACGAGATCGTGCATACGCTCTTTGAAGCGCTGGTTCTCGTCATCTTGGTCGTCTACCTATTTCTCCAGGGCTGGCGGGCCACGTTGATCCCGCTGCTGGCCGTACCGGTCTCGCTGGTGGGCACGTTCACGCTGTTCCCGATGCTCGGTTTTTCCATCAACACGCTCTCCCTCTTCGGGCTGGTGCTGGCTATCGGCTTGGTCGTGGACGACGCCATCGTCGTGGTCGAGGCGGTCGAGCACCATATCGACCATGGCCTGTCGCCGAAGGAGGCGAGTCTCAAGGCCATGGAGCAAGTGTCCGGGCCTGTAGTGGCGATTGCACTCATCCTGGCAGCGGTCTTCATTCCGACGGCGTTTATTCCCGGCATCACCGGCCGCTTATATCAACAATTTGCCGTTACCATCGCCCTGTCCGTGGTCATCTCGGCCTTCAACGCCCTCACCCTCAGCCCCGCCCTCTCGGCCCTCTTACTCCGACCGAAGAAACCGGCGAGAGGCCCGTTGGGACTTTTCTTCGGCTGGTTTAATAAATGGTTCGGGCGTGCGACCGATGGCTACGTGAGTCTCTGCGGCCGTCTCATCCGAAAGGCCGGCCTCTCGATGCTCTTTCTTCTCGGAGTCGCTGTCGTGTCCGGCTGGCTGGGGGCGCAATTGCCGACCGGTTTTCTTCCGATCGAGGACCAAGGCTTTGTGTACCTGAATGTCCAGCTCCCTGAGGCTTCCTCTCTCCAGCGGACGGACCAGTTGACCAGAGAGATTGAGGCCATTTTAAAAAACACGCCGGGCATCAGATATGCCACCAGCGTCATCGGCTACAGCCTGTTGAGCACGGTGAGCACGACCTACAATGCGTTCTTATTCGTCACGCTCGAGCCCTGGGCAGAGCGAAAAAAACCTGAGGAGCAGCTCCTGCCGATTTTCAAGAATGTGAACAACCGGCTTGCCGAACTCCCGGGGGCTAAAGCCTTTCTGTTTCCGCCGCCCGCGATTCCAGGGGTTGGGACGTCCGGCGGCGTGACCATGATCCTGGAAGACCGCTCCGGAAAGGATATCCGTTTCCTGGCAGACAATACCCAGAAGTTCATGGAGGCTGCCCGAAAGCGTCCGGAAATTTCGAGAATCGATACGACTTTCATCCCCGATGTGCCGCAAGTATTCGCCAGGGTGGATCGCGACAAAGTGCTCAAGCAGGGAGTGAACCTCTCAGATGTGTACCAGACGCTGCAGGCCTTTATGGGCGGCGTAATGGTCAATTACTTCAACCGTTTCGGTCGCACCTGGCAGGTGTATGTGCAGGCAGAAGGGGAATTCCGCACGAAAGCCGAAAACGTCGGGCAATTCTACGTCCGCAACAACTCCGGGGATATGGTCCCGCTATCGGCGCTGGTGGCGATGGACACCTACAATGGCCCCGAGTTCACGATGCGCTACAACGAGTACCGCTCCGCGCAGCTGCTTGTGGGAGCGGCGACCGGCTACAGTTCCGGCCAGGCGATGAAGGCGTTGGAGGAAGTCTTTGCGCAGACGATGCCGGCCGGTATGGGGTTCGATTATATGGGCATGTCGTTCCAGGAAAAAGTGGCTGCCGAAGGCGTGCCGGCCAGCGTGATTTTCGGGTTCTCTCTGCTGTTCGTGTTCCTGATTCTCGCGGCGCAGTATGAGAGCTGGGCCTTGCCCTTCAGTGTGCTTCTCGTCACGCCGATCGCTGTCTTTGGCGCGTTCGGTGCCCTGTGGCTCCTCAAACTTGTGGCTCCTCAGGCCAGTGAGAACGACGTGTTCACTCAGATAGGCCTGGTCATGTTGATTGGGCTGTCCGCCAAGAACGCGATCCTCATCGTGGAGTTTGCGAAAGTCGAGTTTGAAGGAGGGAAGTCCATCACGGACGCCGCCCTGGCTGCAGCCCAGGTGCGGCTCCGGCCTATCCTCATGACCGCTTTCGCATTCATCCTCGGCGTCATGCCCCTCGTGTTCGCAACGGGAGCCGGGGCACATGGCCGAGTCCTCCTTGGTCTCGCCGTGTTCGGCGGCATGCTGGCCGCGAGCGTGATCGCGATCTTCCTCATCCCGGTCTCGTTTGCTTTTGTGGAGAACCTCGTGCATCGCGGCGAACCACACGCGAAACCGACGCCTGGCGCACCTGTTCCAGGGGGGCCGAAGGGATCGGGCGACGGGCAGCCGTCCCAGCCGATCCCGCAGCCGACACTGTCGCCGACCCATGCTCGTGAGAGTGCGGGTTACGGAGGAGGGCACTGAGATGGATTGGGAGCGAGACTCGCAGGAGGAGCGGGAAAAACGTGAAAGGCGGGAGATGCAACAAACAGGGGAGCGACGAGGAGATCTTGCCCGTCCCGCCTTTTTCGCAGGTCTCGCATTTCTCGCGGCGATGCTGGGCGCCTGCAAGATGGGCCCCGATTATGTTCGTCCTGAAACTCCGACTGCCGACTCGTGGCGCGTGGCGAGTTCGACGGCGGAATCCATCGCAAATCTGCCGTGGTGGGAGCTCCTCAAGGACAAAGAACTGCAGAACTTGATTCGAATCGCGCTCGCAGAAAATCAAGATGTGCGTACGGCGGTCTCGACGGTCGAAGAATATCGCGCGCAGCTCGTCATGACTCAATTTGATCTGGCTCCGTCGTTGTCCTACGGCGGCACAGCCTTTCTCTATCAAACGTCGGGCAATGCCACGACCATTCCTGGCGGAGGGGGAGCCATCGTCATTCCCGGTCAACAGGGCGGTTCGGGGGATACGACCTTTTCGAACACCGTCGGCTTCGGCAGTCTGAAATGGGAACTCGATCTCTGGGGTCGTCTCCGGCGCGCGGTTGAAGCATCGGAGGCGCAACTGTTTGCCCAGGAGGACAATCAGCGGGCGGTGATCCTGGGCCTGGTCGGCAGCGTCAGCGAAGCCTATTTTTCACTCCGCTCGCTGGACCTGCAGGTAGATATCACCAAACGCACGCTGAAATCGTGGGAAGAATCCGTTCGGCTGTCGCAGCTTCGCTACAAACAGGGGTACATTCCCAAGCTGGATCTGGATCGGTTCGAAGCAGAACGGGCGGGCACAGCGGCAAAACTCGCCGACCTCGAAAAGCAGGTGGTGCAGAAGGAAAATCAACTCAACGCCCTGTTGGGGCGCAAACCAGCCACGATTACTCGTGGGTTGATTCTGACGGAACAGCCGATGCCTCCTGATGTGCCGGCCGGTCTGCCGTCGGAGTTATTGCAGCGACGTCCGGACCTTCTGCAGGCGGAGCAGATGCTCGTGGCAGCGACGGCCGGCATCGGCGTGGCACAGGCGCAGCGCTTTCCTCAACTCGCCCTGACCGGGGCGATCGGTGGAGCGAACGCACAACTCTCCGGGTCATCGATCGGTCCGCTTTTTATTCAAAACATCAGCGCGTCGCTGGTTGGTCCCTTGTTGAACGCGACGGCGCTGGGTTACCAAGTGACGGTGAATGAAACGAGGGCCAAGCAGGCGGCGCTCCAGTATGAGAAGGCCGTCGTGAACGCATTCAGGGAGGTCGAAGATGCCCTCATTGCCGTGCAAAAAACTCGTGAGCAACGGGACGCCCAGGAGCAGCAAGTGACAGCATTGCAATCTGCCCTGCATTTCGCCGATCAACGATATCAAGGAGGGCGGGCCAGCTATCTGGACGTGTTGACGTCGCAGCGTAGTCTGTTTGAGGCCGAGCTCGAACTCGCGAAAACCCGTCGGGTTCAACTGGTGTCGGTCGTCCAGCTCTATAAAGCGTTGGGCGGCGGATGGGCTCCGGATGGCCCGGCGGAACCCCGCCAGGCTTCCATGCCGGCGGGCCCCAGCGCTGGGCAACCGGAACCTGCCACGATCTCCCATTGATAGCGGCTCACCGGCGCGGTGGGGGAAACAGGTGGTCCGTATCGCCGTTGCCTGACGGAACGTAGAATCGCTTCTTGTCATTGGTCGGCCGTCCGCGTTTCCCGAAGCTTCCGGCCTTCAACATGAAGCTTCTGGAACGGCATTCCGGCGCGACAGGGGCATGCCGACCCAGAGGATCGACTCATGCCCTGCCGGTTCCTGTGCAGTCGTTCGGATCGAGGGACATCAGCGAGTAGATGTCTGACTGGTCGGGTCAGCGATCTTAGAAGGGTTATTTCAAGGCTTCAGCGCCACCGACAATATCCATGAGTTCCTTGGTGATGACCCCTTGCCTGGTCTTGTTATAGTAAGTCGTCAGACTTTTGATGAGTTCACCTGCGTTCCGCGTGGCGCCGTCCATTGCCGCCATGCGGGCACCCTGCTCGGCTGCCGAAGATTCCAGCAGCACGCGGTACGCCTGGACGTGGAAGTTACGGTGCAGAAGCTGCTCAAGTAGTTCGTCCTCACTCGGTTCGTACTGATAGCCTCCTGGGACTGTCTCCGTTGGTTGGTCAAGATCCTTCCTATCGGTGATTTCAACGACCCAGTCGATCGGAAGGAGCCGTTCGACAACCACCCGTTGCGAAGGGCGGATTTGAATTCATTGTAGATGACATAGACCGCATCGATACTCCCTGCCACGTACTCCTCGAGCGCCGGGAATTCTTCTCCCATTACCATCCCGTGTTCGAACGTCAATTTATCGAAGATGTCCACCACTTCCCGACGCACCTTCCAACCGCGTCTCCGGAAAAAGTCGCGGCCTTTCCGACCGACCACCGCCACCTCAACCTGCACACCGCGGGACTCAAGTCCCTTCAGTGCAGTGAGCGCCGTGCGGAGAATGTTGGCGTTGAACGCCCCGCATAATCCGCGGTCGCTCGTCACGACCGTCACAACAACATTACGGTGCTCGCCTTCCCGCTTACGGAGCAACGGGTGAAGGTCTCGGTTGACCCGCAGGCTGAGGTTGCGGATGGTATCCCGCATCTTCAGGGCATAGGGTCGTGCCGCGAGAATGCGGTTCTGCGTGCGTTTGAGTTTCGCCGCCGCGACCATTTTCATGGCCTTCGTGATTTTCTGGGTTTTCTTAACGGAGGCGATCTTTCGTCTGACGGATTGAAGGCTAGGCATGTCGGTTATACCTACATGTTCATCGAAGAGGATTCTTCGTAGTGGCTGAGTGCCAGTTGGAAACGGACGCTATCATCACAGTCGAGGCACGTCAAGTTTGGCGGATTCCGTCATTCATATCCGATGCCCTGCTCAGCTGATGAGCAGTGGTCATGTGCCCCGTTCATGCGCGACTACGGAGGCAAATCTTTCCCGCAACCCGTCGGCTGTGACACCGACCACCGCGGCACCGCGAGTGAGCGGAGTTCTTGGTCGGATTCGCTCGCGCGGTCTTAAGGATCGATCCTCCGCGAAAATGAAGTCGGCTGGCTTGTTCGATGGTCAGCGACTTGACCTTGCTCACGTCGCCCTGCATGATCCATGCGGCAAGAATCAGTGAGGATGAATCACGACTGGCTGCCTATGTGGTTGCAGCGGATGAAGAAACCTGGATCGCCAGGGAGAGGGTGCGGTGCGTGCGAGGCCTACGTTCATAGGCCACCGGGGCGTTGACCGCTGTCGAGCATGGGCTGCCATAGAAAAGGAGTGATCATGGGAACACCGTTGTCGGAGAAGGAACTCAAGTTGATGGATGCCTATTGGCGCGCGGCAAACTATCTTTCGGTGGGGCAGATTTATCTATATGACAACCCCTTGCTGAAAAAGCCGTTGAAGAAAGAGCACATCAAACCCCGCCTGCTCGGTCATTGGGGCACCACACCGGGACTGAATTTCATCTATGTCCATCTGAATCGAGCCATCAAGCAACGGGACCTGAGCATGATTTACATAACGGGCCCCGGGCATGGGGGCCCCGGGCTGGTCGCGAATGCCTATCTTGAGAGCACGTACAGCGAAGTCTATCCGAACATTTCGCAGGACGAAGAGGGCATGAAGCGGTTGTTCACACAGTTTTCGTTTCCCGGAGGCATTCCCAGCCACGTCGCACCCGAGACACCCGGATCAATACACGAAGGCGGCGAACTGGGTTACGCCGTTTCGCACGCCTACGGGGCCGCGTATGACAATCCCGACCTCATCGTGGCCTGCGTGGTCGGCGATGGTGAGGCGGAGACCGGACCGCTGGCGACGTCCTGGCATTCCAACAAGTTTCTCAATCCTGCTTCCGATGGAGCCGTGCTGCCTATTCTGCACCTGAACGGATACAAAATCGCCAATCCTTGCGTGCTGGCCCGCATCAGTCATGAGGAATTGGATCAGCTGTTTCGGGGTTACGGGTACACACCTCATTTCGTGGAGGGACACGAGCCGGGCAAGATGCATCAGCTCATGGCCGCCACAATCGATACCTGCTTTGACGAAATACGCCGCATCCAAAATCAGGCGAGGAAGAACGGTGTGAAGGACAGACCTCGCTGGCCGATAATTATTCTCCGTTCGCCTAAAGGGTGGACCTGCCCGAAGGAGATCGACGGCAAACGGACCGAGGACTACTGGCGGAGCCATCAGGTGCCGATGGGCGAAATGCACGAAAAGCCCAGGCATGTGAAGATTCTTGAGAAATGGATGAAGAGCTACAAGCCGGAGGAGCTGTTTGATAAGACCGGGCGATTAAGATCCGATCTGATTGAACTCGCGCCAAAGGGTGAGCGTCGTATGAGCGCCAATCCACACGCCAACGGCGGCCTGCTGCTCAGGGATCTGCGTTTGCCAGACTTCCGCGATTATGCCGTCAAGGTGACGAAACCCGGTGCCGTCACAGCCGAGTCCACTCGGTATATGGGAAGGTTTCTGCGCGACACGATGAAACTGAACATGGGAAGCCGGAACTTCCGTCTCTTCAGTCCGGACGAGAACAACTCAAACCGCTGGCAGGACGCCTTGGAAGTCACCAATCGCGCCTGGATGGCGGAGCGCTACCCGTATGACGATCACTTGGCTCCGGATGGACGCGTGATGGAAATGCTTAGCGAGCACCAATGCCAGGGCTGGCTGGAAGGGTATCTCTTAACCGGCCGGCACGGGTTCTTCTCCTGTTATGAGGCGTTCATTCACATCATCGATTCGATGTTCAATCAGCACGCGAAGTGGCTGAAGGTCTGTCATGACATTCCCTGGCGGCGACCGATTGCCTCGCTCAACTATCTGCTGAGCTCCCATGTCTGGCGGCAGGATAACAATGGATTCAGCCACCAGGACCCCGGCTTCATCGATCACGTCGTGAACAAGAAAGCGGAGGTCGTGCGCGTGTATCTCCCGCCGGACGCAAACACGCTCCTGTCTGTCACCGATCACTGCCTGCGCAGCCGCAATTACGTCAATGTTATCGTCGCCGGCAAGCAACCGGCCCCGCAATGGTTGACGATGGACGAGGCGATCAAGCACTGCACCGCCGGCATCGGCATCTGGGAGTGGGCCAGCAATGACAAGGGGGGAGATCCCGATGTCGTCATGGCCTGCTGCGGAGACGTGCCTACGCTGGAGACGCTGGCCGCCGTGGATCTCTTTCGTCAGTATCTCCCGGCGCTGAAGATTCGCGTCATCAACGTCGTCAACCTGATGAAACTGCAGCCACAGAGCGAGCACCCGCATGGTCTCTCAGACCGGGACTTCGATGCGCTCTTCACCAAGGACAAGCCGATTATATTCGCCTTCCACGGCTACCCGTGGTTGATCCATCGGCTCACATACCGGCGGACGAACCATAATAACCTGCACGTACGCGGCTACAAAGAGGAGGGGACGACGAGTACACCGTTCGACATGGTTGTGATGAATGATCTTGACCGGTTTCACCTCTTCGGCGACGTGATTGACCGGCTGCCGCAGCTTGGGTCCCGCGCCGCCTATGCCAAGCAGGCGATTCGCGACAAACTGTTGGAGCACAAACAATACATCGCCCGTTATGGCGTGGACATGCCCGAGATCGCCGACTGGCAATGGGGGCGGCGTGCGCCGTCGAAGCGGCGAGGGGACTCTACGGAAGCGGACAACCTGTAAGGAGAAGGCGAGTGAGTAGGCCTGATGGATGGGCGAAAAAGGCCATCAACAATGTCGCCAGCATCCGGGAAGTTTTCTAGCGACCGAACTATTGCAGCGTACGCAGCCGACATTTGGAACGTGACGCCGTGCCCGGTGCCGTAACAATGGGCGCCGCAATCAAATTCGCGATGGCGAGCGGAAACATCAGTGCAATCGAGTCGCTGGCAAAAAGACAGACTGCCGTTCGAATCGGAAAATATTCTTTTGAGAACGTTTGCTGCGAGTGACTCACTAAAGGAGGTAGTGCGATGTCTAAGGCGCAGAAAGATGAAGGCGGGGCTAAGCTGAAACGCAAGCAGTATGAGGAGCAGTTGCGCAGGCTTCAGGCCGAACTCTGCATCCTCCAGGACTGGGTGAAACAGAAAGGTCTGCGGGTCATTGTGGTGTTTGAGGGGCGCGACGGAGCCGGGAAGGGAGGCACGATTCGCGCCATCACCGAACGCGTCAGCCCGCGCGTCTTCCGCCTGGTGGCGTTGCCCGCGCCCTCCGACCGCGAGAAGACCCAGATGTATATTCAGCGGTACATGCAGCACTTTCCGGCGGCCGGAGAGATCGTGATTTTCGACCGCAGCTGGTACAACCGTGCCGGGGTCGAATACGTCATGGGCTTTTGCACCAAGGAACAACATGCCCGGTTCCTCGAACTCTGTCCGGTGTTCGAAAAGTACGTCGTTGACGCTGGGATTATCCTGATCAAGTACTGGCTCGAAGTGAGCAATGAGGAGCAGGAACGTCGCTTCGAAGCCCGCATCGAAGATCCGTTGCGCCAGTGGAAGCTCAGTCCAGTCGATCTCCCGTCTCGTGAGAAGTGGTACGAGTACTCGCGTGCCCGGGACATGATGCTGAAAGCGACGGACACAAAACACGCACCCTGGTATCTCGTTCGTTCGGACGACAAGAAACGCGCACGCCTGAACTGTATCAGCCATCTGTTGAAGTTGATTCCCTACAAGCAGATTGCCGCGCGGGAAAGTGACGCTACCCAAACGATCGAGCAAGCACAAATACGATGACCAGGCGACGTTGAAGGGCAGGACCTTCATTCCGGAGAAATACTGAACGGCTGTGCGAACGATGGGCATCGAGAACGGCCACAGAAGCCGCGATGCGTCAGAGGACAGAGGGAGGTAGCGGGTGCGCGTCGCCATCGGGTCCGATCATGCAGGTTTTCACTTGAAAGAGACCTTGAAGACCTATCTCACCGGTCTGCGGCACAGCGTGCTAGACCTGGGAACCTACAGTACGGCTCCGGTCGACTACCCGGACTTCGCAGAAGCGGTTGGCCTCGCCGTGCGTCAAGGGGATGCGAGCGAGGCATCATGATCTGCGGCAGCGGCGTGGGAGGCTCCATCGCCGCCAACAAGATTCCGAAGATTCGGGCGGGGGTCTGTCACGACACGTACTCGGCTCGCCAGGGGGTTGAGCATGACGACATGAACGTGCTTGTCATGGGCGGCCGCGTGATCGGGGAGGAAGTGGCGCATGAGCTGGTTCGCGCCTTTCTGAAAGCCAAGTTCACATGTGATGAACGACACCTCCGACGGCTGGCCAAGGTACAGGCCAGCGAGAGGCGATATCTCCAGAAGAACAGGCGGAAGGTTCGTACGAAGCAGCCCGATCGTTCGTCGCGCTGAAGATCGCGGACTCGCAGATTCCCGTGCTATTCGAGCAAGTGCACAGGGCTCCGTGTCGTCGCGCCAGGCCATCTGACCCAATTCCCAGCCCCCGATTCCGTTTGCAGAGTCTTCGTGAAGACACTACAATCGCTGCGCTCGCATGCGATCCCCAGGGCGAACCACTCGATGTCGAGTGCGATCAGGCGGCCATTATCGCGGGAACGCCTTGTGTTATCACGAAGGGGAGCCCGATGTCGTTGAGACTCTTGCTGACAATTTCTGGTGCTCTTGAAGCCCTAGTGGGCGTGCTGGCGCTGATCAGTCCGGCACCGTTGGTCTCGTTGCTGCTTGGAGTGCCGACTGACTCGCTCGCAACAGTCCTGGCGCGACTCTTCGGCGCGGGAGTCTTCGCGCTCGGACTCGCCTGCTTGAATGCCCGCAACGATGCCGGGAGTCCCGCCGGTCTGGCGGTGAGCTATCGGGATTACCTCCTACAACGTATTGGCAGCCGTGGTCCTTATATGGGCTGCGGCAGGACTGGGCCTTGGCGGTATGTTGCTGTGGGCTGCTGGAATCGGCCATGCGGTGCTCGGGGCGTTGTTCGTGGCGGCCCTGGTGGGGAGGAGACGATAACTAAAGAGTGCGTGGGTCGATCAGGCGTCGCGACGCTGCGTGTGGATCGGCACCGGCCTCTGCTCGCCGATGTCGAAGCACTAGGTGGTTCCCGGGGTGACGTGGTGGCGGAGACTATGAGAGCATGACACATACAATTATGAAGGAGGGCTCATGAAGAGACTCATACCTGCGATCGGGCTCGCTCTGTTCATGGCAGTCGCGTTCGTGGTCGGCCCCGCGTCGCAGCCGACAAGAAACCCAACATCGTCATCATCTGGGGCGATGACATCGGCTACTGGAACGTCAGCGCCTACAACCAGGGCATGATGGGCTACAAGACGCCGAACATCGATCGCATCGCCAAGGAAGGGGCGCTGTTTACCGACTGGTACGGCCAGCAGAGTTGCACGGCCGGCCGCGCGGCGTTCATCACCGGCCAGGTCGGTTTTCGTACCGGCCTGCTCAAGGTCGGTCTGCCTGGCGCCGAAGGAAGGCTTGCAGGAGCGAGACGTGACCATCGCCGAGCTGCTCAAGGCGCAGGGCTACATGACCGCGCCAGTTCGGCAAGAACCACCTGGGCGACACGCGACGAGTATCTGCCCACCGCGCATGGTTTCGACGAGTTCATGGGCTCGCTCTACCACCTCAACGCCGAGGAGGAGCCGGAGAATGTGGACTATTCAAAGAATCGGAATTCCCCAATTCCGCAAGAAGTACAACACGCGCGGCGTGATCCACACCTGGGCGAATCCGGACGGCACGCAGAAGATCGAGAGCACCGGCCCGCTCACCAAGAAACGCATGGAGACGATTGACGAGGAAGTCACCAAAGCCTCGCTGGACTATCTCGAGAAGCAGGCCAAAAAGGCCGGACAAGCCCTTTTTCCTCTGGTGGAACTTCACCCGGATGCATATCTTTACCCACCTGAAGAAGGAAAGCGAAGGGCAAAACCGGGCTCGGCACCTATCCCGACGGCATGGTCGAGCACGATACGATGGTCGGACAGCTTCTTGACAAGCTCAAGGAGCTGGGCCTCGACGAGAACACCATCGTCATGTACTCCACCGATAACGGCGCCGAGTCGTTTAGTCTGGCCCGATGGCGGCACGACGCCGTTCCGTGGCGAGAAAGCGACCAACTGGGAAGGCGGCTTTCGTGTGCCCACTGCCATCCGCTGGCCCGGTCGTCATCAAGCCAGGCACAATCAACAACGACATCTTTGCCCATGAAGACATGCTCCCCACTCTCCTCGCCGCCGCCGGCGTGCCGGACGTGAAGGAGCAGCTGCTGAAAGGTATGAAGGTCGGCGACAAGACCTTCAAGGTCCACCTCGATGGCTACAACATCACCGACGCCCTGGCCGGCAAAGCACCCGACCCGCGTCACGAATTCTTCTACTTCAACGACGACGGCTTCGCTGGTGGCGTTGCGCTACAACCAGTGGAAGCTCGTGTTCGCCGAGCAACGCGCTCATGGCTTCGATGTCTGGCAGGAACCGTTTGTCACGCTGCGGGTGCCGAAGCTCTTCAACCTTCGGTCCGATCCATTCGAACAGGCCGACCACATCGGCATGGACTACAATCATTGGAGGATTGAGCGTATCTTCCTACTCGTGCCGGCGCAGCAATACGTCGGGAAATTCCTAGCCACATTTAAGAGAATTTCCGCCCAGCCAGAAAGTCGGCAGCTTCTCGCTCGACAAGGTAATGGAAAGCCTCCAGCAGAGCGGCAGCAAGTAACGCGCGCTGGATGAGACAGCTGAGAATCGATTCGACGGGCCGCACCAGTCGCAACGGCCGGTGCGGCCCAGTCATAAGCACCCGGCGACGGAAGACCATGATGAAGATCCCCTGTGCCAACAACCTCGTGGCCGTCGCGCTCGTCCTCGCCGCTTGGCGTCCTGAGTGGATTCGGCGGGTCCGGTCCGAAGATTCCCAAACCCAACGATGCCTTGGCGCCGCCGCCTCCCGTCCCTTCTGTCGAGGAGTCCGTGGTGCATCTTCATGTGAGCCTCGCCTTGAACGACCTGGCCTCCGCCGCCGACGAGGCGTTTCCGCATGAGGGGGCGAAGGAGGAGGTCTGGCAGGATGGCGGTACGCTCGCCGGCCATGGTCCCTATCAATATTTCTATCGGTTCGTCCGAGGACCGCTTCATGTGCGGATGGTCGGGGATCGGCTGGCGATCGAGTATCCGGAATTCCGGTATCGTCTGGCGATCAAGCTCACCAGATCCGAAGGCGAGGTCCTCGTCGGTTCGTGCGGGTATGACGACGATCCGCCGAAGCGGCTACGGCTGACGGCCAACTCACGCGTGGGTTGGTCGGAGGCCTGGACGCTCAAGTCTGAGACATCATTCAACCCTCCAAGCTTTCTTGATCCCTGCCGGCTGACCAACCAGGACATCGATGGGACGCTGATCGTCCAATCGTTACTGGATGCCAAGCTGCGGGGGCTGGCCTCCGCGATCGATGCGAAGTTGCGTGAGAGAACCGCTTCGAAAGAACGCGCCGGGTCGGTCTGGCAGACGCTCCAAGAATCGACGGCTTTGACCCCCGATCTCTGGCTCACCCTCAATCCCACCGGCATTCAGGCCGGCCCCGTCGGCGCAGAGGGAGAGCAGCTGATCCAGTCGTCCGTACATCTGTTACTCCAGCCGACAGTCAGCCTCGGTGCTCAGCCCGCCGCCACATTCCGTCCACTTCCCTCGTTCGAGTTGATTCCTCACACAGGGGACGGGTTTCATCTTGCGCTGCCGATCCTTGCCGAGTATCCGGCGATCAATCGCCTCCTTGCCCAGCGGCTGGTGGGGAGCGAGATCCCAAGCTCGGTCGGCGACCCGCTGAAGATCGTGTCAGCCAGACTCTACGGGAGCGGCGCCAATCTGATCTTGGAGTTGGGGATGAGCGGCGGCATCAATGGCATCCTCTATGCCATTGGAACGCCCGTGCTCGATACCGACGACGAATATGCTCCGGTTCGAGCGATTCAATTTCACGGTGGAGACGAAAAATGTGTTGCTTAATGCAGCCAATTGGATGGTGCACGACGATCTCTTGTCGCGACTGGAGCCGGAGACGCGCATCGACCTCTCGGAGCAAGTGGACATGTTGCGGGGCCGGCTTGCCCGTGCGTTAACTCGGCAAGTGGCTCCCGAGACATGGCTGGAAGGATCCGTGACCAGCCTTCAGCCGCGCGCCATCTATCCCGTGCCGGGCGGGGTCGAGATTCAGGTGCTTGCAGAGGGATCGTTGCAGCTCTCCGTCCGTTGAATTGGCCTCTACACGTCCACATAGAAGCAAGACGCGCGTGCGTTCTCGGCTCCTTGACGGCTGGAGGCCTTCTCGCTATGCTTCGCCATCCGTTACGCTTTGCTCGATGGGCGCAGGGCGAGGTTCAGATCCATCAGGCTGTTCAGCCACGCACGCATGATGGTCGGTGTATCGGACGGACATATTAAGGAGATGTTTATGCGGCAAGCTGAAGTCATTAGGTCAGCACGTTGGTCCTTCTCGCGGTTCTACGGTTTGCCGCTCCTGGCAGTTCTCGCCCTGGGCCTGCTCGGTGCGATCCCAACGGTGGTCTCCGCCGAGGAGACGACGCCTTCTGAAATGACTGACAAGTTGATGCTTCGCGGCGGGTGGGCCTACGTCTTCGGGGCAACCGCAAACGTGTCGGTTGGTGGCCCCGTCGTAGGTGTTGGCGCGAATATTGACCTCACCAATACCTTGGGTGTGAACAGCAGCACCGATGCTTTCCGACTCGATGGCCTCTATCGGTTCAATGACCGTCATGCCGTTGGGTTGTCCTGGTATCGGGTCGGGTTGAGCGGGGATAAATCGATCAACCAGGATATTCTAATCAGGGACCAAACCGTTAGTGCCGGTGCGGCGACCCAAACCAGCCTGAGCTTCAATATCTACCGGTTGCTCTACAACTACTCTTTTTACCGGAACGAGAAAGTGGAGTTGGGGGTGTCGCCAGGGCTCTACATGATGAAGACAAATTTTAATTTTGCAGCGCAGGGCAACATAACGACCTCGGGGGCAGCTGGAGTAGTGAACTCAACGGTCGTGAACGAGCAACTGACCCTTCCGCTTCCGTCGATCGGGCTCGTCGCGAATTACAACATCACGCCCAAGTTACAATTTCAGAGCCGCTATGACTTTTTCTACCTTTCCGTAGGCGATTACACGGGATCGATGTTTGAGTTCTATGCCGGGCTTGAGTATCGGTTCTTCCAACACTTCGCGATGGGCGCCGCGTTCGACCGGCTGACTGCCGGGTTGAAGGGGAACGGAGATCAAGCGTTTAACGTCAACTTCGGTTATAACCTGGCCTACGTGTACGCGACCCTCTACGCATTCTAGGAGCTTCCCGCTGAGCCAGATCTGAAGACCGCCCGAAAGAGCCTCGCTCCGTTCTTGAGCGGATCGAACCGCAACCTGGCTGTGGAGCAGTAGGACAAGGGCATGCATGTCACTGAGACTCCTGGGGCTGGCTGTCGCGTTGCTGTTGGCTGCCGCTGCTCCGGCGATGGCCGACTGGTCCGTGACCGCGGGCGGTAATCTGTTCTATACCGACGACGTCGCCCTGTTCTCTGCCACGCGCCGATTGAATTTGCACGGCGACCCCACCCAGCCGGCTTTGGATACCTCGCTCACCGGGAAGGGCTCGGACATGGTGTTCGAGCCGGATCTCCTCGTCTCCAAATCGTTCACGTCGTCCTGGGGGCGCACAGCGCTCTCCGTCAAGGCCCAGGGGTTCATCTTTACGGTGAATCCACAGTTCAACCAGGCGAGCGCTGGGCTGGAACTGTTGCACTCGTTCACGCCGGACACGGCGATCAGGCTGCGGTACTATACCGCCCCCGATCAGCTTCTGGGTGAAAACGAAGATCGCCTGACCGATACCCCTGCAGAGGAGCGGGTCACCTCTCACATCGGATCGCTCCGGTTCGAGCAACGCCTCTCCGAGAATTGGGAAGTGCGGCTTCTGGGGCGCGTCGGGGTCCGCCTGTACAACCAGGCCTTCTCGCAACGGGATACGACCTTCTGGACGATCGGTCCCCATGTGGCCTGGCGTGTGATGGACGGTGTGAAACTGATCCTGGGCTACCACTACGAGCGCGGCGTTGCCGATGGGCGGAGTCAGCCGCAGCTTAAAGACGACGTGTCCTACATCAACAACTACGTGACCGCCGGAGTCGAAGCGGAGCTGACGCGGCGTCTCTCATTTGAGTTGGGGATGCATTTCGAGCGCAATGATTGGACGAGCAGCCTTGTCGGAGATCCACGGAACGGCGCGCATGAGACGATCGTCCAGGGTGAGATGATGCTCCGGTACATGCTGACGGAACAACTCGGCCTGACGGCAGGTTTTCAGCGTGGGCATCGCAGTCAGAGTTTCGAACAGGAAGTCGTTTACAACACGAACGTGTCCGTGGGGGCCACCTATCGGTTCTGAGATCAGGTGGCTGCCTCCCGGACTCCCGATCGATCCATCGGTGCCGCTGGTGGCTCCATCGGGAGTCATGACTTTCCGATCGTTCTTGTGCTAGAAGTTGCTCGCCTGAACAGGAGGAGCCCCATGAGCAAGACGTCTCTAAACGTACCGATTCTGCAGCACGTGTTTCATCCTTCCGACTTTAGCGCCGCCAGCGAAACCGCATTCGCCCATGCGCTGAAGGCCGCGCTGATCGCCAAGGCCACGCTCACCATTTTCCACGTGTCGCCCGACCGGAAGGAGAATTGGACGGAGTTTCCCGGCGTGAGGCAGACACTCGAGCGGTGGGGAATCCTGCCGAAAGACAGCCCCAAGTCTGCCGTGCCTGAGCTCGGCATCAAGGTCAAGAAAGTCGTTGCTCAGGACAAGGATCCGGTGAAATCGGTGCTGGGGTTTCTTGAGCACCAGCCCAGCGACCTGATTGTCCTCGCCACGCAACAGGACAAAGGGCGAGTCCAGTGGCTGGAGAACTCCGTCGCCAAACCTGTGGCCAGGAAATCGCGTCAGATGACGCTCTTCATCCCTGCAGGCGTCGAGGGGTTTGTGTCGTTGCAGGACGGGTCCGTGTCGCTCAAGAAGATCTTGATCCCTGTCGCGCCGGTTCCGAAGGCCCAGCCCGCGATTCTTGCCGCCGTCCGGCTCGCGCAGCGGCTCAACTGTCCCACCGGTCAGTTCACTCTCCTTCATGTCGGTGACGATAGCGAGATGCCCGAGGTCAGCTGTCCGGAGTTGCCGGGATGGGAGTGGACGAAGATGTCGCAGAAGGGCGACGTCACGCAGGTGATTCTGCAGACCGCTCGCGGGATGGAGGCTGATCTCATCGTCATGTCCACCGAGGGGCGAAACGGCTTTCTCGATGCCCTGCGAGGCAGCCACACTGAACAAGTGCTCCGGCATTGTGCCTGTCCGTTGCTGGCTATTCCGGCTGGTGGGTGGGTCTCGTCCGTGCTGTAGACGACACGGATTGAGCGCGACCGCGACCAATGGTCCGCCATACGGATGAGGGCCTCATGCTGCAGCACGGTGCATCACCCGGTTTTGGTTTCTCCGGTCTTCAGGGAGGTCGTCTATGAGTCAGCCGGAACCAGGCACCGGTGAACTGAGCTTTTCACTGGTCCGTGGGGACCCGTGGTTTCGTGTTCAACGTGCGATCGGGCTCATTCCTTCCACTGGACTTGGAATTGCTCGGCGCTGCCTCGTGTTTGCGCTGGTCACGTGGCTCCCGATCGCGATCTGGGCCCTGCTCTGGCAGCGGGCATTTCCAGGAGAGATCGAGGAGCCCTTGCTCCGACACTTCGGGGTGCACGTGCGTTGTCTCCTCGCCATTCCGTTGTTCATAATTGCCGAGGCGGTCGGCGATCTCATTCCGCAGCGGCTCGTTCCGTATTTCGTCAGCTCGGGACTTGTGACGGATGAGGTCAGGCCGCGGTTCGTTCAGATCGTGCGAGCCGTTGAACGGTTGCGCGATGCCTGGCCGGTGTGGGCCGGGATGTTGGCCTTCACGCTAATCTTCGTGACGGTCGAACATGACCCCAAGCACCTGCACGAGCTGATATGGGCAAGCGCGGGCAGCACAGGGAGTGCCTGGTTGGGGTTCGGGGCATGGTGGTTTCTGTTCGTGGTGCGGCCGGTGTTTATCATGCTGCTATTGGCGTGGTTGTGGCGTCTTGTGGTTTGTGCCGTCTTGCTCTGGCGGATTTCGCGCCTGCCTCTCCAGCTGGTTCCCACTCATCCAGATCGGGCAGGGGGCCTGGGCTTCCTGGAAGAAATGCCACTCATCTTCAGTCCGGTGGTCTTTGCTATGTCGGCAGTCATTGCGTCCCGTTGGGGGCACGACGTCCTCTATCACGACGTGGACGTGCATTCGCTCATGATTCCGGTCGCACTGTTCGTCGTGGCGATGCTGGTGCTGTACCTGGGGCCACTCGCATTGTTTCTCCGCAGCTTGCAGCGTTTCAAGCGACAAGCTTTGCTGGAGTATGGTGCCCTTGTGGGCCGGCACGGCCGCCTGGTCAGGAGGCGGTGGATTGCACAGGAACCGGTTGTGGAGTCGCCGTTGCTCCAGGCAGCCGAACTGGGCCCCGTGATTGATACTGTGTCCATGTACGAAGTGGTCGCCGGCATCCGTCCAAGCCCGATCGGGAAGCGGTCGTTGGTGGCCATCATCTTGCCGGCGCTGCTCCCGATGATTCCCGTGTTTGCGATTCAAATACCCGTGAAGGAGATGCTGCTGAAGCTGCTCAAGGCGCTGCTCTGAGCGAGAAGCATCCGCGGTCTGTACCGGAGGGACGCGCGCATGAGCGCCGGGAGAAGAGGCCAACCACTCGTGGCTTTCGCATCGACGACGTTGTGGGTCATCCTTCTCCTGTTGGCCGTCGGGTGCGCGCACCACGAGGAGCGCGCGCTACTAGCCAGAACCGCTTCAGCGGAACAGGGGATTGCTCCGTTGCCGGCGACCTTTGTTGGTGACATGCCCTGCGCAGACTGTTCCGGACAGAGACTCACGCTGACTCTTCGGCCCGGCGGAATCTTCCTCTTGCGACAGACCTATGTCGGTGTCGCGGCAGGGAAGGACGAGCAGGTATATGAGCTCGGCCGGTGGGCGTTCTCTGAAGATCGCACCGGACTCATTCTGCAGAGCGGCGCTGAAGCACCCCGCCAATTTGCCATCAAAGACACCGGCAGGATCACGCATGCTCGGCAATGACGGTCAGGAGATCAGGTCCCGGCTCAATTACGACCTCGTCCGGTCGGATCGAGTCGATCCCATCGATGACACGATTCGCCTCCGCGGCATGTTCAGTTATCTGGCTGATGCCGCGTCGTTCACTGAGTGCCGGACGGGCAGGCGGTTTCCGGTCGCACAGGAAAGAGATTACCTTGCCTTGGAGCGGGCGTACCTGGCCGCGCGACAGACTCCCGGCGAGTCGTTGCTAGTCACGTTCGACGGACGCTTGACGACCCGTCCGGTCGGGGAGGGCGAGGCGCTGAAAGACGCGACGGTGGTCGAGCGCTTCGACCGTGTCTGGCCCGGTGAGACCTGCGCGCGTCAGGCGTTCAGCACAGCCTCGCTGACGAACACCTATTGGCGGCCGGTCGAGATCGCGGGGAAACCGCTCACTATGGCAGCCGACCAACGCGAGCCGCATCTTATGCTGGTGCCCGCAGAGAACAAGCTACGGGGCTTCGCCGGCTGCAACCAGTTCCTGGGCCGCTATGAGGTCAAGGAGAACAGTGTGCGCTTCACGGGCGTGGCCACGACCAGGAAATACTGCGAGGGGGCGATGGACCAGGAGCAGGAGTTCCTGCGCGTTCTCGAAGCGACCGCAAGCTACAAGATCGTCGGAGAAGCGTTGGACCTGTACGACGCCAACAGCAAGCTGCTCGCGCGATTCGAGTCGAGGTATCTGAAATAACCGATCTCTACCCCTGCCGATAAACCTGGCATTCTGTTGAATATCTTAAGAGTACTTCCCCTCATGGGCCGGTTCGTACCGATCTGGAGTATCTTGCGAATATGCTAGTTATGGCATATCATGAGACACAGTGGGATGGTATAGGGGCTAAATGAAACCGGTTCACTTTGTCGGATCGTCGAGGGAAGACCTTCGGGAGTTTCCGGAGAATGCAAGGGAGACAGCTGGACATCAACTCTATAAAGTGCAGCAAGGGAAAGAGCCGGATGATTGGAAGCCGATGCCTACAGTCGGGGTCGGTGTGCAGGAAATTCGAGTCCGAGACGAAACCGGGACCTATCGGGTCTTCTATGTGGCGAAATTCGAGGAGGCAGTCTATGTGCTGCATGTCTTTGAGAAACGGTCGCAGAAGACCGGTAAGCCGGACGTACAGCTGGGCAAGATGCGATATGCCGAGTTGCTAGGGTGGAGAAAGGAGCAGAGTTTATGACACGCGCAACAGTTACCAAGGGGAGTGGGAACGTGTTTCGAGATTTAGGATTCTCGGAACAGAAGTCCGCCGAACTGATGTTGAAGAGTAGCTTGCTTCAAGCATTACAGGAGACGATCAGGGGCCGTGGATTGAAGCAAGTTGAGGCGGCGGATCAGTTAGGCATTGACCAAGCCAAGGTCTCTAAGTTGTTAGCCGGGCAAATGGCAGGGTTTTCTGTCGAACGCCTGGTGCATTTCCTTTCCAGGCTTGGTCAAGATGTTGAAGTCACAGTCAGAAAGGCACCCCGTGGGCGACGATTCGGCACAGTCCGGGCCAGGATCACGGGGAAGTTGGGCAAGGTCGTTGGGTAACGTCCTGTTATTCTGTTCAAGAATTACGCTGATTCACACCGCTCTCCACTCCGGAAATATCTTTGAAGAACGATAGCCAAATCTTGCAAAGCCAGACGGGCTTTGCGAGGACTCATTTAGACCGCGACATCTTGAAGTAAGAGATAAGGCGGGAGCGTAAAAGTTGCTCAAGTGTTGAGGAATTTCATGAATTGTGGCGTGCCCTTCTGTGCTAAATGCCTGCGGCCTGTATTTTCACCTCAACCGAGTGTTCTCGATGGTCGTCCACAAGAGGAATAATCTTATCCTGCTGCGCGACGCCATCAACAGTCACGCTCGTCTCGCCGCTCCCGGCGCTGACTTGTAAGACGGTGATATGGTAGAGAGTCTCCCTGTATCGGTAGTGCAACGTGAACCTCTTCCAATCCGCGGGGAGGCACGGAGCAACGTGTAGCTTGTCTACTTCCAGCCTCAACCCCAGAAGCGATTCCAGGATAAGCCGGTACATCCAGCCGGCCGAACCTGTGTACCAGGTCCATCCACCGCGGCCGGTGTGCGGCGAGACCGCGTAGACGTCGGCCGCGACGACGTACGGTTCTACCTTGTAGGCCGCGGTCCCTTCCGGAGATTTCGCATGGTTGACCGGGTTGATCATGGCCAACAGTTCCCAGGCGCGTCGTCTGTCTCCCAATGCGGCGAACGCCATCGCCGCCCAGATCGCCGCATGCGTATACTGCCCTCCGTTCTCTCGCACTCCCGGGACGTACCCTTTGATATAGCCAGGATTCAAATTCGACTTGTCGAACGGCGGATCCAAAAGTTGGATCAGCGCATGGTCCCGGCGAACGAGCCGCCGATCCAGCGCGTCCATGGCCATGCGAGAGCGCGTGGCATCGCCCGCCCCTGAGAGAACAGACCAGCTTTGCGCAATCGAATCGATCTGGCATTCGGGATTGCTTGCCGACCCAAGCGGCGAGCCATCGTCAAAGTAGGCGCGGCGATACCACTCTCCATCCCAGCCCTGCTGCTCGATATTCTGGCGCAGGTCAGCCGCCTCTTTCTGGCAACGTTCGGCGAAGGGCAGGTCACCACGCAGGCGTGCAACCTTGGTGAACTGCATGAGCACGTCATACAGGAAAAATCCCAGCCAGACGCTCTCGCCTCTGCCTTGTTTGCCAACCATGTCCATGCCGTCGTTCCAGTCACCGGATCCGATGAGCGGGAGGCCATGCTCCCCGCGTGTGAGGCCTTTCAGAATGGCTCGCACGCAGTGTTCGTACAAACTGGCCGCTTTTTCAGACCGGCCTGGTAGATCGTAATACGAGTCCTCCTCCTGGTTGACCGGGCGGCCTTCGACGAAGTGGATGGGTTCATCCAAGACCCCGCTGTCACCTGTGCTCAGCACGTAGCGGCATGTCGCCAGGGGCAGCCAGAGGTAATCATCCGAACAGCGCGTGCGCACGCCCCGGCCTGAGGGGGGATGCCACCAGTGCTGGACATCGCCTTCCTGAAACTGTCGGGCTGCGCAGAGTAGGAGGTGCTTGCGCACCAGATGCGGCTCTGTGTGGATGAGCGCCATCGAATCTTGAAGTTGATCGCGGAAACCGAAGGCGCCACCCGATTGATAGTATCCGCTCCGCGCCCACAGACGGCACGCGAGCGTTTGGTACAGAAGCCAACCGTTGGTCAGCACGTTCAGTGACTGGTCCGGCGTCTCCACATGCACAGCGCCAAGTGTGTGCTTCCAGTACTGCCAGACCATTTCGAGCGCGCTGCGCGCCGCGGCAGATCCCCGAAAGCGGCGGACCAGGTTCCGGGCATCTTCGGCATCGCGCCCGACGCCGAGCCTGAAGATGATCTCACGCTCTTGCCCGTCGGCCAACTCGAATGGAACGTGGATTGCGCCGCAGGGATCGAGCCCGGCCCCCACTTTGCCCGACAGCCGCAACCGGGTCATCGCGGCCGGACTGCGAAGTGTGCCGTTGCGCCCGATGAACTCAGTCCGGTCGCCACTGATGGTCCGAGTCGTCTCGTCCACGTCAAAGAAGGCAGTCCGGCCGGCGAACTCCGTGTGATAGGGATTTCGCGCGAAGAGGGCACCGCTCTTGGGGTCCAGTTCGGTCACGACATGCATCGCCGATTTTGGCCGTAGATCTCCCAGCACCCATTCCACGTAACCCGTCGCGGACAGCTTGCGCGATCGGCCCGACTCGTTCCGCACCTTGAGCACCATGAGCTTAACCGGTGCATCCAGCGCCACGTACACCCACAGCTCTGAGCGGATGCCGCGCTCCGTATGCTCGAAGACGCTATAGCCGAAACCGTGCCGGCTGACGTAGGGTGTCGCCCCGCGGCTGGGCAGCGGCGTGGGGGACCAGAAGTGGCCCCTCTCTTCGTCACGGAGATACAAGCCTTCTCCGCTCGCATCGCTCACCGGGTCGTTGTGCCACGGAGTGAGGCGGAATTCGTGGGCGTTCTCGCTCCAGGTATAGGCCTGGCCGTTCTCCGAGATGACGGTGCCAAAGTTCGGATTCGCCAGGACATTTACCCACGGTGCCGGCGTCACATGCCCGTGCGCGGTTGTGATGACATACTCGCGGCCATCAGGCGTGAATCCTCCCAGCCCGTTGAAAAAGGTGAGATCGTGGCGCGGCAGGGCAGCGGATGGCAAGGGCTCGGCGCGGCGGGTTCTGGTTGGCGTCAGGCGCGGCACGGTGACTTCCGCATGGCCGCGACGGGTGATCTGGTCCGCCAGCGATCCCCGCCTGTCGGTGATGATGGCGCGAGCGACCGATTGGAGCAGAATGCGGTCCTCGGCCGATATCTGGTCCGCGGGACGCACGAAGATGCCGCCCGGTCGATCCATCACGTGTGTTTCGAGGCCCGCGGCAATCAGCCCCATGATTTGTTCGTGGAGTTGTTGCCGGTAACCGGCGTGATCTTCGTTCCAGATCACCAGGTCCACGGCCAACCCCTTGGAGCGCCAGTACGCGTGGGCCTGTACGAGCTGGCGCACCAGATCGATATTGGCCGGATCTCCGATCTGCAGCAGCACAATCGGCAGATCGCCTGAAATAGCATAGCCCCAGAGCCCTGATTGCCCGCGGCGGTTTTTGATCAGTTCGCTCGGGTCAGCCCGCAGAGAGGAATTGGCGTAGAGGACAGAGTTGGCCAGGCGGCCATAGAGTTGCGCGTCGGCCTCGGTGGCGTTCAGCTGCCGCATGACCACCTGGCTATGGGTCCAGGCCAGGTCGAAGACACGATCAGCGAGGCGCCGATCGTGGTATTTCTCGATCAGGCCCAGGCAGACGTCGCGGGTGTCGCCGATGCCGGACACCATATCAATCGTGGCCGATTCTTCCGGACCGAGCGTGATCCGACACCGGATGGCGACAATCGGATCGAGCACGGAGCCCTCGCTGCCAGAAAGCGCCGCCGCGTGCGTCCCTTGTCGCGCGCCGGAGCCGCTCACGGCTTGTGGATCGGCGGCGGTGTGGCCGCGGCCGATGAACTGTAGACGGTCCGTCTCGTAGGACATCGTTTCGATGTCTGCTCCATGCACGGCCATGAGATGCCACATCCATGGCGAGTGCTCGTCGAGGGAGCGGGGCCGGCGTGTACACAGGATCGCTTGCCGTTCGCGAATGATCTCGGTCTGAACAAAGAGATTGCTGAACGCCGGATGCAGCGTGTCCGCGGCGGATGATGCGAGCACGACTTCCGCGTAACTCGTGATCTCGATCGTTCGGCTGGTCCGCGAGCCGTTGGTGATGCGGGTTCGACGCAGTTCGATGTCATCTTCCGGCGACACCACGATCTCGGTATATGTCTCGAAATCGAAATCACGGCGGCGAAACTCCGCCCGTCCCTCAGAAAAGATGACTTCGTAGTTCTTCGGCGGTTTTAACGTCGGCTGATAGGCCGTTGACCAGAACTCCCCGCTCGCTACGTCGTGGATGTAACAGAACGTGCCCCAGTTGTCGCAGGTGCTGTCTTCGCGCCAGCGTGTGACGGCCATGTCCTTCCAACGGCTGTACCCACCTCCCGCGTTCGTGATCATCACGTGGTATCGTCCGTTCGACAATAACTGCACTTCCGGAATCGGCGTGTGAGGGCTGCTGAGACGGCGCACCGGCGTCTCCCATCCACTGGTAGTTGTCTGGACGTCGGATAGCTCGGCGGTGTGCGAATAGAATGCCGTGGCCTTTGGAATCCGCTCCTGAAGCAACAGCGTGGTCGCCTGGAACAACGGATCCGACTCGAATCGCTTCTGCATCGGACGGTCCAGGAGCAGATAGGCCAGAGACAGGAGGCTCATGCCCTCGTGATGGGCCATATAGGACCGAACCACCGCACTCGATTGTCCGCGTGGGAGCCGGGAAGGCGTATAGTCGATGGCTTCATAGAGTCCGAATTGTCCTTCAAACCCTTCAGCCGCGAGCCGCTGCAGATTCAGGCATGCCTCTTCGGGCGCCACCATCAGCGCGAGTGTCGAGGCATAGGGTGCAATGACCACATCATCGGCAAGCCCACGTTTGAGTCCCAGGCCGGGCACGCCAAATGCGCGGTATTGGTAGTTGAGATGCACATCGATCGTGTTGTAGCCGGACTCCGAGACCCCCCACGGGACGCCGCGCTGTTTTCCATACTCGATCTGCCTCTCCACCGCCGCCTTGCAGGTCTGGTCGAGCAGTGTGTTGTCGTAGGTCGGCATCACCAACAGCGGCATGAGGTACTCGAACATCGACCCGCTCCACGAGATGAGTACCGGCCCGCCACCGGCGGTTGTGAGGAGACGCCCGAGAGCAAACCAACTCTCCTGCGGCAGTTGTCCCTGTGCAATCGCCACGAAATTGCACAATCTCGCTTCCGACGCCAGCAGATCGTAGTAACTCGAGTCCCGCCGGCGCTCGCCGACGTTGTAGCCGATCGCCAGCAGATGACAGCTTTTGTCGAACAGGAAATCGTATTCCACGCTGGCGAAGTGACTGGCTTGACGTGCCAGTCCTTCAACGGCTTCGATTCTTTCTCTGGCGCGCTGGCTGGCTTTCCCAATGAGCCGTTGAAGGCCATCAACCCACGTGCGCTCCTCCTGTATCGTCTCTGAGCCCAACCGATGTTCGATTGCCGGCAGACAGGCCATGTCCAGTCTTGCCAATTCACGCAGCGTGGGGATCTCGTCGATGTCGCCACATTCGCTGAGCCTATTCTGTGAGGCCGACAGCAAGGCCCAGGGAGCGAGAAACATTAGATCAGCGAGGGCGTCCTGGCATTGCCGGGCGAGTGCGCGCGCCCACCAGGTCGCTTGGCTTTCGGGGGCAGTCTTCAAGCTGGCGAGCACCTCCTCGGCGGTTGTCGCCAGCCGGTCAAGGCAGAGCCGTGCCGTCGTGAGCGTGGTCGGCCGGGACTCGCAGGCAGACTCCAGTTGCTGCTGAAATTGAGCGAGTTGGGCCGGAGCGGTTTCCCCTACAGCATCCTCGAGGACCCTGAGTGTGTCGCTGAGCCCGTCAAAGAATCGCGTCCCCAGGATCTTCTGATCAGGGAGTGCGAGCAGACCCGGCCGCAGTGTCAGCAGATGGCCCGCAAGGTTCCCGCTGTCCACCGTCGACACGTAGGTCGGCAGCAACGGTTTCAGCGATTGCGTGTCGTACCAGTTGTAGAAGTGACCCCGGTGCCGTTCCAACGCTTCCATCGTGTGGAGCGCATTCGTCGTGCGTTCGATGAGTTGTCCGGCCGACATGTAGCCGAAGTCGTATGCGGACAAATTCGCGAGCAGCGCGAGTCCCATATTGGTCGGCGACGTGCGATGCGCGACCGTCGCAACGGGATGCTCCTGATAATTATCCGGTGGAAGCCAATGATCGTCCGGACCGACGAACTGCTCGAAGAACGCCCAGGTCTTTCGGGCAAGCTTCCGGAGAAAGATCGTTTGGTCGCCCGTCAGATACGCTTCGCGCCGAGTGATCGGTTGGCTGATCATCCACGCGATAGCGGGGGAGGTGAACCAGAGACTCAATATGGGCATCGCCACATCTAACGTGCCCGGCTCCGACAGCGTCAGATAGACCACCGCGGCAGCGGCAAGAACGGGTCCGATCCACATCGTCCGACAGTAAGCGACGAGGTCTGTGCGGCGATCGCGATCCGGGTGGCTTGACGGATTCCATTCGAGCAGTCGTGTACGCGTGACCAACATGCGCCAGATCGTGCGCACAATCGCATCCAAACTGTAGAACGCTTCGTAGGGAAGGAACGCGACCGTCAATACCGTCTGAAGGACGTGGCGGCCTGACGAGCGTAGCGCGGCGGCGAAATGCTGCTCCGGCAACACATCTTCCGGCTTCTGACACAGATCCAGAATAGAGGCAAGCAACGGAGGAATCAGGATGATTCCGATCACCGCCAAGGTCCACAACCAGAACGGCGACAAGACAGTCCAGCCCAGCAGCAACAGGATGGTCAAGGCTGAAGGCACGAGACTACGCCGAAGGTTGTCGAAGAGCTTCCATCGAGACAGCCCGGAGAGTGGATTCTTCTGGCGCTGTGCGCCAGGGCCTGGAACGCGCGGCAGCAGCCACCCTGCAAGCTGCCAATCCCCACGGATCCACCGGTGCCGCCGGCTCACGTCCACGCTGTAGCAAGAGGGATTCTCCTCGAACAACTGCACATCGCTCAACAGGCCAGCCCGCGCGTAGCACCCTTCCAGAAGATCGTGGCTGAGAATCCGGTTCTCGGGACAGCGACCCTCGAGTGCGCGTTCGAACGCGTCCACCTCATAGATCCCCTTGCCGATGAACGAGCCTTCGCCGAACAGGTCCTGGTACACATCGGAGACGGCGCGCGTATAGGGATCGATGCCAGAATCGCTCCCGTTAAGTTGCGCATAGTGCGACCGGTTCGTGCCCGGGAGGCTCACGGCGACGCGTGGCTGCAGGATGCCGTATCCTTCGCAGATCCGCTGTTTGGCTTCGTCGTACCGCGCACGGTTCAACGGGTGCGCCATCGTGCCCACAAACTGCCACGCTGCATCGCGCGGCAGCTGTGTATCCGTGTCAAGGGTGATCACGTACTTCACGGTCGACAACACGGCCGTCTCACCGACGACGAGTGAGAAGCGATCCCCTGCTTCACTCAGTGCCCCGCCTCGCAGCAGCGCATTCAAATCCCCAAGCTTGCCTCGCTTCCGTTCGTACCCCATCCAGACCCGCTCCCCGGGATTCCACCGGCGGGGGCGATGAAACAGAAAGAACGCATCGCGAGTCGCCTCTCTGTACTTTTCATTCAGCTCTTCGATCCTCTTCTGGGCCAACCGCAACAGGGGCTCGTCTTCCGGAAGCGTTTCCTCGTGCGCGTCTCGAAAATCTGTCAACAGGCCGAAGTGCAGGTGGGCGTCTCTATTGGCCAGGAACCGGACTTCGAGCGCCTCGGTCAGCTCGTCGATGTTTTCAACGCTGCTCAGCATAGTCGGGACCACGACCAGCGCGCGCGATTCCGGGGGGATGCCCTCGGAGAAGTCCATTCGCGGCAGCGCATGCGGCGTCACCAACAGAGTCGCGAGCCAGTTCACCAGCGCGACCGCCAGCTGACTTGTACAGAGTAGGGACAGGAGGCCGACCAGCGCGAGTAACCAACCATCAACATCCTCGGCATAGGCCTGTGCCAGTCAAGCCGCCGGTGAAGACCCCCGTCATCAAGACGATTGTGCCGACATAGAGGAGCAACGGAAATCGGCCGATCGTTTGCTGAAGAGCCTCAGCTCCGGAGAGGCGCACCTCGGCCGTTCGTTCGAGCTGCGGCACTCCCTTGCCGATCAGGTAGAAGCCAACATGGGTTTCTCGACCGTCGCCGCCGTTCCCGCTTGCGCCCTGCTGCGCCAGGTGGATCGCATGGCGGGCCACTTCGCTTTCCGAGAGCCGGCTGCTCCTCGCCATCCTCTCCACCACGTGGCGGTAGTGATCGCGGGTGGCAAAATCCATCTTGCCGTAGGCTGCAGCGGGATCCTCACGCAGCGTCTGCTCGACCACGCTCATCGTCTCAACGAACGTGCGCCAGTCCATCGCGCCGAGAAATCGGAGACTGCCGATGCTGTTGCTGATGGAGACCTGGTCGACAGCCTGCTGTTGGTTTTCCGATTGCACCGACTGCTCAATCGTCAGGCCGGACTCGGAGAGCCGCTGCTCGATCCAGGTGAGCGGCAATGCCAAGGCCGGGCTCTGTCCCTGCAACCGGCGCGCGAACTCCGCCACAAACGCACTCGCCATCGGCGGGCTCGACCGCGCCATGTCCGCGATCACCAGAATCAGACTCTTCGGATCCTTCTCGGCGATCTCCATCATCTGATCCGCCCAGTAGTCGGCGCGATTGCGGTCGATCCGATGGGCGGCCATCCGCGTTGCCGCGCGCCGGAGATTCTCGATCAGCGCCAGGCGGAGCATGATAGGGATGGCCCATAATTCGCCTAACGTGAGGCCGGTGATCGTCTGGTAGGCGGCAACGAAACTGCGGAGGCTTCCCGGATCGACTCGTCCATCGCCGTGCGAGATCGTTTCGAGCGCGATGTCATACACGCGCGGAAGCCCGGGCGATGAGCCATTCAGTAAGCGAGGCAGCTCCCGGCTGTACCCCTTGGGCAAGTGTCTCTTGGCCATGCGAATCTGTTCTTCGATGAGATAGAAGTTATCGAGCAGCCATTCTCCGGCCGGCGTAATCCGGCGGTTCGCCTTCACCGCCTCTGCCAACAGGTCGCGGACTCCGATCAGGACGCCTTCATTCTCAGCCAGCCTGCTCAGCAGCTGGTCCGGAGCCTGGCTCGGACTCAACTGGTGGAGGCCAGCCAGGGTCTTGCCGTGTTGCTCCATTTGATCGGCGTTGAAGAGCTCTGAGCGCAGCGGTGGTTCGCCACCGGCGTATTGTTCTGCCACGTCGTTTTCAGGGAAACTTGCCCTCAGATGGAGCAAGCTACCGAGATTGATCTTGCTGCTTACCTTCATGTGTGAGGTCTCTTTCTTAACAGGATGCTGAAAAAGTCCGTCAGCCGCGTTCTCGCATGGTTCAGACCGATCAACGTACCTGCAGAGGGTACGTCCTCGGCCCTTCACTCGCTGCGGCCTTGCTGGACGGTCTTTTTGAGCATCCTGCGGGAGTGTACTCCTGTTGTGCCACTCGTGCCCGCCATCGAATTCTTAGCGTGCCAAAATTGTATTTCCGCCTCCTCTAAGAGGCGAGGTCTCGCGAACCAGTTTAGAACCAGGGTGACGGCTGTGGATGGCCTCTCTTCGGCGTTTCTTGCTTAGGACAACGGTCGGTTCGAGACGAATATCTCACGGCCGACGTCTGTGTCGACATCCAATGCAAAACAGAAGATCGAGCGCTGGCGAATCGTCCTCAGCGGCAGATTCAAGCCAGACCGTAGGAAGCCAAGAATTTCCCGTTCGTCGTGGCCCGGTATGAGAGGAGGTCTCATACCCTGTACCTGACTGATCGGAGGCGTGACGCACCGCGGAACTATATCAGTCCAGTCGCGCAAAATCTCCGGTCAAGTCTATCCACCCAGACGGAAGGCAGTCTGGTCAAAATTGCTCAAGTGGCAAGAATGGATCCGGCGGCAGCTTGCCGCTGTCCCTCTGCCAAGATCACCTGCAAGAAGGAGCATCTAGTCGTGGAGGACGATATTGAGGAGGGAGCTGTGCACGTGAACGCCACCGTTGTACTCCAAGAAGCCCAGCTTGCGGAACTTATTCAGTGACGAAACTGAGTCATGACTGGGGCAGTTTCATCGACAATTGCAACACGGTTTTTATTAAGATGCCGAGCCACGACTGTCCCTTTGCAAGGTTCATTGACCTTTTCTTGACAGTACACAGAAGGAGTTGGTAGAAGGACTCGGCCCAAGGATGCGAGCGGGCCGGGTCCGAACGGGAGGAACCGATCCGTGTCTGATGTATCACCTCTGGAAGCAGAAGTTGCGAAACTCATTGTGCAGACGCTCACTCTAAAAGTTGACCCCTCGCAGATTCAGCCAGAGGAACCTCTCTTCGGTGACGGCCTGGGCCTTGATTCGATTGACGCGCTCGAACTGTCTCTCGCGATCTCTCAGTCCTATGGGCATCAGATACGGTCAGATGATCCAGCAACTGTCGCCACCTTCGCCTCACTCCGTTCGCTCTGTCAGTCGATCGAGAAACATCGCACGAAATAGCAGCATGTGGCTCTATGAACACCGCCGCGTTGCTCGGCCCCTACCACGCTGACAGAGTGTTGGCCTGGGAGAACGGCCACCCGATTACCTATGGCCGCTTTCTTTCAGATGTGGGAGCCCTAGCCGACCTGCTTCCTGAAAAGCCCACGGTCATGAACCTGGCTGATGACCGCTATCGGTTTCTGGTCGGGTTCGCCGCCGCTTTGGTCCGGGGACAGACCACCTTGCTTCCCCCTAGTCGCGGGCTGGGCGCCTTGGCCCAGATCGCTCGAGAATACGGCGGCAGCTATTGCCTTGTAGATGGCCCGGAAACAGTCGAGGAACTTCCCTCCTTTCAGATCACAACGGGTACAGAGAGTCCACCTTTTACCGCGAAGGTTCCCCGGATCCCCCTTGACCACCCAGCCTTGGTAGCCTTTACATCAGGCAGTACGGGGAGCCCTCATCCACATTCAAAAACCTGGGGTTCCTTAGTCGCAGTCGCTCGGAGTACGGGAGCCCGTCTGGGTCTCAAGACTTCCGATCATATGACCGTTGTGGCGACAGTTCCTCACCTGCACATGTACGGGCTCGAAGCCTCCCTTATGCTTCCTGTTCAACATGGGATGGCGTTCTATGCGGGACGGCCGCTGTTCCCTGAAGATGTGCGGTTGGCCTTGGCGGAAGTTCCAGCACCCCGCATGCTTGTCACCACGCCCTTACATATCCGGGCTTGTGTTACCGCTCGCTCGCCGCTGCCTCACGTGGAGTGCATTCTCTCTGCGACCGCGCCCCTTCCTGGCTCGTTGGCGAAACAAGCCGAGACCTTGTTCCGAACCAGTGTCTATGAGGTATACGGGTTCACGGAGGCGGGGAGTGTCGCGACAAGGCGGACTGTCGCCGAGAACGCCTGGCATGTCTTGGATGGTATCACGCTGCATCAGGAATCAGCCGGGTGTTCCCTGCGAGCGCCCTACTTGCGTGGGCCGATTCCCTTTCCCGATCTCGTGTCGCTGCAAGAGCCGCATCGGTTCCTGTTGCATGGACGTGGCACGGATCTGGTGAACATCGGTGGGCACCGAGGATCGTTAAGCGACCTCAACCAGAAACTGAACGAGATCGAGGGTGTGCAGGATGGCGTGTTCTTCCTCCCGGATGAAACCGGAACTTCAGTTACGCGTCTGATCGCCTTTGTTGTTGCGCCTGGAAAGGCTGCCGAGCACATTCTGTCGGCGCTTCGAACCGTCATCGATCCTCTGTTTCTCCCCAGACCGCTTTACCTGGTTCCCACCCTTCCCCGTAACGAGACCGGCAAGCTCACGAGAGAGGCCTTGCTCGGACTGCTGCAAGCGCTTCACAACGAGGAGAGGCATGGGACTTGAGCGGATTGTCACAATCGGTGCGGACCATCCATCGTTGGCCGGACACTTTCCCGGTCATCCTGTGGTTCCCGGCGTCGTGATGCTGGGGGAAATCATGAACGCCATCCGCGAGGTGGCCAAGGAGAACATCGAGTTTGTAGGCATGCCGTCGGCGAAGTTCATGTCGCCTCTGAACCCTGGAGAGCCTCTCACCATCAGGTTGGACCAGCAGGGCGTCGGCACAACGGAGTTTACCTGCACCACGGGGTCTCGACTCATTGCGAGTGGCTGCCTGCGCTACCGCATCGTCGCCGATGATTCCAGGGGTGATTCGTGACGGTAGGGTGGTTGCGACAACGCGAACGCGGCAGCCGAATCCTGTCGCGATTCATGATCTGGATGGCGTTATCCGTAGGACGTCCAGCCGCGCGCGCCTTGCTCTATCCGATCTGCGTCTATTACTTGGTGTTTTCGAGGCAAGCAAGTCATGCCATCCGACCCTACTTGATTCGAGCGTTGGGACGACCGATCAGCTGGAGTGACCTCTATAGGCAATATCATTATTTCGCGTCGACGCTTCTTGATCGTGTCTATCTTCTCGCCGGACAAGGCAGCCGCTTCGACATCGATATACGGGGACTCGACTTGCTCAAAGACCGCGTGGCTCGTGGCCAGGGATGTATTCTGCTCGGGTCGCATCTGGGGAGCTTCGAGATCGTGCGTGCCATCGGACTGACCCAGCAGGATGTCGAAATCAAGGTCCTGATGCATGAGCAGCATACACCGATGATCCGTGACCTCTTCCGTGACTTGAACCCTGCGGTCGCCGATGCGGTGATACAGACCGGCTCGCCGAACACGATGCTGCAAGTCAAGGAATGTCTGGACCGCGGAGGGGTGGTGGGCATTCTCGCGGATCGTCTCGTGAAGCAGGATCAGGCCACGTCCTGCATGTTCTTCGGCAAGCCTGCACGATTCCCTGCCGGAACCATGTGGCTCGCGAGCATCTTAAAGGTGCCGGTCATTCTCTTTTTCGGGCTCTACCGTGGAGACAATCGCTACGAGGTTCATTTCGAGTTGCTCGCTGAAGCGGTGACGATCGACCGGCGGCATCGAGAGCAGGAGGTTCAGCAATGGACCCAGCGCTACGCCGACCGCCTGGAACACCACTGCCGCCTGGCGGCGGACAACTGGTTCAACTTTTATGATTTTTGGGAAGAGCAACGTTAGCTGGTCGTTGAGACTGCCGGTTCTGTTCCTCATCTGGTTGTTCTTGCCGGGTCCTGCGCCGATGTCCGTGGCCCAGACGTCGTCACAGTCTGAGCCCGAGGCAGGATCAACCGGCTGGAATGTGGAGCAGCTCATTGAGAGCCTTGCCAAGAACCGGCCGGCTGAAGTGCGGTTTGAAGAGACCGCATTTTCGAACCTGCTCACCCAACCCTTGAAGACCCAAGGCATCTTGCGTTTCACTCCTCCGGCGGGACTCGAGAAACATATCACTTCTCCGTATGATGAACGCTACCTCGTTGAAGGGGCTACGGTCCTCTTCGAGAGCAAGACGAAGGGGACGAACAGGACCCTGTCATTGCACGACTACCCTGCGCTGCGAGGGTTTATCGAGGCCTTTCGGTCCACGCTCGCCAATGATGTCATCACCCTGAGACGTTTCTATACCGTGACGCTGCAGGGTGAGCCGCGACGATGGGGCTTGATGCTGCGTCCACTGGATAAAGCCGTGCAGGAACTGGTGAAGTCCATTCGGTTCTCCGGAGAAGGGGACCAAGTCAGTAGCATTGAGATCCTGGCACCGGACGGAGATCGGTCTGTCATGGTCATCACAACAGGCGCACCGTGACCAGAAGATCCTGGGGCACACTTCTAATCTGGTGCATGGTGCTGGGGTTCGGAGCCTGGTTCGTGGCTGCGCGTGCCCACGTGGAGACCGAGCTCTCCCGCTTGTTGCCGGGGGGTGCCACACCAACAGAACGCCTGCTACTCACTGAACTGCGGACAGGCGCGACCGGGCGGCTCATCCTTCTGGGTCTGGAGGGAGAGGATGCCGATCTCCTGGCAGGGGCCAGCAAACAGTTGGCGGCCTGGATGCGCGAAAGCGGTGCGTTCCACTATGTCGGCAACGGAGAGCAGGCCTGGACGAAGGAGGAGCGGGAACGCCTCTTCCAGAACCGCTACGTGCTGAGCCCCAGCGTGCAGGCATCCATATTCAGCCGGGATCATCTCCGCGACTCCCTTGAGCTGCGGCTGAACGACCTCACCTCTCCATTATCACCGATGGTCAAGGAACTGATCCCGGCCGATCCCACCGGCGAGTTCATGAAGATCCTGCAAGCCTGGATGACCTGGACGGCTCCGAAGAGACACCAAGGAGTCTGGTTCTCCTCGGACCTGCGGCGCGCGTTGCTCTTGGCGGAGACGCAAGCGGCCGGTTTTGATACGGAGTCCCAGGAACAACTACAAGGACAAATCAGAGAGGCCTTCAGACGGGTCTCCGGAGTTCACACCGGTGTCGCCCGCGTTCATGTGGTCATGACGGGACCCAGCGTCATTGCCGTTGAGATGCAGCAGACCATCCAACACGATGTGTGGCGGTTGTCCTTGTACGCGACGTTGCTGGTCACCACGTTTCTCTTCGTCAGCTACGGATCAGTCTCTATTCTCGCTCTCAGCCTCCTTCCCTTGACGAGCGCGATTCTGGCCGGGATCGCAGTCGTGGATCTTGTGTTCGGATTCATTCACGGCATGACCTTGGCGTTCGGGATTACGTTGCTCGGCGTCGTGGACGATTATCCCATCCATCTGTTCAGCCATCTCACCAGGGAAAACCGGGCGCCGGCCGTGATGAAAGAGATCTGGCCGACGATGCGTCTCGGCGTCGTGGCGACGGCTCTCGGGTTCTCCGCATTACTCCTGAGCGGGTTCCCCGGCCTGTCGCAACTGGGGCTCTTTGCGGTGGTCGGCTTGTTCACGGCCGCATGCGTGACCCGTTGGGTACTCCCTCACATCGTTCCTATAGGATTTCACACGAGGCGCGAAGGACTGCAGGTCGCACAGTGGGTCGATGCGCTGACAAGGGCGCGACTCGTGGTCCCGTTGCTGGTGGTCCTTGCCATCGGCTCCTTCGTCTGGTCGGATACGCCGTTGTGGGAGCAGGACATTGCCAATCTGAGCCCGATCTCGACTGAGAAGAAGGAGCGCGATCAAGCCCTTCGCAATGAACTCGGCGTGCCGGATGTCCGGGACCTCGTCGTAGTGGAGGGCTCAACCGAAGAAGAGGTCCTCCAACGGAGTGAGACATTGGCGCTGGCATTGGACCCACTCGTGAGAAAAGGGGAACTGACAGGATACGACCTCGCTGCTCGCTATCTGCCCAGTCGCAAGCTGCAGCAGGCGCGCCAGGCATCGTTGCCTGATCGCGAGACCCTGGGTCGGAATCTCACATCAGCCATGAAGGGCTTGCCTTTCAAGCCCGGCCTGTTTCAGCCGTTCCTGGACGCAACAGAGAAAGCCAAGACGCAGGAACCGGTCGACATGCAGACGTTTCGCGGGACGGCGTTGGGACTCAAACTGGACTCGCTGTTGTTCATGCATGAAGGTCGCTGGGCTGCGGTCGTGCCGTTGCGTGGCGTCACTGACAGAGAGAAGTTCCGGGAACTTCTGACGCCATGGAGTGAACAGGAGGTTAGCTATTTGGATCTGAAGGAGGAGTCGAACCGAATGGTCAGCACGTACCGGAATGAGACGCTGCGACTCTTGGGATGGGGGGGCCTGTCCATCGGTCTCGTGCTGCTTGTCGGGCTCCGCGCTCCCGTCACCGTCTTGCGAGTGATGCTTCCCATCGGGAGCGCCATTGTGGTGGTGGCTGCCTCGCTGCACGCGTTAGGCGAACGGTTTTCGCTGTTCCACTTGGCGTCCTTTCTGCTGGTCATCGGCCTCGGGTTGGACTATGCTTTGTTTTTCAACCGGAGACATGGGACCCTGGCGGAGCGCGGACGCACTGTCTATGGCCTGGTCGTCTGCAGCACGACCACGATCTTGGTATTCGGAGTGCTGGCCCTCTCGCAGATCCCCGTGCTCCGGGCCATCGGAATGACCACGGCTTTGGGATCGCTGGCCTGTCTGCTCTTTGCCGCGTTCCTCGCTGAGTCGCCCGAGAAACCACCTCTTCTCGCCGCGACTTCCTCCAAGTGAGCAGTTTTGAACAGATGGTCTCTCCGCAACCTGTTAGTTCTCTTCCGGGCTGGCTTGATCGACCGCGTGGAGGAGCGTCTGCCATGGCTCAGGGTCTGGTTGATGAGCACACAGAGGAGAACGAATCACGGCTCGCTGAGGATCGCCGGCACGCAGTCCCGCAAATTCGACCAATTGGGGCAAGAGTGATGGCCCCGCTCATTCTCACCCGCTATACCGTCGTCTCAGCGCTGGGGAAAGGCCTCGATGAAACCTATCGGGCATTGCGGAATCGGCGTTCCGGGTTGCGGCCCTGCGACTTCGAAGATGTGGGGATCGCCACTTACATCGGCCGGGTCGATGATGTGGAGGATGTGTCAATCGGCGGTGGCTCAGCATCAACGGCATTGGAGCAGTTCGACTGCCGGAATAACCGGCTCGCGCTCCTCGGGCTCCAGCAGGATGGGTTCATCCAAGCCGCGATAGAGGCCCGGGAGCGCTACGGCGCCCACCGCGTGGCAGTGATCCTCGGTTCGAGCACATCGGGTATCTTGGAAACGGAACATGCGTATTGCCACCGTGACCCGGCCACCGGTGCCTTGCCGTCGTCGTACCTGACGTCCCATCGATATACCCATAACATGTTTTCGGCTGCGCATTTCGTGCGCACATACCTGGGGCTGCGGGGACCGGCGATGGTCATCTCCACGGCCTGCTCGTCCAGCGCGAAGGCCTTTGCCTCGGCGGCACGATTCATCGAGGCCGGATTCTGCGATGCGGCGGTGGTCGGCGGCGTGGATAGCCTCTGTCTGACGATTCTGTACGGATTCGCTTCGTTGGAGCTGATGTCGCGCGGTCCCTGCCGTCCATGCGACGAGGATCGCGACGGACTGACGTTAGGCGAATCGGCCGGCTTTGCGTTACTGGAAAAATCCGAGCATGCGGGTCAGCCTGGGGCGGTGGCCTTATTGGGCTACGGGGAGAGTTGCGACGGGTATCATATGTCGCATCCCCATCCGGAAGGGACCGGGGCGATCAGCGCGATGCAAGCGGCCTTGCTGCGGAGCGGGCTCACCTCCGGGGACATCGACTACATTCATCTGCATGGTACGGCGACCAGGGCGAACGACAGCATTGAAGATACAGCCGTCTACTCGGTGTTTGGTCCCTCGACCCCCTGCAGCTCGACCAAGGGGTGGACGGGACATACATTGGGGGCAGCGGGAGTCACGGGAGCGGTGATTGCCGCGATGTCCCTCACGCACGGTTTTGTTCCCGGGACAGTGAATACGACTCGAATCGATCCCAAATTGAGAAGTCACGTGCTGTTGGAGAATCGGGAGCAGCCGGTGCGGCGGGTGTTGAGCAATAGCTTCGGGTTTGGCGGCAATAACTGCAGCCTGATTTTCGGGACTGTCTGATGACATTGTATGTAAACGGGATCGGCACGTTGGGACCGGGGCTCGCAGGTTGGGCGGGAAGCCGCGCCGTGCTGGCAGGCGAGAGCCCTTCTTCTGAAGCCGCCCCGCCGGAGCCGAGCGCAAGCGTGCTTCCGCCGAACGAACGAAGGCGCAGCAGCGAGACTGTGCGCTGGGCTGTGCATGTGGCTCAGGAGGCCATACAGCAGGCTGAGGCCGATGCGCGCGAGGTGGCGTCCGTTTTCGCGTCCTCCGACGGCGAGACCGATGTCCTGGATCGTCTCTGCACAGCGCTAGCCACGCCGCAACGGACGATTTCGCCCACGCTGTTCCACCACTCCGTCCATAATGCCGCGTCCGGCTACTGGGGCATCGCCACGGGCTCACAGCAATCGTCAACCGTGCTGGCTTGCTATGATTCTTCCTTCTGTGCCGCCTTGTTGGAGGCGGCCGCCTTTGCGCAGATCGAGGAGCGGCCTGTACTCCTGGTGGCCTATGATCTTCCGCCTCCCCCTCCTCTCTATGCTGCGCGACCCCTGCGAGGAGGATTCGCAGCCGCTCTGTTGTTGACGCGAACCCCCGCGCCGCACAGCCTCGCCCGGCTCGATCTCGCTCTTTCCAATGACCATTCTGAGCAAGCGACGAGCATGGACGATGCACGACTGGAAGCTCTTCGGAGCGGGAATCAAGCCGCGCGGTCGTTACCGCTGCTGGCCGCCATCGCGAAGCAGCGCGTCACATCGGTCTGTCTTGAGTATCTAGAAGACCAGTACCTGTCGATCGGGGTCATGCCATGCTGATCATCAGCAAAGATGCCCTCTGCCGATTGATTCCGCATCAAGGCACGATGTGCCTGTTGGATACGGTCGAGCGGTGGGATGACACCAGCATTCAGTGCACGACTGTGTCGCATCGTGATGCGACGAATCCTCTCCGGCGAGACAACCAATTGGAGGCGATCTGCGGACTGGAGTATGCCGCACAGGCGATGGCGGTGCATGTCGGGCTTCTGGAGCAGGGGAAGGAACGTCGACTCGCCGTGGGATACCTGGGGGCCGTCAAAGAATCTGATGCTTCGGGCTGCTCGTCTGGACGACGTGAAGGGAAACTTGACGGTTCAGGCGACCCGCTTAGTCGGCGAGGGAGGCTCCTTCATCTATACCTTTCGAGTGTCGGCTGAGCGACAAGAGTTGCTGGAAGGGCGGGCATCCATATTCCTCAAGTATCTCGAACAGCAATCATGAAGCGAGCCTTGGTCACAGGCGGCAGTGGTCAAATCGGCGCCGCGATCAGTCGGCAACTGGCGCAGGAGCACCTGCATGTCATCGTCCATGCGCATCGCAATCGCGCTGCAGCTGAAGAGGTGACCAATCAGATCATCGGCGCTGGCGGATCGGCCAGCGTGGCCTGCTTCGATGTCAGCGACACCCAGACCACCCAACGTGCCCTGGCGCAGATTCTGGAAGACGGTCCGATCCAGGTGCTCGTGAACAATGCAGGCGTCTACGACGATGCCCCGATGGCGGGCATGCGGCCGGACCAATGGAACCACGTGATCGCTGTCTCGCTGGGCGGCTTTTTCAACGTGACTCAGCCGTTGCTCCTTCCGATGATCGGCACGCGGTGGGGACGGATCATCACGATTTCGTCGGTCTCGGCCCAGCTCGGCAATCGAGGCCAGACGAATTATGCGGCGGCCAAAGCGGGGCTCCACGGCGCCTCCAAATCGCTTGCACGGGAGGTCGCCTCCCGTGGCGTGACCGTCAATGTGGTTGCGCTGGGCTTTATCGAATCGCGGATGGTCGAGCAGAGTTGCAAACCGGAAACGATCGAGACCCTTGTCCCGATGAAGCGAGCCGGCACGCCTGAAGAGGTTGCCTACCTGGTCGGATTCCTGGCCTCCGAGAAGGCCGACTATATCTCCGGCCAAGTGATCGGTCTTAATGGGGGGATGGCGTGAACGCCCATGCACATTCGGGGGGCAACGTCCCGGCCGGGTACTGGGTTGTGATCCCCGCCTATAACGAAGCCGCAACGATTAGGGATGTAGCATCGCGGGCTGTCCGACAGATCAAGAATGTGATCGTCGTGGACGATGGGTCTACCGATGGCACGGCAGAAGCCCTGGTTGGTGTGCCCGTGGCCCTGTTGCGAAATCCCACGAACTGTGGGAAGGCCGCCAGCCTGTGGCATGGCTTTCAGCAGGCATTGGCTGCCGGAGCCTCCGGCGTCGTGACTCTGGACGGCGATGGCCAGCATGCGCCGGAAGATATTCCAAGATTGCTCGCTGAAGCTGCCTTACATCCTGATCATGTGATCATCGGTGCACGCCGTCGGGATCAGCGGCGCGCGGCCTTCTGGCGTTATGTCGCGAACCGTGTGGCTGATTTCTGGATCTCCTGGGCCGCGGGCTATTCATTTGCAGATAGTCAGTCAGGCTTTCGTGTCTATCCTGCATCGCTGTTGAGTCGTCTGAAGATTCAACATGGAAAATCCAGGAGCTTCGTCTTCGAAAGCGAAATTCTGATCGAGGCCACGCGCTCAGGATATCGAATCCTGGCCGTTCCCATTGAAGCCCTGCGCCGTCCCGGAGCGAGACCGAGTTACTTTCGGCCCGTGCTTGATATCGTCCGCATCACCTGCATGGTGGGGTGGAAACTCATGTCCAGGGGCATGTACCCGCTCGGACTCTACCGCTCGCTCTTTGGACAGACTTCATGCCGGTCGAGCGAGTATCGCGCGGTTGAGGAAGTCGCGCCGGCTCGATCCTCACAATCCGCGCCTCTGAGTTGCGGGACCCGAAGCCAGGTTGAGGAGAATGAAGAGGCTCTGCGGCAGAAAATGAAATGCGGGTGAGGTCTCGCTTCAAGCGAGCCATCACCCGCTTCGCCCAGTCTGAACCATCCTCGTGCTGAGGGTGTATTCGCGCGTGAGGTCGGCGTGACGAAGGCATTGCAGCGCAAGCGGGGGTAGATCAGTAATACAGGTGGAGGCCGAGTCCGATCCAAGTCCGTATTTTGATTATAAAATTGTCCGTTGGGTGAGGGTCCGGCTGAAATACTCCACCAGCAGCTGCAGCTTGCGCTCTCCGATCCGCGCCTCCTCGAATTGAAGTCCCGCCATGGCGGAGGTGGCGACCCTCCAATTACTTCTCGCGTTGGCCTGGAAATCTGCATATGCGACCGGACGAATCTTGCCGCCCCACAAGGTCCAGGGGCTGCTGAGTTCAGTTCCCCATTCGCTCGTGCCGGGTTTCAGACCCTTCGGGTCTGTGTCCACCAGCGTCCCGACACCTCCATAGACACGGAGCCAGGCGAACAGCTCATAGGACAATTTCAGGTCGATTTCTTCAAAGCTCAAATTGATTCTCTTGACCTGAGGCTGGCTGTTGAGAATGAATTCATCACCCAGGTGTGAACTCTGATGGTGGAAGCGGAGGAAGCCTGAGAACGCACCGGTCCGGTAGCTGGCGAGCAATCCGGCGAGATAGTCGGCGTTGACGAGGTCTTTGGAGCCGGATGGGGCGTTCATATTGAATACACTGAAGACTCCGGCCTGGATCGCGATCTCCCATTGGCCATTGAAAGGAGCCGAGTTCCGATAGATGGCAAACGTTTCACCAAAATTGGCCGAGCCGGTCTCCTCCGGCTCCTGGCCCGATGTAACTTTACGGGACGCTACGGAGAAATGCGGCCATCGCGGGTCGGCATGGAAAGGAGCCACGAGGAGACCGTGAGGAAGGAATTTTGACTCGGGCTTGGCGGGCTCTTGCGGAATGGGAACCGGCTCACGGACATCGGTGTAAGCCTCGCCCTCTTGGATCTCCACTCGCACGACACCGGGAATGCCTTCCAACGCCGTCTTGACTTTTGTTCGGTCGACCGTACCGAGCGACTCGGCATTGACCATCACGACGCCCCCCTGCACATGCAGAGCCGCCTTGGTTGCCTCAAATTCGTGTCGGAGGACAGCGGCGGCATACCCGGCGATGTAGACATCGTCAACCGCGATCGTTTCCGACACGATCCCTAGGTTGAGACAGAGCGCAAATACCAGGCTCCCAGTCGCGATCCCTGCGGCACGAAAAACAGAGAGCCGGCGGGCGGGCACGGCATCTTTTGCGCGAAGAGTTTCAGCCATTACATAGTCTCCCTCAAGCAACGAAGGTGGGACCCCACTGCGGAATTGAGATATGGCCAAAGAGATTGATACGCGTCTCTTTTCGGCCTCTCTTGCAGGGCATCCTCGAGTCAGTGATAGCACGTGCCAGGCCGTTTGATGTCACGATCCTGTAGCAAATTTTCCAGGGAGGCACAATTCGAGCAGACCGACTACCGGGCGTCGGTCAACTCCGGCAGAAAGGGAACCGTCTCATTCTCGATGCAGTGTTGAGGTCGAACTGACCTGCCTGTGAGCGGCAGTATGCCGAGAAGACCGCGTGCGGTCTGGTCACAATTGCTCATTCCTGGAGACTCGATGATGCAGGTTGCTTGACGCTTCCCCTGCGTGATGGTCGTCAGAGAGAAAGGGAATGAGTTGTGCGGACGATCGTGAAGAGGGAACTGTGTACGCGCAATCCGCCCATTGCAGGCAAGAAAACCCAGCTTCTTGAATATATTTATGAAGGAACGGACTGTTGACAAAGTAGCGGTCGCATATTCGCTCGCGTGGTTCATCCTATGAAGCAAGCGCCTTGTCAAACGAGTCTGCAAACAGAGTAGGGGAATATCCTTGCAGCATCATGTGTTCAACAAATCCCTCGAGGAGAGTGAAGTTCTCCGGTGTCATGCCCTGCATATTCCATTTGGACATGTTGTGCGGGAAGGATTGCCGATGCGCATGCACGAATTCGTAGGGGTGGCAATAGAACACCAGCCGCGAAGCACGTCGGGAGATCCGGCGGACCATCCACTTCATCACCGGCAGACCGAGCACCCTGAGCGTGGCCATGTTGGTTGGGAGCAGGAACGCTGAGGGGGCCATCTCGATGATCGAGCTGTATCCCGGCAGGCTCAGGCGGTATGACGAGAGGCGGTACGGCTCACTCGGAGCACGAAAGTATTTCAGGTAGTGCACCCGGCCGAATCCGCAATCAAATCGCCTCGCCGGAACAGATGAATCGTAGCGGTATCCCTCGTCTTCGAGCGCGCGCAAGGTCGTTTCGCCGATCCACAAGCTCGGTGCGCGGAAGACGACGGGGCGAACCCCTGAGGCTTTCTCCACGGCCTCCGTGGCCAGCCGGATCCATTCTCGCTGCTGGTCATAACCGGCTGACCTGAAATCCTCGTCTTTCTCGAGGCCGCCGTGTTCCCACCCATGCGTGCCGAGTTCGTGCCCTCGCCGCCGACAATCTCTGATCAGATCCGCATAGGCTTCCGCAAACCGCCCGGCAACAAAAATCGTCGCCTTGAGCTTCCATCGATCACAGAAATCCAGCAAGCCCTCCAGCCCGACTTCGGACCCAGGGACCCAGTCCACATCGATGGTGAAATGCCACTGCAGGCTGGTTTGTGCGCGCATATGGTGGAGGCCTCGCGATTCATCCGACTGCTCAGAGGGAGCTTGTGACGAAGCCCAGTGCTTATTTTGTTTTTCCAGTTCCTCGATCTGCTTGCGCATCTCGGTCTTCGCTCTGCCTGCCACGTTGTTCGCCTTCGCCTTCAAATTGTCTATCTTGGCTTGCCTCTCATCCAGCTCAGCCTGCATCTATTTATTGGAGGTTTCTTTCTTCTAGACCCTATATTCCCTGACCATGTCGGGCGCCTCCAGGGACTTCTTCCTGACGTCCTCAGCTGTGACCTTACATGTGTGCCGGCCACCACGCCGGCAGACGAGCAGGAGCTCGTCCACGTTTGCGACGTCGATCAGGCCAGACGCCCAGGCGAGGCGCGGCTGTAAGAATAGCCCGAGGGGTAGAAAGAGTCCGTTGTACCAGCGCATCGCCTGTACCCGCTGGTGAGTCAGGCCCCACACGGCGAAGTCGAGAAACCAGCCGCTCCGGGGCTGCATGCCGAAGCCCACGCTCTGCTCTAGCACGAAGGAATGTTCTCCGAGGATGGCCAGGAGATCGTCGGGGTCGTAGCGTCGAACATGACCCACGAGGGCGTCGAAGGCGCTCCAGCGCGCTGGATGCAAGGGCACCGAGAAGATGACCGTCGCATCGTCCTTCGCGACCCGGCCAAGCTCGCGGAAAGCCTGCCGATCATCCTCGATGTGCTCGACGATGTCGAAGGCGCAGACCAGGTCAAAACTGCGGTCGGGAAATGGGAGGGCGGTAATTTCGCCGAGCATCGCGAGACCGCCGCGGGCCTTCAGGCTGGAAAGAGCCGGCCGGCTGATGTCGACGAAGGACGTGCCGGCAATGGGGAGTCTCGGACGCAGGCCCGGGCCGATTTCGAGTCGCGCCGGTGCCGAGGCTGCGAGCGCGGAGAGCAGCGGCCAGGTGTTGAAGCGCTGCGGCAGGATCACATGGCTCGCCGACCAGAGCGCGTCGTAGAAGTCCCGGTTGACGTCAATGGCCTGGCGCGTCGAGTCCTGGGCACCTCCTGCCGGCATGGCGCCAGCAAAGCCAGGTGCCGCGATCCCCGCAATCCCGTCCCGAACGAAATTACGCTCGGTTGAAACTATTCGGCTCATGCTGGGATGCCACAGATTGTTGGAGACGAACAGGGGTCCGTGACACCCTTTGTCGCACATCAATCGTATTTTCTTGACCCAGGATCCCCTCAACCTCCAGGAGCAACTCGCTTCGGCACATCTCTCCTTGAAGGTACAGAACCTGAGTATGGGAAGGCAGTTGCTCCTTGAGGATGTCGCGGATCGTCGCGAAGTGTTCTCTGTGTCGAATATAAATCTTGAAGAGGGCCTGCCCATACCACTGCCCGCGAGCGATTCCGTGGAGTTGCTCAGTGTGTGTGATCAGTGCGTTGAGGTTGCGGAGTATTTCCAGGGTCTGTTTTTGAGGCTTGCCGATGTGCTCACTCACATGACCGACCACGCTCGCCGTGCCGGCGATGAGCAGGTGGGACCCGGAGATGGATGGCCGCAGGGTGGCTCTTGCGAACGACGGGCTGCGCGGACCATAGACACGAGGATACTCGTACGCGCTCACCTGCCGAGGATTCTCGACGTGCGTTCCTGGCTGCCTAGACGCCAGGAAATGGATTTTCAACGGGCCGGACATCGTCCCAACGGCAGTCCCCGCAGGCAGGGTTCGAGGGAAGTCCGAAAGGCCCTCGGCCAGGGCCTGGTGCCGGCCGGCGCAAAAGCGCTGGTACCGTTCCAGACCGTTGGATTCACGGTTGATGTGGGGGAAGTAATTCCACACCCGCAACAGATGAGGATAGCCCAGGGCACGAGCCTGGAGGAGCAGGCGTCGATAGGCGTTGTAGGTCAGGGTATCCAGCGGCGTGCCCGGGCGTTCGTCCATTTGCAACGAGCCAAAGAGCACCTCATCGTTCATTGCGCAGTGGATACCCTCGGTCTGGTGATAGGTGACCGGCAGGGTGCTCGTCCATACCTCGGCCAACGGAGGCCCGTTGAATTGGGGCAGATCGAGGCAGACAACCGGACAGGCAGCTAAGCCACTAGGCCCCCCGGGACTCCGGTCATGCCGGACGATACCCAGGAAGCTGGATGGCGAGGCCATCAGAAGTGTTTCGAGCCTTGTAGTCTCCACATACCCCGTGCGGAGAGCCTGGGCATTGGACACCGGGATACGTTGAGCAGACGTCACCGCTGGCGTCCCAACACCCCGCTCCACCACGCACTGGTTTGACTTGGTTTGGCTCACAGCACTGATCTCCACTATAGTTGACGCTGCAACGAAGCCACCGAGTTCGCTGCGTCAGTCTTGACCTCGGTCACCTTTGCCGCTTCTTCAGAGGTAGCCGTGAAACCGGGCCTGCTCAATGTACCCTGTGCTAGGGGAGAAGCGCATCGCCCGCTACGCTCGAGTACACCGGAGTGAAAATAAATCCCAAGAGCGGAGGGAAATACCACATGACCGTCTCGTCTGATTGCACGATCCGCACCTTCGTCGCACCGACTTTTTTGGCCTCATCGGCGAAAGCCTGGACTGTCGAGTTCAGTGAGGCGTCTCCCCACATCGGTTTGACCACGAACAGGTTAACCGCGAAGTTCCTCGTGTTGATGTGCGTCAGCTTGTCGCCGTCCACTCCTTTTATGCCGCGCAAATCACCAGCGGTGTTGGATATGGTGCAGCCGGCGCCAACTCCCATGACAAGCACGAGCATCGCCATAGCGGAATATCTCATAGTTTCCTCCTGTGGATGGACACACGCCTATTCGTGTGTAAAATCGGATTAAATCTATCCAATAGACAGACTGCAATCTGTGCAAAATTGCTCACATTTGAAGAATGCATCCGAGGGGCAGTTTAGCGATCTCCCGGCCCGAAATCAACGATGCTTAATCAAAATAAACGTACTCGTCGTCTCTGCTCGCCGTCCTGACTCGTCTCTACCCAGGCTTCTCCGCAGGGACTTGAGCTATTCGGAGTGGTCGTGCGATTGTTCGCCGATCAGCCCTACGGAGAAGTATTTATTGTAGGCGTCTGTTATTTTGTTTCGCCCGGCTGAAAGGCGACGTCCATCACTTTGCTTTCTTCGTCCACCAAAAGCACGGTGGCATCGCCTGTGGATAACGTCGCCAGCCTCGGCTGAATGAGCGGACGCACCTGGTACGAGTGCTCCTTGCCGTCCTCGGTGCGAATGACAATCGTATTGTCCTTCAAGGGCTTCAGGACCACACCTGCGACCTGGCCGAGGTTACCCTTGAGAGGCGATTTCTGTTGCCCGAGTTCGGCCGCCCGATGCACTGATTCCACGCTCCCCATTGTCACATCGACGATCTTATCCAACTCGTCGATGAGAAAAATGGCATCTGCCCCGACGGGAATGGACGCCACCTTGCTTTTCGCGACCGGTCGTATGAGGTGAGACTCTTCTTTCCCATCCGTCGTACGAATCACCGCCTTGTCGTGTCCGGTTGGCATCGGTTCGGCGAGTTGCCCACGGACCACACGATGGTGGCTGGCCTCACCGGCTTTATGCACATCGACCAGCAGATTTTGATCATTAACGGTGATCTCAACCAGATCTCCTGTTTTGAGGTCCGGCAATCCCTTAGCTTTTCGCACGTGCATGGGGAGATACCGAGGCTGGCCCTCACTCATCGTGATTTTGGCCTGGTCGCTTCTGATTTCCTCTACCGTGCCAAGCAGAACCCGGTCCCCGGAAATAAGCTGAGGATCAGTCCCCGCTACTTCAGAAGCGGCATCAGCAACTGGTACCGTTGCGATGAGCCACATTGTAAGCACCGCTAGTCGCCATAGAGTGTGTTGTGTCATGAATTCTCCTCTCGATTCCGCGATAGCAGAGACTATTGATTAGGATTGTGACGGCTGTATTTTTGTAACGCCGCTTATCCGTTATGTCTTGCGGATTCCTCTGCGGAATGACCACTGGGGATGTCCGCAGTGGTCATTCCAGGATTCCACAAGCAACAGGAAGTCTTAGAACTCCAAACTCAATAACCGCCCCATCGTCATTAGTCCTTCTTCTTGATCTCTTTTGTTGACTCTTCGGCAGCCTTGCTCGTTTCCCCAAGTTTTTCTGCAGCAATAGCCGCTCCACCGCCCTGAGTCTTTTCGACGTTGCGCTCGAGGTCTTGCTGGGTGACGGGTTGGGGTTTCTCTTTTCTCATGTCCACTAATTCGCCACTTCGTGTACCGGGACCAGATCCGCCAGAACCAACGGTTCCTCCGCTCGCAGTGCCTCGTTGAATCTCCTTTGGCACATTGTCTTTGGGATTATCCGAGGTCCCAGGCTGAACGCCAAGGATCTCAGCATAGGCTCCCGTTGCCAGTAACACGCTCATACAAGCGACACCACTTAGTACTTTTAACTTGTTCATCACAAACCTCCTTTGAAGTGCAAGCATCAGTGTGCAATGCAGTTCATGTTGAAGCAGGAAGATGTCCTGCGTTGGTGGATAGAACTTCTTGCTGACCCCCGACGCTAACATCTGCACCATTTACAGACTGGTCAATAGTGCACAAAAAGTCGCAGATTTAATGGGCCATCAACTGTATAGGCATGTGTTAGCTCGATAGAGCGAAAAGTCACGGAAAGCGGGCTTCTGCCATAAAAACTCCAATGTCTAGGAAAAGGGTCAATCGATGTCGAAGAGCTTGTCAGTCGCTTTGGCAGCTACTCTACCGATGTCCTTACCGCTCTCGACTTATTCTTTCTCAACAGCCGTGCCCAAGAGTTCCTTGCGCTATTCCAGCAGGTAATCCGTGGATTTGGCCGCATACCTAAGGAACATGCACGAAGCTGTGAGTGCGACTGAGGCACGAGAAGGAGGAGCTGAGCCTCAATTCAGAAAACCAAATAACCACAGGATGACGATCACCGAAAGGGGCACCCCTAACATTCACATGATGATTCCTTTTCCCATGACACACCTCCCTTTCTTAGGATGACCATCAAGGTCTTTTACCGGTCCAGCCCGACGGCTGTTTTGTTCTTGGTTTCGATCCTGAAAAAGATGCCGGGTACTCAGTGCGTGTTCTCGAAGGATTGAATCGGGGAGCAAGACGGCTGCCGATGTATATCTCAATTCAAACTAAGCGCTGGGCCCAGCAAAATCTGTACAAAAGTGCTCAGATCACTTCTTTCATGTTGCGATTGGAGGTCTCCCTGTCGCGCCGCACAATTGCTAAGCGAGAAGGTAGGCGAGGGAGGGATGGTAGGCTGATCGAATTTGCTCGGTCTTGGAGAAGTATGGCAGGTTGGTCACGCTTGCCCGCTCGACATCAACGTCGCGTAATGGAAGGGAAGCTAGTCGTGGAGGACGATATTGAGGAGGGAGCTGTGCACGTGGACGCCACCGTTGTACTCCAAGAAGCCCAGCTTCCGGAACTTATTCATGAAGAAACTTACCCGTGACCTCGTGGTGCCGACCATTTCGGCCAGCACCTCCTGACTGATCTTCGGAATGATCGCCTCCGACTTGCCTTCTTTCCCGAAGTGGGCCATTAACAGCAGCACCCGCGCCAGCCGTTTCTCGCTGGAATTGAAGAGTTGATCCATCAAGTCCTCTTGGATGCGAATGCTGTGCGCCAGCAGATAGGTCATGAAGAACTCGGCGAAGGCCGGCTTGTCGTGGAGCAGCCGGAGCATCGCGTCTTTGTCCAGACGCACGAGCGTGGCGTCACCGAAGGCGGTCGCGGTGGCCAGATGCAACAGGTGCCCGGCAAGGCAAGACTCCCCAAAGAAACTGCCGCGGTCCAGAAGGGCCACGACCGCTTCTTTGCCTTGTTGGGACACGACGGTGAGCTTGACCTGGCCGGCCTGAATGTAGAACACGGCATCCGCTGCATCCCCTTGCGAAAATATCGTGTGATGCTTGCGGGCCTGCAGCAGCGTTTTGCCCTGGCCAACTTTGGCGAGAAAAGTTTGGGGATTAAACGGCGTGGTTCGTTTGGTCGCCACAGGCTTCCTCTCAATCAATGCACTCCGCGCGAACACGACAGGCCGTGCACCAAAAGCACGCCTACACCAGTACTCGCGCAAATTCTTGTTTGATGAACCGATAGCAATCGCAGGAACAGGCTTCAAGTCCCTTCCAGTCGAGTACGGTGATCTGGCTGCGACTGTTCTTGATCAGGCCGGCTTTTTCGAGCGCTCTCGTGACGATGTTCACTCTGGCACGGCTCACGCCTAATATGCTCGATAGGAACTCCTGCGTGAAGGCAAACACATCCACATTCGTTCGGTCATGCATCATGAGCAGCCATCGGGTATATCGCTCTTCTACTGAATGTAAGCTATTGCACCCCCCTGAACGAGCGATTTGCATGAGAAGAGCGTGTGTGTAGCGACGCAGGATTGTGTCGAAGTGTTCGTCACTCTTCGCCGCCTCTTTAAAATCTTCGACGCTCATCCGCAGGGCTTCACCGGAGACCTGCGTGATCGCAAGGGCTACCGCTTCATCTATTCCCAAATAGGGTGTGATCCCAAGCACACCTTCATTCCCCACGGTGGCAATTTCGATGGTCGCTCCATTCTTCATCTCCGTCATCATGGAAATGACACAGGTCAGCGGGAAATACACCGAGGTAATGGGCTCCCCAGGGTGATACAGAATGTCTTTCACTGAAAGCGAGACTCGTTGCGTTTTGGCGACGAGCCGTTCCCCGCTCCCCCCTGCTAACGCGCCGAGCAGCCCATTAAGGGATTCGTCGTCCACCCCACCCTTACGCAAGACCACCTCCGTTCTGGAAGCGCTTAATAGACATTTCGCAAGTATTCACAATCAGATGCGCGGAACTCGGGGAGGTATCCGCTCCCGAACGAGCCGGTTCCATGCGCGACGCGATCCTATAAGAACACGCACTTGTCCGTCTGTCATCAACGTGACACTCCGGGAGACAACAGGGTGATACCTGAGAGCGCTGACCCCTGCGCGTACGCATGCCGCTGGCAGGAAACTTCGTGTCGACTTGGTGACCTGCAACAGGACGTCGTGCCATGAGTCTTCGATGCCAACAATGCTCTTGATAGATGATGCCGCGACCTTTCTAAATAGGGAACCGGGGAGAGGACTAGATATGTGTCTTTCCTTGTGAAGGGAATGATCATGAAAAAACGGGTGGGTGTTGTCAATCAGGAAGCGACCACGCTGACATCTCTTGAGAACGAGTGTATGCGGTGCGCGAACCCCACTTTCTCATCTCACGGACCCGTTATTTCTTCTGTGGGAGGACGTCATTTCTATTAGTGCTATTGTCTCTTTCAATCTTGCACGCACCGTTCTCACAGGTCTTCGCTTTTGCTTCCTGTCTCTCCGTACAAGACTTTTTATCCTCTGCGCTAATGGCATTCCCGAGGCATTGCTTCAGTTGTTCCTGTGCAGCCTTGAGACAGTCTGCGCAAAGGCTTTGTGCATAGACTGGAGGGCCAAGAAACAGGAGTGGGAACAATGCGAATGCGAGTATTACGTTCATAACAGGACCTCCCGTGAGCAGTGCCGAGGAAAGATTCGCAGCGCGCCGATGAATACCGCATAGAGGGATGGCAATCTGTTCACAATAGCTCAGGTTTCAGGAATTGATAGGGGAGGCCGCTTGGCGCTGCCCTGCGAGAAATCAACGATGTCGCATTGAGAGAATGCTAGTCGTGTAGGACAATATTGAGGAGTGAACTGTGCACTTCGATTGTGCCGTTGTAGCTAATGAAGCCCATGTTTCTGAATTTATTCAGGAATGCACTGACTCGCGACCGCGTGGTGCCGATCATGTTGGCCAGCGTGTCCTGGCTGATCTTCGGAATGAGCCCCTCAGGCTTGCCTTCTTTCCCATAGCGGGCCAGCAACAGGAGGATCTGCGCCAGCCGCTTCTCGGCCGAATTGAAGAGATGATCAACTAAGTCCTCTTGGATGCGCACATTGCGAGCCAGCAAGTAGGCCATAAACAGGTTGGAGAAGCTGGGCTCATCGTGGAGTACCTGAATCATGGCCGCCTTGTCGATGCGCACGATCATGGATGCGTCTATTGCTGTGGCGGTCGCCATGCACACTAGCTGCCCTGCGAGGGACCCTTCCCCGAAAAAATCTCCGTGACTCAGAATCGCGACGACGGCTTCTTTGCCTTCCTGAGAGACCACGGTAAGCTTGATCCCGCCCGTCTTGATATAGAACACGGCATCGGCCGCATCCCCCTGCGAAAAGATCCGGTGTCCATTAGGGGCCCGCTCCGTCGTTTTGCCGTTGCCAACTTTGGCAAGAAAGGTCTTGGGGTTGAACGGTATGACTCGTTTTCTGGCAGCGGGCTTTCTTATTTTCTTGTCAGGAAGGAGTCCGACGACAGGACCTGTTCTTTTTCGCAATTTCGTTCGCAGTCTGATCACAATTGTTCCCAGTCCTCTCAGCGGTTCTCGGCCCCAAGGTCAGCGGCACTATTCCGTCGACCAGTGCCGATCCTCCAGAATATCGCCAGAACAGCAAGCCCTCGCCGTCCTGGTGAATGCCTCGCTATCATCCGTATTGCTTCTTCGTTCAACGTGAGATCGGTCTTCACGGACTTCCGCCGGCGACATCCCAGTTGGTCCAGGACGCTTGGGGCACTCTTCATGAGGTCCCGAACCTCGGCCGTTCGCGGCCTCAAAATGTCGATCAACTTATTTCATGATAAAACTTTCATCACGGGTAGTCTGTTCACAATTGCTCATTTTGGAAGAAAAGAAGCAGTCCGCTTCGGTTTTGCCCCTGCACAACGACTATGGAAACCTGCACATGCAAGCCACGGTAGTGGTAGCCAATGAGACCCGACTTCGAGAACTTGTTCGTGGAGAAAGCGCTGCGTGAGCGATTGATGCCTATCTATGCCAGCCATCGTTATTTTGAAGGAATCTTCCCGTCTTCAGGCTTTGTAGACATCCGGGGGCTCAAGAGTTCGATTCGCAAGATCTCCCCCATGATTTGTAAGGGTCCTTCGAATTGTATAAACGCCGGGACCTCATCCACCAGGATCCAACAATCATAGTGAAAACGGGTCGGGAGCTTGCCTGTGACCTTGCCAAAAAACTCTCGGATCATTCCGATCTGGGGTTTAAAGACGTACTGCGTCGCCTTACTTGACAGCTCGCCTATGCGGACCGGTTGATCATCCATAGCAAGCAACTGCAGTTTGAAGACTTGTGGCGCCGGCGTGAATGCGACAACGCTCACCGTTTCGTCTACGCCTTTCTGCAAATTCTTTGAAACCGTGATCAGCATACCGTTGTAGACATCTTTGGGTAGATCAACCTCCCCGGTCAGCATCTCCTCTTTCCCATCCTCCCCCGCTTTTGACCGAATCTTGTATTGCGCCGTACCTCGGTCTATCGAAACGTCAATCTGGTCCGGAAACGAAGGGCCGCGCTGGACCAGGTGGTAGCGGATCATTGTAAATACACGCTGTTGCGAGAAGACCACCTTTTCATCGTGCAGAGAGCCGTCCTTGAAACGGAAGACCATCTGGCTTTCTACAAGACCCCCCTCTTTGACAACTTGGGTCAGCTCACCCTGGCCAATGACTTCCCCGACAAGCGACCGCACGATCAGATAGGCATGGGTCACGCCCTCTGAAAACCGCACCACGACGGGAGCGGCATCAACAGGGGCGGACACAAGCGCGGCGATCACCATGATGACCGCGAAGCACATGCTGGCCCCTCGGTGGCCGAAAAACGATTTCAGACTACAGGACATAATCCCGACTGCCTCCTTCACTCTTTCAGTGACTGATCAGGGGGCTGGAGGTCTTCAATATACTGGAAGACGACCTTCACAATGCCGACCATGGGAATAGCGAGCAGCAGGCTCCATACCCCCTCCATAGCCATCCCCAACGGCGAGAATGTTCATAGCGTAGGATCCTTGCAATGCACCCTTCTTCGAGGGGCCAGTATCTTGAGACGCGGGCGAGGATTGCTGGCGACAGCTATGCGGACGTTAGTGTCTGACGGCCCGGGGAGAGGGCACTAGCGGCTGGGCGAGACGACGCCTGAGTGTCGCCAAGGGCTTGAGCGCCTTCTGGCTCTTCTCATTTCCCGTGTCTTGGCCCGTCTGTACAGCTCGCATCTCTCGCAGATTATTGGCCTACTAACCGCTCGGCTTGGGAGCCTTCCGGCTCTTCTGGTTCCCAGAGATCCACGTGCGAGTCCGATACTTCAAAGCGCTGGTGCTCATTGAAGACCCGCTCTACGTCCTCGGAACGGGCCATATGCACGACCCCGAGGCCGAGAGAATGGCCACAGTCATCCCTCAGAACTTGCGCAAGCACGACCGTTCCAAACGGGGTGAAGGCCTGACGAAGCTTGTCATCGGTACAAAAGTAGGACAGCCCGCTGACATGGATATGAGTACCCATATCGAACCCTCCTGGTGAGAAGCAGGTCATCGAATACAATTCTATTATGCCCGTAGGATCACCGGCCGTCTGGTCACAATTGCTCACTTTCGAGATATTCCAGAAGTATTTCATGGGAGGTCATTTCACACTGGCTTGACCGAACGCACGCCGGTGACGTGCAATCTGCCAGTAGGATCACCGGCCGTCTGGTCACAATTGCTCACTTTCGAGATATTCCAGAAGTATTTCATGGGAGGTCATTTCACCCTCGCTTGATCGAACGCACCGCCGCGCTATGACGTGCAATCTCTCCTGCAGGACAATCGAACCCTCACCATTCCAAGATTTACCCGGTCCCGCCGGAGATTCTCGATCTGTTCCCGGACGTCTGTCAGAACGCGGTCGATCTTCTCAACCGTATTCGTGAGCCAGACCGGCCTCCGGTGAATTGTCTCCTGGCCTTCCTCACTGTTCATCAAGCCCACCGATGTCTGGCTGCTTGACTGGCCCGTCATCATGACCACTGGTACTGACGGATGACGCGTTTTGATGTGCTGCAGAACGGTCATGCCAGTGATCCCAGGCGTCATGTAATCGAGCAGCAGGACGTCATAGTCCGCGTGCTCGAGCTTGGTCAGACCGTCCCAGCCAGTTTCGGCAGTGTCCACGGTGTGCCCGATACTTTTCAGGCGCATCTTCAGCATGCTCAGGAAGGCAGCATCGTCGTCGACAACGAGAATGTGTTTTCTCATCATTGGAATTTCCTTTTCGAGATTCTGACCGCTCGCATCCGATCCAGGGATGGTGATGGACCGGGCACTCCCCATTCACGGGCATCGGATACCACTTCTCTTGGATCGTCGCCGTGCTGATTCCTGGTACAACTGCCGCGGGATCTTCCGCTCATATGGAGCTATACATTTCAGAGTGAGTCTTAATAAACACGACTCCTCCCTTCCTGACCCTCCTGTGAGGCACCGCCCGTTTTGCCGCAGGAGGGCGGAGGCGATTGGCACGCACCACGGAGTCCTCGATATATCCACAATTGATGCATCGTGTTGCTGAGTACACGGGGCCTGTTTCCGCTCTTAGGTCACCGAAGGTTTCAGGGACGAGCAGTCCCCTGCAGCGCTGACAGAGCATAGGTCCTCCTTCTGCGTTCTTTGTCGATCATGTGAGTCGCCCGGCTAGCGCCGCGTGCGCGACCCGCCGCCATGATGAATCGTGAGGCGGGAAAAACGTCCGCTGATGCCCTTGGACGTGACGATGCCATAACTCCAGTAACTCCCTATGTCACCTCGGTAGTGTGGCGATGAACCATACTAGAAAGCCGCCAAGCGCCAACAACACCCCCGCAAAAGCGATTGTGTCGAGCTTTTCCTTGTTCCTCTGTCTCATAGCGTTCTCCTCTGGTTATAGCGTGTGCCGCATCAGCACTCGCGTCCCTGTCAGTGAGCTCGTTCACTCATGCCGCAGCCTCAGGTGACGGGCTGACCCGTCATCGGTGATCGCGCCATGCTTTCCTCCACGTCGGACTCGACCCTGGACTGGGCGCAGGTCTGGCATAGATGCGGCCCCACGGTGTTCGATGTCGATAACATCTCCAAATGAGTCGAGTCACATTCACAGCAGGAGACCGGTTCCATCTGGGTAGAGCGTTGGAACAATCGAGCCACTCGGCAGGTCACGATGTCGCCTCTTTCTGGTCCTGGTAGACGGAGAGAGTGAGCGGCAGTATGCCGAGAAGACAGATTGCAGTCTGGTCACAATTGCTCAGGTTGGAAAAATTGATGAGGAAGATGCTCAGCAAGGTATACAGGACGGTTCGCCCACATTATTCATGACGGTTCGTCACGAAAATGCCCGATGGAGTGTTTCTCGTAAAGCGTGAAGCGCATCGCGCCTATCGCGCGCTTGAGAGATTGGCTGACTTTTTCAGCATCCTGCTAGCGAATCGAACCTGAGTCGCATGGAGATCCCGGGGCACGACGGCAAACTCTACTTTCGCATCCCCCGCTGGTCTGGGCCCGATCTGCCACCCTACACCGAAAGCAGCCCTGTCATGGTGCGGATTCGCAGCAAGGACTATCTCATCGTCTTCACACCGTTTTTTCTGGTCTATGGGCTGAAGCGTACACTTACCCCATCGAAACCGAAGGAACGTGTGCCGCCCATGGCCTCCGGCCAAGCCCCCCGCCTACAAGTTGATTCAGATGCTCATTCAGAAAGGCGTTTTAACTGGAGAATAAGGTCGCGCGCTCTATCAACCATGATCTCTCCCATCTACCGCGTCTGTCAGGCATCGAGCCGGAAGGACCGATTCGTCCTGGTAGTTTTTGAAAAACTGAGCAATTGTGACCAGATTGCGAAGCGTGATCAGGGCAGAATAATAGAGTCTGAATCACGGATGTCGTCTGAGGTCTGAGTGTCAGGACGCCATTCGGTGACGCTGATGGACACAGGATCTTGAGTCCGTACTGTGAGCAACTAGAGGCAGACTAGAAGAGATGTGGCTGTCAGGTGAGAGCCTGGCGGTAGCGGCAAGCATTGTACTAGTTCTAAGACATTCTGAACCGGAGGTGAAATATGAGTACCATACTACTCGTCATCCTGATCCTGCTCCTTGTGGGCGCGTTGCCTACCTGGCCTCACAGCGTGAATTGGGGTTATGGCCCCAGCGGCGGGCTTGGCTTGGTCCTGTTGGTCTTGCTCATTCTAGTGCTGACTGGTCGGCTGTAAGGTCTAGTGAGCCGTCATAGCAACTTGAAGGGAGCTCACGTGAGCAGAGGGGGACTCGAATGACTCGGACTCCATACATTGTGATGGCTTTAGCTGTCTCCATATTTCTCACCATCGGCTGTAAATCGAACCCCCAGACCACGGGGCACTACATCGACGACACGGCCATCACGACATCAGTCAAGACGCATCTTGCAACGGACGGTCCGCTCAAGACGATGACTCAAATAAGCGTCAAGACCGTCGAGAACACCGTCTATCTCACCGGCGTGGCAGCAACTCTGCAAGACAAGAATCGGGCGGGGGAGATTACGCGTCAAGTGGAGGGGGTTCACACAGTCGTGAATAACCTCACCATTCGACCATAGCCTGTTTCAGGTTACAGGCCCAGCGCTCGATACCCTCGGCGATTCACCTTCGGTAGATATGAGCATCGCGGCGCTCAGGCCGTCTTTTTGCTCCCCGCATCGATAGGCGATCCTCGCCGGCAACTGCTGGGCTTCCTCTATGAAGCTAAAGAGGGCTCGTTCAGGACATTAGTCAGGAACGGGCCTAGTTGTTCTGCACACAATCATGCCAGTCCAACCACCTACCGCTTTGTTCCTAAATTGAAGGAGCCCATCCGTGCCGAGATCTCGGTGTCGAACGCCTCGATCCGCACGCTGAACCACTTTCGGCCACGCCAAGGTGTTACCGGATCAATTGTTGCCACATGAGCAATTTTGATCAGACCGCTGCCGGTCTTCTAGCCATACTCGTCATCGAAGGGGAGATTGGGGAGGACAGGGCCAGATCGAGGAAAGGCGTTTTAACTGAAGAAGAAGGTCGCGCGCTCTATCAACCATGATCCCTCCCATCTACCGCGTCTGTCAGGCATCGAGCCGGAAGGACCGATTCGTCCTGGTAGTTTTTGAAAAACTGAGCAATTGTGACCAGATTGCGAAGCGTGATCAGGGCAGAATATATGGGTTTCAATCACGGAGGTCGCCTGATGTCTGAGTGTCAGGACGCCATTCGGTGACGCTGATGGACACAGGATCTTGAGTCCGTACTGTGAGCAACTAGAGGCAGACTAGAAGAGATGTGGCTGTCAGGTGAGAGCCTGGCGGTAGCGGCAAGCATTGTACTAGGTCTAAAACATTCTGAAACGGAGGTGAAATATGAGTACCATACTACTCGTCATCCTGATCCTGCTCCTTGTGGGCGCGTTGCCTACCTGGCCTCACAGCGTGAATTGGGGTTATGGCCCCAGCGGCGGGCTTGGCTTGGTCCTGTTGGTCTTGCTCATTCTAGTGCTGACTGGTCGGCTGTAAGGTCTAGTGAGCCGTCATAGCAACTTGAAGGGAGCTCACGTGAGCAGAGGGGGACTCGAATGACTCGGACTCCATACATTGTGATGGCTGTAGCTGTCTCCATATTTTTCACCATCGGCTGTAAATCGAATCCCCAGACCACGGGGCACTACATCGACGACACGGCCATCACGACATCAGTCAAGACGCATCTTGCAACGGACGGTCCGCTCAAGACGATGACTCAAATAAGCGTCAAGACCGTCGAGAACACCGTCTATCTCACCGGCGTGGCAGCAACTCTGCAAGACAAGAATCGGGCGGAGGAGATTACGCGTCAAGTGGAGGGGGTTCACACAGTCGTGAATAACCTCACCGTTCGACCATAGCCTGTTTCAGGTTACAGGCCCAGCGCTCGATACCCTCGGCGATTCCCCTCCGGTAGATATGAGCATCGCGGCGCTCAGGCCGTCTTTTTGCTCCGCGCATCGATAGGCGAACCTCGCCGGCAACTGCTGGGCTTCCTCTTTGAAGCTAAAGAGGACTCGTTCAGGACATTAGTCAGGAACGGGCCTAGTTGTTCTGCACACAATCATGCCAGTCCAACCACCTACCGCTTTGTTCCTAAATTGAAGGAGCCCATCCGTGCCGAGGTCTCGGTGTCGAACGCCTCGATCCGCACGCTGAACCTCTTTCGGCTACGCCAAGGTGTTACCGGATCAATTGTTGCCACATGAGCAATTTTGATCAGACCGCTGCCGGTCTTCTAGCCATACTGGTCATCGAAGGGGAGATTGGGGAGGACAGGGCCAGATCGATAGGAAAACCGAGACATCGTACTCTAACAGGGGAGGGAGACATCATGAACGCGGATCAACTCAAAGGGAAATGGATGCAGTTCAAAGGCGAACTGAAACAGCAGTATGGCAAGTTCACCGATGATGATCTAAGGCAGATCGAAGGCAATTACGACAAGTTCGTCGGCAAAGTTCAGGAGCGGTATGGCGATAAAAAGGATGAGCTCATGAAGTGGGCTGACCAGTGGCATCAGAAGTCGGCCCCTGAAGCTACAAAGGAGAAGACGCACTGACGGGAAGTCATCAAGAAGAGAGAGTTGGATCACTCAGCAATTTCACATTTCAATTAAGGGGAAGACCATGAACACACGCTATGTACTGACACTCTGCACGGCCCTGGTTGTCGGTGGGGCATTCATCACCGCATCAGTGACCGCCGCGGACAAGGCCACAGAGAAGACCCCGATCAACGACACGTGGATCACGGCGAAAACCAAGATCGCCCTTGCTGCCGATGGTCGGGTCAAAGGGCGGCAGATTGATGTCGAAACCACGCAGGGCGTCGTGATGCTCCGCGGCAAGGTCGATTCCGATGCGGCCAAGCATGCAGCGGGTGACATCACCAAAATGCTCGATGGCGTCAAGACGGTGAAGAACGACCTCGAGGTCGTCGCCCCGTCTAAACGCGAAGCGGTGGAGGACAAGGACGAGGCTATCACGGCACGCGTGAAGGAGGGCTTCGCGAAGGACGCACATCTGAAGAAAGCCGATATTGCTATTCAGACCAATGCGGGGGTCGTCTCGCTGACCGGCGAGGTCAAGGACATCATGACGAGTGCCGATGCGTCCTGGACTGCTTGGTTCGTAACGGGCGTGAAGTCTGTGAAGAACGATCTCACGGTGAAAGAGAAGGCCTAAGGCCTTGGGAATGGCATCGCTCGTTTTGGTTCGAAACGAATGAGTCAGCGCAATCGCATGCAACATAATCACTTACAAGGAGGTTCCGTCATGAAGAAGCTCATCAGTCTGTTCGTGTTCGCCATGATCCTCAGTGCCGGCGATGGCATCCCTCTCATTCGCGGCTGGTGACATGGCTGCGCAAGCCACCCAGACGGTCAGCGGGGACCTGCTGAAGATCGACGGGGAGTTTTACGTGGTGAAGGATATGGCCGGCAAGGAAATCCGCCTGCATGTAGACAAGACCACTACCCTGGACGGCGCCATCAAGGTCGGCGACAAAGTGGAGGCCCAGGCCACGGAAAAGAACCATGCAGCTGTCCATTAGACACGTACAGCCAAAGAAGTAGGTCCTGGGATACGAAGGTAGAAGAAGTTCAGGCACAGAGATTGGGCCAGCCCTCGGGGCTGGCCCAATCCGTTCAAGAAGGGTTGGCCTCCTCGAAATCAGTGGGGGCAAACACAAGGGGGATTGTCTCATGAGCATCATGACGTTGAAGGGCCTCGTGGGTGTATTGGTTCTGGCAAGCGCAGGACTCGTTATTTCTGCCTGTAACACGTCCAAAGCCACGGTCGACACGTTCGCCAAGTTCACATCGAGCACGAGTCCGGGGGAGTTTATCAGTGCCGACGGCACCGTACTGGATAGCCAAAAGGCCCGTATGTTTACCGCTGTCGTGTTTGAGAATCTGGAACAGGATATCGCACGTGGGAATGGGGAATATCTCACTTCTTTGGCCGTCTTGTTGAAAGTTCCCGCCGGGGAACAGGATGAGTTTAGGGCTCTCTCTCAGGGCAACTATCCTCTCCTGTTCGCTTCTGACCAGCGGACTGCGGAAGGCATGTTGGCCATGCTGACCAGCAAGAGGGAAGACCACCGAGCCGATAGTCAATAATTGGAGTGAGGCGAAGGGAGCGCTGGGGACAGGTTTTATTCAACGGATAAGGATTTCAAGGGTACGGAGATCGCCTTCACTTCGGGCCAGCACATTCCGGACCTTTCCAAGCTGGACATGTCCAACGACATTGAATCGATGAAGATTACCTACGGAAAGTAGCCGATTATAGGGGAATCTTCGGGATGCGCACCGTATGTGGTCATCCCCCCGTTCACTGCTGGTCAACCTGGCCAGCATAATGCCTGTGTTTAGGGCCACGACGACCGTCGTCAAGGCACACATTCACCGAAAAGGAGGGACGTTCCATGGCAGATGACAGAGGGTGTTCCCTGGGAGCGGTGGGACTTGCGTTTGTGGGAGGAGGGTTGGTGGGGGCCGCGATGGCACTGTTGCTGGCGCCGCAGTCTGGTCGTGAGTCACGGGAGCAGATGCGAGGCTATGCACGGCGAGCCGAAGAGAATGTCCATGAGCTGGCCGATAAGGCCACCCAGGTCTTGGATCAGGCGGTGGACAAGGGACGCGAGTTCGTTCAGAGACAAACAGGTCGGTTCTGACCGAGGCGGTCGAGGCCGGGCGCACTGCTATGTCAGCGGGAGCGTGAGCGGCTGTCTGGCGAGAAGAAGGCCTGACGGCGGAGTGCATCGTCACAGTTGATAGGCAGTGTGGCTGAAGGTTCGGAAAAAAAGGAGACATGAGATGAGCACCGTTGTAATCGTCCTACTGGTGTTGTTGCTCGTTGGCGCACTGCCCACTTGGCCGCACAGCGCCGACTGGGGATATTTCCCCAGCGGAGGACTGGGATTGATTCTCCTGATCCTGGTCATCCTGGCCCTGACCGGTCGGCTCGGCCGGCGCACTTAGCTGAGGGGCCGGTGATGGGTGTCAGAGCCCTTGTGCAGTCCCAGTCGGTCGCACGTGGACTGGCACCACGCGAAAGAAGCAGGCTGTGTGACCTCACGCGAAAGGACATGATCATGAAAACAGCAACAATTCTCGGTATCGCCCTCATCATGCTCGGCATCGTGGCGTTCACCTACCAAGGGATCACCTACACGACCCGCGAAAAGGTGATCGACCTCGGCCCTCTCCAAGCCACGGTTGACACAAAGGAGACCATCCCGCTTACGCCCCTTGTCGGGGGATTGGCACTGGTCGGAGGCATTGCTTGCTGATCGTGGGAGCCAGGAGAGTGTAGCAAGGCGACGAATCTTCTTGCCGGCTACGGTTCCCATCATGAGATCAGTCTTCATGCACAGGGCATGGTAGCGGGATCAGTCCGGTTCTCGTCACGGATGTATCGGTGCAGGATCGGTTTGATAACAAGCGTAAGCAGCGGGAGCGAGAGATCGTGAAGACCATGACCTTCCTTGCGAGTGTCCTGATGAGTACTGCTCTGTTGATCGGATGTGTCGACAGGACTGAGCAACAGCTGAGGCAAGTGCAGAACGATTTGGAGCAGGTGCTTCGGACGGAATTGCTCAATGGTGACATCAGGATGCAACGGGTCAGCGATCATCTCACTGTCACTCTTGCCGATCGACTGCTCTTCGATGTCGGGAGTCATGAGATGAAGCCGGATGGCATCGAAGTGCTGAAGCAGATGGGGACTCTTTTCAAGACGACTCCTCTCAAGGAAATCCGAGTAACCGGGCATGCTGACGGGGCCTCGGTCTCTGACCGTTCCGACCAGTATGTCGGGACGTTGGCATTCTCCAGGGCAAGTGCGACTCAAACGGTACGTGTGCTGAAGGAGAACGGAGCGGATTCGCAGAAATTTATCATCGAATGGTATGGCGACATCCGGCCGATCGCGAGCAATGAGACTGAAGAAGGGCGGCAAATGAATCGACGCGTCGAAATTGTTCTGTTCGCAGGAATTTGGCCGGACACTCTCATGAGCGAACTGCCGCGGTGACGGGCAAGTCATGATGCAGAATCTGGACATGGCCGTCGGCCTATTCTTGCTGTTGGGCACTGTTGCGGCGCGTCGCCGCGATCTATTATTCATTCGGAATCGCTCGTGAATGTTTGGGACAATGGAATCGTGCCACCAAAGGCGTGATCCGCAGGGCGGTTGTGCCCGATTCGTCTCTCGATGCGCATATCGCCACCCAATGGACTGAAGGCCGCCTACGGTTGGATTGTCTTCTGGCGCTGATTAAAAAACTTGGGGCTTCGCTGGAGCAGGAATTGGTGTCATCATCGCTGCTGTTCTCCTTATCT
>CAVSCZ010000017.1:0-83398 GCA_963726635.1 uncultured Nitrospiraceae bacterium
AGAGGTCTGTCTCGTCTTATTCTTGCCGTCGCGGCGAGCGCCCTGGTTGGGGCAGGAGTGGGAATCGGCGGCATGGCTCCAGCCTCCGCCTATGAAGTGTGGCTGACGGATCAATCCGATACGGCGAAGGAAAGCGGCGGCTTTCTCTATATCTATGACGGGGCGGCGCTCGCGGCGAATCCTGCCGCTGCGAAACCGGCCGTCACCATCGATCTCTCCGGTGAGATCAACACATTTTGCGAAGAGGCGACCAAGAAGCCGGTCCGGCGTCCGCATATGCTGTTCTTCAACAAGGACCAGGATCACGCGATCCTCTCCTTCCTGAGCGGCCACGTGCTTTTTATGGATGCCAAGACGCGTAAACCGGAGGCCTGTTTGTCGATGGGGAAGAATGTCCATGCGGCCTGGCCGACGCCAGATCAGAAGATGGCGATTGCGGCGAATATCGCCGAGAAGAAGTTCATCCGGATCTGGACCGACTATGCCGCTCATAAATTCAGCTTTGATCCCGAGAAGGATGTGGTGAATCTCGCTGCCCTCGAGAGTGGGGAGCGTCCGGATACGTCGCCGATTTGCCCGATCACGGAGTCATCCAGTCGCTATGCCTTCGTTACACTACGTGGAGGGGGGCTGTTGGTGTTCGATGTCACCACCACGCCGATGAAAGTTGTGGCCACGCTCGACAATAATCAGATTCACCCAGCCGGCTGCGGCGGTATTCAGGTCGGCGAGACGATGTATATCAATTCCGGTGGCGGCTGGCCGGTGGCGCCTCTCTCCTATGATGTGTACGCCCTCGACCTGTCCAACCTTCCGAAATCGGTCTCGGCCAAGCTGGTGTCTCAACGGGACGACAAGTTTGCCGATTCCCACGGGATGGCCGGGGTGGGACGCTATGTCTGGAGTGCGGACCGGGCCGGGAACAACGTCGAAATCATCGATACGCTCTCGAACCTGAGCGTGGGCTCGATCGAGCTGGTGACGGATGCGAACAAGGATCCAGCTCCTGATCTCATGGACAACGCGCCGGACGGCCAATATGTCTTCGTCGGGTTGCGCGGTCCTAATCCACTCACCGGGAATGACAAGACGGCGAATAATGCCAAAGGGACGATCCCCGGCGTCGGTGTCATTCACGTCGATGGCGGAGGGAAGGTCGGTCACTATAAAGGGCAGGCAGCCATTACGAACATGAAAGATGGAAAAGAAACGGCCGATACCCACGGGATCGCCGTCCGGAAGTAGCGCCGCTCTTCGGAAACATCGTGGAGCCGCGGCTTTGGCGCCGCGGCCTGCCGCGAGGGAGGATGAGAGGCTGATGCCGATGAGGATGTTGCCACTGCGACGTGGCGCCAACCGTACAGGCTCTGTGAGCGCCCGTCTCGCGCTGACGGTCCTGTGCCTCACGCTGGGGGCCTGTGCGGGAGTGGATTCTAGAGATGAGCTACCGACGGTCGCGTCGGTGGATCTCTCGCGCTATGCCGGCACCTGGTATGAAATTGCACGGCTCCCGATGTGGTTTCAGCGTCACTGCGTGGACTCCAAGGCGATGTATTCCAACCGTCCTGACGGGGCAGTCGGCGTACACAATGAGTGTGTGACGGATACCGGCAAGGTCGAGCAGGCAGAGGGAGTGGCGACCGTGGTCGATGCCAAGACGAACGCACGACTCAGGGTAGTATTCGACAACTGGTTCGCCCAGCTGGTTGGCTCATCCCGCGAGGGGAACTATTGGATTCTCGAGCTCGAGCCGGAGTATCGGATTGCGATGGTGGGTACTCCGGATCGTCGATTCCTTTGGATTCTGTCCCGGACCCCTCAGCTGGACGAGACCACGTATCGGCGTCTGGTCGAGCGGGCCCAGCAGTTGGGTTACCCTGTGGCGGATCTCATTAAAGCCCGGCGTCCCGCCTCTTCGTGACGGCTCGTAGCATGCCCCCGCAAGCATCAGCAGTCTGTTCATTTTGGAGAACGCAGCATGCCTTTGACCGCCTATAACAATGTGCCGGTTCCTTCGTTCATGTATGGCACGGCGTGGAAAAAAGAGGCCACGACGCAACTGGTGCAGCTAGCGGTAGCGGCAGGCTTCACAGCCATCGACACGGCCAATCAACTGATCCATTACCAGGAAGCCCTGGTGGGGGAGGCCCTGCTGGCCCTCGCGCAGCAAGGGGTCACGCGAGATCGCCTCTTTCTGCAAACCAAATTTACGCCGACGAATGGCCAGGACCATCGCACTCCCTACGATGCCTCGGCTAATCTCACTACCCAAGTGACACAGTCCTTCGACAGCTCGTTGGCGCACTTGCACACCGACTATCTCGACTCCTATGTCTTGCACGGGCCCTATCAGCGGCAGGGATTGGGAGACGCTGACCGGGAGGTGTGGGCTGCCATCGAAGGGCTCTATCGGTCAGGAAGAACGAAAATGATCGGCATCAGCAATGTCACGGCTGAGCAACTCACCCAGCTCTGTGCCCAGGCAGCGGTGAAACCCATGATGGTGCAGAACCGCTGTTATGCCGCACTCGGATGGGACAAAGAGGTGCGGGAGATCTGCCGGGCCCATGGCATTATCTATCAAGGCTTTTCGCTGTTGACTGCCAATCGAGAAGTCTTTGCTGATCCAGGCATTCGGGCTATCGCCCAACGGTTAGGGGCTGGTCTCGCACAAGTCGTGTTTCGGTTTGCGATGCAGGTCGGGATGCTCCCCTTGACCGGCACCACGAACCCACAACATATGAAAGAAGATCTGCAAGCTGAACAGCTCACCCTCACGGCTGAGGACCTGCAAGTGATAGAAGCGATCGGGATGTAAGCAAGAATCCCCGAAGGATGCCGGGGGGCCTTCCCCCCATTCTCACCCGCCCACACTCTCGGCGCCGAGACGCTTCGTTCCCCGACAGGCCGCGCGTTGCGCGAGCAAGAAGACCGCCCAATCTGTGCCGTCCTACTCCCCCGACTGCTGAATCAGCTTCGCTACCAATCCCGTCCATCCTGTTTGGTGACTCGCGCCAAGGCCGGCGCCGTTGTCTCCATGGAAGTATTCGTAGAAGGGAACCGCGTCTCGCCAGAGGGGGTCTTCCTGGAACTTGGTTGTGCCTCCGAAGACGGGTCGTCGCCCGGTTTGGTCGCGGAGAAAGATGTGGGTGAGCCGCCGTGACAATTCTGCGGCGACTTCGTTCAAGGGGACAGACCGGCCGGATCTTGTCGGGTACTCGACCTTGTACTCATCGCCGAGAAAGTAATGGAACTTCTGGAGGGATTCGATCAGCAGATAGTTGACGGGAAACCAGATCGGGCCACGCCAGTTGGAGTTCCCGCCAAAATTTCCCGTGCTCGATTCGGCCGGTTCATAGTCCACTCGATGGTCCATGCCCATCGCCGACAGGACGTAGGGGTGATCCTTGTGGTAGCGCGAGAGGGCACGGATGCCGTAGGGAGATAGGAATTCCTCTTCGTCCAGCATATAACGCAGCACGGATTTCAGCCGGTCGCGGTTCACCAGGGACAGGAAGCGCCGGACCTCGCCGTCCTGTGATTGGGTTTCCACGTGCGAGCTGAAGTCGGGACGGTTTTCGATGAACCACTGCATCCGGTGTTTGAACCGGGGGAGGCGATCGATGAGTTCAGAATCCAACGTCTCCACTGCAAAGAGCGGGATCAGCCCGACCAGTGATCGGACTTTTAAGGGAAATGTCTGCCCGTCAGGAAGATGGAGCACGTCGTAGAAGAACCCGTCTTCCTTGTTCCAGAGCTCGATCTTCTCACCACCGATGTTGTTCATGGCGCGGCAGATGTAGACGAAGTGCTCGAAGAATTTGCTGGCGACGTCTTCGTATGCCCGGTTCTCGCGGGCCAGTTCCAACGCGATCGAGAGCATGTTGAGGCAATACATGCCCATCCAACTCGTCGCATCCGATTGTTCGATATGGCCGCCGGTCGGCAACGGGGCACTGCGGTCGAAGACGCCGATGTTGTCGAGGCCGAGGAAGCCGCCCTGGAAGATGTTCTTGCCATCAGCATCTTTGCGATTGACCCACCAGGTGAAATTCAAGAGCAGTTTGTGGAACACACGCTCAAGGAAGAGCCGGTCTCCCACGCCTTTGCGTTTCTTCTCGATCTTGTAGACACGCCAGGCTGCCCAGGCATGGACCGGCGGGTTGACGTCGCAGAAGGCCCATTCGTACGCAGGGATCTGACCGTTCGGGTGCATGTACCATTCGCGGAGCATGAGGATCAGTTGTTCTTTGGCAAAGGTCGCGTCGACCAAGGCCAGCGGGATGCAGTGAAACGCCAAGTCCCAGGCCGCATACCAGGGATATTCCCATTTGTCCGGCATCGAAATCACATCGGCATTGTAGAGATGCGTCCAGTCCGCGTTACGGCCATGGAGCCGTTCGCGCGGTGGTTCAGGGCCGAGCGGGTCGCCTTTGAGCCACCGCGCCATGTCGTAGTGGTAGAACTGCTTGCTCCAGAGCAGGCCGGCAAAGGCCTGGCGCTGCACGCGGCGTGCGTCTTCGGAGAGTTCGCTCGGCGCGAGGCAGTCGTAGAACTCGTTGGCCTCCTGAATCCGTTGCGTGAACGTCGCGTCGAAGGTCTCGCGCGTGAGGCTCTTGTCGCTGTCTTCGTTCGTGAAGCGAAGGTGAATGGTCTCCGATGCGCCTGGAGCCAGTGAGAAGGTGTAGTGGGCAGCAGCCTTCGAGCCGATCTTGTCGGGATTCACCGCCCCTTTGTCGCCCTGCACCACGTAGTCGTGAAAGCTGTCTTTCACATGCCGGGCTCCCTCTGCGTCTCCGTAGAGCCGGCGGGTGTTCGTCTCGTTCTCTGTGAACAGCAGTGTCGGTTGGCGATCGCACCAGAGGCGGCGTCGGCCATAGTACTCGTGGTCCAGTTCGATGACGCTCATCCCCTTGGCTGCTGCTCCTTCACGCATTCGCGGTCGCCTCGCGTCGAGACCCCAGGACCAGGTGTTTCGAAACCAGAGCGTGGGCAGAAGCGTCAGCTCAGCAGGATCGGGTCCCTGGTTGACCACCTGGATGCGGATGAGGAGATCTTCCGGGGTGGCCTTGGCATACTCCACGACCACGTCGAAGTAGCGATCCTCATCGAAGACACCGGTGTTGATCAGTTCGTACTCCAAGTCACGGCGGCCGCGCCGACGATTTTCCTCCACGAGCTTCGCGTAAGGGAATTCCGCCTGCGGGTACTTGTAGAGGTACTTCATGTAGGAGTGGGTCGGGGTCGAATCGAGATAGAAGTAATAGTCTTTGACGTCTTCGCCGTGGTTCCCTTCATTGCCCGCCAGGCCAAAGACCCGTTCTTTCAAAATGGGATCTCGTCCGTTCCAGAGGGCGATCGCGAAGCAGATGTATTGGTGACGATCGGAGATGCCGGCCAGTCCGTCCTCATTCCAGCGATAAGCGCGCGAACGGGCCTGGTCGTGAGGAAATGATTCCCAGGCGGTCCCGTGAGGGCTGTAGTCTTCGCGGACAGTTCCCCATGCCCGCTCGCTCAGATAGGGCCCCCAACGTTTCCAGTGTTGTTGGCGGCGGGCGTCTTCCTCGAGGCGCTGCTGTTCCGCTGTGAGCGGTGGCGGACTGGCCGGGTTTGATGGGGCGGTTCGGTCTGAATGTGGCATGTGCCTCCTCAACGGTTCATGCAGGAGAACAGTCGGCGGAGCAGGCTTTTTATTACCACCCTAGCAGGAGACTGGCTCAGTTCGCCAGCAGCACTCTCGACACCCGTGAAGCGTGAGTTGTGAAACGTATCTCACGAACATGCCGGGCTGGTTCTGCAACGAGTGACGAACGACGCTCCACGAACGACGTACGAAGGGAACGGCCTGTTTGGGCAACCTGCATGCTCTTTCGTTATCGGTCGGTCTGGGGCCGAAACTGAGTTGAGTCCAGGAGCAATGCGGCGAATCTTCGAGGCTTACGAAGGGAGTTCGGTGAGCCGAAGGGTGTAGAGATAGCGGTAGAGGCCTTGACGGTCCATCAGTTCGGCATGGGTGCCGGTTTCAACGAGGCGTCCTTTGTTGAGGACGAGAATGCGATCAGCTCGTTGGATGGTCGTCAAGCGGTGGGCGATCACAAAGGTCGTTCGGCCTTTCATGAGTTGTTCCAGCGCCTCCTGGACGAGTCGTTCCGACTCACTGTCGAGGGCAGAGGTGGCTTCATCCAACAACAAGATCCGTGGATTTTTCACAATGGCCCTGGCGATGGCGATGCGCTGACGCTGTCCGCCCGATACATTGATTCCTTTTTCTCCCACGATGGTCTGATACTGGTCCGGGAAGCTCATGATGAAGTCGTGGGCATGGGCCGCACGGCTCGCCGCCACCACCTCCTCCTCAGTGGCCTCCCTGTTTCCATAGCGGATATTGTCGAGAATCGTCCCGCCGAACAAGATCGTCTCTTGAGGGACCAGCGCGATCTGTCGATACCAACTGTCCATTGTGACCTGGCGGAGATCCTGCCCGTCGATGGTGATGTGCCCCTCAGTCGGATCGTAGAAACGGTGGAGCAAGTTCATCACGGTCGTTTTTCCGGCGCCGGTGGGACCGACGATGGCGATCAGTTCGCCCGGCTTGGCTTCGAACGACAGATCCGTCAAGACCGGTTGGCGTGGATCGTAGGCAAAGCTGAGGTGTTCTGCCCGGATGTGTCCCGAGACGGTGGACAGCGGCGTGGCCGTGGGGGAGTCGCTCACTTCGGAATGTGTGTCCAGAATTTCGAACACCCGTTGGGTGGCACCCTGCGCCTCCCTGATCTGCGCGAACACGCGGGCGGCGGAGCTGAAAGGGCCGATCAGAATTCCGGCAAAGAGGACGAACGCAAAGAGATCGCCCGGCGACACGCTCCCGTCGATGACCTGGCGTCCCCCATACCACAACACCGCCGCCGCGGCGGAGAAGGTGAGGAGGCTGATGACGGGAATAAACACCGCCATGATGCTGGCCCGTCGCATCGTCAACGTCAAGGTCTGTTCGACTTGCGTGGCAAACCTGGTCTCTTCGCGCTGTGTTTGGACGAAGGACTTTACGATACGGATGCCGGAGATCACTTCCTCGATCAGGGTACTCAGTGCAGCGGTTTGATCTTGAATCGAGGTCGAGAGAGATTTCAGCCTTCGACCGAAGAACTTGGCCACGAGGACGAGCAAAGGGAGCAGAACCAGGATCAAGAGGCAGAGGCGCCAATTCATCGTCAGCAAGAACGTGATTCCTCCAATGAAGGTCACCAGCTGTTTCGCGCTGTCGATCGGCGTTTCGGTGACGACCGACTGGATAACCGTCACGTCGTTCATGAGCCGTGAAAGGAGTTCGCCGGTTCGCCGGCGGGCAAAGAAGCTCACTGATAAGGTGTGCAGATGCGCAAAGAGATGTTGGCGAAAATCGGCGACGATTCGCTGCGAAATCCATGCGGTCAGATAGCTGTGGCCCATCGAGCAGAGGCCCTGCAGGACTACGAGTCCGAGAAAGACTGTGATCAAGTCTGTCATCCGGGACTGGTCGTGCTGCACGGTAATGACGTCCCACAGAGTGCCGGCCAACCGCAGCAGGGCAAGATTGATGGCGGCGACACCCATGACAAGCACGCCTGCCAGCACCATGCGGGACAGATAGGGTTTCAGGAACGGGAGAAATGGTGAGAAGGTGGACATGATGAGGGGCGATCTTAGAGGAGGCGGCTACAGAAAAACCAAGAGAGAACGGCGTGGAGGTAGAGACTCAAGCCGGTGGCATTGCAGACAGCTACAGCTGTGCGATGGACTCGATCAGGTTCTTATTGATGGCTACAAAGTCCGAGCGATCCTTATCATCGATCACCACATCGGTGAGGCTGATAAAGAGACGTTGCTCTTCGTTGATCGCATCGGACACACGATTCCGCATGGGAGGAATGAGAAAGTCGCCAACGTAGACGCAGTTCACAGTCCGGACGCGGATGCGAACCTTCTTGCCTTCGGGCACCGACCCCTCCTCCCCGTTCTCGGGTGAGCCTAGCTTTTACGACGTTCAAACTTTTGACGCCGGCGCAACTTCTTGTACTTGTGCTTGCGCATTTTCTTACGGCGTTTTTTCAAAACACTGGACATGCGTTCTCTCCTGCGAAGCCGGGAGTGTAGAAGTTTTCGCCTCAAATTGCAAGGCCATCAACGGATTTGATTGATCACGATTGCGGCGGGGGCCGGCTTACGGGCCGCTTGACCTGCCTGATACCCATTCCTATACTGCAACCATGATGTCACCGTTCAAATTCCCGCTGCTTCCCGTCTTGCTCCTGCTCGGCTGGATATCCTTGATCGGCGTTGGATGCGGCGGCAAGACGATTCAATATCCCGAAGATCACGAACGGTACCTCCGCATCGATCGGGCGGTGGAATCGCTTCGCCTGGCCTATGTGAAGAAAGATTCGTCGGATCTGGCCTCACTCATGATGCCGATTGATCAGCTTGACCGGCTGCGGGAAGAGGCTCAAGGCGATTTCGACACATTTAGTGCTATCACGTTGGACTTCGCGGTCGAGCGCATTATGATCGAAGGGGACGATATCGATGTGTTCGTGCATTGGCAGGGGCTGTGGAAAAAAGATGCGGACGATCCGGGCCTTCGCCAGCGAGGCCATACGCGATTGCAGTGGGTCGGCACAAAGTCGATTCTTTTGCGCGGGGTTCAAGGCGATTCTCCCTTTGGCATGAAAGCTCGGCAGACCACAACCGACTCCACACATTCTCCCAAAAAGAAATAATCCATGCCATCTCGTCGATCCCGCGCTCCTGTTCAGGCCGATTTTCTGGTCATTGGGAGCGGTGTGGCCGGTCTCCGCGCGGCGCTGCAGCTGAGCCGTGCCGGCCGTGTCATGGTGCTGACGAAAGGGCATCCGCTTCAGAGCAGTTCGATTCACGCGCAAGGCGGGGTGGCGGTGGCGATGAGTGAAGAAGACGATGTGGCCATCCACTTAACCGACACGCTCAAAGCGGGGCATGGGCTCTGCCGGAAAGAAGCGGTGCGGGTCCTCGTCGAAGAAGGACCTGAGCGAATTCAAGAGTTGATCGGGTGGGGGGCCAAGTTCGACAAAGTCGATGGCAAGTTCGCGTTTGCTCGAGAGGCTGCCCACAGCCGAAGCCGCATTCTGCGCGCGCGGGGAGATGCGACGGGGAACGAGATGGTGCGAGTGTTGATTGCCGAGGTGAATCGGCAGGAACGTATTCAGCGATTGGATCATCACTTTACCGTGGATCTCGTGGTCGATGCCGGACGTTGCTGCGGGGCCGTTGTGTTGGATGAAGGGTCTGGTCGCCAGTTCGTGCTGCCGGCTCGCGCGATCGTGCTCACCACCGGCGGGGCCGGGCAGATCTATGCGCGGACGACCAATCCCCCGAATGCCACTGGTGATGGGATGGCCATGGCACTGCGCGCGGGCGCGGTGCTTCAAGATATGGAGTTCGTTCAATTCCATCCCACTGCACTGTATTTGCCATCGAGTCCTCCGTTCTTGCTGTCGGAAGCGATGCGAGGAGAAGGCGCGCAGCTGCGCAATAATAAGGGTGCGCTGTTCATGCAACGGTACCATCCGATGGGGGCGTTGGCGCCGAGAGATATCGTGTCTCGGGCGATCTTGGCGGAGATGGCGGCGACGAAGGCGCGTCATGTCTATCTTGATGTCACCCACTTGGGTGCAGAGTTCGTGAAGCGGCGTTTCCCGACGATTTATGCAACCTGCCTTCGCTATGACATCGATATCACGGAGGAATGGATCCCTGTGTCTCCAAGCGCGCATTACATGATGGGCGGGGTCTGGACTGATCTGAACGGGGCGACGACAGTTCCAGGGCTTTTCGCCGCCGGGGAGGTGGCCTGTAGCGGTGTGCATGGAGCGAATCGTCTGGCAAGTAATTCCTTGCTCGAAGGATTGGTATTTGGCGCGCGCGCAGCAGCGGCAGCTGTGGCGTTTGCCGACCGACAGGAGTTCCCCACACTGTCGTCTCAGGAGGCCACGATCGGAGCGGGCCTATTCGGCGCATTGGAGGATGCGGAAAAGTTGCGAAGTTCACTTCGGCGAACGATGTGGGGACAGGTCGGCGTCATTCGCTCGGGCGAGTCACTCATCCGGGCCTGTGCGCAACTGTCACGGTGGGCCCAACTCGTGGCCCAGCCGTTTGCAAGCCGAGCAGCGCTGGAAGTGAAGAACATGGTGCAGGTGGCGCAATGCGTCGCGGAAGCGGCGCTGTGGCGAGAAAATAGCGTCGGGGCCCATTTCCGGTCAGATTTTCCAGAGGCCAAGCGGGCCGGTTGGCAGCAACACAGTCGCCTATCGAGCGGGGAAGTCGTTAGTGGGAAGACAGCTCAGAAATCGCGGGGATTGCTGTTGTCTCTGCAGGGGCGTATCGGCTGACCGCTCGTTCCATGATGACGCCATCGCGCACAAGGAATGTGCGGTAGTATCGGAGAACCTTCCGAACGTATTGTCTGGTTTCATCGAACGGAGGGAGCGCCTGATAGCGGTCGACCGCATTCTCCCCAGCATTGTAGGCCGCCAGGGCCAGCGGCAAATTTCCGTGGAAGCGGTCCAGCAGCTGGCGTAAGTATTTCGTCCCTCCGGCCACATTATCATCCGGATCATACATATCCCGCACATCCAGACGCACGGCGGTCTGCGGCATCAGTTGCATCAGGCCGATAGCGCCAGCACGAGAAACCGCCCGTGGATCAAAGTTCGATTCAGCTTTGATGACGGCTCGGATCAATGCGGGATGGAGTTGATGTCGTGAGGAATAGCGTCGGATGACAGGTTCGAGCTCTCGCTCGGACAAGGTGGCATGGAGTCGGCTGGATTCGATCTCAACTTTTCGAAAGCGCGAGTCTGACGGAACATTCGTGAGAGAGATCGACCCGTCGCGCCCGACAAACTGATAAATTTCTGCCGTGGTTGTTGGTACAGAGAAGGCCAGCGAGCCGAATCCTGCGATCACCGCCGTGGTGAGCCCAATGGCTGCGTGCCGCCCGAGGAATGTCATTATTATATGAAAGGCATTGTGCATGGTTGCAACGATATCAGTCTGCCACTGGGTGTCAAGAAACTGCAGATCTTGTGCCTGGAGGCCAAGAATAAATAGTGCAGGAAAACAACAGGGTCTGGGAGGGGGTCGCCCCACTAGGGTTCTAAAAAACGGGATCGGTTGACAATAAATAGTCTGTGGAGCTGTTGGGTGAGAGGGCCAGCGGTTCCATTCCCCACCGGATGCCCGTCCACCATAGTGACTGGCATCACTTCCATCGTCGTGTTGGTGAGAAAACACTCGTCAGCCTTATGGATCGCCTCGATCCCGAAATGTCCTTCGTCAACCGGAATCTGCGCTTCCCGAGCGAGGCTGAGCACAATGTCGCGCGTAATACCGTCCAGCAGGCCGCATGCAAGTGCCGGGGTGCAGAGCCGGCCTGCTCGGACGAAAAAGAGATTGCTAACGGTGCATTCCGTCAGATGTGATTCCCAATTGAGCAGGATGCTGTCGAAGGCACCGGCCGCGATGGCTTCCCGTTTGGCCAGGATATTGTTCAAAAAGTTTGTGGCCTTGATCTGTGGCGAGAGCGCGCTGGGCAAGTTCCGTCTTGTTCGGGCGACGATCAGGCTTACGCCGGCCCGGTACTGTTGAGGCGAGGGAGGCTGAAGCGGCTTGGTCATGATCACCACGGTGGGGGTTGGGCAGAGGGCCGGATCCAAGCCGATGTTGCCGGGTCCTCGGGAAATGGTAATGCGAAGGTACGCGTCGGTGCCTTCGTGTCCGACGTCATTCTGCGTCATGGCCTCGTGGAGGAGCGCCGGCCATCTATGTTCGGGAATCGGGATGGTCAGGCCGATCGCTTCTGCAGACCGTCGAAGCCGAGCGAGATGTTGGTCCCGCATGAAGATCTGGCTTCCGTAGGAGCGAATCGTTTCATAGACGCCATCGCCGTAGAGAAAACCGTGATCAAAGACGGAGACGACGGCCTCCTCTTCTTGCACGAACCGATCATTGAGATAAATCCGCATCGTTACGTCTGTTGCAGTGCGCTGAAGAAAGCCTGGGCCTTCTGGAGTGTTTCCTCGTATTCCTTGGCCGGATCGGAGTCGGCGACAATCCCGGCACCGACCTGCAAGTAGCCCTTTCCCGCGCACCATACCAAAGTTCGAATCACGATATTGAGATCGAGCTCGCCGTTCCAGCCGATGTAGCCGAAAGATCCTGTATAGGGGCCACGGCGTACCGGCTCCAGCTCCTCAATAATCTCCATGCAGCGGATCTTTGGCACGCCCGTGATGGTACCCCCAGGAAATAGCGCCTGAATCAGATCGAAGGGCGTGGCGTCCGGCCGCAAGGTGCCGCTGATATTGGACACGATGTGGCTGACGTGGGAGTACTGCTCAATGGCCATGAATTCATCGACCTGCACGCTGCCGAATTGGCAGACGCGGCCCAGGTCGTTTCGTTCGAGATCGACGAGCATAAGGTGTTCCGCCCGCTCCTTTTCGTTCGCGAGTAATTCGCCGATGAGCCGTTGATCGTCATGATCGTCGCGCCCGCGCGGTCTGGTTCCGGCAATCGGGCGCGTGTCCGCCTGTCGGTCGTGCAGGCGGACTAGCCGTTCAGGCGAGGAACTGATCAACGTGACGTCGTCGAAGTGCAAGAGCCCCGAGAAAGGCGAGGGATTAACGGCTTGCAGACGTCGATAGAGTTCCTGCTCGTAGGACTGTCGATCCGTGTTCTCGTTGTACGCGTCGGGAGGCTCTAGCGTAAATCGATGCGACAGGTTGGCCTGGTAGATGTCTCCGGCCGCAATGTATTCCTGGCAGCGCCGGACTCGATCGAGGTAGGCATCCCGCGTTTGGTCCGGGTGAAAGGCCATCCGATTGAAGGATGGGAGATCATTGAGGGGAGATGGCCTTCCGCTCAACCTGGCTTCCCAATCCGCCAGCCGGTCCAAGCCTTCGCGATAGAGCTTCTCTCGTGGCTCTCCCAAAAATCGTTCCATGGGCGGACAAAAGATAATCTGCAAGCGGTCGGCCTGATGATCGACAGCAGTGATAATGTCATACAGACCGAATTGCATATGAGGGAGCAGCAGATCGTCCTTGGCAATGGACGGAAGCGTTTCAAAGGCGCGCACGAGGTCATAGCTGAGGTAGCCGACGGCTCCGCCCCAGAAAGGGGGCAGGCCTGGAGGAGTCTCGATCTGGAAGCCAGCGAATAGTGGGCAGAGGCTACCGAAGGGATCTTTCGACGAGCATTCGTGTCCCTCGTGGGTCCGAAGGGAGGATTGTCCTTGTCGCCCAGTCAGCACTGAGAAGGGATTACTCCCTAGAAAAGAATAGTGACCCCCGCCGACCGTCCCCTTCCCGCTATCGAGGAGGAACGATGGTTGAGAGGGAGACGCAATCAGCCGGTACAGCTCAAAGGGTGTCCTCCCTTCGCCTTCTATCGTAAGGACCAAGGGCTGCGGGGGACCGATCAGGAATGATGATTGGGAAAAACGAGTCATGGGTGAACGTGTATTGCTCTACAAGTACGCGCCACTCACTATACCCGACTGATTCGGCTGTGTCACAGCGCATGATCGGCTTGACAAATTTAGGACGATTCTGCTTGAATTGCGCGCCCGCCATCGGCAGAGTCCTTGCGTTATGGGCTGCATTGCACTCTCCTCCGTGGGTACGACATGCCCCCTTCACAAGATCCATTGTATGCGGGGCTCGGCCAAGCGGTCCGGATCGGAACCGATCTGCTCGCTGCGGTCATTGTTGGAGGAGGGTTGGGTTGGGTGTGTGACACATACCTCTTCGGCTCCACTCCCTGGGGGATGGTCGGAGGGCTTGTGTTGGGCGTCGTGGCCGGGATTAGGAATGCGTACCGGTCGGCGCAACGATGGCCAAAGACATAACGCGTTTCAATAGAAAGTACGAAAGCACCATGGAAGAAAGTCCGCTTCATCCGTTCGAGCTTCATAACTGGATACCGATTTCGCTTGGCGGATTGGATATTTCCATTAATAAAGCCGTTTTCATCATGTGGGTTGTCGTCTCGCTGGTGGCGGTGCTCATGGTGATGGCGGGATCGGCGCGCAAGCTGGTGCCGGGTAAGTTGCAGAGCATGGCGGAGATGATGGTGGATTTTATTCGCGGCATCATCATGGACACGATGGGCAAAGAGGGGATGCGATTTTTCCCTCTGATCGCTACCCTGTTTCTTTTCATTCTCTTCTGTAATTTGATCGGGTTGATCCCAGGCAGCTATACGGTGACGAGTCAGATTGTTGTGACAGCCGTGTTCGCCTGCTTGGTGTATGGGCTCAGCCTGGTCATGGGATTCTTCTTACACGGAGTGAAGTTCCTGGGCATTCTCGTTCCGCCCGGTACGCCCGCATGGCTTCTGCCTTTGATGATACCGATCGAGTTGATCAGCCAATTGGCGCGGCCCATTTCACTGGCCGTTCGGTTGTTTGCGAATATGACAGCCGGCCACGTGATTCTCGGGGTCCTGTTCGGTCTGGCCATCAGCGGCGGATTGTTGATCGGGTGGTTACCCTTTGCGTTTACGATCGCGATGAACGGATTGGAAGTCGGTATCGCGTTCATTCAAGCCTATATTTTTACCGTGTTGACCTGCGTTTATTTGGGAGACGCATTCCATCTGCACGGCCATGATGAGCACGCGCACTAGCGCGTGTGAGTTCAGACAAGGGAGGAGTAGGACACAATGGATTCAGCAGCAGCAGCATTATTGGGCATGGGATTAGCGGCGGCAGGGTTTGCCGGAGCCGGTGTGGGTATCGGCTACATCTTCGGGAAGATGATTGAAGCGGTGGCCCGCCAGCCGGAAGCAGAAGCCCGCGTCGGAAAGTATATGTGGATCGGGTTCGCGCTGGTGGAAGCCATTGCGCTGTACGGCCTGGTCATTGCCTTCATCATCATGGGTCTCCGAAAATAGGAGCAGGCTTAGGTCTAGGTCAAGGCCGAGGTAAATATCTCGATCTCAGCCTCAACCTCAACCTTTCTGATGTGAACTATGCCGCAGTTTGAATCTCACTTTTTTTCTTCCCTGATCTTTTGGGAAGTTCTGTCGTTCGCGATTCTCTTCTTCGTGCTCTACAAGTTTGCCTTTCCCGGCATCTTGAGCGTGTTGGAAGAGCGGGAAAAGAAAATTAAGGACAGTCTCGATCAAGCCGAGCGTCACCGGTCAGAGGCCGAACGGAAACTCAAGGAGTACGAGGCCAAGTTGAACACCGCTGCGAAAGAGGCAGAAGGAATTCTGGCTGCCGCAAAAGAGCGGGCGCAGCGGCTCATGGAGGAAAATGAGCAGCGGCTGACGACCGAGGCCGAGCGGATCAAGGGCGATGCGACGCGTGAGATCGACCATGAGCGTCGCAAGGCGATTCAGGATATTCGCGCCCAAACGACGGACTTGGCATTGATGGTGGCAGAGAAGGTGGTGCAGCGCAGTCTGACTGATGCGGACCACCGGAAATTCGCAGACGAGGCGCTCGAGGCCCTGTCAAAATCCTACCAGCGGTAATTCTTGAATCGGGCGGGTCAGCCTAGGCTGGTCCCGCCCGGTCTGTATCCTTCCAAATCCACACAGACGAAGCGGAATCCGGCCTTGCGGAGACTGGCGCTGATGCGCGCGCGTAGTTCCGGCTGATTCAGCCGTGAAAAGTCCTCCGCCCCGACCTCGATTCGTGCCACCTCTCCGTGCTCCCGTACACGCACATGGCGAAATCCCTCCGCCTGTAGAACTTCTTCAGCCTGCTCCACGCGACGGAGACTTTCGATCGTGATCGGTATGCCTCGAGGAATTCTGGAAGAGAGGCAGGCGGCTGCCGGCTTATCCCAGTTTGAGAGTTTCAAGACCTGGGCGAGTGCCCGCACATCGGACTTCGAGAGGGAGGCTTCAACCAGCGGGCTTCGAACTCCCCACTCACGTGCGGCTTTGATTCCCGGTCGATCGTCCCCGAGATCGTCGAGATTCGTTCCGTCTACAATCCATTGGCTCGCGCTTGGTTCGCGCAATCCGTCCAGCAATTGATAGAGGTCGGTTTTGCAATGGAAGCAGCGGGTTGCATCGTTTTGCACAAAAGCTGGAATCTCAAGTTGATCGGTGTAGACCAGATCATGCCGCACACCGATCTCTGAGGCTACCTTCTTCGCTCCGTCGAGTTCGATTGTGGGAAACGTCGGTGAGACAGCGGTGATGCCGAGGGCGCGTTCACCGAGTTGTTCGTGGGCGATTTTCAGGACGACGGTGCTGTCAATCCCGCCGGAGTAGGCGACCAGGACGGACTGCATGTCCGAGATCACTTGGCGGAGTATATTGAGTTTGCCCTGGAGGGATGCCTTCACCATGGATGCCTGACCTTGTCATATACAGTTGACTAGTGTTTGACCTTCGCTTTGGCGATGTTGCCCACCACCACTAAGGCGTACCGCTGGGGGTCCAGGTACTGTTTCGCGACGCGCTGTACGTCTTCCTTCGTTACCCGGTCTATCCATTTTGGGTATTGCGTGAAGTATTCGAACCCCAGACTATAGAACTCCACTTGGGCGAGCACCTGCGCGAGCTTCGCGGTGGAATCAAATCGTAGAGGGAAGCTACCGATCAAGAATGATTTGGCCTCGGCCAACTCCTGATCGGACACCGGTGTGTCACGAATGGACTTGATTTCAGACAGGACGCCGGTGATGGCTTGGTTCGTCGTCTCCGTCTTGGTTTGGAGGTTGACCCAGAATGAACCGGGCATCAGCCGGGCGTCGAAGTGGCTCATGATCCCATAGGCCAACCCCTGCTTGTCCCGAATCGAATCCATCAAGCGGGAGGAAAATCCGCCGGCTCCCAGGATGTAATTCATCACTGTGACCGAGTAAAAGTCCGGGTGAGCGCGCGGAAGGCCCCCATGACCAAGCACAATGGTGGATTGGGTGAGATCTTTCTCGATGAGTTGGACTGTTCTTCGTTCCACCGGCGAGGGCTTTTTCGTGTTCCGTGCTGTCGCCGTCCCTTTTTTCCAGGTTCCAAAATGGGTCTGTACCAGTGCAGTGGCTTGCTCAAGCGTGACGTCGCCGACGACGGTGAGGATGATTTGGGAAGGGGAATATTCCCTCCCATAGAAGGCCTGTACGTCGGCCAGGGTGATCTTGTTGAGCGTCTCCTCCGTTCCATTGACGGGCCAACGGTAGGGGTGTCCATGGAAGACGAGCTGATTGAACGCCTTCATGGCGATGTGTCCAGGGTCGTCGTTGTCGCTGGCCATCTCGCCCAGGAGTTGTGTGCGGATCCTTTCGAATTCCTGTTTATGAAACGCGGGGTGTTGCAGCATGTCCGCGAGCAGAGTAAAGCCGAGGTCGATGTCTTTCTTGAGGACGCGTGCGGCGGCGGTGGTGAAATCCTCTGAGGCTTTGGCTTCCAGGGCCCCGCCGACGAAATCGATTTGCTCTGCGAGCTGTTTTGACGTGCGAGTGGTCGTCCCTTCGTCCAGAAGACTGGCGACGAGGTTCGCGAGTCCGGCCTTGTCGGGAGGATCTTGCGCACTGCCGGTCTTGATCAGCGCGTGGATCTCAACGATGGGGAGGAAGTGCTGCTCAAGGACGAGGACGGTGATGCCGTTCGATGTCAGAAATTTCGTTGGCGCGATCTCTGCTGCCACAGCGGGACCGCTTGCCAAGAGGAAGACACACAACCCGATCATGAAGGTCAGGATCGCCTGTCGTCCAGGCGCGATATGTCCCCGTCTCGTTGTCGGCATGATTAGGGCCTCCCCTGCTGCGAGGCGGTGGAGGGTGCTTCTGTTTGTCTGGGAGGCACAGGAATCAAGGTGCCGACGGTCCGATTGTCTTCCGTCAAGTATTGGCGTGCGACACGCTGAATGTCCTTGGTCGTCACCGCCCTGATCCGTTCGACAAACTGGTCGATTTTCCGCCACCCGGCGCCGACGGATTCAGCCTGCCCGAGCAACATGGCATGCCGGAAATTGGAGTCCTGTTCAAAGACATGGGTGGCTTCGACCTGGTTCTTCGCCCGTTGGAGTTCCTGCTCTGTCGGCGGATCGGCCTGGAGCCGTTTGATCTCTCGATGAAGGGCATCCTCGACCACCTCCGGCTTCTGGCCTGGGCTCACGAGGGCATAGAAGTAGAAAAGGCCGGGATCGGTCTGGAGCAAGCTGTATTCTGCTCCGACTGCAAGCGACGACTTTTGCTCATACACTAGGCTCTGGTACAGGCGGGAACTTTTCCCATGCGACAGAATCGAATCCAAAATATCGAGCGCGTACGAGTCCTCGCTCGTAAAATTCGGCACGCGATAGCCCATCATGACGAAAGGGACTTGCGCATCTCGCTTGAGGAGGAAGCGGCGTTCACCTTTTTGGTCCGATTCCATGGTGGCGATCGGCTTGGGCTCTGGTCCTCTCGGAATCGGTTCGAAAAGCTGTTTGATCACGGGGAGCAGGCTGTCGGCTTTGATGTCGCCCACCACGACGAGGGTCGCATTGTTGGGTGAGTAATAGGTGTCGTAATGCCGTTGCAGGTCGTCCAGGGTCATCGCATCTAGGTCGCCGAACCAGCCGATCACCGGCCAATGGTACGGATGGCTGAGATAGGCCTGGGCGAAGAGCGCCTCGACGAGCGCCCCTTGCGGGTCGTCCTCCGTACGAAGGCGTCGCTCTTCCTTCACGACCTCTCGTTCCGTCGTCAACTCACTCATGTCGAGCACGAGCCCCTGCATGCGATCGGCCTCGAGCTCCAGAGCCAGCTCGACGCGGTCTGCCGCGAGATTCTCAAAGTAGGCCGTGAAGTCCTGGCTCGTGAAGGCGTTGTCCGTTCCGCCGTTCTTGCGGATGAGACGGGAGAAGGTGCCTTTGGGATATTTCGCGGTGCCCTTGAACATCATATGTTCAAGCATGTGGGATAGGCCTGCACGGCCCATGACTTCGTTGCGTGAGCCGACTTTGTACCAGACTTGGACTGTGGCAACCGGAGCTTTGGGAACTTCGACTAGCAGGACTTTCATCCCATTGGAGAGGATGAACTCACGAGTTTCCGTGGCGGTGGCGGGCGATGTGAAGGCGAAGAGGAGACCGCTCGCGGCAATCAACCAGGAGATGTGCATGATGTGTCGGGAATACAGCCAGGTCATATTTGGGCGGCGCGCACAGTGCATGCTAGCAACGGGATTCAATTTGTGTCAAGGCGCGTTCTGCGTATTCGTGTGAGAGATTGCCCAATTGGCCGCAGGCGCCTAGCACGTCACGTCCGCGACTCTTGCGAATGAAGGCGTCGATGCCGGCATGCGTGAGGATAGTCTGGAATGCCAGCACGCTGTGATCGGTCGGCCGACGGAAGGCACTGCCCGGAAACTCGTTGAAGGGAATCAGGTTCACCTTGCAACGGAGGCCCTTGAGCAGTTTCACCAGTCGATGGGCGTCTTCGTCGCGGTCGTTCACCCCGGCGAGTAACACATATTCAAACGTCAGCCGTCTGGTCGGGGCGAGCGGATAGCGGCGGCATGCCGCCATGAGGGTCTTGAGCGACGCAATCTGGCTGACCGCCGGCATCAACTGCTGGCGCTGTTCCTCCGTTGTACCATTCAAGGAGATCGCAAGATTCACCCCGAGGGCGGCCACGTCCTTCAACCGAGCGGCGAGACCCGCGGTCGACACCGTAATGCGGCGTGGCGACCAGCCCAGCCCCCACGATTGATTCGTGAGACAGTGGATGGCGGTGGAAAGCGCATCGATATTGGCAAGCGGCTCTCCCATGCCCATGAAGACGAGGTTCGTTAGGCGTTCTGTGCCGGTCAAATGGTCCTGTGCCGTGAGCACCTGATCGACGATCTCATGCGCCTTGAGGTTTCGTTTCAGCCCCATGGTACCGGTCAGACAAAATCCGCAATCCAGCATGCAGCCTACCTGGGTCGAGACACAGAGCGTGAGCCGATCCACGTCCGGAATCAGTACCGTTTCAATCCGGAGTCCGTCGTCCAATGTCAGGAGGAACTTGCGCGTGCCGTCGGTCGATTCAAGCACCGTGCAGTCCTGCGCGCGTGAAATCATGGCGGTCTCGGCCAGCTGTTCTCGATCTTTCTGCGAGAGATCGGTCATCTGCGCGATGCTGCGGGCGCGCCGTTGATAGAGCCACCGCAGAACCTGCCCGGTCCGATAGCTTGGCCAGCCGAAACCACGGACGAGCGTAGTAATCTGCGGCTCAGTCAAGCTCAGCAGGTTCGTTTGTGGGCGAGAGGGTTCAATCGTCGACATGTGTATGCTCATTGTGATCTTGTAGACTAACACAGGGCACAGGGCTTCGGCAGCTATCGTTCACTGGCAGTTCGTTCGATCGAATCTGCTAAGCGAACAGGCAGGCGGGGCAGAGTTAGCGAGTTGCTTCAATGTGCCACGAGGCTGATTGATTTTCAGGCTCCTAGCCACGTCTTTCAGCTCGTCTCTTCATCCCCGCTTCGATTGTGATGAGGCGCTGTATCTCCTACCCCTGCGGTATAATAATGTGTTACTTAACTTGGGCATGATGACTTCACCCCGCTCTTATCTCATCCCATCATTACTGGTTGCTGTGCTATCCCTTTCCCCTGTCTGGGTGTTGGGCGCGCCGGTGGGCAATGAGGATATGGCGAATGCCACGACCTGTGATTCTGCAGAGGAGTGTTTTGCGGCTGCGGCGCAGCCAAAGGAACGACTCGGCAAGGCGCTCAATAAAGAGCAAGTCTTGTTGCTCAAGCTTGATCGGCTGCAACGGCTGATGGAGCGATTCCCCGCCACGCTCTGGGCAAAGCGTGCAGGATTGCTGTCCGGGGTGTTGCTCGTTGAACGGAATCCTGCCGTGGCGATTCAATTTCTTCACGCGGCACAGCGGGACTTTCCAGCTTTGGATGACTATATCCGCTTATGGACGGGGCAGGCGTTGTTGAACCTCGGGGACGCCAAACAGGCAGCGGAGATGTTCCAAAGCATTCCACAGGCGGTACCTGACTCCTATTTGCTGACTAAGGCCGCGTATCGAGCAGGGGAAGCGTGGTATCAGGCCTCAAGTTGTCCTGAAGCGATGACCTGGTTTGCCAAGGCGGTGGAGCTGAATGACAAGGAGCCGGGGACTCCCCAGGCGCTCCTTCGGCGAGGCGCCTGCCAACTGCGAGACGACAACATACCGGAAGGTCGCGAGACCCTGAAGCAGCTCTGGGTTCGGTTTGCATACAGCGCGGAGGCGAAAGAAGCGGAAGCGTTACTGGCCTCGAATCTTGGTGGCGAGCCCTGGGTCGTTCAGGCTAATGAGCGGCTTGCCCGGGCTCAGGCGTATCTTGGACAAGCTTTCCATGCCGAGGCGATCGAGGAACTCCGAAAGTTTCTTGCGGCTGATCCACAGTCGCCTCGCCGTGCAGAGGCAAAGCTGAAGCTCGGCATCGCGCAGGTACGGCTGAAACAGTATGACCAAGCCCGAGAGACGTTCCGTGCGCTGGCGAAAGATGGGGTGACGGAGTCCCACGAAGCGTCGGTCTGGCTCGCCCGCGTCTATCTTCGGCAAGGACAGGGGGATAAGTTATTAGATCTCGCCCGTACGCTGCCGACATCTTCGCTCTCTGCGGAGCAGAAGGGTCAGATCACCCTGTTCGCCGGGATTTGGTTGGAAGATCAGGGCCGCTTTGACGACGCGATTGTGCTGTACCGACAGGTGGCAAAGGTCGGAGAGCCAGCATCTCAGCGAGCCGAAGCACGGTGGCGAGTGGGCTGGGTGTATTACCGTATGGCGCGCTATCGTGAGGCGGGTGACGAGCTGCGTTTACTCGCTGATCAGCACGACAGTGATTTTGAGCCACAGGCACTCTATTGGATGGGGCGCGCGGCTGAATTGAGCCAGGAGCCTCACGCTCATGACGTGTATGTGCAACTTTGCCAACGATACGTCTATACCTATTATTGCCAGCTGGCTCGCGAACGGATCGATATCCCGTTGTCGGAACCCCTTGCATCAGAATCGATTTCTACGACTGTCCCGTTGAACGGTGGCACGCTTGCGAATGATGAGGCCACACGCTCGGTGTCGACCAGAGCGGAAATCGAGCAGCAGTCGGCGTACCGTCGGGCCATTGAGCTCAAGACGCTGGGGTTGGACTCGGATGCTGCGCGAGAGTTGGCGGGATTAACCGATCGCTATAGCCGAGACCCTGACGTTCTCATGGCGCTTGCGACGATGTTGAACGAGGTAGGTGCCTACCACCATGCCCTCCGACTCGCGAGAGCCAGGTTCCGCGATAAATTGGAGCGAACCGGCGGTGTCGTCGACCCGTCGCTGTGGAAGGTGGCCTATCCGACAGGTCTGCTACCCACGATCAAGGGCCAGGGTGCGAAAGGTGTTGATCCCTATCTAGTGGCGGCGATCATTCGAGAGGAGAGTCAGTACGATTGGCGGGCCGTGTCGCGGGTCGGTGCGATCGGCCTGATGCAGGTGATGCCGGGAACCGCAAATATTGTGGCACAGCGACTCGGGCTCCCCGCGGTCGGACGGGATGACCTCTTCGATCAAGAGACCAATATTCGAATCGGCGTCCACTACGTCGAACAGTTACTCGAACAATTTTCCGGGAATGTCGCGCACACAATTGCATCATATAATGCAGGGCCAATGGCTGTCGGAAGCTGGATTGTGCTGCACCCTGGGCGAAGTCAGGATGAGTTCGTCGAATTGATCCCATATCTGGAGACGCGGCAGTATGTGAAGCGGGTACTGCGGAGTTACCGAGAATATATAAGGCTAGGCAAGGCCTCCTGATGGCCATTTCTTGACAAGATGTAGACAAGTTTCTATAGTGCGCCACAACCTGTAGGGTTATAAGGAGGACATTCGGGGAATGGCACTTGATCGGCTGGACGCGCTCGAAAATCGTATTAGAGACCTGGTTAAGCTCGTTCAAGAGCTGAAGAAAAAGAATGCAGCGGCTGAAGAAGAATTAAAGGTTGTTCGACAACGACTTGCTGAGAAGGATGATTCGAATCGACGGTGGGAAAGAGAGCGTGTCGATATCAAGTCTCGTATCGAAAAAGTCCTCGGCGACATCGAGTTGTTGGAGTGCTTTGAAGAACGCAAGGAGGTGGCCCTTGACTAAGACCATTGACGTTGAAATTTACGGCCAACAGTACGCGATTCGTGGCGAGGCGGACGAGGCCGATATCCGGCGCCTCGCGAGTTTTGTAGATGGCCAGATGCGCCATCTCGCGGAAGGGATGAATACGACGACCCCCTCCAAACTCGCTGTGCTGACCGCCCTGAATTTGGCCCATCAGTTGTTTGAGCTCGAACGGAAGCGTGCCCAAGGTGAAGCGGATGTCGAGCGGCGGATGGCGTCGCTCATGGAATCGATCGAGGAGCAGGTACCGACCTCGCTCTTTGGCTAGATTCAACTTGCAAAGGGCGCCCCTCTTTGCTATCGTTAATCGTGAGTTGGGATGGAGTGGATTCTACGATAGGGATATGATCAGGTCATGTTCGAACCGGTTCAGTGATCCGGGGATATAATGCAGTCACCGCGGAATGGATGTGGGTTCTTGATGCTGGCGAAATTGGGGCAGTTAGAATGTGCACAAGGGTTCGTCCTCCTCATGTTTAACTTCTTGGAGATGCTGGGCAAGTTCATGGAGTTCATGCTGCCGCTGGGAAGTGCGGTTTACGGGAACAGTCTTCGGCTGCTTCCGGTTCGCGCGCTGAATCCTCTCATGCGTATGAGAGTGTACCGACGCAGCTGGATTTCGTGGGATCTGCCACGCACAAGACGTACTCGTTATCTCAATCCAGCAATGCGTCCATCCGCGTGGAGTCCGTTCTCGGATTAAGTCTGTAGACCGCGTTTCGGGCCGTCCTCTTCTATATCCTCATCTTTCCACTTCGCTCCCTTATCATCAACAGGACCGTCGACCAACCTTGTATCAAGACGGGGCTGAGAAGCAGTGTTCTTCTCGTCTCGCGACTGTAAGGGGGTGAGTCAAATTTCGACCTCAATTATTGCGTATCTGCTGATAGGACTCGTTGGAGGATTGCTCGGAATCGGGCTCTTTGAGCTGATCCGTCGCTCATCGAGCGCCGCGAAGAAGGCTCAAGAAGAGGAGCAGGCTCGCCAGGCTGTGCAGAACGCCCAGCGTGAGGCTGACAACATTGTCAAAGAAGCGAAGCTGGAAGCGAAAGACCTTCTACTGCAGTCGAAAGCGGAACTCGAGAAGGAGCAGAAGGCCAAGATGGCCGAACTCGCCACTGTCGAAAAGCGTTTGATTCAGCGCGATGAGACGGTCGAGAAACGGATCAGTGCGGTAGACAAGCGGGATAGTGAGTTCCAGAAGCGAGAGCTGGATCTGGTAAAGCGTGAAGAGAAGCTGGTGGCCAAGGAGACGGTCTGTGCTCGAGTGGAGAAGGAGCACCGTGAGGCGTTGGAACGCGTCGCGGGGATGACGGCCGACGAGGCGAAGAAGCAGCTCATTCAGGAAATGGAAAGCCAGGCGCGACTCGAGGCCGTTGGGCATTCCAAGCGGACGTTAGAAGAGGCGCGGGAGAATGCGGAACGGGAAGCGCGCGAGATCATTACCTGCTCGATTCAACGGGTGGTGCGTGATTACGTCTCCGAATCCACGATTTCTGTCGTGCCGATTCCGAACGACGCGATGAAGGGGCGGATCATCGGGCGGGAAGGGCGCAATATCCGCGCAATCGAGGCCGCAACCGGGATCGATTTGATCATCGATGAAACGCCGGAAGCCGTCATTATATCGGGTTTTGATCCGTTGCGTCGGGAGATCGCTAAGGTTTCGCTTGAACGGTTGATGCATGACGGACGCATCCATCCGACGCGGATCGAGGAGATCGTCGATAAGGTCAAAGTTGATATTGACAAGCTGATGTATGAAGAAGCCGAGAAGATCATTTTTGAGTTAGGGCTCTCGGACTTTCACCCGGAGTTGATCAAGGTGCTCGGTCGACTCAAGTATCGGACCAGCTACGGGCAAAACAATCTCTATCATTCGCGTGAAGCCGCATACATCTGCGGCATTATGGCGTCGGAGCTTGGTCTCGATGTGAAGTTGGCGAGACGGGGCGCACTGCTGCACGACATCGGGAAAGCCGTCAGTCACGAAGAAGAGGGCCCGCATGCCATGCTGGGCGCTGAGATTGCCAAGAAGTACGGCGAAAGCGAGAAGATTGTGAATGCCATTGCGGGGCACCACGAACAAGTGGAACCGATCTGTCCCGAATCCGTGTTAGTTGCTGCGGCTGAAGCGTTGTCCGCGGCCAGGCCTGGGGCTAGACGTGAGGCCTTGGAGACTTATGTGAAGCGGTTGGAGAAGCTGGAGTCGCTCGCCACAGGGATCAAAGGGGTGCAGAAGGCCTATGCTATCCAAGCGGGCCGAGAGATTCGCGTGATTGTTCGGCAGGAGGACATTACCGATGCCGAGTCGTTCCAACTGTCTCGGGACCTGGCGAAAAAGATTGAGCAGGAACTGACCTATCCCGGCACCATCAGAGTGACCGTGATTCGAGAGAGTCGGTATGTGGAGTATGCTAAGTGAAGGTCCTCTTCATTGGCGATATCTTTGGAGAGCCCGGGCGCCGTGCGGTGGCCCGGGCTGTTCCCAAGCTGGTGGCCCAGCGACAGATCGACATCGTTATTGGTAATGGGGAGAACGCGGCCGCTGGGTTTGGCATCACCCCAGAGTTGGCGGAAGAATTGTTCGACCTCGGCCTCGCGGTCATTACGACCGGGAATCATGCCTGGGATAAGAAGGAAATTCTTGACTACTTTCCCCGGGAGCCACGCCTACTTCGGCCAGCTAATTATCCGAGTGGTGTCCCGGGTTATGGGAGCGTGGTGGTCGAGTCGGCTGGCGGGGAGCAGTTGGGTGTTCTCCAACTGATGGGCCGGGCGTACATGCCGACGTTGGACTGCCCGTTCCAGGTCGCCAAGAAGGAATTGGCCGCGTTGAAGAAGCGAACGGCTGCCGTGATTGTTGACATGCATGCGGAAGCGACATCAGAGAAAATGGCGATGGGGCACTATCTGGACGGAGAGGTCGTCGCCGTGGTCGGTACCCATACGCATGTGCAAACAGCCGATGATCAGATTCTCCCGAAAGGGACCGCGTATATGACGGATATCGGAATGACCGGTCCGCTCCATTCCGTGATCGGGGTGAAGAAAGAGTTGGCGATCGAAAAGTTTCTGACAGGGATGCCACGGCGCTTTGAAGTGGCTACAGGTCCCTCCGTCTTTTGCGCGGTGCTGCTCGAACTTGATGCGCGCCTTGGGAAGGCGCTGTCGATCGAACGAATTCGCATCATCGATTAAAGGAGCCTACCACGAGCCTTCCCGGTTTCCCTGACTTTTTCTCTCAGGCCGCTTCTCCGAGACGGATTTTAACGGTTTCGGAGTTGACGGGGCTGCTTCGCACCTCAATCGAAGAACAATTTTCCGACATCTGGCTGGAAGGCGAGCTTTCCAATCTCCGCGCTCCCGGATCGGGACACGTCTATTGCACACTCAAGGACAAGACGAGTCAAATTCGTGCGGTGCTGTTCCGGTCCAGCGCAGTGCGCCTGCGTTTCGCCTTGCAAGAAGGGCTACAAGTTATCGTGCGGGGACGGCTCACGGTCTATGAACCACGCGGAGAATATCAAATTGTGCTCGACACGGTGGAGCCGAAGGGAATCGGCGCGCTGCAGTTGGCATTCGAACAGTTAAAAGAACGGTTGGCCGCGGAGGGGTTGTTCGATCAGGACAGAAAGAAGGCGATCCCGGCATTTCCTCGGACGGTGGGTGTTGTCACATCGCTGACCGGCGCAGCCATTCGGGATATCTTGGCTGTTCTTCGGCGACGCTGGCCGACGCTCCATATCCTCATTGCTCCGGTGCAAGTCCAGGGGGAGAATGCCGGGCGTAAAATTGCTGAGGCGCTCGCTGCTTTGAACGACTGGGGTTCTGTGGATGTCATCATTGTCGGGCGAGGCGGAGGATCGTTGGAAGATCTCTGGAGTTTCAACGAAGAGATCGTGGTGCGCGCCATTGCGGCTTCCCGTGTTCCAGTGGTGTCGGCGGTCGGGCATGAAATCGATGTGACGCTTGCTGATTTCGTCTCCGATCTCCGAGCGCCGACGCCGTCTGCGGCAGCCGAGGCTGTGGTCCCGGTGTTGGCTGAGATCGTGGAACGATTGCGGGAGCTGACCGTCCGTACGGGACAGGTCATGTTCCGGCATTGTGCCTTCGAGCGACAGCGGCTCGATGCTGGCATTCGAGGGGTGACGGATGTACGCTTCCGTCTCCAGGAAGCAGCACAACGGACAGATGATATGGTGGATCAATTGCGAGGACTGCTCCAACGCCTGCTCACGTCTGGGCGTGAACGGATTCACGAGGCGCAGCGCGATCTATCCGGCCTCAATCCTATTCTCGTGATCAAGCAGGGTTTGGCGACGGTCCCGCAATTCTCGAAGCGCCTTGAAGGTCAGATGGGGGTGATATTGGCTCAGCATCGTCACCGGATCCACGCGCTGCTGGCTCAACTCAATACCCTGAGTCCATTGGCGATTCTTGGACGCGGCTACAGCATCCTTCACACGGTTCCGGCTGGTCAGATTCTCCATCGAGCGAATGACGTGGAGGTTGGACAGGAGTTGGAGGCTCAATTGGCAAGCGGGCGATTGGGTTGCATGGTCACGCGTGTGTTTGACGATTCCTCAGTTTGAAATCGCGGTGTGGTCGAGTATAATGAGGGTGCACCCATATAATAACGAGGCGTGCTGTGGCAGCAGTGAAATTTGAACAGGCAATGGCGCGGTTGGAAGCCATTGTTGGTGAGCTTGAAAAGAGTGATCTCCCTCTGGACGAATCGCTCAAGATCTTCGAAGAGGGCATTCGCCTTTCGAAGAATTGTCTCAAGATTCTCGAAGAGGCCGAACATAAGGTTGAAGTGCTCGTGCAAGATAAGAACGGCAAGAAACGAATCCATGCCTACTCCCCAGACGACGAAGCCGATGAACCGTCCTCCTAGATTCCCTAGTCCAGGCTCCTGTATCCGCCTACGTTCAGAAGCGCTGCTTCCCTAGTCTCTATGGCCTCCACCCCTCGTGTTCACAAAGAACGGTTGGACCGTGTGCTGATGGCTCAGGGCTTGGTGCCCAGCCGGGAGGCTGCGGCCAGAACGGTGTTGGCGGGCGGAGTATCGGTTGATGGGATCATGGTGGATAAGCCTGCGAAGTTGGTGCCGCTGGATGCGCGCATCGAGATCGTGCAGCCTGCCTTGTTCGTCAGTCGATCGGGTGACAAATTAGCTGCGGCGCTTGATGCCTTTCATATTGATCCGCGCGAGGCGATTGGTCTGGATGTCGGGTGTTCGACCGGCGGGTTCACCGACTGTTTGTTGCAACGAGGAGCGAGCCGTGTCTACGCCATCGATGTGGGTTATGGACAGTTCGAGTGGAAGCTCCGCCAAGATTCGCGTGTTGTCTTGCTCGAACGGACCAATATTCGGTATGTTGATCGTGCTGCGGTTCCTGAGCTGATCGACCTGGCGGTAATCGACGTTTCTTTTATTTCTCTGACATTGGTATTGCCCGCGGTCGTCCACTTACTCAATAGCTCCGCAATGGTCGTGGCGTTAGTGAAGCCTCAGTTTGAAGTTGGTAAAGGGCAGGTGGGGCGAGGGGGAATCGTGCGAGACGATGCGCAGCGCGAGGCGGTGACTGAAAAGGTCATTGGTTGTGCCGCTCATTTGGGCCTGCAGCTGAAAGGCGTGCTCGATTCTCCTGTGATAGGGCGAAAGGGGAATCGGGAGATTCTTGTTGGCTTTGCACGAGTTAGCAACCTGATCAAGTAGGCGGTAGGCAGAGGATGGCACGGACTTATAGGCGATGGGGGCATGCATGAAGGTACTCGTGACCGGAGGCGCCGGTTTTATCGGGTCGCATTTGGTCGATCGGCTTGTTCAGGAAGGGCATGAGGTTGTTGTTGTGGACAATCTATCCACGGGGAAGCGAAGAAACCTCAACCGAGCCGCTCGGTTCTACAAGCTAGACATTCAGAGTTGGCGACTTGAACGGGTGTTTCGCAACGAACGGCCCAATATTGTCATGCATCTTGCCGCACAGATGGACGTCCGCAAATCTGTGGAAGATCCGGTCTTCGATGCCCAGGTGAACGTCCTTGGGATGCTGAACGTGCTGCAGCAAGCGGTCAGGCACGGTGTGCGGAAGGTGGTGTTTTCTTCTTCCGGTGGGGCCATCTATGGCGAGCAGGAGATCTATCCTGCCCCCGAGTCCCATATCACACAGCCTCTGTCTCCTTACGGCATCAGTAAGCTGTGCGGCGAGCACTATCTATCCTATTATCAACGAGTGAGCGGGCTTCAAATGGTGAGCCTCCGCTATGCAAATGTCTATGGCCCACGTCAGGATCCTGACGGGGAGGCTGGTGTGGTCGCGATTTTTATTCAAAAACTCCTGAATAACGAGCAAGCAATCATCAACGGGAATGGACGGCAAACGCGAGACTTCGTTTACGTCGAAGATGTCGTTGAGGCAAATCTTGCGGTGATGGGTCAGGAGACGCAAGGGACGTATAATGTCGGGACGGGGAAAGAAACCTCCATTAACGATTTGCTCAGGACCTTAATCACCCACACGAATTCGACATACAAGGAAGTTCATGGGCCAGCCAAAAAGGGCGAACAGGCACGTAGCGTGATTGATTCGAGCAAGCTCCGTCAAGAACTGTCCTGGGAGCCGAGAACTGAACTCAGTGAAGGGCTCAAGCGAACCGTCGCCTATTTCCGTGAGCGCATGAGTTAGAATCGACTCTGCCGTTCAGGGCAGAGGGGGGAGGGCACGTGTGCCCTGGGCCTTGGTGGGGCTGAGTTAGTATCGAGGAACGGTTCCATCCACCTGGGTTGACCAGGCGTCAATTCCCCCCACCAAATTCTTCACATTCGGGAATCCTTGTTGCAGCAGGAAATTCGTCGCATCGGCGCTTCTCATGCCATGATGGCAGATGGCAATAATCTCCGTATCGTGGTTCAACCGAGCTAGCGATTGCGGGAGTGTTCCGAGGGGAATTAGGATTGAGCCATCCAGTTTCGCAAGGGAATACTCCCATTCCTCCCTCACATCAACCAATACTAACTTGTCGCCTTTATCAAGTCTTGTTTTCAGTTCTTTCGGGGAAATGGCAAAGCCCATTGAGTGACCTCCTTACTTATGTACATCATATGTGAGGGGTGAAAATTCTGTCAATGAGTCTCATGGCCTCCTCGGTCTGGCATTTTCTGAGGTAGTGATTGCGGTCACCTGATGAGGGTCGCATCCAAGTTTTTCCTGGGAGAAGACGGACCAATCATTGTACATTTTTGTCAACATCTTGTCTTTATGTGGCAATAGCAACTCAATTCGGCATCGGAGAGAAATGCAAATGGTTAGATTGATAAACATAAGTCATTGATAAATTAGTATATTAGTTGATTTGTATACGTAATAGGTCCAGAAATTGCTTTATCATCCCATCAAGACAGATTGGTGGGGTGCATTCCAGGGCAAAAAAGCTGTTCCGCTACACGCTAGAATGGCTGCATCCCTATGAAGAAACTATCAGGGCAGGTTCTTGTCATCTTGGTTACGGTGGCAAATCAAAAAGAAGCGGTAAGGATTGGCGAAGAAATGGTGAATGCGAAGCTGGCTGCCTGTGCCAACATTATCCCACGGATTCAATCGATTTATCATTGGAAGGGAAAAGTGGTTAAGGCACAGGAAGTTCTCCTCATATTGAAATCAACCAGACCTCGGTATCGTGCACTCGAAAAAGCGATCAAGACGATGCATACATATGAGACTCCTGAAATCATCGGGTTGCCGGTTATAGAAGGCCTTGATCAATATATTGGGTGGGTGCGTAGTGAGACCCACAACTAATTGTCAGTTAAGGTTTTTCCCCATCACCAAAGTGAGGGGTTGACCGAAGCGACCTGGATAGGTACACTCGCGGAGGACTATCTTAGGAAGCTGAGGAGCCCATTCAGCAGGGGGTGAAGTTCATGGGACAAGTAAACGGTGCAGAAAACAGCGATGCCTATACCGTCGTAATCTTTCGTGGCTCAACGGCTAAGCCTCTGCGGTTTAGTTTCCCTCGTAAATTTGTCAGTAAACTATTGATTATTGGAGCTATTTTCGTCCTAGCCGACATTCTTGTCATCTCGCACTACGTGATTAGAACCGGCGAGGTTTGGGAACTCTCAGCATTCCGGGCAGAAGCCATGAGTGCACGGGAACAGACAGCAGCCTTTTCTGGCGCCGTCGACGACCTGAAGAAGCGTTTAACGAGTATGAAGGAGGTCAATCAGCGACTTCGTGTCATGTTGGGAATCGAGACCCAGAAAACAGGGGATACGGTTAATGGTCGAGGTGGTGAGGATGTTCCACTTCCCGACGGCAATACTCTGCCCACGTCGGAGAAGACCTCCAAGCGTGACGCGGGGGCTCAACACCTCAACTCAGCGGAAACAAGTCAGAGTGCTCTGTCTAGCCAAACTAGCGCATCTTCCGGTCCGAGCAGTTTCACAGAGCAGGAGATGATCGCCTCAATCAAGGATGGTATCGATTGGCTGTCGAAGGAAGCTGCGACTCAGGAACAATCCCTTCAAGAATTGTCCTTGGCCGCCGAACAGAAATCTTCTCGATGGGCAGCAACCCCATCCATTTGGCCGGTGAAGGGGTGGGTAACATCTGGGTTCGGGCCAAGGGTTTCCCCATTTACCGAAAAGCCTGCTTGGCATGATGGGTTGGATATTGGAGCCGCAGCCAATGCGCCAGTTCAGGCTCCGGCCCAAGGACGAGTCACAACAGTCGGCTTCGACCCTAAGCTGGGAAATCTCGTGAAAGTCGACCATGGATTCGGTATTGAGACCCTCTATGGCCACCTAGCCAAGGCGTTAGTCAAAGAGGGGCAGCGCGTTAAGCGCGGAGAAGTCGTTGGCTTAGTCGGTAGTACCGGACTGGCCACGGGGCCCCACTTGCACTACATGGTCAAGGTTCATGGCCAGACGTTTGACCCGGTGAAGTACATCCTCGAATAGCTCGTTGGCTTTCCCCTTTTTGTTCATAGGCCTTTCCAAGAACCGCCTGGGTTCATCGAGGCCATACTGTAATCAGCCCTCCCATCCAACAACGCCCACCGAATCGACTCAATTCCTATGCTATACTGCCGCCCCTTAAGGTGGTAGAGATCGTGCCGTTACTCGACCTATGACAGATATTGAGATCAACCGATCAGTGAAGGCGCGTCCGATTCAGGATGTCGCTGATCAGCTTGGCATTCAGGCCAGTGAACTACTTCCCTATGGAAAGCTGAAGGCGAAAGTGACGCTTGACATACTTGAGCGGCTTCATGCTGCACCCCTCGGCAGGTATGTACTCCTGACTGCCATCAATCCGACTCCGCTCGGGGAGGGCAAGACGACAACTTCTATCGGTCTTGCCATGGGCCTTTCCCGTCTCGGCCATCGAACGGCCGTTACACTTCGGCAGCCCTCGTTGGGGCCGGTGTTTGGGATCAAAGGCGGAGGAACAGGGGGAGGACGGGCGCAAGTCCTGCCGATGGATGACATCAACCTTCATTTGACCGGCGACGCCCACGCTGTATCTGCCAGTCATAATCTCTTGTCAGCATTTGTTGATAATCACATGTTTCATGGGAACGCGCTTCATGTGGATCCGAAGCGGATCACCTGGCCACGAACGTTGGGAGTCAGCGATCGGGCGCTCCGTCAGATCTCGCTGGGAGAGGGGACTGCAGGTCGCATGGGCCAGTTTGTGATCACGGAAGCTTCTGAAGTCATGGCAATACTCGCTTTGGCATCGAGTCAAGCCGACCTGCGCCGCAGGCTGGGGCAGATCGTCGTTGGGTTTACTACGGATGGCAAGCCAGTGCGGGCAGAGGAGTTTGGATGTGCTGGGGCCATGGCAGTCTTGCTTAGAGAAGCGTTGTTGCCGAACTTGGTTCAGACGCTGGAGGGGACACCGGCGTTCGTGCATACGGGTCCGTTCGGTAACATCGCCCACGGGAATTGTTCGATTCTTTCAGATGCCATTGCCCTCCGTTGTGCGGACTATGTTGTCACGGAGGCTGGATTTGGCAGTGATCTCGGGGCGGAGAAATTTTTCAACATCAAGTGCCGCCTCTCAGGGTTCAAGCCAGCGGCGGCCGTGGTGGTGGCAACGCTTCGCGCGCTCAAGCTCCATGGTGGCGGGGGAACGGTCAAGGCTGGAACTCCGCTTCCAGCGGGGCTTACTGGGCCTAATCAGGAGGCATTGGCAAAAGGCTTTACGAACTTGCAGCAGCACATCGCGAACGTGAAAACCCATGGGGTGCCTGTGGTGGTGGCGGTCAATGCCTTCATCGATGATCCGCAGGCCGAGCTGGAATGGGTTCGAGAGCGGTCCCGAGAGGTTGGTGCGGTGGATGCCGCGGTATCCACCCATTGGGCCGATGGCGGCAAGGGGGCCGAAGCATTAGCGGAGGCGGTGGTCAGAGCCACAGAGGAAAGGTCTACGTTCAGGCATTTATATGACGTCGCCTGGCCGATCAAGAAGAAGATCCAGACTATCGCCACACAAATGTATGGGGCCTCTGCCGTGTCGTTCGATGCAGTAGCCGAACGAGACATCGAGGTGTCGCAGCAGCTCGGACTTGATCAGCTGCCCATCTGTATGGCCAAGACACCGTTATCACTGTCGCACGATCCGGCGTTGAAAGGGCGCCCCTCCGGCTTTACGCTGCCGATCAAGGAAGTGCGAATCCTTGCAGGGGCTGGGTTTCTCACGGCGGTCTGTTCAGGTATTCAACTCATGCCGGGGTTGCCAAAGAAGCCAGCAGGGGAACGTATTGGAATCGACCCAGGCACGGGGGAGATTGTGGGGCTGTCCTAGGCTAGCGCTGCTTAAGATAGCGGAAGAATTCCGAGTCCGGACTCACTACCAGTGTGGACTTGTCTTTGAAGGTCTTCTTGTAGGCTTCCATTGAACGGGTGAATTCGAAGAACTTCGGATCTTGCCGGTAGGCATCAGCATAGACCTTAAAAGCCTTCGCATCCCCAGCGCCCCGAAGCTCTTCCGATTCCTTGTACGCCTGAGCCAGAATAATCTCGCGATCCTTTTCCGCCTCTGAACGGATTTTCTGTGCTTCCTCCGCGCCTTCAGCACGGTATTGCTTTGCCTGTCGTTCCCGCTCAGCTTGCATTCGGGCGAATACAGCCTTCTCATTCTGCTCAGGAAGGTCAGCGCGTTTAATTCTCACGTCCTGAATCTCGATCCCATATGCGGACGCTTTTTCATTCGACCGTTGGGTCACGATTTTCATGAGATCAGCACGGCCCGTTGCGACGATTTCCAGAAGGTCATGACGTCCGAGTTCGACCCGGAGTTCAGAATAGATAATGTCGTGCAGCCGTTGCAGCGCTCCTCGTTGACTTTGAAAGTTCTGATAGACCTTTAGTGGGTCGACAATCCGCCATTTGGCAAAGTTGTCCAAAAGGAGTGTCTTCTTGTCTTGTGTGATCACATCCTGGGGATCTGAGTCGTAGTCCAGCAGGCGCTTGTCGAAGTAGGTGACTTCTTGAATAAACGGCACTTTCACATAGAGGCCCGGCTCCGTGAGATTGCGAACAGGTTTCCCGAGTTGGACAACGATTGCATTCTGGGTGATGTCTACGATGAAGAGCGGTGAGGCCCCCAGTAGAAACAGCCCGATGACGACCACCAGGAGTGCAATGATGAACCCCTGCTTCGTCATGACTTCTGCTCCTCAGCGGCAGTGCCGGCTCTAGGTTTGAGACGCTCGAGCGGAAGATAAGGAAGCACACGATCGCCTGCCTTGCCATCAATGATGATTTTCTCGATGTTCGGCAGGATTTCTTCCATGGTTTCGATATAGAGCCGCTTGCTGATGATGTCTTTGGCCTGATTGTATTCTTTCAGGGTCGCCACAAAACGGTTGGCCTCACCTTGGGCGCGATTCAGTCGCGCCTGGGCGTAGCCCTTGGCCTGGTTCACCACCTGAGCAGCTTCGCCTTTTGCTTTAGGGAGAATATCGTTGCGATAGCTCTGAGATTGGTTGATCAGTTTCTCTCGATCTTCCTTCGCATTCGTCACATCCTTGAACGCAGCCGCCACGGCCTCGGGAGGATCGACGTCCTGGAGTTGGATGGCTGCGACCTGGACGCCGCCATGATATTGGTCGAGAATGGACTGTAGGAGTACCAGGGTGTCCTGCTGGATTTGGGCTTTGCCGGTCGTCAACGCCTCATCGATCTTGCTCTTGCCGACCACTTCCCGCATTGAGGCCTCGGCGGCTTTGCCGATCGTCTCATGGATTTCTGCGACGCTAAAGAGATAATTTGCAGACTCTTTAATCTTGTATTGCACGATGAATTCGATGGCCAGGATGTTCATATCGCCGGTGAGCATCAGGGCTTCCTGCGCCAGCATTTGCTGGCGGCCCTGCCGATCTGTGCGGAAGCCGACCTCTACACGGTGGAGTTTTTCGACTTTCGGCTGTAGAACACGTTTCGATAAGGGGGATTTTCCCGTGGGGGCCTGGTCCCACAGTTCGAACAGGGACGCCGAATCGCTTGACGACGCCCTCCTCATCCGGGGCGACGATAAAGGCGCTCTGCCAGGCGAGAAAGACGAGCAGTCCTGCTAACGCGATGTTTCTGAAACCGCTTGAGGGCATCAGATTCTTGAATTGCGATTGGGCCTGCTTGAGGGCATCCTCAAGCGGATCGCTCTTCTTACTCCAAGGATCTTTCGGGTCCCAGGCCATGCGAGGTATTCGTCCGAAGATAGATAATTGCGAAGGATCTCTGCCGGCGTCACCTTAGCAGACTGCCCGAAGCGACGCAATCACGATAATCTCCTGTTGATCCATCATGAATTCTTGATGTATAAGAAGGGATGCCTACGCTGTCGGGGAAAAATCGAGCCAAAACTGCCGAACTGTGCCACGCGCTTGCAGATGAGACCAGGCTGGACATACTCGATCAGCTCAAGGAGGGCGAGCGTTGCGTCTGTGAACTGACCGATGCTCTTCAGGCCGGGCAGTCACGCCTCTCTTTTCACCTAAAAGTACTGAAGGACGCAGGCTTGATTCAGGATCGTCCTGAAGGCCGCTGGATCTATTACGCAATCAATTTTGACGCGGTCGAGGAGCTTGAGGATCTTGTGGCATCGCTCAAGACCGTGAGGAAGACAGTACGGCCGAGCCAGCGCTGTTAACTTTTTTTGTTTGACTGATCAATAATTCTTGATGGTTTATTCAGGAGGCCCATGGAAACCACGCTGATAGGTGCGCCGTCGGTAGTCGAGAAGCGGCTGAATCCCTTTGAGCGTTATCTGACGATCTGGGTCGCGCTCTGCATGGTCGCGGGCGTGCTGCTCGGGCAGCTAGCCCCAGGCCTTGTCCAAACATTGCGGACCATGGAGTTCGGGCAGGGCAGCCATATCAATCTGCCGATCGCCATGCTCATCTGGCTGATGATCGTGCCGATGATGATGAAGGTCGATTTCGCCTCGATTCGTCACGTCGGGACGCGCCCGACCGGACTCGTCATTACGCTGTTCGTCAATTGGGTGGTCAAACCGTTTTCGATGGCGTTCTTTGCGTGGCTCTTCTTCCGCGTCGTCTTTGCCGCCTGGATCACGCCGGCTGAAGCCGATCAGTACATCGCAGGGGCGATCATCCTGGCCGCAGCCCCCTGCACCGCGATGGTGTTTGTCTGGAGCTATCTGACGGACGGGGACCCTGCCTATACGCTGGTCCAGGTGTCCGTGAACGATCTGATCATGCTCGTGCTGTTTGCGCCGATTGTCGGTCTGCTGGTGAGCGGCGCTTCGTCGTTGTCCGTTCCCTTTGACGTCTTGCTGTACTCTGTCCTGGCCTTCATCGTGATTCCGCTGGCGATTGGCTGGGGGCTCCGGGCCTGGCTCGTGCGGCAACAGGGTCAGCGGTGGGTTGAAGACGTGCTGTTACCGCGATTTGCCCCGGTCACCATCGCGGCCTTGCTCCTCACATTGGTCTTCATCTTCGCCTTCCAGGCCCAGAACATCATGGGCAAGACCGTTCATGTTGTGTTGATCGCGGTGCCCATCCTGCTCCAGGTCTATGTGAATGCTTCATTGGCCTATGGGCTCATGCATCGGTTTCGTGTGCCCTATGCGATCGCGGCGCCGGGCGCGTTGATCGGGGCCAGCAACTTCTTCGAGTTGGCGGTGGCGACGGCCATTGCGCTGTTCGGTGCCGAATCCGGAGCGGCGTTGGCAACCGTGGTGGGTGTGCTGGTGGAGGTGCCGGTCATGTTGTCGGTCTGTGGGATCTGCAATCGAACCAGACATTGGTTCACGGTAGAACCAGCGGCATGAAAACTGGCATGCATGCCGACCAGGCCGGCAAAGGTAAAATTGTCTCGAGATCAATGTGAAAGTGAGGCGCTGGAATGGGTGAGATCACCCTTGTGCTTATCCTGGTCGTAGCCCTGGCCCTCGCGTTTGATTTTTCTAATGGGTGGCATGATGCCGCGAATGCGATCGCCACCGTCGTTTCAACTCGGGTTCTCTCTCCAACTCACGCTGTGATGCTGGCCGCGACTCTGAACGTGGCCGGCGCTTTTATGTCGACGGCGGTCGCGAAGATGGTCGGTGGGGGCATTGTGGAGCCGTCAACCGTGAACCAAGGGGCAGTCTGCGCGGCCTTGGTGGGAGCTCTGGTCTGGAATCTCATCACCCTCACCTTGGGACTTCCCACAAGTTCCTCTCACGCGTTACTAGGTGGCCTGGTGGGAGCGGCTCTTGCGCAAGGCGGTACGGCGGCGGTCAAATTTTCGGGGCTGACTACGGTGCTTGAGGCGCTCTTCCTCTCACCGTTCATGGGGTTTCTCGTGGGGTATTTTCTCCTCGTCGCCATCTATTGGATGACGTTTCGAGTAACTCGTAGCGTGGGGAATACCCTATTCAGGCGATTACAATTGGTCTCCTCCAGTCTCATGGCCTTCAGCCATGGCTCGAACGATGCACAGAAAGTTATGGGGATTATCACCTTGGCGCTCGTCTCAGGTGGCCTGTTGGATCGAGTTGAAGTGCCCACATGGGTGATTGTGACCTGTGCGGTCGCGATGGGATTGGGAACCGCGATCGGCGGCTGGCGAATCATTCGCACGCTCGGGATGGGAATCGTGAAAATGGAGCCGGTTCACGGCTTCGCAGCCGAAACGAGTGCAGCCGTCATTCTCCTCGGGACCGCACACTTCGGGCTCCCGGTCAGCACTACGCATACAATTGCCTCCTCGATCATGGGCGTGTTAACTGCTCGTTCTGTTGAATCAAAGAGCGATCAGTCTGCATGAAGCCACGAGTCCTATTCCTCTGCACCGGCAACTCGGCCAGGAGTCAAATGGCGGAAGGTTGGTTGCGGCATCTGGCGGGAGATCGCTATGACGTATTCAGTGCAGGAACCCAGCCGGTCGGCCTGAATCCTGGTGCCGTTAATGCGATGGCCGAAGTCGGCATCGATATCGCGCATTACCGATCAAAATCGGCGAAGGATTTCATCGCCATGCCGTTCGACTATGTGATCACAGTGTGCGATCGCGCCAAGGAAACATGTCCGCGCTGGCCCGGTTCGACGCGACTGATCCATTGGAGTTTCGATGACCCCGCAGCTGTTGCGGACTCAGATGCCCGTCGTCTCATCTTTCTCCGTGTCCGCGACGAGATTGCCGCGGCCATTCGACAGTTTCTGGCAGGTCGAGATAAGCAGGAAGTTAGGTCGTGACGGCGCCCCCGCAGGACGAGCCTGAGCCGGCGGTACAGCCGTAGCAATGGTTGCGCGTCGTGATCCGGCGCTGATTGAGGTGAACCGGATCAAAGTCGCGGATATGGGCGGGCGCCCCGTGGTCCACCGGCAGATCGAGCATCTGGTTGAAGTCGCAGTCGTAGAGGGTGCCATCCCAGCTCACCGAGATCGTGTAGCGGCACATGACGCCGGCCGCGGCAGTGGGGTTGAAGGCGTTGGCCAATCGCTCCATATACTGCTCGTAGTTGCCGCTCTCCAGGAGAAACTCAAGAAACCGGCTGATCGGCATGTTGGTGATCGTATAGAGATGGTTGAACTCGATGCCATGGCGAGCCAGGAGTTCTTTTCGAAACTGCACTTCGATGGCCTCTTGCTTGGGAGGGAGAAAGGCTCCTACTGGATTGCAGACCAGGTTCAAGGTGAGGCCGCTATCGGGATGGCCATACCCGAGTTTATTCAAGAGTTGCAGGGCCTCGACGGATTTCTCAAAGACTCCTTCACCCCTCTGCGCATCGGTCTGGCTGGCGCGGTAATAGGGCAGCGACGCGACGATTTCCACACGATTCCCTGCGAGGAACTCTGCCAAATCCGCTTGTGACGGGAGGAGCAACACGGACAAGTTACATCGATCCATCACGTGGCGACCCAGTGCCCGGCTCTGTTCGACGAGCCAGCGAAAGTTGGGGTTCAGTTCCGGTGCCCCGCCCGTGATATCGACGGTGGGGATGTCGGTCTTGGCCAAGGCTTGGATACAGTACTCCGCCGTTTCTCTGGACATGCGTTCTGTGCGATCAGGTCCCGCATCGACATGACAGTGCCGACAGGTCTGATTGCAGAGCTTGCCGATATTGATCTGAAAGACTGTGATCCCGGTGGCGCGAAGCGGAAGCAGGCCGATTCGATCGAGTTGCGTCTCGAAGGGGGGACAGCTCGTTGTCCTCCCAAGAATCTTCAATTGCTCCGTAGGGGAGGCGAGGGGGTTATGTTGTCCCAGCAGGGTCAGGGCCATAGGATTCTTTTTCACAATGCCGAGGTCCGTTTCAGAACCGATCACCGAGATTGTCTGCGTGACTCATCGTCTCCAGGTATCAGCAGCAGCTCCCATTGGGGGAGCAGGTGACGGCGTCACCGCTGACGTTCTGGCCCGCGCGATTAATGATCGCGAAATGAGGAGCGTAGCCGTCGGCTTCTAATACTTTTAGCGTCTTGGAACAGATCTCCAACGGTTCGCCTCGGCGATACACATGGTGATCGTCATCGGCGGCTTCGACGAAGGGTCCGGCGAGTATGGCGAAATGCCCTTGCCAGAGACAGGGGGCGTCTGCCGGATAGACTGCGGTCCATCGGTCGTCTGCTCGATCCAACCACAGCGGGCCGGAGGACAGGATAAAGTGAGGAGCCAGACGGAGCCTGGCTCAACAGGCACACAACGTCCGGCGTGATTGGCTGGGGAATGCCTCGGAGATAGGTCGTGCCCAGTTCATCGACCACTCGGCTGAACGGTCCGCGGAGCGTGGCATAACGAACGTCCGACACAGGCGCGCTGGCGGGAAGTTTATATCCCGTCAAGGTGACGGAGAAGAAGTGAATGCCGTCGATCACCTGCCAGGGCGAGGACTTGATCAGATGAATGCCCAGGAAGCCGGCTCCCACCATCCCCGCGATATAGTCGGTGAGCGTCAGCGCCCCGGAGAGGCAGTCGCCCCACTTTTCGGCGTCATGCACCAAATACTGAGGAACGGGCTGATCGGCGACGATGTCGGAGATCGTAAATCGTCCACCCGGTTTGGCGACGCGAAACATTTCCCTGAAGACCTTCCGTTTATCCGGTGCCAGGTTGATCACACAATTGGAGATGATCAGATCGACGGTGCCGTCGATCACCGGCATCGTATCCGCCATTCCTTTGCGAAACTCGACGTTGGAAGTCGGATAGCCAAGATTAGTTGCGACGATGGGGGCATTCTTTCTGGCGATGGCCAGCATCGCGTCCGTCATGTCGATCCCGATGACGTGACCAGTAGGGCCGACGAGGCGGGAGGCTTCGAAGCAATCGATGCCGCCACCTGAACCGATATCCAGCACGGTTTCCCCGGGAGAGACGGTTTTTAACCCGGCTGGCGTCCCGCATCCATACGAAATTTTGAGGACTTCTTCCGGGATGAAGGAATTGAGATTGGCCATGTCGTAACTAGTCGGGCTACACATCTGCTCGCCTGTTGACGCAGCCCGAGCATAGCGATCGCTGACCTTTTGGGCAATCTCATCTATAGCCATAGAGTCCTCATAGTCGAATGAACATATAAAGGCCTGTCCATGTATCAACTCCCCTGCCGATACGTCAACTCCGTTTTTCCCTAGTTTCCCCGTCCCGAGGGTGGGGGATGCACGGGCCCACGAGAGGGGCGGGGCCCCATCGCTGGGATCGAGATTCAAGTCGGCTCCCGTACGCGTAGGAGGGGGAGCAGGTCACGTGCACGGACCCAATGTGGCGGGCCCATCTGAGTCGTGGCGCATATTGTACAGCGTCGATAGGCACATAAGGGATAGCCGTCGAGACTACCTCTTGTGACGGCCCTTGTTCCCGGAACAGGCCGCGCGTGAACCAGTGCTGTGCCGAGCTGAGAGGCCGATGATATTCACCCACATGACTAAATCCTATCGATTCCGAGAGGCACCACGAGCTTGCGTTCGCCATAGCCACCAATAGACGGCGGCATTGAGGACGACCACCACTGTGCCCAACAGCAACTGAAGGTCTCGTGTTAGGTCCCCGGGGTAGAGGATCGGCAACAGGTAGCGTGCTATGAAATCCTGTTCATAGCCGACCTCGCCACCCTGCGCGCGCAACCAATTCTCCAGCGGTGTGAGTGGGCAGATCCAGCCGGTGAATTCGACGACCGCGCCCCACGCGGCAGCCGGCAGATGCAGCCACGCGATCCACCGCCACCTCAGCACAAGCAGCCCGCCGCACAGGACGAAGACCACGAACGCCAGGTGAACAATCAGAACCAGATCGGCCAGGGGTTGGTACATCATCACACTCGGTTAGAACAACGAAGGGGGATCGGTCGGTTTCGGATAGGTCAGTGTTCCCTTTTCGAATTGAGCAAAGGACGTGAGGACGTGCGGGGTGGCTTTCTCGGAGGACATGATATGCCGGACGTCCCAACCGCGGCTCACCAGCGCATCGGCAATCAACGACCGATGGCAGCGCCACGGCACCGCTTCCGCGCACATGACCGTTGTCTGTTCTTGACTGCCAGAGGCCATCAGCGCGTCGATGGCGTTGTGAAATGCTTCCGTCTGCATATAGTCGGCGTACCCGCGAAAGCTCTCGTTCCGCCAGCCTCGATTCATCGAGTCTCTCCTCGGTTTCCGTAACCCGCCAAGCTCAGGGCAGTGGTGATACGCGATCCCTGCATCGCGCAACGACTGGGCCAGCGTATCCCTATTGAACTGCGGATTGTAGCGGGATCGAGGAACGGTGCGGACATCGATGAGAAGACTGATCTGATGGGTGCGCAACAAGCCGATGAATTCATCAATCGGTCTCGTCGAATGGCCGAGGTCCAGAGGGATAACGACATATTCAGATTATTGTGGCACAGCGAAAGGCCGATCTCCATAGGCGGAACCGAGGAGGGAGACTAGTCTGGAGGGAGTTTTGCGGGATTCAGTTCCATTAGGCGGTGGTGGCCGTTGGACACATGTTCGACCTTAAAGAGGCGATCGCCAACGTGGATGGTGCCCGCCGTCACGCTGCCGGTGTATAGAAGTGAAGTCCCCGTGAGTGGTGTGCTTGAGGAGCCCGCGTATGACCGCTGAGTCGTTACTCCGGGAGATGGTGGAGGTGATATCCAGCTCATACCGGGTGTCATCGAAGAGTTCGATGGAGATAGGAGGGTGTGGCCTGGCGGCAGCGTCTTTCAAGGTCTCAATCGACTGGGGGCTCGATGCGATGGCTCGGTCGCGGAGGACCCAGGGCTTTCGTGGGGCGGGTGTTTGATCGGGCGCGCTCTGCCACACCCTCGAAGGCAGAGGGGGTGTGTCGGCCCACAGAGGAAAAGGAAACACACAGCCGAGGAGTCCGACAAGAAGCAGGCGTCGGAATGGCAACCGAGTTGGCCTGTGCGCCGCGAATGTCATCAGAGGTTGCTGGCCTGCTGAGCCCATATCGTCAATTCTCCCGCATCCTCCAGGACGTCCACCGGGACTTCGTAATAGTTGTTGAGGGTCTGTTTGGCGTTGGGTCTGAATGGTGTCATCTTACGCTCGCGATATCGTGGCGCCGTGGTTGCATTCGTCTTGAAATAGAGCCGGCCCTTTTGGACGATGCCGAAGAACACCCTATCACAGTACCAGCCCGTATCCGCCGAACATGGCGCGGCAGGTCACGCCTGGTAGCTCGTTGAGTTGATCCAGCACGAAGTCTCTGAACCCGTCGTGTTTCGGTGCCACGGGAGTCTCACAGGGGTTTGCGTGCCGCGACCATTCTCACGGCGAGAGGAAAGGTGATGCGGTTGCCACGCTGGTATTGGGTCGCAGCCTGGGTGATGAGGTTCCTTACCTCTTCCACTTGAGATGCCGAGGAGTTTCGCCATGAGATTCTGTACCGGTGCCGCGATTTCCGTGAGGCTGGTGTAATACTCCTCGGCTGAGGCATACGACCATTCCGCGAGAAATTCCTGGTCCATCACATCGACTAATCCGGCCTGTTGCAGCATCCCCGCGAGGTCGCCGGGTTTGGCGAGGCGAAAGATGCCGGGGGCGGTAGGGTCCGGCGGCGGTAGGTCGACCACCTTCTTAATCGCCTCCATCGAGAGGCCGATCGAAGGATTCTTCTCCGGTGAAGACCAGACGGCGGCTGCGACCCAGCCTCCGGGCCTCAGCACGCGTGCGATTTCAGCGGCGGCCTTCGGAATCTCCGGCAGAAACATCAGGCAGAAGCGGCTGGTCACAGCATCGAACGAGTTCGCCTCAAACGGTAGTGTCGTCGCGTCGCCCGTACGGAACGTCACATTCGCCAGGCCCAGCGCCGTGGCCTTGCGTCGCGCGACGGCGAGCATCTGCTCGGCGAGGTCCAGGCCGCTCACGCTTCCGCTCGGCCCAACCGTTTGTGCGCCAAGGAGCGCGGGATAACCGGTACCCGAACCCAGATCGAGGACCTGCATGCCCGCTCGCAGTCGAGCATCGGCCACGAGCCGGTGATTGAAACAGGCCATCTGATCATCGAAAAAACGATCCCATTTCTCCCAGCCGTCGGCAACCCGGTTCCAGTCCTGACGTTGGCCTTCGATGATCTGCTGAGAAGATTGCTGTGTCATATCTTTCCTTTTCGTCAGGAGTTGGAACGAACGTCGATGGAACGTCAGCCGCCGCTCAAGGCGCAGATGATGTGGATCTGATCGTCTGGTCGAAGCGCAACAGACAGATCCCGCGCCTGTTCTTCATTGACGAAGATTCTGATGTGCGGTCGAATCGTGTCCTGTTCGGTGATGATGCGAAAGCGCAGGCCGGGATAGGAACGATCCAATGCTGACACCACTTCGGCCAAGGTCAGGCCTTCGGCCGCTACTTCGCTTTTCTGCTTGGTATAGGACCGAAGCGCACTGGGGATGTGGACGATCATGGTTAGAACTCCGCTGCTTCCACCGAGTAAATTTCAGGAAGGTGGCGGGCCAGGCAAGTCCAACTCGTGCCGCCTGTACGACTCGCCCAGACCTCGCCGCTGGTCGTGCCGAGGTAGAGTCCCACCTGCTCATGGGCGTCTGCGGTCATGGCTTGCCGTTTCACCGTCCACCAGGCATTGGCTCGCGGAAAGCCCTTGTCCTGTCTCGTCCAGGTCTTACCGCCATTGCGCGTGACGTAGGCAGCGGGTTTACCCCCAGGACTCACGCGCGGCCACACAGTCGAGCCGTCCATCGGGAACACCCATGCGGTATCGGCATCGCGCGGGTGCAGCACCATCGGAAAGCCGATGTCCCCGACTTTCTTCGGCATGTTCCTGCCGATGCGAATCCATCGGCCTTCAGATCGGTCCATCCTGTAAATTCCGCAGTGATTCTGTTGGTACAGCCGGTCCGGATTGCTCGGACAGAGCCGGACGCAATGGGGATCGTGGAAGGTGATGGTGGCCGCGTCGAACCCCTCGACCACTTCAAGCCCTAGCACGATGGTCGTCCAGGTTCGGCCGCCATCGACTGATTCATGCACACCGCCTCCGGACATGGCGAAGTAGAGGTGGGCGGGATCGCGCGGGTCGATGAGGATCGAGTGCAGCTTTGGTCCATCCGGGGTGCCGTCCTGCACGGTGCCCATCCACTCGCGGTACTGCGGATCGTCGTTGATGTAGGAAAATGGTTCCCACGTGACGCCTCCGTCGCTGGAGCGGAAGAGTCCCTGCGGCGAGGTGCCGGCGTACCACAGGCCCGGCTCACTGGGGTGTCCCGGCGTGAGCCAGAACACGTGATTCACCACCCGGCCGTTCTGGCCTTCCGGCGCTTTCGAAAATGCCGGCGGAGTCTTCGCTTCCTTCCAGGTCTTGCCCAGGTCGGTTGAGCGAAAGATCGTCGGTCCCAAGTGGCCGGTGCTGGCCGCCATGAGTATCGTCCGGCGATCCCGCGGATCCAGCACCACATGATGCACGATGTGCCCGAGGAACATCGGCGCGGACACTTTCCACGTGCGGCGGGTGCGATCGCCGCGCAGTACGAAGGCACCCTTGCGAGTGCCGATCAACAAGGCGACGGGGCCGGTGGCTGGGCGGAGAGGGTCTTTGGTCGCTGAGTGTGTCATCACGCGCCTCCCTTCTCTGGTGCTACTTGATCATCTGCAATGTGTCGCGCAATTCCTTTAACTCGGCGGTAAGAAGATCGAGATGCTGGTCACGTTGGGGTTGATCGTCCTTGAATTTCCACAGCCGCTTGAAAATAGCCGTCAATTCCTTCTTGTGCGTCACAGCCAAGTCGTAGGCCGGTGTCTTGGCCTGCGCCTCCGTCACACCGCAGAACGCATCACTGAGAGCATGGAACTGATTGTGCAAATCATCGAAGGCGTTATCGACGCCTTTCCCGCCCTTCGCCTTGCTTGCGGTGGCCTCCATCATATTTGCCAGATTGATCATCGTCTCGACGCCGGTCGCACCCTTTGCCTGGTCGCGATAGTCCCCGGCCCGGGGGTAGAAGAGATAACTGCAGCCGCTCAAACTCAGCAGAACCAGTCCGGTCACCATGAGCTGGGAAAGTCGCCACATCATGAGTCCCTCCTTCAGTGTTGTTGAGATAATGATTGCTGTCTCTTGTGTTTACACTCGTGACGAAATGTCATCGCATTGTAACCTGATTCTGGCAGCGCGACTTGCCGCAGGAGCGACGGTTGCGTGAAGATGCTCTGGCGGTCACATCATTGTGTCCACTCCTTAGGTCTCCACGAGAGCCTTCATATTGGCCAGACCGGTCTCGAAGTTCGTGCCGACCATTTTGTCGCAATCCATAAAGAGGCTCAAGACCTTCATCATGTAGGGCTGAGGTCCGTGCATAGCCCACGTGACCTCGGTCGAGTCGCCTGCTGCCCCCAACGTGAACTCTACGACGTTGTGGGCTTCAAATGGCGTGAACATATCCAACTTTATCGTAACCTTGGACGACGGAGTGGAGTCCGTGATCTCGATGCGTCCTGTGCCAACTTGACTGTTCCCCTGCCACTCATACACGGCTCCCTTGCCGTTTGCAGCACCGCTCAGGGTTTTCTTCATCGTGGGGTCCATTTTCTCCCACGGCGACCAGGAGACGTGGCTGTGGAGGTCGTTGATGAGCGGGAAGAGCTTCTCCGGAGGTGCTTTCATACTTGTCGCGCGTTGGACATGGAAGGTGTCAGGTTTGGTCGCCGCATAGGCGAGCAGCGTGGCGATCATCACGACAACGACAATGACAATCTTCTTCAACATGGTAGACCCTCCGGTAGGTAAGTGAACTCACTCGGCTGCCGATGCCAGCCGAGACCCTCCGTAGCAACGCGACTCAGCTGCCCGGCTCCCTTGCTGACAGACAGGTCGTGGCACGCGAACGTGCAGGCCGGGCCAGGCGTCGAGCCCGGTTAGGCCGGTGCAGCTCCATCTTCACCCGTCAACCACCATCGAAAAAAATCCGAACTGCGAACCACAATGCGAGCTGCCGCTCGACCACGGTGTAATGCGCCGACCGTGTTTCGAAGCGCATTAAGAGTTGCCGTGCTTCCGGTGGAACAACGGCCATCTCGTAGTCTGGACCTGCGAAGCTCTGCACGGCCTCGAGAGAGTCGAACCACATCAAGGTCACGAACTCGGCGCCTTCAGGCACAGAGCGCCTGAGGAGGTCGATAGCCCGGAAACCGGAGATCTCTCGCCGAAGGATGCCGACAAGGACTTCGCTGCGCAGGAGGCGCTCGTACGCATCGGCGTTTGCCTCTGTGGCCCAGCCGTGCCAGATACGGCAAATCATCAGCGTCTCGAGTCCATATTACTCACGACGGAAAACATTTCCCGAATGCCATGAACAGTCGCGGCGATCCATTGAGGCGAATCCTGCGTGAGAGCAGAGCCCAGGCCAGGCTGCCTTCTTTGCGTACGAATCGCAGCCACGTCAGACTGTCGGCTGTGATGCTGAGGTCAGGTTCTCCGACGTGACTGCCCTGAATGTCGATCTTCTTGTCGCGAATGGTAACCGTCGTCTGGCAAGTTTCGACACCCGTGAAGGTGAAATGGTACGTCGCGTTGAGACCCTCTGCCTTCCCTCGCTGAAAGGCGTTCGGGAGGCCGGCCAAGAATTGATCGATCGAGCGGGGACGAAGTCCGTTGCCAACCGGCTTGATGATTTTCTGAGGGAAGCGACGAGCGACGTAGGTTTCCGCATCAGATCCGGGGACGACGTACACGTTTTCAACCTTTTCCTGGAGTGGTTTGACGACGTCTGTCGTGAACGACTTCCGATCCGTGAGAAACGGCTTGATTACATCTTCACCGGCCGGGCATACCGCGAGGCAGTAGGCGGCCTTGTAATTGGCGCCGAACGATAAGCTTTGCCACATGGATGCTGATTCAGGGTCCGTGACCTCCTGCCGATACTGTCGGGCATTCTCACTGTCCGTGATCTGCTCGACCCAGTCTGTGAAGCCGCCCATGAACTCTCGATAGTTGTGCGTGTAGCAGGCCGAGAAATCGAAATGGCCGTCGGCACCGATCGCACCGGTCGGGCAAGCCGCCACGCAGAGCTTGCATTCCAGGCAAGGGTTGTAGGTGAGCGGGGCATCGTAGGCGCTAATTTCGTGGTCCAGCACAATCGTGCCCAGCAGAATAAAATTGCCGAACTTGGGATGAATGACGTTTCGGTGAATGCCCATGTGACCGAGTCCTGCTGCCACGGCAATTGGTTTGTGGGAGACCACCCAGATTTTGCCGGGGAATCGGTCCATCTCCATGGGAAATCCCATCGAAGGATTAAGGGCTCGAACGCCGCGTGCCTCGAGTGCCTCCACGATCGTGCGAGCGATCTCGTTGACGCGATCACCGGTGTGATGGAACTCCAAGTTGGCGACGGATCTGGCCGGGCTGCGAATCGGCTCGCGGTTCATCCGCACCGCAATACTAATAAGCGACTGCGCGCGCGGGAAAACTTGAAGGATGTCTTCGCGCTGGTCGGCAAGCGAGGCTCGTCCCATCTCGACGAAGCCGACGGCGTCTGCGCCGGCATCTCGGCACAGGGCGCGCAGCCAGTCCACATCAAGCGGAGGCGGCACGTCGGACGCGACGGCGTCAGCGGTTCGTGCGCGGAATAGTTTCACTGTCGGATGGTTAGCCAAATCCGCCATGGTGAAACGCTCATTCCAAAGTAATCCGGAAAAGAGATGCCGTTCAGTCAAAGATCGACAGGGCCGTCTCTGCTGTCTGCTTGACGGTGTTTGCCGATGCACCGGCTTTAATCATGACGATGGTCCCTTGCATCATCGTGACCAAGAACCGCGCCAACGTGCGCGGATCTTTATCCTTCGCCAGCTCGCCCTCCTGCTTCGCGCGTGTGAGCAGCTTGAAGAAGGCCTCTTCCGCCATCTGCAGCCGCCCCGCCACTTTTCGGGCGATATCTTTCTCGTGCGGAGCCAGTTCCATGACGGTATTGGTAATCAGGCAGCCCCGACGCCGTGGATCAGAGAGGCCGAATTCCAACATGTGGTCGATGAACTGGCGAATCAGGGGAAGCGCCGGGCCAGGTTGATTCAAGATGGAGATCCCGCCGCCGATGCCGCCCCCCGTGCAATAGCGATTCATCGCTTTCAGAAACAGTTCGCGCTTGTCGCCGAAGGTGGCATAGAGACTGCCACGGTTGATATCCATCGCGGACAGCAGATCTTCCATGGACGTCGCTTCGTAGCCCTTATGCCAGAAGACATGCATCGCCTTGTCAAGCGCGCGTTCGGGATCGAATTCCTTCGGGCGGGGCATCGTGCGGTTCTCCTGTGCTCTGACCTGAAGCGCAATGTAGCACATATTGGAACGATCGGTCAATAACCGAGGCTTCGTCATCAAGCCTGGTCACGCGACATCGGAGCCTGCATCGACGGGATGGTTTTGGTGGACTCCCACCGCCGAGTTTGCTAGGACAACCCCTAGCATCGATTGAGAGCGAGTGATCTGAGCCCGGCGTCATTCCTGAGGCGACAAGAGGTACTGAATGTCTTCCATGTCTTTAGCCCTGCTTATCTTTGGTGTGTGCTATCTGGTCATCATAACCGAGCGGATCCACAAGACGATTGTGTCGTTATTCGGGGCGGCAGTGATGATCGGACTCGGCGTGGTGTCGCAAGACGAGGCGTTCTATTCCCATGAGTTCGGTGTCGACTATAACGTCGTGTTTCTTCTGATCGGGATGATGGTGATCGTGAACATTGTCCGGGAGACAGGTCTTTTCGAGGTGTTGGCGATCTGGGCGGCGCAGCGGGCCGACGCAAAGCCGTTTCGTCTGCTGGTGTTGCTGGCACTGTTGACGGCCGGGCTTTCTGCCATGCTCGATAACGTCACAACCGTGCTGCTCATGGCGCCAGTCACGTTAGCCATTACCAAGCGATTGGAACTCAATCCCATTATATTCCTTGTGACCGAGGCGCTCGCGTCGAATATTGGCGGGACCGGAACGCTAGTCGGTGATCCGCCAAATATCATGATTGCCAGTAAGGCTGACTTGGGCTATCTCGATTTTCTGGTGGTCTTGGGTCCCATCGCGCTTTTGATCATGGCCGTGTTCGTCGCTGCGCTGTGGGTCATCTTTGGACGGAAAATGACCGTGGCGCCTCATCTCCGAACGGCGGTGCTGGCATTGAGTTTACGGGAGGCCGTGTCAGATCGACCGTTCTTGCACCGCTGTCTCTGGCTGCTGGGGATCGTCAACGTGGGGTTCTGTTTGCATTCACTCATTCATCTTGAACCGGCCACGATTGCCCTCCTTGGCGCGAGCATGTTCATGCTGATCGGCCATGCGAGACGGAAGCCGGAGGATACAGAGGAGTTGTCGTATCTCACCGATGTCGAATGGAAAACCATCTTCTTTTTTATCGGGTTGTTTGTATTGGTCGGTGGATTGGTCAAGGTCGGCGTGATTCACTATTTGGCGGATCAGTTGGTGGCGGTAACGCGGGGGAATCTTGCCGGATCGACGATGGCGGTGCTCTGGGGGTCGGCAATTCTATCAGCCGCGGTGGATAACATTCCCTACGTCGCTGCTATGAATCCGTTGATTGTGGACCTCGCCCGGTCGCTTCACCCCGAGATTACGGATTATGCCACCTTGGTGCATCAGCCGGACATCACTCCGCTGTGGTGGGCGCTGGCGCTCGGAGCCTGCCTGGGGGGAAACGGCACGATCATCGGCGCGAGCGCGAACGTCGTGATTGTGGATATCGCGCGTAAAGCCGGCTACCCCGTCTCATTCTGGCAGTTCTTCAAGTTCGGGTTTCCCGTCATGGTGGGGTCGGTACTCATGAGTTCCTTGTATCTCTGGTTCCTCTTTCTCCGCTGACCTAACCCCCTAAAACAGATCCAGATCCTACGTGCGGGGCGTGCGAATGACCCGCCCCGCAAAACTCCATCGGTTGGGACTTGATGATTCGGGGCACACCAGTCGTGACCAAGGTGCTGGAGGGTCTTGGAGTTTTGCAGCTCTTGGAGCGGATCATCACCACGCCCGCGACTGATGCGCTCAGACAGGCGGCGTCACTGGCAGAGTCGACCCTGTAATAACAGCACCCCCTGCACCGCCTTAGCGGGTAGGCGAGCCGGGCGAGGGTTCGGATTTCGAGGTTTTCGGAACTTCGAATCTCAGATCACATCTTCTTCGCCTGATCTCGCGCGTTGCGAGGATTTTCCTGAAATCCACAAATTGTTTCACGATCAGAACAACGTTGTGTACAGTGTGCTTTAGGAAGGGTAGGGAGAGATATGGAGAGCGACGGCCCTGAGAAAGACCGGTTCATCGAATTGCGAGAACATGCCAGGCTCCGCATCCCGATCCCGTTTGCCTGTTCAATTTCCAGGAAAGGCGTTTCTCGCTGGTTCGCCAAGGCCCCTCTTGGTCTCGGCGTGGTCCATGACGTGTCGATGAAAGGTGCCCGCGTGTCGTGCGAAGCCTCCATCAAGCAGGGAGATCACGTGAAGGTGACCTTGCTGCTACCGCAACAACTCGGACCCCTGGCCGTTGAGCGCGCCACGGTCCGGTGGGCGAAGGACCAGACGTTTGGATTGGAATTCATGCATCTGACGTTCACAGGTGCGTTGCAACTCAAAAGATTTATTGCGCTCCACGCCATGCCTTCCTCGTAGCGCCTGAGCCTCTCTGCCTGTCTCGCAGCAGTTGCCCGCCATGTCCCCATCTCTCCTAAGAGCGAGTTTCGATGTGAAGAAACTTCCCTTGTTGCTGTATGTTATTGACTACAGTAGCAAGACCCTCGTGAAATCGACGGGATACAGCGATTCTGACCTCGAAGGTGAACTTGTGTCCCTGCGTAGGGATCTGCCTCCTGAGGATGATTATGGGGGCGCGGTACGTCGAAACACCCAAAAAACGAGGCGGTCGGCTCTCCCTCCTGTGCGGTATGGTGTTTGCTTTATACTTCCATGGAATGTTAGCAGACTGCGGATTCTCTGGTTCATCTGGTTTCTCTAGTCCAGCCAAATAAACAAGACAACCCAAACAGGCCGGAGCTCCTAGCCAGTTCTCACACTTCACGGATGTCGAGAGCACCGCTGGCGGACTTTTTCAGCATCCTGCTAAGACATCACCTCACCCGATGAGACTGGAGGCCTGAGCATGGCGAAGTACACCCTCGAAGCAATACTCTCCCACTACACAGCAGACACCACACGGGAATCGAACGTAGGAGATGATAAGGACATCGACCAAGCGTCTGCCGTGATGCCTGCTAGTAGCATCCCTCCGGAGCGCCGGTGCGAGGCGCGCATGGAGTATCGGTCCATGTGTTCGTGCAAGCTGCTCGAAGCCATTGAGGGAGAGTCGGTCCTCATCGAGCAAGGAGTGGCCTTCGCAGTCAATCGGAGCACGGAAGGGATGCTCCTCCTCATGGGCGTGGCCCCTCTCGCGAAGCAGTTGATCGAAGTGTATACCCCCCGCTCAAGATGGATTCGGACCGCGAATGTCTTTGAAGCCCGATGGACCAGGCCCGTTCGGGTGGAGTCACACGGAAATCTGTACCTGGTTGGGTGTCGCCGGACATTCGGCCCCTGTCACTATCTGTCGTTCTAGTATCCCATCGCGACTGACAGTCGACCTTCCTGCTCGGAACACAGTTCCTCCAACTCGCCGCTTGCCCTTGCTGATCCAGCGGGGGTAAGATCGGCCATTCTCCGCCATTGTCATCATCATAGGAGGCGCCATGGACAAGACGCGCACCACTCCCAAGAAGCCGCGGGTCTCTGTAGACCGCAGCATCGAGCGGCTGCGAAAGCAGCTCACCGAGTTCGCTCCGTTCCTGGGCAAGGGCAAGCCCACGCGCAGCTTGGAAGAGTTCGACATGGAAACAGAGCGCATGATTGCCGATATTCTCGGAGAGACCTCCGAGCTATTGGAGGCCTATGAATATGCAGAGTTGGGCGAGGCCGCGGGATTGGTGAATATGCCGGACGAGGCGCCGGAAGGCACCGGCATGGATAGCCTGCGCCAAAGCCTCTTGCAACGCAGCCGGGTATTGGAAACCTGTATCTCGGAACTGGAGGCGCGCCGGTCCGACGAACCCAAGAAACACAAGACCGGCCGGCAGGTCCTCACCGGTCCTCAGGTTGCCGAACACATGTCCTTCGAAATTCGGAATGTGTCTCAGGATGCCAGCCTGCGAGAAGCTGGGCAACTGATGCAGCGATGGAAGCTGGGTTCGCTCCTGGTGACGGATCGCCAGTCCTACGTGGGCTTCATCACAGATTCCATCCTGGCCCGCGAGGTGGTCGCCAATGGTCTTGATCCCAAGACGACCGTTGTCAAAACCTGCATGCGGACGCCGTTGGTGGCCATAGAAGGTGATCGGTCGATTATCGACGCCGTGCGCATGATGAAGGAGCAGGCCACCCGGCATCTGGCAGTGACACAAGATGGGGCTATCATCGGGGTGATTTCCGTGAGCAACATTCTTCGATACTACTCAGGCGTCGTCTAACTACACGTCGGTCGTTGTTCGTGAAGCGTGAAGCGCAAGTATTCGGCGAGATGCGAGATGCGCTTCAGAGAGACGCTTCTTGTTTGTGCCATACGCTCTTATCAGAACGGGAGGTGCATGATGGGTCCAACCAAGGCAATCGTGAAAGAGAACAAGCTCTATGAGGTGGTGGGGGGGAAGTTGATTAAGGACGGGTTCGCCGACCGGCGGAACTTGAAGACTACGTGAAGCATCATTATCTGACGTTGCCGGTGGTCGACCGCGCGGGTAACCCGTGGCTGCTTGATGGGAAGCCGGTGTATTGTCTTCGTGGCACGCAATACGAGACCGTGGACGATCAAAAGATCCAACTCGCGCGCTGCCCGGATTGCGGTGGCATGGGAATCAGATCAGACGAATTTACGGTCGAATCGGATTGCATCCGCTGTACGGCCTGCGGGCATGAATTCGATGCGCGATTGGAAATGATGGAGACATAGGAGGAAGGCTGCCTGGTCAGGTCCTGTGCTCGCGCAACGCGCGGCCTCGGAAGGCCCTCGTTCGACACGCGCAGTGGGACACGAACCAGGCAGTCCCCCAGAGGAGAAGAACGAGCAGGCTTGGAGGGACCCTCGGTATTAGCGGCGCTCGTTTTCGAATACGGCACTGATTCCAAAGAAGAACCTCAGTCCCACGCCGGTTTCCGGCAGCGATACCGGTGTCAGTGCGCCGCGGTAACAACCTGCTCGCCTCATCCAGCTTCGTAAGCGACCGGCACAGTCGACGTCTCACCGCGCACCTTTCCATTCAAGCACTGAAGTAGCCTTCACCCACGCGACATTTGCGCCACTGGTCCAGCCTCGTTCGGACGTCGAGCTGACACTTCGCAGGCACGAAAGTCGCCCGCCCGATGACAACCTTCTTCCCTAGCGCGCCCTTCGCTGCCGGCCAGCGCATGTAACCTTTTCCCTTGTCGGAGCGACTTGGTGGATGAAGCGGTGAAGCGCAACAGTGACGAGTTGCTCCAAACGGCACTCTTTTTTCACCAAGGAGGTTCCTATGAATAGCGGAATGAAAATGCTTCTCGGGGTCGTGGCGGGAACGGTTCTGTTTGGCATAACAATTCCATTCGCCTGGGCGGACGGGGGGTCAGCCTGCATGGGGTGGTGGCCATGCGTTCGGCATGGCTCGGCACGGCATGTCGGGTCACGGGGGAATGACGTCACACGTTCTTCGCCACCTCTTGAGACATCAGCAGGACCTCGGCCTGACGGACGACCAGGTCACCAAGCTGAAGGTCCTCGCTCTTGACCAGGACCGCGCGCAGATCCGGGCTCATGCGGATGTCCAGGTGGCGGAACGGGAGCTCAGGGCGCTCGTGGCGGATGAGAAGACGGAGCTGTCCGTCATCGAAGCCAAGATTAAAGAGCGAGAATCCTTCAAAGCCAAGCTGAGTTTCATGGGGATCAAAGCAAAGCGCGATCTCTACGCAGTGCTCACCCCCGAACAGCGTGAGAAACAGAAAGCCATTCGTGACCAGATGCGGCAGATGCATCGCGCACGCATGTTCAGCAGTCACGAAATGGATGCGGCTGATCATGACCAGACAGCCGAGGGATTAAACCCGGTATCGGAACGCACGCTACGTGATCCAGAGAGAAGTCTGCAGGCCAGTTAAGTTATGGGCCGAAGCGACTGCACAACGACGGTCCACCAATGATCTGGTGTGGTCACATCTGCGGATGGGGTATGATGCGATGTCCGGGCATGTGGCGGCGGGATGCCTTGGACTTCATTGGAGTGCAGACTCTGGTGTCCGACGATCTCGAGATTATCCGGCGGGTGTTGCACGGAGAGATCGATTGTTTTGCGGAGCTGATCGCGCGGTATCAGCAGCACGTGACGAGAATCACGAATCGGCATGTGCCGCCCGATCGCGTGGCGGAGGTCGCGCATGACGTCTTTGTCCGGGCCTACACCAGCTTGTCGAGCTTTTCAGGGCAGACCCCGTTCGAACATTGGTTGTCCGGCATCGCCGTGCGGACGTGCTATGACTTCTGGCGAGCAAGGCGGCGGGAGGAACTACCGGTAAGCGCCCTGACCACGGAGTATCAGGCCTGGATGGACCATGTGCTGGCTGCGGAATCCGGCGACCAATTTCGTGAGCAGACCAGGCGGCGGGAGGCGGCGGAGCTGCTGCAATGGGCGTTGGATCATCTTTCGGCTGAAAACCGCCTCGTGCTGACTCTGGTCCATCTTGACGGCTATTCCGTTCGCGATGCGGCAGGCCTGCTGGGGTGGAGCGTGGTCAACGTAAAGGTTCGAGCGCATCGAGCCCGGCAGATGCTCCGCAAACTACTACTCGGAAGGAAGCGACAGGAAGATGACACAGACTCAATGATGAAAACCTCGAGAAGCTAGAGCGCGCGTTGACGGAAGCCCATCGATCGCGCCAAGAGCCTTTGCTCGGTGCCGACTGGACTCTCCGTGTCATGCGGGACGTCCGCCGGGAAGCAACAGGGCACGGCCAATCGATGATGTTTCCGGGGCTCGACCGCCTTGTGTGGAGAGCAGCCACAGTGGCCGCTGTATGGGCCCTGGTGTTCACCGGCTCCGTGTTGTACTACACCAACCAGGATACCGTCGAGCTTACCGCGTTGCTGTCGAATGAGGTGGATGTGGTGGCGCCGCTCAGCGAGTAAGTCGGACGTATGGAGGAGGAACCTGTCATGACACCAATGAAATTGTTGGGTGGACTTCTTGTCTTGTTCTTGGCGGGAGCGCTGACGGGCATCGCAGGGGCCACCCTCTATCACCAATACGAACAGGAACATCGATGGGAGCGAGGCTCGGCCGCGAAACAGGAGCGAATCATGAAGCGCCTGACCCACGAGTTGGGCTTGACGCCGGCCCAACAAGCCGACATCGAGCCAATTGTCAGCCGGACTCATGTGGAAATCTTAAAATTGCGTTTCTTGCTTCAGCCGGAAGTCGAACAGGCTCTGACCCAAGGGATGGCCGAGATCAAGACCAAGTTGTCTGTGGAACAGCAAGAAGAGTTGGATGAGCTCTATGCCAAACTCCAACGGCGTTGGCAGGTCTCGCGCGACTATATGCAAACCACCCAGGAACGGCTGAAATGGACGAAGTAGGAATGTGGTCGGCCTGTGTGAGTCGCGTCTTGTAGGGCGACGATGACGGCGTTCAGCTAAGAACCTAGGAAGGACGAGATGCAGGAATCTATCGATTTCGCCAGGCAGCTCAAGCGCTGGTTGCTCGGGTTATTCGTGGCCTGTGCCCTCGCCATTGGCGGATACGCCTTGTTGACTAAGTCCGATGAGACACAATTACGTGCCGCCGGCCAAGGGCAGAACCCCCAGGCAACGCGGACCGTGCCGGTCGTGGCCGCGGCTGCGAAAACAGGCGACATCGGCGTCTATCTCAACGGACTCGGGTCGGTCATTCCGCTCAATACCGTGACGGTGAGGAGTCGCGTCGACGGGCAACTGATGCGAGTGCTGTTCAAAGAAGGCCAGGAAGTCCGCAGCGGGGACCTGCTGGCCGAAATCGATCCGCGTCCATTTCAGGTGCAACTGACCCAGGCCGAGGGACAGATGGCGCGCGACCGGTCGCAGCTGAGAAATGCCCAACTCGACCTCGAACGATACCGTGGACTGGTGAAGCAGGGATTTATTCCCAAGCAGCAACTCGATACCCAGGAGGCGTTGGTCCGCCAGCTTGAAGGGATGGTCCAGGCCGATCAGGGACAGATCGACAACGCCAAGCTGCAGATCACTTACTCCCGCATCACCGCTCCCATTAACGGGCGCATCGGGTTGCGCCTCGTGGATCAGGGCAACTTGATCCGTGCGAACGATGCCAATGGACTCTTGGTCATCACACAACTCCAACCGATCACCGTGGTATTCACCATCGCCGAAGATAGTCTCCCCGCCGTGATGGAAAAGCTCAAAACCGGGGAACAGTTGACGGTCGAGGCCTTCGATCGGGAGCAGAAGCGAAAACTGGCCACAGGAACGTTGCTGACGGTGGACAACCAGATCGATCCGAACACCGGCACGGTGCGGCTGAAAGCGGTCTTCCCGAACGACGACAGTGAATTGTTCCCCAACCAGTTCGTCAACGCGCGCTTGCTGTTGGACATCAAGCGCGGGACCACGGTCGTGCCGTCTGCCGCCGTGCAACGAGGGCCGAAGGGGACATTCGTCTATGTGGTGAACGCCGATCGGACGGTGGCCGTGCGACCCGTCACGGTCGGTGCGAGCCATGGAGAGGACGCGTCCATCGATGCCGGCCTGTCGCCCGATGAACTCGTCGTGGTGGATGGCACCGAAAAGTTACGGGAGGGCAGCAAGGTAGATGTCCGGAATCAGAGTGGCGAGCCCGGAACAGCAACCGACCAGCCGCCGAAGGGAGCCGATACGCCGCGGAAAGGAACGCGGTCGTGAATCCCTCACGCCTGTTCATCCTACGGCCGGTTGCGACGGCCCTGTCCATGGCCGCCATTCTGCTCGCCGGGTTCATCGCCTATCGTCAGCTGCCGGTTTCGGCCCTTCCCCAAGTCGATTACCCGACCATTCAGGTGCTGACCTTCTACCCGGGCGCAAGTCCGGACGTGATGGCCTCCTCCGTCACTGCCCCCTTGGAGCGCCAGTTCGGGCAGATGCCCGGGCTGAACCAGATGACCTCCACAAGTTCCGGCGGCAGTTCGGTCTATCACGCTGCAATTCAGTTTGGAACTCGACCTGGACGTCGCCGAGCAGGAGGTGCAGGCCGCCATCAATGGGGCCTCCACATTTTTGCCGCGTGATCTGCCGAGCCCACCCGTCTACAGCAAGGTCAACCCGGCGGACGCGCCGATCCTGACGCTGGCGCTGACGTCGCGTACCCTGCCTCTGTCTCAGGTGGAAGATCTCGCTGAAACCCGGTTCGCTCAGAAGATTTCGCAATTGTCCGGCGTCGGGCTCGTGAGCATCAGCGGCGGGCAGCGGCCGGCTGTGCGGATTCAGGCGAATCCGAGAGCCTTGTCGGCCTACGGGCTCACGCTGGAGGATCTGCGCGTCGTCGTGGCCGCGGCGAACGTCAATCAGGCGAAGGGCGCCTTCGACGGCCCGAAGCGGGCCTCCATCATCAATGCGACGGATCAGCTGCTCTCGAGCAAAGAATATCAGCCGCTGATCGTCACCTATCGCAACGGCGCGCCGGTGCATTTGTCCGACGTCGCCGATGTGATCGACGATGTGGAGAACGTCAAGCAGGCGGCGTGGATGAACGAGGAGCCGGCGGTGATCGTCAACATCCAGCGGCAACCGGGCGCCAATGTCATCGACGTCGTGGACCGCATCAAGAAACTGCTGCCGCAGCTGCAAAGTGCGCTGCCGTCGTCCGTCCAGGTCACCGTACTGACCGACCGCACGATCTCCATTCGTGCGTCGGTCCGGGACGTGCAGTTTGAGCTGATGCTGGCGGTCGCGCTGGTGATCATGGTGATCTTTCTGTTCCTCCGCACCCTGTCCTCCACCGTCATTCCCGCCGCGGCCGTGCCGTTGTCGCTGGTCGGCACCTTCGGGGTCATGTATCTGATGGGGTTCAGCCTGAACAATCTGACGCTGATGGCGCTCACGATCTCGACGGGGTTCGTGGTGGACGACGCGATCGTGATGATCGAGAACATCGCGCGGTACATCGAGAAAGGCGACTCGCCGCTGCAGGCCGCGCTCAAGGGGGCCGAGCAGATCGCGTTCACCATCCTCTCCCTGACCATCTCGCTCATCGCTGTCTTGATTCCGCTCCTGTTCATGGGCGACGTGGTGGGCCGGTTGTTCCGCGAGTTTGCCGTCACCCTCAGCGTCACGATCCTCATCTCGGCCCTGGTCTCGCTGACGCTGACACCGATGATGTGCGCCAGGTTGCTGCGCCACACCACGAAGGCGGAGCAAGGCAGGTTCTACCGCGTCTCCCAAGAGCTGTTTGACCGGACCATCGCAGCCTACGGCAGGACGTTACGATGGGTGTTGAACCATCAACCGGCCACGCTGGTCGTGGCGGTGGGCACGTTGATCCTCACCCTGCTGCTCTATGTCGTCGTGCCCAAGGGTTTCTTCCCCGTTCAGGATACTGGTGTGATCCTGGGAGTTTCCGAAGCCCCCCAGGCGATCTCGTTCCCGGCGATGGCCGAGCGGCAGCAAGCTTTGGCCGGAGCGATTCTGACCGATCCGGCCGTCGCAAGTCTCTCCTCGTTTATCGGGGTGGATGGCACCAACAGCACGCTGAACAGCGGGCGCCTCCAGATCAACTTGAAGCCGCTCGCCGAGCGAAGGATCAGCGCCAGCGACGTCATCCTCCGCCTGCAATCGCAACTGGCGACGGTCGAAGGGATCGCCTTGTTTATGCAGCCGGTGCAGGATCTCACGGTGGAGGACCGCGTGAGCCGGACGCAGTACCAGTACGCCCTCGAAGATGCGGACCCCGAGGAGCTGAACCGCTGGGCGCCCAAGCTCGTCGAGGTCTTGCAGACGCTTCCCGAACTGCGCGACGTGAGCAGCGACCAACAGGACCAGGGACTGGCGTCCATGCTGGTCATCGACCGCAACACGGCGTCGCGCATGGGCATCAGTCCACAGCTCATTGTCGACACCCTCTACGACGCGTTCGGCCAGCGGCAGGTGTCCACGATGTTTACCCAATTGAACCAGTATCGTGTCGTGCTGGAAGTGATGCCCGAGTTTCAGCAGGGTCCACAATCGTTGCAATTCCTCGATGTCCGGTCCCTGAGCGGCGGCCAGGTGCCGTTGAACGTGTTCACGCAGGTTGCGGAAACAACGACCCCGCTCGTGGTGAGCCGTCAGGGGCAGTTCCCTGCCGTCACGCTCTCGTTCAATCTCGCGCAGGGCAACTCGCTCGGCGACGCGGTGGCGGCGATCGAGCGGGCTACACAGGAGATCGACCTGCCGCCCAGCATCCGGGGAAGTTTTCAGGGCACAGCCCAAGCCTTCCAGGCCTCGCTGGAGAACCAGCCGTGGCTGATTCTCGCGGCACTCGTCACCGTCTATATCGTGCTCGGGATCCTGTACGAGAGCTATATCCATCCGCTGACGATCCTCTCCACGCTGCCGTCCGCGGGAGTCGGGCTCGCTGCTCGCGCTGATGCTCTTCCGGACCGAGTTCAGCGTGATCGCCTTGATCGGCATCATTCTGCTGATCGGCATCGTCAAGAAGAACGCCATCATGATGATCGACTTTGCGCTGGAGGCGGAACGGAAGGAAGGGAAGCGGCCGGAGGAGGCGATCTATGAAGCCTGCCTGTTGCGGTTCCGTCCGATCATGATGACGACGATGGCGGCCTTGCTTGGCGCGTTGCCGCTGGCAATGAGTACGGGCGTCGGATCGGAATTGCGGCGACCGCTCGGCATTGCCATCGTCGGCGGGCTGATCGTCAGCCAGATAATGACCCTCTATACGACACCGGTCGTGTACCTCGCGTTCGACCGCTTGGCGCGACGGATCGGGGAACGCCGATCCTCGACAGCGAGTCGCGAAGCCATAGATACGAGCTCGGCATGAACATCTCGGCCACGTTCATTCAACGGCCGGTCGCCACCACGTTGTTGACGATCGGCGTCACACTCGTCGGGGTCGTGGCCTTCCGGTTCCTTCCCGTGGCTGCTCTCCCGCAAGTGGAATTTCCGACGATCAACGTCTCGGCGAATTTGCCGGGCGCCAGCCCCGAGACCATGGCGACCTCGGTCGCGGCTCCACTGGAGCGCCAGTTCACGCGTATCGCGGGCGTGACCGAGATGACCTCCAACAGCACACTCGGGTCCACGAGCGTCACCTTACAGTTTGAGCTGAGCCGCGACATCGACGGCGCCGCCCGTGATGTCCAAGCGGCGATCAACGCGGCGCGCGCCGACCTGCCGTCGATCCTCCCGAGCAGTCCCAAGTACCGCAAGGTCAATCCGGCCGACGCCCCCGTGCTGATCCTCGCACTGACCTCGGAGATCGTGGGCCGGGGCAAGATGTACGACGCTGCGTCGAGCATTCTGCAGCAGAAGCTCTCGCAGGTTGACGGGGTGGGGCAAGTGAACGTGGGCGGCGGCTCGCTGCCGGCCGTGCGTGTGGATCTGAATCCCACCGCGCTGAACAAGTACGGGATCGGGCTCGGGGACGTCCGCAGAATATTGAGCAGCACCAACGTGAACCGGCCGAAAGGTCAGCTGACGGACGGCACTCGCACGTGGGAGATCCGGGCCAACGATCAACTCCACACCGCCGAGGACTACTTGCCCTTGGTCGTGGCCTACCGGGAAGGCCGGGCGGTGCAGCTGTCGGACGTCGCGACCGTCGAAAATTCAGTCGAGGATCTGCGGGCGACGGTACTGGCGAACGGCAAGCCGGCGGTGCTCGTCATGATCTATCGGCAGCCGGGGGCGAACATCATCGAGACGGTGGATCGGGTCCGCGCGCTGCTCCCGCAACTGGAATCGTCCATTCCCGGCAGCATGACGCTGTCGGTGGTGATGGACCGGACGCCGGTCATTCGCGCCTCGCTGCACGACGTCGAACGGACGCTCGCCATCTCCGTAATCCTCGTGATCCTGGTGGTCTTCGTCTTCCTCCGTGACATCCGCGCCACGCTCATTCCCTGCGTCGCGGTACCGGTCTCGCTCATCTCGACGTTCGGCGTCATGTACCTCTGCGGGTACAGCCTCGACAACCTCTCGCTCATGGCGCTCACGATCGCAACCGGCTTCGTCGTGGACGACGCCATCGTCGTCCTGGAGAACATCAGCCGGTACCGCGAACAGGGCGTCCCGCCGTTCCAGGCGGCGTTGCGCGGGGCGAAAGAGATCACCTTCACCGTGCTCTCGATGAGCCTCTCGCTGGTGGCGGTGTTCCTCCCTATCTTGTTGATGGGTGGAATGGTCGGGCGGCTGTTCCGCGAATTCGCGGTGACACTCTCCGTGGCCATCATCGTCTCGCTCCTCGTGTCGTTGACCACGACGCCCATGATGTGCGCCAGACTGCTGAAGCCGGAACGGGGCACATCCCATGGATGGTGGTACCGGGTCAGCGAGCGGTTCTTCGAGGGGATGCGAGCGCCTATGCGACGAGTCTGGCCTGGGTGCTGCGACATCCACGCAGCATGCTCGCCGTGACGCTGGCCACCATGGGCTTCAGCATCTACCTCTACGTCATCGTTCCCAAAGGGTTCTTTCCCCAGCAGGATACCGGCCGCCTCAGCGGCAACATCCAGGCCTCGCAGGATATTTCGTATCAGGCCATGCGCCAGAAACTGGCCGAGGTGGCGGGGATCGTCCAGAGCGATCCCGCCGTGGACACTGTGATGGGATTCTCTGGCGGCGGGGGAGGGAGCACGACCAATACCGGGCGAATGTTCATCTCGTTGAAGCCGCTCGGGGAGCGGCAGCTCAGCGCTGATCAAGTGATCGCCAGGCTGCGCGGTAAACTCGCCAAAGTTCCTGGCGCGCCGACCTATCTGCAGGCGGTCCAGGATTTGCGGATCGGTGGGCGCGCCAGCAGCGCGCAATACCAGTACACGCTGCAGAGCGTCGACCTGGCCGAGCTTAACACATGGGCGCCGAAAGTTGAGCGGAAACTCCGCACCCTGTCGGAGATCGCCGATGTGAACAGCGATCAGCAGGACAAAGGCATTCAGTCCCTGGTGGTATTCGACCGAGGCACGGCCTCGAGGCTGGGCCTCAGCCCGCAGCTCATCGACGACACCCTCTACGACGCCTTCGGTCAGCGGCAGGTCTCGATCATGTACACCCCGCTCAACCAGTATCACGTCGTGATGGAGGTCGCTCCGCAGTTTTGGCAGAGCTCCGCCGCGCTGAACGACATCTACGTGCGGTCGCCGACGGGGATGCAGGTGCCGTTGAGCGCGGTGGCGCGCTACGAGCCCACTTCAACGCTTCTGTCCGTCAACCACCAGGGGCAGTTTCCCGGCATCACGCTGTCGTTCAATATGGCGCCGGGCGTCTCGCTCGGTGAGGCAGTGCAGACGATTGAGAAATCCATGCGGGAGATCGGCTTGCCGGGCGAGATCCGGGGCAGCTTCCAAGGCACGGCCAAAGCCTTTCAAGTCCTCGCTGGAAAACCAGCCGCTGCTGATCCTTGCCGCACTGGTCACGGTCTACATCGTGCTCGGGATCCTCTACGAGAGCTATATCCACCCGCTCACGATTCTGTCCACGATACCGTCCGCGGGAGTGGGCGCGTTGCTCGCGCTGCTCCTCTTCAAGACGGAGCTGAGCATGATCGCGCTGATCGGCATCATTCTCCTGATCGGGATTGTGAAGAAGAACGCCATCATGATGATCGACTTTGCGCTGGATGCGGAGCGGAAGGAAGGGAAACCGCCGGAGGAGGCGATCTATGAAGCCTGTCTGATGCGCTTCCGGCCGATCATGATGACCACGATGGCGGCGCTGCTGGGGGCGCTTCCGCTGGCAGTCGGGATGGGTGTGGGTTCGGAGGTACGGCGGCCGCTCGGCATTGCGATCGTGGGTGGCCTGCTCGTCAGCCAGCTGCTCACGCTGTACACGACGCCTATTGTCTATCTCTACCTCGACCGTCTGAGACTTCGGTTCTTGCGTATGCGCGGGGGATCGCTGCAGAGGGCTGCGGGGAACGGGGGCAGGGCGGTCGCGACGACACGTTAGCAGAATTTTGCTGGAGGGGGCTATGAGAACAAGCGCACAAGGTCGCTGGCCTAAACCATCAAAAGGCATTGTGGTGCTGTGGGGAGTCCTGTTGTTGGTTTCCGGCTGTTCGACGCCGCCAGCGCCGCCATCCAATCCCGGCCAGGTGCGCGAGCACGCCGACAAGGCGTTTCAACAGCTGCATGCTCAGGAACAGCCGCAGGCTCAAACAGAAGTGCCATCACACCCGCAGTCGCCTGCCACATCGGACCAGCCGGCTACGCAATCCCCATCCAACAAGGCCGGTGTCCAGATTCCGTTGGCGGAAATCGGCCAATCCGATGATGGCTACGTCCGCGCGACCGGATACGGGAACCTCGCCAAGGGACTGTATCTTTGCCAGCACTCAGCCGACCTGGCGGCACGGGTAGAACTTTCGAAACTCATCCGCGTGAAAGTGACGGAGCGGTCGACCGATCGCATCCGCGAGCGCACGGGGAAGGAAACGGAGCAGGATATTGAAATCGTCCGCGAAGGACTGGTCAACGAGGTGTTGTCCGAGGTGCGGATTGTGGATCGCAAAGTGGACAAGGACGCCGGCACCTGTTCGAGCACCGCGGTGATTCCGAAGAAGAACCTCGGTCCCATGCCGGTTTCCGGCAGCGATACCGGTGTCAGCGCGCCGCGGTAACAACCTGCTCGCCTCATCCTGCTTCGTAAGCGAACGACGGAGCCTGCCTCTCAGCGAACAGCCAATCCATCCGGGAGGTTTGGCTGCTCCCGCCGAGGTGATCACCTGTCCGCAGAAAAATGACCGAGCCAATTACTCACTCTTGACAGATCGCCACGGTGCCACGTAGCTTTGCCCGTTCGGGCCCCCTGTCTTGTTAGAGTTGGGACGACGTCTATATGGAACCTCTCACGATCAATTCTATCTCCCCAACGGTGATCCTTCCTCGTTCATCGGACGACTGTGACAGGTGGTTTAATGTCGATTCACGTTTCGTCATCGCGACGATCATGCTGTTCGGAATCGTGATTGTCACCGTGATTCGATTCGGCCATGAAGTATTTGACCCGCTTGCCGAGTCGCTGACGATCCAGGGCTGGGCTGCCGTTATCGCGAGGCCAAGTCTGCTGTGGTTCACCATGGGGATGTTGCTCCTCGCGGTCCGCACCCTCCTATGGTTACGGTATCACCCGTTTACCCCGGTCGAATACGAGCAGGCCCCCAGGCTGTCCGTGGTGATCCCCGCCTACAATGAAGGAGCGATGGTCCGGCAGGCGGTGGACGCTTGTGCACGGGCCGAATATCCCCGCGATCGTCTGGACATCATCGTCGTGGACGACGGCAGCACGGACGACACCTGGACGCATGTGAACCTGGCGGCGCAACAGCACCTCGGTCTCGTCCGTGCGGTGCGGTTGCCGGTCAATCAAGGGAAACGTGTCGCGCTCGCGGCAGGCTTTGAGAGAGCGGCAGGAGACATTATTGTGACGGTCGATTCAGACAGTCTCGTGGAGCGAGGGGCGCTGCTGGCAATTGCAGGTCCGTTCCAGGACGAGCGGGTCGGCGTGGTGGCGGGGAAAGTCTGTGTGCTGAATCGATTCCGTGGGCTGCTGCCCCGCATGCTCCATGTCCGGTTTGTCTTGTCCTTCGACTTCCTGCGGAGCGCGCAGTCATCGTATGGCACCGTCTATTGTTGCCCGGGAGCTCTGTCGGCCTATCGTGCATCGGTGATCAAGCCCTTGGTGCCCGCATGGCTCCGGCAGCGTTTCCTTGGCGAAGCCTGCACCATCGGCGAAGATCGGGCGCTCACGAACGACGTCCTGGCATCCGGGTACCAGTCCGTATACCAACGCACTGCCGTCGTGCACACACTGGCTCCTGAACGCTACCAGACCCTCTGCAAAATGTTCCTGCGTTGGGAGCGAAGCTATATTCGGGAAGAAATCCGGTTGTGGAAGATTATGTGGAGGCTCCCGTTCCCTGCGATGGTGCTGACCATGATCGAAACCACCGTCACGAACCTGCGCTATCCCGTCGCCTATGGCTCACTCATCCTCATGATCCATCTGAGCGTGCAAGACCCTTGGACGATTCTCCGCCTGCTGCTGTCTATCGGGTTGGTATCCCTGTTCTATACGCTCTATTTCCTTCACAGCGAGCGCTCGCGCGAGTTCCTCTACGGAGTGCTGTACGGCTACTTTTCCTTCTTCAGCCTCTTCTGGATCTTCCCCTACGCGCTGGTGACGGTGCGCAACCGGTTGTGGTTGACCCGCTAAGTAAAAGAAACGGTACGGGCGAGGATGTGAAGGTGCCGACTATGGCGGGCCCACGCCGACGGGCCTGGTCCATGCGTATATGGCTTCCCGGTTGGATCAGAAGATGTGGGCTCTTGCCAGCACCCATCGCTCGACTGGGCGCGCGGAGAATGCTGAACCAGTTTCGTTGACACGTCTCACCTAAGTGAGTACCCTGTCCCCGTTTCTGCTCTCCATTGTGCTTCACCATCCGGACACTGGCGAGAGGAGGCTCCATGGCAACCTTCATGCATCCCTTTCAGGCCCAGGCCTATGCGCTGCTGCGCATCGTGGCCGGGTTTCTGTTTCTCTGGCACGGGACTCAGAAATTATTCAGTGTGCCGATGCCGCCTCCCCCTCAAATTCCCGCCTTTGTGATCAACGTCGCTGGTCCTATTGAGCTGGTGGCTGGCCTGCTCGTGATGGTCGGGCTCTTCGCCGGCTGGGCGGCCTTCCTCTGTAGCGGGCTTATGGCCTTTGCCTATTGGATGGCCCATGGCACCAACGCGTTGTTTCCCATTCAGAACGGCGGCGAACTGGCCGCACTCTACTGCTTCGTGTTTTTGTTCATCTCCGCGCATGGGTCAGGCATCTGGAGTGTGGACGCGGCAAGGAAGTCAGCGTAGTCAGTCTGCTCGACGTGGTCCACGACGCGTCGACATGTCAGGTTGCCACAATCCAAGAAGACGTTCGAACTCTCACTGTTCGCGCGGTGCTGATGCGCCCTTTTGTCGACGGTGACAGGAACCTGCTAGCGGGAGGGCTGAGAACTGCCCCGCCACTCAGCGGAATTGACGGCGCACGATCGTGACGTTGCCCTTCTGGTCGGTCCATTCCATTTGGTTTTTGTCTACGATCCGGTACCGGAGTTCCTGGGCATGACCTCCGCGGTCGGGATACAAATGAAGGACTCCGTTTTCTCCGTCGATCTTCCCGTTCTGTTGCTTGTTGCCGGCGAGCAATGTCATGAAAAACCTGCCGTCCCGTTCCACCTGTAGATTTGCGAGGCCACGGCCGTTCGGCTGCTTCAGGAACCACGATCCCACGAGGACAGGGTCCAGGTGGCCGCTCGACTGTGCAGCGGGAGCGGTCGCCGGGGCTGATGAAGAGGATGAGGACGGTGGTGGAACGCTTCTCGATTGAGGCGACAGAGAAGCCTGTGAGTCGACGGCCGGTGTTGAAGGCTGGCCGCTCGATGCAGGGAGCCGTGACGCGACAAGCGCAGCAAGCTGCTTGGCCTCGTTTATGCTCAAACCCTGAACATTGATGGTCACGAGAATCATCCCTCGGAGGAAGGTCACGCTCGGTGGACCACTCGGTGAGGTCACTGTGTAGGCCCGATCACCAAGACCGGACAAGTCGGTCACATGTGGCCGGCGTCGTCCATTCTCGAAGGCGTTCTGCTGATGTCCGCTCGGATGGGCATCCACCATTAGGTTGATGACGATCAAACGGTTCTGGGCCGAACGGTACACGCAGTTCCCACCGACCGGCACTTTATTGATGGCCACGACATGGGGACGATCCTGTGTCGCGGTTCCATGGAGGACTGCTCCCACTTCTACCAATGTCAGAAGTGAGCAGGGTTCGATCGGGACGACGGGCGTGCCCCCAAACGTGCGATCGGTTGTCAGCAGGAGGCAAACCCAACCGGCGGTATAGAGAAGCCGCTTGGCGGTTACTCGGTGAAACGATTGCATGGTAGGGACGCCCATCAGACACCTCGTGGGTTGGAAATCAAGGAAGAGGTCCGTGCCCAGCCACCGCCTTTGACGCGTCAGCCCGTCACCGTCAGTGTGATCGGGGCGCCGCTACTGTTGGAACCGGACAACGCGGTCACCGTAACAGTCTTAGTGTCAGTCCCGAACGAACTGAGGCTGGCATCGTTGGCGGTGTCGAGGGTGCCGAGATTAACCGGACCGGTCGCCTGCGTCCAGCGGAGCGCGCGAAACGGCTTGTTGAGTCCGCTGTCCTGGAAGCCGACGACACACGAGCCGTCACGGCTGATGTTCTGACCGTTGCCGCTATTGTTCGGATTGCCTGCAAAGGCCAGGCTTATGGGGGGCACGGTTTTATTATATAAGTCGACTAGGACACGGATGGGCCGCCTCATCCTTGTGCCATTGAGGAACTCCTCTCGAGAGCCGGAAACAAGCAGGTGAAACGGGCTTATCTCGATGACCCTATCGGCCTCAAAGTCGTATTTGGATTCGAGATAATCAACGACGGCGCTTGTGCTTTGCGCTTGCGCAGCTCCGGCCGAAAGCATCAGTAGCCCGATGACTGCGACAATCCCCGCAGTAAGTCCTGCTCGATGGGCGATGGAGATGATGGCTGATTGATTCGATGGAGTCTGCGCAACGACAAAGAAGGATTGGCCTCTGTTCATGACAGGCCTCTCATAGCGGAGCTTTTACCGGAGGGAGCGGTGCGAGTCTAAATGTGTTTCAGGCAAAAAGGCAACAGATTATGACTCCTGCTTTGGAGGGGTAAACCTCATATCTGTAGGCTGCGCGCGGCTGTTTGGTGTAAGGCGGCCCAGGGTTGACCAGTCGTCAGATCCGGAGCAGAATGCTGTCCCTATTCCTGGTTCTGAGAGTTCTTCGCGGGCGTCAACGACTCGTGGAGGTCTTCCCTTCCATGGTTGCGCCTTCGTTTTTCAGTTCATTTTCGCCCTTGAAGATCCTCACGTGGGGGCTGTTGCCCGCCCTTTTCTTATGCGGGCCCTTGACGGGGACTGCGTGGTCGGCTGAGAGTTTTCTCGAATCAGAATGTCTACATAAGGCACCGGCTGGTATCGCTCTGACGAATCATATTTCCAAGGCCAAGTCGGGCGACGTGCAATCTATGTTTTGCGCCGGTGCGATCAAGCTCTATGTGTCGAGGGAGTACAAGGAAGCCATTCCCTGGTTGGAAAAAGCCGCCAATGCCGGCCACATGCGAGCGCCGCTGGTGCTCGGAATTCTCTACGAGCAAGGGAGTGGCGTGAAGGAAGATCCGGCGACGGCCGCCAAGTGGTATCAGAAGGGGGTAGACAATGGTAATGCAGCCGCGGCGCGACGTCTTGCCAATCTGTATCATCTCGGGACGGGGGTTCCGCACGATGAAGATAAATCGAGCGCACTGCTGAAGAAGGCCGCGGAAATGGGTGATAAGGCCGCTCCGAAATATATCGAGAAGCGTGAGCAGGATCGGCAGGACACAAGACCGGGCATGACCATCAAAGCTGAAGCCTATCGTTTGTACAAGCAAAAGAAATTCGATCAGGCGGCGAAACTGTATCAACAATGCGCAGACATGGGAAACGATGACTGTCAGCTTGGTATCGGTCAGCTCTACGAGTTCGGTGAAGGGGTGCCAAAGAACGAGAAGCAAGCTGCATCCTGGTATAGGAAATCTGCGGACCAAGGCAATCCTGTCGGTCAAAAAACGCTCGGATTGCTGTACGAGCTGGGGAAGGGTGTTCCTGAAAACTGGGCCGAGGCCGTTCGCCTATATTCCAAGAGCGCAGGGAAATACGAAGACTCGGCGTTCGCGTTGGGGCGCATGTATGAGTTCGGCATGGGTGTGCCGCAAAACCGCGCGACCGCGATCCAATGGTTCAAAAAGGCCGCCGATCAGGGTCATCCCAAGGGAGCTTATTGGGCCCGTTGGCTTAACGATTGGACGAACTGCATTGGTTTTCGAGACGCGCAAGAGCAAAACGCGATTCGAGGACTTCGTTGCCCGGCCGATCCCCTTGGCGTCACCTTTCGGAACAGCGGCGAGCGACTCGCTTACATACAGCAGAAAGCCAAGGAGTTCGACATCATGGATGCGAATGCCGCTGCGCAACGGGCGGCTAGATATGGGTCCACTAGCAAGTATGAATGCAACAGTGCCGGAGGAAACTGGACCCCCGACAGGCAGTCTTCGCACGGAGGCTCCTGCATGTAGCTCCGCGTCCGGCGCGACTCTGTCGAGACGTTTGGAGACGCAGCCGGATGGGCTGTGTTTTGCAGCGGCTCAACGAGAAGGCGACGGCGGCCCGGCGAGGTCCTGATCCCAGAACGGCGGGAGCGGATAGCTCTGGTAGCCGAAGAAAAATTTGTCTTTCCGCTCTGTGGCGCGCGCGGGGTCTTTGGATGGTGAGGAGTTGCGAGACTGCAGGAATTGCCTGAAGGGACCGCGAGGGTCCTGCATCGGGATGACTTTGTTCTCAGACAAACAATGAGTGAGCCATCCCACCAAGTAGTCCTGCATGAGTTCTCTATCATTCCACTTTCCATAGACCAGTTCGTCCAACTTCAGCGCCTGTTCAGCCGCCACACCGGACACGATGAACGACTGTTCGAACTGCCCGACCGCTTTCGGACGCAAGGCTGCTGAATCGAACCTGCTCCAGTCAGGACTCGTATAATTGGGGACAGACTTGGCGAAACAGTCATCCACCGCTTTGTTGAGAGTGAGGGGTTCCGGTGTCGTATCCGACTGGGACGGTTTCTCAGGTACCAGTTTCAAGCCCTTTCCTCCGCTCTTGTCAGGGACTGGGAAAGGCTGAGGGGTTGGTTGGGTCTGGACTTGATCGATGGGTGTTCCGTCGCTGCTGGAAGCGAACTGGTCCGCTAGAGGAGCGTTTTGACGAACGGCTTGGTTCACACAGTCCGTGAAGGCGCGCAACTTCTCTCCCCGGAGCCTGATCTGTTCGTTGGCTTGTTTTACGAGGGCGGTTTGGTGTCCGCTGTTTCCCGGACGTTTCGCTTCGTCGTACAGGGCCAGTGCCTTATCCTGATAGGTCTTGGCCTCATCAAGGATCGAGAGGCAATGGCTGGATTTCTGTTTCACGTCCGGCGAATGGTTGTCGTACCAGCGATGCGCGCCGCCGACGGCGAAGCGATCGTACTGACCGGACGAGCTGAAGACGTCCGATCCCTGAGGTTGCGCAAGGCCGGGCGACGAAATCAGCAAGCCCCATGTGAGCGTGAGGGCGGCGATCCAATGGGTGGGGAGTCGAGCCCTCACGTTGTTACCGCTGCCGCTTGGTGACGTATTTCGTGCTGTCCATTTCGGTGATCTCCATCACGTCGCGCTCTGTGAATTCGTACCACATGGTGCCGATCTGTCCCGAGGTTTCGTCGTAGAGCATCATCTGGCCCCGGGAAGGTTCTGGTCTGCCTCGGACAGGGTCGCGTCCCATCTGCACATCCATTTTGCCTTGTGAGGTCGAGCCGTCGGTCGACACCAGTCTATAGCTGGCGTCGGCTTCGATCGTGAGGGTTTTCTTCGGAAGGAACTGGTTGTCCGGCTTCATGTCCCAGCGGCCGACCACTTCGGACACGACCCTGGCTCTGGGCGCCATGTGTTGAACAGCCATGCGCGACCGTTCTTGGTCCTGCCGCATTTGCATATCTACGTAGGGTTGTTTCTCTTCACTCATGCCGGCGTAGGGATCGCGCGGCTGACGGGAATGCAGGCGGGCCATGGCCATGTTCAATTCGTTCAGATCCTTGCGAAGATCATCCGGCAGATTGCGGCCTGCTTCGTACAAGACTTGTTGCGCTCCTTGGAGATCGCCTTTCGTCATCAGTTCCTTCGCCAAGTAGAACTGCGCTTCAGCTGCCGGCGCGCCGGCGATGCCACCGAAATTCGTATCGCCTTTGGCGTTACCGATCTGGGGCATGCCGGCCATCTTCAATGGGCCATACATGGCCGCGACTCGGAAGTGCTCGATGGACTCGTCGTGCTTGCCCATCGCAGACAGCAGCTTTCCCGTATGAAGGTGAGCATTGGCCACCAGCGTGGCGGCATTCTTGGGTGCTATCACCACGGTTCCCTTGTCCGGTTTCTGATCCGGCCACATCGCGGTGAACATCTGGCGGGATTCGAATCCTCGCTGCATTCGTTGCTCATATCCGAGCACCGCTTGATAGTGCCTCAGCGCCTCGGCCTGTTTCCCTGCCTGCTCCGCGAGCGCAGCGAGATGAAAGCGTGCCTGGATCGCTAAGCCGAATTCCAACGCGTCACGACCCAACGGCTTGTCTGTCGGAGTCGACGGCTCGTCCAACTGCAAGCGCGCCTCTTCTAAGGCCAACGCCATTCGATAGGACGCCGCCGCGTCCTCGATCTTGTCATCCCCTTCGAAGACCACGCCGAGATAGGCGGGGATGCGGGCATCTTCCGGGTCCACCAGGCTCGCTCGACTCAGGTAGCCTTTCGCACCTTGCCAGGCGGTTTTCTCCGTGCGAGTCCAGGCCAAACGCAGCAGGGGCGCGACGGTCGTCTGAATCAGATTCGCAGCAATCAACCGCTGCTCCTCCGCCTTGTCCTGTTGTCCTGATTGGGCATAAAACTGCACCAGGCGATCCTGCGCCTCCAGCGATTTGGGGTCGAGCTTGACGGCTTGTTCGAGGTTCGCTTGCGCCTCCGCAGTTTTTCCTTCCCACAAGGCCAGGTCGGCGAGAATGAGAAACCCATCCACGGTCCCTTTAGTCACTTTCGCGGCGGTCTCCAACGCCGCTTTGGCTCGTCGCCGCAGCTCGGCTGCCAGTGCATCCAGCTGCGCCGCCCGCTGCAAGTCGGCCTGCGATGGCGGGTAGCAGGTCGTGCTCGTCACCCGATAGACGCCGTCGCTTCGAGTCTCATCGTGCGACGAACTCGAGCAGCGTTCTTGCCGCAAGCCGGCTGCCTCACCGGACAGTTGGTTTGCCCGCATCGCGCGAAATTTTGCATAGAGGCGCAAGGCATCGGGATTGTTTCCGGCCAACTTCAGGGCCTGCTCGGCCAGGGCGTCTGCCTGGTTGTATTGCTTCAATCCTGTCAGGGCCACGGCTTTCTGCATGAGGGCCCCGACGTGGTTGGCGTTGAGCGTCAGGGCCCGCTCTGCCAGTTGAATTGCCCGTTTCAACTCCTTCTCGCGGGATTCCTGGAACCGATACGGCTGCAGTTCCCGGCGCGGTTCGACTTTTTCGCCTCGGTTATCGGCTTCCTCGACGATATAGGTAGCTAGATCAACCAGCTTGTCCGGGCTCTTTGGATTCTCCCGAACGGCATCTTCGAGGACGCCCAGCCGGTCCTGATAAAGCTCGTCATAGCGAAGACGCTGCTCCCCCGCCACCCGGTGCAGTTTCGATGCGACCTCGGCCAACGACTCCAGCGGTTTGCCGGCTCGCGCCAGTTCCTGCAGTTCGCGGAGGAGCTTATCGGCAGAGCCTCGCACTTTATAATTGCTCAATTCGTCTTCGACCGCCGACCGGGCTGAACGGGTCGAGAACCAACCGCCTTTCTTGAACACGGTGAGATCCGCGCTCATCCGCTTCTCGTCGCCGAGTCTGGCTGCCGCAGTGGCCCGACCCACGTACGCATCGGGGAAATCGGTCTTGAGCGTCAACGCAATCGTGAAAGCTCTGCGGGCCGTGGCTGGATGTCCTGCATCGAGCCAGGCTTTTCCAGCTTGGTACTGCGCGTCCGGATCGCCAGGGTTTGCCGCGAGCGCCCGATCCACATGTGCCAGGGTTCCACCGGTTGCTTTGCCGCCGGCCGCTTGCTTCGCTCGTGAGACGTTCAGCGAGGCCAGCTCCGGCCGCCGATAATTCCGCTCGGCAAACAGTTGCCCGGCTTTCAGCAATGCTTGCCGAATCTGCGGGCTCTTGGTCCCATTGGGATTGCCGGATCCGCCAGAGTCTGCCGGCAGGCGATGTTTCTGATATTCCATGGCCAGCTGATAGACGATGAAGGAGCCGTACTCGGAGGAATAGTCATTTCCCCCCTGCGCCACGTGGCCTGGAATACTCACCACCGCCGGTTGTTGAGAGCGAAGGCTTCTGGGGCCACCTCCCAATGCATGGTCGGGAACCACAATGATCCCGCTCATAGCCTCGGTCGCATAAATCCACAACTGAGCCTCGCGGCCCTTCAGGCCCAATCGTTGAGCCCGTTCGAGATCTTTCAAGGCGCGAGGAAAATCTTCGGCAAGCGTGTGGGCGACACCGCGGGCGAGCACGATCTCGGGATCATCGCCCGAGACGTCGAGCGCGCGGGAGAAGGCCGAGCCGGCATCCGACCAGCGACCCTCGTTCAGGGCATCCAGCCCTTCCATATAAGGAGGCGCAGCTTTGGATGAGAGCGCGAAAGAAAGCGCAGACCAGAGGAGGCAGGCTGTCGCCAAGAAGCTTGCGAGTGGGAAGCGTCTGAACGAGGCCATGGGGAACTCCTTCCGTAACGAGAAGGGCCCCAGAGCTTACGTCGGGTTGCGGTTTGAATCAAGTGCCCGGAGCAGGGCTTCCGGGGACAATAAGGGGAACCCATTCATGGTGGTTTCCGGCAAAAAGCCAACAGAGGCCAGGTGAAAGCCGTAGGTGGGGGTGATATAGTGGGGCCCCGTTGCGCTGTTCTCCCACCCGCGGTGGTCGGTGTATGGCGACCTCTCTCCAGTCTGTCCACGCTGAATTCTCCGACACCCATCCGTTCTCTCTCTTTGAAGACGATCTCGTTTCCCGGGTCTTTGCGCGACTCGGCATGGGCAGCTATCGAGTGGGGGATCTCGTCAAGCGAAGCCTGTTTTTGATTGGCATCACCTGGGTTCCGCTCGCGCTGTTGGCGATCGTCTCGGAGGTGCATTGGATTCAACCGCCGGGCCAGAATTTCTTTTTGGATTTTGCCGCCTATGGCCAGCTGCTTATCGGCCTGCCGATGTTTCTCCTTGCCGAGCGCGTGATCGATGGACAGACGCGAGACACGGCTCGATGCTTCTTGAGCACCGGTGTTGTCGAGGCGGGCGATGCGGTCTCGTCTCTTTTACTTGAACGGACGAGTTGAACGGCTACGCAAACAACTCTGGCCCGATCTGATCTGTATCGCTATCGCCTATGTCCTGACTGCGGCCTGGGTCGTTCCCGAATTGTACAACGATCGGGACACGTGGCATGCCATGGGCTCCATTAGTGAGCAGCAGTCGCTCACCTGGCCGGGCCTGCTGGAATTAGGATTCGTGGGGCCCCTGACTACCTACTGGTGGTTGCGTTGGTCGTGGAAGATCGGTATCTGGAGTTGGTATCTGTATGGACTGTCCAGGCTTCGATTGAATCTTGTCGCGTCCCATCCGGACAAGACCGGCGGGATCGGATTTCTCAGTGATGCCCAGACCAAGTTCGGCTTGGTGATCCTCGCCTACGGCATCAGTTACGTGGCGCCTACCATTGGATACAAGCTGGCCTTTGAAGGCGCGACCATGTCGGTGCTCTCAGTGTGGGGGTATGCCGCGAGCTTTGTCATCGGTGCGCCGCTGCTGTTCACCATTCCGCTCTTTATGTTTACCAGGCAGCTCTATCAGGCCAAGGCGCGCGCCATCGAAATGTTTCAAGAGCGGTCGATGGAACGGGCCCTCGCGTTCGAGCAGAAATGGCTGAACGCCTGTTCAAGCGGGAACTATGAGCTTATGAGCGGAAGCGATCTGGCCGGGCTGAATGCGCTCAACATGGTCTACGACCATATTCATGCCATGCGCGTCGTCCCGTTCGACTTGCGATCGTTTTCAGAACTCGTCGGCTCGGCTCTCGGTCCGATGGTACCGCTCCTGCCCTATCTGGTGGACCTCCCTGAGCCCTGGCTTCGAGCCATCGAGGAAGGGAAGAAACTGCTGCGTTAGGAGCCTTGCACCTCCTCCGGACCAGTCCTGTAAGAGCAAAAGGTCCCAAGTATCTCTCACAGCCGCCCGTGTCGTTATGGAGCCGGCGATGCCGGACGTCTGTTGCGAAGCGTGAGAGTGACGGCGAGGGAAACGGTCGCGCAGAAGCTCAAGTAGAAGGCGGGCGCCAGGACGTTGCCGCTCCATTCGATGAGGAGCGTGGCGATCAGTGGGGCAGTGCCGCCGAATAATGCCGCCCCGATGTTGTAGCCGACCGAAATGCCGGTATAGCGTTGCGGCGTGGGAAAGAGGTCGGCGATAGCGGCGAAGAATGGCCCCATATAGCAGGCAACCAGCAGGGTGAGCAGTACTTGCGCCGCGATCATATGAGGCAGGTTATTGCTCGTGAGCCAGAGGAAAGATGGATAGGACAGGAGCGCAAGTCCCGCGGATCCTGTCATCAGCAGGGGAGTCTGCCCGATTCGATCCGACCAGGCACCCATCAAGGGAATCGACAGGGCCAGGAGCGTCATGCAAGCCGTATTGAGGGAAAGCACGGTCGCGAGCGGAACGGTCGTGACCGTCACGAGGTAAGTCGTCAGATAGACGTACAATAGATAAAACGCGACGCCGTGCAGCCACACAAGCCCGATCACCTTGGCGACTGCGAGTCGATGCGAGATGAACACGTCACGGACAGGGGCTGATGCGAGGCCTCCTGCACGGCGAATCGATTCGAAGGCCGGGGACTCCGGAACGCTGGTTCGCACGTACCATCCCACCACGGCGATGAGGCTGCCCATCACGAAGGGTATCCGCCAACCCCACTGATGGAGCGCCTCTTCCGTGAGGCTCGACGCGATCAGCGCGCCCACGCCGGATCCCAAGAGTGCTCCGATCTGAGCACTGAAACCTGCCCAACTCCCGATATAGCCGCGTTGCGAGGCTGCCGCATGTTCGACAAGAAAAGTGGCGGACCCGGTGAATTCTCCGCCGACCGACAATCCCTGGAGAAACCGGCAGAGCGTCAGGGCGATGGGGGCGAGCGTCCCTATGGTTTCGTATGTCGGCAGAAGCCCCACCAGGCAGGTCGGGATGGCCATGAGTAGGATCGACCAAGCCAGCGCATTGCGTCGTCCCCGCGTATCGCCCCAATAGCCGAACAGCATTGCCCCGAGAGGCCTTGCGAGAAACCCGACGGCAAAGACGCCGAAGGCGGCGATCAACGACACCGAGGGAGAATCGGACGGGAAGAACAAAGCGGCAAAAACGGGAGCGAAATATCCATAAAGCGCGAAGTCATACCATTCGAGCACATTGCCGATCGCTCCGGCCAGGAGCGTTCTCTTCATCGCTGGCGTCGTGGACAGGCGCATAACAGAGAGGCTCGCCGATACAAGTCCTTTCTCAGGGGCGCTGCAGAGGGGGCATTCCGCTCTTCTGATCGACTCGTCCGCGTTCGGCGGCGCCTCGTTCAGCGTCGGACTAGTGCCCACCCATCGGGAAGAACGATACCGCGATGGAGACGGCGATCAGGACGATGATGATCCATTCAAGCACCTCCATGCGGCGGGTGGTCGCGCGGTCCGACATCTTGCCGTAGATGCTTTCCAATGTCTCCAGCTTGCGCAGAATGCTCGCATCCCAGGCTTCCAGGTGGAACCGCTGGGACGCGAGGCGATAGACGCGCGCCAGGTACTGGTCGCCTAAGAGTTTCAGGGTGTTCGTCACCCGCTCGAAGAGGAGCGCGCCGTCGACTTGCAGCTGCGCGATATACGTGGTGTCCTGGTCGTGCGCACCGGGGAGCGGCAGCAGGCGGGGCTTGCGCGCGAGCGCTTCGTACCCCTCGTCCAGCGCCGTATCCAGCTGTTCGTCGAGCATTCGCATTTCCAAGAGCTCCACATTGGCAAATTCCAGGACGGCTCGAACGTCGTCCATCCCTGTTCCGAAGAGCACGGCCGAGTGCCAGTCGATGAGCGCGGCGTCCTCGACTCCGTACGAAATGCGGCAGGACGTGGCATCTTGAATTTCTTGGTCTGCGAGCGGCGTCCGTTCGCCGCGAAGCACCTGTGCCAGTTCCGTCTCCCGGCTTGTCCAGAGCGGGAGCACTTGCGGCGGCGAATAGGATTCAATCGAGAAGATGATGTAATCCTCCACCTCTTTGGCGATCTGGGGCCGTTCGATCGACGGCTGAATGGTCTGAACAAGCTGCTCGACCCGCTTGCGTGATTCCGTCAGTAAGGGCTCATTCTCGTAGAGCGACTCGCTGAGCTCGACCAAGCCCTCAAAGGGACCGTCCAGCGTGAACCGGTAGGTGATGGTTACGGCGCCAAAGTCATAGACCATCACTTCGACCGTGGGTCTGGATTGATACTGGCCGACCGCGAGGGTTCCTCCCTCTTGCATGAGGCGTAGCGGAGCCGGTCGGTATTCGAAATATTGCGGGGTTCTCGTCTTATGCCGAAGGCGGCCGCGCTCCGTGTCAGCCGTGATCCGGCGGCTGACCTCCTCTAAATTGATCGACCACCCGATATCGTACGCAAACACCGCATAACAGGTGCCTTTGTTGATCGTGAGCGACGTTAAAGAAGAAGGGTACATCGATGTCCTTGTCTTCCGTGAGACGTTATCTTAACACTGGAGTAGGGGAGAGAGAATTGTATTCCAGCCGCCGAAGCAGAATGAATCATCGCTGAGATCTCCCTCCCCCTATCTGAAGCTGCCTTCCACCGAAATGATGTGGATTTCCTCTTAGGGATTGTTGATTCTTTGTTGCCCGAGACGTAGCCTAGAAGCCTGTCCGGCATGGCTGCTCGTCACGAGGCGAAGGAGGGAAAGGCAGATGCGCGACCGCAGGCCTCGAAAAACCCGAGACGTATTCTCTGGAATACGGTGAGGATTTTTTGAGGCCGAGAACAAAGCAGATGCCTGGCCATCGTTCGCCGCAGCGTGACATGCTTCCCGTCGTCGAGGAGGGCTGGTTATGAGACAAATGGCTAAATGGTCATGGCTTGTGATCGTCACGGGACTCTCTGTTCTCGGGGCCTGTGACCAGCAAAATCCGCTCGATATCTTCGTGGACTCCACGAAGGATTGTGCAGAGATGCTCCTACAGCGAGATATTCAGAAAGTCGCGAAGACCAGAGAGCAGCGATTCTTAGGGAAGGTTCCAGACACAACCGCGCGTTGTCTCGGGGGGAAGCGTGCCGAGAGTCTCCGGGAGGGGCCCTGGTTGGATTGGCCGAACTATTGGGCCGCTGGTGATGCCACGTCTCAAGCTCCTGCGCGGCTCTTGGCCAAGACCAAGGTGATTGGCCCGAATGCGCATGGAATCAACGGCGCGCTCTATGAGCTGGAGTTGCAACGTATCGAACTCATCAAGTTCAACCTCTTCGACAACAACAAGACCTATGAGGCCTACGTCACAGGCCGCGACGGCGAGGCAGGGCCGGTGCTGAATACCTGGCCGGAAATGCGATTACCGCAGAGCCATCCAGACTTCAAGGCTGTCGGCGGCGACCGGACACAGGTCTGTCGGAAAGAGTTGATTCGCTTCCGTACCCTGACGGGTATTTGTAACGACATCCGCAATCCGCTGATGGGATCGACCCATCAACTCTTTGCGCGGAACGTTCAGTTCGATACGACGTTTCCCGATCTGGGCCTGAATGAGACGACCAGGAATCGCCATGGCGATCGCTTAGGGCTGTTAAAGCCAGACCCACAGATCATTAGCCGGAAGTTGTTCACGCGGGCGCAGTCGCAGCCGGACAGATGTCACGAAGGCTACGGCCTGCCGGGTGGCGCAAAAGAGGCCGAGTGCGAGTACAAGCAGGCGCCGTTCTTCAATGTACTGGCGGCGTTCTGGATCCAGTTCATGACCCACGACTGGTTCGCTCATCTGGAGGAGGGGCACAATCGGCCGGAGTGGATGGCCGTCGGCTGCGCGACGCAACTGGTCAAGAACGTCGAGCAGCCGCTGACGGGAGCGGACGTCAAGAAACTGGGTTGCAGGCCCGATGACAAGATCGATGCAGCCTATATCGCTGAAGGCACGGAGCCCCGGTCATTTACGCAGGGCGGCAAGAGCTATCTCACGCGGGCGCCGAAGACCACCGCGAATCACGTCACCGCCTGGTGGGATGCCTCCCAGCTCTACGGATACGACGAGCGGTCCGGCAAGCGAGTGAAGCACGATCCGAAAGACCAAGCCAAATTGTTGCTGATGCCGGTCAGAGAGGGGACGGGCGCAGTCGACCAGCTGGGATACCTGCCGGTCTTTGAACATGGTGACCCGATCAATCTTGAGTGGTCCGGTCAGGAGGCCACGGCCTTTCCCGACAACTGGTCCATCGGGCTGAGTTTCTACCACAACGTATTCGCGCGTGAACATAACGCCTTTGTCGATGAATTCAGGAAGCAGACCGCTCGCACGCCCGATGGAGACAGTGGCTTAAGAAATCCCGCCAACCCCGATGCCGTCATCCGCTACAGGGACGTCACGTCGAACGAGTTGTTCCAAGTCGCCCGGCTGGTCGTCGCCGCCGAGATTGCCAAAATCCACACTATCGAATGGACCACGCAGCTGCTCTACAACGAGCCGATGAACCGGGGCATGAATGCGAACTGGCAGGGGGTCTTTGAGAAGCAGGAGGTCGTGGCGGACGCGCTGAAAGAAGTCGTGCGCCGCCTCGATGACACGAATGATGCGAAGAAGGCGAACAGCCTCTATGCGGCGCTGGCCGGCGGACCTGGCATCGTCGGGTTGGGCAACCATGTGTATGAGGGAGTGCCGCTCGTGGGCCTCATCGATCCAAACAAAGAGGACCGGTGGGATTTGAAAAACGACGATCATATCAACGGGGGTGTGAACCATTTCGGCTCCCCCTTCAATTTCCCCGAGGAGTTCATCACGGTGTATCGGTTACACCCATTGCTGCCGGACCTGATCGAATACCGTGAGTGGAACAAGGAGCCGAACGTCATCCGACAGAAAGTACCGGTCATCGAGACCTTCCGGGGCAAGGCGACCGAAGCCATGCGGCAGAAGGGGCTGGCGAATTGGGCACTCAGCATGGGCCGCCAACGGTTAGGGTTGCTGACGCTCCAAAACCATCCGCAGTTTCTGCAGAACCTCAAGATGAATCGCTTGCAGTCTCCCACCCAACAGATCGACGTGGCCGCGCTGGATCTCATCAGGGATCGGGAGCGGGGGGTCCCGCGATACAACGAGTTCCGTCGGCAGTACGGTCTGAAGCAATTGACCAGCTTCGATGATTTTGTAAACAAGCAGGAGAAGGATTCGAAGAAGCGGAACGAGCAGGAGCAGCTCGTGAAGACGTTGCGTGATGTCTACGGGCAACACCAGTGCGATGCCTCCAAGAAGATCACCGAGGCGCGGCTGAACGATGACGGTTCGCCCATCAACGATTGTTTGGGACACCCACATGGCAGCCTGATCGACAACATCGAGGACGTCGATACCGTGGTCGGATGGCTGGCAGAATTCAGGCGGCCGCATGGTTTCGCCATTTCCGAAACCCAGTTCGTCGTGTTTATTCTCAACGCCTCGCGCCGCCTCTTCAGCGACCGGTTCTTCACCTCCAGTTTTCGCCCGGAGTTTTACACCACCCTTGGCTTCGACTGGGTGATGCACAATGGACCGGGCCCTGAGTTGATGGAGCAGGGAACGCCCAATGGCCATAGGCAGCAAGTCTCTCCCATGAAACGCGTCCTGCTGCGGACGATGCCGGAACTGGCCGGCGAACTCCAGGGAGTGGTGAATGTGTTCGATCCCTGGGCGCGGAACCGCGGGGACTATTACAGCCTGGATTGGAAGCCGCGGGCAGGGGCGGAGAACGATGAGGCGTTCACCAACAAGAAGTGAGGGCGGCCTGGTTGTCCTCTTGCTCGCAGAATAGAGGAGGGGATGGAGCCTGATAATCTGCTGTGCTCGCGTAGCAACATGCGCCTTCAGAAGGACCAGAAGGGGAGGCTCCGCTATGGCATGAGAACGAACAGAACCGGAGCGAGAAGCCACAGGATGCCCTTCAACAGAAAAAACGTGAAGCCGGCGACGCCGAGACGGGACCACCAGGTCGACGGTTGTGCTGCGCGTGGATGGTCGGAGCTGATTGACAGCCGCATGGTCCCACCTCCTTTGCGAAGAAGCGGGACAGATGAGCGGTTTCGGCCTGCGCACCTGTCCCGGTGAATTACGCCACGCTCACGTTCCTCGCACGTAGATCCCCCGTTGCATAGGGACGGAGACCGGGTACGAGCATCGGCACCTGTCTGCGATAGGCCTCATAGTCAGGCCCGTGGAGGTCTGCCAGATCCTTCTCCTCGAACCGGATGGCCATCAGGATATAAGCCGTCGTCGCAATCGCGAAGACCAAATGGGCAACCGTCATCGTCGGGGTCGCCCAGAAGACCAACAGCCAGCCGACATACAGAGGATGGCGCACGTAGCGATAGAGACCCGGCGTCTTGAACTCCAGCTGCGTATAGGGCAGGCCCTTAAGGTAGAGCCACACCTGCCTCATGCCAAACAGGTCGAAGTGATTGATCAGGAACGTTGCCACGAGGATCAGGAGCCACCCGCCGGCAAAGAGGCTGTAGATCGTCCCGCGTATGATGGGATCGCGGAGGTCCCACAGGGTGCCCCCCATCGGTTGCCAGGTGTGGAAGAGCAGCAGCAGGGCCAGGCTTGAGAAGAGCACGTAGGTGCTGCGCTCGACCGGTTTCGGGACCAACCGGGTCCACCACTGCTTGAATGCCGGGCGGGCCATCACGCTATGTTGCACGGCAAACAAGACCCAGGAGCAGCGTATCGATCAGCAAGGCCAGCCAGAACGGCGCGGTCGCCTCGCCGTCGATGGTCCGGGCCAGGCCGATATTCCCGATGAAGGCAACGGCATAGAGAAAGGTGGCGAGAAACACGAGATAGCACAGAGTGCCATAGCTGAATGCAACGATACGTTTCATGATTGCGTCCTCCTTAGTCTGGCGTTCCGCATCCAGGAGGCCTCGGACGAGGAACGGAATCAGGTGGCTGGCTGCGTGTCGATGGGTACAGAGACCGGCACCGGATTCGACACGATGTTGAACACTGAAGAGAACTTCGCCAGATCTTCTAGCTCCTTAGTCGAAGCATCTGACTTGCCGGTCAGCTTCATCGGCTTGATTGGCGGCCTTTTGGGATGAAGACGTGTATTCAGCCCTTGGGCCTAAT
>CAVSCZ010000018.1:0-26670 GCA_963726635.1 uncultured Nitrospiraceae bacterium
TTTGGGACATTCTTCGCTAGGTTTCTGTCTCTCAACTTGGGTATAATCTCCCGATCTCTCTATACACAAGAGGAGCACCAATGGCTGAAAAAGACGACAAGAAGCGCGCGCTGGATCTGGCCCTGTCCCAAATTGAGAAGCAATATGGGAAGGGGGCGATCATGAAGCTGGGGGGGCCGAGGCCCCGGTGGATATTCCGGCGATTTCGACCGGATCTCTCGGGCTCGATATTGCCCTGGGCGTCGGCGGGGTTCCCCGCGGTCGGGTGATCGAGATCTTTGGTCCCGAGTCATCGGGCAAGACGACGTTGACTCTTCACGTGATTGCGGAAGCACAGAAGGCCGGTGGCACCGCTGCCTTTATCGATGCCGAACATGCGCTGGATTTGGGCTATGCCAAGAAGCTGGGCGTGCAGGTGGATGATCTGCTGGTGTCGCAGCCCGATACCGGCGAGCAGGCGTTGGAAATCGCCGAGACGCTCGTCCGGAGCGGGGCGATCGATGTCATCGTGGTGGACTCTGTCGCAGGCGCTCGTGCCGAGAGCCGAAATCGAAGGCGAAATGGGCGATGCGCATATGGGACTGCAAGCGAGGCTCATGTCGCAGGCCCTTCGCAAATTGACGGCGGCCATTTCCAAGTCGCAGACGACCCTGATTTTCATTAATCAGATCCGGATGAAGATCGGCGTGATGTTCGGCAACCCGGAGACGACGACCGGCGGCAACGCACTCAAGTTCTATGCGTCCGTGCGGCTGGATATCCGGCGCATTGAGTCGATCAAGGAAGGGCAGGAGGTGACCGGCAGCCGCGTGCGCGTGAAGGTGGTGAAGAACAAGATGGCGCCTCCGTTCAAGCAGGCGGAGTTCGACATCATGTTTGCGCAGGGCATTTCGAAACCCGGCGAGTTGGTCGATCTCGGGGTCGAGAAGAAAGTGGTGGAGAAGTCGGGGGCCTGGTATTCCTATCAGGGCGAGCGGCTCGGGCAGGGACGCGACGCGGTGCGAGACTTTCTTTTGAATAATCAGCCGTTGGCGCGTGAGATTGAAGGGAAGCTGCGTGACCTGGCCGGTCTGCCGGGACGTACGCCTGAAAAACCCGTTGTGGTGCCGGTGAAAGACGAGAAAAAGACGGAGGAGAAACGCGAGGAGCGGCGACCGCACAAGGTCGGCGTCTAACAGGCTGCGAACCGGACGGTGGTCAGGCAAGTTACAGACAAGGCGTCACCGTCTTCCGATCAATGGCTGCAACTCGCGGTGCGGGCGCTGGCCCGCAGTGATCGCACCACAGCCCAGATCGAAAGATTGCTCGCAGCGAAGGGGGCGTCTCCCTCGCAGATACGAACCGTGATTCGACGGCTGACATCGTTGAGATACCTCGATGATGCGGCGTTCGCTGCGCGGTGGGTCGATCGGCGACTTGCCCGCATGCCGATGGGGCGTGCGCGCCTGCAAGAAGAGCTGCTCGCCACTGGTTGTTCTGAACACATCGTGCAGGCGACGTTGCGGGCCACCTACCGCAAGGTGAGTGAGCAGGACCTCGCGCTACAAGTCGTCAGGATGGCTGAACGGGCGACATCGGTTCAGACGCTTGGCCGATTAGCGAGACTGTTGAACCAACGAGGGTTTGACGAAGACACGATTGAGACAGTGATGGGGCCGCTGCTGCGAGAGGAAAGTTAGGGTGGTATGAAGAACAGCACTCAGGAGTTACGACAAGCCTTCATTCGATATTTCGAACAGCAGGGCCATCAGGCCGTGCCGAGTTCCGCCTTGATTCCTCAGGCCGATCCCACGCTGCTCTTTACCAATGCCGGGATGAACCAGTTTAAGCGGGTCTTCCTCGGCGAGGAAACGCGCGCCTACAAGCGAGCGGTCACCGTCCAGAAGTGTCTCCGTGCGGGGGGCAAGCATAACGACCTGGAAAATGTCGGCTATACCAGACGCCACCACACGTTCTTTGAAATGTTGGGGAACTTTTCCTTCGGCGACTACTTCAAGGAAGACGCCATCCGGTTTGGCTGGGAATTTCTGACTCAGACGGTCGGCTTGGCGAAGGATCGGATGTGGGTGACGATCTTCCGCGATGACGACGAAGCGGACCAGTTGTGGAAGAAGATCGGGGTTCCTGCCTCGCGGATCGTGCGGTGCGGCGAGAAGGATAACTTCTGGCAGATGGGGGATACGGGACCCTGTGGGCCCTGCTCGGAACTCCATTTCGACCAGGGACCGTCGGTGCCGGGCGACGATCGGCCGAACGGCGAGGGCGATCGCGTCATCGAGATCTGGAATCTCGTCTTCATGCAGTATAACCGGGATGCGGCGGGTAAGCTCAATCCGCTTCCGAAGCCGAGCATCGATACCGGCATGGGACTCGAACGGCTGGCGGCAGTGGCACAAGGCGTCCACAGCAACTATGACAGCGATGTGTTCACGCCGTTGCTCAGCGCCGTGGCCACCAGGGCCGGGGTTCGGTATGGGGAGCAGGACACGACCGATCGCTCGATGCGCGTGGTGGCGGACCATCTTCGCGCGATCACGTTCTTGATGGCTGATGGTGTGTTGCCGTCGAACGAGGGGCGCGGCTATGTGCTACGCCGGATTCTGCGCCGGGCTGCGCGCCATGGACGCCTGCTGGGCATCGTCGAGCCCTTCCTCTATGAGTTGACAGCGGCGGTCGTGAACCAGATGGGCGTGGTCTATTCAGAAGTCCGGGGCGCAGCCGCGACGATTGCCGAGGCGACGAGAGGCGAAGAGGAGCGGTTCATCGCCACGCTCGATCAAGGCTTGCCGATTCTCAACGAGATGATTGCGAAAGCACGCTCGGCCGGGAGTTTGGTTCTCACGGGCCCCGAGGTGTTCAAGCTCTATGATACCTATGGGTTCCCGATGGATTTGATGGGAGAAGCCTGTCGCGAGCAGGGGATGACGCTCGATGAGGCGGGGTTCGACCAGGCCATTGAGGAACAGAGGAATCGTGCGCGCAAAACCGGCGGGTTTGAACAGGAAACGGCTCGGCCGGCAGTTGCGGACATGGCCCGGCGTCTCGGGGCGACGAAGTTTATCGGCTACGATCGCCTGGAGAGCGATAGTCTCGTGCAGGCGATTTTGAAAGGCGACCGGTTGGTCAAAGAAGCGGCGGAAGGCGATGAGGTTGAAGTAGTCCTGGATGTGACGCCGTTCTATGCGGAAGGCGGTGGGCAGGTCGGCGACCAGGGCGTTCTGACGGGCCATGATGGGCGGGTGGAGATCAAGGAAACCACGAGGCCTGTGCCGACCCTGATTCTGCACAAGGGGACCGTCACGAAAGGGCGGATCCGCGAGGGCGAGCAGCTGCGCATGACCGTCAATACCACGACGCGGCAGGACGCGCAGCGAAACCATACCGCCACCCACTTGCTTCATGCCGCGTTGCGCGATTTGCTGGGTCCTCACGTCAAACAGTATGGGTCGCTCGTCGGACCGAATCGCTTGCGATTCGACTTTGCCCATTTCAGACCGCTGACCTCCCGCGATATTGATGAGATCGAAACGGTCGTGAACAACGAGGTGCGAAAGAATGAGCAGGTCGCGACCGAGGTGATGAGCATTCAGGATGCGGTCGCCAAGGGGGCGCTGGCCTTCTTCGGCGACAAATATGGCGAGCAGGTGCGGGTGGTGACCGTCGAATCTTTCAGCAAAGAGCTCTGCGGCGGAACGCACTGCCGGCAGACGGGGGACATCGGCCTGTTCAGAATTGAGTCGGAGACCGGCGTCGCAGCCGGTGTGCGCCGTGTCGAAGCCCAGACCGGCAGCGGGGCGCTCGCGCACATGAAGAAGCTGGAAACGGACATTCGGGAACTCTCGGACTTGCTCAAGGTCGGTCAGTCCGAGTTGGTGGCCAAAACACGCAAGGTCATGACGCAGCTGAAAGACAAAGAACGCGAGCTGGAAGAGCTGAAATTGAAGATGGCCAGCGGATCAGCGGTCGAGGCTACGGCAAAAACAATCGCAGGTATCCAGGTGCATGTGCAGCGGACCGATGGCCTGGATGTGAACGGCATGCGGGCGCTGGCCGATCAGTTGCGGGACAAGTTGAAGAGTGGTGTCGTGGCCCTCGGCGCCGCGAACGACGGCAAGGTCTCGTTACTGGTCGTCGTCACGAAGGATCTGATCGCCCGACTGAAAGCGGGCGACCTCATCAAGGAGATGGCGGCGGAAGTCGGTGGTACCGGAGGCGGCAGGCCCGAGATGGCGCAGGCCGGCGGGAAGGATCCTGCCAAACTGGATGTGGCGTTGGAAAAAGTCTTTGGGCTGGTCGAACGCATGTTGGAGCGGTAGACTAATGGATGAGGGGAAACGAATTCTCGCGCTCGATTACGGGACCAAGCGGATCGGGGTGGCCCTGAGTGATGAGCTGGGGTGGACAGCCCAACCGCTTGAGACGCTTAATCGGCGTACGTTGGACCGAGACATTGCCCATATTGCGTCCCTCGTGGGGACATATGAGGTCAGGCAAGTCTTGTTGGGCTTTCCGCTTCAATTGGATGGCCGCGAGGGTCCGGCGATCCAGGCGATGCGCGAGTTCCAGGCTCGGTTAGAGGAGGGAGTGCCAGTTCCCGTTATTCTGTGGGATGAACGGTTGACGACGAAGGCGGCGGAAGACCTCTTGATCGCGGCCGATGTCAGTCGGAAAAAGCGGAAGGGTGTGGTGGATCGCATCGCCGCTTCGATTCTGCTCCAGAGTTATCTGGCGAGCCTTGAACCGGCGCCGAAGAGGGAACCGGAAGGTATGGACGGATGAGTATTCGAATACGGAAACGGTAGAATTACCACATGAGCCTACGGATCATTCTCGGATTTCTGCTGGTCGCAATGGTCGCACTTGGCGTCGCGGCCTATCAGACGATTCGCTGGGCTGAAGGCCCGGTCATTCCCGCGCAAGAACACCCTCCCTCGAAAGTCGTCGTGATCCCGGATGGTTCGACGTTTCAATTTGTCGCGTCGCTGCTTGAGCGTGAACGATTGATCAAGAGCCGTTCCGTCTTTGTTCTTCTTGGGAAATCCCAATCTGCAGACCGGAAAGTTCATGCTGGTGAGTATGAGCTCAATCCCAGCATGACCCCGGCGGAGATTCTCTCGAAGCTGCTCAACGGCCAAGTGCTGCTCCATTCCATTACTATTCCTGAAGGGCTCACCATCACCCAAATCGCCGATCTGGTCTCGCAACAGGGCCTCACGGATCGTGCGGAGTTTCTCCGGCTTGCGAAAGATCGGGCGTTCGTTGCGTCGCTTGGGATCAAGGCGGAGACGCTGGAAGGGTATCTCTATCCCAACACGTATAAGTTTCCTCGTGCCGTCAAGGCGCGAGAGGTGTTGGTGGCCATGGTCGAGCAGCTACGGCAGATGGTCGGACCGGATCTCCTCGCTCGGATGCAGGAACTTAAGATGACGATGCACGAAATGCTGACCCTCGCCTCCGTCATCGAAAAGGAGACCGGATCGGGCGGCGAACGGGCGGAGATTTCCGCGGTGTTTCATAACCGGCTCAAGAAGCACATTCCGTTACAGAGCGATCCGACCGTTATTTATGGTTTGCCGGCATTCGACGGAAATTTGCACAAGAAGGACCTGTCCAGCCCCAGCCCCTACAATACCTATCGGGTGCAGGGACTGCCGCCTGGACCGATCGCCAACCCGGGCATTCAGGCGATTCGCGCGGCACTCTATCCGTCTGATTCCCGTTCCTTGTACTTTGTCTCGCGGAACGACGGAACCCACCAGTTTTCTGCGTCGCTCATCGAGCACAACCAGGCAGTGGAGAAGTATCAAAAGCGGCCGTTTCGTCGGGCCTCGCTCCGGCGAACTTAGCAGGATGCTGAAAAAGTCCGCCAGCAGCGTTCTCGCATCGTTCAGACCCTCCACGTACCCCAGAGGGTACGCGTCGGCCCTTCACTCGCTGCGGCCTTGCTGAACGGCCTTTTTGAGCATCCTGCGGGAGTGTTTTCCTGTTGTGCACACGTGCGGATCATCGATGTTCTCGCCTGTCAACATAGTTTTTCCGTAGCCTGCTAACCATTCATCCTGTCCACTCCGTGCTATTCCCTCTTCATCTCTGATCCAGGACTTGCTATAAGAGTGTCATGATGATGACGCATGACTGGAATCTACCGACGCTGATCGATCATACCGTGCTTCGTCCTGACGCGACGAAGGCCGACGTGCTGCGGCTCTGTCAGGAGGCGAGAGAGTTCGGCTTCGTCGTGATCTTTGTGCCGCCCTGCTATATCGATGAGGCGGTCGAGGCGGTGGCGGGTACGAATATTCGCGTCGGCATTCCAATCGGATTCCCGCTGGGCGGCCATACGACGGCTACGAAGGTTGCGGAGGCCATTGAGGGAGTTGCACGCGGGGCCAAGATTCTCGATATGGTGATCAACGTGAGCCGGCTCAAATCAGGCGACTACAATCTTGTCCGGACCGACATGGCCGAGGTCGTGAAGGCGACAGCGGGAGCAGAGCACAAAGTCATTCTTGGAGACCTGCTGTCTGACGCGAGAGGAAAAGATCACGGCCTGCCGGCTGGCCGTGGAAGCGGGGATGGACTATGTGAAGACTTCGACGGGATTTGCCGCTGCCGGTGCCACGGTGGAGGATGTGAGACTGATGAAAGACGTGGTGGCTGGTCGCGCCAAGGTGAAAGCCTCCGGCGGAATTCGAGACTGGAAGACCACGCTGGCCATGCTGGAGGCCGGGGCGGATCGGATCGGCACCAGCGCAAGTCTTGCGATCATGGCCGAGTGGAGTGTCGCAAGGCGGAAGGGGTGAGTCACCATGATGGTGGTGCGTAAGGACACCAGGCTTTCGGTTCGATGTCCCGTGACCTATGTGTTGGAAGACGGGACCTGTCAAGGGACGACGTTCAATCTGTCGCGTGGGGGCTGTGCGATTGAAAGTGATGAGATGGCGCCACAAGGAGAATCTGTGAGTCTCCAGATCATGGCACCTGGCCAACCGACGGCGATACGTGTGGAACTCGGGAAGGTGCGCTGGGCCACCAGACGGGAATTCGGAGTTGAATTCATGGTCATTCTGGATGATTCAAAAGAACGGATGGATCATTTTCTCATCGAGGTAGCGAAGCAGAGTGCAGTGTGACGATGCCGGATGTCTCACCCTATTGTCGAATAAGGCCTGTGCTATAGTGCGCCCATGATTACTCGTGTGATTGTGTTGGTAATTGATGGACTCGGCGTCGGGGCCATGCCCGATGCGGCGGAATACGGTGATGCCGGTTCCAACACCTTGTCCCATCTGGCCGATGCCGTTGGGGGACTCAATCTCCCCACGCTCGAAGCCCTCGGGCTTGGCCACATCGCGGAGATCAAAGGTGTGCGGGTGATGGGGCAGCCGCAGGGGTGCTTCGGGCGTCTCGGATTTCTCTCGAAGGGCGTGGATTCCATGGTCGGCTATTGGGAAATGGCGGGCCATCTGACGGAGGTTGCCGGGCCGCTATACCCCAATGGATTTCCTTCTGAATTGGTCGCGGTCCTCGAGCAGGCATTTGGCCGTAAGATCATCGGCAATCGCCGCGCCTCAGGAATGGCCATGCTTCGCGAGCGTGAGGCCGAACATCTGTCGTCGGGCTCGCTGATTGTCTGGACGGATGGACGACGAACCTGCCATGTGGCGGCGCATGAAAGCGCCATGCGTCAGGACGAGTTCTATCAGCGCTGCCGGGATGCGAGAAAATTACTCAAGGATCCTTGGGGAGTTTGGCGTGTTGCAGCCCATCCTCTCTTGGGTGATGCCGGTGCGGTACTCTTCAGCCCACAACCCCGTGAGTTCGTGCTTGAACCGCCCGGGCCGACCATGCTCGATGTGCTCAATCGTGCGAGCCAGATCCTGGTCGGGGTCGGGAAAGTCAGCGATCTCTTCAGCGGGCGCGGGCTCACTCGTTCCGTTCCCGTAGGACACTGGACGGCGTTATTTGATGAGATAACGGGGATGTTGAAAAAGGTTCCTCGAGGATTGATTTTTGCCGGGCTTGATGTGCTGGAATCGGATGCTGCACAGTCGGCCACGGCCCTCCATGATTTTGATCGACGGCTTCCCGGGCTGCTGGAGCAGCTTCACCCAGGTGACTTGCTCGTTTTGACTGGTGATCATGGACGGGATATCACGAAGGCGGATCAGGTCCCGACGCGGGAGTACGTGCCAATTTTGGCCAGCGGGCCGAAGTTGGCACAAGGCGTCAATCTCGGCATCAGAGCTTCTGCTGCTGATCTGGGACATACTATTGTGGACGCCCTGCAAGGGGATCAACTCCCTGTGGGTGAGAGTTTCCTCGATGCACTCCGCGCAGGGTGATTGATGACGATTGGCACATCGTACGAATCCCGACTCGCAGAACTTCAGATCAAGTTGCCCCCGCCGCCGCAACCGTTGGCGACCTATGTTCCGGCGGTCCGGGCCGGAGATCTCTTGTTCTTATCCGGCGTCCTTCCAATGCGAGACGGGCAGTTGGCGTTCTCCGGTAAGCTTGGACGTGATCTGACGGTGGAGCAGGGGATGGAGGCGGCCAGACTCGCTCTCCTGAATGCACTGGCGATTGCCAAGCAAGAACTCGGGACGTTGGACCGTATTACGCGCGTTGTAAAGGTCGTCGGGCATGTGGCGTCGGTGGAAGGCTTCGTCCAGCAGCCCCAAGTCCTCAACGGGGCCTCGGACCTCCTGGTTGAGATCTTTGGGGAGGCTGGTCGTCATGCACGTGTGGCCGTGGGTGCTGCTGAGTTGCCTCGCGGGGCTCCCGTCGAAATTGAAGTGATTCTCTCCGTCTCCTGATGACTCTTCCGAAGAGGGCAGGAACGCCTTGCTGGCGCGGGCTTGCCGGCTTGACTCTCGAAAAAACCGCTTGCTATAGTTCGGTCGTTCCTTCGCTTCGTGTGGTATCCACGTTGTACCCTTTCTCGCAGGATGCTGAAAAAGTCCGCCAGCGTCGTTCTTGCCGCGCTCAGAGGCTCAACGTACCGAAGTGTACGCCTCGCCTCTTCGCTTGCTGCGGCCTTGCTTGGGATAAGGCGCGTCTCGGCGCGCCGCGGGTTGGGCGGGTGAGAAGTCTGGCTCTTTTGAGCATCCTGCTGAGTCCGGTGCGTGGGGGTTCTCATGCCACGCGCAGGATGGCCGTTTGTCTTTCTTGCCTGACAGGAGTCTATTCATGAATGTGTTCGTAACCGGGGTCAGTACGATGACGTTGTGGGTCAGTCTGAGCGCCGCCGCGTTTGCGGCAACTCCTTCCGCGCTCGAGCTACATCCGTCAACGGCGGTTCCGGGCGCCACCGTATCGATAGGCGGGAAGGGGTTCGGTGCGTTTCGATCCGTCCAAGTCAATCGCGTGACCGTCGGCGGGTTCCCTGCGCTGATTCAGCGATGGGAATCCGACCTGATCGAGGTGAAGGTTCCCTTCCAAGCTCAATCCGGTCCCGTTGAAATCATGGCTGGGAAAAAGAAACTGTCTGCCGGGAAATTAATAATAATGCAGCCGGAGATTACTACGGTGACGCCGGCAGAGATTGAGCCAGGCCATACCGTGCAGATTACCGGTGCACACTTCGGCACTACGGCTGGTCCTCGCGATCCCAATACCATGTTCGGGGTCAACGATGTGATGATCGGGGGCGTGGTCGTCAGGCCGCGCCGCTGGAAAGACGACATCATCGAAGTCGAGGTTCCCACGAACGCTGCGTCGGGCGATGTGGTGGTTCGATTGGCCTCGTCGGATCCCCTGCCGGACGGGTCCTGTTGCGCTCCGGTCCAGTACAAAGTGAGCAACGCCGTTCCTCTGAAGCTGATTCCGAGCATTCGCGTCGATCCCGTGAGCGGGCCGGTCGGGACGAAGGTCGTCTTCTTCGGCCAGGGTTTTGGCGCGGCGAAGGGAGCCGGTGACAAGGTGACGTTCGGAGGCCACCTTGCCACCATCGCTCAGTGGTCCGATAACGCCATCGTCGTGCATCTCCCGATGGATGCCGAGACTGGGCCCATCGTTCTGACTATGCAGGGGCGTGAGCGAATGGTCGGGGCCTTTACGGTTCACGTGCCAAAAGTGATCGCCTTGACGCCGCCTGCCGCCCCGATCGGTACTCTGCTCAGAATCAGCGGCGAACATTTCGGGTTCTATTCGGAAAGTGGAGCAACCCCCTACGCCTTTACCGATTTCAATACGGGGGAGAATCGAGTCGATATCGGCGGGGTTCGTGCCGTCATCTATCGCTGGCAGGACGATCGCATTGATGTGTGGGTGCCGTTCAGCGCGAAGAGCGGGCCGGTCGTGATTTATCGAGGCGCGACGAAGCCCAATTCCGACGGCTCCTGTTGTGCGACGAAGGAGATTCTACAGACTGAGGCGGGGGTCTTTACGCTTGTGACGCCGAAGATCGACTCCTACAGCCCGCAATCAGGCGGACTCGATGAGCTGATCACCATCAAAGGGTCGGGGTTCGGCTCTTTCCTGAAAACAGCCGAGCATGCCTATTTGGGCCTCAACCAGGGGGCCTACAAGCGACGAGAAGATATTGAGTTGGGCGAGAACGTCTCGCGCACGGAAGTGCTGTTCAGCAACGTCGCGGCGCAGGTGATGTCCTGGACGGACACTGAGATCGTCGTGCGGGTGCCCCACCGGAACCTGTACGGCCTGGGGAAGCGCAACGAGTTCTTCAATGAGCTGGCCACTGGCCCGCTGATCGTGCGGCGCGGCTCCTGGGATGTGCAGCCGGACGGAACCTGTTGTACCCCGAAGAAGTGGCTGACGTTGGAAGCGGGCACCTTCACCATTGAAGCCAAGGGCATGCCTGATCCGGGCTACTTCAATAACAACCGCCCCGACGCCAACACCAACCAGTGAGATACGGATCGTCCGGATCATGTCGGGTTTCCTCTCTGTCATGTAGTGAATGCCTCGTGGTCGTGGTGCTGGCGACGCTGTTGTGCGCATCTCCGTCGTGGACTGCTGACTCTCCTCTTACGATTACCCCTCAAGTGAGCCATACAGAAGCCATCCTGATGGGGCTCTATTTTCACTCGCCTCAGCTAGGCTGGGCAGTGGGGTCAGGCGGCGCCATTCTGAAGACGGTCGATGGTGGAAAGAAGTGGAAGAAGGTCGTCAGCGGCACTACGGCGACCCTCTCGGGCGTTTTCTTTCTCGATGAGAAGCAGGGATGGGCCGTCGGAGCCAATGGGACTATTCGCCAGAGCCATGACGGGGGAACATACCTGGCATCAGCAGCTCGTCGATACCCAGGTGGCACTCTACGGCCTTTCGTTCGTGTCACCCAGCGAGGGATGGGTGGTCGGTGGCAACGGAACCATTTTGTATACGAAGGACGGCGGGGCCCATTGGGTCGATCAAGCGAGCAAGACGAACGCAGCCCTCTACGCCGTTCAATTTCTCAACGCACAGCATGGGACGGCGGTTGGGGCGGTGGGGACCGTCTTGATGACGGACGACGGCGGGATCACCTGGACCCCGCAAGAGACGCAGGGGGCTGTCACGTTGTTCGATGTGTATTTTTCGGATGCGTCGACCGGTTGGGCCGTTGGGAACGCCGGCGCCATCTTCCAAACGACCAATGGCGGCAGTCAATGGATCGATCGCACATTACCATGCACCCGAACCTGCACGAAGCTCACAGACCTCTTGCGAGTGCGCTTTACCGACCCTCAGACCGGATGGATTGTCGGTGAACGCGGCATGGTCTATCGGACCACCGATAGTGGTTTTACCTGGACAGAACAGGGTGCTATCGCGAAGGTCTCGCTGTTCGGCCTCTCGTTTCCTGATGGAACACAGGGTTGGGCCAGTGGAGAAAAAGGCACGATCGTTCGTCTGACCACGGGCCGCTGATATAGGCGGTTGAAATCCGTGAAGTGTGGTTCCAGGTTCCGGGTGTGAAGTTCCGAAAACCTCGAACCTCGAACTCCGAACCAGGGGGACGTCCGATCCTATCTCATCTCATCGAGTCTTGATTGGAGAATGCTGAGCGCTGCGATCGCCGCGGTCTCGGCCCGCAGGATTCGTGGGCCGAGGGTAAGCGGGAGGAAACCCTGTTCCTGTGCAAGACGCTGCTCGTCTGGTGCCCATCCCCCTTCCGGTCCAACCAACAAGACAATTGGATGCTGATGGTCCTGAGGTAACGCCATGGTGGCAAGCGAAGGGCCGCTGAATCGTTCCGCGAGCATGCCCTTCACAGGCGCTGAGGTGTATTGCCGGCAGAACTGTGTGAGGTCTACCGGGTCTGCGATCGTGGGAATCGTCCACCGCTCGGACTGTTGAGCTGCGTCCCGCGCAATGCGTTCCCATCTGGATCGTTGATGTTCAAGGCGTTCCGGGCGTGGTTTGATGACACTGTGTGTGCTGTGAATGGGCACGATGGTATCGATTCCGAGTTCTGTGGCCTTCTGAATGACCCAGTCCATCTTGTCGCCTTTGATCAACGCCTGTCCCAGCACGATCGGTGAGGCCTTGCGCGCCGGCTCGGTCTGTTGGTCGATGATGCGGCTGTCGATGGCTTGTGAGGTGACGTGGGTCACTTCCACGCGATAGCGGGTTCCGCATCCGTCGTTCAGGGTGAGGGAGTCTCCTGGTTGCAAGCGGAGACTATCGCGAAGATGATGGAGGAGGTCACCGGCCATGCGGATCGTGGGGGGAGTGATCGCGTCAGGGGTGACGAAGAACGTGGACATAGTGCGGGTGTCGGGGCGATGACGGTCGGCGCTATTCGAAGAAGGTCTTCATCTTGTCGAAGAAGCCGTCGCCGTCCTCTTCCATCGTCATGCCGCTCTCTTTGGCAAATTCTGTGAGCAATTCTTTCTGACGAGCGGTCAGTTTGGTGGGAATCTGAATCTTGATGGCAAATAATTGGTCGCCGGTACTCTGGCTCTTGAGGCTGGGAATGCCCAGCCCTTTGATGCGCAGGATCTTATCTTGCTGCGTGCCGGCAGGAATCTTGATGACGGTATTGCCCTTGAGTGTCGGGACCTCAATTTTCCCTCCGAGCATCGCTGTGACAACATGAATCGGGACCTCACAGAGGATATCGTGCCCTTGGCGCTGGAAAATCGGGTGCGGCTTGACGGTAATCGCCACATATAGATCGCCTGGCGGGCCTCCATTGACTCCGTGCTCCCCTTCGTTTGAGAGGCGCAGGCGCATGCCTGATTCGATGCCTGCCGGGATGTGTACAGCGATGGTCCGCTCTCGATAGGTGCGTTGCCGGCCCTGGCAGGCTGGACAGGGCTCTGTGATGATTCGTCCCGCCCCCTCGCATTGGCCGCAGGGGCGGCTGATGCTGAAGAACCCTTGCTGGAACCGCATCTGGCCGGCCCCTTTGCAACTGGGGCAGGTCTTGACCGAGGCAGCGCTCTTGGCACCGGTTCCTTTGCAGTCGTTGCACACTTCCCATCGCGGGATTTTGAGCTTGGCCTCTTTCCCGTAGACGGCTTCTTCAAAGGTCAGTTCCAGATTGTACTGGAGGTCGTTGCCGCGTTCCGCCCGATTGCCGCCTCGCTGGCCGCCGAAAAAATCCTCGAAGATGTCGTTGAAGGCGTCGCCGAAGCCGCTTCCGCCAAATCCATCAGGTCCGCCACCCTGCTGCGCCCCGGCGTGGCCGAACATGTCATAGCGCTTGCGCTTGTCCTGGTCGCTCAACGTCTCGTAGGCTTCGTTGACTTCTTTGAACTTTTCTTCTGACGTTTTTTTCTGGGCCTCTCCCGTCTGGAGGTCGGGATGGTGCTGGCGGGCCATCTTCCGATAGGCCTTTTTGAGCTCGTCGTCGGACGCGGTTCGATCGACGCCTAAGGTTTGGTAGTAGTCGCGCTTGGACACGGATGCCGTCTCTCTGGGTGACAGTGCAGCAAGACCGAGCCCCGTGTATCGACGAAGCTCGGTCTCACTGACGATATTCTAACTTATTTTTTCTCTTTGTCTACTTCTTCGAATTCGGCGTCGACGACCTTTTCATCCGTTTTGGTCTCGCCGGCTCCGGTTCCGCCTTCGGCGTTGGCGCTGCTGCCTGCTGCAGCCGATGCTGAGGCCGCCTTGTACATTTCCTCAGCCAGCTTGTGGGATGCGGTCGTCAAGGCCTGGGTGGCAGACTCGATCGCCTCGGGGTCCGTTCCCTCCATCGCTTTCTTCAGCGTGGCCACGGCTTCCTCGACTTTGGTCTTGTCTTCAGCGGCGATCTTGTCACCGTGCTCACTCAGGTTCTTTTCCGTCTGGTAGATCAGGGTGTCGGCCTGGTTCTTGGCTTCGGCGGTCTTTCGTCGCTTCTTATCCTCTTCCGTATGGGCCTGTGCATCCTTCACCAGCTTCTCGACTTCTTCCTTGCTCAAGCCGCTGGACGCCGTGATCTTGATGGACTGTTCCTTTTGTGTGGCCAAGTCTTTGGCCGAGACATGGACGATGCCGTTGGCGTCGATGTCGAACGTCACTTCAACTTGCGGCATCCCGCGGGGCGCGGGAGGAAGGCCGACCAAGTCGAACTGGCCGAGGAGCTTGTTGTCGTTCGCCATCTCGCGTTCGCCTTGGAAGACTCGAATGGTCACAGCGGTCTGATTGTCGGCAGCCGTTGAGAAGACCTGGCTCTTTTTCGTCGGGACGGTCGTGTTCCGCTCGATCAACTTCGTAAAGACACCGCCGAGGGTTTCGATGCCCAGCGAGAGCGGCGTTACGTCCAGGAGCAGCACGTCCTTCACTTCGCCTTTGAGGACCCCGCCTTGAATGCCGGCGCCGATCGCAACCACTTCGTCAGGATTCACACCCCGGTGCGGTTCTTTTCCGAAGAATTCTTTGACGGCCTGAATGACTTTCGGCATGCGGGTCATGCCGCCGACGAGGATGACTTCGTTGATGTCGCGCGCGGATACGCCGGCGTCGGAGAGCGCCTTCTTGCAGGGCTCGATCGATCGTTTAATCAGGTCGTCGACCAACTGTTCAAGTTTCGCGCGGGTCAGTTTCATGACCAGGTGCTTGGGTCCGCTGGCGTCGGCGGTGATGAAGGGCAGATTGATCTCGGTGTCCTGCGACGATGAGAGTTCGATCTTGGCTCGTTCCGCCGCCTCTTTCAGGCGTTGGAGGGCCATCCGATCCTTCCGAAGATCGATGCCTTGATCCTTCTTGAACTCGTCGACCAACCAGTCCATGACACGTTGGTCGAAGTCGTCGCCGCCGAGGTAGGTGTCGCCGTTGGTCGACTTGACCTCGAAGACACCGTCGCCGATCTCAAGGATGGAGACGTCGAAGGTACCGCCACCCAAGTCATAGACGGCAACCCGCTCGTCCTTCTTCTTGTCCAAACCGTAGGCAAGGGCCGCGGCTGTCGGTTCGTTAATGATCCGGAGGACGGTCAATCCCGCGATCTGGCCCGCATCTTTGGTGGCCTGGCGCTGGCTATCGTCGAAGTAGGCCGGGACGGTGATGACCGCTTCGGTGACTTTCTCGCCGAGATAGTCCTCCGCGGTCTGCCGCATCTTTTGCAGAATCATCGCGGAGATTTCCGGCGGGCTGTAGCGCTTGCCGCGCAATTCGACGTGCGCATCGCCGTTGTCCCCCTCCGATATCTTATAGGGCAGCCGTTTGGCGGCGTCTGTTACTTGCTGGCTGCGGAACTTGCGGCCCATGAGGCGCTTCACGGAGAAAATCGTGTTCTCAGGATTCGTAATCGCCTGGCGCTTCGCAATCTGTCCGACAAGGCGCTCGCCCTTTTCTGTGATGGCGACGACGGACGGTGTCGTGCGGGCCCCTTCTGCGTTGGCGATTACAACCGGTTCGCCGCCGCTCATGATGGAAACGCAGGAGTTCGTGGTTCCAAGGTCGATGCCGATCACTTTGCCCATGTCTCTACTCCTCCCTAACTAGGTCTGTCTTTGCTGCTGTTGTTACGATGAACTGATCGTGTCGTCTGTCTCCGGTGACCCATCGGTCCGCCCCGTCGATACGCTCACCATGGCTGCCCGCAAGATACGGTCATGCAGGAGGTATCCTCGCTGAAACTCGTCCACTACGTGCTGCTCCGGAACCTTCTCGGACGCGACGGAGGTGACGGATTGATGCGTGGCGGGATCGAACGGCTGGCCGATCGTCTGGATGGGCGTGACATGAAATCTCTTCAAGGCTCCCGTCAACTGTTTGAGGGTGAGATCCACGCCCTGGATGAGGACATCGCTGCTCCCCCCCGCCCGTGAGGCCTTGATGGCCCGTTCGAGATTATCGACGACCGGTAAGAGCTCCTTGAGCAATTGTTCATTGCCGAATCGGATCTGGTCGCGCTGGTCCCGCTGGGTCAATCGCTTGTAGTTATCAAACTCGGCGGCGAGCCGGAGGTATTTGTCGTTCAAGCTCTTAACCTCTTCAGTCTTTGCCACGAGAGCCCGCTGAAGCTCTGCGGCCAGGCTGGTTTCCTCTGTGGCGGAGGAGGTGTCCTGCAATGGAGTATCCAAGTTCTCGATTGTATTCGCGTTCTGGTATTCTTCAGCCATGCAGACTCCTCTGTCGGTGTGGAGATAGCCACAGGCCCCATAAAGTCAACGGGGCCCAGAAAAATTAATTACTTGTGCAGGGGACGGTGTCTTAGACCTGCAGGGTGGGAGGGGATGTACCCTGAGCGCGTCGGTAGAGGAGTTCAAGCCCTTCTAACGTCAGGAGGGGTTCAATCTTTTGGATCGAAGTCGTTTCGGCGGCCAAGATGGAACTGAGCCCTCCGGTGCCGATCACGTAGGCGGAGTGTCCGAGTTCTTGTTCCATTCGCCGGACGACGGTATCGACTAGTCCTGCATAGCCGAATAGCAGCCCGGCTTGAATACTACTGGCGGTGTCGGTGCCGATCACGGTCTTCGGACGGATCAATTCGACTTTAGCCAGTTTTGCGGCGCGTGTGAAGAGGGCCTCCGCCGAGATCCCGAGGCCGGGGGCGATGACGCCTCCGAGGTATTCGCCCTTTACCGTGATGGCGCAAAAGGTAGTGGCGGTGCCGAAATCGACGACGATGAGATCGCGGCGGTATTTATGATAGGCGGCGGCGGCGTTGACCAGCCGGTCGCTGCCGATTTCCTTAGGATTGTTGTAACGAATGGTGAGCCCCGTGTCCGTATCCGAGGTGACGACCAAGGGATGCTGATGAAAGTATTGTTCGAGCATGTCTTCGACGGTTCCGGTCAGCGCAGGCACGACGCTGGAGATGATGGCGCCGGTGAGACGTTGAGAGGGGATTCCTGCTGCCGTGAGGAGATTGGCAAAGAGAATGCCGTACTCGTCGGACGTCTTTTTTACGTCCGTGGCCAATCGCCAATGGGCCGCCAGGGTGTGGTCGTCATAGACGCCCCAGACGATGTTGGTGTTGCCGATATCGACGACGAGGAGCATGGGACCTATTCTACGTATCGCCGGGTGATTTGGCTAGATTCGCACGTGGATAATGTCGGCCACGCGCAGGTGGACAACCTCCGGCGCTCCCGAGCCAGGTTGGGTCGACTGCGGTCGGACGCGCAAGGATCCATCCGGGCCGATTCCCTCGGCAAGTCCCACGACCACCTCTCCATTGGCCAACGTCGCTTTTACCGTGTTGCCGATGGTCGAGCAGCGTTGGTAATAGGCCATCGCGATTCGATTCGTTCCCTGAATGGCCAATTCATCGAGGCATTGCTCAAGTTCGAGGAGCAGTTGCGCGAGCAGTCTGTTGCGGTCGACGACGACCTTCCGTTCCTGCCATATCGACGTTGCTGAGTCGCGAAGGTCAACGGGCCAGTCATCGTGGTCAACGTTGACGTTGATGCCGATTCCGATGATCTGGAAAGGGCCTGACTGCGTTCCTGTGCCGCTTTCACAGAGAATCCCGCCGACCTTTCGTTCCGAGATCAGTAGATCGTTGGGCCATTTCACAGAGACGTGGATGGACGAGACTTGTTCGATCGCTTCGGCCGCGGCGAGCGCAGAGATCAGAGGCAGCCAGGAGAGCCATTCCGTGAGGCGCTCCGGTGGGCGTGTTGTTCTGAGGATGACGGAACAGTAGAGATTGGCGCCAGCCGGAGAAAACCAGGTTCGGGACAGACGCCCGCGTCCAGCGGTCTGACAGTCGGCGGCGACGACCGTGCCATGTTCCACTTCTGCCTGTGCGAGCTGAACGGCTTCCCGGTTCGTTGAAGGGAGACAGTCGAACAGTTCGATGCGCCGCCCCAGCCACCTGGTCGACAGGGTGCTGTGGATCGTGTCTCTGGTGAGTGGTGGCGAGGGTTGCACGAGTTACCTGGCAGGATGCTGAAAAAGTCCGCCAGCAGCGTTCTCGCATCGTTCAGACCCTCGACGTACCCCAGAGGGTACGCCTCGGCTCTTCACTCGCTGCGGCCTTGCTGGACGGTCTTTTTGAGCATCCTGCGGGAGTGTTGTTTTGTTGTAGTACATGTGCGGACCTTCAAAGTTCACGCGTGGTAAAATAGTAATTCCGCTACCTGCCAGGTCCGCGAAGCCGGCGGCGTGGCTCGAGTACCAGGCTGAGTGTCGCGGCCGGGGCTGAATGGGTGAGGGCTCCAATGGAGATGCGGTCTGGGCCGGCCGCCGCCATCGCCCGTACGTTCTTCAAGGTGATACCTCCGGACACTTCCACGAGCACACGACCTTTGATCAGCCTGATGGCCTGACGCACAGTCGCCGGAGTCATGTTGTCCAACAGAATGATGTCGGCCCGCCCTGCGAGGGCCTGCCGCACATCTGCCAATGATTCCACTTCCACAATCATATTCATGCCGCGAGGGCTGTTGGCTTTCGCCTTGCGGCAGGCCGTTCGGACGGGCGTAGTCGTTCGGTTCAGGAGAGCCAGATGATTGTCCTTGATGAGGATGCCGTCGCTTAACGACTGGCGGTGATTCGTGCCCCCGCCGAGGAGGACCGCCCATTTCTGAAGCGCACGTAAGCCCGGGATCGTCTTTCTTGTGTCCAGGATGGTCACTGGGTATCCGCGAACCGCGTCGCAGAACCGACGAGTCAAGGTTGCGATACCGGAGAGGTGTTGGAGAAAATTCAGGGCGACTCGTTCAGCCCTCAGGATGGATCGCCCATCGCCTTCTATCTGGAGGAGACAGTCTCCATCGTCTGCTCGTTCCCCATCATGGCGGTGGATGGACAAGACGAGGGACGCATCCACGGTTCGAAAGGTTCGCACGGCTGCGGCGAGACCTGCGACCACCAGCGATTGTTGGGCGATGATGCGTGCGAGCGCCGGTGCTGGAGAGGGGAAAAGGGCGGCTGTCGTGACATCGCCGAGGGGGAGGTCTTCTTGGAGTGCAAGTCGAACGGCGCGCCCTATGTCGGCAACCGGGGGCCTGACCATCGGTTACGCTCCCAGCATGGCGCGCAACTGTTGCTCGCTGCTGGCGAGCATGGTTTGATCTTGTCGGAGGCTTGTGAGGCGATCCTGGTGATCGGTTATGACCTCGGGCGGGGCCTTGGCGGTAAACTCCTGATTGCGAAGTTTTCCCTCCAATCGCTCGATCTCCTTCATCTGCTCGGATTGCTCTTTGAGGATGCGATCCAGTGCTTTGTTGAGATCGACGTCGCCTGCCACCACGATGCCGACGGACAAACCCTCTGTGATGAGCCTGAGAAGATTTCCGGTTGGCCAAGTAGTCGTGGGGGGCAGTTCGACAGTGCCACGGCCGAGATGGGTGAGGTAGTTCCGGAGTTGGTCCAGGTGGCCCTGCCGTTGCGGCTCTTCGTGCGCGGCGTAGAAGGTGATGTGTTGCCCCGGCGGATAGTTCAAGAGCACGCGGGACGCGCGCACCAGGCCGATGGTCTGCTCGAGCAGTGTAAACCGTTGGTCCATGTCTGGCGCAATCCACCTGGAGTCAGGTGTCGGATAACTCTGCACCACGATGCTCTCGCCCTGGTGCGGGAGCGTTTGCCAGATCTCTTCGGTGAGAAATGGCATGAAAGGATGCAGCAGCCGCATCGTGGTCTCTAGCGTGTCGACGAGGGTCTGTCTGGTCCCCGGTGCGTCCGGGCTGGCTGAGTTTTGGACTGTGGGCTTGATCAGTTCGAGATACCAGTCGCAGTACTCGTGCCAAATGAATTGGTAGAGCGCATTCGCCGCGCGATCGAACCGATAGGCTTCCAATTCGGACGTCACCAACTGGATCGTCTGATTGAGGCGACTCAAAATCCAGCGGTCGGGGAAGGTGCGTTCGGACGGCGCGGTGGCCGTTCGTGGTCCGTCGAGATTCATGAGGCTGAAACGAGCTGCGTTCCAGATCTTGTTCGCAAAGTTGCGATAGCCTTCGATCCGTTCCTCCGCGAGCTTGATGTCGCGCCCCGGTGAGGCCATCGAAGCCAAGGTGAAACGGAGTGCGTCGGTGCCGAATTGCTCCATCACATGCAGCGGATCGATGACGTTGCCTTTCGACTTGCTCATCTTCTGGCCTTCGGCATCCCGTACGAGGGCATGGATATAGACATCCCGGAAGGGAACATCGCCCATGAATTTCAGGCCCATCATGATCATGCGGGCAACCCAGAAGAAGAGAATGTCGAGTCCTGTCACGAGGGTGGAGGTCGGGTAGTAGGTCTTCAGCTCCGGCGTTCGGTCAGGCCATCCCAGCGTCGAGAAGGGCCAGAGGGCAGAGGAGAACCAGGTGTCGAGGACGTCGGGGTCGCGGATAAAATCAAGGCCTCCGCATGTCGGGCAGGTCGATGGCGCGGTCTTCCCAACTATCGGTGTTGCGCCTTGGAGGATCGTGAGTCGCGGGGCTAGCGTGCCTGAAGCCGCTGCCGCGGCCCCCTCAACGATCAAGTCTTTGTTGCAACTGCGGCAATACCAGGCGGGAATCTGATGTCCCCACCAGATCTGGCGTGAGATGCACCAGTCTTTGATATCTCGCATCCAGCCGAGGTAGTTGTTCGTCCATCCTTCTGGAATGATTCGGATTCGTCCGTCTTCGACGGCCTGGATCGCAGGCTCGGCCAGGGGCTTGATCTTCACGAACCATTGAGGAGACAGATAGGGCTCGACCACCGTCTTGCAGCGGTAACACTTTCCGATTGCCATTTTGTGGTCGTCGACTTTCGTGAGTAGCTCACGATCTTTCAGGAGCTGCTCGATCTTGGGCCTTGCCTTGGTGGCGGGAAGGGCTGCGACCGCGTCAATGACGGCTTGTTCGACACCGGCGGTTTTGAGCCCCTGTGGATCGAGCAAGGCCTGATGGTCGAAGATGGGAAGTCGCGGCAATCCATGCCGTTCGCCAGCCTCAAAGTCGTTGAAGTCGTGCGCCGGCGTGATCTTCACGGCACCGGTGCCGAACTCGCGGTCGACGAGGATGGCATCGCCGACGATCGGAATAGTGCGATTCGTGAGGGGGAGATGGACTCGTTGGCCGATCAGTCGATTGTACCGGGGATCTTCCGGATGCACCGCCACCGCGGTGTCGCCGAACATGGTTTCCGGTCTGGTCGTCGCGACGGTGAGACGAATCGTCGGATCCTGTGCAAGCGGGTATTCAATCGAGTACAGTTTCCCTTTGATATCTTCGTGCTCGACTTCGATGTCGGAGAGGGCGGTGAGGCAGCGGGGACACCAGTTGATCAGCCGCTCTCCTCGATAGATCAGTCCTTCCTCATGCAATCGGACGAAGACTTCCAGGACGGCTTTTGACAACCCTTCGTCCATCGTGAAGCGAAGACGCTCCCAGTCGCAGGACTCACCCAGCCGTTTTTGTTGACGGATGATGGTATCCCCGGAGGTGGCTTTCCATTGCCAGACGCGCTCGATGAAGCGCTCGCGTCCCAGGGACTCGCGGGAAGCGCCTTCGGCCACGAGTTGTTTTTCCACGACGTTTTGTGTGGCAATGCCAGCATGATCGGTGCCGGGCAACCAGAGCACATTGCGGCCCTGCATACGTCGCCAGCGTACCAAGATGTCTTGTATGGAATGATTCAGGGCGTGGCCGACGTGGAGTGAGCCTGTGACATTGGGTGGCGGAATCACGATGCAGTAAGGTTGGCCGGGATGGGTCGTCGAGGCGTGGAAATAGCCTCGCTGGTTCCAGACTTGATACCAACGTCCTTCGACCGACTTGGGATCGTAGGTTTTGTCGAGTTGGGGTGTGCTCATTCAGTAATGGTGTCCTAGCAGGCTGCGAGAAAACTATTTTGGCACCGAGAACTTCGACGGTCCGCACGTGTGGCACAACGGGTAAAGTACTACCACAGGATGCTCAAAAAGGCCGTTCAGCAAGGCCGCAGCGAGTGAAGGGCCGAGGCGTACCCTCTGGGGTACGTTGAGGGTCTGAACGATGCGAGAACGCCGCTGGCGGACTTTTTCAGCATCCTGCTGAAACGCGGCGCATCTTAGCATGCGGGTGCTGGCCTCTCAAGGAAAGATGGAGGACATAGATAGCTTGAGGGGTGTAGAGCCTTGTGTTATACAGACTCGCACAAGGCGAGGGCGAGAGGTTCGTTCCGCTTCCACTTTTTACGATTTGGAGAGACTATGGCCACAGGCCGTGAAAAAGACCGCAAGACGAAAAAGAAGCATCGGAAGAATGTCGCGCGGGTGAAGGCACTGGCGACAGCCAGACGGGGTAAGAAGAGCAAGAAGGGCTAAGTCGGAGCGGGGGCGAGAGTCCTACGCAGCTTGTGTGAGCCGTGCAATCTCTGCTTTGATCTGCTCTTCGGCCAGATCGGGAACGAGACGTCGAACAGCCTGTTCGACTTGCTCTCGAGCCGTCGCCCGGACGAGAGCTTCGACTATTCCAGAGGTCTGTTTAACGGCCGCCCGTTGGATCTCTTCCTTCACGAGTTCCTCGATCGATCCTAGTTGTTCCCGAACCATCTCGGGCAGTGTGGTGCGAATGGCATTGGTTTGTTCGCGGACGAAATCGATCGATGCTTTCTTTAATCAGGGGGCTCGCGATTTCGAAAATGCTCTGCCGAATGATGGGTTCGAGGAGAGACATTTCACGCGAGAGCACTTTCGGGAGTGCCGTGGTGAGCAACGGTTCAAGCACCTGTGTCAGTCGCTCCTCCGAGAGGGACGCACCCATCTGTGTACGCACCGCTGCTTCCACGGCTTTGGCCACGAGGGCGGCCAGGTCTTTCCCCACCATCTGGGGGAGCAGGTCGGCAATCTTTTTTTCCGTCCGTTCTGACATGGACTGAAGGAGTTGACCGAAGAGGCCCTTCATGGCCTCTTCCGGTCCGGTTGTCGAGGCCTGCGCTGCTGTGGTGGTGGTCACAGGTGGGTCTTTCGGTTGGAGGTGGGGTGCGATTGCCTGTTCTTCTTCTTCCTCGGACAGGCTGTCATCGTTGAAGGCATCATCATCGGAGTCCGTCGCGCTTGAGACCGGCGGCCAGGAACGAGATTTTTTCTTTGTTCCGTTTGTGCTGGATGCCTGCTGTGTCTCCAAATCCTTGATCACATCGATGAGGTTTTCGGACTGAAATGGTTTCTTGAGAAAGGCCTTCACCCCCAGCGAACGCAAGTGGGTTTCATCCACACGGTCTGAAGGGCTGATCAGGGAGACAATATAGGTTTCTGCAAGGTTATCCAGCTTGTGGACTTCTTTGCAGAACCCCGAGAAGGTCATGTTCTCCAAATGATAGTCTGCGATGATGAGATTCGGGCTCATCCGGCGTGCCGCTTCCAAGGCTGCGGGGCCATCCTGGAATCCCACGACATCGCACCCTTCCGGTGCCGAGATCTGCTCGACCAGCCGGCGAACGGCGGGACTGCTATCGACGACAAAGATGGTTGAAGGCACCTAACCCTCCAATGTTATTGAACTATGTCGAAGCTAGCAGTGAGGGTATTCTTTGTCAAGAAATCGCACGATAGGTGCTGGTTTTGACTTCGGATTTTTTAACTGACTACAATTCGACACCAACAGGACTCGTACGACCGATGAAATCCCCAATCCAGGTCATCTTTTTTGATGCAGCCGAGACGTTATTTCATATTAATGGCTCGGTGGCGGACATTTATCTGCAGCATGCGGTCCAGCACGGGTTTCGGCAGACTCCCGACTCGCAGGCTTGATTGCGCAAGCCTTTCAGCGTGCCTTCCGTGATGCTTCGCCGCCGGTCTTTGCCGTCACGGATCCTAAAGCGTTGAAGCAATGTGAGCGGCTCTGGTGGTTCGACATCGTACACAATGTGTTTTATCGCGTCGGGATGTTCGAGCGGTTTGATGAATTCTTCGAGCAGGTCTTTCAGGTGTTTGAAGATCCTCGCTCCTGGGCATTGTTTCCTGAAACCCATGCCGTGCTGACAAGACTGCGTGAAGAGGGGTTTGAGCTCGGGATCGTGTCCAACTTCGACTCCCGGCTCTTTCCTGTGATGCGGGGACTCGGGATCGACGGATTTTTCGATACCGTGACGATTGCAAGCCTCGCCAGGGCTGCCAAGCCGGCGCCCAAAGATTTTCGAGATTGCACTTGAGAAACATGCGGTCGATCCCGATGAAGCGATGCATGTGGGGGACAGTGTCAGGGACGATGTGGAGGGTGCCACGAAGGCCGGGATGACGGGTGTATTGCTTGATCGAACCGGGCGCTCTCAGGCGTCGGGCGGACATGTAATTCGGACGTTGGAGGAGCTCCTTCCGCTGGTGATGGCCTCAAAGGAGTAGCGGGACCAGATCTTTTGCGCGACCCTGTAGCGAAAGGTCAACAAGGTCCGACTGTTGGGTGCTCTCGAGATTGATCTCGATGACCAGCGCGCCGACTTCCTTAGCGACCGACGCAAAGCCTGCTGCTGGATAGACGACTCCCGATGTGCCGATCACCAGCAAGAGGTCGCAGGCCCGCAGGGCCTCATCACAGCGGCGTACGTCTTCCTCCCGGAGCGATTCTCCAAACCAGACAATATGAGGCCGGAGCAGGGCATGGCATCGCTGGCACGTCGGCAGGATGGGGAGAGGGATCTCCCGGTTTTCCGAGATGACTCCGCAACCGGTACATCGAACTTTCCAAATGTTGCCGTGAATTTCAGAGAGGCGTTGTGATCCGGCGACTCGATGGAGTCCATCAACATTTTGCGTGATGAGCCACATTCGATCGGTCCATCGCCGTTCAATCTCCGCGAGTGTGTTGTGGGCAGGATTTGGCCGTTTCGTGGCAATCAACTCGCGCCGCCAGTTGTACCATTCCCAGACTAATCGTGGATCACGGGCAAAGGCCTCCGGGGCCGCGAGATCTTCTGCTCGGTAAGTGCGCCACAAGCCTTCTGTCCCGCGGAAGGTCGGCACGCCGCTATCGGCGGAAATGCCTGCTCCCGTGAGGATGGTCACGTTCCGGGAGGACGCGAGGCGTGTTCGCGCGAAGAGGATCTGATCGTCGGTGGCCATGGGCGATTGACGGAAGTGTACCGCATTTCGAGCGAACGAATCTGCGTGGTAGAGTCAGTCCGTTATTCTGCGAGGGGCATGGATGAAACAGATTCTCATGGTAGGGGCTGGATCAGTCGGTGGGTTCTTCGGCGCACATTTAGCGAAAGCAAATCCCTCTGTGTCGTTTCCTGCTGCGGCCCAAGACGCTCGCAGCCGTGAAGCAGAATGGCCTCACGATCTGTAGCGCCAAGGCACCTTCACCGTGCATCCACCAGCCGCTTCCGATCCTCGAGAGATCTCCCGAAGCCGGATCTGATCATCCTCTCGGTCAAAGCCTACGATCTGCGATGAGGTGATGAACGCAAATCGAGCCGTGTCTTGACCGATCAGACCGTCATCTCTGACCCTGCAGAATGGGGTCGATACGGAAGATCGCATCCTGGCGCGCTTTCAACGGGATTGTGTCGTGGGCGGCGTCGCCTTCATCTATTCGAAGATCGCGGCGCCCGGGATCATCGACCATTATAAAAAGGGGGCGGTGGCGATCGGCGAGATGATGGGGCACCAGAGTCCTCGTCTGCTGGCCATCGCGGATCTGTTCAAGCAGGCGGGGATCCCTTGTCAGTTAACCGATGATGTCCGGCGCAGTAAGTGGGAGAAGATGTGTTGGAATTGCGTCTTCAATCCCTTAACCGTCATGATCGACGATAAAGTGGCCAAGGCGCTGGATCATCCCGAGATGCCGCGAGTGATTCAGCAGATCGTGGGAGAAGTGATGGCAGTGGCGGCCGCCGTAAAGGTGCCGTTAGCCGCTGATATGGCGGAGAAGGTCGTCGCTGGACTCAAGAGATTCGGGATATCCATACCTCGACGTACGACGATTGGAAGGCCGGTCGGCCAACCGAGATCGACTTCCTGAACGGGTACGTCGCGAAGGTCGGGCGGGGATTCGGGATTCCGACGCCGTTGAACGACCTGCTGACGGCGGTGATCAAGACCATTACTGAGCGGGATCGAACCGGTCCCGGCATCGTGCGGATCGACGGAGCAGTGGTTCAGCCTGTCTACGTTGATCGTGCCGCGCTCGCGGCCTTGCCGCAGAACATCAGCTCGATATTCGGACGGGTACTGCCGAGCATGAAGGGGCAAGGGATTCGCATAAAAGCCTCTGCTGGACGTGCCGGCTTCGGCGATCAAGGCCGATCAGCGTGACGGTGCATTCGGGAGACGGGGGGAAGATTGTCAGCTTGTCTTACGCTCGCGCAAGCCTTGGAGTGGGGGACTTCGGTGATGAGTGGATGGAGAACTATTTCCGGAATTGAAAGGGGGGCCGTTTC
>CAVSCZ010000019.1:0-101789 GCA_963726635.1 uncultured Nitrospiraceae bacterium
AATTATTTACATCATCGCAGTTCAAAATCATTCGTTGTTGGAACAGGTGAAAGGATACGTCAAAGCGCTGGAAGAATCGACTTCTCGGGATTTGAGCTGAAGAGAGGTTTTTGTACACTATGCGCAGAGCGACTAGCCAGGCGGAAAGAACCTGAAAGTCGTTTTGAAAGTTCTGTCTTTTGTACAAACTGGTGAGCCGCCGTCTTTCGAAGTTGGCAAAAAAGATCTAATCTCCCCTATCCCACCTCTGGCTCAAAAACCAGAGTTACTTCAGATTCTTGATGTACGTGTAGCCCATACGTTCCATGCAATTCTTCTCGATCTGAGGTCCTTTGAAGGGCTCGTCACTTTTGTTGCGTTGAGAGTCCAAATAGGCTACATGCTCGCAATGGGCAAAATCGTCCTGGGTTTCCAACTCAGTTCGTCCATCCTGCTCCCAATGCCCCGAAGGAGCCGTCGCACATCCCAACAACATTCCAATGAGCACCGTTAAACGGAGAATTTTCATAATGCTTCCTCCTCCCGTTGCTACAAATGGCAGCTCCCAGTGAAGCAGGAGGGCTACTCTACGCCCACGAGGGATAAGCCGCAAATCCCCGCACCGATATCCTGGTGAACAATCGTAACGAAGGGCACGCGCCGATCACCGTCCAGACTCTCATCGATCAATTGTAAAGCAAGCTAGCATTGCCGTGGTCTGAACTATTGGATTCGGACAAAACGGATTTGCCATCCTTTGGGCTGACAGCATCTACCTGCCAACCAAAAGTGATGAAGGGTACAAGTGTGCTCATTTTGTGCTCAAGCCCACCTCACTCCACCCCACTCAGGCCTATTCCAGCCAAAGTTCACATTTCCTCTAACTCTTGGTTTTAGTTGGCTCCAGTGAGCCTGAGTCGGCTGGAGCAGGGGAACGAAAGCGCTTTCCTAAACCGGTGGTCGGTCTATCTTCCCAGGTATCGCTTTAAGGTATTGCTGCTTTGCCCGTCGGCTGGTGTTTCAACCTGCCATCTGAGACGCGCAACCGCTCCGGACCCGGGTTCAGCGGTGGGATTTGCTGTTTGTTACAAAGCCACAGCGGGCTATCAGAAAGATGGCGCTCGGCTCATTCTACTCGCAGATAGGAGGTGTCAGGCAGGGAGCGATGGAACCAGGCCCTCATCTCAGTCACAAATGGGAGCCTTGCTCTTGTCTTTACATAGGCGGGCGGCTATCGTGCGAGCCACCGACTAGGAGGTGGCCGATGCGGCTGAGCGTGCTAATTCTGTTGGGCCTGACCCTGTGGTGGCCGACTGTAGGATTCGCCTTTACCGCTGACAAACGTGACACACTGCGAGGACTCAGAGAGGTCTCGGTACTCGTTGAGTATCTTCCTGACGATGTTGAACGGGAGGGGTTGAGCCGAGAGCACCTTACACGCGACATCGAAGTGCGACTTCGACAGGCAGGCCTGCGCGTCCTGACGATCTCAGAAATAGCGAACTCACCCGGAGCCCCATATCTCTATGTCGCCGTATACCCGATCACAGGTCCCTCAGTGAATCTCAACGCGTATGCCATCGGTCTCACTTTGAAACAACTTGTTCAACTCTCACGGAATCCCACGACAGAATTCTTTGCGACCACATGGGAAGGCCCTGCATCCCCCAGTTCGCTCAGTGCACCTAGAGTGCTCGACATTCGCGCCAGAGTCTCAGATGCTGTCAGACGGTTCATCATTGACTATCAGGCGGTGAACCCGAAGTAACGGGAGTCGACATGCCGAACACTTTGGAGAGGGAGGCCGTCTACGCATCCTGGGCAGTGCCCTCTTCGCTAGCGGCAGAGTAGCTTGCGCGGTGGCCCTACAACTGGGAGCGCGTCACTACCATCTAATAGGGTGAAGATACCCGGCGGATACCTCGTACGTCGGACGCGCAGTTCTTGAATATGGCTGATTGATAAGTGAACGGCGAGGTCCTCATCGCCCGCCCAGTTTGCCCCGCATTTCCTTAATCATATCCTCCAAGTCGGCCTCGGCGCGGTTCCGTTCGCTGATGAGGCGGTCCAGATTGTATGGTCGAGACGGGGTCACGGTCTGCGCAGCGAGCTGAGAGGAAGGAGATGGAGAGGCGATCGTGGGAGCGGGGGGCGATTTCGCAGCCTGGGTCGTGTGCCTGCTCGGCAGGGGAGTTGAAGGACCGGCTGATTTGTCCAGTGTCGGCATGTCGGATAGAGCCAGCGCCTCCTGGGCCGAAGCACCCTGCTCACGCAACCACCGCTTGGCCACGTTGGACTTGAGAGAGAAGCTGATACTGGTAATCGGCATGCCGTCCGACGCGACGCGGGCTATTGCCGTATTGACCCCGATTATGCGGCCGTCGGTATCCAGCAATGGTCCGCCGGAGTCGCCGCGATTGAGTCCCGTTTCCGTCTGAAAGACAGACTTGCCCTTCGTGGCGTTAAAGTTCTCGAACTCCGCGCTAATGGTGCCAGTCGTCAAGGTCCAGAGCCCCCCCTGCTCCGGATGCCCGATCGCCACCACGCGATCGCCGATCTCGGTCCTATCGGAGTCGTCGAGTGCGAGAACCGGAAATGGTCCAGGCACCCCATCGAGCTGGAGCAGCGCCAGGTCCAACGGCAGTGAAAAGGCCACTATACGAGCCTTACTCCCCCGCGACAAATCCACCTTCGGATCGCCGGTCACATGATCAGGCTTCAGATAGATGGTCAAGCGGGGATAGGGCTTGCCTGTTTGCTCCTCAATCACACCATGAGCGTTTGTCAATACGAGCCCGTCTTGCTGGATGATGGAACCGGTGCTGGCGCTGCCCTGTTGGCCGCTGATGGAATATCCCATGATCATCACGACGGCTGGCGAGCTGCGCTCGTAGATTTCGCGCGGCGTCAGATCCCCCGCCAGGCCGACTCCCGGCCACAATCCCAGGACTGTCGCTATTCCGAGTAGCAGGAGTCTTTCCATGATGCCTTCGTCTCTCACCGGGTCTCAGTCCAGCTCAGTTGCCAATATCCTGACTGAGCAGCAGATTCCTATGCAAAGTGAAGTATATCAACCGTGATGAAATCGAAATATCCATTTCTTCCTGCTGGTAAACAGCATACCCCTCGCTACTTTTGGCTGCAAGACTCCAGTCAAAATTCAGTCGCCGATCGCTGGGGCACCTGAATGGTAGACATGAAGCAAGTTGCGGGTGTCCTCCACCATGCCTGCGGAAGCGATAAGAAGCTGAGCTAATTAGAAGAAAATCGACTGTGCTAAAATTGTGCTAAAGCGCGTCGAAAAGCATAGAACCGTTAGAATCCACCGCAACAGATAGAAACCCGTAAGCCATTGATTAATTGATAAAAGCGAGAAACCAGACGGAAAATCAGGGTGTTGAGAAAATAACCCTTACGGCCTCATAACCCAAAGGTCGAAGGTTCAAATCCTTCCCCCGCAACCAACCGGTTCAACCACTTTCGCTTCCTCGTTCTTCCCTTCCCTGCTCTCACGGGCCATTTTGTCCGTGTTCTTGTCCGTGTTCTCCCGTCTACCAAAAATTTCTGGCTGGGGACGGCCCCTCTTTCTTCGACAGCTCCACGCAGTAGGTGCAGCGACATACCGAGAGGATCAGGAAGGCCTCCCGCCTGCCGATGAATACCATCATTCCCTTCCCTCACCCCTTGCACCTAGTGACTTACCTTCCTACAATAAGCCACCCTGCGAGGCCCCCATGTCCTTCGCGATTCGTCCCTACCGTCGCTTCCCCGTGCAATGCTCCGTCACGTACCACGCTACTATGCCGTTCCTGAAGCTGCCGCTGGCCTCCTGTTCGGGTTTTGGGTCAATGTCAATCCCGTGTTGGGACGTTGGCAGATCGCCGGTCAAAAGGGTAGCATAGCTTCCCCTCGCTGAGAGGCAGCGTTAGGCTTCGGTCATTATTGATTGGGCAGAAGCACATGTCTTTCTTCGTTCATTGGCCCCGAACAACTTCGAAATACTGGAGTCGTGGATTAGCTGTTGGATTCGTTGTCGTCTTGATTTCGTGGATGGGGCTATTCGACAGCGTCGAGCGGTGGAATATGGATCTCTTCTTTTCTCTGCGAGGGCAGATCGCTCCCTTGACCCCACTCGTAATCGTGTCCATCGATGAGAATTCTTTTGACGAGTTTGATATTGCCTGGCCGTGGCCGCGGGCTCTTCATGCTGAGCTGCTGGACCGCATTAGGCAAGGCGACCCGACCGTTGTCGGAATTGACATCGCCTTCCCTGAGCCGTCCATCCGCGGGTCGGAGGACGATCAGGAACTGGCCGAGGCATTAGCTCGGGCCGGCAACGTGATCTTGGCAGCCCCGATGACAATAGTCAGGGACTCGGCTTATGTGAAAGAAGATTTGAATGCACCGATCAAATCGTTGCGTGAGCGGGCAGCGGGATTTGGCTATACAAATTTTGCGTTGGAAAACGATGCTTCTATCCGTACGACGGAGCTTTCACGCCAGTTCCAAAATCAAGAGATTCCGAGTTTTCCGTTGGCCATTTATCGGGTGGCAGTAGGGAGGGGACTCAAAGCACAACCGCTTAAGAATCGCACCTTTCTCATTAATTTTCGAGGCGGGCCGCACTCATTCCAAAGGATTCCTTATTACAAAGTAATGAGAGGAGAGGTCGGAGCCGATGTATTCAGGGACAAAATCGTCTTAGTGGGAGCCACCAGTCCGTTGCTCCATGATGTCTTTCCCGCACCCTTTGCAGTCCACGGAGATATGGCTGGGGTTGAGATCCACGCCAATGTCCTAGAAAACCTTGTTCAGGGGATCTCGTTACAACGGATGCCTCATGGCATTGGCTATATGCTCGCTTGCCTGGCGGGAGTCGTGGCCGTCTGGCTGACATTCCGGCTGGCGCCGCTCGCAGCCTTGGGGGGAATTCTGGTCATTGCCTTGGCCTACGGAGCCGCAGTGTTCTGTGTGTTTTCGTGGGGTCTGATTGTCATGGACACCACGGTGGTCATGATTCCTTTGCTCTTAGGCTATGGGGTTACGGTCATTGAGAGTTTCATCATTGAGAAACGGCAGCGGGGGATGCTGATGCAGCTGTTTTCCAGGCACGTATCCCCAGAAATTGCCGATGCCATTTGGCAACAGCGCGAGGCCTTCCTCACCGGCGGTCGCATTCGGTCGCAAGCGCTCGTTGCGTCGGTGCTCTTTACCGACCTGAAAGGGTTCACGTCGATCTCCGAAAGAATGGACAGCACGGCATTGCTTGATTGGATCAATGATTATATGGAAGTCATGGCCCAGCTCGTCATGAAGCACGGTGGTGTGGTCGATGATTATTATGGTGATGCGATCAAAGCGAACTTTGGAGTGCCGTTCAAACGGACAACCGAGACGGAGATCGCTCAAGATGCGGTCAATGCCGTGGAATGTGCACTTGCCATGAAAGAAGAAATGAAACGTCTGAATGATCTCTGGCACAAGCAGGGACTGCCCATGGTGGGCATAAGGATCGGGATTTTTACAGGAGAAGTCGTTGCAGGCTGTGTGGGCAGCACGCAACGGATGAAGTTCACAACGATCGGCGACGCGGTCAATACGGCGTCCCGGCTAGAGAGCTTCGAAAAAGAGCGGAACGATCGCCCCATCTCCCACGATCCCTGCCGCATCTTAATTGGAGCAGTCACATGTTCCTACCTAGGCGATCGATATCTCACGCCTTACTATGGCCAACTGTGTCTCAAGGGAAAAGCGCATGCCTTGACCGTATATGAAGTGATCGGGAAGCGTGGAGAGCTCTGCCAAGCCGGATATGAACGTGACGATTTGCGCAAAGCTCTCCGTATCGAGGTGCTCGGCAGAGCAACGGTCTCCAATGGCTTTAATGCGGATGCCCTCGTGGGGAACCTCAGTGTCGGAGGCCTCGCCATGTCGAAACTTCCGCACGCGATCGATATCGGGAAGAGTGCCCAACTCACGTTCGAACTATCTGGACTTCGTCAACCGATTCAGGCACGTGGGATTGTCGTGTGGACAGCCCAAGATCGGGCCGGCTTTGCCCTTCAAGACGTGAGCAAGGCAGATCGCTTGATCCTCGAAGAATTCATCGCCCAACAATCTTAGGTCAAGAAAGAAGATACATGATGCCATCGATGATGGGCTCGATAAAGATGGGGCTCTTCGTGATCGTGATTACGCTTGGCAGTTGCATGAATGTTTGGGCTGATGGCAACGCCCGCGAGACTACAGCCTCGCCCCCTGCTCCGACGCCTCGTCCTGTGGCCGAAGTGGTGGCGATGGTGGGAAAAGCCACGGTCACGCGGGAGGGAGGAACCGCACCGAGTCCGCTCGCTGTGAGCGATGTCTTATACGAACGCGACACCATCAATGACCGCAGGAGATTCGAAGATCAAGATCCGGTTCGCCGAGGACTCCCTGGTCACGCTGGGTCCACTCGGCACCCTCGTTCTCTCGGTCGCGCATGTCCGGCTGGCGGAAGGTGAGCGTCAGGTGACGCTCACGATGACCTCCGGCATCATCCGTGCGCTAGTGCGGCTACTCACCCACAAGGAGTCTTTTGTCCTCCGCACACCGACGATCGAGGGTGCCGTACGGGGGACTGAATTCGGCGCCGTGTTGAAACAGGACTCGACGGGGATCTTCGTCAAGCACGGGAAAGTGGTCGTGCGCAATTGGGACCCGGATGTGGCGGGCGAAGTGACGCTCACCGATGGTGAGGGCACCGACGTGGATATGGGCGGCGCGGGCATCGTCACCCGCACGGTGCCCACGAAATGGGGGGCGGCGCGGGTCAATGCCTGGCTGGACGCCACGAACATTCCAGACCCTGCGTTGCCCTAAGCCTGACTCGCTTTCATCCTTCTCCAAATTGGGCTGCGTTGTGGCTAGCTGGCCCCAATTCACGGACAGAACACCAGCAACCACCGACCTCCACCGATTACATCTCCATGGCAATCCCTCGCCTGAAGATCGGGACTCCTCCGCGGTCCTTTCCCGTTGTCTGAATGACTAGGGGCTGGCAGATTTCTCTAAGTCTGGACAAGCCAGGTTTGTGGGAGTGGACCAGTTTCCCCTTAAAGCTCAGGAACCACTTGTGCATTTGATGAAAGTTTGGGCATACTGAACATTAGTGTTCTCGCGATCTTTATAGCCCAGGCAACTTCTCTAGTGCCTCTGGTGCATGGAAGCTTAATGCTTGACACGCTCTGGGGTAATATTTTTCGGCATCGTCTGAAGGGAGAGGAGCGAATAATCGACTCTCTTCGGGCGATCCCTATTTTTGGTGAACTTTCTGATCGTGAGTTACGAATAGTTGAGAAATTGGTCTACATTCGTCGTTATGCCGATGGAGAAGCCATTTTCGGCGCCGGCGATCCAAGCCTTGGCATGTACATAGTCAAGGCCGGGAGCGTCCATATCGTTCGTGATATCCCGGGAGCTCAGCCGAAACTCATCGCGGTGTTGACTGCGGGGGATTTCTTTGGCGAGATGGGTCTCATTGACGATGGTCCCCGTTCGGCGAGCGCTTTTGCCTATGGGGCTACAGAGACGATCGGCTTCTTTAAGCCGGAGTTGATGAGCCTGACCTCCCGTCAGCCCCAACTGGGGTTAAAGATATTCCTCAGAGTGGCGAAGACGTTGTCCGCTCGTTTGCGCGAGACCCATCAGGAACTCGATGAACATTTCCGGGAGCATGAAAAGGAACCAGACCTTGTGCATGACAATCCCCCGTAAAACATTATGGGTGGATGCTGGCTATCTAGGGGCGATTCTCAGCACAGTCGGATTCCTAGTCTATCTTCTAGGCACAGTGCTGTATCCATTTTTTGCGGCCTGTTTTGCGGCCTATCTTCTAACTCCAGTAGTCGAATCCCTGGAACGACGCGGCCTTTCCCGACTCGGGGCGGTAGGATTTCTCTACGGCATCTTCTTCGTGGCCATGATCGGCATGGCCATCTACCTAATTCCTACCCTGGATCGCGAGGTTAGAACGCTTCGCAGCGAGCTTCCCCACTATTCGTACCGAGTACAGGAAAAACTAATACTGCTTCAAGGAAAGGTCGAGCACGAATTTCCCGAGTTGAAGCAGTTGAAGTTGACCGAGAGAGTCGCGCAGGAATCTTCTGCCTATCTTGCACAGTTGTCGGAACGACTCCCCCAGCTCTTACTGGATGCCTTTACGCTGGCCTCGATTTTCCTGCTCATTCCTTTTTTTACCTGGTACCTGTTGCTTGAAGGCGCTGCCATTAAGAAATCCCTCATCGGCTTAGTTCCTAATCGGTATTTTGAGACCACACTGAATCTCATCTATCGGATTAATCAGCATCTTTCGAGGTACATGCTTGCTCTACTCGTTGATGCCCTTTGTGTCGGCATTCTTTCAGGCATCGCATACTCAATGATCGGCGTACGATTTGCGATAGTGATTGGAATCATCTCAGGAATTGCCAGTGCCATTCCCTATGTCGGGCCTGTCGTCGGGGCACTAGCCGCATTGCTTGTGATCGCCCTGGAAGAGAGCTTCATGAGTAAACTGCTCCATATCCTTCTAGTTGCGTCTGTTATCTATACGATCGATCACTTGGTGATAAAGCCAACCCTCATGTCAAAAACTGCGGATCTCCATCCTCTTACGGTCCTTTTGGTCTTGATCATTGGAGGAGATATCTTTGGCTTCTGGGGATTGGTTCTTGGAATTCCAATGCTGTGTGTGGTCAAGATCTTCCTCCAGGAACTAATAGGGGTTCTTCGGAGGCAGAGTGCAGAAATCGCTTAGTTCGCCACACTTTTTCTGACCTTCTCCCGGAAAAGAGACTAGCGAGAATTGGAGAAATCCGCTTCTCTGGTCAAGCAGAGCCTGCGGCGCAAGGCACCCCTTTTTTAATAACAGATATTGGCCGAAGGATAGTGACCAGCCGGGTCGGCTATCTCCGGAGTGAGTAATGGGGACAGCGTCATCGTGGATGCTCGCGTTCATGCACCGAGTCGTCCTGGTGAAAACCCGTTTGCCGTAGCTATTCAGATTTCACGTCTTGTCCGGTAGGAGTGTGCTCATTTTGTGCTCAACTCCACCTCATTCCAGCCTTCTCCAGCCAAAGATCGAGTTTCGTGCAAACCTTGTTTGGAGTAAGCCTGATTGAGGCTGAGTAGGCTGGAGGAGGGTGACAGAAACGGTTTCCTAAACCGCTTGTCCTACGACTAGGCCTGTCCTCTAATCTTCTGATTCAGGGACACGGAAAGGCTAGTTTGGCAGGCTGGAATTTCGAGGGCTTGAGTGTCGCAATGTTTGCAGGAGCTATGAAAGCACGGCGTTGATACCTTGACTCTCCTCGGCGATTGCTCGAATCGGCTTCCCTTGAGCCTTCATCTGTAGAACCGCTCCTAAACGGCAGAACAAGGCGGCACCCTCCACCATCACAGGTGCACTGAACCCCTGCAATGCGCTCCTGGAGCGAGTTTTACTTACTTCAGCGCAATGCGCACGGGGGTCTGAAATGCCGCTAAAATCGTTCCCCCGCAACCAACCGTTTCTTTCTACCTGATCTATCGCCAGGAAACCTCAATCATCTTCAAGTCCCCGCTTGCTTCTTGCCTTCGAGACCTTGCCGGCAAATACGGTAAGCGTTTGACGGAAGTCCATGAGGTGATATAGTCGGCGAGGAGTTGGCGCAGGGCGAGGAGATGCTATGCACTTCGTTCGTATTGGCAAGAAAGCCTTAAACCTCGATAGTATAAGCTACTGCGAAGCGCAGATTTGGCAGGATGAAATGTCGCTAAAGGTCTATTTCGCAGGATCCGCGAACAATACCCCACTGGTATTCGCCGAAGAGGATGCGAAAGAACTGTGGAAGTACTTGGATTACGTCGCTGAGAAACCTGTCTAATGCTCCCACCCCCTCAACTCTCTGGTTGCACGTTCCGCTTCGTCTTTTGATCTCTACAGACACCTGAGGCTCCTGTCTCCTCGGATGGATCCCTCATCTGAATCAATGCTTCCTCATGACCACATGAGATCACAAGCGATCAATTAGAACGGTCGGCCTGCGTGCATAGACGGGTCGGTCACCACAACTGGCATGATCCAACCATCCTGCTTGTAGCTACGATAGTAAACAAGCACCTTTTTCACATAATCCTGTGTTTCCTTATAGGGAGGGATCTGTCCATATCGATCCACCTTGCGTTCGCCCGCGTTATAGGCAGCCAAGGCTAACCGGATGTTCCCGTGGAACCGGTCCAGGAGGTAGCGCAGGTGTTTGGCCCCACCGGTGATGTTCTCGTTCGTATCGTAGAGGTTACGCACGCCATGTCGGATGGCGGTTTCCGGAATCAGCTGCATGAGTCCTACCGCCCCCGCCTTTGAGACCACGGTAGGATTAAAGGAAGACTCGGCCTTCATCACCGCAAGGAGCAAGGCCGGTTGAACGTGGTGCAGCTGAGCCGCACGGCTCACCGCTTGCTCAAGTTCTAGATCCGCCAAACCACTGTGATACCGGGCCTTGCGGCGAACTGCTGTGACACCCTCAGCTGTCGCTACATTCGCGAGGCTTACCAGACCCGTGGGACCGACGTATCTATAGAGCTGCGGATCGGCGAGAACAGAGGGCGCCGACATCGCCATCAGTATCCCAACTGTGCAGGCAAGCAATCTGGCGGAGCCCCTGAGTCTGAATGTCCGGCGGCCTGAGTCATCACTATACGGTTCGTTGTGAAGCTCGATCCTGTTCATCTTTGTTTCCTCCCTGTGCCGGAACCTGTGTCACCCTGCGGCGCGTCTTTCCTGTTGCTCGGGAGCTGACCCTGTCCTGTGACGCTGTATGCGCAGTTTCTATGCCGTCTGGCCGGGAGGAGAAAACGCTTGGTTGTGGCATGATTCCAATGACTTATGGCTACTTACGACTCCCAACTTTCGTAGGGAGATCAGGGTGGGGGCTTTGCCTTTTTTTGGTTCTCCTTGCCGCACTTTGCGGTTCTTTGGAGGATGCTGCGGCCCCTTCAATTCTCTTGTGCCAGATCCCACGAACGGGGGGGCCTCTCGCGTGCTGAAGGAAGACGTGGTACTCTCTGCTCTCCTCATCGTCTGACCGAGAAGGAGTCGACTACCATGGCGAAACTTCGGTACTGCGAACGAGTCCACACTCACTTCCCCGTCGTGTTTGCCGGTGAGGCCTATGTAGGAGAGGGAACCGTGCTCAACGTGTCTGTCCCTGGCTGCTCGGTCCACAGCCGGAAACGGGTACAGCCAGGCTCCTATCTTGAGATGAGAATGCTCGCCCCTGACACCACGTCTCCACTCCGAGTCGGATTAGCCAAGGTACGTTGGTGCGAGGGACGACGGTTTGGTGTAGAATTTATTCAAATGCCTGGTGAAGACCAAGTTCGCTTGGGTCGGCTGGTCAAGAAGCAGGTCCCTCTCGCGCTGCCACACTGATCCAGCGTATGGCAAGGGACGCATTCCTGATCATCACACCAGCGAGTGGGGGTGACGGAACATGACGAGAAGCATTCTGCTCATCATGATATTGCTCCTGGCTGGCTGCGCTGAGCCCTATACTGTGTTCCATAACGAGACGGGCGAGCCGATCATACTGGGTCGCCGCGCCTATACCTACGAAGGCTGCCTCTCCACGATGCGCGAGGAGGCGGCTCGACTTGGGGTCACCTTTCGCACAATCCAGGTGAAAGGTTCTTGGGAAGGTCGATCCCTCCTCTGGCCCTTCGAGCCAGGGTATGCTTGCGAAGCGGCTATCGGCCCCGAACGTCTCCCACAAGGAATCTATCTGAACGTTCCACCCCTCTCACCTCAAGGATAGTCATCGCTCACTTCCTACTGCTTTTGGCTTCGTCCGGATGCCTAAGAATCAGGTAGAGGTTTCTCTTTATCATTCACCCCCCAATAGAGCTGTTGACAATACCACTGCTGGCACAGTATTACTCGACCAACACTACCGGATGTAGCCTATGGGTTGTCTACTCTCGGGCCTGCTCTCCGTGTATCGCCAAAGGCCCGACATAGAAAGGAGGTGGCTCACATTGAGCTCGCCGCATTATTCACTTTTCAGGAACCGATAACAGAAACCTTCATCGGCAATTCGGGTGAAGTGTTTCGTTCGTTTGGCACACACTGTTCGAAATAATTTGCTTCACAAGGAGTGGCAATGGAAGACTTGGTCATCGAAGAAGAAGGCGCCTCATCCGCACTAAAAATTACGCTTGGTGATTTTCTCGTCTTCATCAATTGGATGAATCAAACAGAAAAATCCCTCGATCGCGCTGAACCTTTGCCGACCCTCCCTGACTTGGATTCCGGCAAGGTCAAAGGCTGGATCCAACTCGTGCAGCGGCTTGAGGAACGCTTCCGCCGGAGTGAAGAAAGGAAACTTGCGCTCGAAGCGAATGTAATCGCGCAGGAAGCACAGTTGGGACAACTCTTGTCCCACTTGCATGCGAATATCGCCTCGCTCTACGACAACCTCGGACAATCGCAAAAAGCTGAAGAAGTTCGTCGCCGAGCTGAAGCACTCCATGTAGGTTAAGACCAGGATGCCTGCATTCCGGATCGTCGGCCGCAGTTCCCACTGACCGCCCTACGTAGTTATTATGAGCCGAATCCCTTTCGCTTGCATCTGCTTGCAAGGGGCGGTCATGGCCTGGAGCGGGGAGAGTGACATCATGGGCTCTGTGCCGTCACGCTTGTTCGTTGCGTGGAACCCCCTTCGAGTTTCACGCCTTTCCCCTGCCGTATTTTGGCATTTTCTTTATCCCCCCTCGTTTCTTGTCTATAATCAGCTTCTCGTAGTATCCGGCCTCGTCACAGACAACCGGTCAAGATCTTGGAACTAGGATCCGGACTCAGGGGTTCACGCAATCGCGAGGGTGTCAGATGATCAAAGTGCTCCTCGTCGAAGACAATGACGTCGACGCTCAGCTCACGCAGGATCTCCTTTCTGAATGGAGCATCGAGGAGTTCCAGATTGCCCGTGTGAAAACGCTGGGAGAGGGACTCACGCTTCTCAGCCGTGAGCGGTTCGATGCAGTGCTCTTGGACCTTTCCCTCCCAGATGCGTTCGGTCTTCCGACGGTCAGACAGGTCCATGCCACCAGTCCTACGATCCCCGTCGTCGTCCTAAGCGGCGTAAGCGACCAAAGTCTGGCTCTTCAAGCAGTTCAACAGGGGGCGCAGGATTACCTCGTCAAAGGTCAGGGTCATCCCGAGCTTTTAGCTCGTGCCGTCCGCTATGCCATTGAGCGGAAACGTTCTGAAGAACGCCTGACCTACCTCGCACAATACGATCACTTGACCGGGCTGGTGAATCGTAGCCTCTTTCGTGATCGGCTGCTTCAAGCCATGGCTCGAAGCAAACGCATGCAACAACCGATTGGTCTCATGCTGCTTGATCTCGATCGATTCAAAGCGGTGAATGATACCTTCGGCCACGACATGGGCGACGAACTACTCAAGGCCGTATCGGAGCGACTCAAGACCTGTGTCCGGGAAGTCGATACCGTGGCCCGAATGGGCGGGGACGAGTTCACGATTATTCTAGAAGGCGTTTCCTCTGAACAAAACATCCTCGTGGTGGCGAAGCGCATCACAGAATCGATTGCCACGCCGTTCGAACTGTTGGGCCATCACATCTCCATCGGGGTCAGCATCGGTATTACGACTTATCCGCACGACGATCATCCCCTCGACGAATTACTGAAGCATGCCGACATCGCCATGTATCGAGCCAAACAGCAAGGCGGCAGTACGTTCCACCTTCATGAGTCCTCTGGGACTCACTCGGCCAACCTCCTTCCGTAGCGTGAATCTCGCCAAGGACGTTGACGGAATCAAGGCCGGAGAGGCCTTCTGAATCCTGCACGACCTCGCCTTCTTTACTCCGGGCACCGATTTTAGATTGCCGGATTCCTCGATGCCCTGTCCATTCACCGTCCGATGTCACTTAGCGGCTGGTCCGTCACAATCAAGGCCCCGCGAGGATTGGGGGCAAGAATGTTCGAGGTGTCGAGCGCCTCTCGACCAGGAGTAGGGTGGCAGTCGGGAGTCATCACAAGCCCCCAGTGCTGATTCTCGCTGCACGTATTGTCGACGAGGAGCGCTTCCGCGTGATGAAAGAGGAGAATCCCGCTCAGCATATTCTCCCGGCACCGGTTCCTTACGAGCTCCGGATGGCTCCCAGGATCCCGCACCGCAATACCGAAGTGGTGGTTGCCCCTACAGACATTGTCGGCAATCCTCGGCTGTGCTCCGGCAAACACAAAAATCCCCGATTCGCGGTTGCCACAGACTTCGTTCTCGATAAATGTCGGCCGCGATTGCGGGCCATAAATCACCACGCCGGACAGAATACCCTCCGTGGCACGGCACTGCGTCACAGCACAAGAGGAATCGAGCAGGTTCATCGCTGAATTCTGGTCGCTTCCGACGTATCGAAACGTGATGCCGGAGATGCGACCGCTTGGGACCTGCTGGAGATAGAGGGGCCCCCCACGACGGGAAAAAATCTGTACCTCGTCTCGACCGGCCCCCACCAAATGAATTGGTCGCCCCGTGATAAAGACTTTGTCCTCATAGATACCGGGGCGAACAAAGACCTGATCATACTCTCCAGCATCCAGTAGTGCCGCACTGGGTCGCGGGTAGGAGTCGCCTGTCATTCGCGTCGACGATTAAAGTCTTTCCGCCGAATGGATTCGGCGGAGGATTAGGATCAGTCATCATATCCAATTCCCTTCACCGTGCCTTCCTCTCTCACAGTCGTCGCTCTACTCCGCAATCTCTGATCTGACTGACCGACGGGATTATTTCGGCCAGAGGCAAGCAAGTCAAGTTTTCCACAAACCGTTGACTGAAGCCGCTTCGTGGGTAGTGTGCTCCATTCTGTCAAGCGAGGGGACTCACGCACAGATCGTACAAATCTGTCACTTAGGCACCGGCAGTCACTCGGCAATTCCTGCCATCGAATCGCGCCAAGCTGCTGGATTGTCGTCAGTTTTTGCCACACCGGATTGTTCCATGGTGGCACGGCGATTGCGACATCGCAGGAAGATGGGCACCGAGGCCGCGCCGAGCAGTACGGAGGCAAATTATGAAGACGCTGATGATCGTGCTCCCTGGAATGATTGCGATGCTATTTTCTCTTCATCTCGCCGTCGCCGCCCCCTCCAACATGCAGGATTCGTCTCGACACCTCTATGATCGAATCATGGAGGAGTTCAAGCATAGAGATTACGAGGCAGCGCTGGCTGGTTTTCGTTTCTTCATCGAACTCCACGGACAGTCCTCGCTGGCAGCCAACGCGCAATACTGGGTGGGAGAATGTCAGTACCGATTAGGGCGTTACAAGGAAGCCTTGAAATCCTTCTACCAGGTTGTGTCCTACTACCCACTCAGTCCGAAGCTTGCTGCTTCCACCTTGAAGATCGGGCAAATCTACACCAGGCTGAAGGATCACGAGAAAGCTCGCATGATGTACGAGCGAGTGGTCGATCAATATCCGGAGAGTGCAGAAGCAGAGTTGGCACGAAAAGCCATCGACGCGGCGACGGTGCGGGATGAGGAACCGACCCCTCAACTGACCGGCAACAGCCCTCCCGACTAGCTCCACCTCAAGAATGGCAGACGACGTGTCGGTCATAAACAGTGGCGGTTACTCGTCATCGCCGACGCCAAGCATCTGGGCCAGTTGAGGCACCGTATAGGACGTGTGGGGCTTCAAGGTGGTCAGCTTGATGCCAGCGCCCTGCAAGACAGAATGAATTTCCCGTCTCCGAGCTACCTCGGATGGTTGAGGGGGCACACCTTCCTCGATCAACACAACCTGCTCCGCAACCTTCGTTCCTGGGTGGACCAACACAAAATCGAGTTGCTTCAGCGCGATCTGTCTCAACACCTGCGACCGAGCCTTTCCTTCCGCCTCGACGCTGACAATGGACCAGAGCGGAACCCTCGCAAAGACAAGATAATGGTCTTCCACGGCAAGACGGATGAGATTGTAGAGCAAGAGATCAGTGTCAGTCAGCAGAGGTTGGGGACGAAGCGTGACGCCAGGGGGAAGGACAAAGGTCTCTTTCCTGACAGGCCCACTGGTTAACGAGACCCTCAGCCGCCAAATCAGGAAAGCCAGGAACACGATGACAAGACAGATTAATATGTTCTCCATCGTGCAGCTATCGCCCGGGAAAGGATTCACGCCAGCGAGGTCCGTTCGGGACAATCGTGCCAAGGAGTACGGGATGGTTCGCGCCCGTCACAGACGGAATGTTGCCCCACTGTCCGGTCATGGTTTGATAGGCCAAGAGGGCAAAGGCGACAGCCTCAAACACCTTGCTGTCCCACCCGAGTGCTTCAAATGTGGTGACCGGAACGGGGGCGAAGACCGTTGCGAGATGGCTCATGATCGCGCGGTTACGGACGCCGCCACCACCCACTATCACTTCATCGATCTCACCGCTGATCCACCGTCGCGAGGTTCCCACCGCCTTGGCAGTCCACATACTGCAGGTCGCCAACAGATCCTCGATCGAGAGGCTGCGTTGCTGCTGAATCTCGACGATTTCCTCGATGAGATCAGGACCGAATGCTTCCCTCCCGGTCGATTTGGGCGGCCGCTTGGAGAGAAAGGGGTGCGCAAGCAGCTTGCCCAACAGTCGTGAATCGACCTGCCCTTTCATGGCCAGTCTTCCATCACGATCCATCGACAGCCGCCCGTCGGTCAAACGCGCCATGAGACTATCCAGCACCATATTGGCGGGCCCCGTATCGAATGCTTGCACCCCGCTGAGGTGTCCCCCTTTCGGCACATACGTCACGTTGCTGATTCCCCCGAGATTCACCACCAACCGTGCACGACGCGCATGTTTCAAGAGCAGCGCATGGGCGGCTGGCGTCAACGGAGCCCCTTGGCCTCCTGCCGCGATGTCACGCGGCCGAAAATTAGCTACAGTGGTAATCCCCGTTCGTTCGGCAATGACCGCCGGCTCGGCGATCTGGAGGGTGGAACGAATGGCTCCGACTCCTGGCGCATGGATACCATGCGGAAGATGGTGCACGGTTTGCCCATGAGAGCCGACCAACGAAACATCACTTGGCTGAAGGTTCGCCTGTCGAATGACGTGTAGCGCCGCATTCGCGAACCATTCACCCAGCAACGCATTGAGGTGACAAATATCTGCGACCGTCCCAGAAACTGACGCGGAGAGAATACGCTCCTGTAACGAGCGTGGATAGGCCAGCGTATGTGCCGCGAGCGTCCGCGCCTTCAAGGAGCGACCCCGCCCGACAATGTCCACGAGTGCGGCATCGACACCATCACCGGATGTTCCAGACATGAGTCCCACGACGAGCATTCCTTGACCCCTCCAGTGATTATCTAGCAAGAGCCGCAAGATCGCTACGCTAATGGAACTCTCCGGTGGGGTCAAGCAGGGAAGAATTCGTAACCAAACTTTAAAGATCAGCCCAAGTCGTTGCGTTGACAACGAAGGGACCCAATGTTACCGTCCTCGCCCATGCTGAATCTCCGATTGGTGCGCCTGCTCTGGGCGATCCTCATCAGCCACAGTTTGCTCCCCATGACTCTGGTCCTTGCCGCCCCTCCAGACGAGCCCCTCAATATCGTAGTCACGATTCCTGTCTTGAAGGACCTGGCCGAACAAGTCGGCGGACCCCACGTGCGGGTGACCTCCCTACTGAGCGGTTACGAAAACGAACATACCTATTCCCCCAAGCCGAGTGATCTCGTCGCCGTCCGGAAAGCCCGGTTGCTGTTTGAAGTCGGAATCGGCCTTGAAGTCTGGGTCTCCTCGTTGGTCAAGAATGCCGGTAGCTCATCACTCCGGGTCGTCACTACCTCAAAAGGCATTGCGCTTCTCCGCGACAGGCCAGACCATGACGGTGCGGCTCATGCGGCAGAAGAGGATGAACGAGGGAATCCTCACGTGTGGATGGATCCTGAAAATGCGGCAACCATGATGCGGCATATCACGGAAGCTCTCATTCAGGTAGATCCAGCCAATGCGACGGAGTACCGAACCAATCAGGCCTCCTACCTTCGGAGACTGGACCAACTTCGAGGGGACCTGAGTGATCGGGTCACACGCCTTGCCGATCGGCGATTCATCGCCCATCACCCTGCCTGGCCGTACTTCGCGAGGCGCTTTGGGTTCCAGATCGTCGGAACGATCCAACCGCAATCAGGGAGCGAGCCATCGGCACTCCAGCTGCACGGCCTCATAGCGAAAATCAAAAAAGAACGGATCAAGGTCGTCGTCTCGGAAATTCAGCTGAGCCAAAAGATCCCCGAGCTGTTGGCCAAGGAGACCGGCGCGCGCTTGGTGGTGCTCACCACCCTCCCGGGAGGCCTCCCGCACACCGAGACCTATCTCGACATGCTCCGTTATAATGTGCTCCAATTGGCCAACGCGCTGGAAGCGGCCTAGCGGTTGATAGGCATCGGTTTCAGCGGCTTGGACTGAGAGGAGTCCTCACCGACGTGGTAAGTCAGTCTCCCCCTATCATTCACTTCGATCATGCCACTTTTGGGTTCCCAGGGGTGGTTGCACTTGAGGATATCTCGCTCGAGATCCAATCCGGCGAGTTCGTGGGGGTCATCGGGCCCAACGGGTCCGGAAAGACGACTCTCTGCCGCGCGGTTCTCGGTTTGATGGCCCCGCTGAAAGGTCACCTCAGAATTTTTGATTGTGCCTGTGATGAGCTACGTTGTCACCACCGGGCCAAGATCGGCTATCTGCCTCAGAAGGGAGTCGTTGATCGCAACTTTCCCGTCACGGTACTGGAAACCGTCATGATGGGACGGTACGGCGCATTAGGTTTGTTCACGCGGCCATCAGAGAAAGATCGCAGGATCGCGCTGGACGCCTTGGCTCATGTGGGGATGGAGGGCCATCGAGACAGCGCACTGGGTTACCTCTCCGGAGGACAACAGCAGCGGGTCTTCATCGCCAGAGCGTTGGCCCAACAACCACAAGTATTGTTGCTCGACGAGCCGACGACAGGACTGGATATCACGACGCAGCACAACGTCGTCGAGTTGGTGCAGCATCTGCACGAAGAGTTGGGCTTGACCGTCCTCTTGATCACCCATGACATCAATATGATCCGTTCGCGGGTGGACCGGCTCGTGCTCCTCAAGACCCGCCTATACGCCGCAGGGTCGCCTGCCGATGTCCTGAAACCAGAAATCCTCAGCCAGGTCTATGGAAAAGACCTGGTCATCACGGAGCGGGACACCATCATCGTCGAGGACTACCACCACCATCATTGACCATTCAGTAGATGCTTGAACTATTCACGTACGATTTTATGCAACGCTCTCTTCTGGCCGCGGCATTGGTTGGCGCCTTGTGCTCGACAATTGGCGTCTTTGTCGTCTTACGCGGGCTTGCGTTCGTGGGAGCCGGCACGGCACATGCGGCGTTTGCAGGAGTCGCGCTCGGCTTTTTAATGGGCTGGCCTCCGCTTCTCATGGCCATGCTCTTTGGCCTCGCCACAGTGTGGATCACGGGATGGGTGGAAGAAAAAGGCCGGATGAAACTCGATGTCTCCATCGGGATTCTCTATACCGCCACCATGGCCCTGGCCATTCTTTTCATCGGCCTGATGAAGACCTATAACGCCGAGGTCTATGGCTACCTCTTCGGGAGCGTGCTTGCTGTGACCACCGAAGAGTTGCGCACGATTGCAGGCCTCAGTATCGTCGTCATTGGCTCGATAGTTCTTTTTTCGAAAGAACTGTACTTCATTGCGTTCGATCAAGAAATGGCCGAAGCCTCCGGGGTACCGGCCCGACGCATATTTTTCCTCTTGCTGACACTGGTTGCCCTCACGGTGGTGGTGTCACTCAAAACCGTCGGGGCAATCCTCGTCTTTGCTATGATCCTGATTCCGGCCTCCACCGCCTACCAACTGACCCATAGCCTCTCGACCCTAACCTGGTATTCGATCCTCATCGGAGTCTCCTGTTCAGTCGGGGGAGTGCTCCTCTCCTCCATCTGGGACATTCCATCTGGTCCTGCCATTGTGTTGCTCGCTACACTCCTGTTCTTTGTTGCTGTCATCTTTTCCCCCAAGAGACAGCGGCAGTCTTTCGCCATTGATTGATTTCGGCTCCATGCAATGTTCCACCATTTGAGTCCTCATCCAATCTTATGTTAGCTCTCCTCCTGTAGGGCTACGGATACAAAGCTGTGTCGGCAACGAGTCATAGTTCCACGACCAGAACGGGATCATGACTGCCCCTGAATCGCCCAGCAAACTGGTTAGGCCTATGCTTTTATTTTTATATTGATTGAGCAATTCCGTTCACTAGACTACAATCGCATTCAAAGGAAAGCAGGGCACTAAACTTGCGTTGCTGATGCGGACAGCAGGTATGTCTGTAGCCTATTTACATCATTAGAGCACGGGGGACTTATTATATGGGTGTCGTTAAGGCTCGTTGGGGTTTGGTGGGATTCATGGTGATAAGCGCACTCGTCCTGGGCAGCCAGGCAAGAGCAGAAGAATGGAAGGCGCAAGACGGCGGAATAGAGCCAGGCAAAGTCGTGCTTGGCATGCGCGCAGGATTTGCCCCCTTGACCCAATCGTTGACTGCTAATACCTCAACCGACGTGGGCTCTCTAGTCAATTTCCAAGCGATGTATAGCCTCAACAAGTGGCTCTTAGTAGGGATGATGGTGGAGTGGGAACGCCATGCCGTGGATCAAGAACGGCCCGCCCGGGACTTGGGTCATCAAGACACCGTATCGGTACTGCCGACAGTGGAAGTACGCCCGGTGAGATTTGGGCCGCTCGTCCCTTATGCCAACATGAGCTTCGGGGTGAATGTGAATAGTTTCGGTGAAAACACCTCGACTCGTATCTCCCCCAGTAACAACTTCGCCTGGCGACTCGGCTGGGGCGCCGACTACATGCTCACCAAACAGTTCGCCCTAAACACGGAAATGGCCTATAAGATCAATGACGGACATGCAACGGTTAACGGGAACCTTGTCAACGATTGGAACGCCTCGTCCTTCGGCTTCCTCTTCGGTGCCAAACTCTTCTTTTAGTTTCTGAATATTCGAGGCAAATTTAGTGGCGTGGAGCCCCGTCCTCAGGGGGTTCCACGTCACATACGATGGAGGGCAGAATCAAAGGATTTCCGACTCGAAGAAAATGCGTTATTCCTGTCGGCCTTGTTTTGATCGGCTCCACACCATCCCGGTCTGTTCCTTCGAACTAAAGCCGAGTTTTTCATAAAACCCAGGCATGCGGGTGCAGAGCCAGAAGAGTTCGACTTTCTTGAGGCGAGGGTGGTTCAAGATTCGCTGGACGATATCGCTGCCGACGTCCTGGCCCTGGTAGGCCTTATCGACGATCACATCCCAGATAGTCGCTCGATAGACATAGTCCGTTAATACCCGTCCAAATCCGATCAGCACGTCACCATCCCAAGCCGTCACGGCCACATCGGTGTGGCGCAACATCTCACGGGCGTCTTCAAGGGTCCGTCCTTTAGCCCAAGGCGCTTGCTGGTAGAGGCGGACGAGCTTGGCGGGGTCGAGGTCCTTCTTTTCGGCGAAGGTGATGGCGGGCTTGAGGGTTGAAGGCATCTTGTACTAGATTAGCTCCCAGTTACAGCAACCAAAATCACGCGGAGTGTACGAGGAACATCATGACAACGCAAGTCCGTAGCTGCCCCAAGTGCTTCCAACTCATGTGGCTCACAGAGGACCAGTATGAACCCCTCGATGAGGCGACCGTTCGAGCCAAGTGCCCGCACTGTGGGTCGACAGTTCGCTTCACGCTTGTCTCGCAAGGGGCAAACGCAGCCGGCCCGAAGATGGGCCACTAATTAAAGAGCTGTCGACACACAGCTCTCAGCCGTGAAATATTCACATCGACGGCCTTTCCTTGGAAAGCTGACGGTTGATGGCTGAAAGCTTCCCCGCTCATTCACATCCCCCGTCCTGCTCCGTCCAGCTCCGGCTTGTTGCCTGGTAGAATCTTATTCAGAACGGATCGATACTCACCTGTGCGCCTCTCATCGATCCGTCCGATTTCGATTTCTTTATCTCGCTTCATCCGCTCCAGATGATCGAGCACCAAAAGGAGCGGCTGGACGGAACCGAGCAATCGACCGACCTCGAAGGCTTCCAGCGATTCCACAAATAATTCGTTCAGGCCTTTGTAGGGAGTCCCGGCACTCTGGCTCCGGAACCGAGAAACGATCTCCTCATATTCCTCGACCGCCTCAAACTTGGGCTTCACCCCGGTCGGCACCGCCGACAGATGGACAATCGGCGGGAGTTTGGCCGCATAAATCTTCAGCTGCGCAACCAATCCACCCATCGCGTCCAGCACATCTCCAGTTTGCATGATCTTATCCTTCGAGGCGGCATTGCCTACGCCAAGTTGAGGGCCCGGTCAGGATTTTCTGGCACCGTGAGGAGGCGTGAGACCATCGAGGGCCTGAACCACCTGTTCCATATCGGACGGGAAAGGCTTTGTATACTCCTGAAACTCTCCGGTAGATGGATGACGGAAACCCAGGGTCCTCGCATGCAACATCACGCGGGGGATCTCGACACCCTCTACCGTGCAGACCTTCTCTCCCGCCATAGGTCTGATCTCCCAGTATCGGATGGCCCAGGGAGGTGAGATGGACACGGAGCTGGTGGGTCCTGCCTGTGCGTGGATATAAAAGGACATGGGCGGCTAGTTTGCCGAAGCGATGGTCGACCTTGTATTCCGTTACGGATTCCTTGGGTCTCGCCGTGTGGGCAGAGAATTTTTTCCGTTCCTTCCTGTCACGGCCAATCGCCAACTCGATCAACCCATGTCCTTTTTTCGGCACGCCTGAGATAAGAGCCTCGTACACCCGTGTGATCGTGTGATGTTTGAATTGAGCCGAAAGAGCACGATGCGCCTCGTCTGTCTTGGCGATCACCATCACGCCAGAGGTATCCTTGTCCAGCCGATGGACCAACCCTGGCCGTTCTTTCCCACCAATCGTCGACACCGTACCGCCGGATGTCTGAAAATGATGGAGGAGGGCATTGACCATCGTGCCGGCCCAATGACCAGGCGCAGGATGGACCACCAGGCCGGCTGGCTTATTTAAGAGCAGCAACACGTCGTCCTCATAGAGAATCTCGAGCGGGATCGACTCGCCTTTGAGTTCCAGCGGCTCCGCTTTAGGAATGTCAAAGGCGATGGTATCGCCAGGCTTGATCTTCTGGCTGGGTTTGACGACCTGATCGTTGATCCGCACACGCCCTTGTCCGATCAACCGTTGCAAGGCTGACCGCGATAACTTGGGCTCACGATTGACCAGAAAGATGTCCAGCCGTTTAGGGAGCTCACCGGCCGTCACGACAAACTCGGTCACCATAGACGAATCGCCCTCACGAGTACGTTTCGGCCACGCTACTGCAGCGCGAGGCTCAATTGCAATCGGGAGGTCTGCCTGGTCACTCACCGGTCCGCCGCCCCGATTGCCTCTTCATTCGATTCAGACTAAGCTAATAACCGCGAGGCTGGTCCGACGTCGAACAAGGAGGCAAAGCCATGAGATGGACAATCAGCCTGGCGGTAGTGCCGGTTATGGTACTTTCCTCGTTCACGATGGCAGGGTATGCAGCAGACCTGCCGGGCATTCCCCCGGAAACGGTCACGGATTACATCCATGCCGTCATTGAAGCCGACCGCACCTTCTACACCATTCATGTCGTCGAGCGCATGCAGAAGCAGGGCGGAGCCCCAGCAGCGGAGAATTGGCGCGCGAAGAAGAAGACCTTGCCGTTACCAGCTCAGTTCCTCGCGGAAGCGAGCGACCTGTCCTCGAAGACCGGAACGAAGGTCCGCTACCGGTTGATCAGTCTGTGGCCGATCAATCCTCAGAATGGCCCGGACGATGAGTCAGAAAAGAAGGGGCTAGAAGCTGTGCGTAGAACATCCAGAACGGTCTGTTACCAGTACGGTCACGATCGGCGACCAGACCTATTTCCAGGCCATCTACGCTGACCGCGCCGTCACCCAATCCTGTATTGGTTGTCACAATACGCATCCGCACAGCCCTAAGAAGGACTTCAAGATGGATGACGTCATGGGCGGTTTGGTGATCGAAATTCCGCTGGGGAAATAGCACGGGCCCTCATAGTGTCCGGTGAACTTGCGTAGAGCCTCCAGAGCTCTCAGGCACCCGAATACTTCGGCCACTTCCCGCTGGGGTGGTGTGGTGATCCACGATGGGCTTTGCCCTGGATTGATAGATCTCCCGCTGCACGCGTCCAACGAAGGCCTTCTGAGGCCGCGCGTAGCAGGTGCACAGGGGATTGGCCAGGCTGCCCTGACATTTCTGTCAGTCGCCAACAGAGCTTCTTGTCTTTTCTTAATTATCTGAGAGGGATATCAGTGGCCGGTCTTGCGAGCACGGTCGGCGATCTTCTTGCGGAGGCGGGCTTTTTCGAGACTGATTTCAGCTTCTTTGACTTCGGAAGGCAGACCACCGGCCTTGAGTCGCTGCTCGGCCTTCTCGAACGCAGCCTGGGCACGCTCCACATCGATATCTTCGGCCTTCTCGGCGATCTCGGCCATGATCGTCACTTTGGTTGGTGTGACTTCCGCATAACCCCAGAGAACCGCCATGTGGTTGGTCAGGTCCCCGACGCGATAGCGAAGTTCACCGATGCGTAACGTAGAAAGGAAATGACAATGTCCCGGCAACACGCCAAACTCACCCTCTGAGCCAGGTGCAATGACCTCATCCACCTGCTGACTCAAGAGCAACTTATCCGGCGTCACCACTTCTAACAATATCTTTCCAGCCATACTCTACTTCCTACGTGCTCATCAAAAGCGGAGGAACGTTGCGGGATGCTCCACGTGCGCGCTCAACGACAGTCTTCCGAGACCGCGGTTGCGAGCAAGGAGAACGCTCGGTTCGCCGGCCTGCTTATACCTTCACTCCCATTTTCTCCGCTTTTGCGATCACTTCCTCGATCGGGCCGACCATATAGAACGCCTGTTCCGGGAGATGGTCATACTTGCCATCGAGAATTTCCTTGAAGCTTCGCACCGTGTCTTTGAGCTTCACATACTTGCCTGGCGAGCCGGTAAAGGCTTCGGCGACGTGGAACGGCTGCGACAGGAAGCGTTGAATCTTTCGCGCACGGGCCACGGCCATCTTGTCGTCTTCCGACAATTCGTCCATGCCGAGAATGGCGATAATGTCCTGGAGGTCTTTGTACCGCTGCAAAACAGACTGGACTCCTCGTGCGACCTTATAGTGATCTTCGCCGATGACTTGCGGATCGAGAATACGCGAGGTGGAGTCGAGCGGGTCGACGGCTGGGTAGATACCTAGCTCAGCCAATTGTCGCGACAACACGGTGGTCGCGTCCAAGTGGGCGAAGGCCGTGGCCGGTGCCGGGTCGGTCAGGTCGTCTGCCGGCACGTAGATGGCTTGCACCGAGGTGATCGATCCACGCTTGGTTGAGGTGATGCGTTCCTGTAATTGCCCCATCTCGGTCGAGAGGGTGGGCTGATAGCCGACTGCGGACGGCATACGACCGAGCAATGCGGACACTTCTGAACCGGCCTGGGTAAACCGGAAAATATTATCCACGAAGAGCAGCACGTCCTGGTTCTCTTCGTCGCGGAAATATTCGGCGGCGGTCAGTCCGGTCAAGGCGACGCGCAGACGCGCGCCAGGCGGCTCGTTCATCTGGCCATACACCAGCGCGACTTTCGACTTGGTGAAGTCCTTGGGATCGATGACCTTCGATTCCTGCATTTCGTGCCAGAGGTCGTTGCCTTCACGGGTCCTCTCACCGACGCCGGCGAACACAGAGAATCCACCATGGTGCAAGGCGATATTGTTGATGAGCTCCATGATGATGACAGTCTTGCCGACTCCGGCGCCGCCGAAGAGGCCGACCTTGCCGCCTTTGCTGTACGGCTCGAGAAGATCGACGACCTTAATACCGGTTTCGAGGACTTCGGTCTTGGTGTCCTGATCTTCGAGTCTTGGTGCGGGCCGGTGAATGGGATAGGTTTTCTTCGTCGTGATCGGGCCCATCTCGTCGACTGGTTCGCCCAACACATTGATCAGTCGTCCTAATGTCTCGCGGCCGACCGGCACGGAAATCGGCGCCCCGGTATCCTGCACATCCATCCCGCGCGTCAGACCGTCGGTCGTGGACATCGCGATACCGCGGACCCGGTTTTCACCGAGATGCAGTGCGACTTCAAGGGTGATGCGGATGGCCGGCGTGCCGGCGGCCTTATTCTCTTCCCGAATCACTTTGAGCGCGTTGTAAATGTTCGGCAGTTGTCCGGGAGGAAACTCCACGTCCACCACCGGGCCAATGACCTGAATGACTTTTCCTGTGCTCACGGCTCACTCCTTCTTCAACGTGGCGGACTATTTCAGCGCTTCGGCACCGCCGACGATATCCATCAGTTCTTTGGTAATGGCGGTCTGGCGGGTCTTGTTGTAATGCAAGGTCACGTTCTTGATCAGTTGTCCTGCGTTCCGCGTCGCGCCGTCCATCGCCGCCATCCTGGCGCCATGTTCCGCCGCGGCTGATTCCAGCAGAATACGAAACGTCTGCGTCTGGAAATGTTTCGGGACGAAGACGTTCAAGAGTTCAGCTTCGTCCGGTTCATAGAGGTAGCTGCCGCCGGTCGTGCCTTCCGCCTGCGCCGTCCCAAACTCGGCTGCGGCATCGACGGGGAACAGCTTCTCCACGATCACACGCTGTTGAATGGCTGACTTGAACTCGTTATAGACAATGTGGAGTTCGTCGAACGTGCCCTTGACGAAGTGGTCGGTCAGATCGCCGCCGATATCGATGGCATGTTCGAACGTGAGCTTATCGAAGATGCCGGTCCACTCTTGCCTGATCGGCCAGGTACGGCGGCGAAAATAGTCACGGCCTTTGCGCCCCACGATGCTCAAATTAACTTGTAATCCCCGGGCTTCGCATTGCCGCACAAACTCCGTGCTCTTCCGCACGATATTGCCATTGAACCCGCCGCACAGCCCGCGATCGCTCGTGATGACGAGGACTTCGACTTTCTTTCCTTCGCGCTTTTGCAGCAGGGGATGGGAGGCCCGATTCACGCGCTGGCTCAGGTTGCTAAGCACGCCCCGCATCTTAAGGGCGTAGGGACGCGCCGCCAGAATACGGTCCTGCGACCGCTTCAGCTTCGCCGCGGCCACCATCTTCATGGCCTTGGTAATCTTTTGTGTATTTTTAAACGCCGCAATTTTACGGCGTAGTGATTGAAGACTCGGCATTATTTCTTAGCTTTCAGCAATCAGCCTTCAGCTCACAGCGCAATGCTGACAGCTGACGCGCTGGGCTACTTGGCGCCGTATCCCATTTTCTGTTTAAAGGTCGCGATAATCTCTTTCAGTCTGCCACCGACCTTGTCATCGATTTTCCCAATGCTCGCGATTTCCTTCTTCAGCTCGGGATGGTGCTGCTGTACGTAGTGCAGCAGGTCGGCTTCAAACTGTTGCACTTTGTCAACGGGCACATCATCCAGGTATCCGTTGACACCGGAGTAAATCGACAGCACTTGATCGGCGACCGACATCGGTTTGTATTGACCCTGCTTGAGCAACTCCACCATCCGAACGCCGCGCGCGAGCTGCATCTGCGTCGCTTTGTCGAGCTCGCTACCGAACTGCGAGAACGCGGCCATTTCGCGGTATTGCGCGAGGTCGAGCCGAAGGGTACCGGCCACCTGCTTCATGGTCTTGATCTGTGCCGAACCTCCGACGCGGGAGACCGACAGACCCACGTTAATCGCGGGGCGGATACCGGAGTAGAACAGGTCGCTGCCGAGATAGATCTGCCCGTCGGTGATCGAAATGACGTTGGTCGGAATGTAGGCGGACACGTCGCCGGCTTGCGTTTCAATGATCGGCAGTGCGGTGAGGCTTCCCCCGCCGAGCTTGTCGCTGAGCTTGGCTGCGCGCTCCAACAACCGGGAGTGTAGATAGAACACGTCGCCAGGATAGGCTTCTCGGCCCGGCGGACGACGGAGCAACAGAGACAACTGGCGATAGGCCACGGCGTGCTTGGAGAGGTCGTCATAGACGATCAATGCATGTTTGCCGTTATCCCGGAAGTACTCGCCGATGGCTGCACCCGGAGAAGGGTGCCAGGTACTGCATGGGCGCCGCATCGCTCGCAGTGGCCGCCACCACGATGGTGTAATCCATTGCGTGGTTCTCTTCGAGCGTCTTGACGACGCGTGCCACGGTGGAACGTTTCTGGCCGATGGCGACATAGATACAAAAGACATTGAGGCCCTTTTGATTGATAATCGTATCGACGGCGATGGCGGTCTTACCGGTCTGCCGGTCGCCGATGATCAACTCACGTTGCCCGCGGCCGATGGGGATCATGGCGTCGATGGCCTTGATACCCGTTTGCAAGGGTTCGCGCACCGACTGACGTGTATTCACGCCGGGGGCAACCACTTCGATACGGGACGAGAGCGTCGACTTGATCGGGCCCTTGCCATCGATGGGCTGTCCAATCGCGTTGACCACACGACCGATTAACGCTTCGCCGACTGGAACCTCAGCAATACGTCCCGTGCGCTTGACCGGATCGCCTTCTTTGACCCCAACGTCATCGCCCATGAGGACGGCGCCGACGTTGTCTTCTTCGAGATTCAGCGCGATCCCGTAGAGGCCGCCGGGGAATTCGAGCATTTCACCGGCCATGGCGCCGTCGAGACCATAGACCTTGGCAATCCCGTCTCCGACCTGGATGACTGAGCCGGTCTCCTTGACGTCGACCTGTTTGTCGAAGCCTTTGATCTTTTCTTTGATAATCGAACTAATTTCTTCTGCCTTGATCTGCATGGCTACTCCTTAGTCAACAGACTCTGCATCGCTTGTAACCGCCCACGGACGGTGCTATCGACCACCGTGCTGCCGAGATGGATCTGCACGCCGGCGAGATGGCGGGCATCCGTGTGATAGGTCACGTCAACCTGACGTTTGAGCATCTCGCGCAGGCGAGTGCTGATTCGATCTTGCTCGGCTGGGGGCAAGGCCGTAGCGGAGGACACGGTGATTTGCTGGGTGCCTTTCGACGCATCGGCAAGTTTCGCGAAGGCCTCGGCGATTTCAGGAAGAAAGCCGACGCGATTCTTCTTCACCAACTGTGCAAGAAAGGTTTTTCCGACGGGAGGGCACCCCAGGCGTGAAGCCAAGTTCTGCGAGGACGGCAATTTTTTCTTCGGCGCCAAAAGTCGGCGAGGCCACGACATGGCGCAACGCGACCGAGTCCTTGATCGCTTCACCCAACCCCGTTAAGGCCGCGCGGGTTGATTCAATGGTGGATGCGTCGAGTAGCTCAAAGAGCGCCTGTGCGTAACGTCGCGCCACTGCTGTCTTGATCACTCTACTGATCCGTTCGTTCTTCTTTTTGACAAAAGGAATACCTTCGTGCGCTTGCACGAAAAGCGGCGCGCCAAGTTAGCATTGGCAGATGAAGGCTGTCAATACGATGGTGTGAATGTGAGGAAGCTAGAATGGTTGGATGATTCCGCCGCCGAGCACGTGATCGTTTCGATAGAAGACAGCGGACTGTCCCGGACTTAAGGCGCGCTGAGGGGTATGGAAGAGGACCCGGAGGGTGCCCCCTGAAAGAGGTTGGAGGGTTGCAGGAGTCGCAGTCGTGGCATACCGGACCTTGACCTCCACCTCTGTTGATCCGGTGAGGAGTGAGGGATCGAAGAGATTCAGGTCAGCGACGTCACACTGACTGCGATGTAGGGACTCTTCTGTTCCAAGGACGACTGTGTTCGTGGCAGGCTGTACTTGCTGCACATAGAGCCTGCGGCCGGTCGCAATACCAAGACCTCGTCGTTGACCTGGCGTATAGAAAGCGATCCCCTCATGATCACCCAAATATCGTCCTTCGGCATCCACGAAGGCCCCTGATTTCTTGGCGTCAGGCGCTTCCTTTTCTATGAAGGTTCGATAGTCACCGTGACTCACGAAGCAGATTTCCTGGCTTTCCTTCAATTCGTCCGCGGGAAGGCCCAAGCCCTCTGCTTCCTTCCATACATCCGTCTTCTGCATGCCCCCCACAGGGAAGAGAAGGCGAGAGAGCCATGGCTGACGAAGACGATAGAGAAAGTAGCTTTGGTCCTTCTTGGGGTCGGCCGCTCGCTGGAGAATCGGCACTCCCTCGGATTCGTCAATACGAACATAGTGGCCGGTGGCCACAAAATTGATCCCGCGTGCGTCAGCAAGCTCGATGAGACCCCGCAGTTTGACGCGCTCATTGCACCGGACACAAGGGTTGGGCGTTGTGCCTTCGAGATAGCCGGCAAGAAAGTCATCGATGACGCCGGCACGAAAGGTTTCTCGACTGTCGACCACCTCATGCGGGATCTTCAATGTCTTCGCAACAAACCGGGCAATGCCGACCTTGCAGCACCCACGTTCCTCCCATCGCTTGGAGACCGCGACCGTTTCGTCTTCGTGTTCCCAGACCTGAAGCGTGACGCCATGAACGTCGTAGCCCTGGCGAACCAGAAGTGCTGCGGCGACAGAGCTGTCCACTCCACCGCTCATGCCAAGGAGAACTGTAGGGCGAGCCATATGGTCGCTATTGTACTGAGGAGAGGGGAAAAGGGCTAGAGGGCTGCTCCCTGCGGCTAGTGAGCGGATGCAACAAGGCCGTCAGGCACGTCCATTGAACGAGCGCGTTCGTCGCTCCAATGATGCGCACCCATGTCACACATGCCATGGAAATGAGAGCCTTCTTCGATCGCAATGACTGGGGTCCGGATATCGCCAACGAGAACACCGGGCTTCAGGATGTGAATCTTTTCAAGGGCAGTGATGGTGCCGTTGATCTTGCCGCTATTCATGAGCACCCCAGCTGAGACAATGCCCTCGATCACGGCATGCTCTCCGACTATTAAAGTCCCGGTTGTATGAATCTCGCCTTCGACGCGCCCATCAACCCGAACGGTGCCATCAAAACTAACGACGCCCTTGAAGTCCACACCTTTCCCCAGGAGCGTGAAATTCTCGCTGTCCTGTTCGGCTTGCTGGCCCCGTTCCTTCAATGCCCACATGATCGCCTCCTAAGACTCTTCCCACACATGCATGGCCCATCACCACACAAAGAATGCGCAGGATCAATACCTAAATATTAATACTCATCTAACCGTTGACTCGTTTAATGCTAGGAGGCATGATTATTCCGACAGGATGCAGGGAGGCGTCCTGAGGGATCTCGCGCACGCCATGAGCCATTTCGAGTGCACCGTTGAATAGCACGCCATCTTCCATTGAAAGGATTGGCGCCTTAACGCTCCCATTCATTACGGCCGGAGCCCGGAGCTTGACGCGCTCTTTCGCAACGACATCCCCGGTAATCTTTCCTTTACACACAATCGTTCCAGCGGTAATTTTTGCCTGGATCACGGCGTCTTCACCAACCAACAGCACGCCATCAGTATGAATTTCTCCGTCGAGATACCCGTCAATTCTAACCGTGCCGCTATATGAGATAGTGCCCTTGAATTCAACTCCCTTTCCCACAAAGGCACTAATGTCCCCAGCCCCCTCGACAATTGAGCCGGCAGCAGCCTCAGTGACCTCTTTATCTTCCTGTTCGCTTGAGTTCGTCTCTTCTTCTCTCTTCTCCTGCCCCCACATGAGCGCGCCTCCTCGAGTTGGTGACCCCACTATTCCAGCGCAGTTTCGGTGCTATATGGAAAATAGTCGGTAAGAATAGACACAGTCACGAGTACGTAGAAGCAACAAGTATGCCTCTACCTCTCATGACTGCCGTGAGGCAGCAATGCGGTTCTGATTAATGCAGAAGCGTCTCGAGAATCCCGTCTAGTTCAGGAGGAGAGAAGTAGTGAATAAGGATTTTCCCACCACGTTTTCCTTTTTGGATCACAACCTTGGTACCAAATCGTTTTTGCAACCGCTCTTCAACGTCAGACCAGGGTGTTCGCCGTAATTCCTTTGCCCCTCGCTTCTTTACAACCGGTGATGATTCTATGAGCTTTTCCGTCCCTCTCACGGATAAGGCTTTTGAGACCACGAGCTGGGCGACTCTAAGCTGTTCGCTCTGGTCAGGAAGACCGAGAATCACTTTGGCATGTCCCATGGAGAGCTGATTCGTTTCAATCAGCTGCTGGATCTCAGAAGGAAGATTTATAAGACGCACGACATTGGCGATTGATGATCGCTCACAACCGACTCGTTGCGCAATTATGTCCTGAGTCAGTCCAAATTCGTTCATCATCCGATGGTAGGCTCTGGCCATTTCCATGGGATTGAGGTCTGTTCGTTGAAGATTCTCTACCAGCGCCAGAACGACAGATTCTTCGTCTCCGCAATTACGTATGACAGCTTGAATTGTTTCGAGCCCCGCGTCTTTCGTCGCGCGCCAACGCCGTTCACCGGATATGAGTTCGTATATTCCGTCGCCCTTACGGCGCACCAAAATTGGTTGGAGCAATCCACTCTGCTTCAATGAAGCCGTGAGTTCTGCCAGCTCTTGAGGGGAAAACGTTTGTCTCGGCTGATATCGATTTGGCACAATTGCATCGACCCGCAGGTGTTGAACCTCCGGCATTTCCGGCATCGACGCGGGCTTGGTGGCAGGCAGCAATGCATCGAGTCCTCTACCGAGCGCTTTTTTCTCCATGGCTCACAAACTCCTTGGCTAAAGACAGATAGGCTTGGGCTCCTGCCGATGCGACGTTATACAACATGGCCGGACGTCCGTAACTTGGAGCCTCGGCGAGGGTCACATTTCGAGGGATTACGGTGCCGTAGACGACGTCTTTGAAATACTCGCGAACTTGCTCAACGACTTGACGCGCCAACGTATTCCTCGCATCAAACATTGTCAAGACGATCCCCTCCAACTGGAGCTCCGGGTTAAAGGACTGACGGACCCGCTCGATGTTTCCAACCAAGCGGCTTAATCCTTCCATGGCATAATACTCACATTGAACCGGGACTAAAATGCTGCGTGCTGCGACTAGTGCGTTCACCGTCAAAATCCCCAATGTCGGCGGACAGTCGAGGAAGATGACGTCGAACTAGCTCTTCAACGTTTCGCAAAAAATGTCGAAGCAGTTTTTCACGCTCTTCAACATTCACCAGCTCTATTTCGGCTCCTGACAAGTCAGCATTTGCCGGCAAAAGTGACAAACCGTTCACTTCCGTGACATGGACAGCATCCTGAAATTTCACATAATTAACCAGGCAGTTGTACACGGTGGTCTGCAAGGAGCGGGGGTCAACTCCCAGCCCGCTTGTGGCATTCCCTTGTGGATCCATATCCACCAACAAGACACGCTTGCCCAGGAGTGCGACACCAGCGGCAAGGTTTACGGCTGTTGTAGTCTTTCCTACGCCACCCTTCTGATTTGCGATCGCTACAATCTTTGCCATGTTTAAGGTTGAGCTAATAACTCCCTTATACCATCGTATGCTCCGGCGAGAATGTTCCACGTGGAACTTATTCATATAATATTGATTATATTATGAATTATGTTTTTCAATTACTGATATGACTCTCTTGCCAGACCCCTGTGGAAGAATGAGAGTTTTCTCACTAACCAGATAAAACTCGTCATCAACTTCATGATCTTGTATGGCCTCTGTTCGATATAAGACAACTTTTCCTCTTGAAGCCAACAAGGGAGTAATGTGTTTTCTTATTTCTTCAAACTTCAACGCCCTTAGGACAATCATGTCAACAAGATGGTGGACTGGTCGTTTAGCATATTGCTCGATGGTGCCATCAAATACGGATATCCCACGAAGCTTCAATAGCCCGATCATCGAATTGAGGAATGAGCATTTTTTCTGAACCGGCTCAACTAGAACCAGCTGCAAGTCTGGTCTCACAATTTTAAGCGGAATTCCAGGAAATCCTCCTCCAGACCCCACGTCAAGTACCACAGCCTGTTCCTGGAAAGCTCGTCGCAACAAGCGCAGCGAGGGAGTCGATGAAGTGCTTGATGATGATTTCCTTGGGATCGATGATCGCCGTGAGATTGATCGTCTTGTTCCACTCAATGAGGTGCGCAAGGTAGCGCATGAACTGCTCAGCTTGGTTCTCCCCGATGGCCAATCCAATATCCATCGCAGAACTAACCATGAATTCGTGCAATTCTCGCTGATGTTCCACGTGGAACAATTACGTGAATCGGCAGATGAGGTCAAGACATTCCGAAGTGGAGACGTTAAAATCTCTGAGTTTGCTCGTCTATTCTATGATGAGACTTGTTGCACAAGCTATCTCGACTGGATTCGCCCCTGTATTTTTCGAGCGCTACAAGGAGAAGAGAAATTGCCGCTGGTGTGACTCCTGAAATTCTCGAGGCTTGACCAATGGACGCGGGACGCACTTTTTTGAGTTTTTCGCGGACCTCTCGTGAAAATCCAGGAGTCCCATCGTAGTTAAAGGCCATCGGGATGGGTTTCGATTCGAGTTTTTTGAACCGTCCTATTTGTTGAAGTTGTCGCTTGATGTAGCCGGAATACTTGATTTGCAACTCTATTTCTTCATAAGTTTCAATATCTTGGACTGAATTAATCTCAAGTGCCTCTAACAGAGTCTTATAGCTCGCCCCTTGGCGCCGTAAGAGTTGAGCCGCGGTGCAAGGCCCAGATACTTCCTCAATCTTGGCCTTTGCTAGACGCTCACGAACAGCTTTCCGTGAGCTTAGGCCGAAACTCTTCGAGACGGACAAGTTCAGATTCGATCGCATTCTGTTTTATCTGAAACCTTGCATAGACTTCATCGGATATCAGCCCGGCCTGTCGTCCTGTGTCAGTTAATCGGAGATCAGCATTTCCATGGCGCAACAATAGGCGGTATTCTGCCCGTGATGTAAACATGCGATAGGGTTCACGTGCGTCTTTTGTAATGAGATCGTCAATTAATACGCCAATGTAGGCCTGCGACCGGTCGAGCACTAATGGTGACTCGTCTCGAAGTCTAAGGACTGCATTGATCCCAGCCATCAGACCCTGAGCCGCTGCTTCCTCATATCCGGATGTCCCATTGATTTGTCCCGCATGGTACAGACCGGCCAGAAGCTTGGTCTCCAGAGTCTGGTGCAATTGCCGAGGGGGAAAGTAGTCGTACTCGATCGCATACCCAGGCTTGAGCATGGTGGCTTGCTCTAACCCGGGAATTGTCTTCAGAATCGCAGCCTGCACATCAACCGGTAGGCTGGTGGAGATCCCGTTGGGATAAAATTCACGGCTATCCAACCCCTCTGGCTCGATAAAGATCTGGTGACGTTCTTTGTCTGCGAAGCGCACGACTTTATCTTCGATCGACGGACAGTACCGCGGCCCCACCGACTCAATGATGCCGCTGTAAAGCGGCGACCGGTCCAGATTGCGCTGGATCAACTCGTGCGTCGCACGATTGGTGTGGGTCAAATGACAGGGGAGCTGCCTGTTCTCAATCCGGTCGGTCCGATATGAAAATGGTGGGGGCGGATCATCGCCCGGTTGCGGCACCATCACGGAAAAATCGATGGTCGCCCCATCCAAGCGAGGAGGCGTGCCGGTTTTGAGCCGGCCCACTTCGAACCCCAGGTCGCGCATACAATCAGATAGATGCTCGGCGGACGCCTCTCCGGCTCGTCCCGCAGGAAAATGATTCAAGCCGATATGGATAAGTCCCTTAAGGAATGTACCTGATGTCAGAATAACGGCCTGCGCCTGAATGTAATCACCGCGACCTGTCACCACGCCTGTGATCGCACCGGCATGCGTCAGCAAGCGATCGACCGTCCCCTCGACGATCGTCAGCCCTGCCTGCCGGCTCAACGTTTGTTGCATGGCCTCTCGGTACAGCTTCTTGTCGCATTGGACGCGGAGAGCTCGCACTGCCGGGCCTTTACTCGTATTGATGAAGCGGAACTGGATGCCGGCCTGATCAGTGTTCCGCGCCATCTCCCCGCCGAGCGCATCGATTTCCTTTACCAAATGTCCTTTGGCGATTCCCCCGATCGCCGGGTTGCACGACATCTGCGCGATTCGGTCGTGATCCATCGTGAGCAGCAAGGTTCGCGCACCCATGCGCGCCGCGGCCAAGGCGGCCTCGCAACCGGCATGACCTCCACCCACCACAATGACGTCAACCGCCTGTCTCACGTTCAACCTTTTCCTACTTGCCGATACAGAATTCTGAGAAGATCCGGCCAAGAATCTCGTCCGTCGTAATGGCGCCTGTAATCTCCCCGAGCGCGTCGGCTGCTGCGCGCACATCGATCGAGACAAGCTCCCCAGCCATCCCACCCTGCACGGACTCAAGAGCCTGGCCCAAGGATTCAGCAGCCCGGCGCAATGCGTCACGATGTCGCACGTTTGTCACCGTGACGTTCTCTGCTGCCTCAAAGCCTCCGGAAACCAGCTGAGCACGAAGAGCTGACTTCACCGGATCAACCCCTAAACCTGTCTTTGCCGAGATAGCGTATGCCGGATGGCCCGCAAGCGCGGCGTCCGTCTTCACGGTATCGGCAAGATCTGCCTTGTTCAGCAGCACCATATGCTTGCGATCTCGGACCGCACGCAAGAGATCCCGATCATCGCTTGTGAGGGGCGCACTCCCATCCAGCACCAGTAACAAGAGGTCCGCCTCGTCCTGTGCGAGACGCGTCCGCTTGATCCCTTCCTGCTCGACTATATCGTCCGTTTCCCGCACTCCTGCAGTGTCGACCAAATGAATCATCACCCCGTCAAGATCGATGGACTCCTCAATCACGTCCCTCGTCGTCCCAGGAATGGCCGTCACAATCGCCCGATCTTCCCTCAGGAGACGGTTCAACAAGCTGGATTTACCGACATTCGGGCGGCCAAGGATGACGACGCGGGCCCCTTCCCGCAAGATCCGCCCTTCCTGTGCAGTCGCTTCCAGCTTCTGAACCACTGCAAACGCCTCTCTCACGATACGCACCAGCTCATCGCGCTGAAGAAATGAAATATCTTCATCCACAAAATCGATCCCCGCCTCCACATGGGCCAACACTGTCAGGAGAGAAGTCCGAGCCTGTTCCACCTCACGAGCGAGATCACCTCGTAGCTGGCGTTGAGCGATGTTCAATCCGGCGGATGATGTGGCTCTGATTGTATCGAGTACTGCTTCCGCCTGGGACAGATCTAACCGTCCGTTGAGAAAAGCCCGCTTCGTAAACTCTCCCGGCTCCGCCATCCTTGCACCGGATTCTATACAGACCTTGCAGACCATCCTGAGCACCAACGCCCCGCCATGAGACTGAATCTCCACCACATCCTCTGCCGTAAACGACCGCGGCGCCTTCATATAGACCACGAGCGCTTCATCGAGCAGGCCCGATACGGGCGCCAGACCATGACCGAGCTTGATATCTTTCCGATTGTCCGATGCGGGAATCACAAGATCGGCAAGATGCAGAGTATGCGAGGAAACCGACGAGAGGGGACGACCAGACCGCAATCGGACAACTTGGGAAGCAACAGCAAGCGCCTGAGGGCCACTCAGACGAACGATCCCGATGCCGCCCTCGCCGGCGGGGGTGGCAATGGCACAGATCGTATCCTCGAGTCCTCCATGCATGACGACTCTTTCACTCCGTGGCCACTCCCATTACCCGCGAGCCTCTGTTCTCGCGGGCAGCGCCCCGCGGGGCGCCTATGCCTTCGCGCCGCCACTCTGATCAGGCCCTGCCAAGACGAGTGCCTTCTTGCGAAACAAAAAACGATCTGTAAAAACTTGTTGGGAGATGGTCAGGACATTGTTCGTCAGCCAATACAACACAAGGCCCGCAGGAAAATTTACGAACAGGAACGTCATGAACACCGGGAGCACCAACATGATCTTCGCCTGTGTCGGATCCATCGTGGTGGGTGTGATCTTCTGTTGGATCACCATCGTCGCCCCCATGATCACCGGCAACACATAGTAGGGATCCTGCACCGACAAATCGGTAATCCAGAGCATGAAAGGGGCTTGGCGCAAATCGATCGTCATGTAGAGGATATTGAATAGGGCCACGAAGACCGGCATCTGCAAGACCATCGGCAGACAGCCTCCCACCGGATTCACCTTCTGGTCGCGATAGAGCTTGATCAATTCCTTGTTCAGCCGGTCGCGGTCATCCTTGAATTTTTCCTGGACTGCAGCGACCTTGGGTTGGATCAGCTGCATCATTTTCATCGACTTGTAGCTCTTGTACTGCAACGGCACAAACAATAGCTTGATCGACAACGTCAGCAGGATGATGGTGACCCCATAGTTATAGGTATAGTCATGGATGAATCGCAGCACATAGAAAATCGGTTTGGCGACCGACTTTACAACAGTCCAACTGCCGAAGATAAACCATCCGAAATCGATGGTATCTTCCAAGCCCACGTTCAACGAGCGGAGCGTGTCGTATTCCTTTGGGCCCGCATACAGCTGAAGCGCGACCGAAGTTCCTGCTCCTGACGCGGCCATCCGCACTCCAGCCGACACGATCTTATCGCCTTCCTTCTTGACTAGCGCCGCCGTAGCCTGCTTCGGCATCAACACCGAAAGAAAGTACTTATCCTGCAATGCGACCCACTGAACCGACCCCTTCCGCTCAAGCTCCGTGTCTGGCGTCTCTTTTTCTACTTTGTCGTCAACCAACGAAGCCGATCCAATCAGACCGATGAACCCGTCACCCCATTCCACGATACCGAAGTTAGTCCCCAACCCGACATCATAGGACTCGGTCACACCCTCTATAGCGACCGATACATCCACCACATAACTATCGTGATGAAAGGTCAGCCGTTTCTCGACGCCGAGATGGGTGACCGAATCGTGGAACTGCATCGTGACATGCCCGACAGGATGAGCGGCATCGAGATTCGTGAAATCTTTCTCAATATTGTAGAGGCCTTCTCGAATCGTCTTTTCGATGTCAGCATTCGCCACCGTGATCGAGAGTGGGCCTCTGAACTTCCCCCCTTGATAGACGAGTTGCACCGGCTTCTCTTCGGGGGGCGCCGTATGGTATCGTTTCAGCTCCCAACTTTGAATCACCCCACCACGATTCGACAGTCCCACCCGAACCAAATCTGTTTCAACCGATACCGTCTGTTCCGATGTTGATGGCGAAATATCCGACGAGAGAGCGCCAGACTTTTGACCCGATTGGGTTGGGACGCTCAGACCGGTCGAATCGCTGTCCTTGCCTGTCAGGAGGGCGGGAGCTGGCTCTCTCGCTCCGCGGAGGAGCCCGGGACAGCGCCGTCCTGAACAGGAGACGGCTCAGGAAGCCACCCCATCTGCTTGAGGAGCAGGTCATACCCCAAAATGATCGCTAACGACAGAACGAGAAAGATAACAACGCGTTTTTCCATAATGAGCCGCTAACCGATGTGAACAATTAAGACCCTACTACTTCACAGGATCCATTCCTCCAGGATGAAACGGGTGACACTTCAGCAGACGACAGACCGCAAGCTTCAGCCCACGGAGCACTCCGTACCGGCTGATCGCAGTACTCGCATATTCAGAACATGTTGGATCAAAACGGCAGGCCGATCCCAGGAACGGCGAGATCCAATAGCGGTAACCGGCAAGCAGAGTCAGGCACCACTGGCGCACACTAGTCCTCATGGATACGCAGCAGCCGTTGGCGTTGGAGCGACGACAGCCATGCCTCTTTCAAGGCAGCAAAGGGTTGAACAATCGACTCCCGCTTTGGGAAGACCACAAGGGATTGTCCCTGGAGCAATTGACCTTGCACCTGCCGGGTGAGTTCCCGAAACAGGCGTTTCACTCTATTCCGGCTGACGGCTCCTCCGAATCGCTTCCCCACCACAATACCGACCCGGCTGCCACTTACATCGGTCGCGCAAATCATCATGTTAAAGAAGGCGGTCGAGATACGACGGCCGTGCTTCTTGGCATACTCGATGTCGCGGCTGCGTTTCAGGAACAGATCCCTGTCACCTCCACCCTGCGACATCACTATCATCCTGGGAGAAGGCCGGCTTGCACAGGAATTCCCTTTCGAGACCAGATCTCCGGACTCGATCATGACCACATACCGTCATCCTGTGAAGGAAATGTCCTTGCTTGGGACACGTACCGAGGGGCAAGATTCCTCGCGAAGCCCGTAGGGCACCCTGCTCAACCTAGACAGCCAAGCGGGCCCGACCCTTCGCGCGACGACGAGCCAAGACCTTCCGGCCATTCTTCGTGCTCATCCGTTTACGGAATCCATGCTCACGTTTTTTCTTGAGGTTCGATGGCTGCGCAGATGTAAATGACATACGATCACTCCTTGCCTAAGAAGACTTACAGATGAACGGAACATTATAGGGACGGGGTTGCACCCTGTCAAACTTGTTGTCCCTCGAAGAACGATCACCTTGCCCAAGATCATCATGAGGTACATCCTCTCTAAGGGCCCCCGTGGGCATTAGCCCTAACCCCTTGCTAACTCTTTGTGCTGAGGCGCTTTTGTCGCTCACAGGCTAGATTGCCCCAGGATTTCGTGAGCCTCTGAATCTCCCACATTCCTATATTGTTGTAACCGCTCAGCTTCCTAGCAGCCCATGCCTTGCCGTTCCTGGCATTACCCTTGCGCATTAGCTAAACTTCTCACCATCTTATGGCAGAGCGCGAAAGAGAATCGGACAAGATATTGATCGCTGTCTATCAATCGGCATTTGAAAAGGGAGAGAAACCATGGATAAACGATTAACGATGCTGCCAGTTATGTGCGCCCTCCTGATGCTCACGGCCTGTGCAAAGCCGCCAGCGGAACAGATCGAGGCGGCAGAAAAAGCCATCAAAGAGGCGCAGGCGAGTGGTGCCTCAACCTATGTTCCGGACGAATATGCCAAAATCGAAGGCACGCTTGCGGCGCTCAAGAAGGAAGAGGCTGATCAAGAGGGGAAATTTGCGCTCTTCCGCGATTACGGAAAAGTGGAACAGCTCGCCGTTACCGCGAAGAGCGACGCTGAACGCCTCAAAACGGACGCGACAAAGAAGAAAGAAGAGGCCAAAGCCGCTGCACTCCAGGCTCAGCAGGTCGCACAAGAAGCCGTCAAAGCCACTCTCGAGTTAGTCGCCAAGGCGCCCACCGGAAAGGATCGAGCCGCCTTAGAGTCAATTAAAGCCGATGCCGAAGCTCTCAGGGCGTCTCTCAATCAAGTCCAGATGGCGATCGACACAGAGGACTATCCGACCGCTCAGACCAAGGCGAAAGCCATTCACGAAAAAAGTCAGGCCGTCTCGCAAGAAATCCAGGCAGCCCTTGCCAAGATCGGAAAAGGGAAACACTCTGCGGCAAAACAAAAGTAAGGTAGACTGGTTGTATGTCAGGTCATTATCCACGAGTAACATGGGCGATCTTGGGGTGGGGAGCCTTGGCGCTAGCCGGCCCCCTCTCTGGCTGCGTGGAAGCCGTACCTCAAGACGTGATCGAGGCGGTTGAGAACATCGATCGAGACTTGATGGGATTACGGGCGGCTGAATTCTCGCCCAACGACTATACCCGCTTCGCACACCAGTGGATGGCCCTAAAAACTCGTGTCCAGGCCGACGAGGATCTGATCCGTTGGCCGTGGGAACCCAACGACTTGGAAGTCGCCCTTCGCCGGCTACAAGAAGAAGGGTCCCTCACGGTCGCCCGCCTCACGAAGGAACGTGAGTCGCTCCGCCGCTCAGCCGAAGACAAGATCGCTCGGGTCGAGGATCGATCCCGGATGATGACCCTGCAAGTCGGTGCCATCGATAGTCGGCTCGTGTTGGGACAGAAACCCGTTGAAACCGACCTACTCATGAAACAGGCCCATGCCTTCTATGAACAGGGACGATACGATCGGTCTCTCGATGCCTCTGACCGGGCTGCACAGAATCTCGCGACGCAAGCGGCCGTCCTGAGCAGCGAATTAGGACGGTACGCCGACCGAGAGCGAATCGGCCAGTGGCAACAGATGGCCAAGGACTCCATCACATGGTCACGCATTCACCGAACCTCGGCGATTGTCATCAACAAGGCGGATAGAGTGTTGACCCTCTACAGGAACGGACAGAAGGTGCTATCATATCCAGTCCGGCTCGGTTTTAATGGTATTCGAGAAAAACAGTACCAGGGCGACGGCGCCACCCCGGAAGGCCGATATCGGATCAGCAGCAAGCGCGGGCAGGGGCAGACTCAGTATTACCGGGCCTTGGCCCTCGACTACCCCAACAAAGATGACCGACGACGCTACCAGCATGGGCGGAAGACGGGACGGATCCCGGCATCGAAAGCCATCGGAGGACAAATCGAAATCCACGGGGTTGAGAACGAGCTGATGGCCCAAACGTTGGGGTGTGTCATGCTCGACAATACCCAAATGGCCCTTCTCTACGACCGAGTCGAGAAGGGGACACCGGTCACCATCGTCGGCGCTCTACACGAACAGAACTCGGTGGCGCTGACCTTAGCGACGCTCGATGATCGAAGGGAAGAGACCTGAGCAGGACTCATGAAACGCATTTTCCTATCTCTCTGGTCTGGCCTGATTGGCCTCCTCCTCGTCACCCTCGTGCAGAGCAGCGGCATACCGGTCTCTGACGCGTCAGCTGTCTCACCCACCGCCATCGATCCCGCCCTGCTCCATACGCTCCAAGCCCGATATAAGACGCTCGCCAAACAACTGACCCAGTTGATGCCGACGCAACCCTATATCCTCGTCGATACGGCTCGGAATCACCTCTATTTCAAACGGGGCGATCGGGTAATGCTGGACGCCCTGGCTTCCACTGGCAGCGGGACGATCCTCGACAAACCGGGCGATTCGAAAGGCCAGTGGATCTTCGATACCCCTCGTGGTGAATTTACCGTGCAGTCGAGATTGACCAATCCTATCTGGGTCAAGCCCGACTGGGCTTTTATCGAGGAAGGGCTCGAGGTACCCAAGAGTCAAGCCGACCGTCTTGAACCGGGTGTACTTGGAGAATACGCGCTCGGATTCGGAAAGGGATATTTCATTCACGGCACCCTCTACCCCCGCCTTCTTGGAAAGAACGTCACCCACGGCTGTATCCGCCTCAACGACGACGATCTCAAAAGTGTGTACCGTCTAGCCAAGGTCGGCACACCGATCATGATATTCTAGCCTGCCTCGGCACTCGGGCAGACCCTATGAGTTTTCTCCGCGCAATTCTCTCCATCCTCCTCTCCCTCGCTTCAGTGAGCTGGGCCGCGAACCAGGACGTGATTCCTGGATTGGACACAACCGATCCCGCCGCGCTCCAAGAAGCCACCCGAGTGCTGGAAGAGGAGATCAAGCTCGCGGCTCGGCCTCAGACATATCTGGTCATTGATCTTGAGGCGAAGGCCATCCTAATTAAGAGCCGGGGCGTCGAACTCCATCACCTGCCGATCGAAAGCTGGTCTGCCTCTCGCCTCTCCCAGCTCGCGACCGCGTACCGTCTTCGCGAGCGCCCGCCAGTCAATCGCCGCAAGATTGATCCCGTGGCCGGATCTGAACAAGCCCCCATCTCCCTCGCCGATATGCCGACAACGTTTACACTTCAATTCTCTCCCCCCTTGACAATCCTCGTCCTCTCTCATACGGATGGCAATCCCTGGCAATGGGCCACCCAACGAGGACGGGCGTGGTGGCACAGGCTGTCATCATGGGGCATCACCTTCTGGACAGGAGACAAGCCTCCAGCATCACCTTCCCTGCATCTCACCGTCTCTCTCGACCATGCGCAATCGCTCGCCTGGACCGTGACCGAAGGCATGCCTTTTCTGGTTCGTCGAGCCACGACACCATAGCCGATCATCCCCGTTTGGGTTTTCCTCATCCGCTACTTCGGGACCACCAGAGCTTAATTGCCCTGATCCAATCTCCGACAGATCCTCCCCCCAAGCTGACCATGCCCCAGGTGTGATCAACAGGGCGAGTGTGATACTGTTTCACGTCACAGGAGCCAGCAAGGAACGAGTTGTGAGGGCAATCCTCGGTCCGAAGACCAAAGCCGAACGACAGCTCCCTGCAGCGTTGGTCGCACCAGAGAGAGGCCGCCTCATCTGGCTTCTCGACCAAGCGGCTGCCGGCGAACTTCCGATGGATCGGTAACGGATAACCGCATGTGAGGACTAGATGATTGTTGCCGGAGATATCGGGGGCACGAAAACTCACTTGGCCCTGTTCGACTGGAGCAAGGATCGCGTCGATCCCGTCCGATTGGAGTCGTTCCACAGTGCCGATTACACCTCGCTCGAGGACATGCTCACTGATTTTCTGATCCCGCCAAAGCCCCCGACGCCCATAGACGAACTCCCAACCGAGAAGAGCGGAGACGCCAAGCCGGAACCGGAGCGTCCAGCAGAAGAACCGCTGACAATCGACGCAGCCTGCTTCGGTGTCCCTGGCCCCGTCATTCATAACCATTGTCAAACGACCAACCTCCCGTGGGTGGTCTGACGGTGCAACGCTGGCGAAACAGTTCGACATACCGAGACGTGAAGCTGCTCAACGATCTCGAAGCCATGGCACACGGGATTCTGTTGCTCCGACAGGACGAAGTCGCAATCCTCAACGCCGGAACTCCACCAGCGCACAACCAGGCGCTCGCCCTGATCGCGGCGGGAACCGGACTGGGAGAATCCATCCTCTTCTGGAACGGCTCGCGCTATCAGCCTATGCCATCGGAAGGGGGTCATGCGGACTTCGCACCGAACAATGACAACGAAATTGAACTGCTACGCCATCTGCGCAGTAACTACCTGCACGTGAGTTACGAACGTGTCTTGTCCGGCCCCGGGCTCCATGCCATCTACGACTATGTCCGGGACAGCAAGAAGAATGAGCCGACGTGGCTCTCGGAACAAATCAAAGCCGGCGACCCTGCTGCGGTGATCGCTGAAGCAGGGCTCAAGGGGCAGGCAGACATCGCCAAGCAGGCACTCGACCTGTTCGCCTCCATCTATGGAGCCGAAGCGGGCAATCTTGCCCTGAAGGCCATGACACTCAACGGCGTGTACCTGGGCGGCGGCATCGCACCGAAGCTGCTGGCCAAACTGAAGGATGGAACATTTATGAAGGCATTCACCAACAAAGGTCGCTACAAACGCTTGATGAATTCGATCCCGGTCAAAGTGGTGATGAACCAGCAGACCGGCTTACTCGGTGCCGCATCCGTCGCCGCAGCCCTCTCCCATACCCCCGCACAATGATGAGCAACCAGGACCTTGACAACATGAAGAAAGCGGCGGCGCTAAAGGCCGTTGAGTTTGTCCGCGATGGTATGGTTGTTGGCCTCGGGACCGGCTCAACGGCCAAGCACATGGTCATCGCGCTGGGGGAAAAGGTCCGCGCGGGCATGACACTTCGCGGAGTGCCCACGTCGAAGGAAACGGCCACCCTCGCCAAGCAACAAGGAATCATTCTCATCGATGCCGATAATGCCTGGGTGATCGATGTCGCGATCGACGGGGCAGATCAGGTCGATCCCGACTTCAATCTCATCAAGGGCGGAGGCGGCGCGCTCCTGAAGGAAAAGATTGTCGCGGCCTCGGCCAAGCAGTTCATCGTCTTAGTCGACCATACTAAGCGAGTCCCGGTACTGGGGGGGTCATTCCCGCTCCCGATCGAGGTGATTCCCTTCGGCTGGGGAAATACGGCCAGGGAAATTGAGGCCCTTACGCAGAGCCGCGTGGTGCTCAGGGAACGGAACGGATCGCCGTTTAACACGGAAGCAGGCAACGTGATTCTGGATGTCCATATCCCACGGATCGACAACCCGCGAGAACTCGAGACCGCCTTGAACCTGATTCCAGGAGTCGTCGAAACCGGCCTTTTTGTCGGACGGACAGACCTGCTCATCGTGGGCACACCCAACGGGGTTGAGACGCACCCCGCGGCTAGGACATGACTGAGCCGGTCGGCAGGCGAGACACTCTACAGGCCCTTATTAAGCATGTCCGCCTCCTCTTGGCCCTTCCACTCACACAGTTCTTTAGCTCGCGACGCTATACTACTTCCTTCGCACATGCGGCCACCGAACGACCGAAAGGTGAGGATATGAAGCAGGACTCTTCTCCAGGCACGCTAGATCCATATCGGCTTCCGAGACATGTGGTCCCGATTCGCTACGATCTGCGGCTTGAGACGGACCTGACTGCCGCGACCTTCGCCGGACAGGAAACGATCACTCTCATGGTGCATCAGCCAACATCTGAACTCGTCCTCAACGCCATTGAACTCGAGATCACCTCGGCGCAGATCGAAGGAGATTCAGACCCAGCGAGGCAGGCCACGATTTCGTTGGATACAACGCTCCAGCGCTGCCATCTCAGAGTCACCAGACCTCTCCCGCCTGGCACCTGGAGGCTGACGATCACATTCAGCGGCACGCTCAACGACAAGCTCCGCGGCTTCTATCGCAGTACATACAAAGACGAGCATGGTGATACTCACAGGCTCGCCGCGACACAGTTCGAAGCTACAGACGCTCGCCGGGCATTTCCCTGCTGGGATGAACCGGACTTCAAAGCCGTCTTTGCAACCACGCTGGTCATCGATCCAACGTTAAGCCGCGGTCTCCAACACCAAGATCGCATCCGAAACGCGTGAGGGTCTGAAGAAGGTGCTGCGCTTCGCCGATACAATTAAGATGTCCACCTACCTGGTCGCATTCATCGTAGGCCGGATCGAGCCGACCGAACCGGTGATGGTCGGCCAGACCCCGCTTCGCCTGTGGGCCGTCCCTGGGAAAGGGCATCTCGCTCGATTTGGTCAAGACATAGCGGCAGCATCGCTCTCCTTTTTTGAGAGCTACTATGGGATCCCCTATCCCGGCGACAAGCTGGACCTGCTCGCCATTCCCGACTTTGCCTCCGGGGCCATGGAAAATCTGGGAGCCATTACCTACCGTGAAACGGCCTTGCTGGTCGATCAGCAGAGCGCCACGCACAGCGAACTGGAGCGCGTAGCCGATGTGGTCGCACATGAAAACGCGCACATGTGGTTCGGCGATTTGGTGACCATGTCCTGGTGGAACGGGCTCTGGCTGAATGAAGCTTTCGCCACCTTCATGGAAATGCTGGCCGTGGATGCATGGAAACCGGAGTGGAAACGATGGGACAGCTTCGGCGTCTCGCGCGCCGCAGCCTTTTCTGTCGACGGACTTCGCAGCACCAGACCGATCGAATTTCCCGTGCAGGCCCCCAAGGACGCCGACGCGATGTTCGACGTCCTGACCTATGAAAAGGGCGCGTCGGTGCTCCGGATGTTAGAGCAGCACATTGGACCGACGGTCTTCCGCGACGGGGTCCGCGACTACTTGCACGCGCATGCCTATGGGAACGCAGACACGAACGATCTCTGGATTTCGCTGGGGAAGATCGCCAAACAGCCGGTGCCTGAACTCATGAACGGATGGATTTTCCAACCAGGGTTCCCGCTCGTGACCGCCAACGTGAGTCCGTCATCAACACTGACAATCACCCAACAACGATTCAGCTATCTGAGCGAGACCCAGTCCGGCCCATCACAAGACCAGCTGTGGCAGATCCCTCTCCAGCTGCGAGTCACCGCCGGCGGCAAGACCAGCACCTCACGCATGCTGCTGACGGAGAAGGACATGACAATCCCGCTCCCCAACGATTGGGAGTCCATCCTGCTGAACGAAGGAGGCCATGGGTTCTATCGGGTGCGCTATGCACCAGACCTACTCAGTCGGATTCTGAACGCCGGACTCGAACAACTTGCCGTCACCGAGCGGTTCAACCTGATCAACGACGCCTGGGCCACGACCGTCGCAGGGCTCATCCCCCTCACGGACTATCTTAACCTGACAGGCCGCTTCACCAAGGAGCGGGACAAGAATGTCTGGGCTGTCTTGCTGGACTCCTTCTCGTTCCTCAACCGCATTATCACAGTTGAGGATCGACCATATCTGGAGGCCTTCGTGCGCGCGCGCATCGGTCCAGCAGTCGCAGACTTGGGGTGGGTACCCAGAAGCGGCGAGAGCGAGCTGACGAAACAACTGCGGGGCGAACTAATCGGTGCCCTGGGTAAACTCGGCAATGATCCGGCCATCCAAAGCCGCGCAGCCGAGCTGTACCAGGCTTACCGCAACGACGCGACAGCCGTTGACCCCAACGTCGTTCCCTCCCTGGTCGCGATCCTCGCCCATACGGGCGACGGAACCAGGTACGACGAATTTAACGAACGGTTCCGCACCGCTACCACACCGCAGGAAGAACGGCGCTATCTCTTCTCGCTCGCGGCATTCCAGCCCAAGGCCTTGCTCGAACGCACGCTGGCCCGCACAATCAGCGGAGAAATCCGCACGCAAGACGCGCCGTTTCTCGTCAGCGCCATCCTGGGCAATGTCTATGGGAGAGAATTAGCTTGGGATTTTGTGAAAACGAACTGGGGGAAAATGGAGCAAATGTTCCCCAAACAAGGGCTGCGCCGCATGTGCGGAGGCATCGCCGCGCTGGTAACGCCTGAACTCGAACGAGATGTCCTTGCGTTCTTCACGTCGCGCAAGATCGATCTGGGAGGTAAGACGCTGGAGCAATACTTGGAGCAGCTCCGCATTGCGGTCGCGTTTCGTGAACGAGAATTGCAGGGAATACAAGCCGCTCTCAACCACTAACTCGTTCCATGGGAGCCATCATGATCAAAGCCGCCGCCTTCACCCTGTATCCGGTCAGAGACATGAAACGGGCGCGGGCTTTTTATGAAGAGACGCTCGACCCTCGCCTCGCATGGCGTGAGGTTCGAGACTTTGAGTCGGTCGAATGCGATCTGGAAAGCAACACGTTTCCGCTCACCAATCTCGCAAATGCCGGAATCCCTGGAACCGACAGAAGAGGAGGCTTTGCCTGTGAGATGAAGAACCTCGATGAAGCCGGCCGCCGGCACCGAGCAAAATGAGTGCGTGTGAAACTCGACCCTCTGTCTTCACTCGTACCCCTTCTTGCCGAGATCCTCGATTCCGGGGAAAGGGCTCTCCCTCTGCGCTATGTGACAGAACCATGCTGAATGTCATCGAGGCGTAAGTCCGGAAGAAGAATACTATTCAATCGACTTCGCCCCCTTAGGAATAGTTTTCCTCCGGCCTGCTCTCGCTGAACGTTCTGGTATGTTCTCTCCTGCGGTAAAGTCCCTCGGCAAATGTCTCTTTGGCAGAGCATCGTATAACAAATCTCCTGCTTGCATAATCGGACCTTGTGACAAGATTGAAAATCTTATAGATTGCGAGCGGCTGCGGCTGCGTTAGAAAGGCATAATGAAGATCGTTGCCGTCATACCCACCTATAACGAGCGTCAAAATATTCCTCCTCTGGTCGAGCGTCTGTTGGCACTGCCTCTCGATCTCGACCTCTTTTTCGTCGACGATGGGTCTCCGGACCAGACTGGCCGGTTGCTCGACTCGATGCAGCTCACGCAGCCACGGCTGCGTGTTTTCCACCGTCCCGGGAAGCTGGGGATCGGGACAGCCTATCGCCAGGCTTTCCGCATGCTCTTGCGTGAACCCTACGACAGGTATATCGCCATGGACGCTGATCTGTCGCATCCGCCCGAATCTATTCCAAATCTACTCGAAGCTGCAAAAGATGCGGACCTCGTCATAGGCAGTCGATATATCGAAGACGGTGGCTCGATCAATTGCGCCGCACACCGCAAGTTCCTAAGCCGGGCAGCCAACCAACTCGCCCGAATGGCGCTAGGGATCACCGTGCGTGACGCGACGGCCGGTTTCCGGTGCTATCGGCGAGAGTTGCTGTCGACACTGGATCAATTAGCGATTCGCTCGAATGGCTATTCGTTTCAGCTCGAAGTGACGTACGTCACCCAGGCCTTGGGGTATCGTATTCGAGAGGTACCGATCATTTTTCGTGATCGTGTCCAGGCCCAGAGCAAGCTGGGGACGAGCGAGGTACTTGGCGCAGCTCAAACCCTGTTCAGGCTTGGAATACATCACGCGATCGGCAAGACGTATCCCAGCCGAGCAGGAAAGTTCGATCCTAACTCAGGGTCAGTGACGAACACTCCGAAAGAGCAAAAATGACCCAAAGATGTCACGCATATCATCTGAGTCCCCGCACGGCAAGACCTGCTTCAAGCAATCGAGCTTGTGCGCTTTTCCCGCTTGAACTTCGCGCGTGCACCCCATCAGTTCATCAGGCTGACACTTATGAACCAGGTCACTCATGACTGGTGATCTCCGCAGAGTGACCCCGCTCATGAACCTCATCATTTTTGTCCGACGTCACTCTATGGCGATCCTGTTGCTGATAGGGGTGGCCCTGTACTATTTCAGGTTCAGTCTTCATCCTGACGGGATGACCCTCTATCCAAAAGCGGCGGCCTGTATGCTCAACGGTCAACCGATGGGAAGCTGCAGCCCGGGCTTCACCTATCCCCCACTATTCGGCTTTGCGATGATTCCCTTCGTGTTCTTGCCCATGTGGTTGAGAAATGTGCTGTGGTATGTGGTGTTAATCGGGTGTACCTGCGGCAGCTTTCGACTTGCGGAATCTCTCGTATCTCAATCGCTAGGTATCCAGTTCGACAAGCAGGAACTCACCCGATTCCGTCTGGTTTCCATCGCACTTGTGCTCAATTTCGTCTTGGCGGACCTGGAAAATCAGGCCTATGACGTGCTGGTCTTGTTCTTCCTCCTTATAGGTCTGGTTGGGCTAACGAGAGAAAAACCAGTATGGTCAATCATCGGCTTTGGCCTCGGAGCTGCCCTCAAAGCCACACCCCTGTTGTTTTTTCCCTATATCCTGTTCCGCAAAGGGTGGAAACTCTTCACTCTCTGTGTGCTGTGCTATCTCACGCTCTCTCTTCTGCCAGACCTTTTCTTGAGCGTCGAGGATGGTCTGGCGACCTATTATGGAAACTGGATTCGACAGGTGGCGCTGCAGCCTTTTTTCGCGGGAGATTCCGGAGGAATGCCGCGGTTCTGGGAAGGAGAGAATAATCTAAATCAGTCATTGCGAGCATTCGTGTACCGCATCACACTTGGAATACACATACAACGACATTTCATCCCGATCTTGTATGGAGTCTATGGTCTGTTCTTGTTATACATGCTGTGGGTGTTCTCTCGCTCCTCCAAGCTCCAAAACTATGTTGTATTGGATGGATCGCTTCTCATCATCGGAATGTTGCTCCTTTCGCCAATGAGCAGCAAATCCCATTTTGTGGTCCTCATGTTGCCGTTCATGGTCATCACGGCTTACATGATGACTGACCGGCGGTTGCGTACAGGGCTGATTCTCACTTCAGTCCTGAGCTGTGCCCTCAACAATCTCACCTCGAAAGATCTGGTCGGCCGGCAGCTGTCAGTCATGGCGGGATACTGGGGAAGTGTCACACTCGGGACGATTACTCTAGCCCTGGCCATTGGATACCTCGTGAGTTTTAAGACGAAGAAACAGGTGGCTACCTGATGAGCCGTTGAATCGGCGGGCAAGCGTTAGGATTTCCTTTTGAACCCGAGCCCATTGTGACAGAGGGAGTAGGCCCCAGCATAGATAGCTGAGGTAGGATTGCCTCCGACATGATTGGGGTCAATGGGATGATGACAAACCTACGCACCAACGCGCAAACCGACCCAGATGGAATATTATTCCGTACCCGTCTGCAGCTGGCGGGAATGGTTGCCACTGAAGGTCGCGCTGTCATTCTTGGTCATGCGATACAAGAAGGAGAGAAGTGAAACCGGTCCTCTCGCCAACTAGCCGATCGGTCTTCACCGACCGCCCATTGCGGGCAGCTCACGACGGCTAGCTTAATTCTCCGCTACCCCCCTACAAGAGGGGCTTGTCGTTTCGCCATAGGCTTCGCTAGAATTGAGCGAGGTTGAGATTGCCTGCGATCAGCTTCTAGCGCTAGTTGGTGGGGACTATGACTCTCGCCATGCAGACGTGGAATTGCCCGCGGTGTGGGACATCCAAAACGCGGTTGGCACCTCGAAGAAGCGTGACCGATCGCCTGCTCAGCGCCCTGACCATTTATCCGGTCCGGTGCCAACTTTGTGCGCACCGATTCACGACGTTCCTTGGCCGCTTAAAGACAAATCCTCGCCGCAACTATGACCGAGTCTCGGTCCAGTACCCGGCACAGGTTCGCCCCACCCATGATCCCAGCCAGCGCGTCGTCGTCGAAGGGACGCTGTCGAATTTGTCTCTCCGAGGATGCCGGGTGTGCACGAGTCAGCGCATTCCGATGGGATGTCAGGTGATGCTGGAATTTCATGCTGCCGAGTACGATGATCCAATCATGATTGACGGTGCAATTGTGCGCTCCCGCTGTGCCGAAGGGATCGGACTTCGCTTTTCCAGTCTCCTCCGATCAGAAGAACGACGCCTCCGCCGTATCCTGGACCTGCGCCTGCCTGATCACGCAATCTAATTGGCGATCCTCTCCTCGACCCATTCTGCCTTAAAGCGTGGCCTCCGCTGTTCGTAGCTTCTCTCCCTATTCTGTCCTCTCAGCAGCCAGGCCGGTTGTCTTCCACTGCGCGCGTCCCACGAGGGCCTTCTGCGAGGATATCGATGCGTCTTGGCGCACCGGGGTGGGCGGGTGAGAACATACGCGTTGCCCGGGTAAGGAGACGACCGATCTGGTTACATCCTTTACTCGTGCCGAAGCACAGCCAGCGGACGTTGGCCGAGAATCCGGAAGGTGCTCGCAAAACCCACTATCAGCGTCAGCAGCATCGTCAGGAGGAGGCCGATGCCAAGCACCCGTGGGTGAATGCTCCAGGGAAGATCGAAAACATACTGCAACACTGCCCATGACAAGACACTTCCGAGCGCCAGTCCGATCAACCCGGCGACCGCACCCAAGAGGACATACTCAATTGCAAAGGCACGTGCAATCAGGCCACGGGTGGCGCCGAGCGCTTTCAGTATGACCGATTCGTAGAGCCGTCTGTAGCGTGTCGCAGCGAGCGCCGCCGCCATGACCACCCCGCCGGCCAGGAGGCAGAACAGCGCCAGCGCCCTGATCGCCAGCGAGAGACGATCGAGAACCCGTGCGAAACTGTCGAGCACGTCGCCGATATGGATCGCGGTGACGTTCGGGAAGGAGGCGACTACCGCCTGCTGCAACGGCACCTCTTCCTGTGGCGAGACCCGCACCGTCCCCACATAGGTAAACGGCGCCCCTTCAAGCGCGCCTGGGGACAAGATCATGTAGAAGTTCGTCGAGAAATTTCCCCACTCGACTTTGCGAATACTGCTTACCTCCGCCGACACCGTGGCCCCCTGAATATCGAACTCTACGATCGAGCCGATCGCGAGACCTAAATGTATGGCAGCCTCTTCTTCCACTGAAACCTGTGGGGCCAAGAAGACCTGCCCAGGCTTCCACCATGCCCCTTTGACCAGCTGATTGTCTTTCGGTAACGGTTCAAGAAAGGTCAGCACATACTCCCGGGTGAGGTACCATTGTTTCCCCCGCTCCTCTTTCCCTTCCGTACGCTTGTCGTCTTTCTCCATTCCCTCTTCTGCCGTGACGACATGTCCATCGATCGCATGGAGTCGCGAGCGCACAAGCGGCGTAAGCTCCGGACGCGCTCGACCAGTCTGTCGTTCCACCAACGACACGAACTCCTGCGCTTGATCAGGCTGAATGTCGATAAAGAAAAAGGTCGGGGCATCCGTCGGCCGATTCTCCTGTACTTGGTGGAGCAACGCCTGTTCCACCAGCGACACCGTGACAATCACCATCACGCCGATGCCGATGGCGACCATGATGCCCGCCGCCTGCCCCCCCGGCCGCACGACATTGCCCACGGCATAGCGAAGGCTCAAAACGCGAGGCATTGGCACGCAGGCCAGCCCTCGCACGAATACCTGCGCACAGACAAAGAGGACTGTGATGGCGAGAGACAAAGCACCGAGGAACAGAAGGCCGATCGACCACGAACCTGCTTGCCACACAGAGAGTGCGCATAGGCCGAGGATGATCCCTCCGGCCGTGCAGACATTCAATCGATCGGCTAGTCGCCCAGTTCACCCACCATCGTGACGGAGGAGTCGCAGGCTCGACCGTCGTCTGTTCTGCATCGCGCCGGAAGATCGCACCTGGCTGAATGTCTCGAATCTTCAACAGGGGCCACAGGGTAAACAGCAGCGTCGATAACAGTCCAAGCGTCGCCCCTTTCAGATGGGCCAGATCGAGGACCACGATAATTCTGAGGAGACGCCTAATTGCTCGAGGAGGTCTGACACAAAGAGACCAGCCATGAGGGGAGGCAGCCCTCGTTGGAGCGCAATCCCCAACAGGATCCCAGCGAGGCTCCCTATACATCCCAGGAAGATCGCTTGCACGACATAGGTCGAGACCACCGTAGCCGAATCAGCGCCGACCGCTTTTAAGATCGCGATCGTCCGCAGCTTGTCCCGCAAGAAGGCATGAATCGAGGTCCCGACCCCCAGTCCGCCGATGAACAGCGCGGTGAGACCGATCAGCCCGAGATAGCGGGAGAGTTGGTCGAGAAATTGCTTCAACTGTGGCTGGGCCGCGCGATAGCTGGATACACGCGCGGAATCTGCCGCCAGCCGACCGCGCAGCTCAGAGAGGAGCGGCTCCACCGGCATACCGGGCGGTATCTTCACGAGATACCGTTCTCGCACCCGGCTTCCAGGCTTGATCAGCTCCGCCGCCTGCAATCCCTCCTGCGCTATCATCACCCGTGGGCCCAAACTAAATGCATTGGCCATTCGATCCGGCTCGGTCCGCACGATGCCGGTAATCAGAAACATCGCTTGACCGATCTTCAATTGATCCCCGACCGAGAGGCCCATCCGAATCAGCAGCGACTCCTGCACCACCGCTCCAAAACAGGAATGCCCGCCACAGCGGCGCTCATCCGGGTGGAGCAGGACATCAGGCGATTGCGCCGGGTCGAGTCGGATCGCCCCGTACAAGGGATACGTCGATTCGACCGCTTTAAGTTCGATGATCTGGGTCGATTGGGTCACAGACGACCCCTGTGTCGTGCGCGCGGCCATGGCTACGAGCTCGCTCACATGGGTGAAGGCCATGCCTCGTTCGCCCAGTGACTGCAGCACCGCCTGTCCCGCGAGACTCAGGGGATGAGTCAGACGAATTTCGAGATCGCCGCCTAACAACCCGCGTGCTTCTTTCGTGACGGCGCGATCCACATTCGTGCCGAACAGCGACACCCCGACCAAAGCCCCGACGCCGATCGCGATACAGGCGAAGAAATAGAGAAAGTGCCGCCAGGCACCCCTGGTTTCACGCCAGGCCATCCTCAAGATGAAGCGGTTCACTGGGATGACTCTGCGACCCGATTGTCTGAGTCGGTGAGGGTATCGGATTCGATGCGGCCGTCGCGCAACGCAATCACCCGCTCCATCGAGGAAGCCGTAGCTCGATCATGCGTGACGAGGACTAATGTGGTGCCGTAATCGCGATGGAGAGACAGGAGCAGATTCATTACTTGCTGTCCCGTGGCCGAGTCCAAATTGCCGGTTGGCTCGTCGGCCAACAGGATCGGTGGGTGACAGGCGAACGCTCTGGCGACAGCCACCCGCTGCTGCTCGCCTCCCGACAGTTGGACGGGATAATGATGCAGTCGATCACCCAGGCCGACGGCCCTCAACAGTTCCGTCGCACGTTCCTGCGCCGTGCGTATCCCTGCCAACTCCAACGGGCACCAGTACGTTTTCCAGGGCGGTGAGGGTGGGAATGAGGTGAAAGGATTGGAAGATGTAGCCGATGTGATCGCGACGATACCGCGCCAAGGCACTCTCGCGCATCGTGGAGATCTCCACGCCGTTCAACTTGATGGAGCCGGACGTCGGCCGATCCAGTCCCGCAATGAGGCCAAGCAAGGTAGACTTACCGCTCCCGGACGGGCCGACGATGGCCACGCGCTGCTTATCAGGAATCTCGAGTGTGACGTCATCGAGGATCGTGATCTGATGGCCTCCGCCGGCCAAGCGCATCGTCAGGTGAGAGAGGGTGATCATATTGTTCTTCGGACTCCCACTGTATCGTCCACGTCAAAGCCTATATTATACTGAACAATGATGCGCCGCTCATGGATTCTCCCAAAACTATTATTCTGCCTCTTCCTATCCTTGATTGCCCTCTATGGTTGTGACCGCAGCAGTGCTCCCTCATCTCCGCCTCCGTCTTCGAGCCCCCCTCGCGATGGCTTTGGACAACGCCTGGGAATCGATGTCACGGCGCAACCGGGCCGACCGCAGACTCAAGTCTCCGCCGACCGCCCACGCATTGTCGCCTTCGGCAACAGCCTGACCTCCGGCTTAGGCGTGGCACCAGACGAATCCTATCCCGCTCAACTGCAACGGAAACTTGACGCGGCTGGCTATTCCTATCGAGTCGTGAACGCGGGAGTCAGCGGTGATACGACAGCCGGCGGAATCCGGAGAGTCTCCTGGGTCCTGAACAGCAAACCCTCGATCGTCATTCTGGAACTAGGCGGCAACGATGGGCTCCGCGGCCTCAGCCTCCAAGAGACGAAAGCCAACCTCGAACGGATCATTCAACAACTCCAAAACGCCTCAGTCACCGTCGTGTTAGCCGGGATGAAACTTCCGCCCAATTATGGAAAGGATTATACCGCTGGGTTTGAGGCGCTCTACCAGTCCTTAGCGAGGCAGTATCACCTCGCGTTGATTCCATTTTTTCTGGATGGTGTGGCAGGCTCGTCCTCGCTCAATCAGGCCGACGGTATTCATCCGACTGGAGAGGGCTATCGACTGATTGTCGAAAAGATCTTCCCAGCGCTTGAGCCGCTGCTGGAGCGAAACCGGTGAAAGCGGTCCATGGAAAGGAAAACAGAGAAGGCACGGGCCCTGCCTGATGTATTTCTTTATCAGGCAGGGCCCGTGTCCAACTTTTAAATGCGTGGCCTTAGGACTTCTTGAGGAAGGAATCGTAGACGCCGTAGGCCAGAATCAACCCGATCAATGTGTAATATATACCGGTGACTCCGCTATAATCAGGCGGGCCCTCGCCCTTCGGCTCGTTCGCCAGAACGTAGGACACGCCAGTCAGCAGAACCGTACCAGCCACAGCGACAACCCCTGCACACAGCTTTCTCATGACTCAATCCTCCCTCTGGTCAATTGGACAAAACGAGGGCCGCATTATACTGAAATTCCCAGATCAGACGCAACGGCTCTTACAATGAGAACGGAAACTGGGAGGGGAATCTGTACGGGATAGGCTAGGAGGTGGCAGAGGTCTTGGCAAACGCTTTTAATGCCGTCGAGACTTCCCTGAAGGAATGAGCGAGCTTGTCGAGTTGTGCCCCCTTTGACAACACCTCACCTGCGAGAGACTTGAGTTGACTGTCATAGCTCCCGACCTCGGAGGCAACCTCTGAAACTTTCGCGAGCATCTCCTTACAAGCAGTCAGTTCCTGCTGCAGTTGCTGAGAACTGGCTTGGGTGGCCTTAATCTCCTCCATGGAAGCTTGAAGCTGTTGCGTCAATCGACCGGCATAGACTTCTCGGTCCCGCATGTCGGATTCCAGGTTGATCCGTATTTCTTCGCTTTCGCGGCGGCGCTCCTCCAGATTACGAATGGCCTGAATCCAGGGAGCGAGATCCCCGCCGGACTTTGGCGAATCAGGCAAGGGCTGCCCTAGCTCCAACGCCTTTATCGCAGGTTGCAGCCATTCGACGAACGCCATCACCTCGCCCAGCTTCAAATCGGTCGTCGAAGCAGGACTTAGCGCAGACGCGCCATTGCCATTCGGAGAGGCCTGTGCCGGCTGTGTGACTGCAGACGGTTTCGCCTTCTTCGGCTGACCGCTCCTCGGCTGTGCCCAGCGATGATATTCCAACAGGACCGCAATACAATGACGGCACATCGGCTCTTCCGGCAGGGCACAGCTGCACTTTGAGATGAGATGCCCCTCCTTGAGACGGATCGTCTGTTCATAGAGGCCGGAATTCCCGATGACGGCAGACGAAATCTGGGCATCATCGGCCTCGACGATCCGAACGCGATTTTCAGAGAGGTACTGATTGCCGATATGAAAGGCATTGCGATCAACCACCGCCTGGATCATCGGAGGATCCAGGAGGCTTAATCGCTCAGCGGAACAGGGGATCTTGTTTCGCATGCGCTGCGTTCCCAATCGCAAACAACTCCAACTGATGTTGCGGCGTAGTCTGAAACGGACCGGGGAAACTGTCAAGGGTTCATCGGTTTTCAACAGCCGGTCACATCACCCCTGACCCCTTCCATCGACACCAACTATGGCACACCCTTTGATTGCACGGCGCCAGTTTGAGCGAATCTTAGAGACGCACCCGCCTCCAGCAGAGCCACCGAATCGTTCTCACTCGCTGTGGGGATCAGCTGCCAGCTCCGCATGATTAGATCCGCGAGTGAGACCCATCACAGAAGGGAGGATTCTTCGTTTGCTTACAGCCACAGAATGCCACCTGTTTCTTATCTTCAAAATGAACCTCCATCGGCGAAAACTCCGTCCCCGTATGGGATCCATCGCAAAACGGTTGCGTTTTCGATCGACCGCATTGACACCAATGGACAGTTCCTGGACCGACTTCCTTCACGCAAGGGATTCTCCGAGCAATTACCGGTTTCTCTGACATGAACTCCTCCTTAAGTCGCTATCAACCAACCAACAGGTAAAACAACAAAGTTGGGGGGGGCCAGAGGAATCAGTCAATCGCCAACCGACTTCAGCCTCTCGGCTATCACCACGAAGTAAGACCATCAGCATCGACGAGGTGGCCCCTGTGTACTGACCGGTGTCAGCCACAGATAATCCGCAATCTTCTCACGGATCATGTCTTGTAATTCCTCGATGCGCCCCACCTCGAAGGACGTCATATACACGCTGACCTGGCGGACCTGATCGGTCAGGCGGCGGGCTACTCGCTTCGGAACCGGAAGGTTATACTGAATGTGTCCGCCCCCCGTATAGCTCACCAGCGGCCCAGCCATCTTATCGGTCCCCGAGCGAATCCGGCCAAGACGATGGACCAACGTCTTGGCCATCCCTTCATCGCGAACCATGGAAGCTTCGAACATCGTCTGATAGAGGCTGTCAGCCCCCCCACCATGACAGGCCTGGAGTTGCTGAAGAATACGCGTTCGATAGATCGGATCATCGACAATGGCTTCGTCCTTCATACCCCACTGCGCCATCATTGGGTCAGACTCCGCCTGAACCAAACCGTTCTTGGCGACGATCCTCACCAACGCCTTCGGAGGGTTCATGGCATCGACAGCCCAATGTTGTTCCTTTGCCAAGCGAACCAACGGTTCATAATCCTCGTACGGACCACCCCAATTCTGTTGCCACCGGACGGCCTCAAGGAATTCCTGGCGCGTCACTTCTGCACCGGAAAGGTACTGATCCAGTGCCTCCTGGCCGTCCCAGCTGAACATTTCCATGGCCAAGACCGGTATACGCTTCTCCGCCTTCAGCCTCCGCAGTACCGTCATCGCCGCATCGATATGAAATGTATTGTGATGTTCCTCGCCCAGATAAATGATGTCCTGCTGGAGCAACAACGCCGTCCACTGATCGAAAGAGACCGGTTGACCCGTTGCCGTATCAATGACCTGCCATTCTTTGAACGGCGCATGACGCCCGTCCTGTACGGCGGCAGAAGATCTGGCGCCCTCTCCACTCGTGCAGGCCACGGTGATCCACAATACCCCGACGACCAACAGCACCCTATATGTGATTAGGATCGCTCGTGTAGCGAACAGCGCTGGTGTCTTGTACATAGCCTCTACCTAACACAGGTCTCTCCGGGCGGCAATACGGCAACCTTGACGCTCATGGACCAGGTCGCTATGCTGCCACATATTCACCAACTGACATCGACAGATCTACCATCACGCGCCATACACCAACCAACTCATGAATTCCACCGCACAGGTCCTTGCAGACTTTCGTTCACAGGTCACCCAGCTCTTGCAGGAACGCGACAAGGAGTGGGAGGCCTCACGCAAACTTGTTGAGGCAAGGCAACTCACTGCGACGTTGAAAAGGTTGATCGAGGAAGCCCACCGCGTCGATCTTCCCGTCATCATCCGTGATGCGATCACCCTGGCCTTGGGAAACGCACAAGCCGAACGAATTCAAGATCTCCCCGGTCCCCGACTCAAAGAACTCACAGGGCTCCCCCCGACAAAAGCTGTGCGGGCCCTCTGTGTGTGGTTCGGCGTCGTTGAGGGCCCGACATCCCAGTGGCCGGTGACCTCCCTGCGGAGCGAAGAAATCGAGGCGTTCGCCCATTCCCACTTTAATCCCTTTGACCTACTACTCGATGCGGACGTGGCCTCCCTACTCGATCTGGGCGCCGGCGACCTCTCGTTTGCCACAGAACTGGTCGAGCTATACGTAGCCCCCCTTCAACAACGACAGCGCGAATTGATTCTTCATAGCCTTGATCGGCTTCAGCCAGGCTCAAAGCTGGGTGGCCCACTCCATCCGGAACGGGAGAGACTCAACGGCCTGCGGTCTCGGACCGGTCTCTCGTTTCAATTCTACGGAAACCAGGACATGTTCGACCTGGGCAATCTCGACCAGGCCGGGAAGCTCGCACCACGCTATACGATCGCGACCTGCTGGGCTCCCGCGACGCCTACGTTTGCCTATGAACCGACCCGATTGTCCGATCAGATCATCACTCAAGAGCTCCATCGAACCAAAGGCACGTTCCGGCAAACCCACTTTTCTGGCGAACCGGCCCTGGAGGTACAGCACGGGAGAACGCGCACTCCTCTTTCCGCCATGGAAGTTCGAGATTCGAGGCCCCCTCGCCCTGCTTGACCTGCTGGCGCACCGAGGCCTCCTCTGTGTCCTCGGAGCCGTCGATACCCAGGTCTTCTGGGAAATCCTGGCACAACTCCTCGACGACGCCCGCCATCGACCGGATAATCAGCCGTTCACATCAGACAATCTCCCGACGATTTTCGGCGAGATCTTCGAGCGGCTCTCGCGCCTTGCGCTCGGCGAGACCCTGAACCTTTCAGACTCCAGCCCGTTACGCAGACAGATCCCACGAGTCCTCCCCCTTCTCCCAACGCAGGATCCCTCCTATCGTTTTCGTTCCGTTCAGATTCGCCGTGGAGCCGTCTTTCCAGGAATTCCCGCCAGCAGTACCGCCCGACGGTTTTCTGACATGGTCGAAGAAACCCCTCCTTGGATGCTGATCCTCGTGCCAGAATAGACCAGAACTAGAACAGCCCCACCGGTGCAAACCGCTACGAGTCGCCCTCTCCAGACTGGGTGTTGCAAGAACTCGCGTGAAAATTGACCGTCTCCAGACCCTTTGTTAGACTTCGATCGTGTCCGATCACCAGGCATTCTTCAACTACCAGGACCACTAATCCCAACATGAGTTCAGCTCACACCATCCGGGCGATCCAGGACAATATTGCGCTGGTCATCAAGGGGAAATCCCATGTCATCGAGATGGCGGTAGTCTGCCTTCTGGCCCGTGGCCATCTTCTGCTCGAAGATGTTCCTGGCGTCGGCAAAACCACGCTGGCACACAGCTTGGCCCGATCGCTGGACTGTTCGTTCAAGCGCATTCAATTCACCAGCGATCTCTTGCCTTCCGACATCGTCGGCGTCTCCATGTTTAACCGGCAAAAACAGGAGTTTGAGTTCATACCGGGGCCGATCTTCGCCAACGTCGTGCTGGCCGACGAGATCAATCGCACCTCGCCGAAGACCCAGAGCAGTCTCCTGGAAGCGATGAGTGAAGCACAGATTTCCGTTGATAATCAGACGCATCCGCTTGAGCAGCCCTTTATGGTCATCGCCACGCAGAACCCTGCCGAATATCACGGCACGTTCCCCCTTCCAGAATCCCAACTCGACCGGTTTCTGATGCGCCTCTGTATTGGATATCCCACGCTCGAGGAAGAGAGGAAGGTGCTTGGCCGTCCGCATTCGTTGCATCCCGCTGAAACATTGGAAGCTGTGCTGTCGGCCCACGAAGTATTGGCACTACAGACCCGTGTGGATCAGGTTCATATGGAAGAGAGCTTGACGGACTACTTACTCGCGATCGTGCAAGCGACTCGTCAGAGCGAGCTTTTATCCTTGGGGGTCAGCACACGCGGAGCGCTGGCGCTAAGCAAAGCTGCCAAGGCATTGGCGGTCGTCCGCGGACGCGACTATTGTCTCCCCGACGACATCAAGGAACTGGCGCCGATCGTGCTGTCCCACCGCGTCATGCTGAACCGGACTCATGGCATGCGGACACAAAGCTTCGAACAGGCGGAACGTATGGTGCTCGACATTGTCGAAACCGTTCCCGTCCCTGTCTAGCCGGTCGCGGATGGGCACCTCGGGCAACTGGATGAGCTACGCGCGTGAAGCACCTACTCCTCAACCTCCGTGCCTCCCCAGTCTTCTCCTTCGCCCGGGACATGTCCCGGAGGCGGTCGATTCGTCTCACGTCTGAAGGGACCAGGTTTCTTCTCTTCACATTCGGGATCGGGCTCGCCGCCATTAATACCGGCAACAATCTGTTTTACTTACTCCTCGCGATGATGCTCAGCCTCATCGTGATCTCCGGATTGCTCTCGGAGCACTGTCTTCGGCGATTGGAATTTCGTCGGCATGTGCCCGACCTCATCATGGCCAACGAGCCGACCACTTTCACACTCTCGGTCGCCAACCGAAATCGGTACCTGCCCAGCTTTTCCCTGCGTCTACTCGATGTCGTCGAAGGCCAAGATGTGGACCGAGGTCTCTCTGTTCACCTCCTCCCCCCGCAGAGTTCCGTGCTCCTGTCCTACCCACTGCTCGCCACAAAACGGGGCTGGATCCGGTTCGAAGGCATTCGGGCTCACACGCTTTTCCCTTTCGGACTGTTTCTGAAGAAAGGGCTCTACTCCGCCGAAGCGCATCTGCTCGTCAGTCCTCCCATCAAGCCGCTCACTTTGCGATTCGTGGATGAATTGGTCAGCGAAGGGCAAGGACAGTCCCTCCCACGACGCGGACATGGGACCCAACTTCACAACCTCCGCCTGTATCAACCAGGCGATGACTCGCGAGCCATCCATTGGATGACGACCGCCCGCACGTCCCAGTTGATCGTGCGGGAAACCGAAGCGGAGGATCAGCGACGCATCACGGTCGTCCTTTCAATCATAGCCCCCGAAGAACGCGAGTCCCTATTCGAAAGAAGCGTGACGTTCGTGGCATCACTCCTCTGGCAGCTGACAGAGCGGGCCTATCCTGTGCGACTCATCGTAGGGACAGAAGACTCAGGACTCGGCTCGGGATCCGCTCATCTCTTGGCGATGCTGCGACTGTTGGCGTTATGCAAACGGCAGCCACCTGAATTCAGTCGGCTCGGGCTGCAGGGCGAGCACTCCCCCGCTCACCCACGAAGGCGAGCGGGGCTACACGGTGGCGGTTGTACCCTGGTCGGACAAGACGGCACTCACAAATACGATGCAAGCCGATCGAGTGCTCCATGCCACGCAACTCGAAGAATTGACACATGCCTATTGATCAGGCCTTTGCCCTCAGCTCCGTCCTCCTCGCCATCACAGCCTTCAGCGGACTCGTGCTTGCGCAGAGCGTCCCGCTCTGGCTCGCCCTCCCCACAGCGATCATCCTCATCATCTCGCTGGTTCACGCAGGAGGGGTCCATTTCGTTCGACGGGCTATGGCAAAGGTCACCTTCTCTCCAACCCTATGGAATGTCCTTTTGATCGCGCCTTCGTCACATTTCTGATTGATTTCACCCTGGTATCACGAGACCTCCTCCCGGCTGGTATCCACTTTTTGGTCATGCTGCTGGGTATCAAGTTGCTTACCCTTCAACAGCGGCGTGATTATCGACACCTCTACGCCATCAGTCTCATGGCAATCCTGGCTTCCGCGGCACTCACAAGCGATGCGTGGTATGTCCCAATTTTTCTGCTGTATCTGCTCGCTGCTGTCTGGACACTCTTGCTGTATCACTTGAACCAAGAAATGGGCGAAACCCCTGCAGTCGCACCCACGGGCACGTCAGCCTGTCACACGACATTCTCGAGCCGCATCACTCACCGCTTCTTTTGGTTGACGAACGGAACTGCCGTCCTGACGATCGTCCTGACACTGGTCATTTTCTTTCTCATCCCTCGCATCGGTGCAGGCGTGCTGCAGAGGACGAGCGGGGAGGCACTGCGGACGACGGGGTTTTCCGATCGGGTCGACCTGGGGACAATCGGGTCAGTCAAACAAGATCCTCAGATCGTCATGCGGGTTGAATTACCGGACCAAGCCACTGTTGGGAAAGATCGTCTCTACCTGAGAGGCCTCGCCTACGATCAGTACAGTGGACGATCATGGAGCCACAGCGGAAACCGCCGGCGCTCCTTGAGTCTCGTGGCGGATGGAACATTCCTTGCTCGCCCAGCCGGCAGCCGTCCTCCAGGCAGCCTGTCCATACCGATCCGCCAAGATATCCTGCTGGAAGCACTCGATACCGCAGTCCTGTTTGCAGCCCCATTCGCGGAGTTCGTGCAGCGGAGAGTTTCCCGCCGTGCAGGTCGATGTCATGAGCGGGCTCCACTTGCCAGTCTCCACCTTCTTCCCGCATTCGATACTCCGTCACCTCTCAAGTCCCGCAGCTCGTCGCAGACGAACGGACCGCCTCCGCCATGGACTACCCTGACTCAGTCCGATCCCGATATCTTCAGGTTCCCGGGGAATCACAACAGGTTGCAGACTTGGCACATCGCGTCATCCAACAGGCCACGACCACATTCGGACAAACGCTGGCGATCCAGCAACATCTCCTGGAAAATTATCGCTATAGCCTTGAGGCCGACACGGCGACGCTCAGTCATCCACTCGAGGAATTTCTTTTCACGCGCAAAACCGGGTACTGCGAACATTACGCAACAGCTATGGTCGTGATGCTGCGGACTGTAGGGATTCCCGCTCGACTAGTGACAGGATTCCTGGCCACGGAATGGAACGAATATGGAGGCTATTTCACCGTGCGCCAGCGGGACGCCCATGCCTGGGTCGAGGTCTACTTTCCCCGCTCAGGCTGGATCACCATGGATCCCACCCCCACCGTTAGCGCGGCAGTCGCCACCTCTCGCTGGGAGTCGCTCAGCCGACTCGGGGAATCCCTTGGATTACAGTGGGATCGCCTGTTCGTCCGTTATAGTGCGAAGGATCAACTGGCGGTCGTTCACGGAGTACGAGAAGGCAGTGATGCATTGCGGGAAAGAGTGAGCCGATGGATCTCGTCGCTGAATGGCCCGATCAGCCAGGCCCTCAGCCGGCTGACACATGTAGCCCGAACGTTACAGCCTGGTTCGTTGGAACTCGTTACGGGAGTGATAGTGGTCGGCCTGGCTGTGCTGCTCCTCATCCTTCGGGATAGGATAGGGCTCTGGGCCACTACACATATTCCAACATCGCATCCGCAGCTTGCGATCGTGCAGCTCTATATCCGAATGCTTCGCACGATGGAGAGACAAGGCGTGAGCAAACCACCAGCCGTTACCGCCGGTGAATTTGCCAGACTGGTTGAACAGGAATGGAAGGCGGCCGGCCCCATGGTGGCTGAGGTGACCTCCCTCTACCATCAGGGACGATTTAGTCGAACTCCGCTCACCCCGGACGAAATCTCTCGTGCAGTTGAACAGGTGGGGCGGCTACAATCCCTCTCACACGCAGCCCGCTCACTATTGTAATGCAGCAATGTTTTGGTCCTGTCCGGACGGGGTCAGGACTGCGACCACTCCACATTGCCCCCAGTAAGCACCACGCCAACCCGCTTGCCGATGAGTTGAGGCTCTTGCCTAAGCAGCGCAACCAACGCCACCGCACTCGAGGGCTCTATCCAAGCTTGAGTCGTTCATAGGCGAATTGCATCGCCTGTGCAACTTCCTCTTCAACTCATCCAAAGGTTACGTCAAGCATGTTTGTGGTCTGAACGACCTGCGGAGGAAAACACACCAGACCGGAAAACAGAATAGTGGTCACCACCATGCAAGGAGTAGAGGAAGACATCTCAAGAAGAAGACCGAATATTGGAGCGGGAAACGGGATTTGAACCCGCGACCCTCGCCTTGGCAATTCGGAAAGTAATGCTACTAAAAGGCTTGATCGGAGCTTGGTTTCCCCACTTTTCTCTGATTAGTCAGCATGTTTCGGAAATTCTATTCAGTCCAGTATGTCTATGGAGAGCTGGCTTTTTATAAAAGTTTCATCACAAATTTAGCACAGCAAGGTGGGGCTTCAATCCAATTCGTCTGGGTGACCCAAAACGATAAGGTCATACTACCGCCACTTGAGATACGAGTGCGTTCCGCAAGGTATTTGCAGCCAAGTTTTTGGCCTTTTGAGTCACTCGGCTTGACATTTCTTTCTCCCAAAGCCCAAATTCAAATGGTTAACCACAGCCTTCCTGAGCCTACTGCCGAGAACGGAAGGACGTCGCCCGATGACTCGATGGGCCGCACAGTGGTGGGAACACCTTCGCATTCAACACAAAGTGTGGACTTTGCTCTTGCTGCTTTGTGTCCCGCTCATGGGCGGGCTTGCGACTCACCTCTATATCGTTCAACAGCTTCTCTCTGCCCAGCAACAACGACATGAACTCGTACTTGCACACGAGCATGTGGAGGTGTTGCGGCGACTCGCCATCGATATTGAGGACGGCTTTCGCGGATATGTATTGACCCAGCAGCCCGCGTTCCTTGCCCCGCTAAGTGAAGCAGAAGCGAGGGTTGAGCCAGCACTGGCGAGTGCCGGCAGGCTGCTGGCAGGACTGTCAGGTTTTCCGGATAGTCTCGAGCCGATCGCGCGGCAATTGAAAGATCTTCTGCGATCGAAGCACGAATTGATCGCCGACATTCAGCGGGGAGATATGGCCAAAGCGCTGTCGTATATCCGGTTGGGGGAAGGGCTTCGGCAGTCCGACCGCCTCCGCCAGGATCTCCGGGCCATCGAAGACCGCTTGCAGCAGCAACGGCAGTTGTTGAACGCCAGGGCGGAAGCACTGTCGCATCAGACGTTTGTCGGGCTCTGGATTGCGCTCGCAGGTGTGGTGTTGCTGGGATGGATCAGCTCGCGCATGCTGGCCCGCTCCTTGACCGATCCGATCATGCGGCTGCAATTAGCCACCGCACGGTTAGGAGAGCATGTCGATCCCGCCGAGATCGGGCAGCTTTTGGCACCAGCCCGTGCCTCCAAGGACGAACTCGGTCAGCTGGCCGAGGCCTATCTGACTATGGCTCGGCGCATTGGAACTCACATCGAAGAACTCGAAGCCCTCAATACGATTGGACGGGACATCAATACGATTGGCCCAGATGGGCTCGATGGGGTTTTGCGCCGCATTTCCGACCGGGCGGTGGAACTCGTCCGCGCAGATGTCTGTCTCGTGCTCATTCGGAACGAGCGGATGGGGTGTTGGGTCGTCGAAGCCGCGTCCGGAGAGTGGAACGATCGCCTGGACAACTCTGTCATGTTGTGGGACGAGCTCCCCATCAGTGTTGCAGCTTATGAGACGCGGGAGGTGGCCATCGGGGAAGGGTTTCGCTTTGACGAACGGCCGCAAGTGTTGCGGCGAAACTTGATGGGGGACAGCATGCTGGCTGTTCCGCTCTTGGCCCGAGGAGAGCCCTTCGGCGTCCTGGCCCTCGTGTGCGAACAGCCACGATCTGTTGAGGAATGGAACCAACGGCTTGCAAAGGGATTGGCTCAAGAGGCTGCGCTGGCCATCTCGAATGTGAAATTGTATGAGGCTGCGCAGGAGCAACAACGGGGATTGGCTGCACGCCTTCGACAGCTCGAGCATCTTGCCGAAACCTTGGCGCATGATCTCAAAGGGCCAGGGGCTCGCATGGAGGAACTCGCACGGTTACTGGTCCAGCAGTGTGGTGGGCAACTCGACGACCGGACAAAGCGGTGGTTAGTTCTTATCGAAGAGAATAGCAAAGATCTTGTGCATCGAGTGGAAGGTATCTTGACCGTGGCTCGTGTCGGTACTGATCAGGGTGCCATCACGGCTGTCGATCCAACTGCGATTATTGGTGAGGTGTTGAAAGCCCGAGCCGGTGAGATCGAGCGGCTTCGTGCCGTGGTGCATGTTGAACCAGGGTTACCGCTCGTCGCCTGTCACGGTGCCTATCTCCGGCAGATCTTCGATAACCTGGTCTCGAACGCACTGAAGTTCACTCGAGCTGGAGAGCCACCCGTGGTGAGGATCAGTGGTCGTGTGCAGGGTCCTATGGTGGCGTTCTCTGTGGAGGATCACGGGATCGGGATCCCTTCGACCCAACGCACTCGAGTGTTTCAGCCATTTGTCCGTTTGTTGACATCTGAGGCAGCCGGCAGCGGGATTGGCCTAACCATCATCCAGCGCATCGTGGACCTGTATGGTGGCAAGGTGTGGATCGACGGAGCCGAGGGGCTGGGTTGCACCGTACAATTCACGGTTCCGAGTTTTCAGGAGCACGAGGGAGCCTCGAATGCCGGGATGCAGGCGTTGAGAGTTCCCGATGTTGGTTGATGTCGTCCGGCGAGGGGTCTTGTGAGGAAGGGGGAGATGATGACACGTGGCGGGGTTTCCGATATGCGATCGATCAGAGCCAAATCCAAAGTGCCGTTCACGATCCTGATCGTCGAGGACAACGCAACGGATCTTGAGTTGATGTTGCACGCCCTTGAAGCGGCGGACCTGAAACCGCTGGGGGGAGATTTCGATATGGAGGTTCGTTCCGACGGCGGAAGGGGCTTTGGAATTGCTCGGGGAACGGGCCATCGATCTTGTGCTGACCGACATGGTGTTGCCGGGCATGGATGGATTGGATCTCGTCAGTCGCATTCAAAGGATCGATCCAAACTTGCCGGTGCTGGTGGTGACGCGCATGAACACGGTCCCGCTGGCCGTGGATGCGATGCGGCGAGGTGCTTTCGACTATGTGCTGAAACCCGTCAATGCAGAGGATTTGGGAATGCGACTCCATCGGGCGATTCGCATCTCTGAAATCCTGCGTCGGCATGCGGTGTATGAGCAACAGGACCGGCAGGAGTTCGAAGCCAATAGTTTCGTGGGGAGTGGCGTTGCCTTCGATCGAATTATGCGGAGTATTCGTGAGGCGGCCCAGGTCCGCTCGACGGTCTTAATCACCGGCGAAACCGGAACGGGAAAGGGGATCATTGCACGGGCGATCCATCAGCAGAGTCCCGAGTGCGATCGGCCGTTTCAAGTGATTGATTGTACGACCGTTCCTGAGGGAATGATGGAGTCCGAGCTGTTCGGGCATGTACGGGGTGCCTTTACCGGTGCGATTGCCGACAAGCCGGGGCTCATTGAGTTAGCTAACGGCGGCAGCGTTTTTCTTGATGAAATCGGGGAGCTTCCCCTGATCCTCCAAGCAAAACTCCTGCGCGTTCTTGGAGGAAAGTGAAGTGCGTCCCGTGGGTGGAACCAGAGTTCGCCGGGTGAATATGCGCTTTATCGCTGCGACTAATCGGGATCTCGAATCGCGAGTCCGTGAGGGGACTTTCCGGAAGGATTTGTACTATCGGCTCGCCGTCGTCTCGATTCGGGTGCCCCCGCTCCGCGAGCGTCCCGGGGACATTCCCGTTATCGCACGCCATTTGCTCAGCCAGCTGGCTCGATCCATGGGCAAGGCCCAATGCCATTTTGACGAAGAGGCGGTGGGGGTTCTTGTGTCGTATTCCTGGCCCGGGAATGGGCGGGAACTCCGCAATGTCGTGGAACGGATGGTCATGCTTGCGACCGACGGCATTATTCGGGCGCGAGATGTCCGAAACGCGCTTCCACAGAGTGAGGCCGAGAGTCTCGCATCAGTCGACCCGAGCCTGACCAACTCTTCCATACATGGAGGCGAAGGAGCGAGATGCTCGAAGAGTTTACGAAGTCCTACCTGCGTGCTCAAACTCGCACAGCATGGCGGTGTCATCACGAAGGCGGCTGAAGATAGTGGCATTCCACGGCAACATTTCTCGCTGCTCATGAAACGATTTTTTGGAAAGCGAGGATGTCGAGAATCAGTAGCCTCTGTCGCCCATTCGTTACAGTCCTTCCGTTCACTGCCCTCGTCTTCTGCTCAATTTCTATTCATTTCTGCGATCACGTTTCTTCTTGGTAGCATAATCATCACATGAAATGGTTGTCGATCCATTTCGCCAAGGCTATTTCGGCCATACCCTTGCGGAGAGTATATGCATATGCGAACGTAACGAATTGATAAATAGCATGAAATATTTCGATTTATCAGCTGGCGCATATCGTTATATTCGATTAGCGAAATATCGATCGGCTTTTCCTCCCCCAACTCCGTCTAGTAATTATCTTTATTTCCATTCTATTTCAATGTGTTAGCACGTGAGATCTTGTTCGGCGGCACGTACTTCCTGTCTGGCAACCCTCTTGCTGTATCCGTTGTCCGAGTCGGTGTCATGGCCAGCATATTCATGGCATTGCCTCAGATTCTCAGGAACGAAGGGGGGTGGTCTAAATTTCCGCTGTGCGTCAGTGAAGTCGCGTGGGCTTATTGAAGCCCTCAACTCTTAGGAGGTGTCACCAATGTTTTTGTCACGTAGGCAGTTCTTAAAAGTCTCCGCGGGGACTGTCGCCGCAGTGGCGGTGGCGGACAAGGTCCTGGCGTTGACCGCGCTTCAGCCGGTCATCGAAGTGGGGAACCCGTTAGGGGACTATCCGGATCGGTCGTGGGAGCGTGTCTATCACGACCAGTACCGCTACGATTCGTCCTTTACGTGGTGTTGTTCGCCGAACGACACGCACGCCTGCCGCATCCGGGCGTTCGTCCGGAACGGCGTCGTGATGCGGGTCGAACAGAACTATGACCACCAGACGTATGAAGATCTCTACGGGAATCGCGGGACGTTTGCGCACAACCCGCGCATGTGCTTGAAGGGATTCACCTTCCATCGCCGCGTGTACGGCCCGTATCGCTTGAAGGGTCCCTTGATGCGGAAGGGATGGAAGGAATGGATGGATGCCGGCTCGCCGGAGCTGACGCCAGAGACGAAGCGGAAATATAAGTTTGACAGCCGCTTCCTGGACGACATGTTGCGCGTGTCCTGGGACACGGCCTTCACCTATGCCGCCAAGGCCATGATCATCATTGCCACGCGGTACAGTGGTGAATCCGGAGCCCGTCGTCTCCGTGAGCAGGGGTATGCGCCGGAAATGATCGAAATGATGAAGGGCGCGGGCACCCGCACCTTCAAGCATCGTGCTGGTATGCCGGTCCTCGGCATCATCGGCAAGATGGGCAATACCAGAATGAACGGCGGCGTCAACGCGCTGCTGGACACCTGGATTCGCAAAGTCAGCCCGGATCAGGCGCAGGGCGGCCGCTATTGGTCGAACTATACCTGGCACGGCGACCAGAATCCCGCCCACCCCTGGTGGTGCGGTGCCCAGGGGTCCGACATCGACCTCTCCGACATGCGCTTCTCCAAGCTGAACACCAGCTGGGGCAAGAACTTCGTCGAGAACAAGATGCCGGAAGCGCACTGGAAGTTGGAGTGTATCGAACGGGGCGCCCGGGTCGTGGTCATCACGCCGGAGTATAACCCCACCGCCTATCGTGCCGACTACTGGATGCCATTGCGGCCCGCGTCGGACGGCGCCATTTTCCTGGGCGCCATGAAGATCATCGTCGATGAGAACATGCACGACGTGGACTTCTTGAAGGGGTACACCGATTCACCGATCCTCGTCCGCACGGACACCTTGCAGTTCCTGGATCCGCGCGACGTGGTGGCCGACTACAAGTTCCCGGATTTCTCGAAGAGCTACTCGGGCCGGGTGCAGACCTTGAAGCCGGAGCAGGTCGAGCGGCTCGGCGGCATGATGGTCTGGGACCTGAACAAGAAGGCGGCCGTTCCGCTGCATCGTGAGCAGGTCGGCTGGCACTATCAGAACAGCGGCATTGATGCAGCCCTCACCGGGACTTACCGGGTGAAACTGCTCAATGGTCGAGAAATCGACGCGATGCCGGTGTGGCAGATGTACTTGGTGCACTTCCAGGATTACGACCTGGACACCTGTCATCAGATCTGCCGGACGCCGAAGGACCTCCTGGTCCGTTGGGCGCGCGACTCAGGTTCGATCAAACCTGCCGCGATCCATAACGGCGAAGGGACGAACCACTACTTCCATCAGACCATCAACTCCCGCGGCGCCGCGATGGTGCTCATCGTCACCGGCAACGTCGGGAAGTTCGGCACCGGGCAGCATACCTGGGCCGGGAACTACAAGGCTGGCACCTGGACGGCCACGCCCTGGTCCGGTGCTGGGCTGGCGGTGCATACCGGCGAAGATCCGTTCAATATTAACCTGGACGCGAACGCGCACGGGAAGGAAATCAAGACCAAGTCGTATTACTACGGCGAGGAAGTCGGGTACTGGAACCACGGCGACACCGCCCTGATCGTCAGCACCCCGAAGTACGGGCGCAAGGTGTTCACGGGCAAGACGCACATGCCGACCCCGAGCAAGTTCCGTTGGGTGGTCAACGTGAACGTGCTCAACAACGCCAAGCACCATTATGACATGGTGCGCAACGTCGATCCGAACATCGAGACCCTGATCACGCAGGACATCGAGATGACCTCGGACGTCAACCACAACGACATCGCCTTCGCGGCGAACTCCTGGATGGAGTTCACCTACCCGGAAATGACCGTCACGGTGTCCAATCCGTGGGTGCAGATCTGGAAGGGCGGGATCCGGCCCCTGTACGACACGCGTAACGACCTCGATACCTTCGCAGGCGTGGCGGCCAAGTTGTCGGACATGACCGGCGACAAGCGTATGCGCGATTACTTCAAGTTCGTCTACGAAAACCGCGTGGACGTCTATGCGCAGCGCATGCTCGATGCCTCCAGCACCTTCTACGGCTACAGCGCCGACGTCATGCTGAAGTCGGAAAAGGGATGGATGGTCATGGTGCGGACCTATCCGCGCACCCCATTCTGGGAAGAGACCAACGAGTCGAAGCCCATGTGGACGCGGACCGGCCGGTACGAAAACTACCGGACCGAGCCAGAGGCGATCGAATACGGCGAAAACTTCATCTCTCACCGTGAGGGCACGGAAGCGACACCGTATCTGCCGAACGCCATCATGACCAGCAACCCGTACGTCCGTCCGGACGACTACGGGATTCCGATCACGGCGCAGCACCATGACGACAAGACGGTGCGGAACATCAAGCTGCCGTGGCAGGAAATCAAGCGGCACAGCAACCCGTTGTGGGAAAAGGGGTACCAGTTCTACTGCGTGACTCCGAAGACCCGGCATCGGGTGCACAGCCAATGGTCGGTGAACGACTGGGTGCAGATTTACGAGTCGAACTTCGGCGATCCGTACCGCATGGACAAACGGACGCCGGGGGTCGGCGAACACCAGTTGCACATCAACCCGCAGGCGGCGAAAGACCGCGGCATCAACGACGGCGACTACGTCTATGTAGACGGGAACCCGGTGGACCGGCCCTATCGGGGCTGGAAGCCGTCGGATCCGTACTATAAGGTGGCGCGCCTCATGATCCGCGCGAAGTACAACCCGGCGTATCCGTACCACGTCACGATGGCGAAGCACGCCCCGTACGTGGCGACGCCGAAATCGGTCAAAGGCCATGAGACGCGCCCAGACGGACGCGCCATCGCGGTGGACACCGGTTATCAGTCCAACTTCCGGTACGGGGCCCAACAGTCCTTTACCCGGAACTGGTTGATGCCGATGCACCAGACCGACTCGTTGCCGGGCAAGCACGCGGTAGCCTGGAAGTTCAAGTGGGGCTACCAGGTCGACCACCATGCGATCAACACGGTCCCGAAAGAGTGCCTCATCCGTATCACCAAGGCGGAAGACGGCGGCATCGGGGCACGCGGTCCATGGGAGCCGGTCCGGACAGGGTTCACGCCGGGCCAAGAGAACGAGTTCATGATCAAGTGGCTCAAAGGCGAACACATCAAGATCAAGGTGTAAGGGACCCACAGCTTGCAGCTTGAATATTATGATGTACAGCTGATGAGACTCACTAACCAACTGATCATGACCAGAAGGAGGGTTTACAATGCCTGAAGTGTATAACTGGCAACTGGGACGGAAGATGCTGTATCCCTACGAGGAACGGCATCCGAAGTGGCAGTTTGCCTTTGTGTTCAACATCAACCGGTGCTTGGCCTGTCAGACCTGTTCCATGGCTGACAAGTCGACCTGGCTCTTCTCGAAGGGGCAGGAATACATGTGGTGGAACAACGTGGAAACCAAGCCGTACGGCGGGTACCCACAGTTCTACGACGTGAAGATCACCCAGCTCATTGAGCAGGTGAACCCGGGCGGACAGGTGTGGAACGTCCGCGTGGGACGGAAGCACCATGCCCCGTACGGGGTGTTCGAAGGGATGACCATTTTCGACGCCGGCGCCAAAGTCGGCCAGGCGGCGATCGGCTACATCCCGACGGACCAAGAGTGGCGGTTCGTCAACATCTATGAGGATACGGCGACCTCGATGCGCGCCCTCGTGGAAGGCATCGACAAGACCGGATTCTCACGGGACGAACCGTGGAAGATGACGGGCAGCAGTCTGCCGGAGCATGAAACATTCTTCTTCTATCTCCAGCGGATTTGCAACCACTGCACGTATCCAGGCTGCCTGGCGGCCTGCCCGCGGAAGGCGATCTATAAGAGACCCGAAGACGGGATCGTGTTGATCGACCAGAACCGGTGCCGCGGCTACAAGAAGTGCGTGGAGCAGTGCCCGTTCAAGAAGCCGATGTATCGCGGCACCACACGCGTGTCTGAGAAGTGCATCGCGTGCTACCCGCGTATTGAAGGGAAAGACCCCTTGACCGGTGGCGAACCGATGGAAACGCGCTGCATGGCCGCCTGCGTCGGCAAGATCCGGATGCAGAGCCTCGTGCGCATCGGTGAGGACGGTCTGTGGGCCGAAGATCGGTGGCACCCCCTGTACTACGCGATTCGCGTGGAGCAGGTGGCGCTTCCGCTGTACCCGCAGTGGGGCACCGAGCCCAACGGCTTTTACATTCCGCCACGGCACAGCCCCCGCGGCTATGCCCGGCAGATGTTTGGCCCGGGCGTGGACAATGCCATCGAGAAGTATCTCGTGCCCAGCCGTGAACTGTTGGCGGTCCTCCAGCTCTGGAGAGCCAGCCAGCAGATCATCTTCCGGTACGATGTCATTCCTGGTCCGAAAGTGTTCGAGACCCAAATCCACGGGAAGCGTTTCGAGATGTACAACGATACCGTGTTGGGCTTCAACAAGTCGGGCAAGGAAGTGGCGCGTATTCAGGTCGAAGAGCCGATCTACATTCGGCCGGCCGAGCGCGTAACCTGGCTGTAAGGTTCAGCTAGGCCATCGCTTCAGCACAGGGCAGGGAGTTCGAAAGAGCTCCCTGCCTTTTGTGTTTAATCCTCCGTTACAATTTGTCCCGCAGGCTTCATGCCGGAAGGTGACTCAAAACTATAACAGTGACCACCCGCCACGTGAAATCCGCGTCTGTCACTCAAGGTATGCGTAGCCCAGTTTTTGGGTTTTGGGTCAGAGGAGTCAGTCTCCTCAAGTGCCTTAAACAGTCCTAATCTGCCCCAAGCTGCCTAATTCCCTTCTCGTCCTCTTTGCCCTACGCTCGTGATCACGCCGAGCGGGTGCAGGCTTGATCACCTGAGCGCGATGACATGCGCACTAGAGCGCACCAAAGCATGCATAAGCAGCCATAAGCAGTCTCCTGCCTAATTCCCAGGACGGGATCTCCGGCGTAGGGTGGGACAAGACGGTGAACCAAGGAGGGCGCATGAAGACATCAGAATCTGTCGATCAAAGAACTCGCGGCCGTTCATTGGCGTGAGCACGGACACCATTCGGCGAGCGGTTCGCAAGGGTGAGATTCCGGCGACACGGGTCAGGACCGCGTTACGGTTTGATCTCCACCAAGTCCTCACGTGTATGCGGCGGAACGCGGAGGCCAGGTTTGGGGCACGCTCAGCCTGCGCGCCGGGCGGCAGTGCCGGCCGCGCGCAGGCCGACCCGCCCCCGTCTGGTAACACGGGGGCACTACCCACAGAGATCGTTATAGGAGGTCTAAGGATTCTATGAGTTCACCCTTCACCCTCACCATTGATTGGCTCGCCTTCACCCTGCCGGCAGGCTCCGCCCAGGACACGATGCAGATGCTAGGCGGCGACTGGACCAAGAGCAACACCGGCTTTCGCGGCTATCCCGCGTCCTGGATCACCGCGAGTGCCAGCCGGGGGGTGGGCAAACTGGGAACGGGCGCGCCCCGTGCGCCCCTCGAAGTCCATGTCGATCTCTCCGGTGGGATTGTCGCGCCATGGCCCTCAGGGAAGGTCCGGACGGTCCTCCAGTGGATTCTGAAGCACGACGGCCACCTGACGCGCCTCGATTGCGCGCTCGATGATCGGAACAGTTGCGTCCCACTCTCGACCATCAGACAGGCCATTGAGATCGGGCAATGTGTGACGCGGGCGGACCGTATGCAGCGCATTTCGTCCAGATCGATCCATACAGACACGCCCAGCGGAGAGACCCTCTATCTCGGCAGTCCGCACAGTCAGACCCTCCTGCGCATCTACGACAAGCGCCTGGAGAGTCAGGCGAAACAGCGAGAGGATTGGCAGGACTACGGCATCCGGTGGGAATTGGAGTTGAAAAAGGATCGCGCCCAGGTCTGTGGACAGGTCTTGTCCTACCTGGAGGAAACCGACTGGCTCGAATTCATCGTGGGCGTGCTCCGGGGCTATGTGGATTTCCGAGACACCACCCGAGACGAGGAGGACGAGTTTCGGTATCGGGCCCCGCTCCTGGACTGGTGGCTGCTGCTCACCGACGGGTTCAAGAAAGGCCGTCTCGTCGTGGAGAAGGAGGCCCAGACGTTACCCAAGGTGAAGCGCTGGGTGAGTCAGTCCGTGGCCCCGATGCTGGCGGTCATCTATGCGGAACATCCCGGTGGGCCAGCCTGGTTGGAGAGGCAAATCATTGCGGGCAAGCGCCGATGGAACAATAAGCATCGAGGGCTGCTGAAGAAAGAGACATCATCGAGTTCCAAGCAGGACGCCGGCGGTCACGCGGGCGCACCGTTCACAGGGGGGTGAGGGGGTGTCGTAAGACTCCCCCTGCTCAGGATCTGGACATGATGTTAACGGTCAAAGAACTCTCAGATTGGCTCAAGATTAAGCCATCCACGCTTTACCTCTGGGCCACACAAGGGAAGATTCCCTGCCGACGCATTCACTCCTTGATCCGATTCGAGCAAGAAGCCATCCAACAGTGGCTTGAGTCCTTCCCTGAGTTACACCTCACACCCCTCCCGAAGTTACGAAAGACTTCCGCAGCGCCTGACCTGGATGCCCTCATTGCGGCTGCCAAAAGGGAGTCCTATACTCCCCCGCATGGGGAAACCAAACCGATATCAAGCCTCATCGAAAAGGAGGATGTGGATGGGGCTATTTAGACGTCATAAGGTGTGGTGGATGAGTTTGATGTATCAGGGCCGACAGGTGAGACGGTCCACGGAAACCACAGACAAGCGGTTAGCCGAAACCATTCTTGCAAAGCTGAGAGTCAAGATCGCGGAGGGCCGCTTTCTCGACGTACTCGAAGAGAAAGATCGGACGTTCAACGAGATGATGGACCGCTATCTCATCGAACAATCGGTGACAAAGGCTCCAGCAAGCCACCAGCGAGATGAGCAATGCCTCGGGCATCTGAGGCCGGTATTTGGGCCGCTCAGGCTCATTGAGGTGACACCGAAGCTCCTCGCAGCCTACAAAGCCCAGCGACGGCAGAAGGCCAAGCCGGCGACGGTCAACAAGGAACTCGGACTGATCCGGCATGCCTTCAACATCGCCATACGGGAGTGGGAATGGTGCCGCGATAATCCGATGCGGCGGGTCTCGCTGGAGAAAGTCCGCAATGAACGTGACCGGTGGCTGACTCCAGACGAGGACACACGGTTACTCACTCACTCGGTTCCTTGGCTCCAAGACATCCTTGTGTTCGCGTTGAACACGGGCATGCGTAGGGGTGAGATTCTCGGTTTGGAATGGCGAGCCGTCGATCTGAACCGACAAGTCCTCGTGGTGATGAAAAGCAAGAATGGAGAGAAGCGCACGGTGCCGCTGAACAGTTGCCTTGTGGGGCTTCTAAGCCACAAGGCAGCGATCAGCGCGAAAGACTCCTTTGTGTTTACGACTTCCTGTGGGACAAGGATTGATGCCCGGAACCTGACGCGCGCATTTTATTCGGCATTGGAGAAAGCCGAGATCACGAATTTCCGTTTCCATGATCTGCGGCACACCTTTGCCACGAGACTCGCGCAGGCTGGCGTGGATCTGTACAAGGTGCAGCGGCTGCTCGGTCACAAGTCGCCGACCATGACCCAGCGCTATGCCCACCACTCACCGGAGAGTTTGCGAGAAGGGGTGTTAATTCTTGAACGGCACCACCCTCCCGCGTTAGCACAAAACTATCACACGGAGGCCGTGAGCCAGAGCCAACGCTGCGTAACTGTTGGAGCGGGAAACGGGATTTGAACCCGCGACCCTCGCCTTGGCAAGGCGATGCTCTACCACTGAGCTATTCCCGCTCGATCACAGCCGGTCAGAGGGGTGGGATTCTACTGAGCAGGAACGAGGCTGTCAAGCAATCTAGCAGCGCCTCCTTCATCAATTTACCCTCGTTACAATGGCTTAAAGGCGCTACCAAAAGGTAACGCAAGAACACTGCATTCAAGTTATTGATTTATTGAGTATTTACTTTACTAAAAGGGGTTGACTCGCAGCGAGTGATACAGCTAGTACTCAGCGACAGATGCCTGGATCATCTTCGAAGATCACCTATAACACTATTTTCTCCTTACTATTCAATCACTTATTTGATCTCGTTCAAGTGTGCTAGCTCCATCAAACTTGGTGTACATATTGCGAACATAGAAGGCCCATGATGCCTGGAACGCAATACAAACCGACGTGGTTAGCCATGATCAATCGGCTAATGGCTGTTCGGTTCTCCCTGCTTTCGGGCAGCTCTCTGAGGAAGGGGGGTGGTCTAAATTTCCGCTGTGCGTCAGTGAAGTCGCGTGGGCTTATTGAAGCCCTCAACTCTTAGGAGGTGTCACCAATGTTTTTGTCACGTAGGCAGTTCTTAAAAGTCTCCGCGGGGACTGTCGCCGCAGTGGCGGTGGCGGACAAGGTCCTGGCGTTGACCGCGCTTCAGCCGGTCATCGAAGTGGGGAACCCGTTAGGGGACTATCCGGATCGGTCGTGGGAGCGTGTCTATCACGACCAGTACCGCTACGATTCGTCCTTTACGTGGTGTTGTTCTCCGAACGACACGCACGCCTGCCGCATCCGGGCGTTCGTCCGGAACGGCGTCGTGATGCGGGTGGAACAGAACTATGACCACCAGACGTATGAAGATCTCTACGGGAATCGCGGGACGTTTGCGCACAACCCGCGCATGTGCTTGAAGGGATTCACCTTCCATCGCCGCGTGTACGGCCCGTATCGCTTGAAGGGTCCCTTGATGCGGAAGGGATGGAAGGAATGGATGGATGCCGGCTCTCCGGAGCTGACGCCAGAGACGAAGCGGAAATATAAGTTTGACAGCCGCTTCCTGGACGACATGTTGCGCGTGTCCTGGGACACGGCCTTCACCTATGCCGCCAAGGCCATGATCATCATTGCCACGCGGTACAGTGGGGAGTCCGGAGCCCGTCGGCTCCGTGAGCAAGGGTATGCGCCGGAAATGATCGAAATGATGAAGGGGGCGGGCACCCGCACCTTCAAGCATCGCGCCGGCATGCCGGTCCTCGGCATCATCGGCAAGATGGGCAACACCAGAATGAACGGCGGCGTCAACGCCCTGCTGGACACCTGGATTCGCAAAGTCAGCCCGGATCAGGCACAGGGCGGCCGCTATTGGTCGAACTACACCTGGCACGGCGACCAGAACCCCGCCCACCCCTGGTGGTGCGGTGCCCAGGGGTCCGACATCGACCTCTCCGACATGCGCTTCTCCAAGCTGAACACCAGCTGGGGCAAGAACTTCGTCGAGAACAAGATGCCGGAAGCGCACTGGAAGTTGGAGTGTATTGAACGGGGCGCCCGGGTCGTGGTCATCACGCCGGAGTATAACCCCACCGCCTATCGAGCCGACTACTGGATGCCGTTACGGCCCGCGTCGGACGGCGCCATTTTCTTGGGCGCCATGAAGATCATCGTCGATGAGAACATGCACGACGTGGACTTCCTGAAGGGCTACACCGATTCGCCGATCCTCGTCCGCACGGACACCTTGCAGTTCCTGGATCCGCGCGACGTGGTGGCCGAGTACAAGTTCCCGGACTTCTCGAAGAGCTACTCGGGCCGGGTCCAGTCCTTGAAGCCGGAGCAGGTCGAACGGCTCGGCGGCATGATGGTCTGGGACCTGAACAAGAAGCAGGCCGTTCCGCTCCACCGGGAGCAGGTGGGCTGGCACTATCAGAACAGCGGCATTGACGCAGCCCTCACCGGGACCTACCGGGTGAAACTGCTCAATGGTCGAGAAATCGACGCGATGCCGGTGTGGCAGATGTACTTGGTGCACTTCCAGGATTACGACCTGGACACCTGTCATCAGATCTGCCGGACGCCGAAGGACCTCTTGGTCCGTTGGGCGCGTGACTCAGGTTCGATCAAGCCCGCCGCCATCCATAACGGCGAAGGGACGAACCACTACTTCCATCAGACCATCAACTCCCGCGGCGCCGCGATGGTGCTCATCGTCACCGGCAACGTCGGGAAGTTCGGCACCGGGCAGCATACCTGGGCCGGGAACTACAAGGCTGGCACCTGGACGGCCACGCCCTGGTCCGGTGCTGGAATTGCTGTGCACACGGGTGAGGATCCGTTCAACATCACGCTGGATCCGAACGCGCACGGCAAGGAAATCAAGACGAAGTCGTATTACTACGGCGAGGAAGTCGGCTACTGGAACCACGGCGACACCGCCCTGATCGTCAGTACCCCGAAGTACGGGCGCAAGGTGTTCACGGGCAAGACGCACATGCCGACCCCGAGCAAGTTCCGGTGGGTGGTCAACGTGAACGTGCTCAACAACGCCAAGCACCACTATGACATGGTGCGCAACGTCGATCCGAACATCGAGACCCTGATCACGCAGGACATCGAGATGACCTCGGACGTCAACCACAACGACATCGCCTTCGCCGCGAACTCCTGGATGGAGTTCACCTATCCGGAAATGACCGTCACGGTGTCCAATCCGTGGGTGCAGATCTGGAAGGGCGGGATCCGGCCCCTGTACGACACCCGTAACGACCTCGATACCTTCGCAGGCGTGGCGGCCAAGTTGTCGGACATGACCGGCGACAAGCGGATGCGCGACTACTTCAAGTTCGTCTACGAAAACCGCGTGGATGTCTATGCGCAGCGCATGCTCGATGCCTCCAGCACCTTCTACGGCTACAGCGCGGACGTCATGCTGAAGTCGGAAAAGGGATGGATGGTGATGGTGCGGACCTATCCGCGGACGCCCTTCTGGGAAGAGACCAACGAGTCGAAGCCCATGTGGACGCGGACCGGCCGGTACGAAAACTACCGGACCGAGCCAGAGGCGATCGAATACGGCGAAAACTTCATCTCTCACCGTGAGGGCACGGAAGCGACACCGTATCTGCCGAACGCCATCATGACCAGCAACCCGTACGTCCGTCCGGACGACTACGGGATTCCGATCACGGCGCAGCACCATGATGACAAGACGGTGCGGAACATCAAGCTGCCGTGGCAGGAAATCAAGCGGCACAGCAACCCGTTGTGGGAGAAGGGGTACCAGTTCTACTGCGTCACTCCGAAGACCCGGCATCGGGTGCACAGCCAATGGTCGGTGAACGACTGGGTGCAGATTTATGAGTCGAACTTCGGCGATCCGTACCGCATGGACAAACGGACACCGGGGGTCGGCGAACACCAGTTGCACATCAACCCGCAGGCGGCGAAAGACCGCGGTATCAACGACGGCGACTACGTCTATGTGGACGGGAACCCGGTGGACCGGCCCTATCGTGGCTGGAAGCCGTCGGATCCGTACTACAAGGTGGCGCGCCTCATGATCCGCGCGAAGTACAACCCGGCCTACCCGTACCACGTCACGATGGCGAAACACGCCCCGTACGTGGCGACGCCGAAGTCGGTCAAAGGCCACGAGACGCGGCCAGACGGACGCGCCATCGCGGTGGACACCGGCTATCAGTCCAACTTCCGGTACGGGGCCCAACAGTCCTTTACCCGGAACTGGTTGATGCCGATGCACCAGACCGACTCGTTGCCGGGTAAGCACGCCATCGCCTGGAAGTTCAAGTGGGGCTACCAGGTCGATCACCATGCGATCAACACGGTCCCGAAAGAGTGCCTCATCCGTATCACCAAGGCGGAAGACGGCGGCATCGGGGCACGCGGTCCATGGGAGCCGGTCCGGACAGGGTTCACGCCGGGCCAAGAGAACGAGTTCATGATCAAGTGGCTCAAAGGCGAACACATCAAGATCAAGGTGTAAGGGACCCACAGCTTGCAGCTTGAATATGATGATGTACAGCTGATGAGACTCATGAACCAACTGATCATGACCAGAAGGAGGGTTTACAATGCCTGAAGTGTATAACTGGCAACTGGGACGGAAGATGCTGTATCCCTACGAGGAACGGCATCCGAAGTGGCAGTTTGCCTTTGTGTTCAACATCAACCGGTGCTTGGCCTGTCAGACCTGTTCCATGGCTGACAAGTCGACCTGGCTCTTCTCGAAGGGGCAGGAATACATGTGGTGGAACAACGTGGAAACCAAGCCGTACGGCGGGTACCCCCAGTTCTACGACGTGAAGATCACCCAGCTCATTGAGCAGGTGAACCCGGGCGGACAGGTGTGGAACGTCCGCGTGGGACGGAAGCACCATGCCCCGTACGGGGTGTTCGAAGGGATGACCATTTTCGACGCCGGCGCCAAAGTCGGCCAGGCGGCGATCGGCTACATCCCGACGGACCAAGAGTGGCGGTTCGTCAACATCTATGAGGATACGGCGACCTCGATGCGCGCCCTCGTGGAAGGCATCGACAAGACCGGATTCTCACGGGACGAACCGTGGAAGATGACGGGCAGCAGTCTGCCGGAGCATGAGACCTTCTTCTTCTATCTCCAGCGGATTTGCAACCACTGCACGTATCCAGGCTGCCTGGCGGCCTGCCCGCGGAAGGCGATCTATAAGAGACCCGAAGACGGGATCGTGTTGATCGACCAGAACCGGTGCCGCGGCTACAAGAAGTGCGTGGAGCAGTGCCCGTTCAAGAAGCCGATGTATCGCGGCACCACACGCGTGTCTGAGAAGTGCATCGCGTGCTACCCGCGTATTGAAGGGAAAGACCCCTTGACCGGTGGCGAACCGATGGAAACGCGCTGCATGGCCGCCTGCGTCGGCAAGATCCGGATGCAGAGCCTCGTGCGCATCGGTGAGGACGGTCTCTGGGCCGAAGATCGGTGGCACCCCCTGTATTACGCGATTCGCGTGGAGCAGGTGGCGCTTCCGCTGTATCCGCAGTGGGGCACCGAGCCCAACGGCTTTTACATTCCGCCACGGCACAGCCCACGCGGCTATGCCCGGCAGATGTTTGGCCCGGGCGTGGACAACGCCATCGAGAAGTATCTCGTGCCCAGCCGTGAACTGTTGGCGGTCCTCCAGCTCTGGAGAGCCAGCCAGCAGATCATCTTCCGGTACGATGTCATTCCTGGTCCGAAAGTGTTCGAGACCCAAATCCACGGGAAGCGTTTCGAGATGTACAACGATACCGTGTTGGGCTTCAACAAGTCGGGCAAGGAAGTGGCGCGTATTCAGGTCGAAGAGCCGATCTACATTCGGCCGGCCGAGCGCGTAACCTGGCTGTAAGTTTCAGCTAGGCCATCGCTTCACAGGGGGCGGAGTTCCTTCGGGGACTCCGCCCCTTCTGTTTGACCCAGCTTTCCTGAGTCTTCACCGGCCTTTCGGCTCAGGCCTTGGCTGCTCCTTCTGCACACTTGACGCGCTCCAGGTGGTCCAGTAGAGTTGTGGCAGACACAAGGCCGTTCCTCCATTTACAAGCTGGGATACCATCGGCGTGACCTCTCGTCAGCAGCAATCGATTCCATTTGCTGCGCAAGCCATACCCTTCGACGAGTTTCTGGCTTCAGGAAAACTCCCGGAGGGCTACCTCGCAAGCGAGTATCTCGCTCAGCAATTCGTCGAACGCCTCGTACACTATGTCCTCAGTGTCCCAACCGGCAGTTACACCATGGCTCAATTGAGCCACCTCCTTGAACAGATAGACTCTCGCGCACAAGTCTTCTTCTTTAAACGTCTCAAAGAAACCAGCCCCGAGAGCCTCAAAGATTTCGCCCCCCTCTATTACGGCTTCATGAACGAGTTTCATTCTCTCCTGTTTACCTAGCCCAGCAACTTTTTCCTTGTCGCCTGGGCATTCTCGTGTATAATCAGGCGGTTATTAATTTGCGCAAAGGAGCGACATGAATCCTACCCTACAGCGAGCAGTGACCAGCTTCTACAATCTCATCTACGAAGCCCAAACCTTTGCCACCACGATGTCACGGATTGACACCGCAGAGCAGGAACATTACGCCGGACGAATCGAAGGATTAAATTGGGTGCTTGATCGTTGCCAAGAACTCGAAGACATGGATGCGAACTTGACTCCCTCGTCCCTCCAGCGAGTTCTCACGGAAGTCAAATCCGATCTCGATCACGAATTGTCGGTCCAGCGGCGAGAAAAGGGACGTCGTGCGGACGGCCGAGAAGAGGCCCTCAATTTTGTCGCTGATTATCTGTCCAGCCTAATCACAGCAACGGACATTGAGTCAGCCAAGACGCCGGCGGTGTAACGCTCCCGTCTTCAATCTGGCTTCACGTGCCAGCTTCACCCGTCGCCTCCCATGACGCATGGCCGTTCGTTACAATGATGCGAGAATGGATCATTTTTGCGCTCTGCCTGGGAGTCGGCGGCCACATCGCGCTCGGCGTCGTCATGCATGCCCCAGGTCTTTGGCCATGGAGTATGACCGGATTCTACGGCTTGTTGAGCGGACTCGCGGTCTACGGTCTGGTGCAAGCAGGGAGGGGAGTCTGGAAACTGTTCCGGCACAGCCCCAAGTTTCCGTCGAAGAACGGACCCAACGCCTCATGGTGAAGAGTCGAACATCCCGACGCCAGACCCTCGGCATTGACCATTACCGCCTCATCTGTGCGTAGAGGTTAAGCTATGTCAGGCCTTCCGCGTAAACCGACCGGCCCAACGTGGCCGCCAGGTCTATCCCCCAGGACAGCTCGACCGCCTATACCGGGTGCCTCGGAACAAGCGGACCAATTCAGATCTCTGAATGCCTCGCTGCTCTATTGCCCTTCCTGCCGAGTGGCAACCCCAACACGCGAGCGACTCCTGCTCGTGCTCCCGACCGGAAATCTGTACGAATATCTCTGCCAGCACTGCGGGACGTCGACCGGCTCCAAGACCGACAACCAATAGCCAACTGCGCCCCTTGCCACGCCTCAATGATGATGAGGCGAAACGGGTCCTCCCCTCATCACGCATGGGCGGAATGTTCAGGTGAGAACTGCTCAGTGCGTACTTGCCGAAGAAAGCGGCTGGTCAATCAACCCTGCTAGATCATCCCTTCCAGGGGGATGCCTTCTTCGATGAGCATGACAGGAATGTCTTCGCGGATAGGATACAGCATCTTCCGGTCGCCTCTGATCAACCCTCCATCGAGAGGTTCGGTGACCGGCTTACTCGCCTTATTTTTCAATTGCCCACGGCTCACGGCCTCGTTCAACTTGGCAATCAGGGCCTCATCGGCCAAACTCACATCCTGTTTCGTGTCGGGGCAACAGAGAATGGCGAGAAGATCCTTGTCGATGTTGACTGGACGCCTTGCCTCTGTACGTTCTGCCATAACGTCCCCCTTGTGTGAATCTATCCAGTTGATGTTTGACTTTCACAATAGACCAACGATATCGAAGAGATCAAGTCCTGCATGCAGGCTCAATTTCATGTTACGGTTTCTGCTAGACTGGGATCTTCCTAAACGCATGTGAGGAAGCCGGCGGCGATGTCAAAGACCTTGTGGCACTACTCCTTGGCTGGATTGTTGGCCCTCGTGCCGGCCTGGGCCACATTCTTGATCCTTTCTACATTATTTCACGCGCTCAACGAATTGATCCACGATCTCCCGTGGAATATCGGAGCCAGACAGAGACCTGGACTCAGCCTCGTCTTATTTCTGTTCCTTGTTGTAACTATCGGCGCCATCGCCACCCATGTAATCGGACGGCGTATTATCACTCAGACAGAACGGTGGATCGAGCACATTCCACTGGTCCGCAGTGTCTACATCACCCTCAAAGGGATGACCGATCTTCTTAATTTCCGATCTCGCTTCGGGCGCAGCACAATTGTGGCCTTCCCGTTTCCTCGAGATGGTCTCTGGGCGATCGGTTTTGTCATGGGAGCCGCACCGCCGGCGCTACAAGTCGCACCGGCAACAAGTTTGTTCATGGTCTTCGTGCCCACGGCCATCCATCCGTTCACCGGCTTCCTCGCGTTTGTCCCCCAGCCACAGCTACGTCCGATCAATCTGGCACCGGAAGACGCCATCAAGATGGAGTTTACCGCCGGTTTGTACAAGCCGGAAACCGGATGGTTACAAGCCCCAAAAACAACGGCCTAAGCCCCATGCCAGTCCCCGACCACCTGAACGTCAGACTCGCCAGGCCAGAAGATGCGGCCACGATTTCATCCTTCAGTGCCGCCATGGCTCTTGAAACAGAAGGTCGCCGCCTCGATCTCGACCGCCTGCGTCTCGGCACCATCGCCCTGATCGAAACCCCCGCGCGGGGGTTCTTCGTCGTCGCAGAACTGGAACAGGGCGACCGCCGCCAACTCCTCGGACAGCTGATGGTCACCTATGAATGGAGTGATTGGCGCAACGGCGTCTTCTGGTGGGTCCAAAGCGTGTATGTCGCGCCAGCCTGGCGCCGCCGCGGTGTTTACCGCACCATACACGACTACACCATGGCTCGAGCACAGGCTGACCCACAGGTCTGTGGAATTCGGCTCTACGTGGAGCAGGACAATCTCACCGCTCAAACCGTCTATCAACGTGTCGGGCTCGCCCCATCGGGCTACGCAGTCTATGAACAGGACTTCGTGCTCGAACGGCACCGTCCGCCACACCCATCGCCACAAGGGTAGGAGGCTCCATGATTTTCCGTCGATCCCTGCTGCTCATGTCCCTCGCCATCCTGCTTCAGAGCTGTGCGTTCAGCCGAGGCACCCTTGGCGACGACATCAGGCCTGAGGCCGTCGCTGCGATCAAGAAGGCCACGACCACGAAGGCAGAAGTGCTCTCTCTACTCGGTGCACCGGATCGGCTTCTCCAAGTAAACGGCCGCGACGTGTTCCAGTACTATCGATACGACGCCAAAGCGGGCAGCCTGCTTCTTATCATCATCAATTTTTCACGCCTGTCCATCAAGAGCGATGACCTGTTCGTCATCCTTAACCGTGATGGGATCGTCGAGGACGTCATTTCATCAAAGCGCACGGATGGACTAGAGTTTCGTTTCTGGCCTTTTGGAGAATGACATGAAGCTCCCTCTGTCCGGGCTTTGCCCCCTACTCCTCTCCACGGTGATGTGCGTGACCTTCTTCGGCTGTAACGTCGCTCGCATCACCCTGAATACCCCGCTCACGCAGGATGACGTGGCCTTTATCGTTCCGGGGCAAACCACGTTGGCCGATGTGATCACCAAGCTAGGCACGCCCGATTCCATAACCGACTCACATACAGGAATTGTCGCAACATACCGCTTCCTCGATATGAAATATTCCCGTGTCAATTTTGGCTGGTTGCTGAGACCCTGGTCGCCAGTCGACCCGGATCTAATCATTTCACGTACTGGCTTTGGCGCCGATGCATTCGAATTGCTCTGTGACTCTGATTGGGTCGTCACGCACCAGGAGCTTTCTCCGCCATCTCTCCGGTCCTCGCTTCAATCCCTATCCCTTTTGACATTCAGTCCTTTGCCGCCTCCCAGCGAATTGCTGCATTCCACTGGCCCCGCTATAATGCAAGCCATGGAGCCAGATTCGTCGGATCGCACTTCGCACCTTCACAGTGACGTCACGTCCACCTCTTATATCCCGGCCGACAAGGACACAGAGTTTCTCCAGCGGGAAGAACTCCGCTCCGTCCGCATCGGCCTCGAACTTCTCAAGCCCGAGTTGATCCAGCGCGAACAGGGCATTCGGTCGACGATTGTCGTGTTCGGCAGTGCCACGACTCCAAGAACCGGCTGCCGCTCGAGAAACCCTGAGACTGAGGGACGAGGAAGCCGCTCGATCCCCAACGGACCATCGATGCCGGCAACAAGCGGCGATCGCCAGGCGGCAACTCGACCTTTCCAAATACTATGACGTGGCACGTGAATTCAGCAGCCTCGTCTCATCCACATGCCAAACCGATGGGCGCTGCGACTATGTCGTGATTACCGGAGGCGGACCCGGCATCATGGAAGCCGCGAATCGCGGTGCCGACGACGTGAAGGGTAAATCTATCGGCCTCAACATTACCTTGCCCCATGAACAGCGTCCCAATCCCTACATTACGCCTGAGCTCTGCTTCCAGTTTCGCTATTTCGCCATCCGCAAGATGCATTTCTTGATCAGAGCCAAGGCGCTGGTCGCGTTTCCCGGAGGATTCGGCACTCTCGATGAGCTGTTTGAAACACTGACCCTGGTCCAAACAGGGAAAGCCCAGAGTGTAGTCATTGTCCTCGTCGGACGGGCCTTTTGGGAACGTCTGATCAACTGGCAGATGCTCATCGAGGAGGGACTGATCGGAGAGGAAGATCTGCGTTTATTTCACTACGCCGAAACGGCCCAGGAGGCCTGGGAGCTGATCTGGCGCCAGCATGGTGTGACGCCATCATGAAGCTCTCCTTTCACGGCGCAGCACGATCTGTTACCGGAAGTCGCCACATGGTTGAACTGCCGGGATGCCGGCTATTACTGGATTGCGGGCTCTTTCAAGGGCGCCGAGAGGAGACGCTTCGCCAGAATCATGATTTGGGGTTCGATCCAAAATCGATCGGTGCCGTCTTGCTGTCCCATGCCCATGTAGACCATTCCGGTGCCCTACCGATGCTCCAGAAACACGGTTTCTCCGGAAAAGTGCACCTCACCAGAGCCACCGCAGATCTGACAGAACTCATGCTGGAAGATTCGGCTCATGTCCAGGTCAGTGATTGCAGTTATGTCAATAAGAAGGAGCAGCGGAGGGGAAAGGCCTGTGTCCGCCCTTTCTACAATACCGATGACGTCCGTAAGGTTGTTCGACGGTTCGAGGGCACGCGATACGGAGACATGCTCAAGATCGCCCCACGGGTGACGGCTTCCTTTCACGACGCCGGGCATATCTTGGGATCAGCGGCTATTCGGGTGAAATACACGGCGCGCGGCAATACGACCACCCTGCTCTTTAGCGGAGATCTTGGCCGCTCCCACATGCCAATCCTTCGCGATCCTGAACCACCAGCGCCATGCGATGTGTTGATTCTCGAGTCGACCTACGGCGATCGCCTGCACGAAGCCGACCGGGAGAGCATGAAACAGAAGGCGCTGGACCTCCTCACCCATGCCAGGGCCCACAAGAGCAAGATTATCGTCCCGGCATTCGCCGTCGGACGGACCCAGGAATTGGTCATGCGGATCAAAGAACTCGTCGGCGAGGGCCGCCTCGATCCCATCCCGATCTATATCGATTCCCCGCTGGCCTCACGGGCGACAGAAGTCTTTCGCCGCCACCCGGAATGCTACGATGAAGAAACCACCAAAACCTTCACGTCCTCTGGCGATCTCTTCGCCTCTCGCTATATCCATTTTGTCTCCTCGCCGGAAGACAGCAAGCGCCTGAACAGCATGAAGGGCCCCTGCGTCATCATCTCCGCCTCGGGCATGTGCGAAGGCGGTCGCGTCGTGCATCATCTCAAGCACGCAATTCAAGACGAAGCGAACGTGATTGTCTTCGTGGGCTTTCAAGCCGAACATACCCTTGGACGCAAACTTGTCGAAGGGTGGGATGTCGTCCCGATTTTCGGCGTACCCACTCCACGACGGGCGCAAATCGTCAAGTTCAACGGGCTCTCGGCCCATGCGGATCGCCAGGACCTCTTGGCCTACGTCCGCGCAATCAGTCCGGGCCCGAGTAAGATTTTCCTTGTCCATGGTGAAGAGAAACAGGCGCTCTCGTTGGCCTCTGCCATTCAGGCGGAACATGCCAAGATCGAGGTGACTGTCCCTCATTTCGGATCGAGCCATGAGATCTAACAGCATTGCCCGCCTGACAATCCCGCTGCTGATCCTGGCCCTCGGGATCTGCGTAGCCCCCTTCCTGTCTGCCCAAGCAAGCGAGCAGGAAGAATCCCGCTTGCGGGCTCGTGCTCTTGGCATCGTCGTCGGCTCCTATGCCACGGGACCACTCAACGCGATCACCGACGTGGCCGGTGTCACCGTGGGCCAGACCACCCTCATCTCCGGCGATGGGCCGCTCAAGCCAGGGCACGGCCCGGTGCGAACTGGCGTGACAGTCGTCATGCCCCGCGACGACGTCTGGCACAAGAAAGTGCCGGCCGGGTCGTTCGTCCTCAATGGGACCGGCGAGATGACCGGACTCGCCTGGGTCAGCGAATCGGGCTTCCTCGAGTATCCTATCGCCCTCACAAATACGCTCAACGTGCCCCGAGTGGCCAACGGGGTCATGAACTGGATGATCGCGCGCTATCCGGAAATCGGCATTACCGACGATACGCTGACACCAGTTGTCGCCGAATGTGACGACGGGCGCTTGAACGACATTCAAGGGCGGCATGTCTCCGAGGCGGATGTGGTGAAGGCGCTCGACAGCGCCTCTTCCGGAGTCGTGCAGGAAGGATCCGTCGGTGCCGGAACAGGGATGGTGTCCTATGGGTTCAAGGGTGGCATCGGAACCTCATCCCGGCGATTACCAGAGACCGAGGGGGGCTACACGATTGGCGTTCTCGTCAACGCGAACCATGGGAGACGCCCCGAGCTCGTCGTGGGTGGAGTGCCGGTCGGTCGGCTCTATGAGGCTGTTCCTCCCGTCGCGCAGGCTCTTTCACCTGGACAAAGTGAAGGCTCGATCATCGTCATCATCGCCACCGATGCTCCGCTCGACAGTCGGCAGCTCACGCGGCTGGCGAAGCGTGCAGCACTGGGACTGGCACGCACAGGCTCCACTGCGCGCCACGGAAGCGGCGACTTCATGCTGGCCTTCTCCACCGCGAACATCATCCCCCACTATCCCAAAGACCGAACCTACTCATTGACCCATTTGGCCGATACCCATATGAACCCGCTCATCACCGCAACAGTTGAAGCGACTGAGGAAGCGATCCTCAATGCCCTGACGATGGCCACCACAATCGTTGGACGGGACCACCATCGTGCCGAAGCGATCTCGCTCACCAGACTCCGGACCATCCTCGATCACCACGCCAAGTAACTCGGCGGATCAGTCCCCCGCGGTGCCAGAGGATTCTCTCACTTGCATTTCCCTCGCTTGCCTCGCTATCCTCTCGCGACCCTCTTGCGTCTGGAGGATTTGTATGAACGAGTACCAACTCGGCGGTGGCTTGAGTCTCTTAACCGCGCTGGGAAAAACCGATGCATTCGCTGAGTTTTTAAAAACCCGTATGGGCCGTGCATTGGAGACAGAAGATCCCACGGAACTGCACTATCTCCTGGCCCAACTCGACGACTACCATTCCTACATGTGGCGCTACTATAACAAGCTGGTCAAGGAACGCCCGGAACGGATGGACCCAGGGGTCTAACTCATGGCAACCGACAGGCGAAACATTCGTACCATGATGATTCCTTCCACAGACACGACCATTCCAGCCACGCTTCAATTCGCGACCGCACTCTCGCGCAAGACCGATACGGAAGCCGCCGTCCGCGATCTCGCGGACGCCATTCTGCTTCAAATCGGCACCGCTCCCATCGATCTGGCCTTCGTCTTCTTCTCCGCCCACCATGCGCCCAAAGCCTCCATGATCTCGTCCATGCTGCAGAAGGAGCTGCGGCCGAAGGTCTGTCTGGGCTGTTCCGGCGAAGGCGTCATTGCCGGCCCCGAAGAAATTGAAACCGCTGCAGCCCTAACCCTCTGGGTCGCGTGCCTTCCTGATGTCAAACTGACTCCGCTCCAGCTCTCCGTGTCTCAGCTACAGGACCAAATCCACATGCCAGGCTGGCCGGAGCCGGGACTCGAAGACTCGACCTTTCTCCTCCTCGCTGATCCCTTCTCGACACCAATGCAGGAAGTCCTGTCCCTCATGACAGACCGATACCCTCACGGCAAAGCTGTTGGAGGCCTCGCCGGTGGAGGACAGGATTCAGGAGAGAATCGACTGCTCCTCAATGATCAGGTCTTCGACGGGGGCGTGGTGGGGGTGCAACTCACCGGACCGATCGCCGTGCGAACCGTGACCTCGCAAGGCTGCCGTCCAATCGGCGAACGGTTTGTCGTCACCAGGGCGGAGGAGAACCTCATTTATGAACTTGGTGGCGTCTCGGCCTTGAAACGGCTCCAGGACGTCTTCGAGTCGCTCGGAGGAGCCCAACGCCGAGATGCCCACCGCGCGTTGCACCTGGGCATCGTGATCGATGAGCACGGGAACCATTTCGAGCGGGGCGACTTCCTCGTTCGGAACCTCATCGGAGCGGATCAACAGGCCGGGGCTGTCGCAATCGGAGACATCGTTCAGGAAGGCCAAACCGTGCAGTTCCACCTCCGCGACGCGAAGTCTGCAAGCGAAGATTTTCACTTTCTTCTGGCTGCGGAACGAACGAAGCACCAGAGTCCCCCACTCGGAGCCCTCCTATTCAGTTGTTGCGGGCGTGGAGAGGGACTCTTCGGCCACCCCCATCACGATAGCGGGGTCGTGCAAGAGCGGCTCGGCCCCATCCCGACGGCGGGATTCTTTGCCCAAGGCGAGATTGGTCCGGTCGGAGGGCGCAACTTTCTGCACGGCTACACGGCAAGTGTGGTCATTTTCTCAGAGCCTGACCCCCCGCAAGGAACATCTGTGAGAGCCGTTCATTAAGCGATCGAACAGGATCGCCGGCCCGGCCGTTGGCGAAAGATCCTGTGCGCCGTAATTCTTTACTCCGCTGTCGTCCATCATCGTGGTGGGTGACCGACGATCAAGAAAGGAGCAGACATGCCGTTTCAGGAAGCAGGTGCCGAAGGGAATGAAGTCACGACGTCATCGGGATTGCAATATGTCGACCTCACGATCGGTACTGGAGCGACGGCAGAGACGGGACAGACCGTCACCGTGCATTACACAGGCTGGCTTGAAAATGGGAAGAAATTCGACAGTTCCGTGGATCGAAGCCAGCCTTTCTCTTTTCCTCTGGGAGCTGGACGAGTCATCAAAGGATGGGACGAGGGCGTCAAGGGCATGAAAGTGGGCGGGAAGCGAAAGCTGACCATTCCTTCCAGGCTCGGTTATGGCGCACAGGGGGCGGGCGGCGTGATTCCTCCACACGCGACGTTGATTTTCGACGTCGAACTGCTTGGCCTGTGAGCCACGTCATGCAACGCACCCCGCTAATCACGCACCATCAAGCCTGCGGTGCCAAACTGGTCGATTTCGCCGGATGGGAGATGCCGATCCAATACAGCGGTGTTGTGGACGAGTACCATACCGTCCGTTCCCATGTCGGCCTCTTCGATGTGAGCCATATGGGAAGGGTACGGATCGCCGGATCTGGTGCTATCTCCTTCCTCCAACGAGTCACCACCAACGATGTCGGCAAGCTCGCCGTCTCTCAAGCGCAGTATTCCATGGTCTGCAACGAACATGGCGGCATCAAAGACGACGTCTTCGTCTATCGACTCACCGCGGACGACTTTTTATTGTGCGTGAATGCCTCAAACCGCGAGAAGATCTTGTTGTGGCTACAATCCCAGCTTGCTCAGGATAAGACGGTTCGCCTCGAAGACCGGTCGGTCGAATTGGCCCAGGTGGCCATTCAAGGTCCCAAATCTCGCGAGCTGCTCATGAGTCTTGGCGGGACAGCGCTCGAAGGGCTCAAGCTCCATCACACGTGTGAGGGCATGATCGGCGGCCTGTCCTGCTTGCTGGCCCGGACCGGCTACACCGGTGAACTGGGCTATGAGATTTATATCGACGCAGGCAAAGTCGGCCGCCTCTGGGACCTACTCGTCGATAAGGGGCAGACGTGGGGACTCAAGCCGGCGGGGCTCGGCGCGAGGGATCTCCTCCGGTTGGAAATGGGCTATCTGCTCTATGGCAATGATATGGGGGAAGAAACGACGCCACTTGAAGCCAATGCGGACTGGACCGTCAGTTTCCAGAAGGGCCAGTTCATCGGCAGCCAGGCGCTCCTGACCCAGAAACAGGCCGGAGTCAGTCGTCGGTTCGTCGCCTTTGAACTCGTCGAGAAAGCCGTACCGCGCCACGGATTCAGAATTCTCGACCCCGCGACCTCGCAAGCCATCGGCGACGTCACAAGCGGCAATCTCTCGCCACTCCTACAGAAGGGCATCGGGTTGGGCTATGTGCCTCCGCGCTATGCGGAGCCCGGCACCTCCATCCTGATCGAAATCCGTAGCAAGAGCGTCCCCGCACACATCGTCAAGCCACCGTTCTATAAGAAACGCAAGGTTTAGCCTGTGCAAACCAAACAGATCTATACAGGCATCGTCGTGAATTTGAACGTCGACACCGTCACGCTGCCCAACGGTCTTACGGTCGACTTGGAAGTTGTGCGCCATCCAGGAGCGGCCGCTGTGGTGCCGCTGAAAAACGATGGCACGGTCATCTTGATTCGACAGTTCCGCCACGCGGCAGGAGGGTTCATCTACGAAATTCCTGCAGGGAAACTTCATCCTGGTGAAGACCCCACGGCCTGCGCGGCACGCGAACTGGAAGAAGAAGTCGGATACCGAGCCGGCAAGCTCGAACTCCTCTCCAGCATATTCACCGCGCCAGGCTTCACCGACGAAGTAATCCACGTATACAAGGCGACCGGGTTGACGACGGGTCAGCAACAGCTCGATCGAGATGAGGTCCTCGAAGTGATCGAGATGCCTCTACTGGAAGCGATGAGGATGATTGAGACTGGAGCGATCAGGGATGCGAAGTCGATCGTGGGATTGCAGGCGGTGTATCTTCGGAGCAGTAGCAGGTAGGAAGACCGCCCAAAGGGTCTCCCGCTCTAGGCAGGAGACCCCTCAAGCCAGCTAGCCTCGCCAAAGAAAAGGGATTACTTGCCCTTCTCGTCTTTCTTCTTCTCGTCCTTCTTCTCTGTCCGAACGTATCGGCGTGGGGTTTCTTCTCGTCCTTCTTCTCGTCTTTCTTCATCTCGTCAGCGTACACGAGGACGTGGCGCCCTTCTTCTCGTCCTTCTTCTCCTTCTTCTCTTCATCGGCGAAGGAAGGAGCGCTGAACGTCACTGCCACCGCCACCGCCATGATTGCCATCAAGATACGCTTCATAGTATGTCACCCCTGTTTAGTGTTTGAAGATTGTGCCATTCATCGGCACTCACCGGGGGTAATCAGCAAGCTTGGTGCCGGGTCATTGAAATCTATATCTCGCTATATTTATCAATCTGTTATGTATTTTCACCGACCTGCCTCTGAAGGGCTAGACCTTCGTTTTTCTGGGGCAAAATGGCTGAGGGCTGGCTAAACCGCCTCAAAACCAGGATGACATAATCCCGGTCGAGACTGAGGCAGCACATATCAGGCGATTCCGCCCTGCTGGGAGGCAACAGCAGTCACGATGAAGAATCAGGCAAACCATTTGGACTGAATCGAAGAAGAGAGCCCTTGTGCGGCAGCCACGAGGGAATTCATCTCGCAAACGGCTTACCGATCACATCAGGCCAGGAGTCAGGATCCTCTTCGTCGGCATCAATCCAGGCCTTCGTTCAGCAGCCACGGGCCATCACTTCGCCGGTTACTCCAACCGTTTCTGGAGGCTTTTATTCGAGTCAAAACTTGTATCCGAGCCACTAACGTACCAGGACGATTGGCGTTTACCGGATTGGGGCCTCGGCCTGACGAACATCATCCAACGACCCAGCGCGGGGATCGATGTGCTCAAGCCGCGAGAATATACAGCTGGCCGGAGAAGGCTCATGGCCACAGTGACACGCTATCGCCCTCAAGGGGTCGCCCTGCTCGGTGTCACGATCTATCGCACGCTGTTTCCGGACCACCAGACCGAAAGAATCAGCCTCGGATTGCAAGAAAAGACCTTGGCCGACCGCCCTGTCTTTGTCCTGCCTAATCCGAGCGGCCGGAATGCCCACTATTCATACAACACGATGCTGACGGCCTTCCGAGCGCTACGCAATGCGACCAGCAAGCCTCTTCAAGGTACAACAAAGTGAACGATCGCCGCAGGACGCCAGGACCAGGTGTAGTAAATATCTCACAACCACTGTGTGGTCATGACAACAGTGATCTGGTCCAACTGTGAAGTATTCTCGATAAAAGAAAGATTTTCCAAAGGCATGCAAACCCCCTTGAACTGGCACCTGGATTGCTTTAGTCTTATAGGTCCTGTTGGTAGGTTCCCCTTCATATCTGGTAGACGAAGATGAAGAACACATTTCTTATTCTGCTCGCCTGTTGGATCTGGATGATCCCCAATACCCTTTTCGCGCAACAATCACCCCAGCTATTGATTATTGATGAAGCAATGAAAGAGTGTCATGCAGGTCGCATCGCGCAAGACAGGACCAGCCGGGTCGCCCATTTCGAGAAAGGCCAGGCCCTGGCGGAGCAAGCCGTGGCCTCGGATGATCGATCGGCTGAGGCGCATTTCGCTCTGTTCTGTAATTTGGGCGAATTGATGCGGGTTGACGGGGAACTGAGCATCACATCGGTCATGGGATTCCGCCGCATGACGAAAGAGCTCGATCGGACACTGGAACTCGCGCCTGATCACCTTGACGCCTTGTCGTCCAAAGGGACCCTTCTCGTCAGGCTTCCATCCATGCTCGGCGGAGACAGGGAAAAGGGGGAGAAGCTCCTCCGGTATGTGCTCCTGAAAGAGCCGCAGTCCGTCAACGCCAGGCTCAGCCTGGCCAAAAGTTATTGTGCCAACGGTCGCCACAGTGAGGCCCTCTCACTCGCCTCCGAAGCGCTGGATCTCGCCCAAGCCCAAAGGCGGGATGACTTCCTGCCTGAAGCGACAAAAGTGGTGGCTCAGCTCCGGACCAACGCCGCCAAGGCAAATTAGCCCCCTCCCTCCCACTGAGATCCTGGAACCAGGTATTAAATCGTGCTATCTTCAGCCCCAAGCATGAAGCGTCATTCGTTTCTCGTTCCCCTGTGCGCTTCATGAAATCCACTTCAAGGCTTTTCACCATCCTGTCAGGAGCTCACGATGTTACTCGACGGTAAGAAGGGACTCATCATCGGCGTGGCGAACAAACACAGCATCGCCTGGGCCATCGCCCAATCGGCGGCAAGCCAGGGCGCCCAGTTATTGTTCAACTATCAGAACGAGCGGCTACGGGAGAACGTCGAAGAACTGGTTGCCACCATGCCCAGGCGCGAAAGCCTTTCCCTGTGACGTGGGAGACGATGCCCAAATCGCAACATTGATGCAGAGCGTGGGGAAAGAAACCGCGAAGCTCGACTTCCTGGTCCACTCAGTCGCCTTTGCCCCGCGCGAAGAACTCACAGGGCAATTTGTAAATACCACGCGGCAAGGATTTGCCACCGCCCTCGACGTCAGCGCCTATTCCCTCGTCGCCGTCACCAGAGCCGCCCTGCCGTTGATGACCGACGGCGGCTCCATCGTCACGCTCACTTACCTCGGAGCGGAACGGGTCGTGCCTCACTACAATGTCATGGGTGTCGCCAAGGCCGCACTCGAAGCCACCGTCCGCTATCTGGCCCACGACCTCGGCCCAAAGAACATCCGCGTGAATGCCATCTCCGCCGGTCCGATCAAGACCCTCGCGGCCCGCGGAGTCTCCGGCATCAGCAAGATGGTGGACCACCATCGAGAGTTCGCACCTCTTCGCCGCGCAACGGAACAAGGCGAAGTCGGCGACACGGCATTGTTCTTGGTCAGTCCACTAGGACGTGGGATTACCGGAGAAGTGATCTACGTCGATGGCGGGTATCATATTCTCGGATCGTTGGCCTCGGTCGATTAGTCGTACATGAAGCCTCTCGCGTGAAACGCAGGCCCTTTCACGCGAGGAGCGAGCCAGGGATTCCCAATCACCAGACTGTTACTCGAGCGTTCGCCTGAGGGTTTTCAATTTCCCTCGCTTCGTCTTACTCTCCAACCGCCGTTGCTTCGAACCCTTCGTCGGCTTCGTCGCCCTGCGTTTCTTGCGCGGGATAGCAACGCTTTGAATGAGCTCGCTCAGTCGAGTGAGAGCATCCTCTCGATTCTGCTCCTGGCTCCGATACTGCTGGGCTTTGATGGTGATCACGCCCTCTTGTGAGATGCGATGATCTTTCAATTTCAGGAGCTCTTCCTTGTAGAACAGGGGCAACGACGAGGCAGCAATATCGAACTGCAAATGAATAGCGGACGAGACTTTGTTCACATTCTGCCCGCCGGCACCCTGCGACCGCATCGCATGGATGTCGATTTCGGAATCGGGGATGGTGACGTGTGATGAGATGTGCAGCATAGAGATTACGGATGTTGAAAAAGCCCGTCGGCTTCGTTCTCGCATCGTTCAGACCCTCAACGTACCCCAGAGAGGGTACGCCTCGGTTCTTCACTCGCTGCGGCCTTGGTGAACGGCCTTTTTGAACATCCTTTTATCTACCCTGGGGAGTCTGCCCCTTTGCTCTATTCATCGAGGCTCTCTCAGTAAATGCGCTTCCATCTCTTAAAGCCCCGAACATCATCAACTGAAAGCGCAAACCACTCTCCGTTCTTGCGTTTCTCTGCAAACCTGCGATGCCAATAACACTCTACGCCCGCAGGATCATCAGTCCTGATTTGGTGGACTGGTTCTAGTTGCTCGGGGAGCTCAATGCCGATTTCGCCTTCCCGTCGTATTGGGTTGTTCGTTCGACCAATCTTGTACTCTCGACGTGTCCCATGCCTAACAAGATAGACATACCCTGGGCACGACCTTCGGCTGATTCCTCGTCAACATCTAGTGGTCTGACTGTGACAGCCTGGGCACAGAATGGAGCGATATCTTCATATCCCTCATGCGTCCGACAGTATTCAAGCACCTTTGCTGCACGTTGAGACTTAGATCCCAATCGTTTGAAGGCTGCCCGATCCGGAAAAGTCTTGTCTCCCTTGCGCTTGACCATGAGCTGACCTTCAATTGGAAAACTCTGAAGCTCACGAATCAGATCAATGTATTTTCGAATCAGGACCTCAGGGTCATATGAAGTGCTGAACAAATTCGACTCACATCCAGCCTCGCGGACGGCATCGCCCCAACGAAGCCAGTACTTGGGATACCAGGCATTCTTTTTAATACCTGTCTCAGATTCGAATCGCTGACTTCCTGGCGCCTTCCCACTGTCCGCCTCGGCGATACGGCGAATCATGTCGAGGATCTGCTTCTTGTCCATCACAGTGCTCGTGGTTTTCTAACTAGTAGCTCTGTTGCGGCATGTCGCTGTAGGTTGGCAAGGCAATCATTAGTAATCCGTTGACGGGGAAGTGTACTGCAAAGTCTAACGTGTATCCAGTTTCATAGTCAGCCAGTGGCTGGGGTGCTTGGCAGCCGCCCTTGTTGAAGCAACTCGAGCCCATCGAGTCTTTGCCTGGAAGGAAGGTGGAAACTAACAGAGTCTGCGAGGGAATTTCCGAAGGCTTCCGCCTGGTAGAGTCCGAGTGGGTTGTTCCGAGAGTCGCGGAGGAGGCCTGCCGCTGGCTACTCGATACTCGTAACTTTGAGGAAACTGGTGGCCTTGAAGTGCGCGCCTGTAGCAGGGCGCAACGATAACTAAAGTCTATTGGAAGTTTAGGAAAGTTCCGGAAGGCGATTGATAATCTTCAACCGCACTTCATCTCCTACCTGCATTTGTACCATCTTGGTTGCGAGGTTCTCGCGAACGCGATGGGCATCTTCCAGTTTGAACTGCACCTGGCCGCCGTTTTGTTCAACGAGGTGATAGAGCAGCAAGGTGGTCAGATGTTTGAGATCTTCGTCGGTCGTGTGCGCGCTGAGATTCAAGATTTTCGACATGTAATAGGCCTCACCCTGTGAATTGGTCAGGCTCCTTTATCGCTGACTGGCCGGTCGTATCACAATGCCCCAAAGGAGGGGGAATTGCGCTGGCAGGGGTTTCATGAACGGGATCGGGAGAAGACTAGCTGGAATAGGCCTCCATCGGCGGGCACGTACAGACGAGGTGGCGATCTCCATAGGCTTCATCGATGCGGCTCACGCTGGGCCAGAATTTATGGTCGCGTACCCAGGGAGCGGGGAAGGCTGCCTGCTCACGGCTGTAGGGTCGGTTCCATTCGGATGCCGTCACCACCTGTGCCGTATGGGGAGCATTCTTCAGCAGATTATTCGAGCGCGGCTGGCGGCCTTCGACGATGTCTTGCATCTCGGCATGAATTAAGATTAGCGCCTCGCAGAACCGGTCCAATTCAGCCCTCGATTCGCTCTCCGTCGGTTCGATCATGAGGGTCCCGGCGACCGGGAACGAGACCGTCGGAGCATGGAACCCATAGTCCATCAATCGCTTGGCCACATCCATCGCTTCGACCCCTGCACTCTCCTTGAACTGACGAAGATCGAGAATGAACTCGTGCGCGACAAACCCGGATGTTCCCGTGTAGAGGATGGGATAGTATTTCTCCAGCCGTTTGGCCATGTAGTTGGCGTTCAAGATCGCCACCTGCGTCGCCTTGGTCAATCCGTCGCGTCCCATCAGGGCGATATAGACCCAGGAAATTGTTACAATGCTGGGGCTGCCGTAAGGTGCCGCCGACACCGGTCCGATGGAATCTTGTCCGCCCAGGTGCATCACCGGATGGCCGGGAAGAAATGGCGCCAGATGTCGAACCACACCGATCGGTCCCATTCCGGGACCGCCGCCCCCATGGGGGATACAGAAGGTCTTGTGCAAATTCAGATGGCACACATCCGCGCCGATATCCCCTGGCCGACAGAGTCCTACCTGCGCATTCATGTTGGCACCATCCATATAGACTTGCCCGCCATGCGTATGGACGATCTGACAGATGCGCCGCACGTCCGATTCGAAGACACCGTGTGTCGATGGGTAGGTCAACATGAGTGCCGACAGCCGATCGCGATGCTGAGCGGCCTTGGCTTCAAGATCGGATAAATCCACATTGCCCTGTCGATCGCAGGCGACCGCCACAACCGTCATGCCTGCCATAGCCGCACTGGCTGGGTTCGTGCCATGTGCGGATACGGGAATCAAGCAGACATCCCGATGCTCTTCACCCTGATTCCGATGGTACGCCCGGATCACCATCAGTCCCGTATACTCGCCCTGAGAGCCTGCATTCGGTTGCAAGGAAAC
>CAVSCZ010000020.1:0-182792 GCA_963726635.1 uncultured Nitrospiraceae bacterium
CGATGCTCGCGGTTTGCCACTGACGCGGCGTGTTGAGCTTGTAGAAAGACCCCTGTCGGGGAAAACGGTCACGACAAGTACACACGCACCCTTGCGGATGTACTCCTGCCTGATGGGATGAGCCTCAATCAGGAACTCGTCAAGCAGGGCTGGTGCTGGTGGTATCGGAAGTATGCGCGGAGGGATACGGTACTCGAACGGCTAGAGAAGGAGGCGCGAGAGGCGAAGAAAGGGTTGTGGGTTGACCCCCAGCCGGTGCCGCCGTGGGAGTGGCGGAAGCGGAGCAGGTGAGCGGCGCGTGGCGGTCCGACTCCTTTCTGACCCTCCTTTCACCTCAGCTCAATCCCTACTGCTCATAACTCTCGACAACCTGCGGTGGGCGAACTTCCGCTTCGTCCGGGTCAAGCCCGACGTCGCGGAGGGCACGTCGCTGGCGCAAGAGGTCCCAGCACTGATCCAGTTCAATCTGGACTTGCGCGAGCCGCTTCCGGTCGGCTTTGGGGTGTGCCCTTTGCTCGTGCAATCGGTGTTCCTCTGCGACAAGGCGCTGAATATGATTGAGGACCGGCTGATCTTCGACTTGATTCTCCACGAGAGCATCCTACAGCGCGGGTGTGATCGGAACGGTCAGGGTTTGATGTTACGCCCACCCGAAACTGCAATCAACCGATGCTCTGGCCAACATGTATTTCGAGGCGCGTGGCGGGTGACGCTCGTGGTATGCCTTGCTCTAACTGGTATCGGAAGTATGCGCCGGGGGATATCACGCTGGAACAGTTAGAGACTGAGGCTCGGGAAGCGAGGCGAGGTTTGTGGGCTGACCCGCAGCCGGTGCCGCCGTGGGAGTGGAGGAAGAAGTAGCCGGAAGCCGCAGGGTATTGGCGGTCACGCCGCCGTCAGTGCAAGTACTTCAATGCTAAACTGTAGCGCCCACGGCCACGAATCCTATCGGCTCACGCCGGCTTGACTTCATCCCGCTGGCTGCCTAATCTGAAAAGAAGGAGGGCGCCATGATACTCAAAAAGGACGGAGAGGAGCGTGTCACGATGGCGAACCTCCACAAGAGCACAATGACATTCAGGCCTGAGAGCCTCAACGCCATCGATCGTAAAACAGCAGGCTCGAAGGAGAGCCACGGGCGATTGGAATCATCTTGGGCTTGGCTGATGAGCAAGATGCCATCTTTGGGCACACGACCGTAGCCCGCGTCGGACAACGCTCCATCGCGCATCACGCGACCAGCGCAATGCCACGGAGTTCAAAGCGGAGGGCATCGGTCAAGGAAAGTAAATTCTCCCCCTGCAAGCCGCACTAAGGAGGCGGGTCCAATAACTCACATACCAAAAGGAGGTGCTCATGCAACAGAAAGGATTAATTCTTATCGGTGCTGGAGCTTTTCTCCTAGTACTGGGATCAACCTCTTATGGGGCGGACTTAGGTGCGTCTAGTACAGCAATGGCAAGTGACCCTCCGACGGTGAGCGACCCCCAAAGCATTTACTTGATTAAGGAAAATCCCTTCTTTAACCGCCGTATTGAAAAGGCGGTGAAACATGCCCGTGAAGCGGAGATAGCGGGTAACCTGGGACAGGATCTAGAATTGCTGCAACATGCTCAACTGTCGTTGGACCAGGCCCGGGAGGCGCAGCGTGCGGGAAGTGTGCCTGGCTTGAATGAAGGGATTGCCTTTTTGAGAAAAGCGTTGAGACCCCCTATGCAAGCCCCAATACAGGCTTCTCCTTCCGTGGCCCAGGGCGTAAATCCTCAGTGTATCGATGAGCTTGAGAGACAATGCGGGGAGGTTCAGCCTGGCGGCGGGCGTATCCAAAAGTGTTTTGACGACAAGATAGACAACTTCTCACCGATGTGTCAGCAGCAGCTTAAGGAGGGAAAGGCCGGGATCGCTGCCGCTATACTGGAGAACAGGCATCAAAAGGAACTAGCAGCGACACCCCGTGAAGCTTTTTCAGTGCAGGAGGCGACCAATTATGTTCGAGAAGCTCGCAAGAACTTCTCACAGGCTGGTGGGATAAAATTCGTGGATCTGACGCCACAGGCAGCTGTACCTACTCGCTGACCGCGAGAAGATGTCAGAGACTTGGCATCAACGAATGGGAGCTGTCTTTTCTGAGCGATGATCTGACAGCTGAGAAGCCAGACCCCGGACAATAATGTCGTAGGGGTGAGTGAGGAAGAGGCCTTACTCACCCCTCGGGGCCACTCTAAGCCTCCCCCATTGGATACTGGCTCGAATTCCGAGCCAGGGGTCTCTCATGCCTCACGATCATTCCTCGAGCACCGTGGGCGATAGAGTTCTTTTTCAGTTAGCGACAAAGTGTCGTGCAGCGAGGTCTCACGTTTCTGCTCGCCTTCCTCGGGGTTGGCGTCGTCCTATGTGCTGGTGTCATCATTGCTGCCTGGTTTCTCGGCTCTCCTGCCAAAGGCCTTGCTTTGGCTCAGGCGATAAGAATTCCACGCCCAGCGGTGATTGCGCATCGGGGCGCCTCTTATCGTGTGGTGCAAGAGAATGAATCAGCTAGATTAGCCCGACTTGAAGCCGATGAACATCGCGAACGAACAAAGCGTCTCCATGCTGAAGAACGGGCCCAACAAGCTAAACAAGCAGCAGAACGGCAAGCCTACAGTGCGGACCCAATCCTGTTTTGTGGTTCCTTGTGGGTTTAGGTTGTCTGAGCTAGGACTTGCTGAAATTCCTAAACCGCGGGTCAAGAACACCCACCACGCATTGCCCAGCTTGTTTTTCGTGCTTAGTGGTGGGCGGTAGGTGTCTCGTGTATCGTGCTTGGGGCCCCTACAGTTTTTCTTTCCCTAGATATTTTTGGAGGTGGGCGCAAAGTCAGGGGACCCCCTCTGAAATTTTCCGACACCCACGGGGGTTGTGGTGTTATTCCGGTGCTAAGAGTACAGACAAAGTGGGGTAGACCGATATAGACAGAGATAACTGAGTAGAATAGTCTTGGGCTCGCGGGATGGCTGCTGGAGCGGGAATTGCCCAAGTGACAACCACTTGAGCAACCCCCTTTCACTGATTCGTAAACCGCAGGTCGTCCGTTCAATCCGGATCGCCGGCTCCATTCTTTTCAGCTGCTTAGAGTGACGCCTTCTTTTCATTCGGAACCAGCGTAGGGGAATATCGCTTAAAGGAAGCGTGGATTTGGTATCCCAGCAATTCTTAATAGCTCGTCGCTGATACACCATCAGCGGGTGTATTTTACGATGGTTTCGTCCCCATCCTCCAGACAGACATCTCACGTCGCTCGTCCTTCATTTCACGCTTCCCGGGTTTCAGCCTCACCGATTCACGAGATCTCACACATCTTCTCGCGAGATTTCGCAAGTCACGAGATATCGGCGCTTGCCGATTTCCCCTCACCTGATTCTAAGTCGCTGAACTTCCATCGTCTCGTTCGATTCTACCGTGCTGGCATCGATGTTGCCGTAGGGACTCGGCATAGGGTCATCCACTCACAGCAAGGGGAGGCGGGTGCAGGGATGAACTGGGAATATTTCTGCCGGAATGCTGACCGGCAATTGTTTCGGCAACTAGCCAGTTACCAACACACTCAACAAGGAGGAGTCATCATGTCGCAGGCAACCATCACCGCAGTCATCAACGGCGTCAATGTGGATCGAATGGGTGGAATGATCCAATCCGTTCAGCAAAACTCGAACCTGGCGACCTTCCAATTTCGCGCGAAGAATCGATGGATAACGGGCGGGCACAACTGCTCGACGATCCAGAGTTTCTACGGCCCTGGCCAGGAAGATACGACCCGCAGGAAACCATTCGTGCTCGATGCCGACGAACCGCGGGTGTTGCTCGGCACTGATCAAGGAGCAAATCCTTATGAGTTTGTGCTGCACGCCCTTGCAGCAGGTCTCACGACCTCGCTCGTGTACCACGCAGCGGCACGAGGCATTCATCTCGAGTCTGTGGAATCCACGTTGGAAGGAGATCTCGACGTACGAGGATTTCTTGGGCTGTCGGACAAGGTCCGGCGAGGCTACAAGGAAATCCGTGTCCACTTTGCGGTCAAGTCGAACGCGCCTGCAGAACAGTTGGACGAGCTAATCAGGTTCTCGCCGGTTCTCGACATCGTGTCGAATCCGGTACCGGTCTCGATCCAGATCGACAAACAATAGACCTGACGGGCCTGGGTGGCTCTTGATACACTCAGGCTCTTCTGCTTGACTGTCTAGGCCGGTGTTAGTTTCGCTCGAGAAGAGGTAATAGAAACGACATACGTATCATCTATGCGTGCAATTACCAGGGATGCTCGTGGGAGCATCGTCGGAGCAACCTAGGGAGGGAGCCATGATCAAGCGAATTTCAGCGTTCATCTACGGATCAGTCTACTACGGGATAGCTTACCTCACGATCACCACCCAACGCTGCAACCAATTCCGTTCCACGTTCGGAAGGAGGCACGCCATGACGTCCACCCACATCATCGGATTCGCCGCGGCTGTGCTGCTCGCCTGTGCCGCTCCCAGCTCGGGCACAGAGTCGACGGTGGCGCCCGCTCCGCCGAGGAGCCTTTCTGATACGGTCCCCCTCTACACGAACCTCGGCTCCCACCACAAACGCATCTCCACTCGAGTCCCGGCCACACAGCAGTACTTCGACCAGGGCCTGCGACTCGTCTACGGATTCAATCACGCGGAAGCGATCCGCTCGTTCACGCGCGCCGCAGAGCTCGATTCCACCTGCGCCATGTGCTACTGGGGGATCGCACTCGCCTACGGCCCGCACGTTAACGCTCCAATGGACTCGGCGAGCGGAGTCGCCGCGTACGCGGCGGCGCAGAAAGCGCTGACGCTCAAGTCCCACGCCACGGCGCCTGAGCGCGCGTACATCGAGGCGGTCGCGCAGCGCTACGAGGCGGTCCCGCCGACCGATCGTGCCCGGTTGGACACGTTGTACTCGCGCGCGATGGAGCGGGTCGCCAACACCTACGCCAAAGACCTCGACGCCGCGACCCTGTACGCCGAATCGCTGATGGACCTCCGCCCGTGGAACTACTGGCGACCCGACGGTACTCCCTACCCAGGCACGAATGAAATCGTACGCCAGCTCCGGAAAGTCATCTCGCGCAACCCGAACCACCCCGGCGCGTGCCATTACTACATCCACGCGGTCGAAGCGGTGAACCCGCAGGCCGCGGTGCCGTGCGCCGAGCGGCTCGCTCGGCTCATGCCGGGCGAAGGGCACATGGTCCACATGCCCGCACACATCTACATCCGCGTCGGACGGTGGAACGACGCCGTGCAGGCCAACCAACACGCCATCCACACCGACGAGGTGTTCATCGAAGGGCAGCACCCGATGGGCGTCTATCCGCTCGCGTACTACCCGCACAACATCCACTTCCTCGCCTTCGCCTCCACGATGGCGGGCCGCAGTGCGCAGGCGATCGAGACGTCCAATACACTCACCTCCAAGGTGAACCTCGACGCCGCGCGCCAGGTCGGGATGCTGCAGGAGATGCTGCCGTACCACGCGCTCACGCTCACGACGTTCGGAAAATGGGACGAAGTGCTTGCCGAACCGCTTCCGCCGGAGGATATCCGCTTCTCGTACGCCATGGCGTACTACGCCGGCGGCGTGGCGCACGCCGCCAAGGGACAGTGGGCGGAGGCGCAAGCCGCGCTCGACACGGTGACCACGATCAACGCCGCGACGCCCGAAGGTGCCGATGGCAAGACGGCGCTCTCGATCGCCGTGCACGCGCTGTCCGGTGAGATCGCCACCCGCCGCGGCGACCTCGACGCGGGCATCAACCACTTCCGGGAGGCGGCCAAGATCGAGGACGCGGGACTTTACTTCGAACCGCCCAAGTGGTACTACCCGATTCGGCACTCGCTCGGCGCTGCGCTGTTGAAGGCGGGACAAAATGCCGAGGCCGAGAAGGTGTATCGCGAGGACCTCCGGCGCTTCCCCGAGAACGGCTGGTCCCTGTTCGGGCTCGCGCAGGCGCTCCGGGCGCAGGGGAAGAACACCGAAGCGGCCGCAGCGGAAGCGCGCTTCCGCCGAGCGTGGGCGAGCACGGACGTGACGCTGACGGCATCGAGGTTCTAGCGAATTGAGTTACCTTCTTGCTGATTGGGAAAGGGCTTACTTCTGGAAAGGTTCACGAGCCGATTCTGAATGCAGAACAACTGGCAGACCTGGAGCCCTCCCAAAATGGTCTCAAGAAGTCTGCTCCAAAGGTGATGAATAAATCGGGCCTATACGAAGCACCTTCTCTCATCGCTCGATCACGGAGACGCCCATGATTAACAGCCATCCAAAAGGAAAGACGAGACGAGCCTCGCGACGAGGCTGATACTGAGAAAACGGCCTTGTTGAATCGTCGCAGCTTTCTCGCCGGAACGGCCGGCATAGTGAGCGCGATCGTCACGCGTTCGGTGACAAGATCCGCCGAAGCGGCCATGCCGGTTACGCCGGATGATCCGACGCGAGTGCCGGGTGCGGCGCCGACGGCGTACGGGCAACGGTCGACTTTTGAGCAGTCCATCCGCCTCCCGCGCTCATGGTGGGCTTCTCTGACGCCTCTTCAGGACTCGCATGGAATTCTCACGCCGTCTGCCTTACACTTCGAACGGCATCACAACGGCGTGCCGGTCATTCATCCGGAGCGTCACCGGCTCATGATTCACGGCTTGGTTGCACAGCCATGGGCCTTCACCATGGACGACTTGAAACGGTTTCCCGCTACCTCGCGGCTGGCATTTATCGAATGTTCAGGCAATTCGGCGATCGAATGGAAGGCGCCGACGGGACAGACCGTGCAACAGACCCATGGCCTGACGAGTACAAGCGAATGGACCGGCGTGGCATTGAAAACGGTCCTTCAAGAAGTCGGTGTGAAACCGGACGCGTCATGGATGTTGGCGGAAGGCAGCGATGCGGCGGCCATGACACGGAGCCTTCCGCTCGCCCCCCTCATCGAGGAGGCGCTCCTCTGCTATGCTCAAAACGGCGAACCCCTCCGTCCTGAACAAGGGTATCCGCTCCGTCTGCTTTTGCCGGGCTGGGAGGGGAATACATGCATCAAATGGTTACGCCGACTCAAGTTCGGCACAGCGCCGGTTATGACCCGCGAGGAAACGTCGCAATATACGGACTTGATGCCGGACGGCACGGCGCGCCAATTTACGATGGTCATGGAGGCGAAATCCGTGATTACGTCTCCATCGGGTGGACAGCGAGTACAGCCGGGATTTATAGACATCCGCGGTTTGGCGTGGAGCGGTCGAGGCCGTATCGCCCAGGTGGAGGTGAGCACTGATGGCGGAAGGTCCTGGCAACAGGCAGTCTTACAAGACCCCATTCTGCCGAAGTGCCATACACGATTCTGTTTGCCGTGGCGGTGGGATGGAGAGGATGTGATCCTGCAGAGTCGCTGTCTCGATGAAACGGGCTACGTGCAACCCAGTCGTACGGCATTGGTTGCCATGCGTGGCGTGAACTCCGTCTACCACTATAATGCGATCCAGAGTTGGAAAATTGCCGCAGATGGACAGGTGAGCAATGTGCATGCGTAACGTCATGATGATGGGACTTATCACCGTCCTGAGCGTGGGCATCCTCTGGAGTAGTGAGGCGGCCGATCAGCACGATCGAATGCATGGCTATGGATTGGGACGGCCCGCCACTGATTTAGAGATTCAACATTGGAACATTGATGTCGCGCCGACGGGCGAGGGATTACCCCTCGGCCGCGGGACGGCCAAACAAGGTGCCGCGATCTTTGCCACCAAGTGTGCATCCTGCCATGGACCGACGGGTCAGGAAGGTCCGATGGACCGCCTGGTGGGAGGCGCCGGCACATTAGGCAGCCAGAAGCCTGTGAAAACAATTGGTAGTTACTGGCCCTATGCCACGACGCTCTATGACTATGTGTACCGCGCCATGCCCTTTCCCGCTCCCCAAAGCCTCTCGTCGGACGAGGTGTACTCGGTGGTGGCATGGTTGCTCTACCAGAACGGCATTATTACAGAGGACACCGTCCTCGATGCCCATTCACTGCCCAGCATCCGCATGCCGAATCACAAGGGGTTTGTTCCAGATCCCAGGCCGGATGTGCCCAGGAACTGAAGCGATTCATTTCAGCAGGATGGCATGCCGCTAGTCGAAGCCGTTCATCGGTGCCTGAACCGTCCGAATGCGGCCTATCATGTTGAACTGAGCTAGCCCCCTTAAACGGGTCCGGGTCCTCTGTGAGGGTCGGGCCGAAAGGAGGGCCGCATGCCACGCTTGCGTCATACCGTCGAACAGATTCTTGCCGAACTTCGTGAAGCTTAGGTCCACTTATCGAGCGGCCTTCCGGTTGGGATCAACGTCAATCACACGCTGATCAAAGACGGCTGGTGCTGATGGTATCGGAAATATGCGCCAGGGAATACGGTGCTGGAAGGGCTAGAAACGGAAGCAAGGGAATCGCGAAAGGGATTGTGGGTAGATCCTCTTCCCGTGCCGCCGTGGGAGTGGAGGACGCGCAAAGACTAAGAGTTTCATGGGCCAGCACTCCGCTTGACACCTCCCCACGGACGGCCTAGCCTTCAGTCATCAATAACGAGTCGTTGGCTAAGTTACTGTACATTGACGAGCGATGATCGGTGCCAAGACAGGGCTGAGAATACAACTCGTTGCGGTGTCATACCTGCTGATGCTTGTCGCGGCGTGCTCTAGGCCGGTGGTCACGGACTGGATCACGGTAAAAGACACAACGCCAACAGGCGATGGCTTTGTCACCTATGCCGCCCCCTCCACCATCCGCAAGACCGGCACCACGGTGAGGATGTGGTCGATGATCGACTTCAAGGTTAGCCAAGGGGCTACGGTGGATAGGCCGCATGTCTCCTGGATAGACGAATGGGACTACGAGTGCCGAGACAAGAGACTCAGACCAATTGTATTCAGAGAGTATTCAGGGGAAATGGGAACCGGGGAGAACATGTTTAGTCTAACGTCAGCATCATATCAATGGCTGGAAGTGAATCCTGGGACTGTCAGCGAGACACTCTGGACGATGGCCTGCGGGAAGGAGTGAAGTGCTGTATTGAAGGGGGGCCGCACGGACCGCCTAGCCTTCTGGACAGTTCGAGGCTAAACCGTCAAAAACAGTGGAACGTCATTGGTCCGGCACTTGGGCTTTCTCTTGCCGGGGGCGAAGGGATAGAATTTACATATGGCTCTGGTTCGCGCAAGAGAGCAGCAAGCCGAGGACCTCGCTCACATGCTCGACGATATCTTTCACGTGCCGGGAACCAGCAAGAGAATCGGGACGGATCCCCTGCTCGGACTCATTCCAATCGTCGGAGATGCGATTGCAACCATATGGGGCGCACGCATCTTGGTGATCGCACGGCAACTAAACGTGCCTTGGCATATCATGGCCAACATGGCCTTCAACCAGTTCAAGAACGGACTGATCGGAGTGGTGCCGTTCGTCGGTGATCTCTACTCGTTCGGCTTCAAGAGTAATGCGAAAAATGCGGCACTGTTGCTTCGTGCTGGCAAACACGGGAAAGCGGGGACCCGCTCCCGGACGATTCGCCCATTGACGATTCAGGACGTGGTCGGCCTCATTATGCTAATTCTTCCGACCTTAGCGCTGGTCGTCTTCGCGAGCTTCTGGTTCTGGAATCACAACATTTCCTACTTCTCGCTATTCTTCCCCACTCCCTACCTGAGCCGCTAATGTGACACCTCTTCACGTACCTTAGCGGCTCCCTCTCGTGGCACTATATGTATCCACCATCAAAGATAGACGAGTCATCCGGATCACCGACGAAACCAGGCGTCTATTGGTTTCAAACTGCGACCACGTCGAGGGAATTGATGGTGGAAGTTCGTGAGACGAATGGGCAATTGACGGTGTGGTGGGCCAACCAGGACGAACTTGTCACCAATCTGAAAGGTCACTGGCGCGGCCCGATCCCTCCGTCATCGGGACCAGGGAGCCGGTAGGCAATCACCGCGTCGTGCCATGGTCAGTCCTCCTTCGGCGTTACGCCGTCCTGCTCGGTGGATTGTCTTGCGTAGATGGCGGCGATCATTTCCTTACCCCCTCCTGCTTCGCACAGTTGAGCCCGAATACGGCGAACCACTGTGCCCTTGCCGCCGTGTCGGTTATTCTCCGTGAGCGATCACGCACTCGCTTCCCACTCCTGAAAGGTGTTCACGCGATATTCGATGCTTCGTAGTTTGGTAATCCCGCCCGAGCGCATCGCCTGCGTGCCGGTGTGATCAGGTACGCCACCAAGTCCGAACACGAGACCTCGACAGTCCTGCTCTTGCTTCGCATCGGTAATAGTCGGATTTGTGGGCCCGAGCGTCCGCGTATAGGACTCGCAGCCCGCGAGGACTGGCAGCAGCATCGCCATCAGCACAAATAGGCGCGTGTAGAAGAAGCTCATTTTGTCCCCTCCCTCTTCGTCTCTCGTTACTCCACCAACTCCGCCACCGGTGCGATCGACGCTCGTGCTCGACTCATTGGATCTTAGGCGAGTCGTTCTCCCGCATGACCCTATCGACGAGCGCCTGCACCGTCAGCGGCGCATTGCCCTCAGCACGATTGTTGACCAGCACATACGCGTGACGGCCCGCGCTGACTGCCTGTCGCACTAATTGCACCGTTTCTCGTCGCATCTCTGGCAGCTCCCCGACAATCTTCGTGTAGGGTTCCGCTCGCTTCTTGGCGGCGTCGTAGGACATCTTCAAGGGGGTGAGTAGGCGTAACACCGTGAAGGGTGCTGTGAAGGTTTCCAGTCGTTTATGCTGGTCTGCCAACGGTGGCATGTATGACCAATGATTGTAGACGTGAGCCACGCCGTGAGTCTCTAAGACCTTGTGATACTCAGGACCCAGCAGCCCGGCGTTGCGAATCTCGATGGCGTAGCGAAAGTCCTTCGGCAGTTGGGTGAGGAATCCGTCCAGCCGGGAGCAGAACTCCTCTGTGGGCATGCCGTGTCGTTGAAACTCGAACAGGAAGGGGCCGGTATGCGGCTCAAACTTCGCCTCACGATAGGGCGCGAGCACTAGCTCAATGAAGAGCTTGGCATCAAGGAAACGTGGGTTTATCTGACCGGCCCTGGCTCCATATCGTGCCTGTTTCGCATAGCTGGGAATCGTGATCTCTTCCCAGACCTTGAAACACATTTCAAAGTGTTCGGGAATCTGATTCAGATACCGCCGGAGCTGATTCGCTGTTGGGGGTCGATAGAAAGTGGAGTCATTGCCCACTGTCGTGAACAACGGTTCCCCCTGGTACTGATACTGGCAGTATTCCCCCAGACATTCCCGCGCAAACGTGCTCCTCGCATACTGGTGTGTGTAAACCTGCCCCTGCCAGCCTTCATAGGTCCAGGTGGAGGTGCCGAAGCGAATGAGGGGTGATAGTGGCATGGGAATAAGTGTACGGTTCCCCGACGACTTCTACAATGTGTGAACGCCAGCGCAATACAACCATTTCCCACTCGCCACTTGCGCCCCGTTCGCCCCCCTCCTAGAATATGCCTCCCTGCGAGGCTCCCATATCCAATCATAAATCATCATCTGTGGGCTTCGCATCGACTCTGAAGGATTGAGAGTATGCCGTCACATGAGGATCGGGGCGAAAACACCAGTAAATTGCCGATAGGCCGGCGGGAGGCGTGCCGACGAATCGGCTTACTGGGATCAGCGATGGCGCTGGTGGCGCTTTCCAGCATCACACGAACGATGGGCAGATGCGGAAGGACCACCAAGTGAATCGAAAGGGCAGGGGCTTCCTCAGCGTCAGCTAGGACGGACTGGTGTGACACTCCCGATCTTAGGGCTCGGAGGAGGTCACTTGCTGAACACAAGCGACGAGGAAGGCGAAAGCATCGTCCAAGAGGCTATCGAGGGCGGCCTGACGTTTTTCGACAATGCGTGGGATTATTACAATAATCGGAGCGAAGCCGTGATGGGAAAGGCGCTGAAAGGCCGTCGTCACAAAGTCTTTTTGATGACAAAGATGTGTACTCACGGCCGCGGAAAAAAGATCGGCATGCTGCATTTGGAGCAGTCCTTGCGGCGGTTGGGTACAGACTACCTAGACTTGTGGCAAATTCACGAAGTTGGCTGCGACGACGAGCCGGAACGGATTTTCCAGGAAGGCGGAGCGATTGAAGCACTGGCAGAAGCGAAACGGCAAGGGAAAGTTCGCTACATCGGATTTACCGGGCACAAGAGTCCAGCCGTCCACTTGAACATGCTGAAGTACGGATTTCCATTCGATACGTGCCAGCTTCCGCTCAATGTCTTTGATGCGACGTACAGTAGTTTTGAACAGCAGGTACTGCCTGAACTGCTCCGGCAGGGAATAGCGCCCATTGCCATGAAGTCACTCTGTGGGCATGGAAAGCCGATTGAGCAAGGTCTTCTGACCGTCGAAGAGGCGATGCGGTACACGCTGTCTTTGCCGGTCTCTACGCTGGTGAGCGGGATCAATTCACGAGAGGTGTTACGCCAGAATCTGGCTATCGCCCGGCGGTTTGTTCCTATGACACATGAGGAAATGGTGCAGCTGCGTCGCCGAGTCTCTCCTCATGCGAGAGATGGCCAATTCGAAGATTATAAAACGAAGGCGGCACGGTCATGCGATCAACATGAGATCGAACGGTACTTTGGCGGGCTCGAAAAGATATAGCTCCGATCATTTGGAAAATCTGCCCAGCACAACTTTATAAGGGTCTACCGCCCCAAACACAAACCCATGACCACCGAAGAAGCGATGATCTCGAATATGTGGGAGATCGCCGCGATTGTGGAACTGTTGGAACAGAAGGGATTCTGTACCAAGCAAGACCTCCACACCATCATAGACGAGCTACGCCGGAAGAACCCCCGTGCACGACTCCCTGAGACGGCATTCCCTGAGCCGTACCTCCTCACCGAGACCGAAAACAAAATCATCGACGACATTCTCGCACTGCTCAACAAGAATGGGCTGACTTCGCATCAGTCACAAAACCTACTAGAGCGGTTGGGGCGGACTATTGAGATGGGGCAGCGAGTGGCGAAGGGGACGACGCACTGACGCCAAGATATATGTCGAAACAAGCGCCTGAATGGAGACACGTGGTCCCAGTCCAATCTTGTGAGAAATGCGGCAAAACATAATCTAAGGAGGCGTTTGAATCCGTCCCGCTGAACGCTGACCTAGGAGTATTGGGCCGCCAGTACCGGACTTGGTGTAAGGAATGTGACTCTCAATTCATGGATGAGACGGAGCAGATATAACACGGATGCCAACGCCCTCTTGCTAGTCAGTGTACTTCTGTACTGCACTGAGGCACTTGCGGATGACTTCACAGGCAGGATCGTCTCCATCCTCGACGGCGACACCCTCGAAGCTCTGCACAACCAACGCGGCGCTGACTCAAAAGTCGATTCTTGCACCCGTGCTTGCCTAACGCCCCGCATGGCTAGTCTCATGATTCATGAAGGCTATGGCAAGGGAATCACGGCAAGGCGCTGGTTCCCCCCGTCGCCGATCCATAAGTGCTGCTGATCGAAGATCAACCCCTTGGTCGTCGTGACGGAGGTAGCGGTCGGCGGTGTCACATTGGTTGCGGTGACGAAGCCCGGTTGGCCGATTTGCTTGGATGCCGACTGGTCGGTCGTGATCGGAAGATCGAACAACATCGTTCGGTTATTGGTATGGTCGCTGACAGCCAGCAGATTGCCTTTTGCTGCCAGCGCGTTGGGAAACGCCAGGGATGAGTCGGAAGGTGTGGGGTTTCCTTTGTTTTGCAGGCACGAGGTGAAGTCGACTTGTCCCAGCACCGCGGTGGCGGCGGCTCCGGTTGCGGAGGGGATGTTGTCAAATTTCAAGACACGTTGATTGCCGCCGTCGGCGACAAAGAACGTGTCGCCATGACGCAAGAGTTCATACGGACTATTCAATTTGATCGCCGTGCATCCAGACGTACCGGTCAGCATGTCCGGCTGGCCGATCACATACGAGGCTGCGGGATTGGTGGCGGTGGGAATGGGGTCGAACACCAGTATTCGATTGTTCCCTTGTTCGACCACGAATAACTTGTTGGCCATGCAGTAGGCGGCATAGGGGTGATTCAAGCCGTTCGCCGTCGTAGCTACAGCGTTCATCGAAAAGTCGGGCTGGCCAATCACGAAATCCGCCGCCGTGGCGTTGGCGGTCGGAACCCGGTTATAGACGAGAACCCGATTATTGGTCCGGTCAGCGACGAACATCTTGCCGTTGGAACAGACAGACATATGCACGTTCTCGTTGAATCCCGCGGCAGAGGTAACTCCCCCAGCATTCGCAGTGCCGGAGGTAAAATCAGCCTGACCCACCACGACGTCCGGCAAGGCCGTGGCATCTTGCGGAATGGTATTGAAAATCAGGACGCGGTTATTCCCTCGATCGTTGGCGAACAGTTTCACCCGGTTGCCGTCATTGGGATCCACATAGGCGCCAAGGGAGTAAATATTGTTCACGCCGTTTTGCTTGACCACACCGTTGTCACGATTGACTAATCTGGATATTGAATCGTCTTGAAACAGCACGAACGGCGCCGCGACCGAGCTGTTCAGCACCACGCCCGACCCGCCGAAATCGTTCGCCGAGGCCGGATTCCCAGCAGTTGCGCTCGTGGCCGGCCCTCCACCATCAGGCGAGTTGCACCCGACGACGAGTAAGAGGATCGCCAATCCCGCAAGGTATTGTTTCGAAATGTATGAAGCAGTCATAGGTTTTCTCTCCTCGCATGAGCTGGCTGGGGATCAGGTCTTAAAGAAGAATCACCTTCATTCCCTGCGTTACAACCCTTAGCTCAATTCCTGATTTCTCATCATCAGCCTGCCCAAAAGGGTCGTTTTGGTCAACTGATTCACGAATATGTGTGCCTCTCTGATGGTGTGATGCGGCATCAAGCCGGACTGTTTGGTACGTGATTGAGAACGAATTGATGAGATGAGTCAGGCTATAGTCTCTAGGGCTACAGGGTTTTCAATTCTCGCCCCTCCGCCATGTTTTCCCGCATAATTTGATGTTTTGAGGTGATCCGTCCCGAAGGCACCAACGTCAATCGTACGTTGGTCAAAGACGGCTGGTGCTGGTGGTATCGGAAGTATGCGCCGGGGGATACGGTGCTGGAAGGGCTAGAGAACGAAGCGCGGGATGCGAAGAAAGGATTGTGGGCTGATCCGCGGCCCGTGCCGCCGTGGGAGTGGAGGAAGCAGCGCAAGTAGCTCTTTGGACCTGCTCTCCTTTGCCTTGTTGACACCTCCCCACAGACGGCCTAGCCTTGCGACTCCCAGTCGAGGCGCTGTATGTCTCCAGCATCCAAGACCAACCAGTCATCCCTGTCGGAGGCGGCCCTTCGAGGCGGTTCCGAGTCACCGACGAAACCAGGCGTCTATTGGTTTCAAAGTGAGACCACGTCTAGGGCGCTGACAGTGGATGTCCGTCTGAAGGATGGGAAGCTGACGGTGTGGTGGCCCAACCAGGACGAACTTGTCGCCAATCTGAAAGGCCGCTGGCGCGGTCCAATTCCACTATCATCTGGACCGGATAGCCGATAGCAATTCGATTGTGGAGATGAAATACAGGTATTCCCGCACGCCCCTCCTTGCTGTTTGATCGTCCCCCTCCTAAAATGGGCCTCCTCCGTGCGAGGCCCCCATGCCCTTCTCGATTCGCCCCTACCGTCGATTAATTGCCTGTTAGGGTGCACCTGAGGTTCGAGGGTGCGTCCTGGTGCCCATCCTGTCTCGTCCTGCCGCCCGTTACTCACCGGGTCTGTTCATCTCCATTATCGAGACGAAGCCTATCACCGAAAGCCCTAGTTGCGCGAACTATCGCTTCGTCTCCGCTTCCTATAGCGAGTAATTCGTGCATACAGCAGCTAATAGCCTCAACTTCATGCACGGTGAGAGACTTTCCTCCGGCAAGGAATTTATAGAGTTGTTCTGTCGCTATAATAAACTGCTGTACCTCTTGTCTGATTTGCGTGGAGTTCTCTCGCATCCTGCACCTCATGCTCTGCCGCGGCTGTCATGTCCCACGCCTCTGGACCACTACGCCGTTCTAGTCCAGATAGGCTATCGTACGAGTTTCCAGGCTATCGCTTATTACTCTGGAGCGCAAGGGGGCTTGTGTCTCTAAAAGTTCACTGAACGAACCACTGTTGCAATATCTCCCGCTTCACCTGTCAGCCCTTGCATCGATCGCCGTGCATCGTGCAGACTGCTGGGTATCAGGAGTGAACAGTAGAAAATCTTACCGGATCTCGTGTTGCTCGGCTCACCCACCGGCGTACCGATGGAGGGACATGATCGCCATGGCGAAGCATCTCGGACTCGATCCGACACCGGAATCGATCGCCCGCAACAAAGCTAAACTCGACGCGCCACTCACACGACTGCCTCGATAATAGATGCTGGCAAAACTCCTCAAAGCGTTTTCTCTCGCCGCACTGGTAGTAATCGTCAAGCGGCTGGTGCGACGGGAATCCCCATCACACAGCTACCGTATCCCCGAAGATCGCTTGCTTCGCCGTGGATACCGCAAGCCGTAGGCCGAACCCGACAGCCGCCGCTTGCGCCTCCTTCGCCACCCGCCTAGAATATGCCACCCTGCGAGGCGCTCATGCCCTTCTCGATTCGCCCTGACCATCGCCTTCTGCCGCTAGCCTACTGTTCGAGTTTCGGGTTATTGATCACACTCCTCTTGTTGAGTAGTGGACCGGCGTATGCGGAGTGGGTGCATATCGGTGAGAATGACAGGTCGGTTGGTTGGGCTGACACAGCGATTCGCAGGTCAGGAGATTTGGTCGAAGTGTGGGTGCTGTTCGCCTACAAGTCCATCCAAAGCTCGCCCCGCAGCAGTAAGCGGTATTTTTCTGAAAAGGCACAGTATTTAATAGATTGCCGATCTGAGCGTGAACGGGTGCTTTTTTTTCCCTGGCATGCCGAGAAAATGGGCCATGGCGTTGTCGTTTATACCGGAAGAAAATCTACTGAACGGGAGCCGACAAATTCTCCAGTGAGTTATGCAAACTCTTCTTGGAGGTTCGTCTACGGCAAGAAGTGATTGATGAATGAGCGCCTGCGACTTGAAACGCTGTGCTCACGTGAGGGATAAAGACGGCCAGAGAATGGGCGAAGGCAACCGCCATCGCATACCGTCTTTACATCAGCGACTCAAACCATTATGCCTCTCACCCTGATTGGAGGCCACTCTTGAGAAGAGCATTCGTGAGTTGAAGATGTTCGCAGATACGGGGCTGATTCAATGATCTCTCCTTTTCCAAGTTGACTTCCCCTTAGAAATGGCAGTTGGCTTCCAGAGCTCTGTAGGCGTTTCGTCCTGACCTGCCCTGCCTACTCAAAATCCGACATCGAGAGGAGTCGTGGGTGCGCCTGCCTCCCCCTGAGGAGCTGGTGAACGGGATGACGCGAGCTGCGGGGGGAGTGCGATGTCATAGGACATGTAACTGAGTTGGCGAACCAACAACCGTCCATCTCTCGACATCCGGTCAACGACGATGAACACCTCGCCCCAACAGAGATGTGGAAGGGACGCGACGACATCGTCTAAGCAGCAGGGACCAGTTCTTTGCAGTATTTCAATAACAGACGCTTCAATCGCAGATGCGTCGGTGGTCGTCATGACGTAGAACTTCCCGTTGAAGTGAGGTGCTCGTAGACGCCGTATCATGCACAGGACAGTGCCGCGTGGGACCTAGGGAATATACTAGTATGGAATAGAGACTATATGAGAGGTCGTGAGAGAGGGGTGAACGTCTTGGATGAGTCAGAACCGCAGCGAGTTAGCACAAATCTAGCCCCAGGAGCGATCTTGAGCGCTCTTGCGAGAGCGAGGACTCTCGCAAGTTATTGATTCTATATGGTGAGCCGGCTGGGCTCGAACCCAGGACCCTCGCCATAAAAGATCGAAAAGACGGATTCACACAGGGGCATGATTTTGCGAAGGTTTCCCCATTTTATCTTTGCAATCAAGGACTTGAGATAATTCTATACGTTCCATTGATTCTGTAGAATTCGATCTGTTGTGCAGATTTGTAGCACAAATTTAGCACAGGCAAAGTGGGGTGAACCCCTCTAGTGAGACAGTTTGGAATGAGCACACTCTGTGTTTATTGCCTTGTCTCTGTCCCTTCGATGACTCCTTCTGATCTGAAATCCTCCGCGGGCCGGAAAAACCGCATGGTTGCCGCGCTAGGTGGGAGCCCTGACGCCACGGCGCACTCGAACTCTTCCGGCGGACGATAGCCCAACGCCGAGTGGAGCCGGGTACGATTGTCGTACTGGTCGATGAAGGACGCCATGTTCGTGCGCAAGTGCTCGAGATCTCGATACGTGTTGGCGTAGATCTCCTCCCGCTTGAGTGTTTTCAGGAAGCTCTCGCAACTGGCATTGTCGTACGGGTTCGCCGGCCGGCTCATGCTCGGGATCATCTGGTACTGGCGGAGCAGCTGCACGTAGGCCCCGGAAGCATACTGGATGCCCCGATCCGAGTGATGCACGACACCCGGCGGCGGCTGACGACCCGAGATTGCTTGGTGCAACGCGTCCAGCGGCAATCGCGTCGCCCATGTCTTGTCCAGGGCCCAGCCCACGACTTTGCGTGAGCACCCATCGAGGAGGACGGCCAAGTAGACGAACTCGGCGCGCAGGCGAATATAGGTGATGTCCGCCCCCAAAGCTGATTCATCCCGGTGAGTGTCAGGCGACTGGCAAGATTCAACGAGACCTCCAGGTCGTGATCGGCATCCGTCGTCACCACGAAGGCCCGCGGCTGAACAGCGAGCAAGTTGTCTTCCCGCATGAGCCGCGCCACCCGTTTGTGGTTCACCCGCAGGCCGCGCCGCCGGAGTTCGGCCGTAATCCGCCGATAGCCATACCGACGCCGATGGACCAGCGCGATCTGCTGAATCTCGGCCCGCACCATCATCTCTTCCTCCACGGGCTGGACCTCGTGCAACGACCGGTAGAAACCGGCCCGGCTGACCGGCACCAGCTGACACATGCGCTCGATACTCAAACTGCCTGGCTGTGACATCACGTCCCGGATGTGGTCGTAGATGCCGTCCCGCCAGAGTTGCCGCTCCGCTGGCGTCGAGCCGTTACTTTTCGCAAGGCACCTGTGAAAAAATCCACCTCGAGCGTCTTCTCCGCCAAGGCCCGCTTGAGGCGGCTGACTTCTTTGCGCAGGGTCGTCTCGCGCGAGGTCCCAGGGGCCGGCCCCTCACCACTCTCCGCGGGCTCGAGTTGATCCCGCCACCGATACAACAGCCGCCGATGCACGCCCAACTCCTTCGAGAGGCCGACGATGTTCTCGCCGTGCTTCAACCGCTCAACGGCGTACGGCCGGAACGCCGTCGGAAACTTGCCCACTCGTTTCTTGGCCACTGGCCACCTCCTCGTGGTGCAAGTGTGCCAATTCGCCCTGTTTCAATCTAGGGGTTCAGTCCAGGGATGTCGCTGTCGATTTCCGTCGCTCTGTTCGACTAACAGGTAGAGGCCGACTGGTTTAGAGCAAGAAAGGCTGTCTGCGGCGATCTCCCGCTCTGCCCTTCGCCTTGGCTACATCGAAATGCTGTTCGGTGTCGGAACCGAGCAGGCAAAACATCTAACAGATGGAGACTCAAAATGAGAAAGATCAGGATCATCGAACAGATCTCGCTGGACGGCGTGATCAGGCGCCCGGCGGACGGGACGAAGACGGCGACTACGCGCATGGCGGATGGACGATACTGTATTTCGAAACCCGGCCATGGCTAGAGGCCATCGTCGCGGCGCAGGGCAGGAGCTTCGATCTGCTGCTTGGCCGCCGCACCTACGATATCTGGGCCGGCTACTGGCCGAAGGCCGAGAACAGTCCGATAGCGGACGGTCTGAACGCCGCGACGAAATACGTCGCGACCCACAGGCCGGACAGCCTCGGATGGGGTCCGGTCAAGGACCTCGGCGCGGACATCATGGAGGGTGTTCGCGGCGTCAAGTCAAAGGACGGCCCTGACCTGATCGTCTGGGGAAGTTCGACGCTGACGTCCGTGCTGCTCGAGCAGGGACTGGTCGACGAGGTTCTGCTGCTCGTCTACCCGGTCTTGCTGGGCCGGGGCAAACGCTTCTTTTCGGACAGTGCTGACCCGCGCGAACTCGCTCTCGTCAGCACGAAGGCCACGTCCTCGGGCGTGCTCATGAACACTTATCGACACGTTGGATCGCTGCGAACCGGATCCTTTGCCGAGCCGCCCGCCTGAGCCGACGCCCAAGACACGAAAAGCACCGCCAGGACTGTTTTTTTGGGCGGCCGCCTGCTGGTGAACCCTGACACTTGTGCTGTCGATCATCTGCACCTTGCCGTCATGGGCGGCGATGATGGCGTCCATCAGCTTGTCCCAGACGCCCTTCTTCCGCCAGCGGTTGAAGCGGTTGTAGACCGTCGTGCAGGGGCCATATGTCTCGGGCAAATCCGCCACGGGCAGCCTGAGCGCAGAACAAAGAAGATGCCATTGAGAACCCGCCGGTCATCCACACGCGGCACGCCGCGCGGCTTGTTCGGGCAAGAGCGGCTGGATCGTCTTTCCACTCGGATTCTCCCGATGTTTCTTGCGCCTTGGAGGCAAATGACTTGCATAGCTTTTGGTGTAACTGTCCTGTTGGTTGCCTTTCTGGTTCAGGTTCAATCATGATGCAATCGATTCGCCGAGCAAATGTCCGACTGCGATCGCATCGTTTACTCCGTCGTCGGGCGGCTCATCACGATGGAGAAGTGATATGACCAAGCCAGCAAAGAACACGATTTGCCTTTGGTACGATGGCGACGCCGAGGACGCGGCGCGGTTTTACGCCAAGACCTTTCCCGATTCATCTGTTGGCGCGGTGTACGCGGCACCGGGAGACTTTCCGTCCGGCAAGAAGGGCGATGTGTTGACGGTCGAGTTTATCGTATTGGGAATTCCCTGCCTCGGACTCAATGGTGGACCCGCGTTCAAGCACAACGAAGCATTCTCGTTTCAGGTCGCAACCGCCGATCAGGCTGAAACCGATCGTTACTGGAACGCGATCGTCGGCAACGGCGGCGAAGAGAGTGAGTGCGGCTGGTGCAAGGACAAATGGGGCTTGTCCTGGCAGATTACGCCGGTGGCTCTGACGAAAGCGATAACCGATCCCGATTCCGCCGCCGCCAAGCGCGCGTTCGATGCGATGATGCAGATGAAAAAGATCGACATCGCTGCAATCGAGGCGGCACACCGCGGTTAAGATTACATCTTCGAAGCGTACATCCCGGAAGCGCAGTGGGAACATCACTGGCGGACCAGCAGTGTCCACAACACAATGTTCCATGATCACTCTCGCAGTGGGCACGTCCTAAAACGCGGTTTTACTATTGATAATTCCAGTTATCGATAGTAAAGCGGCGGTATTGAGAGGACCCGGATTGGACGGGCGACCTGCGGTTTATTAGCTTGCTGCGTCTCACAATCAATTGAAATGGCAATAGGTTACGGAGTCCTGCTACCACATGGCTACCTATATGACCGATGCGGAACCTGCTGAAAACAATAACAGACTAGTGCAGGACAGTTTAGTCGGATAGAGCAGCGGCTTTGTAAACTTGCTTGCGACAGAAAGCCCCTTGTAATCCTCAATGGTTGCAAGGGGTTTTTCTTTTTCTGATTGGTTGGTGTAGGGTGGCGGGACGTGGCATGTAGACGCTCGCGGGCACAATCATGGGCACAGCCCAATTCGATCGATTAGTAAGAGAAGAAAGCTGGCTTCGTCGTATACATTCACACGCACCGTACAAAGGAGGATGCCGATAAAATCATTGTCGATCGACCAGAAAGAAAAGAGAGCCGGTTCCGTGTTCACAATCACATCACACGAAGGAGGATTCTGATGAAATCATTTGTAAGTGTTGTCGTAGCGGGAATGTTCCTGTTTGCCCTGCCAGCGTTCGCCGAAACTGGGGGCAGTGCCGACACCAACATGGAAATCCTGGCGCAGAAGCTCAAGGCGGACAAAAAGCTCTTGGTCGCCAACAACTTGGAGCTGACCGACGCGGAAAGCAAGGACTTTTGGCCGTTGTACGACATGTACCAGAAGGATCTTCAGCTGGTGAACGAGCGGCTTCGCAAAACCATCTCGGACTATGCCGATGCCTACACCCAGGGCAAGGGCTCGATCTCAGACGACACCGCGAAGCAGCTGCTCAAAGAGGCGATTTTAGTTGAGGAAAAAGAGGTGGTCCTGAAGCGTGAATATGCGGACAAGATCGGCAAGGTGCTGCCAGCGACCAAGACAGCGCGGTATATCCAGATCGAAAACAAAATCCGTGCGGTCATCAAGATGGAACTCGCGAGACAGATTCCGTTGGTGTACTAGCCTGCGGAACGGGCTGGCGGGGTCGCCGAAACAAGGCGCCCCCCTTCCTTCCCCACCACAGCGGCAGAGATATGTCGCCGTACAGGTCGAGTGCCATTTTTGACACCCCCTGCCGACAAAGCCCACTTTTGTCAACGGGGTGCTGGCAGGGCTAGAGAAGGAAGCGCGAGAAGCGAGGAAAGGGTTGTGGGTGGAACCGCACCCTGTGCCGCCGTGGGAGTGGCGGAAGAACCAACGAAGTTAGCCCGCCAGGCTTGGTGATCGACCAAGGTTTGACTTCTCATCTTAATTGGGCCCTAGGATAACCCCTCACAGCCAAGGAGGTGCTCTCATGCAAGTCCTCCTGCTCGCCCTTCTCCTGTTGCTCCCACTCACTGTCCAGGCCGAATATCTCGGCGATCTCAGCGACAACGAGTTGAACCCTGATTCCATCTTCAATGACATCGGGGCCTACGGTCCCCTCAGTTCCACGAGTCCCAGGAACTCGATCGGCGTGTACGGCAGTCCCATCAGTCCGTACTCCGCCAACAATCCACTGGCAATCGAGGCTCCTCGTCTCTATGACCAGGAGGGGAACTACCGTGGCACACTCAGCACGAACACGATGGATCCGGACTCAATCAGCAACCCTTTGGGACGATATGGAAGCTCAATCTCGCCAGACTCTCTGAACAATCCCCTTGGTGCGGGCAACCCGCTCGATCCCGGAAGTCCAAAGAATCCGTACGGACGTGGCTGGCGGATCGAAGGACGGTAAACCGGACGTTGGGCTGTTTGATGTTACCTCCCATTTCTCCTCTCTGCGTTCAGGAAATGATCCTCCCATCCAGATGGGTAGCTAGACCCATACGTGAGTTGGGCTATCCCGTTTGAGGCCAGGTGTCGCACGCCGGAGCGGTGTCTTCACGTTTTGGCGTCGGCGTACAAACTCCACTCGAAAGCGCGCCGACATGGCATCTGGGTCCAGCTCCACCCCCTGCACGAGTCCGACCGTATCCTCGATCGAGGAGTGCCATCCGCGGCACGAATCGACACGGCCTCATTGCTCGAATGCAGAAGGCGTTACGAAGGCGTTGGATCGCCTCGATAGCCATGCTGCCGGGCAAGTATTCCCGGACCTCACCTGCAACTTTGGGACGGCCGCCAGGATTGCCGCTTTGGCCGGGTTTCCAGGCCGATGGTGGAGGCTTTCTGGATCGCCTCTGTTGTTGTGTGTTGTCAGAGTTGGCGTAACTGTTGCTCCTTGAGCTTGCAGCTAGCGTTCTAGTTATACGACCTCCTGGGAGTACACGCTGGGACCCCCGCCCCGGAACCGCTGCGGGGGTATACGGGGAGCCGACTGTCCGCGGGGACACCGGGGTTCCTTTTTCTCTCACAAATTTTGAACGCGATGCCGAAGTGTCAGACCCCAGTGTCGAGGCCGGGTGCTCGTCGGCATGGACACTGATGTAGAGAGTACGTTGGCCGGCGATACGGACTTTCTGTGTGGTATGCTCGCGGCGAGTGAGGAGGGCAAGCCGACGGGTCATGCGGCCACCACCAGTAGATCACTAGCGAAGCTGAGGGGCCGATCCGTGGTTTGTTGGGTCCCGTTGGGGACACCAATCTCGCCCCTCATCTTCTCGCTAGCCGACTTGCCCTTTCAGTCTTTTCGTTCCGTTGAGTTTGTCTCGTGAGCTGGATACACTGGCCGGCGGCGGCTGGGTCACTTCTTCAAGAAGGCTGCGGCGATGGAGGTGGCAATGCGTGGACAACAGATGATGTTGTGGACTGGGATCAGCCTCGTGACAGGGGTACTCTGTCTTGGGGCGGCAGAGCCACAGCCTTCGAAGGGCAAGCAGGCGGTTTCGGCTGAGGCAGGTCGAGGACGGGATGGCGCTCCGATGATCCTCATCCCTGCCGGTTCATTCACCATGGGCAGTAACGATGGCCTCCCAAACGAGCGGCCTGAACACACCGTGACGCTTGATGCCTACTACATCGATAAGTATGAAGTCACCCTCAGCCTCTATCGGAAGTTTCTTGAAGCGGGGAAACACGAATCTCCTCCGACATGGGACGATGAGGCTGCGACGACGGTTGGAGATCGGCCGGCCATTGGGATGAGATGGGAATCGGCAGTCGCCTATTGCCAATGGGCAGGGAAACGGCTTCCGACGGAGGCTGAATGGGAGAAGGCGGCACGGGGGACAGACGGGCGACGGTATCCGTGGGGAAATATGCAGCCGTTCGTTGACATTGCAAACTATAACCGAGGAATGTGGGTCAGCGAAGCCATCACGCTGGTGGCGGTCACCAGCGGGCTCGAAGGAATGAGTGTGCGGCATGGGCTCAAAGAAGGCGGGAAGAGTCCGTATGGCGTTTCCCACATGGCGGGGAACGCGGCAGAATGGGTGGCTGACTGGTATGAGCGCGACTATTATCAAAAGAGTCCTGAGAAGAACCCAGCTGGCCCGGCTACTGGTGAGAAGCGAGTGCTGCGAGGTGGGTCGTGGGCGGATTTACCGGCTGGCTTGCGTGTGACCGCGCGGTTCTCAGCTGAGGCGGACTTCGAAGATCGTACGATCGGATTTCGCTGTGCCATGAATGCGACGAAGTGAGTGGTGCCGGCCTGATACAGGCCGGCGAATGTTGGCGATGCAGTAGATAGCCAGGCTCAGCGAGTCATTCTGATTCATCGCTTCACAACTCTGCCGGACTATTCCTGCGACTGGTTCCATGCCTGAACGATTGATCACACCCCTCATCGTGATCGCGCTGTTCGTGGGGACGTTGTTCGCCCTCCGTTCCACCAATTCCTCTTCGGTGACGCCGGTGCCGGTCTCATCGGTGGCGGCGCCTGTGCCTGACATGGTTCCGCTCGTTACCGGAGACGAACCAATCACAGAGATCTTTACGAAAGCAGGCTGCGCGGTGTGCCACACCGTTCCGGGTATTCCGGGGGCCGATGGGCGCGTGGGGCCGCCCCTCCTATTGGGCAGCACGGGGCCCACGCGATTGGCCGATCCGTCCTACCGTGGCCGCGCACAGACGGTGCATGATTATGTGATCGAATCAGTCATCGAACCGGGAGTGTTTGTCGTGCCGGGATATCCGGTTAACACGATGCCGACATGGTATGGCGCGAAACTCAGCGCGCTCGCGCTGGAGAAGATTGCTTGGTATCTTGAGCGGCAAGGGGTTACTGCGGCTCAGTAAGTGCGATGATCCTTGCCGGATTGGTGACGGGGCGTGTGGCTGGTGGTGTGGGGCTATCGTTTACGCAGAGGGGTCACGTTTCCTGAGGCTCCCCCCTGGATCTTAAAGGCATTGCTCGCGGGATCACCTGACTTTTTGTCGAGGAGCGCGTTGACCGCATCGTCCCCTCTAAGACCTTCGATCTTGATCTTGAGCCGGAGATTGTTCGCGCTGTCGGCATTGATCAAGGCCTGCTCCAGGGAGATCCGCTCATCCTTGTACAGCTGGAACAGGACGTGATCGAACGTCTGACAACCTTCCTCCACCCCTTGTTCCATCGCTTCCTTGAGCGAATCGACCTCGGCCTTCTTGATGAGATCCTTAATGCGGGGCGTGTCGAGCATGATTTCCAGTGCAGGGGCCCGCTTCCCGTCCATGGATGGCACAAGCCGCTGAGAGATGATGGCGCGAAGATTGAGCGACAACTGGAGATAGATCTGCGCATGCCGCTCCACCGGGAAAAAATTCATGATGCGCTCGATGGCCTGGTTCGCGTTGTTCGAATGGAGGGTGCCGATGCAGAGGTGCCCGGTTTCCGCGAAGGTGATCGCGGCTTCCATCGTTTCCGTGTCCCGGATTTCGCCGATCAGAATCACATCCGGGGCCTGTCGAAGGGTATTCTTGAGTGCATTTTGAAATGAGAGGGTGTCGAAGCCCACTTCTCGCTGCGTAATGAGTGATCGCTTATGATTGTGGACGAACTCGATCGGATCTTCCACGGTCACAATATGGCCGGGATGGACGGTATTACGGTGGTCGATCATAGCGGCGAGGGTGGTGGATTTTCCGGAACCGGTAGCTCCGACTACGAGCACCAACCCGCGTTTCGTCATCGAGATGTCTTTTACAATCGGAGGCAAGCCCAGCTGCTCGACGGTCTGAATCTCGGCTTTAATATGCCGGAAGACCAAGCCGACGTTCCCTCGCTGCCGAAAAATATTGACGCGGAAACGGCCGAGCTCTTTGTAGTAGAGGGCCAGGTTCATTTCCATCTTTTCCTCGAATTCCCCACGCTGCTGACCACGCATTAGCGCCAGCGCGAGGGCTTCGAGTTGCTCGTTGGTAAACGGCGGCGCGTCGGTTTGTTGTGTCGAGCCGTGGACGCGATAGGCTGGAGCCGAGTCGACGGTCAGATACAGGTCTGACGCTTCTTGATCCACCATGACTTTCAAGAGACTGCGAACATCCATCTCTGCCCCCGTTTCTTCCTGCCAGGTATCTTAGGCTGCGCCGCTCATCGTGGTTCCAAACAGATTGGGATTCATGCTGCGCGATTGGGCTTCAGCCTTGGTGACGACTCCACGGTTCACCAGCTCAACCAGCGCCATGTCCATCGTTTGCATGCCGTCTTTCTGGCTGGCCTGCATGATTCCTGGAATCTGGTGCAACTTGCCCTCTCGAATGAGATTCCGGACCGCGGTTGTGGCGACCATGATTTCGAGGGCGGCGACACGCCCGCCTGATTTTTTCTTCAGCAGGGTCTGCGTGATGACCGCTTCCAAGGCTTCTGCGATCTGTGTCCGAATCTGGGACTGTTGGTTTGGGGGAAAGGCGTCGATGATGCGGTCGATGGTTTTCGGCGCGCTGGAGGTGTGAAGTGTGCCGAAGACCAAGTGGCCCGTTTCCGCAGCAGTCAACGCGAGCTGGATGGTTTCCAGGTCGCGCATTTCACCTACGAGAATAATGTCCGGGTCTTCGCGGAGGGAGGCTCTCAGCGCGTTCGCGAACGACAGGGTATGGACGCCCATTTCCCGTTGATTGACGAGGCATTTTTTTGTCTTGTGGACGAATTCGATCGGATCTTCGATTGTGATGATGTGGCCTTCGAATGTGTTGTTCAAATAATCGACCATAGAGGCCAGCGTCGTTGATTTTCCGGATCCGGTCGGACCGGTCACCAGGATCAGCCCCTTTTCCCGATCGCAGAGCTGTCGCACGATCGGAGGCATCCCGAGCTTTTCCATCGGAATGATCTCGGTGGGAATGTTTCGGAAGCAGGCGCCAAGCCCGCGGTTTTGGACAAAGACATTGACGCGGAATCGGGCGATGTCGCCCAGCTCAAAGGAAAAGTCACACTCGCGCTTTTCCTCGAAGTTCTTGCGCTGGGTATCGCTCATCATGTCGTAGATTAGCGAGTGAGTTTCTTCCGTGGTCAGTGGAGGATGATCGAGTTTCTTGAGGTCTCCGTTCAGCCGGATCATCGGTGGCTCGCCGGCGCTGATATGACAATCCGACGCGCCTTCCTTTGCAGCGAAGGTTAGGAGCTTCGATATATCCATGAAGAGGACTCCTCGGTAAGAAAGGATAGGATGATGGTTTGTCGGACCTCAGCACTGCTTGAGAGCATGATGCCACAGGGTGATGAGAAAGCAAGAAAATAGCCGGAAGCGGCTGCGTAAATTCTTCGGTGCTTCAGTGCAGGGTTGTAATCGATTCGATCAGATCAGTCCCGCGGATTGCCCTGCGCGTTGAAATGCGGTGAGAGCATGATCGATGTGGCTGGGGGTGTGCTCGGATGTCACCGTAACGCGGATGCGGCTGGTGGCGTCCGGAACGGAGGGGGGACGAATCGCCGGAGCATAGACCCCTTCCGTGAACAGGTGTTCGGCAAACGAGAGTGCGGTGTCGGCGTTGCCGACGAGGATCGGCATGATCGGACTGACGCTGGGTGACAAGGTAAATCCCAATTGTGTCAGTCCCGAGAACAACCGTTCACGGTTGGCCCACAAGCGCGCCCGTCGTTCCGGCTCTCGCTGTATGATTCGTAAGGCTGCCGTGACGGCAGCAGCCGAACCCGGTGGTGGCGCCGTCGTAAAGATGAAGGCCCGGTTTGTGTTCATGAGATAGTGGATCAACGTCGAGGAGCCGGCGAGGTAGGCGCCACTGCTGCCGAAGGCTTTGCCCAAGGTCCCCATCTGAAACGGGATGCCTGCCTCAAGGCCGAAATGTTCTGCCGTTCCTCGTCCATGCGGTCCCATCACGCCTGTGCCATGGGCGTCATCGATATAGAGGTCGGCCTCATAGTCCTGGGCTAACCGACTGAGTTCGGGCAACGGCGCGAGGTCTCCGTCCATACTGAACAGGCCGTCGGTCACAATCAGGGTGCGTCGACCACGGCGTCTTGTGGCCAGAAGAGACTGTAGGTGATTGGTATCGTTGTGGCGATAGATTCGAAAGTCGGCTGCGCTCAGACGACAGCCGTCGATCAGGCTGGCATGGCACAGGCGATCGGCCAGGATCAATCCGCCTTGTCCGATCAGTGCAGGGATGGTCCCGATGTTGGCAAGGTAGCCGGAGCTAAAGGTAAGAGCGGCCTCTGTCCCCTTGAACTGTGCCAGCGCAGACTCTAGTTCCTGATGCGGTGGCAACGAGCCTGAGACCAACCGAGCGGCTCCGGCTCCTGCGCCAAAGCGTTGCGTCGCCTCGACGGCGGCCTGAATCACCTCCGGGTGCATGGCCAGTCCCAAATAATCGTTTGAGGCGAAGAGGAGGATCTGGCGTCCTGCCATCTCAACCACCGGGCCGACGCCGGAATGGAGCGGAGTGAGCCGTCTGGTTAGATGTCGCGCGGCCAACTCGTCTAGCTGTTTTTTAAACATGGGGCCTGTTTGCCTTCTGAGAACCGAGAGGAATCTGCTGCCTCATTGACAAGCCCGTCACATCCTTAGTATAAGGCCCGAACACAATTTGAGGAAACGGGCCCCGCCCTCTCTGACGAATCCATCCATGAGCTACCGTATCAAGGTCCCGGCGAAAACTCTCCCGGTCGATGAAGCCCACATGTTGAGCTGGCTTGACCATTCGCTGCACCGGTTACAGGATTATCGACGCCCCTTGCTGGTTGCTCTGGGAGTGTTGGTGCTTGCAGTTGCCGTGGTCGGAGGGGTCTTCTACGTTGACCGCCAGGCTGCGCAGAAAGCCCAAGACCTTGAACGTGAGGCGATGCGCTTCCTGACTGCTCCTTCCGCCAACGACCCTCAGAAGGCTGACCATGCGCTCAAGGAAGCGATCGCGAGGTATCGGCAAATTGTTGATCAGTATCCACGGACCCCCACGGCACCACTCGCGTTGTATCATTTGGGAAATACGTTGGTCCAGGCCAATGAACTGAGTGCGGCCATCGAGGCGTATCAGAGATTTCTTATGTTATATGGTTCGAATCCCTCAATGGCCGGGCTGGTGCAGCAACGTCTGGCCTATGTGTATTTGCTCAAGGGAGAGCGTGACCAAGCAGTGAAGGCACTCACGGCTATCCTGGAGACTCCTGGTACGTTGAATCGAGATCAGGCGTTGTTTGAGTTGGCGCGGTTGGAAGAGTCTCAGTCGAGGCCTGAAGGGGCCTTGGCTCACTATCAGGAACTGATAAAGAACTATCCGAACTCGCCCTTCACCAGTGAGGCGACGATTCGGACCAAGATCATGGACGTCAAGAAAGCGCAGGAATCAACACCTGCCTCGACATCAGCCACTCCGGCTGACTCTGCGGCGCAGAAGGGTCCTCCGTCTCCCCCCCCGTCAGCCGGCAAGAAGAAATCCTAAACGCTCAGGTCTGTCGGTGTCCCTGATTTCGGCTTGGTCCGTCGCGGATCGTCGGAAAAGGGAGATCGAATCTAGCCCGCATTATTCATGAACGCTTCTGCCGCAATCGCCGATCCGCAGCTACGACGGCCTACCGGCCGGCGGGCTCGTTCTTCAGCCCTCCACCGTACCGACGGGTAAGCATCGAGTCCTCAGAGTTCCACGCGCCGGTCTCGCGACGCGGCTTAGCGATTTCGCGATGAACCGTCATGATCAATGTGGGCTACCGGCTGATGACGAGAAAGTCGCCCGGTCGAATGGTCGGGCCGGAGAGGTTATTCTTGGTCTTGAGCGTCTTGATGGGGATGCGAAACCGCTTCGACACTTTTCCCAGCGTGTCTCCCACGCGGACTTTATACCAACGAGAATGTTCGGCTGCCGCAAACTGAGCCTTCTCCGGAAGCTGCGGGAACTTATAAGTCGGGATGCGGTCAAGCAGCTGTTCCACTTTCGCTTTCGTTCCCACCGGAACCTTGAGATGGTAGGTCTCGTCACCGGGGGGTGTCGCGTCTCGCCGCAGCTCAGGATTTAAGAGCCGGAGCTCTTCATAGGGAATGCCGGTAATATTGGCGATCGCTCGAAAATGGACGGTTCGTGTGATGATCGCCTCATCAAATTGATGCGGCTCGGCAGGTTCCTGAGTGAAGCCGTATCGATCGGGGTTCCTCGCAATGATCGTCGCGGCCATAAATCTTGGCACGTACTCTTTCGTCTCTCGCCGAATCAATCGTGTCTTGGAAATCTCGGAAAAACTTTCGACCTGGGCCTTTTGGAGGGCTCGCATCACCTTGCCTTCTCCGGCATTGTAGGCGGCCATCGCGAGGGGCCAGGCACCGAAGAGGTCGTAGAGATCGCGGAGGTAGCGTGCCGCAGCGACCGTTGACTTGATAGGGTCCCGACGTTCATCAACGTAGTTGTCGACCCGGAGTCCATAGGCCTTGGCCGTCCCCTTCATGAACTGCCAGGGACCCGTGGCTTTGGCTCGTGAGTAGGCGTAGGGGTTGAATCCGCTTTCCACCAGCGAGAGGTACACCAGATCGCTGGGGAGATGAAATTCCGTGAAGATTCTGTCGACGAGTGGCCGATAGCGGCTGAGCCGGAGGAGCCACTGTTCGAAGCGATCATGGATGCCCGTATTGAAGTAGCGAATGTGAGCCTGGACCGAGGAGTCCATGACGATCGGAACATCGTAGGCTGCATATTCCGCCTGACCTGTGGCACTCCGGGGCGAGTCTTGTGTCAGGGCCAGTTCAGCCGGAGGATTCAAGGCGTCTGAAAACCGCGCGGTCGCTGGTGAATTTCCCGCTGGGTTCAGCTGTAAGAGGTCTTCAGCCCGCGGGATGCTGCTAGTCGCCGCTGTGGGAGGCTTGGTGGCCTCCAGTGCCGGGCCTTCGGTATCCAGCGGGACCAGATTTTCGTCTGGGTCGTCTTCTGCCGCTGCGTTCTCATCCACAATCGGAGACGAGTCGACTGTGGTTGGTTCGGAAGGAGTCGCGGCTTGCCCTACCATAGGTGCGGAGAAGCTGAACCACATTCCGAGAAAGAGAGCCATCGGGAGGACGACATGTCCTGGCCTGAGTGGCATCAATGAAATGCGGTGGCAACCAGTCTCGTGGGTGAGGTTCATCATGTTTTGTGAAGCTAGACTATCGATGGACAGCGCTATTGTCAAGGAATTGCAAGGGAAATGACGCCCCTCCTTTAGTAGCACAGAGGCCAAACTATCTCACGTGCGCGCAAGATCGCGAGCGGAAGTGACGCTGGAGTCAGCAGGCCGCAACAGTCTGAAAACACGCGTGGCTACACGGTTTCTCGCCTTGACAGCTTTTGGGAGGCAATGGTATCGTCCCTCGTTTCCGCGTAAGATTTTTCACGTTTCATCCGGAGGAGGATCAGTCGATGCTGAAGCGGTATTTGCTGGCTCCCGGTCCGACGCCTGTGCCCCCTGAAGTGCTGCTGGCCATGGCGAGACCCATGTTCCATCACCGTGCTCCCGAGTTCGATAAGGTGTTCGCGGAGGTTCGTGATGGACTCAAGTGGCTGTTCCAAACGAAAAGCAACGTGCTCATGCTGGCGGCCTCCGGAACCGGAGGCATGGAAGGTTCAGTTTCTAACTTTCTTTCTCCCGGCGACAAGGCCCTCACCATTAATGGGGGGAAGTTTGGGGAGCGATGGACCAAGCTCTGCAAGACGTTCGGCGCCGAGGTGACGGAAATCAAGGTGGAATGGGGACGGGCCGTCAATCCCCAAACGGTGGCCGATGCCCTCAAAAAAGATCCGGGAATCAAAGCGGTGTATGTGCAGGCGAGTGAAACGTCGACCGGCGTTGCGCATGACATCAAGACTCTTGCGGAAATCGTGAAGCCCTATGGCGAGACCATTCTTGTGGTGGATGCCATTACCGCTCTTGGAGTGTTCGACATCAAGACCGATGAGTGGGGGATCGATGTCGTGATTACGGGGTCTCAAAAGGCCCTGATGCTCCCGCCGGGCCTTGCATTTGTGAGCGTGAGTGATAAAGCCTGGCAGTTAGCGGAGAAAGCGAAGAACACGGCGTTCTATTTCAATTTCAAGAAAGAGCATGAGAATCAGCAGAAGAATCAGACGGCCTATACACCGGCCGTGTCCCTCATCGTCGGCCTGCAGGAAGTGCTGAAGATGATGAAGGCGGAGGGGCTTGAGGGGGTGTTCGGCCGTCAAGCCATGCTCGCGAAGGCCATGCGTGAAGGGGTGCAGGGTGCCGGGCTGGCGCTATTTCCAAAAGAGTCGCCCAGCGATGCCCTCACTGCCATTTTGGCGCCAGAAGGCGTGGACGGGCAGGCCATCTATAAGAACCTGCGTGTCCAATACGGTATCACGGCAGCCGGTGGGCAAGACCACTTGAAGGGGAAGATCTTCCGGCTCTCCCACATGGGCTACATGGACCGCTTCGATGTGATCATGGGCGTGGCAGCTGTTGAAATGGTGCTCAAAGGGCTGGGCCATCCCGTGAAGCTTGGGAGTGGTGTGGCGAAGGCGCAAGAAATTCTCATGGCGTAGGGCTTAGCCAGCGGCGAACTCATAACGGCAGATTAGGCGGGACTGTGATGAAAATTTTGGTTAGCGATAGCCTCTCCAAGCAGGGTGTTGATCTTCTCGAGAAGGCTGGATTTACCGTGGTGGTCAAGTCCAAGCTCTCGAAGGATGAATTGTTCAAAGAGATCAAAGACGCCGATGGTTTGATCGTCCGATCCGGGACGAAGGTGACGGCGGAGTTGATCGCAGCAGCTGAGCGACTGAAAATTGTCGGGCGGGCCGGGTCGGGGCTGGACAATGTCGATACCCCCGCGGCCACCCGCCGCGGTATCGTGGTCATGAATACGCCCGGGGGCAATACGGTCACCACTGCCGAGCACACCATGTCGATGATTTGCGCCATGAGCCGGCGTATTCCCCAAGCCACGGCTTCAACGAAGGCCGGCAAGTGGGAAAAAGAAAAATTCATGGGCGTCGAGCTCTATAACAAAATTCTCGGCATCGTGGGTGTCGGACAGATCGGCGGGTATCTGACAAAGCTCGCCCAGGGTATGGGCATGAGTGTCGTAGCCTACGACCCGTATTTGGCGGAAGAGCGAGCGCAAAAAATGGGCATCACGATGGTGGAATTGGACGAGTTGTTTCGGCGGGCCGACATCATCTCCGTCCACACGCCTTTGACCCCCGAGACTCGGGGAATCATCAATGCGCAGGCGATTGCCAAGATGAAGCCGGGGGTCATGATCGTGAATTGTGCCCGCGGCGGGATCATCCATGAGGGCGACTTGGCTGAGGCCTTGAAGACGAAGCATGTGGCGGCTGCTGCTTTCGACGTCTTTGAAGAGGAGCCGGTCAAGCCGGACAATCCGCTGTTGGCGTTGGAGAACTTCATCTGCACTCCACACATCGGCGCCTCGACGACCGAAGCGCAGGAGAACGTGGCTGTCGGGATCGCGGAGCAGATTGTCGATTATTTCACCAAAGGCATTGCCCGCGGGGCGGTCAATATTCCTTCGGTCTCTCCGGAATTGCTGCCGAGGCTCCAGCCCTACCTGTCTTTGGCCGAGCAGCTTGGGAAGTTTCAAACGCAGTTGTGCGCGGGCGGGCTTGAACGCGTGACCGTCGAATACAGCGGAGAGGTGGCAAGTCTGTCGATCGCGCCGCTCACGATCGCCGTGTTGAAGGGATTGCTGACCCCGATGATGGAAGCGCCTGTGAACTATGTGAACGCGCCGATCGTCGCGAAGGAACGCGGGATTGAAGTGAAGGAAGTGAAGAGCTCCGATGCGGGCGATTTCACCAGCTTGATTCGCGTGCGAGTGGAAGCCGGAAAGAAGTCGTACCAGGTGGCAGGCACGCTCTATCACAAGAAAGATCCGCGCGTCGTCGAGATCGATCAGTTCAATGTTGAGGTTGTACCGGAGGGACACATGCTCCTGATCCTCAACGTCGATCGCCCAGGGGTGATCGGGATGGTGGGAAAGGTCCTCGGCGACAACCAGATCAACATCGTCCGGATGCAGTGTGCGCTTGAGAAGCGGGGCGGGAATGCGCTGCTCATTATTGGCTCAGATTCGGCCTTCCCGCACGCGGTGCTTGAGACGATCAAATCCAGCAAAGACATTCTCTCAGTCAAAGTCGCGGCTCTGTCCTAACTCCGCGCGCATCCATCAGGTCAGCTATGGTCTTCGCTCCTCCGAAGCCTCGCCCTTCTTCGGGACAGGTCGCGTCATCCCGCGAGCGTTCGCTCGTGCCCGTGGGCATGGCGACGATTCTTCCCCATGCTGCGAAGCAGGTTCGTCGCCTTGAAGAGCAGTTGCTCGCTCAAGTCAATCGTTGGGGTTACGATGAGATCATCCTTCCCACCTTCGAGTATCTCGATGTCTTGGCTCCGGGGCTTGAGCCGGAACTGATCGATCATTGCTATCAATTCGTCGATCGTACGACAGGACGGACGCTGCTCCTTCGTCCGGATGCCACGGCGCAGATCGCCAGGACGGTCGCGATGGGGCTCACGGGCGCGACGTTGCCGTTGCGTCTCTCGTACCGGACCTCTGTGTTCCGATACGAAACGGAACATGCAGGGCGTGGCAGAGAAATTTTTCAGGTCGGAGCCGAGCTCATTGGACTGGACGATGTCACGAGCGACAGTGAAGTCATCGGCTTGATGATCGAGTGTCTCCACACGATCGGTCTTCAGTCTTTTAAAGTGTCCCTTGGACATGTGGGATTTATTAAGGGGCTTCTGCTGCGATCCGGGCTGTCGGCGCATGGGCAGAAGTTGGCTGAGCAGGCGGTTGCGCGAAAAGATCTGCCGAGACTCGAAGAGGTCCTTGCGAGTGAGCGTATCTCCAAAACGGCGGCGCGCGCCATTCGGGAAGCGCCTGAGCTGTATGGTCAAGAGGAAGTCCTGGCACGCGGACGGGTCCTTGCTGCCGGCGATCCGGCATTGGCCGCTCCGCTCGAACGGCTTGCCCAGGTGTATCAGCTCCTCTGTGCGGCAGGCCACCGGGATTCATTGCTTCTGGATCTCGGGGAGTTCCGCGGGTTCGACTACTATGATGGTATCGTCTTCGACGTGTTTGCCGAAGGAATGGGAGCGGAGTTAGGCGGCGGCGGGCGGTATGATCACTTGATCGGTCGATTTGGCCGGCCACTGCCCTCAACCGGTTTTGGCTTGGACGTCGATCGGCTCTTCCGCACCGTCGAGTTCCCTGAGGAAGGATCGGTATCAGCGCGAGTAGATTATCTTGTGGCCGCGCCACGCCGGGCCACTCGTCAATTGATGGAGGTGACTAGCACAGTTGCGTCGGACTCGAGCCCGAGTGGTGCAGCAGACGATGAAGGGGAGCGACGCGGCGCTCGTGTCTGTCGCGGTTACGGCGGGGTTGGCCCAGCAGGCAGCGGCCGTGGTGGTGGTGGGTGCCCCAGGAATGAATCATGATGACGTGTTGGTGGTTGAGTCCCTCGCTGCTCCCATGCCTGGCCGCCGAACGGGCAATCTGATTCGTCTTTCGAAGAAGATGGGGCTCGCTGACCTGGTGGCCGCGGCTCGTCGGTCTCGGCGGCAGGTAAAGGAACGGTCATGAAATCCATGTCAGCCGTCGATCTGTCCCAGCCCAAACTACCCCCTCAGAATGTGGAGGCCGAGCAATCGGTTCTCGGCGCAGTCCTCCTCGACAATAGCGCGATGGCCAAGGCGATGGAATTGCTGGTCGAAGAGAACTTCTACCGCACGTCGCATCGGAAGATCTATCGTGCGATGCTGGAATTGTCGGAAGTCGGAGAAGTGATCGATCAGATTACGTTGACGGAACGATTGAAGGCGCAGGGAGAAATTGAGGCCATCGGGGGCGCAGCCTATTTAGCGGAGCTCGTGCAGAGCGTGGCCAGCTCCGCCAATATTCGCTACCACTGCAAGATTGTGCGTGACAAGGCGCTGCTGCGGGAGTTGATCCATACCTCCACGGAAGTCCTAACGCGTGGCTACGAAGGCACCTCTTCAATCGACGACCTGCTTGATTTCGCGGAGCGGTCGGTGTTCGGCATCGTCCAAGGTAAACTGGATCGGTCGTTCACTCCCATTAATTCCATCATTAAGGAAAGTCTCGACCTCGTCGACAAGTTGTCGAAGCGAAAAGAACATGTCACGGGCGTTCCCACCGGCTTTTATGACCTCGACGACATCACGGCGGGGCTCCAACCGTCCGATCTTGTGGTGATCGCGGGGCGGCCCAGCATGGGGAAGACGAGCCTGGCGTTGGGGATGGCGGTACATGCCGCTATCCACGCGGGCGCCGTGGTCGGGATTTTTAGCCTTGAAATGTCAAAGCCGCAGATCGTACTGCGCATGTTGAGCTCAGAAGCGCGAGTCGATTCGCATGGCCTCCGAACCGGCAAGCTTCAGAAAGAGGATTGGTGGCGTCTTGCGGAGGCGGCAGGCCGACTGGAACAAGCGTCGATCTATATCGACGATACCGGCGGCATCACCGTGCAGCAGATGCGGGGTAAGGCTCGTCGCTTGAAAGCCGAACGGGGGCTCGACTTATTGATTGTCGACTATCTCCAGCTGATGCAAGGGCGGAGTGATTCGGAATCCCGTCAGCAGGAAATCTCCGATATTTCTCGCTCATTGAAAGCCTTGGCGAAGGAGCTCAACGTGCCGGTCGTCGCGCTGTCGCAGCTTAGCCGCGCAGTGGAAGCCAGGAAGCCGCCCGTCCCGATGCTGGCGGACCTCCGCGAGAGCGGCGCGATCGAGCAGGATGCGGACGTCGTGATGTTCATTTATCGAGAGGAGGTGTATGACCAGAATTCCGAACGGAAGGGCATTGCCGATATTCTCATCAGTAAACATCGCAACGGCCCGATTGGGAGAAAAGAACTCTTCTTCCACGACCGCTTCGCGAAGTTCGAGAGCCTCGACAATCGCGAAGTCGTTTGACCCTGCCTCACCCCACTCGTATAATCTTTTCGACCACCGCAGTCTCACCTGAATCCAGCAAGAGGATCGTGCGAATTCTCACGACGCGCTTCATTCCGAGCCGAATGGCGAACAGCCGAGGTCTCACGTCGCTCTCTAGCGTGACGTGTTGGCTGATCTCACTGATGGTGGTAGCCTGCGCCGCCGCGCCTCAGACGCCTGAACGGATGCTCGCCCCTGCCAGCACGGCGAAGGCTACGCCCTCGAATCATCCCCCCGATGCCGCAGCGTCCTATCACTTCATGCTCGGGTACCAGGCCGAGCTTGCGCAGGACATGGATCGTGCGATTCAGGAATATCAAGCCGCGCTGAAGACGGATCCGACGTCCCAGTCTGTGAAAGCCAGGCTGGCTGGTCTCTATTTTTCGCTGGGCGATATGCCCAATGCCGTACGCTATGCGAATGAAGCGGTAGAGGGACCGAGCCAAGACGGTCAGCTGCTCACGCAGATGGCAGGCATTTTAGCCAGTGCCGGGCAAGGGGAGCGTGCGGTGAAACTGTTGGATCGCGCGATTGAAGTGGATCCAACCTCCGGCGATCCCTATTTTACAAAGGGACTGTTGCTCCTGAATCTGAAGCGGTTGCCTGAGGCGGAACAGGCCATTCGAGCTGGCCTGGAGCGAGCTCCCGAATCTGCCGTCGGCCATTATCACCTGGGTCGCCTGCTCCTCGAAGCAGGAAAAGTGGAGGAGGCGACGGCGAGTTTTGAGCGGGCGATCGCGGTCAATGCTTCGTTTGAACCGGCCTATCTTGCGCTTGCCTCGATCTATGAGTCGAGGCAGGAGCAGGATCGAGCGGTCGCTGTGCTACGGAAATATCTCCAGACTGTGAACCCGCGAAACCGGGATATCCGGCACCAGTTGGTTCGGCTCTATGTGGCGGCGAAGGATTTTCAGGGTGCCAAGAAGGAATTGAATGATTTGCTGGCGGAGGACCCTTCAGACCTCGATGCCCAGCTTCGACTGGCGCTCGTGTACGGGGAAGAGAAGGAATATCCCAAGGCCATCGACCAACTTACCAAGATTCTCAAGGCGCGTCCGATGGAGCTCAAAGTCAGAGATTATCTTGGATTTCTCTACGAGGAGTCCAAGGACACGAAGAAAGCCATCGAGACCTATACGTTTAATGTTCAACTTGAGCCGTCCTACTTCGAAGGGCATCTGCATCTCGGCGTGTTGTTCTATCGATTGAAGCAATATCCTGAGGCCATCACGCACTTGACCCAAGCCATCACGCTTAATCCAAAACAGCCTGAAGCCCACATCGTGCTGGGATTGACCTATTTGCAACAGGACCAGTTCGATAGCGCCGCTCAGGCCTTGGAAGAGGGTATTCGCCAGAATCCCAAGAGCGCCGATTTGTACTTCAATCTTGGCACTGTCTACGACAAGCTCAATCGATTCGATGACGTGGTGCGCGTCATGGAGACCGCGATCAAGCTGGATCCCCATCATGCCGATGCGCTCAATTATCTGGGGTATAGTTATGCAGAGCGGGGGGTCAAGATCGACCAGGCGCTCTCCTTGACTAAGCAGGCTGTCGCGCTCAAACCGAGCAATGGGTACTATGTCGATAGCCTCGCCTGGGCGTTTTTCAAATCCGGCTTGTTACCCGAGGCCTTGACGGAGATGAAGCGCGCTGTTGCGCTCGTCGGGGATGACCCGGTGCTTTATGAGCATCTTGGTGATATTTACGCCAAGCAACGAAACCTCTCAGAGGCCCGTGAGGCCTGGCTCCATGCGCTGGAACTCGACCCCTCCAATAACAAATTGATGGACCGATTCCGTGAACTGGGAATGGGCGACCCGACGCAGGAAGAACGTATCCAACAGGCCAAACGGCGTGTATCCGAGAAGATACAAGCTCAGTAACACATCTCTTCGTCCCTAACAGTAGTCCTGGTTTCTCCCCTTATATCCTCTGCTCTGACATCATTCTCATCTACAGCCCTCTCCCTGAGTCCCTCTCCGCTGCATCTGACAGGCTGATTCGTTTCAGTCTTCTCACTCCAAGTAATTGTTTTCACAGATTGTTCCTCTCATGCGGACGAGGAATGCCCCTGGATGACCCTCCTCCCTGGAGAGAGGTGGAGGAAGGTGCCAGGTCCCGTACAGTAGATGACAAATATTGGCAGATCACAGCAAAAGATGGAGAGACATCCCCCAACTAATGCCTGTTGCGCAGCAGGCTAAGAATCATAACTATATGATATTTCATGTGACTCAGTCTTTCATGGCCTGACCACGCACCGGGCATCGAACCTGCTAAAGGGCTAGGTAACAGAAACAGATGTTAGTTCCGATGAGAAAGAAGCAAGGGTGCGAGGGGGAAGGTCAGTGAACCATCAACAAGGAGGCAGTAAGATGTTTAAGCAGTTGAAGGGGCAAAAGGGTTTTACCCTGATCGAGTTGATGATCGTCGTGGCGATCATCGGGATCTTGGCGGCCATCGCCATCCCGAACTTCCTGCAGTATCAGATGAAGTCTCGCCAGTCCGAGGCGAAGACAAACCTTCAGGCGATCCGCACCTCTGAAATCGCCTTCCAGGCGGAGCGAGGCTGTTACATTGGCGCTGTTGTAGAGGGTGTGGTTGCGCCGGCAGCTAACGTCAAAACCGTGCCTGCTCCCTGGGGTCTCGGTCTTGGGCCAACAGCAGTTGGTACTGTCTGGTGTGCAGGCGTTGGTGCCGTTGCTACTGGGTTTTTCAGGGATATGGGATTTGTCGCGACTGGTAATGTGAACTACCGGTATGCAGCGGACGCAACAGCGCTTGCCGCCCCGGTCACGATTGCCGCATCTTGTCCCGCGGCCATCGCCGGTATTACCGGCCTTGGGCCACTTGTCCAGACGAACTTTGTCGCGTCTGCCTCGAGCAATCTGGATGGTGATGCGACTCTTTCATACTGGTCGTCCAGCAATGACCATGGTGCTACGGATTGTACAACCGGTGTATTCTAGGCCGGTGTAGGTAAGGTCACGGGGTCCCGGCGGCCATGTCGATGGCTGCCGGGACCTTCCGTTTTACTCATCCTGCCGGTTTGTCTCTCATGGCGGTCTCAACATTATCCTTACATCATCGCAGCGCACCGATCTTGAGTCAGTTTCTGCTCGGCATCGGGGGGATTCTCTTGCTGGCCGTGCGTCGGCTGGCTGCAAGGGGAGCTTGATCGGCGGCAGGATCGGACGGTCGTGCAGATCGAAGGTCTCGCACAGCTTCCCCAAGGCGACTACCTCAAACCGGCGCTGCTTGGATATCACCATCTGGGAGCCGATGTGCTCTGGCTCAGGCTCATTCAAGTTATCGGGAAGAGACGGAATAGTGCGGACGAATATGAGTGGATGTATCACGCCTTGGACGTGATCACCACGCTCGATCCTCAGTATGCCTACGCCTACTATGCCGGTGGAGTCATTCTCGGCGATCTTGCCAATCGCACGGACTTGAGCAATCGGCTGCTTGAAAAAGGTGTCAACGCGAATCCCGAGGTATGGAACATTCCCTTTCTTCTTGGGTACAACTATTATTTTCTCCTTGATGATCCAGCCAAGGGGGCAGAGTACATTATGAAGGCAGCCAGTCTGCCGGACCGTCCTGCCTATCTTCCCGGTCTCGCCACTCGCATGGCTGCGGAGGCAGGGAGCCCAGACACGGCCTTGGCGTTTCTTGAAGCCCGTTTGCTGGAGACGCAAGATCCAGAGATGCGAGAATTCTTGGCCTATCGGATGAAAGAAGTTATCATCGAACGGGATCTTCGCCTACTAGAGAGCGCGGTGGCAGCCTATCGGACGCAACATCTGGCCCTTCCTGCGACCCTCACGGATCTCGTGGCGGCGGGAGTCGTTTCAGTTCTGCCGCAGGAACCGTTCGGAGGAGACTATCGGTTGGATCGCAAGACCGGGGTTGTCTCCAGTTCGACCCATCCGGAACGTCTGCGCACGTTTTTCAAACGTCCACAGCCTACGTACAGTTTTCCCAAGGTGCAGTCTTCCTACAGTTTCCCTAAGGTGTGGGAGTGAGCCATGAAGCCTAGCTCCGATCTCGTGGTACAGACAGAGCAACTCTCCAAGATTTTCCGCGTGGGATTCTGGGGGAAGCGAGTGACCGCGGTGGATGGCCTCAATCTCGAAGTCCGGCGCGGGGAAGTGTTTGGTTTTCTCGGTCCGAACGGCGCGGGGAAAACCACCACCCTCAAGATTTTGATGGGACTCATCTATCCAACGAGCGGGAACGCGTGGCTGTTCGGCCGGGACATGGGCGATCCGCAGACCAAGGCCAGGCTGGGATTTCTTCCCGAGTCACCCTACTTTTACGACTACCTCACGAGCCGGGAGTTTCTCGAGTTCTACGGGCATTTGTTCGGGCTTTGGGGTCTTGCTCTGGGCAAGCGAGTCGACGAACTCTTGGAGCTTGTCGGGATGACGCATGCCAAGGATCTACAGCTCAGGAAGTTCTCAAAAGGCATGTTGCAGCGGGTGGGGATCGCCCAAGCCTTGATTAACGATCCGGAGTTGGTGGTGCTGGACGAACCCATGTCCGGACTGGACCCCATCGGGAGGAAAGAAGTTCGCGATCTGATCTTGCGTCTCAAAGAGTCCGGGAAGACGGTTTTGTTCAGCTCCCACATCTTGCACGATGCCGAAGTGTTGTGTGATCGGGTCGCGATGATCCTGAAGGGGTGCCTGGTGGCCTGTGGTCGGGTGACCGACTTGCTGGATCAAGGGGCGAGTCACCAGGTGGAACTGGTCGTGGATCGTCTGACCCCCGAAGGGTTGGACCACTTGCGCCCGCTTGCCGACAAAGTGGTGATGCAAGGGGATCGGATGCTGGTGGTGCTGAAGAGCCAGCAGCAGGTCGGGGGAGCGCTGGAGATTATCCGCAGTGCGAAGGCGAGTCTGGTGTCGCTCAATCCTCAGAAGGGGTCGTTGGAGGACCTCTTCATCCGGGAGGTCAAAGGACATCGGAGTCCGTCGGAGAATCGCGCATGAAAGTCCTATCGATTGCGCTCAATACCTTTCGAGAAAACTTGCGAGACAAGCTCCTCTACAATCTGCTGGTGTTTGCGCTGCTCATGATCGGCAGTTCTGTGCTCCTCTCGCGGTTAACCTTGGGAGAATTCCACCGTCTCATTCTGGATCTTGGGCTAGGGAGTATTAATTTCTTCGGGGTGTTGATTGCCATTTTTGTCGGGATTGGACTGGTGAGCAAGGAGATCGAGAAGAAGACGATATACACGATTGTGTCCAAGCCGGTGGCGCGATACCAATTTCTGCTCGGAAAGTATCTGGGCCTCACGATCACCTTGTTCGTCAATACGGTTGTCATGGCGCTGGGATTGTTATTGGTGCTCTATGCCCAAGCTGTTCCCGTCGAGGGGATGCTCTTCAAGGCGCTGGCGCTGATTTTCGTCGAGTTCATGGTGATCACTGCGGTCGCCCTGCTGTTTTCCACGTTTACCAGTGCCACCCTGAGTGCCATCTTCACGCTGGCGATGTATGTGATTGGACACCTCACGGCCGACCTGAAAACATTTGGGGCGAAGATGGATGATCTCAGCCGGGGGATCTTGAACGGGATCTATTATCTCTTGCCCAATCTCGAGCGCTTCAACTTGAAGGGACATGTCGTTCATCACCTGGAAATAAGCGGGTCGGACCTGATGTTGATTGCCCTCTACGGAGTGACGTACACAGCATTCCTCCTCTTCACAGCCAGCCTTATTTTTCATCGGCGAGATTTCCGCTAGGACGGCCAGCCAGCGGTTCTGATTCTCCACTTGCATTATCTAATGGAGCAAGGTATTGAAGGGTGTGTCACGACTGCCCTGTTAGGGCTTCGAGTGTTGAGATTCATACTGGAGAGCCGATTCGATGAATGTACCGTTGCTTGATCTGAAAGCTCAGTTCCAGCCTCTCCGCGCGGAGATCATGGCGGAGGTACAAACTGTCTGTGATGAGCAGGGATTTATCCTAGGCCCGCGCGTTGTGGCGTTCGAGGAGTCAGTTGCCCGGTACATCGGGTCTCGCTATGCGATCGGTTGCGCCTCCGGGAGCGATGCGCTGTTGCTCTCCCTCATGGCCATGGGAGTGAAGGCCGGCGATGAGGTCATCACCGTCCCGTTCACGTTTTTTGCCACGGCGGGCGCGATTTCACGATTAGGCGCGAAGCCTGTCTTTGTGGACATTCAGCCGAATACGTTTAATATCGATCCTTCCCTCATTGAAAAAGCGATCACGTCTCGCACGAAAGCCATCATTCCCGTTCACCTCTTCGGGCAATGTGCGGACATGGCCGCGATCAACGAGATTGCTGGACGAAAGAACGTGAAGGTGATCGAGGATGCCTGCCAGGCGATTGGCGCGGCACAGCAGGGGAAGCGCGCTGGGGTCCTAGGAGACACCGGGTGCTTTAGTTTTTTCCCCACCAAGAATTTGGGCGGCTTTGGAGATGGGGGGCTCATCACGACCAACGACAAATCCCTTGCCGACTCCATGGCCATGCTCCGTGTTCACGGGAGCCAGGTCCGCTACCTCCATGAGGCGGTGGGGATCAATAGCCGGTTGGACGCGCTCCAGGCTGCCGTACTTCAGATCAAATTGAAGTATCTTGACCAGTGGACCGAGGGCCGACGTCGGAACGCCGAACGTTATCAGCTGTTGTTTGCCAGGACGAAGCATGCGGATCGAGTCGCTCTGCCGCCAACGGTGCCTGGCAATTTCCATGTGTATAACCAGTTCACTGTCCGAGCACCGAAGCGCGACGAGTTGCGCACCTTCCTCAAAGAGAAAGGGGTCGGCACGGAAGTGTACTATCCGCTCCCGATGCATCTCCAAAACTGCTATCGAGATTTGGGACATCGGAAGGGGTCCTTCCCTCTGTCAGAACAGGCGGCCGAGGAGGTTATGTCCATTCCGATCTATGCCGAATTGACGGAAGCGCAGCAGGTCTACGTTGTCGAGATGATTGGGGAGTTCTATCGGCGCGCGTAACCCTGTTCACGTCACGTCCCTGCTACCAGCGAGTCCCTCACTCCCGTCAACGCCTGGTCTGTTCCCGCGTTCCGTCGTACAATGAACACACAGTTTGCAGCTTGGGTACACGTGGCGGGTGGCTCAGTAGCCAGAAGAAGGAGGCCATGATGAGGTCGATGACGTGGGGGATCTTGTTCGCGCTTTCCGTGATGTGGAGCCAGGCGGCCACGGGCAAGGAACTATCGCCCCGTGAGATTTACGAACAAGCCTCTCCAGCCGTGGTGATGGTGATGGGGTATGCAGATGGCGGCAGGAAGGGGAGTGGCGGAACCGGTTCGATCATTCAGTCGGACGGATTGGTCCTCACCAATGCCCACGTGGTGATCGAAGAACAGACAGGGAAACCCTTCGCCCGTCTGGCCGTGTATCTCAAGCCGACCCGGGTTACCGGAGAGTCAAAAAGCGATCTCTCCCGTATGGTCCGTGCCAAGGTTGTGGCCTATTCACAACCATTGGACCTTGCCCTGTTGAAACTCGATGGCGTCACCGAAGCGCTGCCTGTCGTCGATGTGAGTGAATCGGGGCGGGCCAGGATCGGGGATCGAGTGGTCGCCATCGGCCATCCAGAACAGGGTGGGTTGTGGACCCTCACTACTGGCGTGATCAGCGCCGAGGTCGACAATTTCAACGGGGTCAGGGGCAAGAATGTGTTTCAAACGGAAACTGGGTTAAATCGTGGCAATTCCGGTGGCCCGCTGCTCGATGGTGAGGGGCATATGGTCGGGGTCAACACGGCGATTGCTCGCGTGGCTTCGGATGGCCTTCCGATCACGAGCATCAGTTTCTCGCTCAAGTCGAGCGTCGCCACACAGTGGTTGCGTGAACAAGGCGTGGGGGTACGAGCGGGACGAGGGACGCCGCTTGCCCACTGGACAAATGCAGCCAGCGACCGACCAGCCGCTGGCCCCGTCAGTTCAGCCCCAAGCCAAACCAGTCCAGCCTCCCCAGTCTGATCTGCCGCTCAAGCCGACGATAAAGCCGGAGGTGGTTCAGCCTGCCCCGGCTCGTCCATACAATCTCGATCAGTTGATCAGCGATCGTGCCAAGGCGGAAGCCGATCTCGACAGCATGATGTCAGAGATGCGTGGACGGATGAAGGGGAGATAGGTATGAGAGTCGTTCTTTGCCCGACAACCTGCGATTCGCCAGGCGCCTCATGACGAGCGCCCCTCTTGTCCCCCGGTACAATCAGGCAGGACAGAGGGGCGAGCAGTCGAATACTCCAGCCAGCCCAGACGCTCTCCCGTTTCTTCCTATGTCGTAATCGCCCCTTCCGAGGCCGACGAGACGTGCCGGGCGTACTTGCCCATCACGCCGGAGGTGTAGCGGGGCAGTGGTTGTTTGACCTTCTTAAGCCTGGCTTTGATCTCTTTTTGCGAGAGTTCCACGGTCAGCGTTCGTTTGGCGATATCGAAGACAATCATGTCCCCGTTTTTGACGGCGCCGATCGGGCCGCCCTTGATGGCTTCCGGTGCAACATGGCCTGCCATCAGTCCATGGGTGGCGCCGGAGAAGCGGCCGTCGGTGAGCAGCGCGACGGAGTCGCCCAGCCCCGCGCCGACGATGGCGGCGGTCACGCCAAGCATTTCTCTCATGCCGGGTCCGCCGGACGGGCCTTCATAGCGAATCACCACGACATCGCCTGCTTTGATTTGACGGGATTGCACGGCGACAAAGGCATCCTCTTCCCGGTCGTACACTTTCGCCGGGCCACGGAACGTCATGATCGAATGTCCTGCCACCTTCACGACACAGCCCTCTGGAGCGAGATTCCCCTTTAAGATCACCAGTCCGCCGGTCTGCTTGATCGGATTCGATAGGGGTCTGAGGACTTGTTGGCCAGGAGTTTCCTTGGCGTCCTTGGCCTCTTCCCCAATCGTCCGTCCGGTAACGGTCGGTTGGCTGTCGTGCAAGATGCCGGCATCGAGTAGCCGTTTGGCGACCAGCGTGGTTCCTCCGGCAGCATAGAGATCCGAAGCCGTAAACCGGCCGCCTGGCTTCAGGTCGGCGAGCAACGGCACCTTTCGATTGATCTTGTCGAAGTCGTCGATGTTCAGCTTGATGTTTGCTTCGCGCGCGATGGCAAGCAGATGCAACACGGCATTCGTTGATCCGCCGGTGGTCGCAACCGCGGCGATCGCGTTCTCCAAGGATTTTCGCGTGATGATCTGGCGGGGTCGCAGATCTCGCTTCAGCAGATCCATGACCATCTTCCACATTCGAAGGCCACGTCGTCCTTCCGCTGATCCATGGCCGGCACCCCATTCCGTCCCATCGGCGAAATGCCGAGGAACTCGAACGCGATCGCCATGGTGTTAGCGGTGAACTGGCCCCCGCAGGCGCCAGGGCCCGGGCAGGCATGGTCTTCGAGATCTTTCAATTCGGCATTGGTCATTTTGCCAGACGCATGTTTTCCGACTGCTTCGAACACGTCTTGAATGGTCACGTCATGGCCTTGGAACTGGCCCGGCATGATTGACCCGCCGTAGAGCATCACCGACGGCAGGTTTAGGCGCGCGAGGGCCATCACGGTGCCGGGAATGGTCTTGTCGCAGCCGGAGAGTGCCACCACGCCGTCAAACAGGTGCCCACGAGCCACGAGTTCGATCGAATCGGCAATCACCTCCCGACTGATCAATGAAGCCTTCATCCCCTCGGTCCCCATCGAAATGCCATCCGACACTGCGATGGTGTTGTACTCGATAGGGGTGCCGCCCGCGGCTCTGATGCCGGCTTTCACCCGTTCCGACAATCGTCGCAGGTGGAAGTTGCAGGGCATGACTTCGATCCAGGTGTTGGCGACTCCGATGATCGGACGAGACAAGTCCTCGTCCGTGAATCCAACGGCTTTCAACATTGCGCGGGCCGGTGCCCGATCGGGACCGGCCAGCAAATCGCGGCTCTTGAGTTTCAGCTCCTTCGGCATGACGTGATTACTTTCCTTTCTTGCCTTCTTTTTTCTTCTCGTCCTTCTTGGCTTCCGTGTCGATCACGGCACCAGTGGCTGCGTCGATGTGGACTTCCGTGACATTCCCGTCAGCGCCGAGAACTTCAACTTCCCAGACTGTCTTGCCATGTTTCTTTTCGAGTTCCGCTTCGACGACCGTCCCGGGCACTTTCTCGGACGCGGTCTTGATGGCCTGATCGATCGTGACCTTGGCGTCCTTGACGAGGTCCGTGACCTTGCCTTCCTTATCATCGGCCCAGGCACTGGAACCCAGTGCGAATAATAACCCGACGACGCCCGCTGTGATGATTCCCAATGCTTTCATGTTGTACCTCCTCGGTGGATGGCCCGGTTGTCTTCTCGCGTTCCCTGATAACACTACTGCACTTTCATGCTTGATGGAGGTGCCGGTGGTGCAGCATCGCCACCTTTATGCGGATTGTCTTTCATTGCGCCGCCATGAGGGGTGCCGTAACCCTTGCCGGCATCCTTGTGCTGCTGCATCATCTTCTCATGCTCGGCCTTCTCCTTGGTACGCTGTTCCGGGGTCAACAGGGCGAGCACATCCCGCCGGGCCTTGATGGAGGTCATGCGTAAGCCGATCTGCAAATCCTCACTCTGCTTCAACTTGGCTTCGATCGCCCCCAGGTCGGACTTCTCGTCCTCGGTCAGGGCTCTCAACTCACGCTCAGCGATCTGGATGTCGGCCTCGCTCTTGATGCGGGTCTTGTCCAGGTTGAGTTGCATGTCTTTGAGTTTCGTCACCTGTTCCGCGGTGAGCCCGATTTCTTTTTCGTGCTTGAGCAGATGCCGGATCAGGTGGCCGGTGCTGCTGTGCATCATGCCCATACCATGTCCGCCCATCGAGCTATGCCCGCCGTTCCCGTGTCCTTCCTTGCCGTAGCCTGGCTCATTGGCCCAGACCATAGACATCCCAACGGCCAGCGCGAATACCGATGCAACGCCCAGCGTCACGATTGATCGTGTTCCCTGCTTCATGCCTGCCTCCTTAGGTTGAACCGATATGAAAACGCGTGAAATTCATAATGACTAACGTCACAGCAACCCATGCTCACCCTTCAGTCCATTGAACAGGAATTGTATTGCGAGTGCAGCCAGCAACAGCCCCATCAAGCGGGTAATAATTTTCTCCGCAAGCGGGGTCATCCACTTGGCACCGGATGCTCCCAGAGCCAAGGTGATGTAGCTTGCCAGACCGACCAACACAACGCAAGCCAGCAACATACCTCGCTGCGCCCATGAGACGGCCTGCGCTTCCAGCAAAATCACCGTTGAAATGGCCGCAGGTCCAGCCAACATCGGCACGGCCAGCGGCGTAATTGCGATATCGTCTTTCGTCGCGCCTTCCGCCGTCTCTGCCGCAGTCTCTTGGACCGGCGATCGTTGCGCCCGCAACATATCGAGTGCGACCAATAATAGTACGAGTGCCCCCGCCACCTGGATGGCCGGGAGGGTAATTCCCAAGAGGGTAAAGAGCCACTGGCCGATGAGCGCAAATCCCGTCAAGATACCGACCACGACCAGGCAGGCGGTGCGAGCCATCCTTAGACGCTGGCTGATCGAATCGCGAACTGTCATGGCTAAGAAGGCCGGGACGGTGGCGATCGGGTCGACGATGACAAAGAGGGAGCTGAACGCCAAGGCTGCGTATTCAGTGAGCGTCATGGGTATGATCGGCGTTTGGCCTGGGCGAGCAGTTCGGCACGTGGGTCTGGATGCGCGATGGCCCCGAGTTGGTCGTACAGTTTGCGTTCCTCGTCGGTCAATGAGGGCGGCATCACGATCTGGATCGTCAGAAAGAGATCGCCGTGCCCGCCGGTCGCGGCGGGGAGGCCCTTGCCCTTCAGTCGAAGCTTGCTTTCAGCCCGACTTCCCGGCGGAACTTTCACCCTGACCGGTTCCATCAATGTGGGGGCCATCACATCGGCACCCAAGGCCGCTTCCCACGGGAAGACGGGGAGGGAGACATGAATGTCGCTCCCCTGTCGGCGAAAGACTTTGTCCGGAGCGATCGTCACGCGCAAGTACAAGTCACCTGGTTTGCCGCCATTGGCGCCGGCTTGTCCCTTGCCGGCCACGCGAACCCTACTCCCATCCTGCACCCCGGCGGGGATTCGCACTTCGATCGTATTGGGCTGCAGCGTCGCACCGTGTCCCTGACAGGTTGGACAGGTTCGTCCGCGGAGAGCTCCGCTGCCGTGGCAGGTGGGACAGGGCACGGGCTCCTGTAAGGTCATGCGTTTCGTGACACCGGTCAACACCTCGGCCAGCGTCAGTTGCACTTCCGTCTCGAGGTCCTCGCCTTGTATGGCGAAGCCACGACCATTGCCGGCTCGCCCTCGTCCTTTGAACAGATTTTCGAAGATGTCGGAAAAGCCTTCTCCTCCGAATGAAAACTCGGGGCCGCTCTCGCCGCGGGTTCCGGCCTGCCGGCGCGCTTGCTCGTAGGCCTCGGCCTGCTCCCAGTTTGCTCCATATTGATCGTATTTTTTTCGTTTGTCCGGATCGCTCAGGACTTCGTGCGCCGCGTTCAACTCCTTGAACTTCTTCTCCATCTCGGACTTCTTGGACCCGCTATGGAGATCGGGGTGGACCTGGCGTGCGAGGCGACGATAGGCCTTCTTGATGTCGTCCGCCGAGGCAGATTTTGGGAGACCGAGAACCTGGTAGTAGTCGCGTTCTGTGGTAGCCATAGTAAGGAAATATGCCCGAATGTTTGACCGGCAACTGGAATCTACCCAGCTTACGGGGTCGATCGGGGCTTTTCAAGTGCTGATGAGGGGCAGGGCCTGCTGGTTGGTATGCCTGTTAGCGTGGAACGACGGTCTTGGCCCGCGCCATCATCTTGCAGTAGGAACAGACCTCGGCGGTGGTGGGTTGGCTGCAAGAGGTGCAGGGGTGGAGGACGGCCCGGTCTTTCTCCGTCATGGTGGTCTCAGTGGGCTGCTTCTTGCTTTGCTTCTCGAGAAAACCCCAGTAGAACGTCTGTTTCGTACCAGGCGACTCCGTCTCCAGACGATTCAAGACTTCCTTGTACTGGAGCATCTTGGAGCCCTTCGCCATAGGACATTCCTCGACGATGTAATCGATCCGGTTCAAGACTGCATAGGCAGCGAGCTCCCGCTCCGAGAGCCGGTAGAGGGGCTTGACCTTTTTCGCAAAACCTTCCACCGAGGCCGGCAACGACGGGCCCTGCTTGTCGAGATATTCTTCCTGCCAATGCAGCACGTTGCCCAGGAGCCGGGCCGCTTCGTCATCGAGATTGTGGCCCGTGGCCATCACATCGTAGCGCTGTTCGATCGCCACGCGATTGAATTGGTAGCGTTTGATGGTGCCGCATGTGGAACAGGTCGGGCGATGGATGAGTTGGGCCAGTTCCTTGATCCCTGCACCGGCTTCCTGTTCGACCGTATGGAGGTGCAGCGTGGCTCCATGTGAGGCAGCGACCGCCTCGGCGAACTTCGTCACCTTGGCGTGCGACTGCTCAGAATAGGCCCCGATGCCGAGGTTCACATAGAGGGCGTCGGCGCGATAGCCGAGCTTGAGCAGAATGTCCCAGAGCGCCAGGCTGTCTTTTCCACCGGACACAGCCACGAGAATCCGGTCCTCTTTGCCAAACAGCTTCTCCGATTTGATCGCCCGCGCAACCTGATCGTGGACGAAGCCGTTGAAGCAGCCTTTGCAGAAGGCCGCATTGTGGCGGGGAAGGCCAATGACTGCCTTGGTCTTACATTTGGTGCAATTCATATTCTTATGGCTAGTGGCGCGTGGCGAAAGGTAAGGGGACGGAGAATTGATTTGCTCTAGCCCCTAGCCTCTGGCCCTTTTCAATTTCCACCGGAGATTACCGGCCGGATTTCAATCTGATCGCCGTCGTACAGCATCTCGTCTTCTGTGACGAGATCGTCGCCTTTGATCACCAGATGCGCTTCGACGACGAGATTCAACTCGCGCAAAAGTTCCTTGACCTTCTTGGGGCCTTTGACTTCGACTGTTCTGGCTGGATGGCTCAGTTGGACTTGCATAGGTGGATCATAAGCTCTCATGCAGGCAGGGGGCAAGAGGCACGAGGCAAAGGGCAAGCGCCGTATGGACAAGGCGAAAATCTTTCCGGCTCTAGCCTTTTGCCCCGTGCCACTCGCCTAGATAGCTGCTTCCCGTAAAAACTTCGCCGATTCTTCCGGTGCCACAGGATTGATGTAGAAGCCTGTGCCCCATTCGAAGCCGGCCACTTGGGTCAGCTTCGGAATGATCTCGATGTGCCAGTGGTAGAAATCCCCTGTCTTTTCGTGGAGCGGGGAGCTGTGCAGGACGAAGTTGTAGGATGGCCGAGCAAGGACCTTATCCATCCGTCGTAACGCTTCGGAGAGAATCGGCGCGAGGAATTCGAATTGTGTCTTCTGGCTCTCTTCGAAGTAGCCGGCGTGGCGTTTAGGGAGAATCCACATTTCAAAGGGAAAGCGTGGGGCAAACGGGGTGACGCAAAGGAATTCCGGGTTCTCAGCCACCACGCGGTCCCCGTCCGAAAGGTCCTGCCGGAGAATATCGCAATAGATGCAGCGTTCTTTCTGAAAATAATGAGCCCGACAGCCATCGATCTCCTCCTGGACGCTGGTAGGGATGATTGGCAGGGCAATGAGTTGTGAGTGGCTGTGCTCCAGTGTGGCGCCGGCTGACGCTCCATGGTTCTTGAAAATAAGGATGTATCGGAACCGCACGTCTTTCTTCAGATCGACCATGCGATCGCGATAGGCCCACAGTACGTCCTCGATCCGTTTTGTCGACATGTCAGCCAGGCTATCTTTGTGGTTCGGGGTCTCGATGATGACTTCATGTGCGCCGATCCCGTTCATCCGATCGTAGAGGCCGAAGCCTTGGCGGTCGAGGTCGCCTTCGACCTGGAGCGCGGGGAACTTGTTCGGCACGACACGCACCGTCCAGTTCGGGCCGTTGGGTTCCAGCGGCTGCGCCCGGTAGGCCATGATTTCTTTCGGCGTCAGTCGCTCTTGCCCTGGGCAAAAGGGGCAGAGGGCTGCAGCCGAAGGCCGGGCGGCTTGCACGGGAGTGAAATCGTGAGGCCGACCGCTACGTTCCGTCGTAATAATCACCCACCGACCGACAATCGGATCACGGCGTAAATCAGGCATCTTTTCCTCCAAATTCGTGAAACGTTCTAGGAGGTAGTTGACCAAGACTACTTTTCACGTTTCACCTTTCACGTCTATCACACTCGCCACAGGTTCGCTTCAAAATCTGGACCTGGAACGAGGAAGGTCGCAGGCTTGTGGAGCGGGTAGCGTGCGATTTCCAAGCGATGTTCCAGCACCAGAATGGTCATGCGGAGTTCCTGCCCTGGTGTGAGCTGTAAGTCCTTGAATGGCACAGCCAGTTCGACAATCTTCCCATGACAGATCGATTGGTAGGGGCCGATCTCCTGCCAGGATCCGTTTGCCAGTTTCTGCGAGAGCAGAAACTGTTCTGGCCCTGAGGGCGTGAGCGAAAACGACAGGTGATAGAGGTGTTCGGGTGTCTGCAGCTGCAGCTCGACCGTCAGCCCTGCCTGCCGCTGCTGCGATTGCTCGTCCGGGTCGAGCCGGAGATACAACCGGTCAAGACTCCAGCCGAACTGGATATTGGTCAGCACCCCTTCGGCTTTCCACATCGCGCCGAGCGGCGGCTGAGTCTTGATCCTGCCTGCTCCGCGCCACTCAAAAAAGTCGGTTACGAGTCCATCGATGGAGGGGTTCAGCAAGGCAAGAGGCGCGGTCACGAGGTCTGCCTCCGGCATGCCGCGGGGACTACAGATCGGCTGATTCAACAGGTCCGGTGGAGTCAGTCCCGCGATCGTCCAGACGTTCCGCAGGTGGGTCCGAAAGAGCCGATCGAACTCGTCGTTGTAGCCGCTATCAAAGTCGTCCCCATACCACCAGAACCAATCGCTACCTTCGGCGGCATAGAGTTCGTCCCAGGCGGCTTGCGCGCGATCCGAGGGGAGCGTGGCAGAAATTTCGGCGAGACGGGATCGCGTCTGACTCACCAGGTCCCATCCCTGATTGTCTTCCTGGTGGCCGATCCAGATCTTATAGTCCTGATTGATCCAGGAGCCCGAATGGAGGTGGCTGACCCGTCGAGTGGCTGGCGCGGCTTCGAGCGCTTCGGAGATCGTCGCAGTAGCGGTGCGAACCGCGCCGTCATCGAGCGCGCCGGTCGAGCAGGCCTTGTAGAGGAGCGAGAGAAACTGTTCGCCTCCCTCGTAGTAGTGCTCCCATGGATTTTCTCCGTCGAGCACGATCGCGATGGTGACCTGTTTCTGCGGCGCTTCCTGAATGATGTGGCGCAGCCGACGAAGGACATCCTCGGCGGCCATATCGGGAGTGGTCTTGTGATAGACGAACCCAAAGGCATCGGAGATCTCCCGATCGCGAAACAGAATCGTCACGTCCTGGTCCTCCGACCCGACCCGGTAGGGCTGATACAAATCCTGATGTCGTTGCCACGGTTGCTGGGCCGCGTCGAGCGAGCGAGCGAGGATGCCTTCGTCGGTCGCCAGCCAGCGCAGTCCGACCTTCGGCAACATCGGAATCAGTTCTGGACAGACAGAGCCCTCCGACGGCCAGAGGCCCACAGGGGCCCGGCCGAACGTGGCGGTATGAAACTCGACGGCGCGTTGCAGCTGCGTCTCCGCATCTTCGGGCGCATGGAATCGCGAGGGGAGCGGGAGATCTGGTCTGGCGCGTCGAGTGAAGTCCGTATCGATGACGAGCGGCAGGATCGGATGAAAGAAGGGGGTCGTCGTGAGCTCGATTTGTTCCCGCTCCATCAGTCGTCGATAGAGCGGAATGATGTCATGCACGGCGGCGAGTTGGAGGGCTAACACTTCCTGTTTTTCTTCTTCCGTGAAGCCCCTGTTTTTCGCGCGCAGCGAAGCCAGGCGCGGATAGCGACTGACGGTGCCGTAGCCGAACCAGGCGAGGTTGTGCCATGTCTGCAAGTCCAGCAGATCCTGCGTGGAAAACTGCCGCGCAACCCGCTCCAAGTCTCGACCATAGACGTCGGTCCCGCGCTTCACGAGCAATTCATGATAGCGCGGGTAGGGGCGTACCATCGTGGCCCAGTTGGCGGAGAAAAAATGCCGGACGAGAAAGGCTTTCTCTTCCGGACGGAGGTCCGCCGCCGGACGCTGCGCATGTTCCAGAAAGAGGTCGCGCACCGTCCCTGATCCGACTTCTTGCAGCTGTCGCAGGAGCGAGGGGGTAAAGTTGAAGGTGGCTTTGATCGAAGGAAATTTCTCGAGCCCATAGGCCATATCGTAGTAGGCCTTGGTGGCATGGAGACGCACCCAGGGCATACTGGCAGACCTCGCGACCGGGTCCGTGTAATACGGTTGATGCATGTGCCAGAGAAAGCAGATGTGGGCAGTCTTCATAGTCGAATGTTATTGAGGACTTATGCTCAGTATGTCATAGGGGTAGGGGGCATGCAATAAACAGAGAGATATGGTAACTGTGCGTCACGTAGCTCGGCGAGATGTGATGGTTCAGGTGTTCAGGTACTGGGTGCCGGTGGTCGCTGTATGCCGGAGCGATTTTTTTCTTGTCGGCCCAGTCACACCCGGAAGATCAACTGCCATCGTTCTTGCTCAAAGACGTTAGCGACAAAGTCCTGCATGCGGTGGAGTATGGCATCTTGTCTCTCCTCTGCTACCGTGCGTTTCGCTGGGCAGCTGGGCCGACTGTCGCTCGGCAGGCGATCGTGCTGGCGATCGCGACGGCCTCGGTCTACGGACTCACGGATGAAGTGCATCAAGCCTTCGTCCCTCTCCGCGAGTCGAGTTGGCAGGATTGGCTGGCCGATACGATTGGCGCGACAGTTGCCGCGGTTGGCGTCGGTCGAATCACGAAGACGAGTGTGTCGGCGTGAGGTTGGGTGCCACCGCTGGTGTTTCCTTCTGAGCTGCTGCACCCCTTAAAATGAATGTCCTTTTCGTGACAAGCTCGGGCCACACCAGTATAATGCGCAGCCTATGGCTACTGTCGATCCTGCCGCGCCGAAACAGCCACTCGCCTTGCCGGATCGCACTCTCGTGGCAGCCACAGTCGAGGCTCAGCTTCCCTTTAAGGGGCAATTCAAGGCACTCACGCCATTAGCCGGCGATGCCTCCAATCGCCGGTATTTTCGCATCGAGTTGACCGGAGGCTGCTGCTCACTCGGTGATTCTCATGCAGTTGGCCGAGCCGGAGGCCTTCAAGCAATCTGAAGAAGCCGTCAGCGGGGCGGCTCATCTGGTCACCGAGTTACCGTTTCTGAACATCCTCTCCCATTTATCCAAAGCCGGCGTTTCTGTTCCGAGTCTCTATCACTATGATCAGGCGGCGGGGCTGCTCTATCTTGAAGATTTTGGGGACCTCACCCTGTCGGAAGCCTGTCGTGAGGCGAGTGCGGCAGACCTGGAAGCGCGCTATGCGCAGGCTGTCGATGCCCTCGTGCAGATGCAATTGAAGGCCACCTCACCAGCCGATCCGAATTGTCTCGCGTTCCACCGGAGTTTCGATGTACCGCTCCTCATGTGGGAGTTCGACCATTTTCTGGAATATGGCATCGAGGCGCGACAGGGCAAACCGATGAAGGACGAGAGTCGCCGCGAGATTCGCGGAGCGTTCGAGAAGATCGCCGAATTGTTGGCGGGGGAGCCGCGCGTCTTTGTCCACCGGGATTATCATTCCCGCAACCTGATGGTGGATGGCGTGCGGCTGGGTGTGATCGACTTTCAGGATGCGCTGATGGGGCCGGCGACGTATGATCTGGCCTCACTGCTGCGCGACGCCTATATCGAACTCGACGAGGCGCTGATCGACCGCTTGATCAACCGCTATCTCGATCAGCTGGCGACGCATCGGCAGGTGTGGACCAATCGGGAGGCCTTCCGTCGCCTGTTCGACTTCACGAGCATCCAGCGCAATCTCAAAGCGGCGGGGCGATTCGTCTACATCGATCGCGTCAAAGGCAATCCCAAGTTCCTCGTCGACATTCCGCGTACGCTGGGCTATGTCCGGCGAAATCTGTACAAGTATCCCGAGCTCTTCGCGTTACGTGCACAGTTGGCCCGCTATGTGCCGGAACTACAATGAATGCTGTGAGGGGTGAGACGTTAGGCTTCAGGCAATGGGGAGCAACACCTCCTCACGCCTCAGCCCCTTAGCGCCTTACGGTTCACCATGAAAGCCATGATCCTCGCGGCGGGCTTGGGCACTCGCCTGAGGCCGCTCACGAACACGATTCCGAAGCCGCTCCTCCCCATTGCGGGGACCCCGCTGATCGTGTGGAATCTCTTGCTCCTGAAGCGGCACGGGTTCCACGATGTCATCATCAATCTGCATCACCTCGGACCGATGATCGAGCAGGGAGTCGGCAACGGCTCGCGGTATGGGTTGCGGATCATCTATTCGCGCGAGCCTGTGATCTTGGGCACGGGGGGCGGCCTCAAACAGGCGGAGCCGCATTTTTCCGGTGAGTCGGTGTTGGTGCTCAACGGCGATACGCTCGTGGACCTCGACCTCACTGCGTTGTGTGCGTTTCACCAGCAGCGCGACGCCGTGGCGACGTTGGTCCTGCGCAAAGACCCCGATGCGGCGCGGTGGGGTCTCGTGGAAATGGATTCGGACAACCGCATCGTGCGGATCGCCGGTCGTGGACGCACAGATCAGGTGCCGGCCCAGCCTCGCATGTTTGCCGGGATTCATGTGCTCCGTCCACGGCTCCTGCGAGATGTGCCGAAGGGCGTGGCTTCGACCATCATCGATCCCTATGTGGCGGCGATTCAGCGGGGGGAGACGGTACTCGGGTATGACTTTGAGGGATACTGGTCGGACATCGGGACGCCGGAGCGCTATGCGCAAGCCGAACAGGATGCATCAGCCGGTCTTATCACCCTCGCGACAAGACAGCTACCTGTATAGCAGGATGCTGAAAAAGTCCGCCAGCTTCGTTCTCGGCTCATCAAGATCCTCAACGTACCCCCGAGGGTGCGCCTCGGGTTTCGACTCGCCTGCGGCCTTGCTTGGGACAAGGCGCGTCCTGGCGCGCCGGGATTGGGCGGGTGAGAAGTCTGGCCTTTTTGAGCGTCCTGCTGGTGAGTTATCTTGCTGTGCCACACGTGCGGACTATCGAAGCCTGGCTTGCGCAATAGTTTTCCCGCAAGCCTCTTAGCCCTAATCCTGTCCCTCTTTCACCTTTTGTTGTTTGATCAAGCGGGCAAGGTACGTGCGTTGGAGCTTGAGGCGGTCTGCTGCTTTTGTCTGATTGCCCTCCGCTTCCTCGATGGCTCGCTCGATGATGTAGCGGCTATGCTCTTCCATCGACTCATGGTACGGGAGTGAGAGATAGTCGAGGCGTTCGCCCGGCGAGGTGCGGCCCATCGCATCCAACGACAGCATGTCCGGTTCGATGGTGTCTGAGTGGTTCAAGACGACGGCCCGGGCAACCACGTTTTCCAATTCGCGAATGTTGCCCGGCCAACTGTATCGGCTCATGGCGTCCATTGCCGCGGGGCTGAATATCATGCCGGGACGCTTTGCTTCCTTGGCATGTCGGTTCAAAAAAAACTTAGCCAGGGCAGGGAGGTCATCGGGCCGTTCGCGGAGCGGGGGCAGGGTGAGGCTGATGACGTTCAAACGGAAAAAGAGATCCTCACGAAACTCACCGGTCTTTACAGCCTGTCGGAGATCCTTGTTCGTGGCGGCGATAATCCGGATATTAATCGACACGAGGCGTGTGCCGCCGACTCGATGAAATTCCCTGTCCTGGAGCACGCGCAACAGTTTGGCTTGCAGCGGGAGCGACATGTCTCCGATCTCGTCCAGGAAGATCGTGCCTCCATCCGCCATCTCCAGTTTGCCCTTTTGCAGACGATCCGCGCCGGTGAAGGCGCCGCGTTCATGCCCGAAGAGTTCGTTCTCGAGCAGCGTTTCGGTGAGGGCGACACAGTTGATGACCACCAGCGGCATGGCCTGACGCGGACTCCACTGGTGGATGGAGCGGGCGAAGAGTTCCTTGCCCGTGCCGCTTTCACCAAGCAGTAACACGCTGGCATCGGACTTGGCGGCGCGTTGGGCTGATTCCATCACCGCACGGATCTTCGCGCTCTTACCCACAATCGAGGCGTAGCGGCTGTCGACTTCGGACTTGAGACAGGCCACCTGCCGTTTGAGGGTGTCTCGCTCCAAGGCCTTGCTGATCACGATGAGGAGGTGGTCTTTGTCCAGCGGCTTGGTCAGAAAATCATAGGCACCGGATTTCATGGCTTCGACGGCGGCATCGATCGAGGCATATGCTGTCATGACGATCACCGGGAGATCCTCTGCTGGTCTGACTTTCGGGAGTCGCTTGAGGACCTCAAGGCCGGTCAGGCGTGGCATATCCAGATCGAGCAACATGAGGTGTGGAGCTTCTTGTTCGACCAGCTCGAGCGCCTCTACTCCGTCTCGTGCGATCACGGTTCCATAGTCGGAGGCCTGCAGCCGATCCTCCAGCATCGTGGAGATATCAGGATCGTCGTCGACGATGAGGATTTTCGCCTTCATCATGTCCTTCCATTCGTAAGAGGGTGAGGATGATTCCAACTGCGCGCGTCGAGCGACCGTCATCCATCTTAATGATCCCTCCAGGCTCGCTTGCTTTCCCTCTCTTGGAAGGGCACCCATGTTGGTCTATATGCGGCCGTCGAACGAGGCCCTTCCCAGGGCGCGCGTTCCGGGAGCATAGGACCAACGTGGGTGCCCTTCCCATCCCTCTTATCGTGGGGGCTTCGCGAGCAAGGGAATCGTCCTCACTCTCCCACTTCTACTCTATACTTCCATCACGTTTATCACGAGTCCAGTCAGCGGCTTTGGGAAGAAGTACGTCGACTTGTGGGGCATGCGTTCGCCTGCTGTTGCGACGGCTTGCACTTCGCTGACCTTGGTCGCGTTGAGCAGGAAGGCCCCGGTTCCCGTTCCCTTCGCCACCCACTCCAAGGCTTCATGGTCATCCTTCGTATAGAGAATGGCTTCTTGTTCCTCTTGCGTAGGACAGAGCGTCGTGACGACGAGTTGTTGGAGCAGCGACACATCGAGTTTGGCGCGAGGAGAGGCTTGCGCGGGCGGACGATGGGCTGGTTTCAAGCTCAGTGTGATATAGCGGCTGTCTCCCTTCAACGCCAACCCGAACACCGGCACGGTTCGTCCATTCGTCCGCATCGCCTCGATGAATTTCGCGCGCGTGGCCGCTTGCGTGGCTGCGGTGAACGGAAATTCCTGCAGGTCGAACGTGGTGCCCAACAAAGATTGCACACGGTCGTACGAAGGCAGGACTGTGGTTGTCACCCGATGCGTCGGGAGTACGGTTAGGCCCGGGTCTTCGAGGGCGGTCAACAGCATCAGCACACCGTCGTACGAGTGCAGGCCGGTCGGCGATCCGGCCTGCTCACGGCGGAGTTTCTGATAGTTCAACGCGGTCTCGTAGCGATGGTGGCCGTCTGCGATAAACAGCGGCTTGCTGCGCAAGGCCTCGACCGCGTGCTTCAGTACGGCTTGATCCGTCACAGCCCAGAGTTGCTGACGGAACCCCACATCGTCGCGAAAGTCGATTGCGGCCGGTTTCCCTTTGACCGCCGCTTCCAGCAGGCCCAGCACCGTTCCTTGAGGATCGGAGTAGAGAGACCAAATGGGGCTGAAGTTCGTCTTGCAGGCTTCGAGCAGATTCAACCGATCTGTTTTGGCGGCCGAGCGTGTATTCTCGTGCGGGTAGATATGTCCCGAATCGAGTGCTTCCAGTTTTACTGTGGCGAGAAATCCCTTGAGGATCTTCGTCGGCGAGCCGGCCGGAGCATAGGGCGGGGTGTATTCGATCGTATGGTAGTAGAGGGTCGGCTGCTCATCGCGTTTCAGCGCCCCGCTCTTGAGCCAGTCGCGAAGGGTCGATGCGGCGCGGGTGTATCGATTATGAGCTGGACTGTCGCCGGGTTGATCGAGCCCCAATTCGAGTCGAATGATGTTCTGTGGATGGCGATCGTGCAGGGCCTTCTGCCCGGCCGCATCGATGATGTCGTAGGGTGGTGCCACGACCTGTTTGACATCTCCGACAACCTTCGCATCGTACCGCGTGCCATGAAACGGAATTATCGTCGACATAGCGAAATCCTCTACTCCGTAAGTGGTTGAGGCCGTTGCGGCGCAACGACCCGAGGGTGGAACCTTTCCCCCTGCGCGGTGCCTTCCGACGCCCAGGGGGCGCAGAACACGCGGGGAGAAAGGCTATCGGTCGCGAGTAACCATATAGTCGGCGGCCACCGAGAGGGCTCGCTTGGCCGTACTGTCTTCGAACTGGCTGAGATCTCGTTGGGCCGCGGCGACGAAGGTTCGAGCACGATCCATGGCATGGGCAATCGAGCCGAATTCTTCCATTAAGCGAATCAGCCTACCGAGGTCTTCCTCCGTCAGGGTCCTGGTTTCCATGCGGTCGATGATCATCTGCCGGTCTTGTTCCGAACAGTGGTGCAGGAGATGCAAGAGTGGCAGCGTGGCTTTGCCTTGGCGAAGGTCCTGCCCAAGCGTTTTGCCCAAGTGTTCGCCATTGGCCGTATAGTCGAGCGTATCGTCGGCCAGTTGGAACGCCATCCCGAGATATTGGCCGAACCGGAAGAGCGCATCTTGCTGGGCCTCTGAGGCGTCCGCGAGAATGGCGCCCATGCGACAAGAGGCGGCAATCAGGCCGGCCGTCTTGTGTTCGACAATTTTCAGGTATTCCGTCTCCGGCATGGCCGGGTTGCCGTTGTAATAGAGCTGAAGCACTTCGCCTTCCGCCATCTTCTTGCAGGCCTCGGCGAGCACTTCGTTGATTCCCTGGCTCCGGAAGTCGACGACCTGGCAGATGGCTTTGGAATAGAGGTAGTCGCCCACGAGGATACTGATTTGGTTGCCCCAGACTTTTCGGGCGGTTGGCTGGCCTCGGCGGATATCGGCATCGTCGACCACATCGTCGTGGAGCAGGGTTGCCGTATGAATGAACTCCACCAGACTGCCGAGTTGGTGATGATCGCGACCGGTATAGCCGCAGAGACGGGCGGAGAGCAGTAGCAAGAGAGGTCGAATTCGTTTTCCGCCGCTGTTCAGGATGTGGGCCGCGACGGTATTGACGAGCGCCACACTGGAATCGAGGTTGGTCCTGACCTGGCGTTCCACCCCCTCCAATTCATCACGGTACGCCTCCCAGACGTCCGCCATGTTGTTGATAGTGGAGGTGATTGGGCCTTGAGGCATGCGGCGGATGGTAGGGCAGAGGAGGAAACAAAGTCAAGCCAAGCACCCCTTTGGGGCGCGCGCCTGCATGGAGCACCTCTGTTAGAGACAATCTTGACAGAGGAATCGTGCTTCTATTAAGGTGAGCGAAGCTGAGACGAACGGAATAAGCCTTGTGAGTGACGGGGTTATCCATCCCGATTGCCTCTCTGGTGTAGCCTCCGTCTAGTAACATAATCGCCCTACCTTTTTAACGAGATACGAATGATGAGCATCCCCGGGCTTCCACCGAAGCAAGGCCTTTACGACCCTGAACAGGAGAAGGATTCTTGCGGGATCGGCTTTGTCGTCAACATCAAGGGTCAGAAATCCCATTCCATTGTTCAACAGGGTCTTCAGATCCTTGAGAGCCTTAGTCACCGAGGGGCCCAGGGCTGTGACCCTTGCACGGGAGACGGCGCCGGGATTCTGCTTCAAGTACCGCACGAGTTCTTCAAGCGCGCAGCCGGCGATGCGGGGGTTTCTCTGCCCAATGCCGGGGAGTATGGCGTCGGGATGGTGTTTCTCCCGCCCCAGGTCGATGCGCGGCAACAGTGTGAGGCTCTCTTTTCTAGAATTATCGGCGAGGAGGGTGCTCGGCTCCTTGGTTGGCGCGATGTGCCGGTCAAGAGCGATGCGATTGGTGTCGTGGCGCGCAGCACCGAGCCGTTTATGCGGCAGGTGTTCATCGCCCGCGATGTCCTCAATGAAGGGCAGTTTGAACGCAAGCTCTATGTCATTCGCAAGCGGGTGGAAAACGCCGTCCGTGAATCGGCCATTCAGGGGCGTGACTACTTCTACATCTCAAGCCTGTCGGCGAACACCATCGTGTACAAGGGGCTGTTGCTCCCGCATCAGATGTCTTCGTACTACCAGGACTTAAAGGATGCGAGTCTGACGAGCGCGCTTGCCCTAGTGCACTCCCGCTTCAGTACGAACACGTTCCCCACCTGGCCGTTGGCACATCCCTATCGCTACATTTGCCATAACGGCGAGATCAATACGTTGAAGGGCAACGTGAATTGGATGCGTGCCCGGCAAGGTCGGCTCAACTCCGAATTGTTCGGCCAGGATCTGGCCAAGCTCTATCCGATCGTCTCCGAGCAGCAGAGCGACTCCGCCTGCCTGGACAATGCCGTGGAATTCTTGACCATGGGAGGCCGCTCTCTTCCGCACGTGATGATGATGCTGATTCCCGAACCCTGGGTCTCGAACCCGCAAATGGATCTCGATCGGCGGGGGTTCTATGAGTATCATGCGGCGATGCAGGAGCCCTGGGACGGTCCGGCGGCGGTCTGTTTCACCGACGGCAAGTTCATCGGCGCCACGCTCGATCGCAACGGACTGCGTCCCTGTCGCTATCAAGTGACGACGGATGGCCTGGTGATCTTGGCCTCGGAAGCCGGTGTGCTGCCGATGGATGTCCAGAGGATCCGGCAGAAGGGACGCCTCATGCCGGGCCGGATGTTTATGGTCGATACCGTGCAAGGGCGCATCATTGACGACGAGGAAGTGAAGGCCGAGATCGCAAGCCGTAAGCCCTACCGGTCCTGGGTCACCCAATATCGGATTTCGCTCGACGAGTTGCCTGATCCCAGCAATGTGCCGCAGCCGGACCACCCGACGATCCGCCAGCGCCAGCAGGCCTTTGGCTACACCGTTGAAGAGTTAAAGATGGTCATCACCCCCATGGTGATGGAGGGGCAGGAAGCGACCTCTTCAATGGGCACGGATACGCCGTTGGCGGTGCTGTCCGATCGGCCGCAACTGCTCTTCAAGTATTTCAAGCAGCTGTTCGCCCAGGTGACCAATCCGCCGATCGATCCGATCCGCGAAGAGCTGGTCATGTCGCTGACGACCAGCATCGGACCCAAGCCCAATCTGATGGATGAGCATCCGGAGTCCTGTCGCCGCATCCGGGTCAAACAGCCGATTTTGACGAATGCCGATCTCCAGAAGATTCGCCAGATCGCTGATCCGCATTTTAAGAGCAAGACGCTCAAGATGCTCTTCAAGGTGGCCGAGGGGCCCGAGGGGCTCGGGGCAGCAGTTGATGATCTCTGTCTAGGCAGGCGTCCCAGGCTATTAATGAAGGCTACAAGTTTCTGATCCTGAGCGATCGCGGTGTCAACGAAGAATGGGCGCCGATTCCGAGCCTCCTTGGCATCGCGTCCGTCCACCATCACCTGGTGCGCGACTGCACGAGGACCGAAGTCGGCCTCATCGTGGAAACCGGCGAGCCGCGCGATGTGCACCACTTCGCCTGTTTGATCGGCTATGGAGCCGGGACCGTGAATCCGTACCTCCTCTTCGAGTCGATCGTGGACATGGAGCGCGAGGGCTACTTCCCTGAGGGGTTGGACGCGCAGACCGCAGAGGGCAAATTCATCAAGGCGATCAATAAGGGGCTGCTCAAGATCTTCTCGAAGATGGGCATCTCGACGGTGCAATCCTACTGCGGCGCGCAGATCTTCGAGGCCATCGGATTGAATCATGAGCTCATTGGCCGGTACTTTACCGGCACGCCGTCGCGCGTCGAGGGGATCGGCATCCGCGAGGTCGGCGAAGAGACGCTTCGGCGGCACCGCATGGCCTATGAACCGGCGCCGATACGACAACTCGATTTCGGCGGTGAAATCCACTACCGCATCCAGGGCGAGCACCACAACTGGAATCCGGAAACCATTTATAAGCTGCAGCACGCGACAAAGGCCAACGATCCGAAGACCTTCGCTGAGTTTTCCCAGCTCGTGAACGACGAGAGCAAGCGGCGCTCAAATCTGCGCGGACTGCTCGAGTTCAAGTTCCTGCCGGAACCTATTCCTGTCGAAGAAGTGGAATCGGCGAAGGAGATCGTCAAGCGGTTCACGACGGGCGCCATGTCCTTCGGCTCGATCAGCAAGGAAGCGCATGAGACGCTGGCCATCGCGATGAACCGCCTCGGCGCCAAGAGCAACACCGGCGAGGGTGGGGAAGATCCCGAGCGGTTCACAGCCACTGCCCAACGGTGATTCGAAGAACAGCTATATCAAGCAGGTGGCCTCCGCGCGATTCGGCGTCACGAGCCACTACTTGGTCAATGCGAAAGAACTCCAGATCAAGATGGCGCAGGGGGCGAAGCCGGGAGAGGGCGGGCAGTTGCCGGGCCATAAAGTCGATGAAAATATCGCGCGGCTGCGCTATGCCATGCCCGGTGTGCAGCTCATTTCGCCGCCGCCGCACCACGATATCTATTCCATCGAAGATCTGGCGCAGCTCATTTTTGATTTGAAAAATTCCAATCCGGACGCGGCGGTATCCGTCAAACTCGTGGCGGAAGTGGGCGTCGGCACGATTGCGGCCGGGGTGGCCAAAGCCCATGCAGACAAGGTGCTCATCAGCGGCGACTCAGGCGGCACCGGTGCCTCCCCGCTCGCGTCCATCAAGTATGCGGGGGTCCCTTGGGAATTGGGTTTGGCCGAGACGCATCAAACGTTGGTGCTGAACGATCTGCGTGGGCGTATTCGGGTGGAGACCGACGGGCAGATGAAAACCGGACGCGACGTGGCGATCGCCACTTTGTTGGGCGCCGAGGAGTTTGGATTCGCGACCGCGCCCTTGATCGTCGAAGGCTGCATTATGATGCGGAAATGCCATCTCAATACCTGTCCCGTCGGCATTGCGACACAGGATCCGGTCTTGCGAAAGAAATTTGTCGGGCAGCCGGAACATATCGTGAATTTCTTTTTCTTCGTTGCGGAAGAACTACGCCAGATCATGGCCAAGCTGGGCTTCCGGACCATCAACGAGATGGTCGGGCGTGTGGATAAATTAAAAGTACATAAGGCGGTCGACCACTGGAAAGCCAAGGGGCTGGATCTTACCCCGCTTTTACAAGCCCCGGATGTGGGGCCGGAGATTGCCCGCTACTGTGTGCAGAAGCAGGACCACGGTCTCGCGGACGTGCTCGATAACAAACTGATCGAGCTGTGTAAGCCGGCGTTGGAGAAAGGGGACAAGGTTATTCTCGATCTGCCGATCAGAAATGTGAACCGCACGGTGGGGACGATGCTTTCCAGCCGCGTGGCAAAAAAGTACGGGCTCGAGGGTTTGCCCGAGGACACGATCACGATCAAGTTCTCCGGTTCCGCCGGGCAGTCGTTCGGCGCGTTCCTGTCCCGTGGGATCACGCTCATCCTCGAAGGCGAGTCTAACGACTATCTGGGCAAGGGACTGTCCGGCGGGAAGATCATTGTGTTCCCGCCGAAGCAGGCGATTTACTCGCCGGAAGAGACGATTCTCATCGGAAACACCTCGCTCTACGGTGGGACACAGGGAGAAGCCTATTTCTACGGCATGGCGGGCGAGCGGTTTGCGGTGCGGAACAGCGGGGTCAGGGCGGTGGTCGAAGGGACCGGCGATCACGGCTGCGAGTACATGACCGGCGGGGTGGTCGTCGTCTTGGGTCGGACGGGGCGAAACTTTGCGGCCGGCATGTCGGGCGGCGTGGCGTTTGTGCTGAACGAACTCGACAAGTTCCAATCTCGTTGCAACCTCGGCATGGTGGAATTGGAGAAGGTGACGACGGCGGCCGACAAGAAGACGCTGCATCAGATGATCACGTCTCACTTCATGCATACCGGCAGCCGGAACGCGAAGCGTATCCTCGACAGCTGGGAGTCGATGCTGCCAAAGTTCGAGAAGGTGATGCCGGTCGACTATAAACGTGTGTTGGAAGAACGGAAGAAGAAGGCTGCAGCGGTCAAATAAAGGGTAAAGCCGGAAGTATGAGCTGTCGTTACGGTCTCAGCACTTAGGACTAGAAGAAATGGGTGATCCCAAAGGTTTCATGAAATACGCCCGCGAGGGCCCCAAGCGGAAACCGGTCGAGCTGCGGGTGCTCGATTGGAAGGAAATGTACGAGCCACTCGACGAGGAGAAGCTCAAGACCCAAGGCGCGCGCTGTATGGATTGTGGTGTGCCTTTCTGCCAGGGATCGACCGGCTGTCCGGTCGTGAACATGATTCCAGAATGGAACGATCTGGTCTATCGTGGCCGCTGGAAAGACGCGCTCAAGGCGCTCCATAGCACGAATAATTTCCCTGAGTTTACCGGCCGGCTCTGCCCGGCGCCCTGTGAAGGGGCTTGCGTGCTCGGCATCAACGAAGACCCGGTCTCCATTCGTATCATTGAGTGGAACATCATCGACCGTGGCTTCAATGAAGGCGCGGTCGAGCCGATCCTTCCCGTCACCAAAACGGGGAAGACCGTCGCGATTGTCGGGTCAGGACCGGCGGGCTTGGCGGCTGCGCAGCAACTCGCGCGCGCCGGCCATAGCGTCACCCTCTTCGAGAAGTCCGATCGCATCGGCGGCCTGCTGCGTTACGGCATCCCAGATTTCAAAATGGAAAAGTGGGTCATCGACCGTCGGCTGGAACAGATGAAAGCCGAGGGCATCGAGTTCAAGACCGGTGTAACGATTGGAAAAGACATCACGGGCGAACAACTGCGAACGCAGTTCAACGCGGTGGGCCTCACCATTGGCGCGGAGCAGGCACGTGAACTGCCGATTCCAGGCCGTGAACTCAAGGGCGTTCATCTCGCGATGGAATTTCTCACGCAGCAGAACAAACGCACGTCGGGCATTCCCGTCACGGACGAGCCGATTACGGCAAAGGGCAAGCGCGTCGTCATCATCGGCGGCGGCGATACCGGGTCTGATTGTCTCGGGACTGCGCACCGTCAGGGCTGCCTCGAAGCGCATCAGTTTGAATTATTGCCGGAGCCGCCGCCGACCCGGGCTGATTCGACGCCCTGGCCGCTCTGGCCCATGCAGCTCCGCACCTCGCACGCGCACGAAGAAGGCTGCGACCGTCAGTGGAGCGTGTCCACCACCAAGTTCACCGGCCACAATGGCCAGGTGACGAAGCTCCACGCCAATCGCGTAAAGTTCGAGAATGGCAAGTTCACGCCGATTCCAAACAGTGACTTTGAAATGGATGCAGATCTGATCCTGCTCGCGATGGGCTTCACCGGCCCGGTGAAGAATGGCCTCCTCGACAGCCTCGGTGTGAAGTACGACGCCCGTGGCGCAGTGGCCACTGACGATAACTTCATGACCAACCTCGACGGCGTCTTTGCCGGCGGTGATACCAAACGTGGCGCCTCGCTCATCGTTTGGGCGATTGCCGAAGGCCGAAAGATGGCGGCCGGCATAGATCAGTTTCTGCGCGCTCGTCGATCCGCCCAAACAGGGCGCTGAGAAATCCTTTCGCGTCGTTCTTTTTCTAATTCAAAGATACTGGGTCTGCCTGCTCAATCCCTCGTGCTCGCGTTACGCGCAGCCTCAGAAGGATGGGGAGTGAGCGGCCAGGTGCCCTTCTTGCTCGCAGAACGCGCACGATGAAACTGTGCTCGTTCGATGCGCCCAGTAAAGGGCAGCCTGCCAGATGAGATGCGAGAATGTGAGGATTACGCGGCGATCTTGGTCAGGAGTTTCTTCACTTCGACGTGGGCGAAGATGACGTCGGGCTCCCGCTGAAGGGCTTCGTAGTAACTCCGTTCGAAACCGTCTCCTTCCTCCGAAGGACGGATCAGGGCTCGGGCTTCTATCAGAAAGTGCTCCACCTCAACAAGCGATAGCGCGGACTCATCATCCAAGAGGTCATCGATACGAACCACCAGCTGAGATATGGGGTGAAGCCAGGTAAACCAGGGATCATTCAACACCAATTGCAGCAGTTGGCCGGTTGACGCGACTCGGCCATTGATGCGCTCATAGGTCACTTGCTCTGCCAGAATGAGGGCCTTATGGAGACCCAATAGGCCGCCTCGCACCTCAAGGAGCCTCTCGCGGGATGGGGTGGATTTCAGGGTCGAGGTCTTCTGAGATACAGGCGCCATGAAATAATTTTAGCAGGTTTTGAAAAAATAGTGTCCGTTGGAACTCAGTTGGGGGGCTGATATCCCTCCTAGCTTGTATGTCGGCAGGTTCAGTTGAGCGCTGTAGCTTGTTGTCAAGAAAGAGACCAGGCAAGAGGCCGAGCGGCTTGCGCCTGGTGGAATTACGCTGCCTTTGCCAGCAGGACGCGCGTGACTTGGAAGTGGGCGAGCACCACATCAGGGGCTCGATGGAGGGCCTCGTAGTAGGCGCGCTCGAATCCATCGCCCTCAATCGACGGGCGGGTCAAGGTACGCACCTCGGCCACAAGATGTTCGACGTTTTCATAGGTGATGTCAAACGCGTCGTCGTCCAGGAGTTGATCGATCCGGAGCAGCAAATCCAACACCGGGCAGAGCCATGTGAACCAGGGATCGTGGAGCACCAACTGGATGAGCTCGTCCGTCGAGCCGACGCGGCCGTGGATGCGTTCGTAGGTGAGTTGCTCCGCCACGATCAACGCGCTATAGAGAGACAAGAGTCTCCGGCGTACTTCAAGCATGGTGCGGCGCAGAGGGTCGGCGTGGGCAGTCGGAGTGGATGGTGACGACGTTGCCATACGGTAAGTGTAGCAGGGCCATCGCACAATAGGAGTCTTCAGGTCCGTGCGAGAGGGTAAGGCTACTACTCGAAATAGACCACGATTGTGGTCTTACTGCAGGAGCAACAGGTTCCTTCTTTTGTCATCGGAACCTTGCCGTCGCTTTCTGCAGCCTTGATCTGCGTATCCTGAGCCCGTCCCACTTTGTTGTAACAATCGCTGCAATAGGTTGCCGTCTGTCCCATCGTCCCTCCTTGGGCTATGCCGAACGGTGCATTGCGCTGCGTTGAATCACTCAGTATTGAGAGCGAAGAAGCGCGATGAAACAGACAATATGCTTGAAGTATAGCGCAAGGTGATGATTTGGCTAGGGGCTAGCGCTCCACCCGAGTGGCGAACTGCGCAAAAAGTTCCCCTGTGAGGTAGCCGGTGTTGGCTGGGTCGATGACATCCTTGCGGCGGAGATAGTCGTTGAGGATTCTGCCATCGGCGGTTTCATGGACATGCGGGAGGGCGAGATTCATGTGGTAGCGTTCGATGGCGCCGGCCACGCGACTGATGAAGATTACGGTGCCATCGGACTCCTGCCGCTCGACAACCCCGACGTGCGTCAGCGGGTCATTCACCTTGCCGTCCCCGTTATAGTCCCATGTATTGTTGAAGAAAACGAGATCGCCGGGGTGGACAACCGGTCCCTGGTGGAATGTGCCCTCTTGGCGTATGTGCGCATGGATGAGGCGGACGCCGTTGGCGTTAGGGACGCTGGGTCCACCGCTATAAAGATCGATGCCGTGCTTGAGAAAAATCGCGCGGGTCACTCCGGCACAGTCATAGGCGATACGGCGGCCGTTCAATTCAATGGTGCGGGCTCCGACGAGCTGTGTTGCGGTGCGGACGATTGCGGTTCGACGTGGTGCGGCCTCCACCCTCTGGCAGCAGCCCTGCTTGTCCGTGGGGATTGTCTGCGTGCGATCTCTGGCTACGCCGGCACAGCCCACGAGCGCCACGATCGCGATAGTCGCCATGATGAAGAGGAATCGCATAGGCCTCACCGTACGTTGACGAACCGGCCTTGTGCCATCTCCCGGAGCTGATCGATATCTTCACGCCGGGTGACGGAGAGTGGCACAGTGTTGGTCAATTCTTCAATCAAAAGATCGGTCGTCAGCGGCGTTTTCTGATAGAGGGCGCGGTAGAGTGCCGCGACCACAGCCTGTTCGATTTCCGAGCCACTGAAGCCGTCGCTGGCGCTGACGATCTTGACCAAATCGAATTTCGTGCTGTCCTGCTTGCGGAGGCCGAGGTGTATCTTCCAGATGGCTTCTCGTTCGCCGTCGTCCGGTAGGTCCACGAAGAAGATTTCATCGAACCGGCCTTTGCGAAGGAGTTCGGGGGGAAGCAACGAAAGATTATTGGCGGTGGCCACGACGAAGACCTCTTGCTTCTTCTCCTGAAGCCACGTGAGAAATGCGCCGAAAAGCCGGCGGCTCAAGCCTGCATCGGCCTCGCCGCTTCCGCCGCCCGCGACCATCGCCTTCTCGATTTCATCAATCCAGAGGACGATGGGCGATAGCGATTCAGCCATCTCGATCGCCTTGCGGAAGTTCTTCTCCGACTCACCGACGAATTTATCGAACAATCGGCCTGCGTCGAGCTTGAGGAGTGGAAGCTGCCATTCACGCGCGATGGCCTTGGCGGCCAGCGATTTACCGCAGCCCGGCACGCCCACGAGCATGATTCCCCTGGGGGGCGTGAGATTGAGCGCTTTGGCTTCAGCGGTAAAACCGACTTTCGCGCGTTCCAGCCAGGATTTCAGATTGACGAATCCTCCCAGCTCGAACCGGTTGTCTTCGAGCGGATAGTATTCAAGCAGGCTGCCATCCTTGATCGCCTGCACCTTGCGCTTCAGAATCTTCTGCACGTCGTCGGCGGAGAGTGTGCCGTCTTCAACGACGCATTGCGTGATCACCTGTCGGGCCTGATGGAGCGTCAGCCCCTGTAAGGCGCGGAGGATGGCGTCACGCTCGTCTGCCGAAGGGCCCTGGTCTGAAGCTTTGGAGTCGCTGATGGAACTGAGGATGCTTTGCACGACGGTGGTCGACCGTGGGTGACGGGGCGCGGTTCTAGGACCAAGTGATTGCAGGACGCTCTGGAGCATGGACTGGAGTTCGAGTCGATCCGGCAGTTGCAGGTCGAGCCGGACGACGATCTTCTCGATATCGAGCGGCAGGGTAATGGGCTGACCCGTGAGCACGCAGGTGGCCCGCGAATGGCCAAAGTGATCACTCACTTCTCGCAACTGCCTCGCCACGGCGGCATCCTGCAAATGCGGGACGAGATCCTTGAGCCAAAAGACTCCCTCTACGGTCAGCCCGTTGAGGTGTTGGAGCAAGGCCAGTGGTGTGGCTGTCATTCTGTTCAGGCTGGGACCGTCGTCGGTGCGGGTGAGTCCTCTGGTGACGGACCACTCGAACAGCGGCATTCGCTCCTGGGCGGCAACTGATTGCAGCAACGCCAGTACTCGCTCCTCTTCCACTGTCTCGATGACGATCAGCGGGTGGCAGGAGCGAATGAGGGTGCGGAGATCGTGTACGCTGGTTGACAGAGCCATAGGAGAGAAATGCTAGCACGAGGCGTGCGCCTCACCAAGGAAAGGGAGCTTTGTTGCGCCGCACTAGGGGATAGGGGCGGTCGATGATTTCGCGCAGCGGAAGCCGATCGTGGCTGAGCGTTGATCCGGTGCTGAGCCGCCACGGGTTGCCGTTCGGAGCATGATCTGGTTGCTCTTCCACGAGCCGCCGCGGACGCTCTTGTAGCGCCCGCTGGTCGGGCCAGGCGGATTGCGCTCCGGCATGTAGGCGTAGTAATCGAAGCCGAACCAATCCTGCACCCATTCCGCAACGTTTCCCGCCATATGGTGGAGGCCAAAGGGACTCTTGCCTGCCTCATGCGAATCCACAGCCGCAAGAATAGGGATCTCATGGACGTGATGCTGGCCGAACATGGCGAGTGCGGGGTTGGGGGCGGTTTGACCCCAGGGGAACAGACCGCCTTCGGATCCTCGCGCCGCTTTTTCCCATTCAGCTTCCGTCGGAAGCCGTTTGCTCTTTGACATGCACAGCTCCTTCGCCTCGGCCCACGTGACATAGAGCGCCGGCCACCGGCTGAGGGTCTGGTCCGAGACGGAATGGATGGTGATGACGTGCCAGATAAGTTTCTGCAGCTCGTCCGATGGATGGAGCTTCCCCTGTTGTAAGAATGCCAGGTATTCCCCGAGGCTCACTTCATCGCGATCCATCTCGTAGGTATCCAGCCAGACTCGATGTTGCGGCAGTTCCGTGTCGTCGAACTGCGTCCAGTTCCCATAGGGATCGTCATCCACTCGTTTGCTGCCGAGCAGGAACGGACCGGCCGGGATGGTGACCATCGGTGATGGCTGGGCCAGCGCCGCGATCCCGGTCAAATGGCGGGCCAATTCCGGTGACGACTTCGATCCGGCCCTCACGTTTTGCGGGCTTCCCATGGTGATGAAGAGGGTTAGAGAGATTGCGAGCCATGTGAGAGCGTGCTGCATCAGGTCTTGCTGGAGGAGGCCAGGGCCCTGGTGATTTCCCGGATGAGGCTCCGTTCAATTTCCGCGACCTCCTCCGCGCTCACGCTGAGGATGCGTCCACCCTGCGCCAGTTTGTCGAAATCGGCCTTCACGCTGAGCCGGGTGACATTCGAGGGGAGTGCGTGAAGCGACAGCACGTATTGATTTCGCGAGCCGGCGACTTCAAGCGAGGCAGGGGGGGAGACTTTCCGCTCCGTCACATAGACCGCTTTCTGATCGGTCTTGATACTCACTTTGATTTGGTACCCGTTGCGGCTGAGGGCTTCTTCCGTAATCCTGGCGACGGTGCTCAAGGGGCGGGGGATGTCTTCAGTTTGAGTCCCTTTTTCCTCGACGTGGATATTCTGCGCCGCTTGAGCCGCTGCGGTTTTCTGGACGTCGGCACTCAGTTTTTTGGCCTGAGCTGCTTGGATGGCCAGATTGTCGGCGGCGGCTTTGGCCTCGGCCTTGGCGCTCTCGGCCGATTTCTTCGCGTCGCGCAGCTCCTGGTTCAGCAGATCGATCTGTTGCTGCATGACCTTGTTCCCGTCCTGCAACGAGGTGACCACCGACTCCTGCTTGGCCAGTTGCTTGCGGAGCGACTCATTTTCCCCTTTGAACGGCGAGTCGTCAGGCTTGCAACTGCTGGTCAAGAAACAGAGCGCGATTGCTCCGATCCACAAGGGCCACTGGTTCGATTGAGTTTTGTTCTGCACGGGACGATCCTCCAGCTAATTTGCGCGATTATCCACGCTTCGCTTCCACTTGTCCACGCCGGATTCCATGAATTGACCCGTACCGTTCCGCCAGCTATGCTCGATTGATGATGATTCGCCTGGCAGTTGTGATCATGGCAGTGCTGCTCATGGTTGGTCTCACGGGGGCATCGGGAGCGGTGGCGGAATCAGATGAGAAGGTCGGCGTCATTTCCGCTGAAGATTATGCACTCTACGACCAGGTTGTGACGAGCAAGTTTCTCACGTCGGACACTCGGTTGGTCGTGATCGAACGAATGACGCGGCTCCGTCTCTCTCCAGATCAGGAGGGACCGGCGACGATCGGAACCTTTCAGGAGCAAGGGTATTTCGATGGCGAACTGCCATCGGAGCTGATCCGGGAATTCATCTCAGTCAACCACCAACCAAGCCGGCTTGAAGGTCGATTTCACTTTGGTGTCGGCTACCGGTTCGCCACGGGGGAGATGATCGAAGAACCGGAAGTGTCTCTGGCCCGTCCAGTCACGGTGGCCCATGGGAGATCGGCTCAGGTCTCGCTGGTGTTGGAGCGTCTGGCCTTCTCTCGCGTGGCGCGAAGCCTCCGCAACGATCATGCGCTGATGTATGTCGAAGCCCTACGTCCCGACGGTACCGGCGCGGGATTCCTCGTGTGGTTTCGACGTCAAGAACGAAGCTGGACGTTGTTTGACACGGAAGTCGTCTGGACCATCCAGGTTCAGGAAGAACCAGAAGGCGGCTCGCTCTTGCGCCCTGAGGGGCCCGGACGGTAGCATGCGTTCATGTTGCCGCCCATGATCAGAAAAACATTTTCCGTCCCGCCCCTTGGCTGCAATTGCTCGATCATCGGCGATCCGGTGACGAAGCAGGCGATCGTGGTCGATCCGGGCGGCGCGCACGAGCGGATTTTGCGCGAGGTGCAGCAGCTTGGGTTGACGGTCACGCATATCCTCCACACCCATGCCCACCTCGACCATTTTCTGGCATCAGGTGAAATGAAGAAGGCGACAGGGGCAACGTTGTGTCTGCATCACGACGATCTGGACCTCTGGAAGATGCTTGAGGTGCAATGTGATCTCTTTGGTGTGGCCTATGTGCCGGTGCCGCTGCCGGACTATTGGTTGAAGGATGAAGAGAAGCTGCTGGTCGGCCGGATCTCCGCTGTCGCGCTCCATACTCCTGGTCACACGCCCGGGTCGATGAGCTTTCACTTTCCGGGCGACAACGTTGTGCTGGCCGGCGATACGCTTTTTCGCGGCAGCATCGGGCGCACCGATCTTTGGGGCGGAGATTTCGAAGCCATCGAGCAATCCATTCGAGAGCGGTTGTATACCTTGGATGATGCCACGACCGTCGTGACCGGGCATGGACCGGAGACCGAAATCGGGTTGGAGAAAGAGACGAATCAGTTTGTTCGTCTCTGACCGGCCGGGGAGGTGACCATGGTGGTATGGAAGCGGTTTGTCCTCTCTATCTGTTTTCTCGGCGCGCTCGCGCTGCCGGTCGCGCAAGCAGGCGAATCTCCACCGGCAACCTCGGAGCAGGTCGCGATCAGGGATGTGCAGGTTCGCATCTCCGATCACGGCCCTGTGGTGCTCTTGCAAGCCGAAGGCAAGGCCATCCCGATTTTCGTCGATCTTACAGTCGCACTGTCGATTCAAGGAGCGTTGAGCGGCGCAACGCTCCCTCGCCCCCTCTCGCACGATTTGATGCATACCATTCTCGAGACGTTTGGCGGCCATGTGACCCAAACGATCATTACCCTCAAGGAGGGGACCTACTACGGCTCCTTGACTGTAGCTTTGCGCGATGAGGTCAGGGTGTTTGATAGCCGGTCGTCGGATTCGATTGCGCTTGCGATTCACTTCAAGGCCCCGATTCTGGTGGGACGGGATTTGCTCAATTCGGCTGGGCAGGTGTTGGGGCAATCGAAAGCGGAAGACTTGTGAGGGGTTATTCTTTCTCCATCCGAGCGCGGAGCCGTTCAAGGCGCCTTTCGGTGGATTGTTTGATGAATTGCATGTTCTCAGACAGGTGTTGCTCGGCGTTGATTTTGCCTTCCTCACGCCGCTTCAGCTGGGCCAGCCCGAATTGTGCAATCGAGGGGCCGTCTTCCTGGTTCAGCGCCTTCCAGACCGCTGCACACTTTGTCTGTTTGGCAGCGGGATACTTGTCGCAGGGTGGATCGGCTGCCCATGCGGTGCCGGTGCCCCAGCTCGCTCCCAATAATATGAACGCCAACGCCAGTGCCGTCATTGTACGTCTACTCGTAGCATGAATGGCTCCTCTCAGCTTGGCTCACGATAGCACAGCTCAACTTGTCTTGCAGACGATCGACGCGTATGAACGGTCGGCACTGGAGTGTGTCGCTCGCTGGAGCCAGCGTCGGCATCGCCGATCGCCGTTGTTGGCCGATTGGGTGACGCGCCTGCCAGCCGATGCGAGGTTGCTGGATCTTGGTTGTGGCGGAGGCCAGGATGCGGGCGATCTCCAGCAATGGGGATATCGTGTCGTGGGGTTGGATCGAACGAGTGCGTTGCTCTCAGTCGGACGAGGTCGGTATCGTTCGTTGCCGCTGGTCCGTGCCGACCTCCGGCAGCTCCCCTTTCAAGCGACGTCCTTCGACGGCCTTTGGGCTGCCGCCTCGCTGATGCATCTTCCGAAACCGGAGACCCGTCGCGTCCTGACCGATCTATACAGGCTCATCCGTCCAGGCGGCTTGTTCGCCGCGACGGTGACATACGGCGTGACGAGCCGTCTCGTGACGGATGGGTGGGTCCCCGGACGCTATTTCGCTCGTTGGAGAAAGGACGAACTTGCACGGGCGGTTCGTCGAGCCGGGTGGTTGATTCTCGAGCTGAGTGTGGTGACCAATCGTGAGCGCAAGGGGCGGTGGCTAAATCTACTCGCGCAGAGACAGGGCTGAGTCGGCCTGGGGGCTATTTCGATGCAGGCGGCTCCGAGGCCGTGCGGCGATCGAGCGTCAGATAGATTTTGTCGTCGAACGTATAGTAGCCGCCCTGGTCGATGTCGTGCATGATACAAAACGGTGAAAAAATAATGAGGCAGCCGAAAATATCTGCGACAATCCACCAGGACCAGGTGCGATCGATGCTGAGCGAGGTCGGTTCATAGCCGTCCTTGTTCACCTGTGCGAGGTGGTTGCCTTTGCGGCTTAAGGTCACTGTGCCCGGGGCTGTGAGGTGCAGGTAGTCGTCAATAACGACTGCGCTCTCCGGCGGGTTGGTGAAAATGGTGACCGACTGTTTGTCGGAATGCATCCAGGTTCCGCAGCCCGAGAGCCCTCCGACCAGGGCGCACAGCACGAGCCCTCCTCGCCACACCTTGCCGATCCTCATCTTCCACCCCGTTAGATGTTCATCGCCTCGTTCACGTCGTGGAGGGTCGCTTTGGCGACCACGCCGGCCCGGCGGCTGCCCTCTGTCACGATGTCGTTCAGGTACGCGGGATCTTTGCTCAGACGCGCGCGCGCATCCCACATCGGCGTCATGCGTTCCACGATTCGATCGGCGACGAGTTTCTTGCAATCGATACAGCCGATGGCGGCTGTCCGACATTCGGTATTAATCTGCTCCTGAATCGGCGGCAATGAAAAGATTTTGTGAAAATCGTACACCGGACAGAGGTCCGGGTTCCCAGGGTCGTGGCGCCGGACTCTGGCGGGATCGGTGACCATGGTCTTGAGTTTCTGGCGTACGACTGGCTCGGCGTCGGACAGGTTGATCGTATTGCCGTAGCTCTTGCTCATCTTCCGCCCATCCGTGCCGAGCACTTTCGGAAACTTGGTGAGCTGCTCCATCGGTTCAGGGAACACCGGCTTGTAGAGGCTGTTGAACCGGCGGGCCAGCTCCCTGGTGAGTTCCAGGTGCGGCAGCTGGTCTTTCCCTACCGGAACGAAGTCCGGCTTGTAGAGGAGGATATCCGCGGCTTGGAGGACCGGATAGCCGAGAAATCCATACGTGCTCAGATCGCGCTCTTTAATCTCTTCCTGTTTTTCCTTATAGGTCGGATTCCGTTCCAGCCAGGAGATCGGAGTCATCATCGAGAGCAAGAGATGCAAGACGGCATGTTCCGGGATACGCGATTGCACGAATACCGTGGCTTTCGCTGGATCGATGCCCGCGGCAAGCCAATCGATTAAGAGCTCGTGGACGAACTCTCGGATGCGGCTGGTATCGGCATAGTTCGACGAGAGTGCGTGCCAGTCCGCGACAAAGAAATAGCACTCGAACTCGTTCTGAAGGCATTTCCAATTCTCCAAGGCGCCGAGATAGTTGCCGAGATGGAGTAGCCCGCTCGGCTGCATGCCGCTAAGGACTCGTTTCCTGAGCGTGGTCATGGTGTGTTTCCTGTTCCGAGACCGACGGCGGTGGAGAGAATTGTGTTGGACAGACTGTGCGTCAAGGTGCTCGTGACGGTATGGATGAGGTGGATCTGTGGATCGAACATGATTAGCGTCACAAGGATGAACATGCCGTAGGGTTCCACTCGCATGAGCGCCCCTGCCACGGTGGGTGGGAGAAGACTCGTGAGAATTCTCCCGCCATCCAATGGAGGGATCGGGAGCAGATTGAACAGCATCAAGAGTATGTTAATCAAGACGGAGTAGACCGCCATCACGGCGATCGGCAGGAGGAGCATCGTATGCCACGTGTTCGGGGGACGACTGGTATCTTCTGATTTGGACCAGTAGCTCCCAATCGTGGGCTCAATCGACAAGAGGACCGCGAAGAGGAGGGCACTGCCGATGGCCAGCGCGAGATTCATGGCCGGCCCCGCCGCCGCGACGAGTGCCATGTCGCGACGTGGTTGGCGCATGCAGCGTGGGTCGATTGGGACAGGCTTGGCCCACCCGAGAAAGAATCCTCCCGGCATAGCCAGGCAGAGGAGCGGCAGGATGACGGTTCCGAACGGATCGATGTGTGCCAGCGGGTTCATGGTGAGTCGACCCTGTAGTTTGGCGGTCGAATCGCCGCACCGATTGGCGACCCAGCCATGGGCGTATTCATGCAACACCATCGCGAAGAGGAGCGGGAGCGCCATGTACGAGATGGTGTGCAGGATCTGCGGTAATGAATTCATCCGGCTGGCTCTCAGTTTACTTGATGAAATCGGCCGCGTTTGATTTGCATGAGGAAGAGCGGCCGATTCAATGTCCCGTCCGGTTCAAACGCCGCCGGCCCCGAGAGCGTCAAGAGGTCAGGCTGGGTCAGGAGCTGGTCGTGAACGGCTTCGCCCGAGGTGGCGCCTTTTCGAACTGCATCTATTACCAGTTTCGCGGCATCGTAGCCCTGCACCGCAAAGAGTGTCGGGCTGGTTTGGAACCGTTTTTTGTATCGGTCGACAAAATCCTGTACCGTAGGGTTGGGGCTGTCTATAAAGAAGCCGTCGACAAACACGGCTCCGTCGATCGACGAATCGGCTGTGCGTGCGAAGTCCGGCGAGTTCCATCCATTCGCGCCCAGGAAAGGAACATTCATGTCGTGGAAATTGAGTTGGGCTGTGATGAGGCCGGCGTCGGCTGCGCGCCCTGGGATGAAGATCGCATCGAAGCCCGGCGTATAGAGAATTTTCTTGTCCAGCTTTGTGAGTTTCCCGGTCAGTTTGGCCTGATCAACCGGCACGGATAAGCCATACCTCTTGAGGTCCTCCACCTTCATGCGTTTGAGCTGCGCACTCACGTCGGCGTCGCCCTCTTTGTAGGATTCAATGGCGATCACTTCCCCCTCGTGTTGGCGGACTTCTTGGGCGAACAGTCGGGCGAGCTCGCGGCCATACGTGGTGTCCGGATGGAGGATGCAGAATCGGCGGAAGCCTTGTTCCTTGATGGCATAGGCCGCGATCCGTCTGGCTTGAAGTTGATAGGTGAGCGCCGTGCTGAACACATAGTTGCCGAGTCGTCTGACATTGGGCAGGGTCGCCGCCGGCGTGATTAAGGGAGTGTGGGCTCGTCCGGCAAGTTCGGCCATGACCGGCAAATGCTTTGATAAGAGCGGGCCGATGACGGCCAGGGGGCGATCGTTGCTCAGCAGTTCGGAGAAGTCGTCCAAAAATGAGGCGTGATCGGATTCGAAATCTTTGACGATGAGTCCGACCGATGCGCTCCCTGCCCGGTCCCTGTTTGCTTCAACGGCCAGTTGAATGCCGTTGAGGGTTTCGTTGGCGAAGGGGGCGAGTTTCCCCGAAAGCGGGAGGACCGCGGCGATGAAAAACTGGTTGGATTTTAATTTGGCTTGGAGTGTCGCGAGGAGATCCGAGGTTTTCGCCGCCTGCGGGTGCATCGGGAAATTCACGAGAAATTGCTGGATTTGCCGGATGGCCTGGTGTTCTTCTCCGCGGCCGACGTAGAGGTTGATGAGTCGGAGGGACGCGAGATCGCCAGGAAAGCTGCGTGGGAAGGTGTCCCGGATTTGCTCGAGGGCTTTCTTGTCAGACGTCTCGCTGACCATCTCGCGAATGCGGGTCCGCACGTCTTCCGCTTGGTCTGCGGTTCCCAAGGCCACCTCATCGAGCCACGCCTGAATGGCACGGGTCGCGTCCTTTTTTTGAGCGTAAAGGTCGCCGCTCAGCTGCAGGGCTTCGCGTTTAGTGCCGTCATCTTTTGAAAGGTTACGCAGGCCCGTCAGGATCGGCAGGGCAAGGTCGAGGTTGCCCATTGCCGCATGGGTTCGGGCCTGCATTAACTTGCCTCGGTCCGTCACCTCGGACTTGGGGAACTCGATCTGCAGTTGCAACAAATATTTTAAGGCTTCGCCATATTGCTTTGCACTATACAGAGCTGCGCCAAGGAGTAAATAGGTGTCGTCGAGCAGGTCGGGCTTCGGAGAGGTTGCCAGAAAACGACGGAGTATGGTGATGGCTTCCTCGGGCTGATCTGCGTCGATCAGGCGCTTCGCCTGGTTCAGCGTTGGATGGTTCGCCGGGCTAGCGGGCCCTGTTTCTGCATAGACGGGGGGATTGAACTCGAACCCAGTGACTGGCCAGAGCATGCTCCAGGCAAGTATAAGGGCATGGCACCAGCGTACCGAAAAGACGTGCGTGCGATGTGACGACAGGGATACCAACGGGCGGGCCATGAGCTCCTGGACGGTGTGACGGATATGTCATTCGCACGTGACTACTATCGGAAACCCTGTGGAGGTGTCAAGGTAAACCCCCACAAGGTTCGTTGTGTTCATCTGAGTGATTGGCTATCATCGCACAGATGATGCTGGATCCGCTGGCCGAGCGATATTTGAGCCATCTCCGGGTGGAGGGTGGTCTCTCCGTCAACACGGTCGAAGCCTACCGCCGGGACTTGAGTAAATTCCACTCCTACTTGCGTCAAGCCGGTGTCGTCCCGCTCGGAACTCTCACGACGGAAACGTTGACGGGATTTCTCCGTTCCTTACACGAGGCACGACTGTCTCGCGCCTCTTCTGTACGCTGCCTCTCGGCTATTCGCGGATGGCTCCGGTTTCTGATGCGGGAACGGATGATTGAGGAGAATCCTACTATTGGTCTGGCCCCGATATCTCGAGGCGTTCGCCTTCCCAAAACTTTGTCGCAGCAAGACATCACCGCATTGTTGGACCTGGCGGCAGTCCCCACCCCTGAAGACCTGCGTGACCGCGCGATGTTGGAGTTGCTCTACGCGACCGGTCTTCGCGTGTCGGAATTGGTGATGGCTGAAGTGGCGCAGGTGAACCTTGAAGTCGGGTATCTCCGGGTCACGGGCAAGGGTGCGAAGCAGCGTCTCGTGCCGATGGGTGAGGGTGCTCGACAGTTGCTGCAGCAGTATGTGGAAGAGGCGCGACCCCGGCTTCTCAAGCAACGGGCTTCACGGTATGTGTTCGTTTCGAGGCGGGGCGGCCCGTTGACCCGGCAAGCCTTTTGGAAGTTGCTGCGACGCCGTGCACAGCGAGCGGGGATTACACAGGTCATTTCACCTCACATGCTCCGGCATTCGTTTGCCACGCATCTGCTCGAAGGCGGTGCGGATCTTCGGTCTGTTCAGGTTATGCTCGGCCATGCGAATATTGCGACAACGCAGATATACACGCATGTTGAACGGGGACGTCTGAAGCGGGTGCATGACAAGTATTTTCCGCGAGCGGGCCGGCGTCGGGGGCTGAAAACATGACCGAGGAGACGGGATCTATGTGCGCGGAGTGGACGCTGGCCAAAAAATGCAAGAAGAGTGCGAGATTCGATTGACAAGGGCAAGTGGACTTGGTAGCATCCGCGAAGGTTGCTAAGGAAATCGGGCGGATAGCTCAGTTGGGAGAGCGCTGCCCTTACAAGGCAGAGGTCACAGGTTCGATCCCTGTTCCGCCTACCAGTGCGAAACCTGGTTCAAGGGGAGCAGGACAGATAATTGAACAGAAATAATGAATTTTTAGACGGGACCAACCGCTAGATATAGTCTAGTCATTCACATCATCCGCTATAAGTAGAGTTTCGAGGGGCCGTCGTTCAGCTGGTTAGGACGCCAGATTGTCAATCTGGAGGTCGCGGGTTCAAATCCCGTCGGCCCCGCCATTTTCCCCTGTGTTTGCTAGACTCCGTAGGCAGAACTGTCAGTACTTCCTAGAACTGGGAAAGGTCATAGCCGCATGTTTCAGACAGGTCTAACCGGACTCGTGGGTTCGCTTGGCTCGGTTTCCAAAATCGTGCTCTTACTCCTGTTCGTTTTCTCAGTCATCTCGTGGGCCGTTATTTTTTTTAAATGGCGAGCATTTCGAGTGGCAGACCGGGAGGACAAGCGGTTCCTAGCGCTCCTGGTGAAAGCACGAGATCTCGACGAGTTGTATCGGCAAGTTCGACGAATCGAAGGGAGTCCCAGCGCATTTGTCTTCGAAGGGGTCATGGAGCGTGTCGGATCTGGGCGAGTAGAGGGGAGGGATGGTGTCGGCTCGGGACCAGTCGATCGACACGTGGTGGAGCGGACGGCCTCCCATCTCGCGCAAAGCCAGCTCTCGCGCCTCGAGACCTATCTTCCGTTCCTTGCCACGACGGGAAACATTACTCCGTTTGTCGGACTGCTCGGGACCGTGATGGGAATCATTGATGCGTTTCGTGAGATCGGCACCCAAGGGACTGCCAGTATTTCTGCTGTCGCTCCTGGCGTTGCAGAAGCCCTGGTCGCGACCGCAGCCGGCCTGTTCACCGCCATCCCCGCGGTGATCGCCTATAATTACTTTCTCATCCGGATTCGCAACACCGCATTCCGCTTGGATTCAGTCACCCTCGAGCTCTTGGCCTCCCTCTCGACCGTTGCATCGAAGACGAGACCAGTTCCGGTCGGAGCCCAAGGATGACCCTCGAGTCCCGTCACCGTCGGTTTCTGGCAGAAATCAACGTCATTCCCCTCGTCGATGTGGTCCTCGTCCTCCTCGTGATTTTCATGGTCACTGCGCCGATGCTGTATCGGGGGATGGACGTTAAGCTGCCGACTTCTGCCACGAATACTATCAAGCCGGAAATGCGCACGGTGCTCACGATCGAAAAGGATCAACGACTGTATCTCGACAAAGATCCCGTCGGGGTGGCCCAGCTGGAACAGAAATTGAAGGTCTTGAAGCGGGACCATCCCGATGTGTCGCTATATCTTCGGGCGGATCGCGATGTGCCGTACGGTATCGTGGTGCAAGTCATGGACGGCGTCAAGAAAGCAGGAATCGAGAAGATCGGGATGGTGACGGAGCCGGTCGGGCCCGAGCGTGTGGGAGCGCCACAAATTCCGGGTCTCCCGCCGCGAAAAAATTGACGCAACGTGTGCGGGGGGGCTGGTTGTTATGGCGTCCCAGGCGTCTGTTCTGTCAGGTTTGTGGTTCGATCGGGTAGATCAATCCGAGCTGTCCTCTCGACTTAAGCGAACGCTGGCGCTGTCGCTTGTCCTCCATGTGGTGGTCTTGCTAATGGCGGTAGGGCTTCGGCTTCCGCAACAGGGTGAACGACCCTTGGCCTCGGTCGAAGTGTCGTTGGTCAGTCTGCCAACACCTGTGGTGCAACCGGCGCCGGTAAAACCAACGGAGCCAGTTAAACTCAAGGAGCCAATGAAAGTTGCAGACCCTAAGCCGGCTCCTGCGCCTCTCCTGAAGGCCGTGGCCCCAAGCCCAGCCCCTTCATTCGTGCCTCCAGTAGGCGAGAAGAGAAGAGACATGCTGCGGGATCTTCAACTTCCGCCGGATGCCCCGAAGTTTGGAGATTTGAGTCCCGCAACAAAAGCGGTGGCTCAGCCCCAACAGGTGGCGAAGGTGAAGGTGCCCGATATCCCGCGTATTCCGGATTTGGCGCCAGAACCGGTCGCCAAAATTCCGCAGCGGTCTTCGGTCACCGACGATCTGAATCGTGAGTTGGAAGAAGAGCTGAAAAAAATCAAACAGTTTCAGCCTGCGGCCAAGCTGGACATTCCAAAAGAGGTGAAACCGAGCGAGGTGCCAGTAAAGCCGGCGGCCCAGCAAGAAGCAAGAGTTCCGATGGTCAAGACTCCCGAGACGGCCCTGAAGATTTCCGGCACGGCCGGGTCGAATCCCTACTGGGCTCGTGTACAGTCTATTATTAGTAGCCATTGGGAGCCGCCTCCGATCGATATGGCGGGACAAACCTATACGATGATTGTCAAGTTTCGACTTCAACGGGATGGATCGATCAAGGACGTGGTCGTGCAACAGTCGTCCGGGAATGCTTACTATGATATGGCGGGTCAGCGTGCCGTGCAGCAGTCACGATTCCTGCCGGCCTTTCCTGCCGATATGACAGACGGCTATAAGGATGTAGAAATGGTATTTCGAGTCGGAGAGTCGGTCGGATGACACAGGTGAAATTGATCAGTGCCTGGTTCGGGGGAGTGCTGCTGATAGCGGGAGTTGTCGGGATTCTTGAATCTGGAGCGGCGGATGTGTTCCTTGAAGCTACCCGTCCCGACTTCCAAAAGATTTCCCTCGGTGTTGCGGGGATACAAAACGGGGGAGGCCCCGACTGGTTGGGGGGGCGAATCGAAGAAGTCCTCAAAAAGGATGTGAAGCGTTCTTTGGTCTTTGATCTGGTGGATTTGCCCAGTCTTGGGATTAAAACACCCGATATCGGCAATGGGATGGGGGCCGCTTCCAAGGCAGTATTCAAGCAGGCGGCTGAGAAGGGTGTAGCGGTCTTGGTCTGGGGAAAGGCGGGCCTGAAAGAGGCGGACAAAGAAGCCGATGTGAACATGGAAGGCTTCGTCTATGACAGCGGCAGTGACGAAGTCGTAGGGGGGAAGCGTTACGCGGGATCGCCTTCGGTTGTGCGGCTGATGGCGCACCGTTTTGCCGACGAACTGGTGTTTCGTTACACGGGGGAACCGGGCATCGCGCGGACGAAGATCGCGTATGTGGCTGAACAGGGGACTGCCCGCGAGTTGTTCGTGATGGATTATGATGGCCACGATGCGCGCCAGCTCACGGCCGATGGATTCCTGAACCTCATGCCGCGATGGTCTCCGGATCGCCGGTTCCTCGTCTTCACCGCCTATCGCAATCGCAATACGCAGGACATTGACATGATCGAGTTGGCGACGGGCAAGCGATGGACGGTGATTTCTCTTGGGGGATTGAACATCACCCCTGCACTGTCGCCTGATGGGAACTTCCTGGCGTTTGCCTCCAGTCACGAAGGCAATTCTGAACTCTATCGGTTGGATACCAGGACGAAAGCCGTCCAACGCCTGACGGTGAATCCGTCCGGCGACTTGTCCCCCTCCTGGTCTCCGAACGGGAGAGAACTGGTGTTTGTGTCAGACCGGGGTGGCGGGCCGCAGCTGTTCCTGATGGGATCGGACGGGTCGAACGTGCGCCGTCTGACGTTTGAAGGCGATTACAACGCGGCACCGGTGTGGTCGCCGCGCGGGAACTGGATCGCCTATGTGTGCCGAACGCGTAGAGAGTATAAGCTCTGTGTCATCTCGCCGGACGGACAGAAGCGGATGCAATTGACGACAGGACCGGGCGTTGATGATTCACCTTCCTGGTCGCCCGATGGCCGGCATCTGGTGTTCAGTTCGACGGCTGATGGAAAGAGCCACATCTATATGATCAACGCAGACGGTAAGGACATCGAACGGCTCACCTACGAGGGGACGCATAACAGTGCGCCCTCCTGGTCTCCGGCATCGTGAGGATGACAGGGCGACTGTACTGGCTGAATGAATGAAGGCCAACTATCGAGATGATTAACTTAGAAAGAGGAGAGGGATCCATGAAAAACACATTGTGTACATACGGCGTGGCGCTGGTGGCGAGCATGGCATTGATTGGTATGCCTGGCTGCTCCAAGAAATCCGTACAATCTGGCGGCGACTCGCAGTCCACTCAAGGGATGGCGAAGGGGGGGAGTTCAGGGAGTTCAGATAGTTCCAAGTCCGGTGTCGGCAGCTTCCCGGACACCGGCGTGCAGTCTGGTGGTGGCGGCGGGCTTCGGGGCCTCGACAAGAACCCTTCTGAAGAGCGTGTGGGCGGTGGTACGATGTTGGCAAAAGTCGATCCCTCCGGCAGTGCCGGACGACAAATGGATGAGATCCGTGCCGAGCAGGCTGCCTCAGCTGCAGCGGGCTTGCGAGATGTGTTGTTCGGCTACGATAGCTGGACGATTTCCGAGGATGGGCGTCAAGCGTTGAGTCGCGATGCTGAGTGGATGAAGTCCAACCCGAGCGCGCTGGTCAAGGTCGAAGGCCACTGTGACGAGCGCGGGACCTCCGCCTACAACCTCGTACTCGGAGAAAAACGGGCGAAAGCCGCGCGGAACTATCTGGTCGAACTCGGTGTCGGTGCCAATCGTCTGTCCGTGGTGTCGTATGGGAAAGAGCGGCCCTTCTGCAATGAACATGCGGAGTCGTGCTACCAGCAGAATCGGCGAGGACATCTTGTGTTGAAGACCGGGAAGTAGGCGACGTGCTCCTTGTCGCGACGGGTGTGCCTCCGTTGTCCGAGAAGCGAGATTAGGGATTCCTTAATCATAGTGGGTGAAACAATGTGGAAGCATTCGGATACAAGGGGAATCTGGACGACGATCTGTGTGATCTGTGCCCTGTCGTTGCCCGGCTGCATTGCGCAACAAGCTGATCTCAAACAGACGGAGAAGACTCTTCAGCAGCGCATCAAACAGACGAGCGATGAGTCGGCACAGACCCGTGCGCGACAGAGTCAGGAGATTTCGACGCTTCGGGAGCAAGAGTTGCCGCAGTTGCAGGGGAAATTGGACCTGGTGGCGCACCAAGCTCAGGAGCTCCAGGGCAAGCAGGAGGACCTGAAACAACGTTCGGCAGTGCTCGAACAGCAAACCAAAAAGTTAGAACAATTGGCGGGGAAGCTGGATACTGAGAACGCCAATCGCTATGCCCAGGTTCGAGAAAGCCTCAATGCACAGGATGTGAAGAGCAGAGCGGACCGCGATCAGTTCAGGACGGAAATGAACAGCCGCCTTGATGATGTCAACAAGCAGATGGAGACCCTGAGGAAAGAACTGATCGAGGCAGTGCAGAAGACCAATAGTGCGCTCATGAAGAGTGTGGACGGCCGTCTTGAGGAACAGCGGAAGACGGCGGCGGATAGCCAGAATCGTTCGGAACTGTTGGCCTCGAAGTTCTCCCAGTTCAGTCAGACGTTGACGGGGTTTCGGGATTCGTTGACTGGTTTGAGTGAGCGGCTGGCGCAAGAAGAGCAGGCCAATAAGGCGCTTTCAACCAAGGTTGAGTCTGATATCAGGGCCTCGACGGCCCATATCAACGAGATGAATAAGGCGGTGACCGGTCACTTAGGCGAGGTCAATAAGAGCGTGGCATCTGTCGCGCAGAAGTTTGCTGCTCGTTTCGATGAGCAGGACCGTCGTCTGGATGCCCTCTCCAAGACCGTTGATCAGGTCGCGCAGGATGCGCATCTGCGAGGGGGAAACAAGGCGGGAGCACATCAGTCAGCCACGAAGCCGGCTCATCGATCGGCGTCGGTGCCTTCATCTGAAACCCCAAAGGTCGAGCAGGAAACGCCTTCGGCTTCGCTCCCTGCGCAAGCTGAGGCGGGACAATCGGCTGAAGCAGCTGACGTCGACAGTCGAGTCCGAGGAGTCGCCGCGCCAGCAGGTCAGCCAGAGTGGGGAGCGTTCCGACAAGCTCGAGTACGAACGCCTACTGGGCCTGTTTCGTGATGGGGACTTAGATGGAGCCCGGCAGGGGTTCGCCGCGTTTTTACGTGACTACCCGAACTCGGATCTGTCTCCAAACGCGCGTTATTGGCTCGGTGAATCGCACTACGGCAAGAAGGATTATAAGCAGGCGATCGATTCGTATGACCGCGTCGAACTGGATTTCCCTCAAAGCGAGAAAGTGCCAGCGGCGATTTTGAAGAAGGGGTATGCGTATCTGGCGATGAAAGATAAGAAGCGCGCCTCTTCGGCCTTCAAGCAGGTGGTGACTTTGTATCCCCGGAGTCCGGAGGCAGGAAAAGCGTCCGATAAACTCTCCCAGTTGAAGGAGTCGCGATAACCGTGATGCACAAGAAAACAGGTTTCATGGGATCGGTGGTCATAATGGCCGGGGCGGTGCTGTTGCTCGCCGGATGTGCCAAACACGCGGATTTTGTAGAGTTGCGTGACCACTTGGCCACGGTATCGAAGTCTCAAGATCAAGATCAAAAGCGGTTGGATGCGCTGCAACGACGCTTGGAGTCGCTGGAGCGGATGAAAGATAGCGAATCCGTCAGGCCGAAGCTCGATGAGATGTCTGCCCGGATACAGAAATTGGAAAGCCGGCTGGCCAAACCCGACGAGACATCGGGTGCTCCGGTTGTGCCCAAGTTGGAGCCAGCAACGGGAGAACCAGCTCGTCCGTCCAAACCACAGAAGCCGGCCTCCTCTTCAGATGTGCAGACGATGGTGCCTGGTGTCCCCTCGATTACCCCGACGTCGGCGTTCAATCTGGCGTACAACGATTATCTCAACGGGAAATACGATCTTGCCGTGGCGGGCTTTCAGCGATTTGTGAAAGACTTCCCTGGCACGTCGCTGACGCCGAATGCCTACTACTGGCTGGGCGAGTCCTACTACCAGCAAAAAGATTATGTGCGCGCGATGCAGTCGTTCGAGTACCTCTCGACGGAGTATCCGGGAAACGAGAAGGTGCCGGCGGCGCTCTTCAAATCGGGACTTGCGGCGGGAGAAACCGGAGATCTCGCCAAATCGAAGAAGTATCTCAAACGGGTTATCGAAGAATTCCCCACGTCGGACGAGGCGAAGTTGGCCAAGAATAAGCTGGCCGAAATTCGATGATCGGACATTCCTCGAGACCGCTCGTGGTGGCTCCCTTGTTACCGGCGTTCCCTGGAGTCTAGCTTCATGCCCGCCGCCAGTTGCTCAGCCAAAATCCATGTCCTCCCAGGCGACGTGGTCAGCCGCATCGCGGCCGGCGAGGTCGTCGAGCGCCCTGCCGCTGTCGTTAAGGAATTGCTGGAAAACAGTCTCGATGCAGGGGGCCTGCATATCACGATCGATGTGAAAGACGGCGGACTGGCCCTCATTCGAGTCACGGATGATGGTGAGGGGATCAGTCGCGCTGATCTTCCCCTTGCCTTCGAGCGGCATGCCACCAGCAAGCTCCGGTCAGACCGGGACCTCGCCTCGGTGACGACGATGGGTTTTCGCGGCGAGGCGTTACCGAGCATCGCGTCCGTCTCTCACGTGCTGGTGACGACCGCGACCAGGCAGGATACGGTGGGATCACAGCTCATCCTGATAGCGGGGGCAGGTAACTCTATCGTGGACGCGCCCGCCGTGCCTGGCACCAAGATCGAAGTCTCCAATCTATTTTTCAATCAACCGGCCAGAAAGAAATTTCTCAAATCGACCACGACCGAATTTTCCCATATCAGCCATGTCGTGCAGCTCGCAGGCCTCGCCTGGCCATCGGTGCACTTCCGCCTGACCCATAACGGCCAGGAGATTCTCAACTATCCCGCCGTGACAGCAGATCGTGATCGAATACTTCAAGTATATCGTCCGGCCTTTCTCGATAAAACCATTGAGGTCCGAGGCCGGACAGCGGGATTGTCGATCCGCGGCGTGATGGTCGATCCTGTCCATGCGCGGTCCTCGCGAACGCCACAGGAATTGTTTGTGAACCGGCGTCCCATCCGCAATGCGACCGTGTTTCATGCGGTGATGGATGGGTATGGATCGTTTCTTCCCAAAGGGCATCACCCGACGTTCGTGCTCTTTCTGGATATCGAGCCGGACCGACTCGATGTCAACGTGCATCCCACGAAGAAAGAAGTCCGTTTTGCGGAAACAGAAGCCCTTCATCAGTTGGTGCGCCAGTCCGTCCGTCACGCACTCGGTGCTTCCGAGCGGAAGGTCGTGTTAGGTCTCACGCCGGCGGGGCCGTCGCAGACGGCACCGGAGTTTGCCCCTACGGCCGAGCGGCAGACCACATCGTTCCTGGATTCTCACCCGCCAGCATTAATTTCAGCTCGTACGCAGGACTCCAGGATCAATGCGAGTGGCGAGGTGCCCCTGTCCGGCAACGTCGAGGGAAGTCAGTTGGCCTTCGCCCGTGAGGTAGCCGCGGCGTATCAGCGTGGAGAGAAACCAGACATCGTGCCGTTCGGACAAATTCTTCGGACCTATCTCGTGGCGCAGGTGGGCGAAGAACTGCAAGTGATTGATCAACATACGGCGCACGAGCGTGTCCTCTTCCAACGGCTCTCGGCGAGGGTGGCAAAGCCGGGATATCCCCTCGCAGCCGCTCTTGATTCCGGAGCCGATCGAGCTGTCAGCAGCGCACAGCGCTTTGTTGCTCAAGCGTCTTGATGATCTGGAGAAGCTCGGGCTCCAGATTGAACCGTTTGGCGCGACGGCCGTGGCGGTTCGCGGTGTGCCGGTTGGACTTGGCAAGGTGGATGCGACTGCCTTGGTGCAGGATCTGCTCGACGATTTGACCGAGTGGGATAGCGTCTCATCGTTGGAAATGCGGGTGCAGCCCGTTCTTGGCGTCGCTGGCCTGCCATGGAGCGGTGCGCGCCGGACGAGCCTTGGCGCTTCCTGAGATTCAGCAGTTGATTCACGATTGGGTGCAGGAAGGGTTGATCATGACCTGCCCGCATGGGCGCCGTACGGCGTTTCGTCTTTCCACGAATGAACTTGCCAAGCTGTTCGGCCGGGTTGGATGGGCATGATGGCAGTTCCAGCGAGGGCGATGCGTCGCCTCTCCGAGCCGCAGGTCCGGCGCAAGCCTGTTGTCGTGATGGTCGGACCGACCGCCGTGGGGAAGAGCCGCGTCGCGGTCGAGGTGGCGAAGGCCTTCGAGACTGAGGTGCTCACGGCAGACTCCAGACAAGTCTATCGTGGTATGGATGTCGGGACGGATAAGCCGGTCCCAGAGGAGCGCCAGGGTGTTCCCCATCGACTGATCGATCTCGTCAATCCTGATGAATCTTTTAATGCAGGATTATACCGCCGCCAGGCGCTCGATGAGATCGAGCGCCTCTATCGAGACCGTCGCCTTCCCCTGGTGGTGGGTGGCACAGGGCTTTATGTGCGGACCCTCCTCAAAGGCTTGTGTGACGCACCACCGGCTGATCCGATTGTGCGGGCGGCCCTGCGGCAGGAGGCGAAGGACCAAGGACATGATCGCCTCTATGCGCGACTCGTGGCGGTCGATCCTGTGGCCGCGGCGCGGCTGCACCCACGCGACGAATCGAAAGTGATCCGCGCGCTGGAGGTGTACCAGCTATCCGGTCGTCGGATGTCGGAGTTTCAGCAGGAGCATGGGTTTGCCGAGCGGCCCTTTTCCGCCTTGATCATCGGCTTGAACCGAGACCGCAACGCGCTGTATCGGCGTATCGAAGAGCGGATTGATTGGCAGCTGGCTCACGGGTTGATAGAAGAGACGAAGCAGCTCCTGGCCCAGGGATACCAGCGCGACAGTGCGGCCATGACGGGCTTGGGGTATCGGCATGTGGCCGAGCACTTGGCCGGCGAGTATGACGTCGCTGAAATGATCCGGCGGTTCAAACTGGACACGAGACATTTTTCCAAGCGACAAATGACCTGGTTTCGAAAGGAGCCGGGGATTCAGTGGCTGACAATCGAGGAGTCGGAATCAGCCCAGTACACGGCAGAGTTGGTGGTCAGGCAGGTGGATCGATTCCTCACCACACTTGGGGACCAGGGATGACACGACAGGGGAAGGCAGCGCGCGCAGACATTGGGATCATTGGCGGCAGTGGGCTATATGATATCGAGGGGCTTCGGAAGGTCAAGGAGATCGCGGTAAAAACCCCCTTCGGGACTCCCTCCGACAAGGTGGTGCTCGGCGAGTTGGATGGGATTCGTATCGCCTTTCTCTCGCGGCATGGACGCGGCCATCGGGTCAATCCTTCCGAAATCAACTATCGCGCGAATATCTATGCCCTCAAGTCGCTGGGTGTTAGGCGGGTGATTTCTGTGAGTGCGGTCGGGAGTATGAAGGAGTCGATCAAGCCCGGGGACGTGGTATTGCCGGATCAGTTTATCGATCTCACCAAGCGGCGGGTGTCAACCTTCTTTGAGGGAGGGATTGTCGCGCATGTGGCGTTTGGCGATCCGGTCTGCGCCTCGCTCGGGGTAGCACTGTTGGATGCGGCCCGTACGGTCGGCGCCACCGCGCATCAGGGCGGCGTCTATCTCTGCATCGAAGGGCCGCAGTTTTCGACCAAAGGGGAGTCCCGGTTATATCGTCAGTGGGGTGCAAGTGTGATCGGGATGACGAATCTCCCTGAGGCCAAGCTTGCACGCGAGGCAGAGCTCTGTTACTCCACTGTGGCTTTGGCGACCGATTACGATTGTTGGCATGAGACGGAAGAGGCCGTCACGGTCGAGGCGATCCTGACCACTCTCCGTCAGAATGTCACGCTGGCCAAACGCCTATTGCGGGCGGCGATGCGTACGGTGGCCGATGTCAAGGCGTGCACCTGTCATCGTGCGTTGCAGGATGCCATTATCACGGCGCCTGATCAGATGCCGGCCTCGCTCAGACGGAAGCTGGCCTTGTTGATGGATCGGGTTGTTTCGGCGAAGAAAGGGACTCGGTGAACTATGGGGAAGTTGCTCGTGGTCGGATCGGTCGCGTTAGATACGGTGAAAACACCCTTCGGGGAGGTCAGCGAGGTTCTCGGAGGTTCGGCCACATACTTTTCAACTGCGGCCAGCTACTTTACCTCTGTTGATCTCATCGCAGTAGTGGGGGAAGATTTCCCCCCGCAACACCTCGCGTTCCTCAAGAGCCGTGGCATCGATGTGACGGGGTTGGAGCGGAGGCCCGGGGCGACGTTTCGGTGGAAAGGGGAGTACACGCACCAGTTAAACGAAGCGCACACGCTCGATACGAAGCTCAACGTATTTGAAACCTTTCGGCCAAAGATTCCCGAGGCCTACCGATCCCCGGATCTATTGTTCTTGGGCAATATCGATCCGGAGCTCCAACTGGATGTGTTGCAGAAGCTCCCGCGTCCCCCCTTGGTTGCGTGCGATACAATGAATTTTTGGATCAACGGCAAGCGAGACGCGTTGTGGCGGGTCTTGGAGCAGGTCGATATTCTGATCATTAACGATGGAGAGGCCCGGGCACTCGGCGAAGATACGAATTTAGTGAAGGTCGCACAAAAAGTACTCGCGCGTGGCCCCAAGCACCTCATCATCAAGCGTGGGGAATATGGGGTGTTGATGTTCAATGAGAAGCAGGTGTTCGGGGCTCCGGCCTTTCCGCTTGAAGACGTGCGCGATCCAACCGGTGCGGGGGATACCTTCGCGGGCGGCTTCCTGGGCTATCTAACGGCCACCGGCAATCGTTCGGTCGAGGCGTTCAAGCAAGCGATTATCTTCGGGAGCGTCATGGCGTCATTTACCGTAGAATCCTTTAGTCTTGACCGTTTGCGAATCCTGGACTACAAAGAGGTTCAAGATCGTTTTCGAGCCTTTAAACAGTTGACCCATTTCGAGGATATTTTGTGACGCAGATTCTCTTTGCCGGTTCGATCATTCGACAAGTCGCACGCCCGTTGCTAGTGGTGGCTCTATTGGTCGGATGGCTGCCTGGCTGTGCCACATCGGAAGAGTCGTCACAGAAGTCAAAAGGGTATTACCAGGAAGGCCTCGCGAGTCTGGATCACGATCAGCAGAAGGCCTTCGTGTCGTTCCAGAAGGCCGTGAAGGTTGATCCGAACAACAAGGAAGCACGATATGGCCTCGGCCATATTCTGGCGCGGCAGGGCAAATTGTCCCAGGCCGAGGAAGAGTTCCGGGCTGCCACAAAAATCGACGAGAATTACTCGGAGGCGTACACCTATTTGGGCGAGGTCTTGTAGAATGCAGAATCGGTGGCCGGAGGCCATCGCGGCATTCCGTCAGGCGCTGACCAATCCCTTGTATGCAACGCCGGACCTGGCCCGATTCCATCTCGGCCGGTCGCTGGCTCACGAGGGTGATTACCAGGGTGCGATGGAAGCGTTTGAGGATGCCTTAGTGGTCAATCCGCCCAACGTCCCTCCGGCTCAGTTACAATTGGAGCTGGGGCGGGTGTATTACAAGCTGGGGTTCGAGCGACGCTCAAGGGAAACGCTGACCAAGGTCACGACGCTCGATAAGGGCGGTGAGTATGCCGCAGCCGCGAACGAATTGCTGACACGGCTCAAGCCGTAGAGAGACGCTTATGGAATCGATCGGCGAATTTTTCAGGCAGGTGCGAGAGACCAAGGGGCTCACCATCGACGAGGTCGCAGCCAAGACGCGAATTCGAACTGATTTTGTGAAGGCGTTGGAAGATGGGAACTTCGCCCAGTTGCCCGATCAGGTCTTTGCGCGAGGCTTTGTCCGGTCATATGCCCGGTCCCTCGGCCTCGATGAAGACGATGCGATCCACCGATTCGTGCAATCGGCAGGCGCCTATTACGACAAGCAAGATGAGCGGGAACGTTTGAAAGTTAGGCAGGCGGAAGAAGAACGGAAGCGTCAAGCCAATCGAAAGGCCGTCGCGGTCGCGATCGGCATTGCGATTCTCACGCTCATCTTCCTCTTAAGCCGGGAACAATCGTCACTCCTGGTCCGCCGTTCGAGCTCAGACCTTCCATCTTCTGCATCAAAGCGTACCGTTCCACCGACTCCAGAATCTCAGGACGCGCCGTTAAGCCACCCGAGCGAGTCGGTTCTGCCAGCTCCCAAGGCCAAACCGAGCGAGTCCCCTGTCGTTTCAGCCAAGCCGAGCGTGGGGAGTAATGTCGGGCAGGTGACCAGCCCAGCATCCACCACTTCGGCTGTGCCGGAGCTGGCGGCTCCAGTTCCTTCGTCGCTGGGGAGCGACGGGCCGCTGGGGGGAATTTCACTCGAAGGGTCTGGGGCAACGGAGGGACAGTTGGCACTGGACCTTGAGGCGACAGAGCTGAGTTGGGTCGTCGTTCAAATCGATGGCGGCAGTCCCCAAGAGGCCTTGCTCCGACCTGGTGAAAAGGCCAGATGGAAAGGCCAGGACCAGTTTATCCTGACGCTCGGTAACGCCGGGGGCGTCAAAGCCGAACTCAATGGCAAACCTCAAAAACCATTCGGCCCGAGCGGCAAAGTCGCACGCGATATCGTCATCAAGCGCTAACCGCCTTCCAGCACTGTCCATCCGGTCACAGCACGTTTGCCTCATCACCCGTCTCGGTGGCCAGCCCTAATTTATGTTCAAGCATGCTCCGGTCCTGTGGTCGACTGTCTAGGCTCGTTGCGACAAGGGACTGGACAGGCGCGATATCGAGGGGTGGGGCGCCGCAGCAGAGACTGAGGCGCAATGGTGCCACCATTTTGAGGTTCTCTAGATTTCCGTGACAGTGCATGTCCCTAACTAGCTGGAATCGCGTGCCTCACCGTGAGGGCACTCTGGCACGAGCTTTGATTCTTATTTGGTAGGACTGAACGAAAACCGTTGGAGTGGAAGTGAGTATGAGGCCGGGAACGATGGTGAGGATAGTGAAAGAGCAGCGGAGTAGGGAGGGCGTCTGGTGGCACCATGGATTGCTTGACATGACTAGAAGACCGTTGTTATATTCGCCGGCGTTTTATCGCTTTTACATGGATCTCATGAGCCAGCGGCCAGAGGCCGAGTTCAGGTGCGGTGGTTAAACACAAAGGAGGAAGTCTGATGGGGTATTTTTCTAAGTTCCTGGGAATCAGCGCAGCGCTGATGATGCTGTCGGTCTCGGTGGTCGGAGCCGAAGAGCGTGAGCCGCTCAAGCCCCGCGTTCCCGCGGATCAGATGAGCGACGCGAAGGCTATGAAGAATCCGGTTGCCGTGACTCCGGAGAGTATCGCCAAAGGGAAGGCGCTGTTCGAGGGCAAGGGGACTTGCTTCAATTGTCATGGTAAGGAAGGGAATGGCCAGGGCCCAGCCGGTGCGATTCTGAATCCGAGCCCCCGCGATTTCACGAACTGCAAGTTCCACAAGAAGCGGAAAGACGGCGAGCTCTTCTGGGTGATCAAGAACGGCAGCGCGGGAACGGGGATGGTGTCTCTGATTCCGGCCGCGATCAACGAAGAAGAAGCCTGGACGATCATCAACTACGAGCGGAGCTTCTGCAAAGGCGAGTAGTGTCGTCGCAGTGGTGAGTTCAGGAGGGTGGAGGACCGAATCCTCCACCCTCTTTTTTTGTCTTCCGATCGTGTGATTCTGTCTCGTTGAAAGTCCCTGGAAGGGATGAGGAATGTTTCACGTTATGGTCACACAAGCGCCGCGAGCATGACGCCTGGGGATTGAGGTGTTGTGGCGTGTCGGGGTCTGCCGGGTGAGGAGAGCGACTGTTTCAGCGCCCGCTTAGTGAGCTTCGGTTCCCTGGATCGCGGCGAGCTTGGTCAATACTAAGGCAGCGGAAGGATCTGTCGGGCGGATTGCCGGAACAGCGAACGGGCGTTGTTCCTGGTTCATGTGGGTCTTGGAGGCCCAGAGCACTTTCTGGCTGAGATAGGGCACCGTTTCGCCGAGTGTCACGTCGCCGTCCCGGTTGGTATCAGCCTCGCCGCGCAGCGCCCGCAGCAGGTAGTAGGTGAATAGCCCATGTCGATGCTGGTCGTCCTCCAGCCCCCGCCCGATGCCACTGGTTCCGATGACATGGAGGGTCGAGCTCCCCGCGGGATTCCATTGGGGGAGGGCGGGCTTGGTTCGGCTGTCCGGTCCCATACGTGACACAATTCCATCGAACAGAAATATCGTTTGTTTCGCTTTCAAGCGAGACAGGGCTGCCTCCAAATCCTTGAGCGGGTAGGCCCGTGAGGTAGTCGTAGCGGTTCCATCGTACGGCACCAGGAACGTTTCTCCCGTGGAAGAGACTGAGGCCAGACCGGCGAAATAGACAATGACGACCGCGTCCTTGTTCATGTGAGGCGGGAGCCAATCCAGCAGGGCTTCGTCAATGTCCGGGCGTAACGCCTTCCAGTCTTGCAGCAGCCGAACATTGGAGGCGGGCAACCCGCCGAGGGACTGAAAATAGCTCGAGACCATCTCGGCATCCAGGGAGGCAAACTTGCGGGATGGGACTTGCTGATCTCGATAGGATCCGATTCCAATTGAGATCAAGTAGGTGTGGGGCTGCCGGAATCCGGTGGCCGCAGCAGGGACTTGATCCACGTCGTCGGCCTTGATGCCGGTAGGTTGGATCGACAGGGCCAGGGTTTGAGCCTGTGGCTGAGCACGAGTTCCTGAATCAGAGATTGCCACTTGGATATCGGCCTTCTGCTGTTGGACGGCCTGCGGTAACGTTGCCACAAATTCGACCGAGCGGGATTGGCCTGGTTGCAGTCGTCCGACCACGAGCGTGGTGGTCGGAAATTGGGCGATCACCGATGCGGTTCCCGTCAGGGCCGCAGTGACACCCTGAAGTTCCTGATCTCCTCCGTTCACAAGGTCGATGCGCACCCGAATGCGCTCGCCTCCCTCAAAGATCAAATTGCCGTTCTCGTCCAGCACGGTAGCTTTAAAAGAAAGGGCTGATTGCACCGGAGATGCTGCCACCTTCTCCGGAGGGGCACCGCCCGCGGCTGCCAATTGCGAACGAGCGGCAAGAATGAATTGCACGGACATCTTGACGCCCGCGTCGTATACGAATTCATCGACATTGCCGTAGTCACAACGTTTCTGAGTCGGTTCCAAAACGAGCCGTTCGTTGTGCACGATGGAGATGGTCTGTTGGCCGAGCTCTTTCCCTGCCGCATCCTTAAAGGTAAGGAGCGTCTCGAGGGTCATGTCCGCAGGCACCCGATCATAGAGATTATCTTGCCAGAGTTTGAGCCCCGAACGCTGCAGTGTCACGAGGATTTCCGTGTCAGGCGGGACCGGTGCTGCGGTTCCTCCGGTAACCGTCACAGCCTGAAAGTTCTTGGCTGCCGCATCGATCAGCACCGCTTCGACCTCTTCCCCAACCTCAAGGACCCGCGGGCTGGCGCAACCATTTTGGTACTGCATCTTAAGATTGGTCAAGGCGGGATCGAAGGTCAGTTTGACGGAATTGGGGAGACGGGGCCCCATGTCCGGCAACGGGGTCCGGCTAAACACGTGGCACCCTCCAAGTCCACCTGTGGCGAGGAAGAGGGATAGCACAACCGCCAACTGCATCGTGAGTCGTTGAATCGATTGGGGTGTGTGTTGTCTGATATCCATAGGTCGGGGAAGTTGTGTGCCGCGACCGGTTCGGTTGCTAGCAATCCGGAGCCAGCACCGTACCGAAATGTCATGCTGAATGCAACAGAAAGCACGAGCGCTTGCGAGCCTGAGAGGCCTCAGCTATCCTGCGTCCCTGATGGGGAGCAAGCCGAAACCCGGGCGATGTACTGATGCTGGTACTTGGTCTTTCTAACATGCGGGATGCCGCTGCGGCGCTGGTCGAGAATGGCCGAGTGATTGCCGCGGCGGAAGAAGAACGGTTCGTCCGGGTGAAGCATGTCACGGCGCTGCCGGTGCAGGCGATTCGCTATTGTCTCCGCGCGGCCGGTGTGCGCCTCTGTGATGTCGATGCCGTCGCGGTCCCCTGGAAGTATTGGCAGATCGGTCGGAGGGGGGCCTTGGCCCTCGGGTCTATGCTACGGTCGCCGCAACTCTGTTGGGTCAAGGCAAAGAGAAGTGCAGAGCGAGCCCGGGAGTGGGAGGAACTCGTCTTTCTCCGAAGCCACCTCACTCGACTGATTGACGGAACCGCCTGCCCAAAGCCCGTCTTCCTGGACCATCATCTCTGTCATGCTGCCAGTACGGTGCTTGTATCGCCGTTTGACCGTGCGGCAGTGCTTATCGTGGATGGAGCGTCGGAAGCCCATACCACCATGCTTGCACGGGCCAACGACCAAGAGATTCAGGTGCTGCAACGGATCCCCCTTCCGCATTCGGCGGGACAATTCTATGCGGCCATCACCTCCTTTCTGGGATTCAAACCGGATCACGATGAATACATCGTGATGGGCTTGGCGGCCTACGGAGAACCACGATTCGCACCGCTTCTCCGAGAACAGGTCCTCCGTCTCCTCCCCGATGGGGGGTTCGAACTGAATACGCGGCTCTTCGATTTTCACTTGGCCCGGCATCGTCTCTTTTCCCCCGAATTCTTGCGACTGTTAGGTCCCAATCGGCTGCCAGAGGAAGAGATCACGCAGCGGCATCGAGATGTGGCGGCCAGTGCACAGATGGTCTTGGAAGAGACGTTGCTCCATCTCGCCCGCCATCTGCATCGGCTGACCGGTCTCGATCGGCTCTGTCTTGCCGGGGGTGTGGCATATAATTGTGTGGCCAACAGTCGCCTGTGGCGGGAGGCTGGATTTCGCGAGGTCTATATTCCTTCAGCAGCTGGAGACTCCGGGGCGGCAATGGGGGCGGCACTTTGGCTGACCCATCGGCGCGGATCATTGACTGAGCGCATGGTCATGCGATCGGCCTCCTGGGGACCGGAGTTCACCGAGCAGGAGTGCTTGGCTGCGCTCGAGAGAGCCGGCTTGCCTGCCGAACGTCTTCCGGATGATCAACTTTGCGAGAAGGTGGCGCGTGAGCTGGCGAATGGCCGGCTCGTCTGTTGGTTCCAAGGTCGGATGGAGTGGGGACCGCGCGGGTTAGGCAACCGCAGTCTGTTGGCCGATCCACGTCGTGAGGATATGCGGGAGTTGATCAATGCCAAGGTGAAGCTCCGGGAACCCTTTCGCCCCTTTGCCCCGTCGGTCCTTGAGGAACGGGCGTCCGAGTATTTCGACCTTCCGTCGCCATCGCCGTTCATGTTGTTGACGGTTCCGGTCCGACCCTCGGCCAAAGGCCTGATCCCTGCGGTGGTCCATGCCGATGGCTCGGCACGGGTTCAAACCGTGGATGCGACCTCCAATCCGCGATATCGCTTGCTCCTCGAAACCTTCGGTCGTCAAACCGGCGTCCCGGTGCTTCTGAACACCTCATTTAATGTGAACGAGCCCATCGTCTGTACTCCGGACGAGGCCATTGATTGTTTTCTCCGCACGGAGGTCGAGTGGCTGGTGCTGGGCAATCTGCTGGTGGGAAGAGCGTGAAACGTTTGTCGTGAATCGTGGATGGAAACACTTTTGTGGCGATTAACGATTTACGAATAACGAATAACGCTCAATTCCCAGCCCTCGATGCTTTGCTCCTGCTCATCATTCTGAACTTTACGCTCCAGCCGCTGACAGAACCGGATTTCGGTTGGCATCTGCGGACCGGACTCGATCTCCTTCAGCATGGCGGGACATTGCCGGCCTTGGATCCCTATTCCCACACCATGCCGGATTGGCCCTGGGTTGAACATGCCTGGTTAACCGACCTGATCATCGGGGCCCTTTATCAGCTATTCGGCGCCTTGGGGGTGATTCTGTTCTTTGCTGTGGTGACGGCAGGAGCCTGGTTGGTTGCGAGCCTCTCTGTCCCCTGCAGCAGAACCTGCCGGTTGCTGGCTTGTGCCTTGTCCTTGTGGGTGGCCTTGCCGTTTCTTGGCGCGAGAACCCAGATGGTCACCTTGTTGGGCCTCGCCGTCTTGCTGGTGGTTTTTCAGCGAAGTCGGAATGGAGGAAACCGTGTGCTGTGGCTGATTCCGCCGTTGTTTCTTCTCTGGGCTAATTTGCACGGAGGGTTTACCGCCGGACTCTTTCTGCTGGGGCTCGTGCTGGCTTGTTCCGCGATGACCAAAGGGGCTCTCCTATTGGCGCCCGGTCTTGCCGCTCGTCTCGATGAAGCGCCCCTTTCCTGGCCCGCAATCGGGTGGCTCATGTTGGCGACGGGAGTCGCATCGTTGGTCACATTGGTGAATCCCTATGGATGGAGATTGTACGGGGAGATCATTGATTCCCTGTCGAATCAATTCATGCTCGACAGCTTGCAGGAATGGCAGCAGCTGTCGTTGAACACGTTGGCTGGCCGTAGCTACGCGCTCTATCTCGGCGGACTAGGGATGGCGATGGCGGCCTGGTATCGGCGCATTGAACCAGTCAGATGGGTGGTGTGGATCGTGTTCCTGCTTCTGTCGCTTCGTCATATGCGAAACATTCCATTTTTTCTCCTGGTCAGCCTCCCGCTCTGTGCCGAGTTGTTGGCCAGAGGACTGGGCCGACTGACAGGCTGGTTCAGTCTGGATTCCGTCCGTGCCAGGCGATGTTTGCTGGCAGGGACGCTCGCAGGAGGGCTGTTCATGGTCTGGCTGGGACCGGACCATCTCCAGCGGGTGGCGCAATCCGGTTTGCAGCCTGGCGAATATTTCAAGGGGACGTCCTATCCGATTGAGGCGGTTGAGTGGGTCCGCGAGCATCGGGACCGAGTGGGGCGTCGCCTCTATAACGACTATGCGTACGGAGGATTTCTGCTCTGGTGGTTGCCGGAGGAGAAAATCTTTATCGATGGGCGCATGCCGGCCTGGCGAAGCGGCGATCGCCGGATTTTTCAAGATTATGTCGCCCTGAGTCTGACCGAGCCCCCGAGGCTTTCCGTCTTGAGCACCTACTCGGTCGATTGGGCCATAGTGCGGAGGAAGAGCCTGCTCGACGAGGCGCTTGCGCGTGAGCAGACATGGAGGCGGGAATATGAAGACGGGAAAGTCTCGATCTATGTGCAATCGTCCAGGTGAGGTTTAGCAGGATGCTGAAAAAGTCCGTCAGCTTCGTTCTAGGCTCATCGAAATCCTCAACGTACCCCCGAGGGTGCGCCTCCGGTTTCGATTCGCCTGCGGCCTTGTTGAACGAACTTTTTGAGCATCCTTCGCGGTTTTCTCGCCTGTCTCGCGCTTCACGCGCCACGGTCTGTGGCCGGATAAAAATCCTGAGGGCGTGACTGAGGGGAATAGTAGCCCTTGGTCCAATTCCGTCTGACCCGGGCCAATTCCCGTAACATGGCGAACCCATCTCTGAGGACGCGAACTTTTGAGCCTGGCTGATCAGACCAATTCACGGGTACTTCTGTCACTCGATAGCCACGCTGGTGAGCGACATACAGCAGCTCCAGGTCAAACCCATACCCGTTGATTGTGGAAACGGAGAAGAGATCGCGGGCAACGGACTTTTCGAAGAGCTTGAACCCGCATTGGGTATCGCTGATACCGCGGATTCCCCCCATCCGGACAATCGCGTTGAAGTAGCCTCCCAGGACAGTCCGGTGCCAGCGGGCGTTCACGGTGAAATCGCGGCGCTGCGAGGCCAGGCTGCGTGACCCGATCGCCACATCGGCTCCGGCTCGGATGGCCTGCTCGAGACGATCGAGTTCAGTAATTGCCGTCGCCCCGTCGGCATCCGTAAAGAGGTGCAATCGCCCTGTTGCTGCGAGCATGCCGTGACGAACCGCACCTCCCTTGCCGACGCAGGTGGAAAGGCTGATCAGGCTGATGGAAGGCAGATGCCTGGCAAATTCGCGAACGACAGTTGCGGTCTCGTCGAGGCTGCCATCGTCGACGACGATGATTTCGTAGGACCGTCTCTGCGAGGACAAGTACTCGGCGATGGAGTGCAGATGGGGAAGGATGCGGGTAGCTTCGTTGTGTGCGGGGATGACGACCGATAAATCGACAGTCGGCGCAGGGTTGTGCTGGGGCACGGAACCCCTCCTATTTCTATTAATTCCCTTGAGCGGCGAGGAGCGCCGGGTAGGGAATCCGAGAAGAGGACGTCAACCTACTCCGATGGAGAATTAGATTGCAAGAGGGAGTCGCTGTGGGGAGGGCGAGGACTGCGTCGGACTCTGACCGACCGTGGCTTGACAGAGTGGTCGTCGGGGAGAGAGCCTATCTTGTTAGGGTTGTTCGGAGTTCGTGTTAAGCGCCAGCCGGGAGGTGGGTCATGCGCGGTTCCAGCAAGAGGGCGTTATTACTGATCGGTGCGTTCGCACTCTCTGCCTGTGCGTCAACAGTGGCACCCAGCCGAATAGGCGATTATGTGACCAAAGATGAGAAGGCCCCCACGAATTCGGTCATTACGATGCCCGATCAGCGACCAGTCCAGGCCGGTCTCCTTGTTATTGCCGACAAGACCGATCCGGGGAGCGGCCCAGGCCTTCCCGATGAAGCCCTGGTCCGTTTCCGCGAAGAGCTGAGACAAGAACTCGGCCACGGCTTGCCCTTCACGATCAAACACCTCATTCAAGCCGACGGCATTACACCGAACCGAACCGGAGGGGACCTGACCCAGTTGAGGGAACTCGGCAAGAAGCATGACGTGGAGTACCTAGCCCTCGTGGTCGTCTCCAGTACCGAACAGGAAAATCCGAGGGATCTGGACCTCGGGGGCGCTACCCAGGGGGAGCCAGGACTGCAGAGGGACAACTGGGCACTCGCGGAATTCGCGCTCGTAGATCTGAAGACGGGCCAGGCGATGATGCAGGCTCAAGGACAGGGCTGGGCTACCCTGTTTCGTACCTATGTCCCAGCCATGAGTTCGCGGTACCCAGTGGTCTATGTCCGACCAGGCCGTCAACATGTTGTCTGGCCTCCAACCTGGGAGGGGTCCCCGAACACTTTGCGTGTCGTCTCGTTCAACCTGGCTGGAAAAGACCTCGTCTACAAACTTAGCCATGTCTGGTTGGAGTACTTGGAAGGAGAGGTTGCTGCAAGACCGGCTGATAAATGATCGACAGTTCAGCCGACGATGCCGGATGCCGTTAGCGGGAGAAACAGCTCCCCTTGTCCCGTAGCGCGCCATGGGCACTATGGCTGCAGGTGGACTCTTTCCCACGCGGGCCGCAAGAAAATTTCCAAGGGAGCCGGGGGCCTTGACAGATTGAGCCTGCAGGAGTGAACGTACAGCATGTGGAGAGGGAAGCGACGGACCAGCCTGCATAGCCGGGAGGTGGGTGATGCGCCATCTGCTCAATCAATTAAGTCTCATGCTCAGCGCGGTATTCTTGGTTTCTTGTGCTTCTGCCATTCCGCCTGCACGGATCGGCGACTATGTTTCCCCAGAGCACCAGGCCGGCGATGAGGCTCTCACCAGGATTAATCAGCGACCACTGCAGGCAGGGCTTGTAGTGGTTTCAGATACGGCAGAGCCAGGTGCGGCTCCGAATCTGCCGGAGGAAGCACTTACTCGCCTCGGAGAGAGCCTACAGCAGGATCTCGGCCGTGCAATTCCGGTATCGATAAAGGAGATCATCCCAGCCGACCATATCAGGCCGCAGCCGCATGGGGATTGGGCTCAGTTCGCAGAACTGGGACGGCAACGCAGGCTCGACTATCTCGCCGTTGTCGTTGTCTCCAGCACCGAGCAGGAATATCCCCTGACGCTCTTTCTTGGATGGACCACGCACGCGCAGCCTGGATTGCGTCGAGATAACTGGTCGCTTGCTGGAATTTGCCCTGTTGGACTTGAAAAACAATCAGACCTTGCTGCAGGCCGAAGGACGGGGCTGGGCCACACTGGATCGTCCGACCGCGCCAGGGATCGATCAATGGTATCCGGCAATCTACCTGCGCCCTCAGGATCAGCGGCGTATCTGGCCTCCGACTTACGAGGGCGCGCCGAATACGCTGCGTGTTGTGTCGTTTGAGCAAGCGGCCAAGCGGTTGGTGCTGAAGCTCCAGAACTCTTGGCTCGGGGTATTGGAATCCGAGGCGGCGGCCCGGAAAACCAGTTCGTAGCAGGCTGTGAAATAGCCTTGCGTGACAACCGCGACGAGCGAGACGGGCATACGAGATGGAGCCCCAGTCTGTCCACGTCGCGCCTTTCTCGCATCTCTCGCGCGTCACGCGGCACGGTCATAGTTAATAGTCCACTTCGGGCTCTGTCTGCTGAGGGGGCAGAGGGGGACTATTAGTCTTTGAAGCCCTCGGAACGGATAGTGTACAATGCGACGTTCAGCTCATGTCGTGTCGCTTAAACCTGTGGAGGAACGCTGTTATGGTCACGCGGAGTAAGGGGGGGAATGTTCCGGGTCTTATCGCAGGTATCGGTCTGGTCATGAGTACCTTCGCGTTTACTGTCCTGCCGAGTGAACCCACAGCCTTAGCCGCCGGGGTTCCAGCCGGGCTGACACAAGGATTTTCAGAGATCGTCAAGAAGGTCACGCCAGCGGTGGTGAACATTGCTGTGACCGGGGGTGGAGAAGGTGGGGGACGAGGCCGGAGATCGCCGTTGCCGCCAGGTCCCTTTGGTGGACCTCCGGGTGAAGAGCCCCCAGGGGGTGAACTCCCGACTCCTCCGCCGATGCCTCCGGGTGGAGGGCATGGACGCCCTGAGCAAAGCGCCGGATCCGGCGTCATTTTTGATCCGAACGGATTTATCGTGACCAATAATCACGTCGTCGAAGGGGCCACGCAGATCACCGTCACGCTCAGCGATCGACGTGAATTCAGCGCGAAAGTGGTGGGAACTGATCCGAAGACGGACTTGGCCGTGGTCAAGATCGAGGCGAAGGATCTCCCTGCCTTAAAATGGGCTGAGTATGAGAAATTGCAGGTTGGCGATCTTGTGTTGGCGGTCGGCAGTCCGTTCGGACTGAGTTCCACCGTGACCTTGGGTATCATCAGTGCCTTGGGACGCGGCAACGTCGGCATTGCAGACTATGAAGATTTCATCCAGACCGATGCCGCGATTAATCCGGGCAATTCCGGCGGGGCGTTGGTCAATGTCAGCGGCGAACTCATTGGGATCAATACGGCAATCTTCTCAAGGACCGGCGGGTCTGAAGGGATTGGATTTGCCATTCCCAGCAGTATCGCGTTGGACATCGTCGACAGTCTTCAGAAGACCGGCAAGGTCGTGCGTGGCTGGATGGGTGTCGCGATTCAAGAGATCACCCCGGCCTTGGCAAAATCGTTTAAGTTGCCTGAGCAGCGCAAGGGTGTCTTGATCAGCGATGTGAACGAAAATGGTCCCTCTCACGCCGCCGGTATCCGTCGCGGCGATGTCGTGATCGCGTTCAACGGGAAAGAAGTCCAAAACGTGAGTCAGTTGCGAAACCTCGTTGCGCGCACGATGGTCGGCAAGGATGCGCAGGTGAAGGTGTTGCGAGACGGCAAGGAACAGACCATCGCCGTGAAGGTGGCGGAGCGGCCGACGGATGAAATGTTGGCGAAGAAGGAGCCGACGGCTCCCAAGGAACCGGTCGAGACAGTGAAGCCGCCGGATAATGTCTTGGCCTCTCTCCGTGTGCAGGGGTTGGATACGGCCACGATGAGCCAATTGAACATTCCGGCGAAGATGACCGGTGTGGTCGTGACGTCGGTCGAGAGCGGTGGCCCTGCGGAAGCGGCGGGTCTGCAGCGCGGCGACGTGATTCAGGAAGTGAACCACGAAATCGTGAAGACGCTCGAAGACTATCAGAAAGCCTCCCTGAAGCTGAAGAAAGATGAGTTGGCCGTCCTGCTCCTGAGCCGGCAGGGGAATAACCTGTTTGTCGCGGTCAATCCCAAGTAACACGCATGACGCTGGCCGTGATCGCTCGGCATCCGAGCGATCACGGCTAGCCATCGGATGAACGGTTCGTATGTCCGACGGCTTGAATTCACTCAACCAGTGGCTGCAAGACACGATCTTTAAGCCGCTGGAAGATAAGAAAATGCCGGTGATGGAGCACCTTGTGGAGCTCCAGGTCCGGCTGACGCGCGCGGTCATCATCACCGCCCTGGTGTTCGTCGGCACATTTTTCTATGCCGATACGTTGGTCCAGTGGCTGCGCATCCCTCTCCAGAACATGTTTGTGCCTGGTTCCCTGTCGTGGATGCCGACCGATCTGCCGACCGTTCCGTTCGTCTTCCTGGCGCCGGCTGAAGCCTTGTGGCAAAACGTCAAGGTGGCCGGGCTCTTTGCCCTCGTCGCCGCGACCCCGTACATTCTGTTGGAAGTCTGGCAATTCGTCGTGCCGGGCCTCCATGCCCAGGAACGGCGCTTTGTCGCACCGTTTGTGTTGTTGAGCGCCCTGGCCTTTTACGCAGGGGTGGGCTTTTCATTTTTCTTCGTGCTTCCGTTTGCGCTGAATTTTTTGGTGTCCTATGGCGTCAACGCCGGCTTCATTCCCCAGATTTCCATTGCGCAGTACGTCGGATTTGCCCTGTGGTTCCTGATGGTGTTCGGGTTGATTTTCGAAGTGCCGCTCGCGATCACCCTCATGGCGAAGCTTGGGTGGGTCGATGCGCCCTTTCTCAAGCGGTATCGCAAATGGGCCCTGCTGGGGTCGTTCATCGTTGCCGCAATTCTTACCCCAACGCCCGATCCCTTCAACCAATGTCTCATGGCCCTGCCGTTGTATGTGTTCTATGAAGTCGGCATTGTGAGCGCAGGGTTTTTCAACAAGAAGAAGCCGGTACCGGAAGAGTCGGCGGTGCCAACCGTGCTCACCGCGTCGGCAGGAAACGGCAAGGCGCCGTCGGCGGGACTCCCCAACGTGGGAGAGGGCGACTATGTCGGCGTTCCGACAGGCCGACGGCGATAACGAGAATGCGCAGATCGGGCGTAACGTATTACAAAAGGAAGACACATGGCTCGTGAATTGAACGTCATTCAACCTCCCGGCTCCGGCAGCAGCGATGCCTGCGTGTATATGTGGGCCTGCGCGATTTGCGACGAGAACGAAACCTGCCAGAAGGACAAGGAGGGGCACAGTCGCTGGCTGGTGGCCAAACGGATGGAGCGGATCGAATACAAAGTGCTCATCATGAGCAATAAGGGTGGGGTCGGGAAGAGTACCTGTACGACCAACCTCGCCGTAAGTCTCGCGCTCAAAGGGTGGCATGTCGGCATTTGCGACATGGACATCCATGGGCCGAACATTCCAAAGATGGTGGGGGCCGAAGGGCAGAAGCTCAAGATCAGCAGCTCGGGCGGGATTATCCCGTTTCAGGCCTATAACCTCAAGATTGCCTCGATGTCCTTCTTGCTGCAGAATTCGGACGATCCGATCATCTGGCGCGATGCGTACAAGTATGAGTTCATCAACCAACTTTTGGGCGGTGTCGAGTGGCAGGATCTCAATTTCTTGTTTGTCGACTTGCCTCCCGGGACGGGCAACGAATCGGTGACGACCATCGATCTGCTCGGCAATGTCAGCGGCGCCGTGATCATTACGACGCCACAAGAGGTCGCCTTACTGGACTCCCGCAAGTCGGTGACGTTCTGCAAGGACAGCGAAGTCCCGATCATCGGGATTGTCGAGAACATGAGCGGGTTGGAGTGCCCCCATTGTCACAACCACATCGAGGTGTTCCGTAAAGGCGGCGGGGAAGCCGCGGCCCATGATATGGGCGTGCCTTTTCTCGGGCGCATTCCGCTCGATCCCGATGTCGTGATCCAGTCTGACGCCGGTGAGCCATTTGCGATGTTCAATTCTGACACGCCGACGGCCGAGTGCTATCACGACATTGCCAACAAGGTCGAAGCGTTCTGCAAGAAGAGCGGGTCGCTCGTGAAGATCGCGCCTCGGCAGGCGCACTGATGAAGGAGAGACTGTGAAGGCCACAGACGCGACAGAGGGGCTCACGCAACTACACGAAGCGCAGCGGATCGTGTTGGAGGCCACGCCGACTCTGGGCTTGGAGAAGATTTCGATCCTCGACGCGCTCGGTCGTGTCCTTGGCGAGGACATCGTGGCGGAACGGGATAATCCGCCTTGGAACAACAGTGCGATGGACGGGTTTGCGGTGCGGTGGGAGGATATCAAACAGGAGCATGCGATTCAGAAACCGGTGACGCTCACGGTGATTGAGGACGTTCCTGCGGGCAAGATGCCTTCAAAATCCGTCGGCGCGGGGCAGGCGATTCGCATCATGACCGGGGCCCCGATCCCGAAGGGGGCGGATACGGTCTTGAAGGTCGAAGACACTGAGCATACCCCGGGATTCTGTTCGCGTCTTCAAGCCGGAACAGCAAGGCGCCAACATTCGGCCTCAAGGAGAAGACGTCAAGAAGGGTGAATGCATCATCGCCAAGGGAACCCAGATTCGGCCTGGTGAAGCAGGGATGCTGGCGATCCTCGCCAAGTCGTTCATCTTTGCCTATCAACGACCCCGGGTGGCGATCCTTTCGACCGGTGACGAATTGGCGGATTTGGACGAGCGGTTCAGCGAGGAAAAAATCATCAACTCCAATAGCTATGGGATTGCGGCAGCGGTCCAGGAGGCTGGCGGCATCCCTTTCTTGCTGGGGATTGCGAGGGATACGCCTGCCGCGCTGAAGGAAAAGATTTCACATGGACTGACGGCGGATATTCTGGTGCTGTCCGGTGGCGTGTCGATGGGTGATTACGATTTTACGAAGACGGTCTTCCACGAACTTGGCGCAGAAATGAACTTCTGGAAGCTGGCGATCAGGCCAGGGCAGCCGCTTGCGTTCGGCAAGATTCAGGGCAAGCTGGCGTTCGGCTTGCCGGGGAATCCCGTGTCCTCCATGGTGACGTTCGAGCAGCTGGTGCGGCCGGCGATGCTGAAAATGAGCGGACATCGGAACTACGGTCGGCCGGTCGTGCAGGCGATCTTCCAGGAAAAGTTTTCTAAACGGACGGATCGGCGCCACTTCCTCCGCGGTGTGCTCACGCAAGAAGAGGGTGTCTTTAAGGTTCGAACGACCGGCGCTCAGGGGTCTGGGATTTTGACCTCGATGGTGAAGGCGAATTGTTTGATCGACATCCCCGTCGAGGTTGAACGAGTCAACCCGGGCGATCTGGTGTCGGTTCAATTGCTGAGTGGTGAAGTCTGGGCAAGCCACGCAGATTCTGTTCAGACGAGTGGACATCGCCTCTCCTGTTGCTGAGGCGTGAGGCAGCGGCGATCAGGGCAGCGCGGGTGCCCGTTCACGGTTGACCTGTGACGCATAACGAAGGGCCCCAGATTTATGGCCGTACCTATTGTTTCTTTTGTCGGTCGGTCGAACAGCGGAAAAACCACGCTGATCGAGCGTGTGATTCCTGAGTTGGTCCGGGCCGGCTACAAGGTGGCGACGGTAAAGCATGCCGGGCATGGCTTCGATCTCGATACGGAAGGGAAAGATAGCTGGCGCCACAAGCAGGCCGGCGCCAGCAGCGTGATGGTGCTTTCCAAGGGCAGCATGGCAATGTTTGCCGATGTGTCCGATCAGATGAATGTCGAAGAAGTGCGGGATCGATTTCTCGATGGGACCTATGACCTGATCATTGCGGAAGGGTGGAAGCACGAAGGCTATCCGAAGATTGTTATCGTCCGCGATCAGATCGGCGAAATTCCTGTTTCCACGGAAGGGCTGCTCGCGGTGGTATCGGACAAGCCTGTCGATCTACAAGTGCCGCTGTTCGGCCTGGACGATGTCGTCGGCGTGGCCGCCTTGATCATGAAGCAGTTCCCAAGATCACAGTCTCGTGCGGAGCATGGGCTGGAAACCTAAAGCGACCATCGTCATGGCTCTCGTTGCTGGTGCCATCGCGCTTGGTGCTGTGGCCGTCCCTATCACGAATCACCCGACATTCTGTGCCAGTTGCCATACCATCGCGCCCTCGTATGAGAGTTGGGCGAAATCCTCGCATCGAGAGGTGACCTGCGTCGCCTGCCACGTGCGACCGGGCATTGAGGGCTGGCTCCGCGATAAAGCCTGGGCCGGGACGAAAGATGTGGCGATCTACCTGTTCGGCACCCCGACCGATTCACATAATCTGCAGTCGAAAGTCGATTCCGCTGTCTGCCTGAGCTGTCATCGGAATATTCTTCGGGTATCCGAGGTGGCCCCGCGAGATCTGCCGCCGCCGGTCAAAGAGGTCGGTCTTATCATGAGCCACCGCAAACATATCGAAGCCTTTGCGAAGCGCGGCCAAGGGGAAGGCTGTACGACGTGCCATTCTTCGGTCGTGCATGAACAGCCGATCAAAGGTTATCCGATCGTCATGCCGCGCGGGCACCTTTCGGCCGACAGCAAACCTTGGTATCCCGACCATCCAGAGGGCTCGTCTTTACGGACAAGGGCTCTCACGGATTGTTTCCGATGCCACGACGGGAAGACGGAGCACGAGGGGAAGGTCGTGAGCCGGAAGTGTGAAACCTGCCATCTTCCCGAGAAGATCAGCAATGCGCTGCTCTTCAACTAACAGGCTGCAGAAAAACGATTTTGGCACGCTGGGGCTTCGACAGTCCGCACGTATGGAACAAGAGGCGAACGCCCCTGCAGGATTCTCAAAAAGGCCGTCCATCAGGCCGCAGCAAGCGACGACGAAGTTGGTGGATTTTTTTAACATCCTTCTAAGCTGCTGATCGTTCATGTCTAAACCTATCCTGCATGTTCAACATCTGGTGAAGCGGTTCGGCGCGTTCGTCGCGGTCAACGATATTTCCTTCGACATCAGGCCGGGTGAGATACTCGGGTTGCTGGGCCCGAACGGGGCAGGAAAAACGACGACCATTCAGATGTTGCTCGGGGTGGTGACGCCGACCGCCGGTTCCATTCAGATGTTCGGGCTCGATCTGGCGACACACCGTGAGGCCATTCTGCAACAAGTGAACTTTTCCTCGACCTATGTCTCCATGCCGCAGGCGCTCACGGTCGAGGAGAACCTCTGGGTGATTGCGCGGCTGTACGGTCTGTCTCAGATCCAAGAGCGGGTCGATAACATCGTGAAGCGGCTTGAGATGGAGGAGTTTCGCCATAAAGTTACGCGCAAGCTGTCCTCCGGTCAAAACACTCGTCTTGGGCTGGCCAAGGCCTTTTTGACCGAACCGAAGATTCTGTTCCTCGACGAGCCGACCGCGAGTCTCGACCCCGATATCGCACAAAAGATTCGAAGCTTTCTCAAGGAGGAGCGACGATCGTCCGGCCTCAGTGTGCTCTATACCTCGCACAACATGCACGAGATGGAAGAGATGACGGATCGGATCATCTTTCTCCAGCGGGGAAAGATTGTGGCGGAGGGGACGGCGCAGGAGATTGTGGCGCGGTTTGGGCAGGGGGATTTAGAAGAAGTATTTGTGAAGTTGGCGCGGGAGAAGTAGGGGAGCGGGCCGACAGGGACGTTCCCTGTGCTCGCAGACCGCGCACACTGAGAAGGTGCTCGGTCGATGCGCGCAGTGGGGAACGTCCCTGCCAGCCCACGGTGTGCGCCAAGTGTTTAGAGTGGAGACGGGGGAAAAGATGAAATGAAGGTCCATCGAATCTATGCCTTGGTGGCGAGGCATTTGTACCTCTACCGGCGCAGTTTGCCGCGCATGATGGAAATTTTCTATTGGCCGTTTCTGGACCTCGTCATCTGGGGTTTCATCACGGTCTACCTCATGAAATTCCAGGGACAGATCTCGGGCGCTGTGACGTTCTTTTTGGGGGCCTTGATCCTGTGGGATGTGTTGTTCCGGGCGCAACAGGGGATTACGATTTCGTTCCTGGAGGAGATCTGGGCAAGAAATTTGATGAACTTGTTTGCCAGTCCGCTCAAGCCGAGCGAGTTCCTCGCCGCGACGATGGTGATGAGCGTTTTCAAGGTGATGGCTGTTTCTGTGGTGATGGTTGTCTGTGCGGGCCTGTTCTATTCGTACAACATCTTCGTGATCGGGATGTGGCTGGTTCCGTTCGTCTTGAATCTCGTGATGACGGGATGGATTATCGGGGTGCTGACCACGGCCCTCATCATGCGGTTCGGCCAGGAAGCAGAAGTGCTGGCCTGGAGTATGGTGTTCCTGTTTCAGCCCATCTCCTGTGTGTTTTATCCGATGGAGGTGCTTCCAGGGTGGCTGCAAGCCATTGCCTGGATGAACCCGGCTGCCCATGTATTTGAAGGGATGCGAGCAGTGCTCAACGCTTCAGTCTTGCCGATTGCTCATCTCGCATGGGCGACCGGCTTGAATCTGGTGTTTCTCGGTATGGTCATTGCTGCCTTCCATTGGACGTTCGAGCTTTGCCGGGAACGGGGACTGCTAGTGCGCATCGGGGAGTAAGTCGACAGAGGGGGACCGGGACTCGCATTGCCATTTTTAAGAGGGCTGTGATAGCCTATAATCACCTGATCGCAGGGGCCTGGCGTTGAGGTGGAGCGAAATAAACAGGCCTGCAGCATTGATGTTGCCTTGCCCGAGAATCTCGTCGGAAGTCAGACCCAAGTCGCCGCGTCCTTTGCGTCTTCGGCCCGCTCCTTCCTCCGTCCCTCGAGTACAAGACAATATCATCATACTCAAAGGAGGAACCCCAGATGGGTTCAAAGATCTATGTCGGTGGGTTGCCCTATTCGGCGACCGAGCAGGAGTTGAGTGATCTGTTCGGGCGACATGGCGCCGTCGCCTCAGCGCGGATCATTACGGATAAGTTCACGGGCCAGTCGCGTGGCTTCGGCTTCGTTGAGATGTCTTCGGATGCGGAAGCGCAGGCGGCCGTTGCCGCTCTCAACGGAACGGAAATGGGTGGCCGGACCTTAACCGTTAATGAAGCGCGTCCCCAGGAGCCTCGCACTGGCGGGGGTGGTGGATTTGGTGGGGGCGGGGGTGGTGGTCGTAGCGGTGGCGGCGGGAAGCGCGATCGCTATTAATCCTTAATCACGAATGTGAACCGGGGCTGTTATCGTAAAGATGGCAGCCCCTTTTTTTGCGGCCGGCCTGGCTTATCAACTGAGTGGCGGGATGCTATGAGGTGGCGAGTATGGAGGCTGTCCGACCACGTGCCTCGCTTCCACCGGGTCTGTCGGGTGGATCAGGTCGCAGGTAATCAAGGCGACTCTCAGTTGCTGGATGGTTCATGACCGAACATCAGTGAAGTTCCACCGGGAATTGAGTCGAGAAAGGGGGCTGCCATGTTGCAATGGCAGCCCCCTTTTGCCTGTTGACCGGGAGGAGAGGTGTTCGTCGTGTCTAAGGATCCGTGGACCGTCAGCTAATCAACCCACTCATCACCGGATTTTGGAATTTCTGGCGGGCCCGCTGTCAGACTCTCGACCGAAGGCGGAGGCGCGTGAAGAGTCTGTCGCACGAGTGCCACCAGGGCTTGGTGCGTCAACGGTTTGGGAAGAAATGGGAGGCCTCCCTGGCGTATGCCGTACCCTGCCAATTCCTGGTCGATATTGCCGGACATGAGGATCACTCGCAGGTCTTTCCGCATGCGGAGCGCGCGGACGGCAAGTTCATGGCCGTGGACGTTGGGGAATTCGTTGTCGCCGGATGCAAACGAAAACTCTGGCGGGGGCAACACGAGATCAGCCAGCAGTAGATGAATGGGTCCCGGATGATTCTTGCATATCTTCAGGGCCTCCGAGCTGTTTGTCGCAGGCAGGACGGAAAACCCTGCTTGCTCGAGGATCTCGGTACAGAGATGGACGATGGCTGTGTCATCGTCGACGGCTAGGATGGTCTGTTTCTTCGATTGCGGTGAAGCGACATCGAGGGTGGGCATGGCGGAGCTCCTGGCCTATGTGGAGCACAGTATCAGTGATTAGGATAGTCCCTCCCCGGCTAATCTGCCAGCAAAAGATGAATTGTCTTTAACAGGATGCTGAAAAAGTCCGCCAGCTTCGTTCTCGCATCGTTTAGACCCTCAACGTACCCAGAGGGTACGCCTCGGCTCTTCACTCGCTGCGGCCTTGCTGGCCGGCCTTTTTGAGCATCCTGCAGGAATGTTTTCCTGTTGCGGCACACGTGCAGACCATCGACGTACTTGCGTGCCAGCATAGTTTTTCCGCAGCCTATTAAAGCTACAGGCGATGTCGCTGTGAAGGTGGAGGCCTTCTCCTGAAAGGCTCACCGCGCTTCTGATCGCTCCTTCAATCCGGCGAGCCGTGTCTTGTCGAGTGCCACAAACACTGACTTCTCCTGAGACACCGTCACGGCGCCCGGTGCCTGCCCCTTCGCTTTCTTGACCCACTTGCGACGGGTATAGATGATGTCGCCCTTCCCGCTTTTCTTGAGGTCGCTGTACAGCAGGGCCAACGTTGCCGCATCGCGTAAGGTCTCCTGCGGGACGTCGGCTCCTTTTTCGAGGCGCACTACCACATGTGAACCGGGAGTGCCCCGAGCATGGAGCCATAGGTCGTCGCTCTTCGCCACCCCAAACGTCAGCTCGTCGTTCTCGCGCGCGTTTCTTCCGACATATATTGCCAAACCGTCTGATGAGGTGAAGCGGCGGAACGGACCTTGACGTTGTTCCTGATGGCCCTTCCCCCCGCCTGTCCGCATGAGGGTTCTTGCGCGCACGATCAGATGCGGCTTGTCGGGTGGCTGCCAGGTTCCCTGTTCGATGGCAGTGAGTTCTCGCTGCAGGGATTCCAATTCCTTCTGCCCTTCTTCGATGCGTGGTTGCAATTCCCGCTCTGCAGCCAGGTGCTTCCGATGCTTTCGGAAGTAGTCGTCCATATTGCCCTGGGGTGTTTTGGTCTGGTCGAGCGGGATCGTCAGGCTGGGAAGCTCCTCATTGAAATAGTCCACCAGGGTCACGTTGGTCTGGCCCTTGCGGATGGTCCCAAGGTTCGCCTTGATGAGTTCCCCGTAGCGTGCGTAGGTCTTGTACTTCTCTGCCTTGGCGAGGTCTTCGTGCCAGGCTTCAATGCGGCGGCGGAGCTTCTTCATGGATCTTCTGAGTATCCCCGCCCTGGCGTTCCGCACGGTCTCGATGACTGAAACGGCTTCTGTCGTGTGGTAATGGGCTTCGATGGCAGCCGACAGAGGAAATGGTGATTCTGGGATGTTCTGGCTGAATCGCGCGTGGTCGGCGGCACCTCGTTCCCGTTGCTGATGAGCGGGAGGAACGTACAACTGTCCCACAAGATTCTTCACCCCGTTCAGGTCTCGTCGGATACGGCCTGCGTCACCGAGCACGAGGAGGTTCGATGTTTTTCCTGTCAGCTCCGCAACCAGCTTACAGGGACCTTCCTTGGCCGTCAGAGCAAACTGAACGATCCGGTCTCCATGAATCTGTTCGACCCGGTCGATTCGTGCGCCTTGCAGGTGGGCACGGAGAAATTGACAGAAGGGTGGAGGTGTCGGTGGATTCTGAAAAGCTGCTGTGGTGAGGTGGAGACGGGCGGTTTCAGGGTGGCATGAGATGAGGAGTCGGTGCGTCCGTCCCGGCGCGCGGATTTCCAGCACCAGCGTACGATCCGTCGGCTGGTAAATTTTTTGAATCCACCCGTTCGCCAGGACCGGCGCGAGCTCTTCGACGACGGCAGCAATCTCTGTCACAGTCAATGCCACAGCTTGTCCATTTTTCAGCCTTCTCTCGTACAGGGCGGCTGATGCGTGAAGAACTCAAGGTGAGAGAAGCAAGTCCTCGTGGTTAAGCCGAGCGTGTTGTTGCCATTTTTATCGGAAAGGACATTTCCGTCACAGTCGCAGCCATTTTGGCAGAATCTGTGTGTCGATGCACCGGTCGATCGGACGAAATAACGGGCTAGCCAGCGGATTTGTGCTCTGGCATCACGTTTGCTTTATTCCACATGAGACGTTGTGCGGGCCTGCCGGTTTTTGCAGGGGCCAACGTTCAAGGTGTAGGGGGAGAGGGTACTCCACCTCGGCACAGGAGGGTCCTATGGACTGTACCAGATGCGACGGTCTCATGATTGTCGATAACTTGATCGACATGCAGGAGAGCAGTATTCCTATGTGGATGAAAGGATGGCGATGTGTGTCCTGCGGGAACATTGTCGATCCGCTCATTCAGCGCCATCGGATGATCCAACAGGCGGGAGCTTCGCGGTTGCTCGGAAGAGAAGTTGCCATGCCACTGCTCCGTCAGTCGCTCAAAGCTACGGCCTGATTGCGGGATTCCGGTCGGACTGCCAGGCGATACCAGCGAGTGCCACCATTGTCGTCTTGCCAGGCCTCGTTGCCTGACCCTGGTGGCACCCCCGTATCCCGGTGTCCCATCGAGTTTTTTCATTCTCACCTGCCGAAAAACTCCCAACCATCAATCTTGCAGCGCGCCCTTCCCTCCGGTAGAGTCTGACTCCTTAACGCCGGAGCGTACGATACTCCATGCCGTTGCTCGATGTGTCCTTGCTGGTTCGTCTGCAAGTAGAGTTTCGCCTGTCGATGAAGCGACTCCTGGGCGATCTCTGCCTGGATTTGGAAAACCAATATGCAGACGTCGCGAAATCGTTGACCTTGCCGGTGGCCTACTTCCGGTTCCTCGGGCAAGCACTCGGACGGGATTCGTACGCCCACTGGAAAGTCGTCGGCTGGATCGAAGCGTTGAATGACCTGGTCTACTTCATCGATCTGTTGCAACAAATTCGAGAGGAGCAGAACCCTCGTGACTTCGCGGCGCAGTTGTTTGCCGAGTGCGAAGAGAAGTTTTTCGAGAACAGTTATCTGGACGATCTATTCCCGCGCGGGGTCTCGCAGGCCTCGGGACTCGAACGGCGACTCAACGAACTCTGCGCCCGCCTCACGCAGGAGCTGACACAGGAATCGCTCTGTCTCGTGCCGGGACTTCCGATGTTGTGGTGCGCCTCTCGCAAGATTCCGTCCTGGACTATAGAGGTACAGCTCGGCGACAACGTCGAACGGGCAGAGACGTTGGGAACGATGCCCGAAGGGATGGAGGGAGGTGGCTACGAGGCTCCTCCCTCGGTGAAGAGAGCCCTCAAACAATCGTCCGGCCAGGCCACCATTCTAGTCCAGCCCCAAGAGCTGTCCGTGAAGATCGGACGAACCGTGACACCTCTGTGCATGAGGAGAGGCAATCGGTTGGAGTGGAGTTGGACGCACCGGCCGCCAGTCGTGGCAACGGAGACTCGATCCGGGGCCGTCACAGTCGGGCCGACGCTCGTCTATGGGAAGGACCGCCAGCCTCGTACGGTGGCCTCCACCTCAGCTGATCAGGTGAAGCGAATCAAGCAGGCATGGACAATCGTACAAGAGGCCTGGCCGGAAGGGCATGAGGTCCTCGCGCTCTTGACCGCCCGGATCATCCCGCTCAAGGCCAAGGGCGTCGTCAGTTTCAGCTACCGCCACCGGCCGGGACTATCCTTTATTAACTGCTTCGACCGGGACAACCTCGATCTGATCGACGATTTGATCCACGAGAATAGCCATCACCATTTAAATCTTTTGTTGCGCAAACAGATTCTCTATCACGGGGATCGCAACCAGCAGATCTTCTATTCCCCCTGGCGCCGCAGCTTGCGTCCGCTCAGAGGCATTCTCCATGCGGCATTTACGTTTACGATGGGAGCGATGCTCTTCGAACGACTTTCAACGTGGGCCTCGGGGCTGGGTGGATCGGCTAGATGGAAACGTGCAGGCCTAACCCAGCGCGATCTGCAACGAGCCAGGTTTCGCTGTCTTGAGGAGGTGGAATCCGTCCGCTACTCGATCCAGGATTTGGAGTATGCCAGCTGGCATCTCAAGTGGCTGACCGGCTCAGGCCAGCGGCTGGTCAAGCAGTTGGCAGAAACAATCGAGCAGGTCGAGCAGAACATCGCGCCCCACAGAAAAGCAGTCCTTGCCTCCAAATTCGGCCCAGCCCTCCGCAAGCATGTGAAGGAACTCCATCAAGCCCGTCAAACCTACGGGCCAGTGCGATTGAGTAAGGCCTAGGTCTTTAGAATCCGGATTGCCTCTCCCAGCAACACATCGAGATCAGCCCGAAAATCCACCTGATTGAATGTCGGAAGGATCTCACGAGATCGAACCTGGGTATGCAAGTGAGCGTCTGCTACGCTCCTCAGGGAAGTGTCTAGCCGTTGCATCGAACCTTTGAATGATTTTGTCCCAGAATAATTGCTGGCTACTGCTGCAAAGGACTGTTGCCCAAGAATTGGGGGGATATGATCTACGATTGCTCGTACAAGCATAGCAATTGACATCAAACAGGTGTTTGAGTGGGCCATGTTGAGTTCTTCGCACAGCCGGACGAGACGAGAGAGATCAAACTTGGAAGAAGTGAGGGCCTTAAGTTCCGCAAGTCGTCCAGAATCAACATAAGCAGACTGGTTGGTCTGATTTGCCTTTGGGTTCAGGTTCTCCATTCGACGTATGTGATTTGCAGCGCCGATGATAAGCCCTCGGGTCTCCTGAACACATGCATACGATGGACCACCAATGAATCCGCCGCTACCACTGTTCACAGTTCCAGCGATGTTGCGTGAGAAGTTGTTTTCCTCACCGAGCACAGAATCAAGTAGGGAAATCGCTTCCGCTACAAGTCGTTTGAAGGATGCTTGCTCCTCACTTTGCAGGTGCTTTCCCCAAGCTCGATCCGCTTACAAACTTGTTTTCCAGACTTGCAACCTGATTGGCGATCGATTCGAGTTCCTTATCCGCAGCAGACATATTTTACTCCGCGGGATGTTTAGAAAGGTTGCTTCGCAAGGCCGATCGGGGTTCTCCCTGTTTTACCACTCCTGATTAAGTGTGCCGCTGTATGGATGATTGGGTTGAGCTAGCGGGCCATAGGTAGGAGCGACTGGGATACTCTCAACTGCGCGCGTCCAACGAAGGCTTCCGATTCCTTGTGCTTCTCTTGGAGGGAGTGGCCGAGGCTGCCCTTTACTGCGCGCATCGAACGAGCACCGTTTCATCGTGCGCGTTCTGCGAGCAAGAAGGGCACCTGGCCGCTCCCTCCCATCCTTCCGAGGCCGCGCGTTGCGCGAGCAAGGAGAGCGTCCCAGTCGCTCCTCAGCGCCTTACGGTTCCACTGTCACATCCACATAGGCCGGCACACTATCCGCTCCCTTCTTGTCCGTCACCCGCAGCTTGAACCGGTAGGTCCGTTTCTCTGACACGGTCGGCGCGAGGAACGAGGCTTCGGCGTTATCCACGTCCAGCAGCGCGATCTTGCTGCCTCGTACCTGACTCCACGCATAGTACAGTGCTTCGCCTTCGGCATCGCGGCTTTTCAATCCGCTCAACTTCACCTTCGTTCCGGCCTTCACGGTCTGGTTCGTTCCGGCGTCGGCCACTGGCGGTTCGTTGGGCTCGTCGTTCACTGTCACCACGACATCGAGTGAGGCTTGCTTGCCGCGGTTCGTGACCGTGAGGACGGTCTTGCCGTTGCCGACGATCTGTAAGAGGCCATGGGGCAACACCCGAATGACTTTGGGATTTGACGATTGATAGGCCGTGCCGGAGGCAGGGGAACTGATGCGTCGAGTGACGCCGTCGGCGAACTCGCCCACGACCGGCAGCTCGAAAATCTTGCCCATTGAATCGACGTGGCCGAATGCAGAAGATTGTCCCGTTCGTCCGAGCTGCAGGGGTTTATCGGTTTCGAACTCAATGGTCGCGAGAGCGGCGTCTGGTTCTACGTTCACGAGGATTTCATCGAAGACGGATCTCGTCCCCAATCGTCCTCGTGAAATTTCGGCGACCGCCAGCAAGCGCATGGGCCCGATGCCGTCTTTCGGGACCAGCAACGGGCCGCCGAAGGCCGGGTTATGGTCGGACAATCCGATCAGCGCCACCGGCGCAACGATCGATCCCGTGGCTGTGGCATCTTCCTGTTCGACCAGCCGGTCGTCCTGTTCGCCGTACCAATAGTAGCGGACTTTGACGATGCCGGAATCCTTGCCGAGGTCCACTCGGGCGGTGACGGTTTTTCCCGCCGTTAGTTTGCCCCCTCCACCGGCTCTGTGATCTTGAAGGCGAGCGCCTGCTGCGCCGGAAGCGCAAGCCACAAGGCAAAAGTAAAAAGGCAAAGGTCCGAACCCACGTTTGACGTTTCACGTTTAACGTCTCACGCCTCACGGTCATCTCTTCAGGTGGAAAGGGACGTCGGTCAGGATGACGCGATCTTTGAACAGCAACGCCGTCTTGAGGAGCAGCGCGCGTTGGTTGTGCAGGAGGCTCTGCCACCAATGGGCGGGAAGAATTTCTGGGATCACGACGGTGACCCAGGTGTCGGGTTCCTTTTCCAGAATTTCTTCGATGTAGTCGAGGAAGGAACCCAGGATGGATCGATAGGGCGAGGACAAGACGACGAGGTTGACGCCGCATCCCCACTGGGCCCACTGTATTTCGAGTCGGGCCGTGTTTTCCGGGTCTACGTCGACTAACACCGCCCGAATTTCTCCTGGCCTGCTTCGGGCATAGTCTACCGCGCGGATGATGGCACGGTTCACCCCGCTGATCGGAATGATGACGATATTACGCCCAGGCAGCGGAGGGCGGCTTCCTCGCCGGTCGAGTGCGATCTGATCGGAGACGGCCTTATAGTGCGAGTGAATGCCTCGGAACATCATGATCAGGATTGGGATCAGGACGATGACGATCCAGGCACCGTGCATAAACTTGGTGCTGGCGATGATCGCGGTCGCAATGGCGGTGGCGACCGCGCCGATGCCATTAATGAGAATTTTCTTTCGCCAATGAGGTCCGCGTTGGCCAGCCAGCGACGGACCATGCCGACTTGCGAGAGGGTGAACGAGAGAAACACGCCGACGGCATAGAGCGGAATCAGTGCGTGGGTGTCACCGCCGAATACGACGATGAGGAGGCACGAGAAGACTCCCAGGATGATAATGCCATTGGAGAACACCAGGCGGTCGCCCATGAGCTCCATCTGGTGGGGCATATAGCCGTCGCGGGCCAACAACGATGCGAGGCGTGGAAATCCGGCGAAGGCGCTGTTCGCTGCGAGGACCAAGATCAACATCGTGGAACCTTGCAGCAAATAGTAGAGGAATCCTTCGCCGAAGATGGCGCGTGCAACCTGCGAGACCACGGTTTCATCGTCTTTCGGCAGGACGCCCAAGTGATACGCCATCGTACTGATGCCGAGGAAGAGTGTGCCCAGGACGAGCGCCATCGCGATCATCGTGATAACGGCGTTCTTCGCTTCCGGGGGGCGAAACGCCTGCACGCCATTCGAGATGACTTCCACGCCGGTGAGTGCCGTACAGCCTGATGAGAAGGCACGGAGCAGGAGAAACAACGACACCGATTCGACCGCGGTTTGAGTGGCCACGCTCTGGGAGACCACGGGGGTGAGTTGACCAAACAGGAGTTGAAATGTTCCGACCGCCAACATGAGGAGCATGCTTCCAATGAACATGTAGGTCGGGACGGCAAACACTTTCCCCGACTCCCGAACACCGCGCAGGTTGACCAGGAGAACGATCACGATGGCAAACACGCCGAGTACCGTGCGGTACGGAAAGAGAGGGGGAATGGCGGAGGTGATCGCGGCGATGCCGGCCGCCACGCTGACCGCGACGGTCATGACATAATCGATCATCAACGAGGCCGCTGCGGTCAGTCCTGGCCATTCACCCAGGTTCGCTTTCGACACGATGTAGGCGCCGCCGCCTCCCGGATATTCGAAAATGATCTGGGAGTAGGAGCGTGTCAAAATCGCAAGCAGGAGGATGATCATGAGGCTGATCGGAATCGAGAAATGCGCAAAGGCCAGACTGGATGGAACGAGGACCAGGAGGATTTCCTCCGTGGCGTACGCGACCGAAGACAGGGGATCGGAGGCGAAAACGGCCAGGGCCAGGCGTTTCGATAGCCGTTGGTGGGTGGCTTGAGCCGTCTTCAGTGGATTCCCAACGAGCCAACGCTTCAGAAGCATAGACAATCATTATCGCACATAAGTGGAGATGTGCGCATCGAAGAAGATGCGCTCAGACGTCAGAGGGCGAAAGCCTCACTCGTCTATGCGGTATGGGACTCCGCATGAGAGGAAACGCGAGTCGTGTCGTCAGCCGCAAGGGATCATGAAGGGGTTGACTACTCTATGTGAAGTTCAGTATCGTTCACATCTTCTTTTTGAAGATGACCACCCCTTCGTGTCGTGGGAAGTGGGTGTGATCGTGAATCATTTTTTCTGCCTGTAATTTTCGCCGGAGTTGTTGGCTAATCTACTTATCATTTCTAGGAGGCCGGTCCATGTTTATTCACAAACTACGGGGTTGGATGCCTACCCGCATGCTCGGCGCGATGGCGGCGGTGGCCCTGCTCGGTGCTCCCGCTCGCATCCGCTGAGAATTTCTCACAGGCTGAACAGACGTCGTCGCAGCACGTCGCGATGAACCATCAGCTGCCTGGTTGGGCCGAGAAACTCAAAGGTCAGACAATCGTCGAGGATGCGATGAGCGGTAAGGCAGAGCGTTCTGCGATGGTTGAACAGCAGCACCAGCGGATCATGGAGCATATGGCCCAGGATCCCCAGGTGCAGGGTGTCAACACCGGGATGTACAACACCTCCTCCATGATGCACCAGTATGGAGCAGGCGGGCAGGACATGCTCCTCGTGTCCGATCCTCGCGTGGAACCTGTGGCGCAGACAGGCGGCGGGAAGTGTCCGGCTACGGCCCCGGTGAAGCAGTACAACGTGTCCACGATCAACGTCGAGATCACGCTCAACCAGTGGCTCGATTTCTATCCAGGCTACATGTACGTGCTGGATGAAAATCTGGATAAGGTGCGCGCAGAAGAGACCAAGAACAAGGAAGCCCGCGACAAGGAAGGGTTCGATCCTGGAGCCGTGATTCCTGGCGTGCAGGCCCAGTGGATTCAGCCCCTCGTGTTCCGCGCTAACCAGGGCGACTGCGTCAAGATCAAGCTCTCGAACAAGTTGGAAGAGGGTGGCGGACCGGTCAGTCTACACATCCATGGGTCGAGCATGGTGGTGAGCGCCACCGGCGCGGCGGCAACCACGACGAACCCGGATTCGGTCGTCGAAGAAAAGAAGACCGGCGAGTTCGAGTGGTACATCCATCCGAACACCCAGGAAGGTGTCCGCCAATTCCATACCTATGCCCAAGATCGTGAGTTGACGGTGATGGGCTTGTTCGGGGCCTTCGTCGTCGAGCCGCGCGGATCGAGCTACCTGGAGCCGCTCGGCGAGGGCGATCCAACACCGGCCTCCAGTGGTTGGCAGACGATCATTAAGAACGGTACCGGTCCGGACTTCCGCGAATTTGTGCTGATCTATCACGAAGTCGGCGACGAAGCCTTCCGTCCGCTCAATAAGAAGGGCGACTTCCTGCCGCAGCGCGATCCGTTGACCGATGCCTATCGTCCGGGTGGCCGCGCGATCAACTATCGCAGCGAGCCGTTCGGCATCAACAATATGCACTGTGCAGCACGAGTACTTCGGGTTCGAAGACGAGTCGATGGGGTATAGCTCCTATACATTCGGCGATCCCTCCCCGACGATTCCCCGTTCCTATATGGGCGATCCGGCCAAGTTCCGCTTGGTGCACGGTGGATCGGAAGTCTTCCACTCGCACCATCCCCACGGTGGAACCATTCGGTGGCCGCGCAGCCCGCGGGCGATCGACGACATGAATCTCTGGGCGACCGCAGTGAACGGGCCGGTGAAATATCCTGTGATTCGTGCGAAGACAGACCGGGTTGACGTCGAAGTCATCGGTCCTTCCGAAGCGCTCGACCTCGAGACGGAGTGCGGTTCCGGTCTCTGCCAGCAGTTGGCAGGCGACTTCCTCTTCCACTGCCACGTGGCGCACCATTATGTGGCGGGTATGTGGGGCTACTGGCGCGTGTACAACACGATCCAGCAGGGAGACTTGCGGAACGACATAATGCCGGATCTCCGTGAGTTGCCGGATCGCAAGGGCCGGATCAAGACTCCGATTTCGTCGGACAAGTTGATCGGTCAGACAGTCGATTGGTTTGGCAAGCAATTCACGATTACCGACAAGGGCAAGAGCAATTGGACCACTAACCCTGCCACCATCACGGTCAAGGATTGGGTGACGATGCAGATGCCCACGATGGGCAAGCCTGGCCACAAAGATGATGAGAAGGGTCAGCTTGTGTCCTATGACGCGACGGTGTTGGATTGGGCCTGGGACGGCAATCGTGCGATGAGCGAGAAGGAGAGCACGACGGACAATCCCAAGTACAAGTCCACCCATCCTGGTAAGCGGCATCCGATCATGTTTGAGCCGTTGACCGGCAAAGTGGCCTGGCCTCACCTGACGCCGCACTTCGGCAAGCGGGCGATGTTCTCCCCGAACCATGTGGGTGCGCCCTGGTTGGAGATGATCCGCCGGGATGCGAATGGGGATGAGAGCAACGACCAGGCGAAGCCGGGTGAGAACGGCGTGTGGAGTCTCTGTCCTGAGAATGCGGGACGGAAGGACTACAACGTCCACTTCATCAAGCTGCCGATCAAGATCGCCAAGGCGCAGGGCAAGGAGCCACCGGTGATCGATCCGAATGGCTTGATCTACGTGCTCCATGAAGAAGAGGAGGCGATCAGGGCCAACGACGACCTGAAGTACCCGTTGGTCGTGCGCGGCAACATCTATGATTGCGTCGACTGGATGTTGACCAGCGAATGGGTGGACGACGACTACACGAACTTCCAGTCGTCGAAGATCAACACGCACTGGCATTTCTTGCAGTTTGACAACCAGGCGTCGGACGGCGTGATCACCGGCTTCTCCTATGAACAGTCGGTCCGGCCGTTCACGATGATCGAGAAGAAGAACAAGAAGGGGTTGCCGCTCCCGATGAACACGGTGCTGACTGCGCCGGCGAAAATGGGTGCGGCCTCGTTCTCCGTGAAGAATGCAGGCCAGTACCACGTCGGCACGCTGATCTTGGTCGGCGCCGACAACGTCAAGGGCAATGAAATCGCTCGGATCAAAGATATCAAGGGCAGTACGATTACCTTGACGAAGGGATTGAAGAACGATCACCCGGCGAACGATATCGTGACGGTGGAGTTCGTCCGGCAGCGGTTCTGGGTCGATGCGGACGTGGGAACCGTGTTCTGGCACGATCACGCATTCGGTGCGACCACGTGGCCGCATGGCGGCTTCGGGACCTTCATCGCGGAACCGGTTGGATCGACCTATCACGATCCGAAGACCGGGAAGGCGATCCGGAGCGGTCCGATCGCGGACATTCACACGGTCGAGCCGGTGGGTCACGGCGTGAACAACAGCTTCCGTGAATTGATGGTGCAAGTGCACGATACCGTGCCGCACACCGTCAACATCGTGACTGCGGGCAATCCGCCAGGGCAGCCGGTTGAAGTGGCCCTCGAAGCGGGGAAGACCGTGTCGTTCATGATGCCGGAGAAGCTCTATATGACGCCGATGCCGTTCCTGAACGGCGGAACCCATACGACGGGGAGCGGCTTGAACTTCAGGGCCGGTCCGATCGCCCAGCGGTTGGCCACCAATCCTGATGTGTCGCAGGCGTTCAACAGCCAGATCCATGGCGATCCCTATACGCCGTTGCTGCGTGCCTACACGGGAGACACGATGGTGTTCCGTCTCCTGCACACGCTGATGAACGAGACGATGACCTGGACCATCTCCGGTCATACGTTCTTGAGCGAACGGTATGCCGGCGATGCGAATCGGAAGAATTCGATGCACGTCGGGATTGCGGAGCGCTACGACCTCGTGGTGCCGCAGGCCGGTGGACCGCGGTTGCAAGCGGGTGACTACATCCACTTCAACGGTCGGTCGTCGAAGTTCTCTGAGGGGGCTGGGGTATCATCCGTGTCTATGACAAGGAGCAGGCCGATCTGAAGAAGTTGCCGGCCGGCTTCTCGATCAAGGGCGAGATTCCCAAGGCGTTGCCGGTCTGTCCGGCTGACGCCCCGGTGAAGAGTTTCAACGTCGTGGCCTTGGATTATCCAGCCATGAAGTTCAACGCCAAGGCGCCGGAGTCCATCGAGGTGGACTTCGAACGGAAGATCCAGATCAGCAACCCCGAGGCCAAGATCTATGCCTTGGAGGAAGATACCGCGAAGGTGGCGAGCGGTGCGCACCCGATGCCGCTCACGCTTCGTGTGAATGTCGGCGATTGCGTCAAGGTCAATCTGAAGAACAAGATGAAGGAGAGCAAAGCCTCCTTCTCTGCGATCGGTTTGGCTTTCGATCCGAAGGATTCGATGGGCGTCAACGTCGGCAACAATGCAGGCGATCAGACGATCGCTCCTGGCGCCGAGCGGACCTATACCTACTACGCGGATCCGTTCAACGGTGAAACGACGTCGTTGGTGTGGGATTGGGGCAACGTGATGATCAATCCACGCAATGGCTTGTTCGGAGCGGTGGTGGTCGGTCCGAAGGGATCCAAGTATCGGGATCCAAAGACCGGGGCCGATCTCACCAACAAGAACGCCTGGGCCGCCGACGTGATCATCGATCGCTCGGTGCCGGGGAACGAGATGCGAGCGAACTATCGCGACGTGGCGTTGTTCTTCCAAGACGAAGACAACATCATCGGCACGAGCTTCATGCCGTACGTGCAGAACGTCGCGGGTCTGACCGGTGTCAACTATCGGTCGGAACCGTACAAGTATCGTGAGGAGCAGGGTTGCTCGCTGGGCAAGATGTTCCAGCCTTGCAAAGCGGACAAGCCGGAGGATCCAGCCACTCCGCTCATCGAAGCGCATGCGGGCGATCCGGTGCGTATCCATGTGATCGGGGCGAGCAATGAGCAGAACGGGATGTTCAGCGTCGAGAAGCATGAGTGGCCGATCGAGCCCTTCATGCGCGGCGCGGATCTGATCAGCGTGGTCGAGTTCTCCGGATCGGAGACGCTCGATGCGTTCCTGCCCTCGGCCGGTGGACCGTACCGTCTGCCGGGCGACTATGTGTATAGCAACCAGCGGTTGCCGTACTCCCAGTCCGGGCAGTGGGGCTATGTGCGCGTGTTGCCGTCCGGCGATACGCGGTTGCTGCCTCTCGCTGGCGCCGGTGCAGGAATGAAGAGTGCATCGGTTGAGCAACCGGTGCAGGTCATTCCGGTCGCAGCGAAGTAAGACCGAGCGTCCTGCTGTGTGCAGGATGTGATGAATCAGGAGAAGGGGGAGGCCAACGGCTTCCCCCTTTTTCTTTGGTACGTCCTTTGGTACGATGCCGTTTCTGGAGCTATGAAGAGCTGGGGCCTTGCGATCGAAAATCCCTACGAGCAGATGACCGGCAGCGACGGATCGTGTTTGCTAGCAGATGCGCCTCTGGCAGACCATGTGATGACTGCATGGCATCCAGGGGTGGGTACTGTGTTGGAGAAGAAGATCACCGTGCCGGCAAAGGGCCTGGTCCAAGCCGACTTTTTATTTGGGGCAACCAACGGTCGTCGGAGCGCTATGAAATTGAAGAGAATCCCAAGTTCGGTCTTCAGGCGCTCGGAAAACCGTGGATATCAGGCCGACGTTGGAGCTCCAGGTATCGTGAGGAGGAAGGAACTGCACGCATGAATCACACGTTGCGCAACGGTTTCATAGGCGTTTTCTCGCTGGTCGTCGTGGCTCTGTCGGTCGGAGCCGCGTCGGCGTATGACGTGATTGAGGTGCCTCATGGTGGGAAGATCGAAGGCACCGTTGAATTGAAGGGTGCTATTCCCGAGCCGAAAGGCTTCAACCTCATCACATTTCCCGATCCGGCCTACTGTGGACGTATCTCAAACGGACGAGGCTGGCGACTGCTCCACGATTTTGTGGTCGGGCCGCAAGCAGGAACTGAAAGACGCGATTGTATTCTTGGAGGGCGTCGAGGCTGGAAAACCATTCGAGCTATCCGTCCCCCTGATCGAAGCGCGGGATTGCCAAGTTCACCCCCTTCATGACCATCGTTCGGAACGGTCATGCGGTGGAAGTCATCAACATGGATCCGGTGATGCACGATATCCAAGGCTACGAGACCTCCCTGGAAGCCGGGGCGCGAGTGCTGTTCAATACACCGCTTGTGATGAATTTCCAACATCGTCGGGGAGATATCCACGCGATGCACAACCATGCACCGGGCAAATCGCTGGTGGGACCAATTTACTTGAACAGAGGTCGTCGGACGTTCTATTTGCAATGCGGTTTCCACGCCTACATGGAAAGTTGGGCGATGGCCGTCAACAATCCCTACTATGCACTAACTGATTCAAATGGGAAGTTTACGATCGAGAACATCCCGCCTGGCACCTATCAGTTGGTGGTGTGGCATCCTCAGACCGGCCCTGGCGTCACCAAGATGGTCACGATCCAGCCGGACGGCAAGCTGGTCGAACAGCTCTCCCTCCTTGCTCCGAAGGGGAACCGTTCCGCCTTCAAGGTGATGGACAATCCCCGCTTCGGTCCGGACACGCTGGGGTACTCAGTCGACATCCAGCCTCTCGTAGAGCATCAGCACTGAGCGCCCATGTCCATTACCCTGGGTGAGAAGGCCTGGAGGTGGGGGCTCTGCCTCGGGTTTGCTCTGTGGGTGGGACAGGAGAGCATGCCTCGGCATGCGATGGCTGATGCCGCTGCCATTTCACCGGTAGAGTTCTCCGGTTCCCTGGTCAAGACCGTCAAGGGGAAGCAATACCGGGCACAAGTATTTGCGAAGGAAGACCGTTTGCGGCTGGAGTATAAGTATGCGATTCGAACCGAGCGTGGGTATGCGGCCATCGAAATCATCCGGTTGGATAAATCGGAGACCTGGTATCTGCTGGCGCAACAGAAGGAACTCCTGGTGACAGGGCTGGACCCTGATGATCTGCTCCCGATTCGCCCCGCACTGCCGGGGGAGCGTGAACGAGTCCTGGTTGGTGACGCGACGGCGGCTGGTCGTGCGACCCAGCTTTTCGAAGTTCAGACAGACCATAATGGTCGCGTCGAGCGGTTCTACGAATGGGTGGATCTGGATACAGGAGTGGTCTTGAAGCTCGTCAGCCGCGATCGTGAGTGGTCATTTGAGTACGAACGGTTCAGACTGTCGCCTCAGCCGGCCTATTATTTTGAAGAGCCACAGGGATACAAAAAACGCATGACGGCGACTGCGCCGCGAGGACGGGGGTAGGGAGACGATGAGTGAACTGATTACGAGCAGGCGTTCGTGTCGTTGGAGTCTGCTCACCGCAGTTGCGGTTGCCTGGTTCACTGTGTGGAGTGGAGTCCATCAGTCATCGTTGGCTGCCGGGACCTCACCTGTCCCCAAAGAGACGCAAGAGGCCTACGACAAGAAACAGTACGAACAGGTGCTCGAGCAGTTGGCCAAGCTGGAGAAGGAACAGGGTGCTACTCCAGACCTTCGCCGGCTTAGGATCCGCTCCCTCCTCAAGCTCGGCAACCCTAAGGACGCACTTGGTGAGTACGACAAGCTTGAACTTGCGCTGAAGCAAGATGAGGTACCCCTCCTCCGAGAGGTGGCGCTGGGGTTCATCGTCGTCATGGTGAAGGACATGCGTGAACAAATGCGCGGGGCTGCCTACACCGCGCTCAAAGAGGTGGATTCGGACGATGTCGTCCCCTATTTTGAGGATGGTTTGAGCGATGGGTCAGGACCAGTCAGGGTTCTTGCCGTCGAGGGGCTCGGTCGATCCGAGGCGGGGCGGAAATCGACGAAATTGCGCGCGGCGATCGATGATCAAGCGGGATCGGTGAAGGCGCGCGTGGTGAAAGTGCTCGGCCGAACGGGAGATCCAGGAGTCATTTCATTAGTCGAATCGGCGACCAAGGACGAGCTCACCACGGTTCGTATCGCGGCGTATGGTGCCTTGATCAGGCTCGGCAGGAAAGAGGCCTGGACCCAATTGCAGCAGGCCGCAGAGTCGCTGAATCCTGAGGATCGAGCCGACGCGATTCGCACGATAGCCGAGTTGAAAGACCAGCGTGGTGCCCCGATTATGATAGAGTCGTTGGCCTATAAGCAGCCCTCCGTTCGCGGCGCTGCGGCCAGGGGGCTGGGGCATCTCGGGCGAAAAGAGACGCGAGGACAGATCGAGCAGTTACTGAAAGACCCCATTCCGGCCGTGCGCGAATCTGCGGTGGGAGGGCTTGCAGAGCTCGGAGGACCAGAGTCGGTGCCGGCTCTCACGCAGGCGCTCAGTGACGGCAACTCCACCGTCCGTGCCTCAGCGATTGCCGGGTTGCTCCAGCTTGGCCAGCCCTACTCGACGGTGGCTCACACCGCGCAATCTCTGGCCCAACAGAACGATACTGCCATGCGTGCTTCTGTGGCCTATGCCCTTGGGAAGGCGACCAAGGCTAACGCCCCCGGTGCGATCTCTCTTCTGACCAGCCTGACGGCTGATCCGCTTCCCGGTCCGAAGATTGTGGCGCTTCGATCCCTCGGGCATGTGGGGGACCGTGAAATTGTTCCCCTGATGAAGGAATCCCTGCACGACACGAACGATGCCGTGCGGGCCACAGCGGCAGGGGCGCTGCTTCACCTCCTTCAACAAAAGAAATAGGCTTCTACCTCTGCATTGACACCCCCTTGTTTCAGATTGACAGGGGAGGGTAGAGTTTTGTATACAGACTGGATCTGAACCTAGCCTCGCCAACGCGAATCTCAATTGCGATCGAGTCACCAGGGCGGAATACGTTCCCGTTTCCCCTCATGGCGGTGGTAGGAGACATGGGAGCGAGAGAATTAACTCAGCGGTTATTTGTTCATCACAAGGAGGCAGTCACATGAAGAGTGCATTATCAATCATATTTGGCGTGGCAGCCGTCGCGTTCGTCGCGGCGCCTCTCACCTCGTTTGCAGGCGGAACGATTGCCGGCAAAGTGACCTATGCGGGAAAGTCCGAGCAAAAGGAATTTTCCTTCGCAAAGTTCCCGAACCCGAAGTTCTGCCCGAAAAATCCTCACAAGGAATTGATGGATGGGGATAAGCGGTTTTTGAAGACCGTCGAAGTCGGTAAAGATGGTGGTCTGAAGAACGCGGTTGTGGCTGTGATCGATATCGAAGACAAGGCCTTCGTGGATGGGTACACGGGAACGGAAGTTGTCTCGGAGTTCTGCGAGTTCCTGCCGTTTGCTGGTGTGGTGGTGAATAACAAGTCCTTCAAGGTTGAGAACCATGACGCCGATCCCGATGACCCAAAGTCGGTCCAAGGCGTGCTGCACAATCCGCATAGCTTTGTGGTGAAGGGTACAAGTTCGGCAACCGGCTTCAACATCGGTTTGGCCAAGAAGGGTGACAAGCTCGATAAGCCGGTGGTGTTCCGTGGTGGTGCAGAGAAAGATGGTTTCTACCGGTTACAGTGTGACCAGCATGAGTTTATGCAGGGTTTCTTCCTGCCGGTGGCGAATCCTCACTTTGCCGTGGTGAAGGAAGACGGATCGTTCGAGCTCAAGGATGTGCCGGCCGGCAAGCACAAGGTTGTGGCCTGGCATCCGTTTGCAGCCAAGGGCAAGAAGGTTGAGTTTGACGTGGATGTGCCTGAGGGCGGGACTGCCAACCTCAAGGCCGAAATCAAGTAAGCCAACGTTTCGTATCGGCGGGGTAACCCGTAATCAAAGGGCAGCGGAGCAATCCGCTGCCCTTTGTGTTTGTGGAGCGTGCCCCGCCGAATCAGTTGCCTTGCCTTTCAGTTTCCGATCTAGGTAAGATGCCGAGTTTCCAAGCTATTTGCTTGAAGGGAGTGGTGTGTCACGAGAGCTCTCGCTCGCAGAAATCTTCCAGCTTGGGTACTACTGGGAGACCAAAATCCTACTCACGGCTGTCAGGCTGGATGTATTTTCTGCCTTGGATGGGAAGCGGAAAACTCTCCACGAAGTGGCCGGTCGCCTCGGCGTCCATGAGCAGACGCTGGAACTGCTGTTGAATGCCCTCGTCGCGATGCGACTGTTGGAGAAGGACGGGGATTCCTATGGGAATTCGGCGGCCGCTGCCACTCATCTGGTCCGCAACTCTGCCCAGTATATCGGGCATCTCCTCCTGCTTCACGATGCGGAATGGGACAACTGGGGCAAACTGGAGCAGACGATACGCACAGGACAGCGGTCGGTCGACCGGCATGTCTTTGAAACCGATCCTGAGTTGGGCAGTAACGTGCTGGCGGTACTCCATCGGATCGGACAGCAGAGCGGGCCGGAGTTCGCCAAGCGGCTGCAACTGAGCGGGCCGGTTCGACTTCTGGATTTGGGAGGTGGAGTCGGGACGAACGCGATTGCCTTCTGCCAGGCCTATCCGGAGTTGACTGCCACGGTGTTCGATTTGCCTGCGACGCTTCGACTCACGGAACGGACGGTGAAAGAGGCTGGTTTGGAATCGAGGATTACCTTGCTTCCTGGCGATTTCAACAAGGATGGACTTGGCGGACCCTACGATGTGGCTCTGATGTCTGACATCCTGCACTATCAAGATTTTTCGACGAACGCGGCATTGGTGAAGAGGGTCTGGACCCATTTGGCTCCGGGCGGCCGGTTGGTCATCAAGGATCGATTTTTAAATGAAGCAGGAACCGGTCCGGCCTGGACCACCGCCTTTGCGGTCCACATTCTGGTGAACACGGAGCGAGGCGGCTGCTACAAGACGGCAGATGCGATCCTGTGGATGAGGGAAGCCGGTTTTTCGACCGTGACAGAGCTGGAGCCGTCAGCGGTCGTGCAGGGTACGAAGTCTGGTCAGACCTGAGAGGTGGACGTGCGACAAGGAACATCATGCTTGAATGGCTGAAACAGCCGGGGTTTTTTGGAACCCACGCTACGGTCGGGGCGGACATGAGTCAGTTGATGGCTACGCTCTTTACCGGGCTCTTCGTGATCGGCTGGATCCAGGCGCGGAGACGTCGGGCGGATGCCCATCATTGGATGATGTTGGGCGGGATGATCGCCATGTTAGCGTTCTTCATAAGCTACTACCTATTCCGCCAATTAGGCGTGTTGGCCTTTGAAGGGAAAGAAGGCTTCGGTGGATCTGAAGCACTCTATCACAATGTGTTCATCCCTCTCCTAACCTTTCATATCATTCTTGTGGTCATTGGATTGGTTATGGCGGTGTACATGATTGTGCTGGGATTCCGTGCCCAGCTGATCGAGCAAGGGCGGCGGATCCTGAGCGATCGCGTCCTTCAGACGACGTGGGGAAAGATCGGTATGATTTTCGGTGCCCTCTGCGCGGTGGTTGCGGTGTACTTGCTGTATCTGGTGGCCGCAGATCGTTTTCGGATGGGACGGCTCGTTGTGTGGGTCGGACTTCTCGCCCTTATCGCGATTGTGTTCGCCGTGGAAATGGCGATCCAGCGGTTTTGGCCGGACGGCGGGCAACGTCATCGAACACTTGGGCGCTTTACGATGGTCATCTACTGCGTCCTCTTTGTGACCGGCACCACCACCTATACGATGCTCTACCTCCTCTATCCAGGAAAGATTGGATGAGAAGCAGGGCTGATAGCCGATTGCTGATGGCTGAGAGCCAGGAACGTCTATGCTGACCTGTGGCTGTGGTCGTTGGATGCATACCGAGGGGATTGAGGAGCGTTCGTACGATGATGGGACGCCCCAGTGGTTCATTCGGACGGAATGTCGCGGCTGCGGGCTAAAAGTAGGGGTCGATGTCCCTGCCGGTCAAACCGATGGGCTGGTCGATCGGGTGATGTGGACCGATGATGCGATCCATCGGCTAGATCGCATGCCTCCCTACCTTGCCCCGCTCGTGCGCGGTGAGGTCGAGCAAGATGTGAGGGTGAGAGGAGAACGGGTCGTCACCTACGACACGTTGCTCCGTCCAAGGACCGGCGAGCGCATCGAGTGGGAGCCTGAAGCAGAACGTCGCTTGGACCGGGTGCCGGCGCCGGTGCGTGCCATGGCCCGCATTGAGTTAGAACGGACAGTGGCCGATCGCGGCGAGACGCGCATTACCGTCGCGCTGATGGAAGAAGTGAAGGCGCGCTATTTCGGGATGGGCGCTCGGAAGAGTGATGGGTAATAAGCGATGAGTGATAAGCGAAGAGGATCGCACGTTCCCCGTTACTGTTCACGCTTCACCCATCACCCGTCACAGGAGTTGTAATGTTGCATCGAATGGCGTTACGCGTGTTACCCAGCCTCAGTCTGGCCGTCACAGAAGACTCTGTGCGCAAGCAAAAGCGGATCGTCATGTTTGTGCCCGGGTTGGTGGCCTTCGTTGTCTATCGGTTGGCCAAGCTTCTGTTACCGCTTTCGGAACCGATCGTGTTGTTGATGGTCAGCGGTCTTGTCGCGTTGGTGACAGCGCTTGTTAGCCTATCGCGTCGGTCGCGCCACTGCGTGGGGGAGGATCCTCCAAGAGGATGGGAGCCGTTTGCTGACGTGGCTTGGCGGCTGGATCGGGTTTGTGTATGGGGTCCAGTTGTCTCTACTGGTCTTGGCGCTGCTCTGGCTCGTCGGGTATGACTATCTCCAACATCCTGATGGGCCGGCCATGATGGCCATCATTATTTCCTGTACGGCCGTTGCGCGCGACGCTTTTGAGATTGGTCACGTGCGGAAAGTGGCCCTCATGGGCCGTCCATTTCCGACGTTTCCAGACGGGGCGGCCCTCCGCACGATGGTGGGACATCATGCGATGGAACTTGGTCCCTGGGTCGCAGTTGGTCTCGTCGTCGGTGCATTGGGCGCGTCGCTGGGGCATCTCGTCGAGGCGAATCAGGGAGCGGCCCTGGTTCAGTTGTCCGCTGTGGCGGTGCTGGGGGGCGGGGTCGCTCTCTGTGCCTACTTTGGCGGGCTTCGTCCGCAGGCGTCATGGGTCCAAGGGCTGTTCCAGACGAAGGCGAGCGAATTGCTGAAGTATTGGTGGTGGCCCGGACTCGCCTTTGCCGCGACGTACTATCTGGTGGCAGCGGGATTTGTGATTTTCCTCTTGAGGCAGCCTGGAATTCCCACTCCCTATGCCATGGCCGGTGGCGGATTCGTGACAGGCATGATGGCGCTGTATTGTTACTATCTCGGGTTTCGCCGACAGGTAGAAGAACAACAGGGGCAAACGATGTCGAGTGCCTTGCTCCGATGTCCCTTCGTCATGGGAATTCTTGGCAAGTCAACTGGCGCAGGCGTCTCAATGCCTGCTGGTTCTGGCTCGAAGGTCTAAGAGTATGGTCATGAAGAAAATAATGTACGGAGTAGTCGGGTGTTCTGTCCTGCTGTTGGTGGTTCTCGCGGCCTCGGGGATTGGCTGGGGCCTTCATAGCCAATCCTTTGCCGAGGGCACCACCGATCTGTATTTCAAGACACCAGGGACCCCCGAGGGGCCGCCAGCTCCTTCTCCCCGGGAGACTGTCTACTCACGCGTCGGGTCGTTCGACAGTCGATTACTCGTGTGGTTCGTCACGCAACAACACACCTACTTCGGAGGGTTTGTTCTCGCGCTGCCGATCTTTTGCGTCTTGCTGGAATTCCTGGGGCTCAGCAGCAGAAAGCCCGCGCTCGCACTTCGCTATGATGGCCTCGCGCGGGATTTGGCAAAAGTCGCTCTCCTCGCTCTGTCGGTGACAGCCGTGGTCGGGAGCCTCATGCTGGGGATGTTTATCTCTTTCTATCCCAGCTTCATGAGGTACATGGGCGGGACGTTCAAGGCCTTTATGCCGTTCTATGCGATTGTATTTGTCGGAGAATCGCTGCTGCTCATCATCTATTACTACAGTTGGAACCGGATGGCTGAGCCGGCGTTGAAGTGGGTTCACGCATCGATCGGCGTGTTGACCAACGTATTCGGGACGGCACTGCTGCTCTTGGCGAACGCCTGGTCGGCCTTCATGATGGCTCCGGCCGGTGTTGATGCGCAAGGGCGGTTTCTGGGGAACGGATGGCATTTGCTCCATTCGGCCCTGTGGAATCCATTAAATGTCCATCGTTTCCTGGCAGACATCATGTCCGGCGGCGCGGTGGTGTTGGCCTATGCCTGCTATCGCTTTTTCACCAGCAAGACAGAAGAAGAGCGCGCCTATTTCGACTGGGTGGGGTACATTTTTCTTTTTGTCACGGTCTGTGCGCTGTTACCGATGCCCTTTGCCGGCTACTGGTTGATGCGGTCGGTCTACGCGTTTAGCCAGAGCATGGGCGTGACGATGATGGGTGGATTGCTCACCTGGCTCTTCGTGGTGCAGGCCCTCTTGATCGGCGCCCTCTTCCTCGGCGTGAACTATTACCTGTGGCAGAGTATGGCACGCCTTCGCGGAGGGGAACGATATCAGCCTTACTATCAATTGCTGCTCGCGGTGCTCATGTTGGCGCTGTTCATATGGCTGACGCCGCATACCGTCATGATGTCGGCCGGTGAAGTGAAGGCGATGGGCGGAGCGTCACATCCCGTGGTCGGCAACTACGGGGTGATGTCGGCAAAGAACGGCGCGGTCAACATCATGATCCTCGTGACCACTCTGAGTTTCATGTATTACCGTCGCGCCAATCGAACGATGGTCGTGGCTTGGGTCACGAAAGGGAATATCCTCATCGGCGCGCTGTTCCTCCTGGGATCGCTCAACATTATCTGGCTCTCAGTGTATGGGTTTTATCTGCCGGCGAAGCTCCGCGTCGGGCTGTCGTCGCCGCAAGCTGTGACCACTTTGACGGTCCTTGTGGTTGGTCTGGTGATCAATCGGATGATGCTCAAAGGGGCGCTCGTCCACGGGCCGGTCCAATGGGGAAAGATGTCCGTCAGAGGCATGGTGGGTTTATTCGGATTGGCTGCTGCATTCTCGTGGGTTATGGGTCTCATGGGCTATATCCGTTCCTCCGGACGGTTGGCATGGCATGTGAGTGAGTTGATGGCCGATGTCTCTCCCTGGGCCTTTACACCGGACTTGGCGTTTGCTGCGAAGATGGTGACGCTCAATATGGTGGTGTTCTGGGGCGCGGTGCTTGCTCTTTTCTGGATGTGTCAGCGTGATCAGTCCCCTGTGATGGGGGAAGAGTTCGCCGAAGGGAACGCGACGGTCCTGGCGCCGTCGTCGTCGCAAGAGGCATGAAAAGCGAAAGGGTTGGGAGTATGACTCGAGGGGTGATCGGTCTGAGCTATCTCGCGATCGGGCTGGTAGTCTGTGGAAGCTTTGTGATGCAGGGGGCGGTCTCGGCTCAAAGCCAATCCTTGGTCTTAGAGGATTTTCAGGCGAAAGAAGCGGACGGGTTCCCCTCGAATTGGGATCATGAAAATCAACGAAGCCGTTCCAAGGGGCGGGATGCCTATAAGGTCCAGACAGAGAACGGTGTGAATTTTCTGGCGGCGAAGGATGCGGGACAGAGGATCAAGAAAAAGAAGATCGATTGGGACCCGAAGGCTTTTCCAGTCCTCACCTGGCGTTGGCGCCTGCACAAATCCACGGCGGACACTGAGCCTATTGCGGCGATCTATGCCTCGCTAGATACCGACCTGCTCTTCATCCCTGTGTTTACGAAGTATATCTGGAGTGCCACTAAGCCGGAGGGCACGTTGACCGAAGGCGGCATGTTCAGTGGCTCGGAGATTGTGGTGCAAAGCGGCACGAAGGATGTCGGTCAGTGGTTTGAGGAACGCGTGAACGTCTACGAAGATTTCAAACGGATTCACCAACATGAACCAGCTGCCAAAGCCTGGGGCATTTCGATCATCGCCGGGCCCGGTGTGGAAATTGATTTTGGTTCGATGGTGGCAAGCGCAGGACGCTAGAAAAATGGACCGCTGTTAGCATGACCGAGTCTGGCACGGAACAAGCTGCGCCTTTGAAGGTGCTTGATATCCTGTTTGGCGTGGCCGTGATGGGAACGGTCGGGACGCTCATCGGGCTCATTATGGGCGGCGGCATCATGCCGCTTGCGAGTGGGGCAGGGCTGGTGCTCGGCGGAGTCATCGGGTTTATGGGTGGGCGACGTTTCCTGGTCAGTATTTTAGTAGGAACTCTGTTGGGCGGAGCGCTCGCCTGGTTCATTGCCGGTCCGGAAAGAATATCCGTGGGCGCGGGGGCCGGCGCCGCCATGGGTGGATTTCTCGGTGTGCAGATCTCCATGTTGCTGGATATGCGCGCGACAAAGAAAGCCGCATCTGAGCCGGCTGATCCCTCCGTGTCACGCACAATTGAAGGAGCATGAGACGCGATGGAAAATAGGGGAGTACTCATCGGTTCGATCGTGTTTGTCTTTACCTCATTCGTCCTGATGATTAGCTTGCTGGTCTATGAGTCCTATAAGGCGAAGAAGATGAAAGAACTGGCTCTGTCGATCAAGACCGAGACTCGCCCTACGCCGAGCAGCGTCCCCTCGCAGGATTACTCCATGTATAAAACGAAGATGGGTGATGAAGGCCGCGAAATGGTGCAGGTTCCCGAAGGCCCGTTCATCATGGGCAGCAAAGATGGTGATCCCGACGAAGTGCCGGAGCGTCAAGTGTTTCTCAAGGCCTTCTACCTAGACAAGAAAGAAGTGTCGCAAGAGGAATATGCCCGGTTCGCCAAAATGACCAAGCGACCGCTGCCCAAGATCGAAGTGTTCGAAGACGATCAATCCAAGCTGCTGAAGCCCGAGTTTGCGGCGATGAGCGTGTCATGGGATGAGGCGGTGGCCTATTGCAAATGGGCTGGAAAGCGCCTTCCCACGGAAGCGGAATGGGAAAAAGCGGGCCGTGGTGAGGGAAAGCGGAAGTACGCGTGGGGCGATATATTCGTGAATGGCCGCGCCAATGCCAATGTGGACGGGAGTGAAGACGGGTATCGATATCTCGCGCCTCCTGGTTCGTTCGAGACCGGGCGAAGCCCCTACGGAATCTATGACATGACGGGGAACGTTGCCGAATGGGTCGCGGACTCGTACGACGAACACTACTACCAGAAAGCGCCCTACCGCGATCCGAAAGGACCAGAAACCGGAGATTTGAAAGTCGTGCGCGGAGGGTCGTGGCGAGAGACTGAGCATAACGCTCGGCTATCCAAGCGATTTACAGCGAAGCATTGGCGGGCTGATATTACGATCGGGTTTCGCTGTGCGAGCGATATGGAGGGTGGAGACAGCCCCGCGGCGTCATAACAGACATGCTCGAAACCAAATTCAAGGTCGCGTTTCTTCTTGCTGTCCTCGCATTTGCTGCGCTTCCCATCATAGGAATCATCCGCGGCACCACGCTGACTCCGTTTGAGGAGTCTCCTGCTGATTCCACGGATTCAACCCCACCAGAGCCGCTCGATCCCTCTCAGGTTTCCCGTGAAGAGCCAGTCCAGGAAGAAATGGTCTCGATTCCGGCAGGACCCTTCATCCGTGGGACCGATCATGGCGGATTTGATGAACAGCCGCAGCGCACGTTGGCGCTGGATGCGTTTGCGATTGATCGGTACGAAGTGACCAACTTTCAATACCAGCAATTTGTTGATGCGAGCGGACATCGTAAGTCGGGTCCTCCTTCTCGCTACGCCAAGAACATGAGCAGGATGCGCGGCATCAATCAGCCCGTGGTCTACGTGTCATGGGAGGATGCGGAGGCCTATTGTCAGTGGAAAGGGAAGCGACTTCCAACTGAGGCGGAGTGGGAGAAGGCTATGCGAGGAACGGATGGCCGTCTCTGGCCCTGGGGTAATGTGGAACAGCCCAACGGAGCGAATTGGGCCAGGGTACAGGATGGTCACGATGTCACCGCATCTGTCGGTACCGTTCTGACTGATAAGAGCCCGTATGGGGTCATGGATGGGGCAGGAAATGTGATGGAGTGGGTGGCCGACTGGTACGCGGAAAGCTACTTCAAGGAGGCTCCTGAACAAAACCCACAGAGCCCGGAGCATGGCACATTTCGAGTGCTTCGAGGAGGGGGGTACGCGACGACGGGGGCCGACATTCGCATCACCAGCCGGAGCAAAATGGTTCCGGACTTTCGCGATGAAACAATCGGGTTTCGCTGTGCGGTTTCGGGTGCGAAATGAGAGAGGAACTGAAGGCGGAAACCCTGAGAAACCTACAAGAAATCAAAGTAGTAGAGAATGAGGAACACGGCCAAAATTATATTGACAACCATACCGGCCAAAACTATAATGTCGAACACTTTTGGATTTTTAATCATCGATTTTCCCCTGATTTTTCGTGTGCGGCAAGGAATTTTGAATAACATACAGATATCTGTGTGTCAAGAAATTCACTGAGCTCATTCGGCACTTACTTTATTTCCATCAGGAGAAGGAGACACGATGGCAACGGCAACGGCAGATAGCGAGATTAAAGTCAGAATCGGTCGGATGATTTTCTACATCACATGTGCGGTAGGTCTGTGGTTTTTCTATTGGTTCGCAGGAATTCAGTGCCCCTGCTAAGTGCGGGCCGCTCTATTTTCCTGGGATTTTTTGAATGTCTGCAAGTTGTGAGGGAGGGAGTCCGATGGGTCAGACAATTGTCTATGTGCTGGTGTCGTTGGTAGTTTGCATTGCCTATTTCACGGCAGTTGACCACTTTCTGATGGATTCGCAGGGACTGGACTTTTGGTATCTGTTCCGGAAGTAGGCCCTGAGGTTCATTCTGCGCTGAGTCGAGCTTGCAGGGAATTGTGTGATGAGTCTTTTTCGGAATGCATTAAGGAGGTATCCCATGGGTTTAGTAGCCGGGAAGAAGTTGTTCTCAATCATGGCGCTCGGCGCGATGATTGGCCTTCTCCTGCTCCCCATCGCCGTATCGCTTCCGTCACTGGCTATGGGCGCGGATGCGCCTGATGCGGTGAAGAAGGAGGGTGAGGCGAAGGTCGAGAAGGGGAGAGACGTCTATTATAAGACGGAGGGTATTGTCGTCGGTGCCCCTGCTCCGAAGACAGTCGATGGTCCTCGGGATTATCCGCGGTACAACTTCGAGAGCCGCGTGCTGCTCTGGTTTGCGAATCAGCAGCACCTCTATTACGGAAGTTTCGTGCTCGCGGTTCCAATTTTCTGCATGGTTATTGAGTTTATGGGGGTGGTGACGAAGGATAAGGCGATGGCGAAGCGGTATGACCAACTCGCCTATGACTTCATCAAGATCAGTCTGACGGCCTATTCGCTGACCGCGATCCTGGGCGGCATTCTGATCTTCACCTTCCTGACTCTCTATCCTGCATTCTTCGGCTACTTATCCAGTATTTTCCGCCCGGTCATGCATATCTATGCACTGATGTTTGTGGCGGAGAGCGGAACCCTGTACATCTATTACTACGGCTGGGACAAGATGAAGGACGGGTTCCTCAAGTGGATTCACTTGAGCATGTCCGTAATCCTGAACGTGATCGGTACTTTGCTCATGTTCCTGGCGAATTCCTGGATCGGCTTCATGATGTCTCCTGCCGGCGTCGATGAGCAGGGCCGGTATCTGGGGAATATCTGGCACGTCATTCATACCGCACTCTGGAATCCGCTCAACGTGCATCGCATTTTGGGCAACATGGCGTTCGGCGGCGGTGTCGTCGCGGCCTACGCGGCGTACAAGTTCTTGGCCTCCAAGACAGATGAGGACCGTGCGCACTACGACTGGATGGGCTATATCGCCATGGCACTCGGCGTGGCGTTCTTGATTCCTTTGCCATTCGCCGGGTACTGGCTGATGCGCGAGGTGTACGCCTACCGTCAGCAGATGGGGATTACGCTCATGGGTGGTCTCCTGGCTTGGCTCTTCATTATTCAAGCCACCATGATCGGTATTCTCTTCTTGAGCACCAACTATTATCTTTGGCAGGCGCTTGGCCGGATGCGCGGTGCTGAGAAGTATCAACGCTACATTAAGTATCTCGTATTCGTTCTCTGTTGCGGCTACCTGGTATTCATTACTCCCCACACGATAGTCATGACTCCAGCTGAGCTCAAGGCTATGGGTGGTCAACAGCACCCGGTGTTGGGAAACTATGGCGTCATGTCGGCCAAGAACGGTGGAATCAACGTCATTATCACCACCACCATTCTCAGCTTCGTCTGGTACATGCGAGGCAATAAGGTCTCGACGGTGTCCTGGTCGAAGTTCGGCAATATCTTCATGGGTGTCTTCTTCGGCTGCGCCTACTTCAATATTATTGGGCTCGCTGTCCTCGGATATTACATTCCGGCAAATGTGCGAGTCGGTCTGTCAGTGCCTCAGGTGGCCACGACGCTGTCCTGCCTCTTCTTCATGTTTGCGCTCAACAGCTTCATGATGAAGGGTGCCAAGCAGATGGGGCCGATTGAGTGGGGGAAGATTTCTGCTCGGTCACAATATGCCTTGATCATGCTCGCGACGGCCTTTACCTGGATGATGGGGTTGATGGGCTACATACGCTCCTCGGTCCGATTGTTCTGGCATGTGAATGAGATCATGCGCGATAACTCTCCCTGGGCTTATACCCATACGGTCGGATTCGCGGCGAACATGATTTCTTTCAATGTGTTGTTCTTCTGGGTCAGCATCCTATTTGTCTTCTGGCTTGGAAGCCTCGGGATAAAGAAGGCGCCAGTTGAAGTAAAGGCAGGGGTTCCTGGCGGCGCACCGCAGCCAGCTGGGGGCCACTAATCATCTTTAGGATCTTGGTTGGGGGAGAGGAGGCGCGGTGTACGTGCCTCCCTCCTACCCAAACCTCAGGAGGTTAAAATCGTGGGCGATCTGATAAATGAAGCTCTCTCAATAGGGTGGCCGCTGCTCGCGCTTCTCGCGGGGCTCCTCGTGTATTCCCTGGTATCCATTAGCGATCCTGCTGCGAAGAAACGTGCGACGTTCAAGCTCTTTATTGGCATGATCGCCGCCTTCATGCTGTTGGTGGCAATTGCGCACTATAAGGCGAGCTTCTATGAAGCGAACCGGATGCTGCCTGTCTCCTTGGTTCTTATCACCGCGATGTGTTTCATGATGGGGATTTATTTCCCCAATCAAGCCGCACTGCTCAAGATCGGCGGCTTTATGTTCTTTGTTGCAGCCGGCCTGTCAGGGTATGGGAATTGGCTGCCGCAGGTCGAAGGTGGATTTCCTCCGAAAGAAGAAAAGATCCAGTTCGAGTCGATGAGCGCGCAACAGTTGGCCGATGAAGGTGAGAAGATCATTTTTGGTGGCATTGGGCAAAACAAGGTTCAGGGCGCAATCGGAAAAGGGCAGTGTCCACTCTGTCATGCTTTCCACAAGGGGATGTTGGGCGAGCGTGCGCCTAACCTTGATGGCCTTCCTGAGCGTGCCGGCAAGGAGCGGTTAGAAGATCCAAAGTATAGCAAGGGTAAGCCTCAGGCTAGAGATTATGCCCAAAAAGAGGCATTCCCTGGGTCTGGGACTGCGGAGAATGGCCAGGAGTATATCGCTGAATCCCACTCTTGCCCGAGCTGTTACGTCGTTGCCGGCTACGGCGTTAAGGGCACGAATGATAAAGAGAGCCCGATGCCTGCCATTCACAAGCCGCCGATCTCGCTGAGTCTTCCTGAGTTGGCGGCTGTGGACACCTGGTTGTATGTCCGCGAAGGGCGCGAGGCTCCGACATACGAAGAGATCGTCAAATCGTATGAGAAGTTTATTCCTGAAGCTGACCGGCCGAAGCAGCAGGAAGATAAGCCAGCAGGTGCCGCAAGCGCGCTTTTAGCTGACGGAACTGAACCAGTCGATCAGATCTTCGCAAAGGCGCAGTGCGTGGTCTGCCATACCATTCCAGGCATCCCTGGCGCAGTTGGCACCCAAGGTCCCAAGCTGGAAGAGGGGACGAACGCACCGAACCGAATCAAGGATCCAGCATACAAGGGGACCGCACATAGCACTCAGGATTACATCATGGAGTCCGTGGTGTCACCCAGTGCGTACGTTGTAAAAGGATTTCCTGACAACCTGATGCCGAAGATATTCGGCCAGAAATTGAGCGCAGGCGCCCTGAAAAAGATCGTCGATTATCTGTCGCAGGTGAAAGCGGGTTCGCCGCCACCGAAGATTTCATAATCGTGTCTGTCTACCTCTTTTGTCGAGCAAAGGGAGTTCACCGATGAAAGCACTAATGTCAGTCGGGGCACTCATAGGAGTAATTGGAATACTCCTGCTTGCCGGAATGATCCTGGATATCGTTCCGTCAAACACCGTGCGCCTGGTCGAAGGTTATATGCCTATGCAAGTGCTCTTTGAGCTGGCGCTGTTTGTCGCGGGCTTTACAGGGCTAAGCTACTTGTTGGGCTCTATGGGAATGGCGCTCCCTCGCTTCTGGCAGGGGATTTTCTTTTGGGCGTTCATTCTCCTGTACTTGAAATACCGTGTCTATCCGCCGATCCCGTTCAGCGTTCGCGCCATGTACGGGACCGTCTCACTCGTAGCGGTCTTCATGTGGGTCTCTGCGAACGAAGAAGATTGGAAGAAGTTTAAGCAGCCGATCATGAACATCTTGGATGCCCAGACCGGGGTGAACAAGCTGCTACGGTATGCATATTTGATCGTGCTGCCGATTCTTATCGGTGGGTTTTCATACAACGCGATGGTTCCGAAGTCTGAGGAGCCAATCGAGTTGCGTACGGTGCATCCTGCGCCACCAGCCAGCACCAAGGTGCATGGAAAGACCTATACACTTCAAACGTCGCAGAACCCCTATCGTGTCAATCCTGAAGGAAAGTACGATCAGGAATTTAGTAACGCAAATATTGTGGAGCAGGGCATGGGCCGGTTGATGAAGCCGAATGCCAATCCATGGGATAAGGATGCTCAGGGATACCTCAAGTATGTGCGTGAGGGCGGAGAGATCTTTTTCCAGAACTGCCACTTTTGCCACGGCGATAACCTGAACGGTCGCGGTCTCCATGCCTTCGCGTTCAATCCGATTCCGGCGAATTTTACTGATCCGGGAACGATTGCACAATTACAGGAAACGTTCATCTTCTGGCGCGTGGCCAAGGGTGGAATCGGCTTGCCGAACGAAGGGTTCCCCTGGGCCTCTGTGATGCCACCGTGGGAACAGCATCTGACCGTGGACGAAATCTGGAAAGTCATCTTGTTCGAATATTGGCACACGGGGTATTACCCCCGGACCTGGGACTAATCGTTCGCGGGAATTTATAGCCAACCTGGATTTACGACATGAGGGAAACCATGAAGAATTCGTTTAGTCTGAAGGCGGGGGCACTCCTCACGACTGCCTTTGGAATCATCCTGGCCTCCGGAAGCACCGGGGGCTTGACCTTTGCCGAAGATGTCCTTCCTGCGGGCTTCAAAAAGGCCGAATTAGCGCCTGAGGCTCCTGCCGACATGATCGAAGCAGGAAAGCGGGTCTACTTCACCAAGTGTGTCTGGTGTCACGGGGTCGATGGCGCGGGCGATGGGCCCGGTGCCGATCGTCTCTGGCCGCGTCCCCGCAACTTCAACCAGGGGACGTTCAAGATTCGGCACACGGCCAGCGGTGAGTTGCCGTTGTTCGATGCTAAGAAACCCACTCCCGGCCAGAACGACCTGTTTGAGACCGTCACGCACGGTCTGCCAGGCTCCGCCATGCCGTCCTGGGAAGGTATTCTGACGGAAGAGCAACGGCTCCAAGTGTTGGCTTTTGTCACCACCCAGCTTGTGAAGGACCGGAAATTTACCGACAAGCAGTCCGAGAGCCAGACCGTGTTGCAGATGGACGACCTGAAGCCGATTGCCGCGACTGAGGAGAGTTTGAAAAAGGGATCGGAGCTCATTGTCGAGAAGAAGTGTGTCGAGTGTCACGGGGCTGACGGACGTGGTGACGGCAATGCCTTCAATCTGAAAGATGACTGGGGTTTTTCGATCCAGCCCGCCGACTGGCATAAGTGTTGGAATTTCAGGGGCAGCCGGCAAGATCCCTATAACGTCAAGAACATTTTCCGGACGTTTTCGACCGGAGTCAACGGCACCCCGATGCCTTCGTTCGCTGACAACACCACGGTCGAAGAACGTTGGCACATTGCCAACTGGGTGAACTTCCTATGTGAGCGTGAGGCAGATGGAAAGCCTCTCTCGATCGATCCATTGACGGACAAGCCGAAGATCAACTTTGTGGTGTCCTCAGGGGTGGTCGAAGGAGAGATTCCGGCAGATCCCGAGCACGAATTGTGGAAGAATCGGGCCAGACGGTACGTCGCGATGGGTGGTCAGATCACCCACAAGCCGAGAAACTTCGTGAATCGGATCGACGATATCTGGGTGAAGTCGCTCTACAACGACAAGCACGTCGTGTTCATGTTCCAGTGGGATGATCGGACGAAGAGCGTAGCCGAAGGGAAGTTGCCCTGGGCTCCGACGTCAGTTAATGTCGATGTCAAGGAACAGGATCCGAAGACCGGCGAAGAGGGTTCTATTGCCTCGCATCAGAATAACTACAAAGTCTACAATGATGCGATTGCCATGGAAACTGCCGTGAAGTGGAAGGAGCTTCCAGCACCGATTAAGCCACGGTATCTGTTCGGCAGCAACGAGCAGTATCCAGTTGACATTGTGAAGTGGGAAGCTGACGGTTCGCTCCGTGCCTTCGAAGGTACCGGATGGGACAAGGACTTCGCAGAGCGAGACACTTACGAAGAGAACATCAAGATTCTTCATTCGGAGTGGAAGAATGGCCGATGGACGGTGATCATTCAGCGTCCGTTGGGCAACAAGAAGGATCAGGATTACGACGAAGATACCTTCTTCGAAATGGGACAATACATTCCCACTGTGTTCTTTGCCTGGGACGGCCACAACGGCGACGCAGGACGGAAGATGGCCGTATCGGCCTTCTACTACACCTTCCTGGAGCCGCCGACGCCTCGCGAAGCCTACATCTATCCGGTTGTGATTGCCTTTGGTGTGGTCCTTCTGGAAGGTTGGGTCCTCACCAGACGATCGAACAAGCGGAAGGGAAAGGCCCTCTAACGTTCGCCTGAACGGAGAGAGTCTGACGAATCAGGAGGGGGTGGGGGTAACCCACCCCCTCTTTCTTTTTGGTCGTCTACATTGAGGGTATGATGGAGATCGATGTGACCGGCGTCCTTCTCGCCGGGGGCAAAAGCCGGAGAATGGGCGAAGACAAACGGTATCTCGTCGTGGGGGAACAGACACTCCTTGAACGAGGACTGGCTCTGCTTCGCTCAATCTTTCAGGAGGTACTGGTTGTCATTGCGCAGGACAGCCCCCTGCTCGAGGTCGACGTCCGAGTTGTGCGAGACCTGGTACCTGAGTGCGGGAGTCTCGGAGGGTTGTACACCGGGCTCGTGCAGGCAACAACGCCCTACATTTTCGTGGTCGCATGCGACATGCCCTTTCTCGATCCGGCAGTCATTGCCCAGTTCACAAGTCGGAGAGCCGCCGCAGATATTGTGATGGCAAAGCTCGCGGCCCGGTTACATCCGATGCATGCGTTGTATGGCAAAGGATGCCTGCCGGTCGTTGAACAGATGATCCGTACACGACAGCTCAAGATCCAAGAGATAGTGTCGCAATCGTCCCTCTTGGTGCGATATGTCACCGAGGCGGATCTGGTTGCCATCGATCCCACCGGGCGTTCCTTCCAAAACGTGAATACACCGGCAGATCTTGAGGTGGCGCGGTCTTTGCTGGCTCAGTTACCCCCCCCAGGGCAATTGTAGGATTCACCGTGACAAGGACGATCGTGATGATCCATCCCGGCGGCCTTGGCGATGTGCTCTTGGCTGTCCCAGCCATGACTCGGTTGCGGACCCGCTTCCCCACGCATCGGCTTGTGCTCTGTGCAGAGGACCAGGTCGCGAAGCTGCTCCTCGCGTGCCGCGTGATTGATGAGTGGATTTCTGTGCAGGGGCGAGCCTGCGCTGACTTGTTCGCCGGTGCAGACTTAGCCACGGGTCAGGTACAGACATGGCTGGAGGACTGCGATCTTGCCATTGGATGGATGGGGGATCTTGATGGCAAGTTGAGCGAGACACTCAAGGCAGCCGGTGCCAAAGAGGTTGTCGTAAAGTCTCCGTTCTCGACCGCGATTCAGGCAACACATCAAGGTGACCGGTTTCTTGAAGCGATCAATGAGGCACCGTCTGACGGTGAGGGCGATGCCCTGTTGACGGTGACAGAACCGCTCCTCTACCTCGGACAAGCCTGTCTCGAAGCGGCAGGACTCTCGATCGGACAGCCTCTTCTCGTCATCCATCCGGGGAGTGGGAGTGCCCATAAGTGTGTGGCCCCGGAGATACTCGCGACTTTAGTTGTCGCTGTTCAGGTTTCCGGGGCGACTCCGGTGATTCTAGAAGGGCCGGCAGACCGGGAGCCGGTCGAGCGTCTCCTCCAGTCATGCGTGAACCCACCGATCGTCCTGAAGGGCCTCGATGTCCTCACCGTCGCCGGGGTGCTTGCTCAGGCAAGGCTCTTTGTCGGGCAGGACTCGGGAGTCACACATATGGCGGGGCTGATAGGGGTGCGTACGGTTGCCCTGTTTGGGCCGACTGATCCCGCTCGCTGGGCTCCCCGTGGCGCCCATGTCACCGTGGTGCAGGGCGCACCTTGCCTCTGCCAATCATGGGGCAACGTCAGCCGGTGCGAGGATAAACCTTGTCTCGAGATGCCGCAGGACTATCTTGTGGCACTCTGTCTTGCACACCTCAAGGAGGCAGCGGTCCGACAGAGAATCCCAGCCAGCTGCCTTGTCACTGATTATCCCGTATGCTAGAGTGACCAGTTCGTTTTCCCTTTCATTGGTAAGGACTTAGGAGCTCTTTTCTTGTCCAGTGGGGTCGTTCATGAAAAGGTTACCAGCGCGCTCCTCGGAGCGCTCAATGGGGCCAAAAAGAAGGGCCAACTGAAGACGGAAGCTTGGCCTCAACTGAGTCTGGACGCTCCCAAACGGCCTGAATGGGGAGACTTAGCCTCGACGGTTGCCATGTCTCTCGCGGCATCTGAGCAACGAGCGCCCCACGACATTGCCCAAATTATCATCGACAACCTTTCTCAGCGCGAGCAGCTCTTCGCCCGAGTCGAGATCGTCAGGCCGGGGTTCCTCAACCTCACGCTCAAGCCTTCCGTCTGGCAAGAAGTGCTCAGAGAAATCGAGATGCAAGGATCAGCCTACGGACGAGCCGAGGTGGGGCAGCGACGTCGCGTCTTGGTGGAGTATGTGAGTGCGAATCCGACCGGCCCGTTGCATGTGGGACATGGGCGTGGCGCGGCGGTCGGGCAGGCTGTCGCGAATATGCTCAAGGCGGTCGGGTATGACGTCGTGAGTGAGTACTATATCAACGACGCCGGCCGGCAGATGAAATTGCTGGGGGCCTCCGTCCACGCACGGTATGAGGAGTTGTCGAATCGGCCGGTAGAATTTCCGCCAGAGGGGTATCACGGGGCCTACATCACTGCCGTGGCCGAGCGAGTGAAGCAACAGCTCGGGCCAGAGCTGGCCGGACGTGCGGCCATAGAGGTTGAGGAGCGCTGTCGAACCTTCGCCTATCAGGAACTGCTGGGCCTGATTCGCGAGGATCTGAAATCCTTCGGGATCGAGTTCGAATCGTGGTTCAGCGAGGCCTCTCTCGTGAACTCAGGGGCCGTCCAACAGGTCTTGGATGAATTGAAATCGAAAGATTTCCTGTTTGAGCAGGAAGGTGCCTGGTGGTTCCGATCCTCGGCGTTCGGTGACGAGAAGGATCGTGTCGTCCGGAAACAGGACGGCGAGTACACCTACCTGGCTTCCGATATCGCTTACCACCAGGATAAGTTGCGGCGCGGATATGATCTGCTTATCGACGTCTGGGGCGCGGATCACCATGGCTACATTCCTCGCATGCAAGCGGTTGTGCAGGCCTATGGGTATCCAAAAGATCGCCTCCAGGTCGTGCTGGTTCAGATGGTGAATCTGTTGCGCGGCGGGAAAAAAGTGGAAATGTCGAAGCGGGCCGGCGAGTTCATCACAATGAGGGAAGTCATCGATGAAGTCGGGTCCGATGCAGCCAAGTTCTTTTTTTTGATGCGCGATTCCAACTCGCATCTCGACTTTGATTTGGAACTGGCCAAGCAGCGGTCCTCCGATAATCCCGTGTACTATGTGCAGTATGCCCATGCCAGGATCGCCAGCCTCTGGCGCGTCGCGGCCGCGCGAGGTATCGCCTGTCCCCTGCCGAGCGAGACGGACTTGACGGTGTTGACGGACCCGGATGAATTGGGGCTGATTCGCAAGCTCTCTGCCTATCCCTCGGTCCTGCAGGGCAGTGCGATGGCCTACGAGCCTCACCGGATGACCTATTACCTTCAGCAACTGGCCGGGCTGCTGCATACGTTTTATAACAAGCACCGGATTCTGCCTCCCGCTGCGGATCGTGACCTGCTGGCGGTCACGCCGGAGGCATTAGTCCCAGGCGAGGGGCTGCCGAAAGAGGTGGTGGCCCCTGAACGGACTGCGGCGAGATTGGCGCTGATGAGCGGAATCCAGCAAGTCTTGAAGAATGGACTCAGCGTGCTCGGGATTTCCGCACCGGATCAGATGTAGCAAGCAAGAGGGACTGTGGATTTTTCAGTGCAGCAGGCGGATCGGGAGACGAGTGCGCGGTTGGGGAAACTCAACACCGCCCATGGTGCGATCGACACGCCGGCCTTCATGCCGGTTGGGACGTTGGGGCCGGTGAAGGGGATTGATCCAGTCGACCTAGAGCAGCTCGGCTTTCGTCTCATGCTGAACAACGCCTACCACCTCTATCTGCGGCCTGGACACAAGATCGTGGCTGAGATGGGTGGATTGCATCGGTTCACCGGGTGGCCCGGAGCTATTTTGACTGACAGCGGTGGATTTCAGATTTTCAGTCTCGCCAAATTGTGTAAGGTGACGGACGAGGGCGTGAGCTTTCAGTCGCATCTCGATGGGTCCACGCATTTCATCACGCCGGAGACGGCCATCGAGATCGAAGAAGCACTAGGGGCCGATATCATGATGGCGTTCGATCACTGCGTGGCCTTGCCGGCTGAAAAAGAGGTCGTGCGTGATGCGGTGCGACGGACCACCCTCTGGGCACAACGTTGCCAGGCCAGTCGGCGGCGCACGGATCAGGCCCTCTTTGGGATTGTGCAAGGCGGCTTGGACGCAGGCCTTCGCGTGACCTCGGCGCGTGACCTCGTGGGGCTTGGCTTCGAGGGCTATGCGGTCGGGGGGCTCTCGGTGGGAGAATCGAAGGCAGAGATGTATGCCATGTTGGATGTGACCGTGCCTGAGCTGCCGGCTTCAAAGCCGCGGTATTTGATGGGTGTGGGGATGCCGGAGGATTTGATCGAAGGCGCGGCGCGCGGGATCGATCTGTTCGATTGCGTGGTGCCCTCGCGCCATGGGCGGACCGGTTCGCTCTTTACGAGTTTTGGGCGAGTGGTGATCAAGCAAGCGCGGTATGTTCGGGATGAACAGCCGATCGATCCGGCCTGCGGCTGTCCGGTCTGCGCGCGCTACTCGCGTGCCTATCTGCATCACCTCTTTCAGGTGAAAGAGATGCTGTCGTCGAGACTGAATACGATCCACAATCTCTGGTATTTTGCCGATCTGATGGGCCAGGTGCGGTCAGCGATCGCACAGGGGACGTTACGGTCGTTCCGGGATGAGTTTTACCGATCCCGCGACCGGGCTGCATCGGACGTCTCAGCTGCAGACATGGCTGAGGTCGAAGCGCAGCGGCATGCCAGATGGGACTAACCTGGTCGAGGAGGAACCTGTTGATATGATAATGCAATCGGTCGCATGGGCTCAAGGGATCGGTGGAGGGAGTTCGAGCTCCGGGACGCTCTTGTCTCTCATTCCGTTCGTGCTGATCTTCGTCATTTTCTATTTCTTGCTCATTTTGCCGCAACAAAAACGCGCGAAACAGCAGAAGGCGTTGCTGGAAGCCCTGAAGAAGGGCGACAAGGTGATCACGGGGTCGGGCATCTGGGGCACCGTGACGAATCTCGGGAAGGAGACGGTGACGCTGCAGATCGCCGATAGTGCGAAGATCCGGATACAACGGGAACATATTGCGCGCTTACGTGCTGACGATGAGGACAAGGATAAGGACTCGTAGTCCGCGAGTGACAAAGGGGTTACAGACAATATGAAAAAAGTGGGTGGGCGGTTAACATTGTTGGCGTTGGTGGTGGTGCTGTCGGTGATCTTCTTTATCCCGTCCTTTCAGCCGTTCTATCAGGCCTTGCCTGATTGGCTGAAGAGGGTGATGCCGAACAAAGGCATTACGTTGGGCCTGGATCTCCAAGGCGGGATTCACCTCGTGATGGAAGTGGACGAAGATCGCGCGGTCGAGATCGCGGTCGATCGATCGGTCGTGTCTCTTCAGGATTTGTTGGTTGATAAGAAAATTCCCGTCGAGTCTGTGACGCGGACGGGACCGACCCAGGTCACGATCGAGTTCCAAAACGCCGAACTCAAGGCGCAGATCCAGAAGATGATCGATGACTATCCGACCTTCAACGAAACGGAGTCTGCCGGATCGGCCAACCGGCTGGTGTGGGAATTGCGGGAGATGGAGGTCAAGCGGATCAAGGATTCCGCGATCAACCAGGCACTGGAAACGATCCGGAACCGTATCGACCAGTTTGGCGTGGCAGAACCGATGGTGCAGCGGCAGGGGTTGAAGCAGATCGTCGTGCAGTTGCCCGGCGTCAAGGAGCCCAAGCGCGCCAAGGATCTGATCAAAGAGACGGCGTTGCTCGAATTTAAGATGCTCGATGAGGACAATCAGCTGAAGCTCGATCTCCCCGCCCGTATTCCGAAAGAGAAAGAGGCGGAGATCCTGAAACAGGCTGAGGCGAAACTGCCCGTAGGCGATCAGATCCTCTTCGAACGGGCTGTCGACAAAGACACCGGCCGCGAATATCGGATTCCCTATCTCGTGAAGAAGCGAGTGATGTTGACCGGCGATGTGTTGAGCGATGCGCGGGTCTCGATCGGTCAATTCAACGATCCCTACGTGTCGATCTCATTTGACGCCAAGGGCGGTCGGGAATTCGAACGGATTACGGGCGACAACGTCAAGAAGCGAATGGCCGTTGTGCTGGACAATACGATCTACTCGGCACCGGTGATTCAGGAGCGCATTACCGGGGGGCGCGCGCAAATCACCGGGACGTTCTCGACGCAAGAGGCGAACGACTTGGCGATTGTCCTCCGGGCCGGCGCCTTGCCGGCTCCGCTCAAGATCATTCAAGACCTCACGGTCGGACCGTCGCTGGGGAAGGATTCGATCGAGAAAGGTGTGCGGGCCACGCTGTTTGCCGGTGTCATGGTGGTGGTGTTCATGATCGTGTATTACCGGACGTCCGGGGTGATTGCGGACTTTGCGCTGGCGCTGAACTTGCTCTGTTTGATCGGAGCCCTCTCTGCGCTGAACGCAACCCTCACCCTGCCGGGGATCGCCGGAATCGTGCTCACGATCGGGATGGGCGTCGATTCGAACGTCCTGATCTTCGAGCGTATTCGTGAAGAGTTGCGCCTCGGGAAAGCGGTCCGGCTGGCGGTGGACGGAGGATATGACAAGGCGCTGTTGACGATTGTCGACTCTCACGTGACCACCCTGATTACGGGGGTGGCGCTTTTCCTCTTCGGTACGGGACCGATCAAAGGATTTGCCGTGACCTTGTGTCTCGGCATCGGGATCAATCTATTTACGGCCCTGGTGGGAACCAAGGTCATCTTCGACCTCATGAATCAACGACACAAAGTAGAACAGTTAAGCATCTAGTTCGAAGGAGCCGGCATGTTAGAGATTCTCGGAAAAACCAACATCGATTTTATGGGGAAGCGCCGCTTGGCCTTTCTTTTTTCCGGCATCATGGTGGTGCTGGGGCTTGTGGCGGTCATTCAGATTTCCCGGGGGGCTGCGAACCTCGGCATTGATTTCGCGGGCGGGACCGCAGTCCAGCTGAAGTTCGACCAAGCGATCAGGATCGACGAAGCGAGAAAGATCTTGGAGGCCAACGGCCTGGGCAACGCCGAGCTGCAAGAGTTCGGTCAGGAGAACAAACTCCTGATCCGCCTGAAGACCTCGACGACTATCGAGGAAAAGGTTGCAGAACGGGTCGTGGCGGTCTTTACGAAGGAGTTTCCCTCGAACCATTTCGTGGTCGATTCCAGCACGGAAATCGGGCCGACCATCGGACAGAAGCTTCAGCAGGATGCCCTCATCGCGGTTCTCATTTCCTTTGCCGGGATCATTTTCTATGTGGCGGCGCGATTTGAACTTCGATTCGGCATCGCCGCGGCCTTGGCGACCTTCCATGACGTGTTGGCGGTCTTGGGCGCCTTTTATATCCTGGATAAGGAAATTACCTTGCTCGTCGTGACGGCATTGCTGACGTTAGCCGGCTATTCGATGACGGATACGGTTGTCGTGTTTGACCGCATCAGAGAAAATCTCCGGATGCGGCGGCGGGACAGCGAAGAGACGATGATCAACAATGCGGTCAACCAAGTCCTGAGCCGCACGATCGTCACCAGTCTGACCGTCGTGTTGGTGCTGATTCCTCTGACGCTGGCCGGCGGAGAGGTCTTGCACGACTTCTCTCTCGCCCTGTTATGGGGAGTGATTTTCGGGACCTATTCGTCCATTTTCGTCGCGAGTCCGTTGCTGCTGCTTTGGCCTGGAGCGTCCGGGCGGCTGTTGAAGCGGAGCTAGCCTGCAGTCGGTTGCGGAGAGTCACGGGCCTGCGACCGGGCCATTCGGACGACTCAGCGTATCGCGGGCACAGCCATGACACTCTGGAGTCGGTCTCACAGTCTCCAGCACAAGATCATCACGGCGATCGTGATGGTCGGACTTCTGCCCCTGACCCTCCTGCTTGCGCTCACCTACGTCGAGGAGCGGCGCGCGCTTCGCGAAATGACCGGCGCGAACTTCAAAGAAGTCGCCGTGGAAGCCGCTCGTCGCATTGAAATGCAGGTCGGTCGTGGGATGAACGAGGCCCAGCAGCTCGCCACGACCCCGTTTCTTCGTACCGCCGTGACTGAAGCCAATCGCACGTACGAGGGGAAGGATGCGCAAAGCATCCAGGGCATAATCAAGGATTGGCAGCAGCGGTGGCGTCAGCGGGATAAGCGCAGCGAGTTTCCTCTCTTCATCAATCGCATCGTCACCAACTATCTCATCCGGTGGCACGATATCCGCAAATCAGACTATGTCGGGATTCTGGTTATCGACCAGCAAGGGGCGCTGGTGGTCAGTTCCATTCCACAAGTGGAGTATTTTTACGGGAAGACGCCGTGGTGGCAAGCGGTAATGAAAGGGGTCGGTCCCAGGGGCTATGTGAGCGAGATCGCCTTTGATCCAGGTTTCGGGACTCACGTGGTCGTGGTAGCGGTACCCATTCTGGACGATACAAATGGGACGGTGATCGGTGCGGTCACGATTCTGTTGCGTCGAGACACGATTTTTCATGCTATTGCTGAGGTCACCGTCGGGGCGACCGGTCACGCGATGCTATTCAGTTCCGATGGCGTCCCTGTGATCTGTCCGGTCCTGGCTCCGGAAGAGCATACGATCAGGCCCGAGTTCATCAGTGCTCTCGGTGGGCTGAAAGCTGGTTGGTCTGTTGTTGCGGACGATTCGCATGGGAGCCGGAACGCCTTGATCGGATTTGCCCCGGTTCGATTCGGCGAGAGCTTGATCACCTGGGAGTCTCGGAGGCAAACAGTGGGTCACGGTGGTGCGGCAGGATCCCCAGGAGACCTACGCGCCGCTCGCCGAACTCGTGGCGAAGGTGCTGCTCTATGGGTTGCTCGTGCTTGCGGTGCTGTGGGGGACAGGGATGGTCGTCGCACGTCGGATCGCCCGCCCGATTCAGTTGTTACACGACGGGGTGCGGGAAATCGGGAGCGGACGATTGGACCGGCGACTGGAACTGAAGACGGGCGATGAAATTGAAGGGCTCGCCGAGGCGTTCAATCAGATGGCCACCAATCTTCAGCGGTCGTTCGGGCAGATCGAACAACGCATGGAGGATGTGCATCGTCTGGAAGAGAAGTACCGCGATTTGATCGAACATTCTCCTGAGATGATCTATCAATTGAACCGGAGCGGCCGTTTCGTCCATGTGAACAAGACGGGGCTCGAGAAACTGAAGTACACCCTTGATGAGATGCTGTCGATGCGTCTGTGGGACCTTCTGCCGCGAGGTCAGGAGCCACTCGCCTTGCAGTATCTGGAACGATTGGTGGCCGAGGGGCGCAGTTCGATGGAGACAGTGTTTCTGGCGAAAGACGGTCACCCGATCGACGTGGAGATTCATGCTACGGCACTGATCGATCAAGAACGGGGCGGGCTGGTTCACTCACGCGCGTTTGTGCGAGACGTGACCGAACGGCGCCGGCTTGAGCAGCAGCTGCAAGAATATACGACAAAGCTTGAAGGCGCTGTTTCGGAGCGGACACAACAGTTGGTGGCCTCGCAGGCGCGCTACAAGGCGTTGTTCGACTTGGTGGCGGACTCAGTGTTCATGGTGAATGCGTCCGGAACGATCGTGGCGGTGAACAAACGTGAGGAACAAGCCTTGGGCTATGCAGAGGCGACGGTGGTCGGCCGCAGCCTGTTCGAGGTCGTGCTCTCCGGGCACCACGATGCATTACGCGGGTGGTTTGCCGACATCATCACGGGTCAGCGGAAAGTGTCCACCCAAGAGATCATGGTTCGTCATGCCGACGGCCAGGAAACTCCCGTCGAAATGGACTTGATTCGAGTCGGAGTGGCCGACCAATTGTTGGTGATGGTGCAGTTACGGGACATTACCGACCGGAAGCGGCTCGAGCGACAGCTGCAGAGCTATCGGGAAGAGTTGGAACAGAAAGTAAGAGAGCGCACGCGGGAGATTGAAGAGACCAAGCAGTATCTGGAGAATTTGCTCGAGAATGCGAATGATGTCATCTATACCCTCGATACCGAGCAACGGTTTACCTATGTGAACAGCAAGATCGAAGCATGGGGCTATCGGAAAGAGGATCTGCTCGGGCGTCCATACCTGGCCCTTCTGTCCAAGCGGCATCGAGGGAGGCGCCTCAAGAGTACTTTGGATATCGGCGCGAAGCAGGTCTATGAAGTCGAAGTCGTGACTCGCACGGGGGAGCCGAGGGCTGTTATGGTAAGTGTGTCTCCGCTGCATGGGGTCGAAGGAACGATCCTGGGTGTGCTGGGCATTGCGCGCGACATGACCGAGACCAAGAAACTTGAACAGCAGATCCGGAATTCTGAGAAGCTAGCCTCGGTCGGAAGGCTCGCCGCTGGGGTGGCCCACGAAATCAACAATCCTCTCGGGGGCATCCTCAACTGTCTCTACAACTTGCGGAAGGGGACGCTCTCGCCGAGTCGACAGGAAGAATATCGGGTGTCGATGGAAGACGGTGTGCGGCGTGTGCAAAAGATTGTTCGGCAGCTTCTCGATTTCTCCCAACAGCATGACCCGGAGTTTGCGTTGACAGACATCAATCACATCGTCGATCGGGTGTTGGTCTTGACGACGCACCTCTTTGCCCCGAACCGAATCGTGTTGGAAACGGTACTCGGTCATGGGTTGCCGAATGTCATGGTCGATCGGCACATGATTGAGCAGGTGCTGATGAACCTGGTCTTGAATGCGGTGCAAGCGATGAAAGACGGAGGGGTGCTGACGATCCGAACATCCGTGGTCGAAGGGGTCTGCCTGATTGAGGTTCGCGATACGGGATCGGGCATTCCGCCGGCGGTCCTGCCGAGGATCTTCGACCCATTTTTTACGACGAAGAGCGAAGGCGAAGGAACCGGCCTCGGCCTGTCGGTCAGTCTCGGCATCGTGGAGCGTCACGGAGGAAAGATCTTGGTGGACAGCGAGGTCGGGAAGGGGACGACATTTACCCTCTATCTTCCCGTCTCGCGAGAACGTTCGTTGCTAGAGAGGGTGTCATGAAGGGGCTCAGGATCCTGCTCGTTGATGACGAGCCGCTGATGCGGCTTTCGATGGTCGATGCGCTGGAGGGGGTCGGCCATGACGTCGAAGCGGCCGGGTCCGGCACGGAAGGTATCGGAGCTGTCCGCCAACGGCCCTTCGATCTCGTCATTACCGATCTGCGGCTGCCCGGCGCGGATGGGCTCACGGTGCTCACCGCGACCAAAGAGCAATCGCCCCACACGGAGGTCGTGGTGATTACCGCCCACGGGTCGGTGGAAACGGCCGTCGGCGCGATGAAGCTCGGTGCGTTCGATTACATCACCAAACCGTTCCAGATGGATGAATTGCTGTTGATCGTCGAGCGGGTGGGCCGCGTGGTGGCTTTGCGGCGCGAGAATCAGGACCTCAAGGAAGTGTTGGAAGACAAGTTCAGCTTCGGGGGGATTCTCGGAACGAACAACCAAATGCGGGCGGTGCTTGAGAAAATCAAGCTGGTTGCAGGAACGGATTCGACCACGCTGATTCTGGGAGAGAGCGGCACCGGCAAGGAACTGGTCGCTAATGCCATCCATCAAAACAGCGCCCGAAGCCAGTACCCCCTGATCAAGGTCAGCTGTGCGGCGTTGCCGGAAACTTTATTGGAAGCGGAACTCTTCGGCCATGAGAAGGGGGCGTTCACAGGGGCGATGCGGCAGCGGCGTGGGCGATTTGAGTTGGCGCATCGAGGCACGTTGTTCCTTGATGAGATCGGTGAAATCTCGCCGGTCATCCAGGTGAAATTATTGCGGGTTCTCCAGGAGCGGCAGTTTGAGCGCGTCGGAGGGAACGACACAATTGACGTCGACGTGCGCCTGGTCTGTGCGACCCAGAAGGATCTTCGGAAGGAAGTCTCTCAGGGGCGGTTTCGAGAGGATCTTTTTTATCGGCTCAATGTCGTGCCTGTGGTGATTCCGCCGTTGCGTCAACGGCAGGAAGACATCATGATCATTGCAGAGCACGTGCTGAAGATGTGCGCCGGTAAGATGAATAAGACGTTGAAAGGGTTTTCCCCTGCGGCGCGTGAGCTCTTCTTGCGCTATTCATTCCCCGGGAATGTGCGGGAGTTGGAGAACATGGTTGAGCGTGCGGTGGCGCTGGGGCGGGATCGTGAAGCGATTCAACCGTCCGATCTGTGTGGCTTCCAGTCTTGTCCGTTTACGGGCGGGGTGCCGCAAGAGTCTTGTGGATTCTGTAGTGAAGGGCTGACGGGGCAGAAGCGTGAGGAGCGTCCCCTGACCTCGCTGGCCACGGCGCGGGAACAGTTCGAGCGTGAGTATATTGTGTCGGTTCTCGGGCGGGTGGAGGGTAGCCGGACGACGGCCTCGAAGATTCTCGGTCTCTCGCGCAAAGCCCTCTGGGAGAAGTGCAAGCGCTACGGCATTCCCTCGGCCAAGGATGAACCGGACGAGGCGTAGGGTCTACTCGGTGGCTTCTGTTCCCCCGGCCCAGAGTTTCACCGTGCGATCCCATGACGCACTGGCCAGTTTCATCCCATCCGGTGACAGGGTAATCCCGCGAATGCCTCCGGTATGGGCTTTGAGCGTTCTGAAGCAACGGCCGTTAGACAAGTCCCAAAACCGAATCGTCGCGTCGTCGCTGGCGCTGATGAGCACCTTGCTGTCCGGCGTGACGGCGAGCGCGCGCACCCAGGCGGTGTGGCCTTTCAGCGTCCGTTGTTCCGCCACGTGGGGCATGTCGAATAACTTGATCGTCTGATCACGGCTTCCGGTGATGAGCAGTTTGGCGTCGGGGGTAAAGGTCATTGCGCCGATCCAATAGTCCATCGGTTTTTGGAATCCACCATCGTCTTCGACAAAGTATCCGCGTGTTTCACTGGTATCATCGTCGTCCTGCTTCCAGTGCCCGTTATGCAGGATTTTTTCCTCTCCGCTGGGTAACACTTCCCAGAGCTTGATCTTGCCTATATCCGTTCCACTGGCGAGGTGCATCCCGTCCGGCGAAAAGGCGACGCAGACTGACCAGTGGTGGTCGTACTGGTCCTTGCCGAGGAGGGTCATGAGCTCGGTGCCGGTGGTGACTTCCCAAATCTTGATGTCTTTGTTGTGGCTGCCTCGCGCCAACATGAGGCCGTCTGGCGAGAGGGAGAGGCTGACGACATTGTGGTCGTAGCGCGTGAAGAGGAGCTTCTTCGATTCGCCGGTGTTCGGATTCCACAACCGGATAGTGCGGTCCTCGCTGGCAGTGGCCAGCGTCTGGCCGTCCGGCGTGAAGACGACGGATCGGATGTCCGCCGTGTGTCCCCTGAGTGAGCGCAGCAAGCGCCCTGTTTCGATGTCCCAAATGCGGACGAGCCGGTCGACTCCTCCGCTGGCGAGGGTCAACCCGTCCGGGGAGAAGGCGACCGACCAGACTCCATGCGAATGGCCGCGAAATGTGGTGAGCTCCCGTGCCCCTGTCTTCCAGTATTCGAGGAAATCGACAGGTGCGCTGCCTGCGCCCGGTGATGATGTAAGCGAGGAGGGCGAAGGGGCAAGTTGAGACGCAATCTGATCAGCCATGTTTCATAATCCTTACGGTCGGAACAAGATGAAGCGGCCCCCGACGACCGGCTTGATTGCAAATCGGCGATTCGGGCCAGTATAATTCCGGTCGGCTTGAGGTGATCGTAAGAGAAGCCCAGTCATCAAGTCAAGCCGCTATGAGAGCCGGTTCGCATCCCTCAATGGGGTGTGCCGACGATGCCAGTTCGGATTGGACGATCAAGGACTATTTATGGAACTTCGTTTTCAGCCTGCATTGCTGCAAGAGGTCATTGACTCGTTCGTCGAGAAAACGGAACGGGAAGGCGACCCTACCTATTATAAAGAGTTCCACGAACTCGCCGATCCGATCTATGAGAAGTTTACGCTTGATGATCGGGAGAGCGAGTTTAAGAAGCTCTATCAGTATATGTTCGGTACTTGGGGGTTTTCCGACATCATCCGCGATGCCTTTAACGAATATCCCCTCCTTAAAGAAAGAGTCGGAATCGTCCTGGTCAAGGGAGTACTCAAGGAAGATCAGGAAGGCGTCGATATTCTCAGGAAGTGGGGATCCGTCGAACACGAGATGGCTCGAGAGTTCGAAGAAAAAGGGTTGAAAGGCGTCGGGATAAAGCTCATTCCACGTCGATTCTACGATCCTGCGCTCACGCGCTATTGTCGCCATGAGTTGCTGCATATCTCGGACATGCTGGATCCGGTCTTCGGGTACGATCCGGATACCAAGGTCGGACAAAATCCCGGCGAAGAAACCCTCATTCTCCATCGCTATCGCATCTTGTGGAGCCTCACAGTGGACAGTCGGCTGACTGCAGCCGGCAAAGAGCCGATGTTGAGGAAGGAAGACCGGTTCAAAGAGTTTCGTTCCTGGTATCGTAAGATTCCCGCGCCACAATTGAAATCGGTGTTCGAAGGGTTGTGGCAGACGAGTTTCTTCACCCACTCGGAATTGATCGAAATGGCTTCGGATACCCTGCGCGTGATGGACCGTGCCGTGGATGTCGAGGGGGGCGAGGTTCCGGAAACAGAAAACAAAGTCATGTTGATGCCGGGATTTCCCTGTCCACTGTGCCGGTTCCCGACCTATTCGTGGGTCGAGGATATGGGTAACAAACTCGAGACCTACGTGCTCGATTTCATCCGTGAGAATCACCCTGGCTGGGATATCGAATTCGGGGCCTGCGATCGCTGCGTCGAGGTCTATAAGCTGCGCGCCGACGGCGTCATGTAAGGTCACTCTTGTGGCGAACGATCCGACATATGGCCGGCGAGACTTCCTCAAGGATTCTGTCGTTTCTGTTGCCAAAGCGGCACAGGAATTTGCCAAACACCAAGAGGTCGTGCCGGAACAACCGGCTCCGCCGGTGCGCACGGATTGGCTGCGTCCTCCCGGTGCCGCTGACGAAGCACTGTTCTTGGAGCGATGCACGAAGTGCGGCGACTGCGCCAAGGTCTGTCCTCACGGATCGATCACCTTCCACCAGCAGAACGGAACACCGGTCATTTTTGCGGATCAGATGCCGTGCTATCTCTGCGACGATGTCCCCTGCATCGCGGCTTGTGCCACGGAGGCGTTGCTCCCTGTCGGAGGGCCCGATCAGATACGAATGGGCCTCGCCATCGTTTCGCATCGCATCTGTACGGCGGGGCAGGGGTGTCATGCCTGTGCGTCTAAATGTCCCACGGATGCCTTATCGATGGATTTTGACTCGCAGCGTCTTGTTGTGACGACTGAGCGTTGTGTCGGGTGCGGCTTGTGTGAACAAGTCTGTCGAACAGTGAATGATCGCGTGGCCATCCGAGTCACACCGTTCAGGTTGTTGGCGCAGTCGCTCTCGTGAGACACAAGAATATGCCTGAATGCAAGAGAGAAAATTCGAGAGAAATGGTCCACATCAACAAGGGGGAATAGTTTGAGAAATCATAGATTTAGATTATCCCTTGCGAAGGGCGAGATCGCGCTTGACAACCCCTGGGTCTTTACCTATCATACGCGAGCCTGTGCCAAAGGTTTGACCTCAAATGCCCGGACAGTTCATGCGGGCAACAGGGTAAACCGAGGAGCTGATTCTCATGACGAGTAAACAGCCGGTGCAAACAAATTCTCCAGCCGTGGCCACGGTCATCCCGACTTCGCCCGCCATTAAAGATTCACCCGCAGTCGAACGTGCCCTCAATCGCAGTAAGCTCTATCTCCTTGTTTCATGGAGCCTGCTCTATCCTGAAGACGATGAGTTCCTTGATTACGTGCAATGCGGAGAGTTCGTCGAGGATGGGCGAGCGGCGATCGATGCCTTGGACCTGGCACTCGACGGCATCGGCGGTGAGCGGGCCAAGCAAAAGCTGGTGTTGCTGCGCAGGCAGTTCGATCAGATCGAGAAAGTTGTCGCGTCAGAGTGTGTCAACTGGCAACTCAGCGATCTGCAGGCCGAGCATCGCCGAGTGTTCAGCAATGTCATCACCCTCGATTGCCCTCCCTACGAAACGCTCTTCGGAAACGACCACGTGTTTGCCCAATCGCAAGTCATGGGCGATATCGCCGGATTCTATCGTGCGTTCGGGGTGGAATTGTCCAAGGATATCCATGAGCGACTGGATCATTTGAGCGTCGAATTCGAGTTCATGCATTTCCTGGCCTACAAAGAATCCTATTCCCGCTGTCACGATGGAGCAGACAAGACGCAGATCGTCCTGGATGCTCAGAAGAAGTTTGTCAAGAATCATATCGGCCGGTGGGTCCCACTGTTTTGCCGGATGTTGGTCAAGAAAGCTGATTCCGGTCTGTACAAGCACGTAGCGGACTTGATGGCGGAGTGGATGGATTTCGAAGCCGCGTTCCTGGGCGTTATTCCGCAACCCTACTCGGAAACCGATTATCGGCCGGCGACGTTTAATGCGCCGGAAGGCCAGACGTATGAGTGCGGTGCGCAAGATCAAGGAAATGAGCTGAGTCTCTTGTTGAACGAAGTTGGCGCCGAATCATTTTTGGATAAAAAGGATCAAGGGAAAGACAAGGAGGAGGGGGGGCCGGTCGGAACCGCCTAACCATTGTCCGTATTCATGAGGGCTTCTATTTTTTGTTTGTCGGGAGTTATCTTGGGCCATCGTTCTTAATCTTTTAATCGAGAGGAGGAGTAGTCCTATGAGAGTAGTGCAGACACACAATAAGCGTGTGGTGTTTGGCATTCTTCTCTCTGCATTGATCGTTGGCGTGATGCTGACGATCGGGCAGGTGCCGTTGGCTGTCAGCCAGCCGGTCACGATTCCGGCGAAGGCCATCAAGGGATCGATCCCCATGGACGGCGCGAACCCGGTCTGGGAGAGCGTTCCTGGGGTGATTGTGCCGTTGAGCGGACAGCTGATCACCACGCCGATGCACCCGAATATTTCGGTGAAGTCGGTGTTCGTGAAGGCCATGACCAACGGCAAAGAGCTCGGTCTGCGTATCGAGTGGAGTGATCAGACCAAGAACGATACAACGATTGGTCCCCAGGACTTCCGGGATCAGGCGGCGGTCATGTTCCCAGTCAACACCTCTGGAGCGCCACCCTTCCAGTGTATGGGCCAGTCCGGCGGCACCACCAACATCTGGCGGTGGAACGCAGAGTGGCAGAAGGACCTCGGGAAGGATAGCGCGGGTATCTGGGACGTGGACGACCAATACCCCGGCATTTTCTGGGACTACTATTTCGAAGAGCCAGCGGGCGGCGTGACCTATCCTGACCGGATCGGCCGAAGCCTTGGGCCCTTCAATCCTGGCATCTGGTCGGGGAACATCATGTCCGACCCGACGTTGCGCGTGAGCTCGGTTGAGGATCTGAATGCCAATGGCTTCAGCACCCTGACGACGCAGGCGCACCAGGATGTCATCGGAAACGGTGTGTGGGAACCGTCAGGTTCCGTCAAGGGTGGTGGATACTCTGGCCCAACCTGGCGCGTGGTGGTGAAGCGCACGTTGGAAACCGGTGATGCCAACGATACCCAGTTCAAGGCGGGAATGTCTGTGCCCATCGCGTTTGCGGTGTGGGACGGTAACAACGTTGAACGTAACGGCATGAAGGCGCTCTCAACCTGGTTTACCCTGAAGCTTCAGTAGGGGAACCGGTCTCTGGAGAGACCATCTCGTACCGCTAGAGGTACGAGTGATAGCCTAACGAGAAAACCCCAGTCCGGCATCAGGCCGGGCTGGGGTTTCTCTTTTTCTGTGGTAGACCACCTCGTCACGATTATTAATCTGTTGGTTCTACCTGTCAGGGGTAGGAGCGGGCCTCAAGGGTTGCATTTGGCCGATGGCGGAGTGTATAAAAAACAGTTGGATTTACCTGAGATAACGTCTTAATTTTTCACCAAGTTGGTAGTGATTCAGCATGAAAGTTTCACTGCTTTTTCCTCCAACGTGGCATCCATCACAGCCCTATTTGAGCCTCCCATCGTTGACGGGGTTTTTGGCTCAAGGCGGCGTTTCCAACGTCTCCCAGCGCGATCTTGGGATCGAACTCTTAGACGCAGTGGTTACCCAATCATACGGGGCAGAGCTCTATCAGGAGTTGGTCGATAAACAGCGAGCCCTTGAGCAGGAGCGAACCGGTGAAACTGGACCGGGAAGTGCCGAGCATTTGGCGAGAGTCGTGGAGTCGCTGGACCGCTTCCCCTATCTCATTGACCGGATTGAGCCGGCCAAGGAGACCCTTCGCGGGGAGGGCTTCTACGATATCGAATCTTACAAGGAGAGTCTCTTTCTCATCGACAAATGGTTGGAGGTGCTCTCCACACTCTATTTCCCGACCCGACTGACGGTCGTGGATAATCAGTTCGGCAGCTGCTCCATCTATTCGTCCAAAGACCTGATGAAGATCATCAGGGATGAAACCCAGAACCCCTATATCAAGCTCTTCCGTGAGCGCTTCATTCAGTCGATTGTCGGTGACCAGCCGGATTTAATCGGCGTCTCGATTACGGCTACCTCGCAGATCATCCCTGGTCTGACACTCTGTCGCTTGATCAAGGAAGCCGCGCCCAACATCCATCTGACCATTGGTGGCAGCATCTTCACCAGACTGGTCGACAACTTGCGTCGCTGCCCGAGTCTATTCGATCTGACCGACGACATCATCGTGTTCGAGGGCGAGACGGCGTTGCTCGAATTGGTCAATCAATTGGCCGGGAAAAAAGATTTCAGCAAAGTTCCCAACCTGATCTATCGCCAAAACGGGAAGATCACGGTCAACCAGCCGTTTTACTCTGAAAATATTAACCAGTTGCCGGCTCCCAATTACGACGGCTTCCCGCTGGGACTGTACCTGTCGCCGGAACCGGTATTACCCGTGCAGTTTTCGCGAGGCTGCTACTACAAGGATTGTGCGTTCTGTGCCCTCACGCTGGATCACCAGAACTTCAGGCAGAAAGAGCCGGGACGAACCGTTGAAGAATTGGAATGGCTCAGGCAGCGGTATGGAGCCCAACGCTTCTTCTTTACCGACGAGTGCTTCGCGTTATCGCCGACCAAACGATTGTGCCAGCAGATCATCGATAAGAAGCTGGACATTAAATGGACCTGCGAAATGCGATTCGAGAAGCACCTGACGCGTGAACTCCTGGCGTCGATGCGGGATGCCGGCTGCCTGAAGATCGTATTCGGATTGGAGTCCTTCAACCAGCGCGTGATGGATTTCATGAAGAAAGGGATCAAGCAGGAGTGGGTGCGGCGCATTGCCGACGATTGCGTCGATCTGGGGATCGCGGTGCATTGTTACATCATTGTGGGGTTCCCGACCGAGAAGGAAGAAGAAGCGCGAGAGACGATGAATTTCATCGTCGAGAACAGGCGACTTAACAGCTCCTACGGATTCTCTTGTCAGCCCTGCCTCTTCGATTTGGAAAAAGAAGCACCGATCATGAGCGACCCGGGTAGTTATGGAATCAGGCGCATCATGCGCCCGTCGGCGGAAGACTTAAGCCTGGGTTTTTTCTATGAAGTATCGGAAGGCATGACGCCGGATGAAGCGGAACGCCTGTATCAGCATGTCTATGAAAAGGTCAGCGAAGTTGTGTGCGAGTTGCCGTTCAACTACTCCATGGCAGACGGGTTGTTATATATCGCACGCTCCAAGGCCCAGGAAGTGGGCGTGCCGCAGCCGGCGGGATCGTGATGAGCCTGTTCCGTACGACATTGACCCTGTCTTTTCTCGATCGGTATAATCCGGGCCTCCTCTGAGGGTGTACAGCATGATTGCCGCGAATCCCACCATGGACAGGATGACAGGAAAGATCAACGATCAATCCCTCCTGTTCCAGTACACGGTCAAGCTCGTCCTGATCGTCTCCTTCTCGGAATTGATCCTATATCGGCTCGTGTCGCGGTTAGGGATGCATCTCAGCAAGTTGGCGCAGACGCATGAGTGGATTATCCCGACCTTCACGGCACTGACGGAGATCGGGCAGTGGTTACTCAATGTGGTGGCGATTCTGTTGTTTCTCGCCTTGGGTGTGGGGGTCGTCAATCGGATGGCCGGGCGTGGGTTTGTGGGATCGAATATGATCGTCATCCCCTGTGTGGTGCTCCTGTTGCTCCTCACGGTTGGTTTCTTGTTGATCCCGCCTGCCTTTCTGGGGTCGGCGATTTATAACTTCGTGGCCTTGATCGCGTTGATCTGTCTGATGGTGGAGTACCTTTCCACGCATACTGAATGGTCGCATCGCGCGATGGGCATCACCTATCTCCTGGGGATCGGGGGATGGTTGTATTACCAGATCGTGTCCACGGTCTATGGTTTTATCGGGACCGTGGCGGCCCCGCCATTCGTATACGAGGCCCATCGCGGGGGCGAGGCGCTGATGGTCTTGTCCAGTATCCTGGTGTTTTGGGCCTATGGGCGGGGCGTCTCATTTCGGACGCGCAATCAGCGGCAACGCCGTCGGGCCATCTGGTTTTGGGCGACCGCCGGATCCATTTTCACCCTCATGCTCTTCTTGGATTTTCTGCTCAATCGGTATGACCCCGGGATGGCCAATAACATTCGCAAGGCGGCGGACGGCATCGGGTGGATTTTTCAGTTCGGCATGGGTTACACGTTTTTTCTCCCGTTTGCGCTCTACATGACAGGCTTGTTGTGCTGGTCGTACACGGTCATTAAGTTGCTGACCATGGGGCGACTCGCCGGCTATGGTCTTGGATTGATGTTTATTGCCGGGTATGCACTCCTGTATTCGAATCTGACGTTGATGGTGGTGCTTGGCGTTATGCTCTTGACCATGGACCGGTATCGGCGTGACGCGACGGATTCGGCACCGGCGACGAACGCTCCCATGATTGGCACGCCGGACTCATTGGCGGGCGGACACATTTAACGAACCTTTTTACCATAGGGAATCGTATGAACGAACCAACCTCTTCTGTTTCTGAACAAAGCCAGACCATCGTCGATCCTGGCGATCAGCCGCTGAACCCCGACGAAGAAATCGTCGAGATTGAAAAACTCTTGGCGGCCGAGCCAGACGATTTCCAGGCCCGTTGCCGATTGGGCGAGCTGTATTTCAGCAAAGGCCGGATGGACGATGCACTCGTTGAGGTCAAGAAATCGATTGAGATGGCGGAGGGGCTCCGTGCTGAGATGAACCGCTCACTCGCCATGTATTATTCGAATTTGGGCACGATCTACGCGACGAAGGCCATGTCGGATGAAGCGGAAACCGAGTTCAAGCATGCGCTCGACGTGTTCCCTCACGATGTCCTGGCGCTCTTCAATCTTGGCCGGGTCTATGCCGACAAAAAAAAGTTCATGGAGGCCAAGGATTATTACGAGCGTCTCGTGGAAATCACGCCGGACGATCCCATGGCTTGGTACAATCTCGCCGGGGTCTATGTCGAACTGGATAATCCCCAGGTCTCGGACTACAACACCATCGACATGGCCATCCAGTGCTATATCCGCACGCTCGAACTGGACCCGAAGCATCTGGAGGGCAGTTTCAAGCTGATGGAGTTGGCGATGAATCACAAGAAGACGGATCTCGCCATTAAGGTTATGGAAGATGCCGTCGAGCAGAATCCCGAGGAACCGTTGGCCTACTACAATTTGATCAGCGTCTATGACAAGGCCAAGATGTTTGAACAGGCCGAGCAGGCACGGAATCGGTTGAAGGAACGATTTTCAAAACGGGCCAAAGAGAGCAGCGCATCCTGATTTACCCATTCAGACGGAGGAACACACCATGTTTGGGAGTCTTGGTTTTACAGAGTTGATCCTGATCCTCTTCATTGTGCTGATCATCTTCGGCGCGGGCAAATTGCCGCAGCTGGGAGAAGGGATCGGTAAGGCGATCAAGGGCTTCAAGAAGTCCGTGCATGAGGCGGACGTGATCGAAGCCGAAGCCCAAGCGGCCCAGCAGCAGATGGCAGCTGCTCCGCAGCAAGCGATTCCGGAACCCACCGTGCAAGCAGCAGCGCCCGTGGTGCAGCCGGCCGAGACGGTTCAATCAGCTTCACGCGGCTAACCAGCCGGGATTAGGGCCACAGGTATATGGAAACCGAACTGCAGCTCGCGACCGGCTATATCGAAACCTTCGCAGGCAACGGCAAGGCCCGGAGCACCGGCGATGGAAAGCGGGCGGTCAAGTCGGGGATTCCACTGCCCCATCACGCCGCACTCGACAAGGACGAAACCTGGTTCTATTTTGCCGAGTCCGGGTCCGATCGCATCCGGCGGGTCAATCTCCGGGAAGGCACGCTCCATAATTTCGCCGGCATCGGTGAAACCTGCTATAGCGGCGACGAAGGCCTCTGTGGGGAAGCCGGACTCTACCTGCCGCTCGACGTCGCGTTTGACTCCCGCAACGACCTCTATATCTGCGACTCCGGCAGTAACCGCATCCGGAAAGTGGATCACGAGACCGGCATCATCACCTCGATCATCGGCACCGGGCAGCATGGGTTCAACGGAGATGGTCCGGCCCTCGAGGTCAATCTCACCTGGCCGGCCGCAATTGCTTTCGACCCCAACGATGTGATGTACATCGCCGACACTCAGGCGCATCGAATCCGTCGCTACGATCCCCGGACAGGCATGGTGACGACCGTCGCCGGGACCTGGACGGCCGAGGACGAGGCCCGCGAGCAGCCGCTCGTTGCGCGGAATCTGGTCGTGCTCTCCGGCGATGCCATCGGCATCGATTTCAGCGACGACCATGGCTGGCTTATGCCGGTCTGTTCAGACGGACTGGACATGTCCATGTACCTCGACGATGGAAAGCCCGCGCTAGAGGCCCGCATCTATGATGTCGTCGGTCTTACGGTGAACGGGAAAGGCGATATTATTTTCGTCGACAAGGGTAGTAATCGCGTGCGCAGCATCGATCACCGCAGCGGCATCATCTCGACAGTGGCCGGCGTGTGCCGGTACGGCTACGACGGTGACGACAAGCCGGCGATCAGAGCCATGCTCCATGCGCCGGAAGCCGTGGTGGTCGATCAGCAGGACAATCTCTACATCTCCGACACGATGAACCATCGCGTGCGCAAGGTGGACGTCGCGACCGGCCTGATCACGACGGTCGCGGGCAATGGAGACAGCGGTTACGAAGACAAGAATATGGGTGGCTGCGGCGCCGCGCGCTTCGTGGCAAAAGAATCGGCAGGGACCGTGAAACATGGAGACGGGCTGCTCGGAGTGGAGGCCGTCGTCAACTCTCCAGTCGGACTCTCACTGGACTCCCAGGGCTATCTCTATATCTGCGAACGGGGCGAAAATAAAATTCGCCGCGTAAAACTCTGGTAGAAATCCGGAGGCAGTCGGATTGGTCTCGTCCTGGCTTTGTGGTATTCTGAGCCCCTCGCGATGTGCTCGCGTCGGTCACCCGAGGACCTTGCATGGTGCGTACGACGACGAAGATTTCTTCCCGCCCGTTACTTCTACTGTTTCCCTTCATTCTGGTTGTGGCCGGCGTCTTAGTGGGCTTCGGCGTGCCCCTCGTCAGTTCAGAGGGGATGATTATTCGCGCGCGCCTTGTCGAGGGGGAGTTGCCGACGGGGCCCGAGGATGTCGCATGGGCCAAGGTCTCGCCGATGACCCTTCCATTGAGCGGTCAGGTGATTACCAGGCCGGTCTGGCCTGAGCCGACCGCGCGGGCCTTGACGGTGCGGTCGCTCCATAACGGCACCGAGATCGCGTTTCTATTGGAATGGCAGGACAACACGAAGAACGACCGTCTGACGCCGGGGACCTTTCGAGACGGCGTCGCGATCGGGCTGCCGCTCGGTGATGCTCCCTCGTTTTTCTGCATGGGCCAACTCGATCATTACATCAATATCTGGCATTGGAAAGCCGATTGGCAGAGCGATATCGATCGCCGGGCCGCCAAGACTTCCGAGAAGGCTCGCGATGGCGTGCGGACGTTCGAAGTCATTCCGCGCCGGGTCTCTTCGGTCGAGGACCTCATCGGCGGGGGCTTTAGTACCCTGACGACCAAAGAGAAGCAGGGCCGGGTCCAGGGGAAGGCTGCGTGGAAAGACGGGGTGTGGCATGTCGTCATGCGCAGGCCCTTGGTGAGTGAAGAGCAAGAGAACGAAGCCAAACTGATTCCCGGCCGAGTGCAAACCGTGTCGTTCGCCGTGTGGAACGGTGAGAACAAAGAGCGGAATGGGCAGAAAGCCGTCGCGCCCTGGTTTCAGTTAATGATCGATCCGGTTGCGAAGCTCTAAACAGGACGCTGAAAAAGTCCGCCAGCAGCGTTCTCGCATCGTTCAGGCCTTCAGCGTACCCAGGGGGTACGCCTCGGACCTTCACTCGCTGCGGCCTTGCTGGACGGCCTTTTTGAGCATCCTGCGGGAGCGTTCTTCCCTTGTGCCGCATATGCGGCCATAGAAGTTCTAGCGTGTTAAAATGGTTTTTCCGCATCCTGCTAAGTTTCTTGGTGAGATGGTAGAAGAAAGGCATAAACGTTGGAGGATGCTCGGATCAGTTCAGTTGGTGCTCAAAGAAAGGCCCTTCGGAGCGGAAGGGCCTTTTTCTTGTGTGTCAGCTTGTGCATGGGAGCCCTGGGCGGTCTCGCGCTGGCGCCGGTGAGTGCGGCAGAGCCGGAGCCGATGACCGTGAATGAAGCCGCGCAGTTGGGTGAAGAATTCGGTGTGATTGTCGGAGACGTGGACGAGGGACATCAAGAAAGAATTGAAACTCGAACGGGCGCAAGGCGTCGCGGTGTTCGAAGTGATCGGGAGTTCGCGCGCCGACTATGCCGGCATCAAGGTCCGGTCCATCATCAAGGAAATCGACAAGGCAGAGATCAGAAACATGATTGATTTTGGAAGAGCGATCAAGCGCGGGATGAAAGAATGCAACTTCACCGTCGGCACCTATGAGCCGGCTGATCCAGGCGATCCAGTCGGATGGGGTGTCAATTTCCATTTCGTCGGATGCAAACGGGATTGATGATGTCACGACGCAGACGGTCCGCACAACGAATCGCTGCAGGACTCTTTCTCGTGCTCATTGTGGGCGTCATCGGCCTGTATCATGGCCGCGCCATTGCACAGAAGGCAGAGGCCCAGGCTCCGGCCGACTGGGTGGCGGAAATTGAAAAGATCTTCATTCGATCGGAAGACTGCAAGCAATGCCACGATCGGCACTATGAAGAGTGGAAAGGCGTGCGTGAACAGACGCCGGACCTCAAGACATTCGGCCGGGTCGATGCGGCGCTCTTGCATGGTACGTCATTGGAGTCGCCGGTCTTCCGCACGGTGTTGGGCGTCTGGCTGCAGACCAATCCGACGACCGACGAGCGCCGCCGTTGTCTCTCTTGCCATGTGCCGTCGACCACCGTGTTCCCGCAACATGCTGAGAAGATTGTCGCCCAGGTGTTGTCCGGCAAGCCTCAAGTGGAAGGCATCGGTTGCGCCTCCTGCCATCTGATCAAGCAGGTCGAGCAGACACCGAACTCCCCGCCGTCGTTCAAGATCGAGCCTGGCAAGATGATCTACGGCCCCTATGCGGACCCGGAGGAAAATCTCGTCCATCCTGCGTCGCAGTCCGAACTGTTCCGTGGCGCGAACTATTGCGCCTCCTGCCACTTCGATAAGGTCAAGGATGTGACACGGAAAGATCTGGCCGGGGAGATCTTGCAGGGGACGATTTGCCAAGACTGCCACATGGAGCCCTCGACCGGCAGTTCCACCTCGAAGCGCGGCGCCATGACGCGCGCAATCGGTCGGCACTGGTTCCGCGGCGTGGTGATTCCCGGCACCCTCCTCAAGAATCGCAACCTGCAGGCCGAATGGATGCCCCGCGTGGATCTTGAGTCCACCAAGTCTGCCTCTGCGGTGGAAGGGACGGCGCTGGTGAAAATCGGTAGCCTCCCTCACAGCTTTCCCGACGGCGACCCGGTGCTCAAGCAGTTCTATCTGATCATTACCGCCAAGGATGCGCAAGGCAAGGTGCTGAAGGAAGAGACTAAGCAGTTTGGCTTGCCCTACGACAAAATTCTCCGGGGCCCGATTCCTGATCCCTTCATCAAGGGAGGCCATACGAGAAAAGTGCCCTTCTCCCTTGCGCTCCCGGCCGGCTCGACTGCCGCGTCGATTGAAGCGGTGTTGAACTACTCGTTGATTCCGACGCCCGAACCGGCGCTCAAGGAGAAGTATCTCGCAACCTTGGCAACCGACAAAGAGCGGGAAAGTGCGAAGAAGATTTTCGATGAGTATACGCAGCCCCGCCTCTTGACCTACCGGGCCAAAACATTCTGAGCCGTCGAAACAGAAGGACCAGCATGATGGTGCGAGACTCGACCGGTGTGAAGAGGGGAATCGGCGCGGTGATCGTGGTTGCTGCGTTGCTTCTCGCTCACTGGCTCGACAGCGGCACGTTCGCGCAAGAAGTAGCGAAGTCCCAGAGCACCCTTGAAAAGGCCTTTCCAAGTTCCAGCAAGTGTAAACGTTGCCATGAGCGCGTGTTTGAAGAGTGGGAAACTTCTCCGCTCTCGCGCTCGATCCATTCGCCGGCCTTCCGTGCCTCGCTCGATGCCTTCTTGGCTTCCCCGGCAGGAAAAGACAAAGCCCTGTGCTTTCGCTGCCATGCGCCGCACGTGCGCGAATTCCCCGATCAGGCCCAGCTCTTCATCGATCAGGCCAAGGCCGGTGACCCCTCGCTGGATGGGGTGGCCTGCGCGCAATGTCACTTGATCAAGCAGGTCGATCGGACGAAGCAACCGCCGGAGCCCAAGTACGAACTCGGGAGCAAGACGCTCTATGGCCCCTATAAGGATTTTGTTCAGAACCTCGCCCACCAGTCGATGGAGCTGGGGCTGTTTCAAAAGTCCGATCTCTGCCTTAATTGCCACCAATCGGTCCCCTCGGCTGCCAGCTTAGGCAAAGCCAACGATCTGCTGGGCAACTGGGATCAGAGCAAGGCCATCAAGTCCGGCAAGGAATGTCAGAGTTGCCACATGCCGGAGCAGGTCGGTGAGTCGGCCAACGGAGAGAAAAAGCGGAAGACGGCGAACCATACCTTCCCAGGTCGTATCGGCAAGCTTCGCCAGGAGGCGGCCAAGCTGGATGTGCAGACCAAGATCGAGGGTGAGAAAACCACGGTCACGGTGAAGGTGCAGAGTCTTGTTCCTCACAGTCTGCCGACCACCCATCCGGCCTGGGCGACCGTGGTGCTGGATCTGGATATTAAAGGGAAGAACCTGAAGACCGTGTATACCGACAAGCGGGTCTATGGCCGAGTCTATCAGGATGCCAAGGGCCAGAAGACGAGCTTCGACTTCGAGGCGGTCAAAGTCCTTGAAGATACGGTCTTGAAGCCTGAAGAAACGCGCGTCGAGACCTTTACCTTCTCCACGCCGAAGGAGACCAAGACGTTCGATGTTGAGGTGACCCTCAACTACGCGCCGATCTCCGGTCCTGCCCCCTTCCTGCAGCGAGTCGAAGCCGAGTCCTCCAAAGGATCGCAAGATCCCGTCTTTCAGCCGATCGAGATCGTCAAGTACACTGAGAATATCTCAGTTAAATAGGCGCCCTGGCGAGAGGCTCGCGGCGAGTGGAAAAAGGCCGAAGGTCGGGAGACAGGTTTCCCGCTTGCCCCTAGCCCTTCGCCTCTAGTCTTGGTTCTTAGTCCGCGATGATGCTGGAGCCCGGAGACTTCATCTTAAAGATCTGAATGGCATTGTACATGCCCTTGGCTGGGTGGTTGAGGATGAGGCGGGAATTTGTAATGTGTGTATCGATCAGTTCGTATTGCCCACCACTGAAATAGACATCGCAGTCATCGATCGCGCAGTTTTTGTAGACGTGGTTGTCGAGCGACAGCTTCGCTTTGCTGAACGTCTGTCCCTCCACCAAAATATAATCAGGCGCCACGCCCACGGTCAGTTCCTCCGCCGCGCACTATAACAAGTCTCTTTTTCAACCGCAAACCGGTCTCCTTGATGAAAGAGATGCGGCCTGGTCAATCCTTCCCGCCCGCGTCCACCGACGCATACTCTTCTACCTTTTCTCTCCTCTGGGAGGGCGCTCGATATCGATTTCACTGCGGCCGTCAAGTCGACAAATTTTTCCTTTCCCCTCCCACCCATTCCTGATTAATGCGGCGGCCTGGAATGGTCCTCAACTGCACCCATCGAGCGACCACCGTTTCATCGCAGGGGCGCTGCGAGCACAGAGGACCATCCAGGCTGCCTCTCCGGATCTCCTTTCCATTCTCTCTTGGGAGGATGCCCGATGTCGGGTCCACTGCGCCCGTCGAGCGAGCACCTTGTGAGCGTGCGCGCTCCGGGAGCAAGGAACCAATGCGGACGTTCTCCCGTCTCTTTTCACCTTGATCCCCCTCTCCCACCTGTATAGAATGGCCCAACTTTTCGGGTATTTAGCTGCACGGATCGATTCTGTACTGCCTCGCGGGTTGCCATCGAACACGCGATCGTGATGGGTGGAAGCCACGGGGAAACGGGTGAGAGATATAGCCCCCTAACAGGAGGAGAGCACTGTGAGCGACTCAGGCATTATTACGTTTGCGTTGGTAGCGGCGGTGACCGGCATTGCCTACGGCCTTTACCTGGCCATGTGGGTGTTCAAACTTGACGCCGGCAACCCGAAGATGCAGGAAATTGCGAAGGCCATCCAGGAAGGCGCGAGCGCCTACCTAAACCGCCAGTACCGGACCGTCGGCGTCGTCGCCGCAGTGCTATTCGCCATGTTGTGGGGAGCGGGGGCTATCTCTGATAAATTCGGCTTACTGACCGCAGTCGGATTTTTGATCGGCGCCGGCGCTTCGTCGCTGGCCGGGTATGTGGGCATGGTCATCGCGGTGCGGGCGAACGTCCGGACGGCGCAGGCTGCCCATAAGGGGATGAATGCGGCGCTGACCGTGGCGTTTCGTGGCGGTGCGGTGACGGGGCTCTTGTTGATCGGCTTAGGCTTGCTGGCCATCACCACCTTCTATACGGTGGCATCGCAGTTTGCAGGGCAGGAAAAGGCGATTCATGCGTTGCTGAGTCTTGGGTTCGGCGGGAGTTTGATTTCGGTGTTTGCCCGGGTAGGCGGTGGTATTTATACGAAAGCAGCGGACGTCGGCGCAGACCTCGTCGGGAAAGTCGAAGCGGGGATTCCGGAGGACGACCCTCGCAACCCGGCAGTCATTGCGGACAACGTGGGCGACAATGTCGGCGATTGCGCCGGTATGGCCGCGGACCTCTTCGAGACCTACGCGGTGACGACGGTGGCGGCGATGGTCTTGGCCTTCACGCTATTCAACGGAGTCAGCGCCCCGATTCTGTACCCGCTCGCCCTCGGGGGCGTCACGATCTTCGCGACGATCATCGGTATTTTCTTCGTGAAGGTGAGCCCGGGCGGCGGGATCATGCCGGCGCTCTACAAGGGCTTGTTTGTGGCGGGCGGCATCGCAGCGGTGGCGTTCTATCCTGTGACGAACACGATCATGTCGGGGGTGGGTGGCGTGAGCGGGATGAGCTACTATCTCGCCTCGTTGATCGGCTTGGCTGTGACACTCGCACTTGTTTTTATTACCGATTACTACACCTCCAAGAGCTATGCGCCGGTGAAGGCCATTGCCAAGGCAAGTGAAACGGGTCATGCGACCAACATCATCGCCGGGCTGGCGGTCGGGATGGAGTCTACAGCCTTGCCGGTGGTGGTGATCGGGGGAGCGATTCTTTCGAGCTACTGGATCTGCGGTGGTGCGGCATCGGGCGGGTTATACGGCGTCGCGGTTGCGGCGGTGTCGATGTTGTCGATGGCCGGTATCGTGGTGGCGATCGATGCGTTCGGTCCGATCACAGACAACGCAGGCGGTATCGCGGAGATGGCTCATCTCGGCAAAGAGGTGCGGAACATCACCGATCCATTGGACGCGGTCGGCAACACGACGAAAGCGGTGACCAAGGGCTATGCAATTGGATCGGCTGGTCTCGCGGCGGTGGTGCTGTTCGCCGAATATGCACGTGAGGTGGCAAAGGGGAGTGGGGCGAGCACATTCGACCTCTCCAATCCTTCTGTTCTAGTCGGGCTCTTCTTAGGCGGCATGCTGCCCTTCATCTTTGGCGCCCTCTGTATGAAGGCGGTGGGGGAGGCAGCCGGGCTAGTGGTGGAAGAGGTGCGCAGGCAGTTCCGGACGATCAAAGGGATCATGGAGGGAACCGGAAAACCGGAGTATGGGACTTGCGTGGACATCGTGACGCAGGCGGCGATCAAGAAGATGATGGTGCCGGGATTGATCCCGGTCGTCTCGCCGATTCTGGTCGGCATGATCCTGGGGCCGCAGGCATTGGGCGGCATGCTCGTCGGCAGTATTGTCACCGGTCTGTTCGTTGCCATTTCGATGACGAGTGGCGGCGGCGCCTGGGACAACGCCAAGAAGTATATTGAAGAGCAGGGCATGAAGGGGACGGACACGCACAAGGCGGCGGTGACGGGAGACACGGTCGGCGATCCCTATAAAGATACGGCTGGTCCGGCGATCAATCCGATGATCAAGGTCATCAACATTGTGGCGTTGCTCATCGTGTCCCTAATTGTGTGATAGGGCCGTTCGTGATACGCAAATAAATATGGAAGCGATCAGCATTCAGCTCTCAGTTCCGTGCTGATTGCTGAACGCTGACGGCTGATAGCTAAAGACTTGCGGCGCTTTACGTTTCTGCGCTTGGCTTGACGGCTGAAATGCCCCTGGAGTAAGGTAACCGGAGGGATCACGTTGGTGCTGATCCACGAGAGTTTCCCAGAATCACGGGAGGTGCTCGGATGGAGAAACAGGAGCGCAAGCAAGAGCCCAAGCGAGAGCCACAGGGGAAGGACGACGTTAAGGCCAATCCGAAGGTCGTCGAGGCCGGCAAGAAGATGAAAGAAGACATCGATAAGCTGGTCGATGAAATCGACGACGTGCTCGAAAAGAACGCAGAAGAATTCGTCAAGAACTACGTGCAAAAGGGGGGGGAGTAGCACCAATAGTCTGGTGGATCTACTCCCTCTTTTTCCTTCCTCCTCATCACACTCCGCTCCTTAGGGTTCGACCTTCGTCCGTCACCGGCGCGACTCCACGTTCTACGGTTTGACAACGCAGAGCTGAGCGGCTAGTATCCCTTTAATTCTCAGATAGTTAGCTTCGATCTAGACTCAGAACCATTTGAGAGGCCCTCATGAAATCAAAGATCTGGGTCTTCCGTGACATCAATCTGTCTCAGCGGGCTTCGTTAGTGCAGGCCCTCTCCATTTCTCCTGCCACCGCCTCGTTGTTCCTGGCTCGTGGCGTGACCACGCCGGATGAAGCCACGTTATGGATGTCGCTGCAGGCGCCGCATGATCCGTTTTTGATCCCCGACATGGAGCAGGCGGTCGAACGGTTGCATCGTGCCGTCACGACTCAGGAGCCGATCTGTTTTTACGGCGACTACGATGTCGATGGGATTACGGCGACCAGCGTCTATATGTCGTTCTTTGGCGGGTTGGGCGCACAGGTTCGCGCCTATGTCCCGCATCGTCTCCGCGAAGGCTATGGACTCAACCTCGGTGCCGTTCAGCGATTGCATGACGAAGGCATCTCGTTGTTGGTGACCTCCGATTGCGGTACGACTTCGCATAAAGAAATCGCATTGGCGACCCAGCTCGGCATGGATGTGGTGGTGACAGACCATCACCAGACCGACGAGCAGATGCCACCCGCTGTGGCGGTGCTCAACCCCCATCGAGCCGGTGCCCTCTATCCTTTTCGAGGTCTCTGTTCCGCGGCGCTGGCCTATAAGGTAGCGCAGGCCTACCAGCTGCTCTACGGGGTTGCCGGAGTGCCGCTGGAGTCGTTGCTCGATCTCGTGGCGTTGGCGACGGTCGCCGACGTCGTTCCTTTACATGACGAGAATCGAAACTTTGTGCGCGAAGGGTTGGTCCAGTTATCGCGTGGCGCGCGCTGCGGTGTTCGGGCGTTGAAGCAGGTGGCGGGGGTGACGCGGGATTGCACGGCGGAAACGATCGCCTTCAAGCTGGCGCCACGCATCAATGCTGCAGGGCGATTGGATGATGCCATGTTAGGTGTGCGGTTGTTGACGACTGACAATCCGGCCGAGGCGCAGCAGTTGGCAGACCGGCTTGAGCAACTGAACAGGGAACGGCAGCGCATAGAAGTGGATATCATGGCCGATGCGCTGGCTTCGCTGAAGGATCACGATGTGCCATCCGCACTGGTATTGGCCTCTCGGCACTGGCACCTCGGGGTTGTCGGTATTGTCGCGGCGCGTTTGGTTGATCGGTTCCAGCGCCCGGCGATTGTCATGGCCATCAACGAGCAAGGTATTGCCAAAGGCTCGGCGCGGACGACCGGCGGGTTCGACCTCTATCAAGGATTGGCTTCTTGCCGGGAGATGCTGGAGGCCTTCGGCGGACATCCCAGCGCTGCAGGTGTGACGATTCGCGAGTCTCGGATCGACGAGTTTCGTGCCAGGTTCTCCGATGTGGTCGCCGGGTGGACCCACGAGGGTGGCAAGGTTCCGACGCTGAACGTCGATGCCGAGGTGCGTCTGGATGAAGTGAATCTGCAGTTGATCCAGGAAATCTGTTCGCTGCATCCGTTTGGCGCGGGCAATCCCGAGCCCACGTTTGCCGTGACCCGCCTCGAAGTGATGGACTCACGCACCGTCGGTGAGAAACATCTGAAAATGACTGTGCGGCAGGGAGCATCGCTGCCGTTCGATAGTATCGGGTTTGGTATGAAGTCGCTGCTGGAGCGGGGCATTCCGTCCCGCACCCCGGTCGATCTGGCCTTCACGCCTGAACTGAATAGCTGGAACGGCCGTGACCGGATTCAGCTCCGCATTCGCGATGTTCGACCGAGTGCGACTGAGTGAGTGAACCATGGTGTACGAGACCGTCACAGCTCTCGAGCAGTTGCTCGATCGGATCAGAAGCTATTCTGCTGATGCCGACCTCGGCCTAGTCCGCAAGGCCTACGAGTTTTCTGCGAAAGCGCATGAGGGGCAACGTCGTCGGTCCGGAGAACCCTACCTTCAACATCCCATCGCTGTCGCCGGGGTCCTCACCTCGCTCAAAACGGATGTGACCGCCATCGTTGCTGGACTGCTGCACGATACCCTGGAAGATACCGTCGCCACGGCTGACGAACTCGAAAAAGAGTTTGGAAAGGACGTGGTGCATCTGGTCGACGGGGTGACCAAGATCGGCAAAATCACGTTTCGGAGCTATGAAGAAAAACAGGCGGAGAATTTCCGCAAGATGGTGCTTTCGATGGCGGACGACATCCGGGTCGTCCTCATCAAGCTCGCCGACCGGTTACACAACATGCGTACCCTGGAACATCTCAGCGCGGCCAAGCGGAAGGAGATCGCCCAGGAAACGCTGGAGATCTATGCGCCGTTGGCGAATCGCCTTGGGATCGGGTGGATCAAGAATGAGCTGGAGGACCTGTGTCTCAAGCATCTCAAGCCGGATATCTACGAGATGCTGCGTGTCCGTGTGGCGAAACGGGACGAGGATCGGCAGCAGTACATTGATGAAGTCAGCCAGCTCGTGCAGAGGGCCATGCAGGAGAATGGATTGGTTGGACAAGTCTACGGCCGCCCAAAACATCTCTATGGCATTTATCAAAAGATGAATAAGCAGTCGATTACATTCGAAGAGGTCTATGACCTGACTGCTCTGCGGATCGTGACGGACCTCAAGATGAACTGCTATGCCGTGCTCGGGGTCATCCATTCACTCTGGCGGCCAGTGCCCGGGCGCTTCAAAGACTACATCGCGATCCCGAAGTCCAACCTCTATCAGTCTCTGCATACGACCGTGGTGGGTCCGAAGGGGGAACATGTCGAATTCCAAATCCGCACGGAGGACATGCATCGTATCGCCGAGCACGGCATCGCCGCGCACTGGAAGTATAAGGAACAAGGGCAAGTCGCAGATCGTGACAGCAAGGCTTTCGGCTGGCTCCACCAGTTCGTCGAATGGCAGGAAGACTTGACGGATAACCGGCAGTTCATGGACTCGGTGAAGCTCGATCTCTTTCACGACGTGGTCTATGTGTTCACGCCCAAAGGGATTGTGAAAGAGTTGCCGAAAGGATCGACCCCCGTCGATTTTGCATTCGCGATTCACACCGAAGTCGGGGACCATTGTGTCGGGGCCAAGGTGGACGGGAAGATCGTGCCGCTCAAGCATCAATTGGCCAGCGGGGATACGGTCGAAATTCTGACCTCATCCACGCAAACGCCGCACAAGGATTGGTTGAAGTTTGTCCGCACCTCGCGCGCGAAGACCAAGATCAAACATTGGATCAAGCTCGAAGAACAGAAGCGGAGTGTCGAGATCGGCCGTCGCTTGCTGGAGTCGGAATTCCGCCGTCATGGAATGGCGCCGGCTCGGATGTTCAAGTCGGCGGAACTGTTGGAGTTGGCTCGTCAGTCGGGATTCGACAGCACTGAGGAATTGACCGCAGCCGTGGGCTTCGGCCGCGTGGCGACATCACAGGTTATCGGCAAACTCACGGCCCCGCCATCCGGAGCGCAAGAACCGGCTCAGGAACGTCCCGCCCCGCGCAAAGAGATAGGTGGGAAGAGCGACGGCACCGGTGTACAGGTCAAAGGGTCTCGGGATCTGCTGATGCAGCTGTCGCGCTGTTGCCATCCCGTGCCAGGCGACCGCATCCTTGGATACATCACTCGTGGGCGTGGGCTGACGATCCATGCCGTCGACTGTCCGAATCTTGTGGCGCTGGACTACGATAAGGAGCGGCTGGTGGAAGTGGAGTGGGACTCTGCCACGCCCGGCACGCACTCGGTCAAAATGTCCATTGTGGCCGTCGATAAGACCGGCGTGCTGGCGAATGTGTCCTCCGCGATTGCGGAATGCCATGCCAACATCAGCCGCGCCGAGATTACGACGCGGGAGGATCGGAAAGCTGTGCTGGACTTTGTCGTGGAAGTGTCAGGCACCCAGCACCTCGATCAGGTGCTGAAAGCTGTTGAGCGCGTGGACGGGGTGATTACGGCTAGACGACTGCGGGCCTGGCAGGAACGGTCTTAGCAGGATGCTGAAAAAGACCGCCAGCTTCGTTCTCGCCTCGAAAGCATCCTCAAGGTAGCCTAGAGGCTATGCCTCCGGTGCTTTCGTCGGCTGCGGCCTTGCTGGACGACCTTTTTGAGCATCCTGCGAGGTGTTTTCCCGTTGTCCCAGACGTGCGGAGCA